>CAWAKY010000019.1:0-437208 GCA_963782695.1 uncultured Actinomycetota bacterium | reverse complement strand
TAAGCAATACTCGACGAGTCCAGGCACGCCATAGACATAACCAGTATTGCTGACCTCGTGCAGCGGGCCGGCGGGCTGCCGATCCGGGTCGCCTCGAAGTCGGTGCGCTGCCGCACCCTGCTCGACCGGGTGCTCGCCCGCCCGGGCTTCGCCGGGGTGATGGCGTATGCCGTGCCCGAGGCGGTCTGGCTCGTGGAGGCCGGGGTCGCGCGACGTGTTCGTCGCCTACCCGTCGGTCGACGAGGCCGCGCTGCGGGCGGTCGCCACCGACGACCTGCTGCGGGCCGAGGTGACCCTGACGATCGACTCCGTCGAGCACGTGCGCTGGCTGCGCGACACCCTCGGGGCCGACGTCGCCGGGCTGGGCGTCGCGCTCGACTGCGACGCGTCGCTGCGGGTCGGTCGGGTGCACCTCGGGGTGCGGCGCTCCCCGACCCGCGGGCCCGAGCAGGCGCTCGCCGTCGTGCGGGCGGCCCTGGGCGTCGGGCTCGACGTGCGGGGCGTGATGTTCTACGACGCCCAGGTCGCAGGACTCCCGGATGCCGGGCCGCACATCCGCACGATGAAGCGCCGCTCGGTGCGCGAGCTGGGGGAGCGGCGCGCGCGGTGGTCGACCGCGGTGCGCGGCGAGACCGACCTGCGGTTCGTCAACGCCGGTGGCACCGGCAGCCTGCACCGGTTCGGCGGCGACCGGGTGGTCACCGAGCTGGCCGCCGGCTCCGGGCTCTACGCCCCGACCCTCTTCGACGGCTACGACGACTTCACCCCACGGCCGGCGATGGCGTTCGCCCTCCCCGTCGTGCGGCGCCCGGCGCCGGGCTACGTCACGGCCTTCGGCGGCGGCTACGTCGCGAGCGGGCGAGCCCGGCTGGTCGCGGGTGCCGTCGCCGGTGCGGCGCGGGCTGAAGCTGGTGCGCACCGAGGCGACCGGCGAGGTGCAGACCCCGCTGCACGGCGAGGACGCCGACGGGCTGCGGATCGGGGACCGGGTCTGGATGCGGGGCGCCAAGGCCGGCGAGCTGCTCGAGCGGTTCGACGCGCGTGCACCTCGTCGCCGGGGGCGAGCTCGTCGGCACGGTTCCGTCGTACCGCGGTGAAGGAAGGAACTTCGGGTGAGTGAGTGGCGCAACTGGGGTCGGCAACGTGAGTGCGACCCCGGCGGAGGTGCAGCACGTCGGGTCGGTCGCCGGGGTCGCGGATGCCGTGCGGCGGGCCGCGTCGAGCGGGCAGCGGGTGCGGGTGGCCGGGTCGGGCCACTCGTTCACCCCGCTCGTCGCGACCGACGGCCTGCTGCTGCACGTCGACCGGCTGAGCGGCGTGATCGGCATCGACCGGGAGCGACGCCGGGTGCGCGTGCTCGCCGGCACCCCGCTGCACGTGCTCAACCCGGCGCTGCAGGCGCTCGGGCTGGCCCTGCCGAACCTCGGCGACATCGACCGGCAGACGATCAGCGGCGCGATCGCCACGGGCACCCACGGCACCGGCACCCGGCGCCAGGGCATCGCCGCGGCGGTCAGCGGGCTCACCCTGGTGCTCGCCGACGGGTCGACGCTCGAGTGCTCGGCCGAGGTCGAGCCGGACGTGTTCGCCGCGGCCGCCGTCGGGCTCGGCGCGCTGGGCGTGGTCACCGAGGTCGAGCTGCAGTGCGTGCCGGCCTACCGCCTGCACGCCAAGGAGGGGGCCGCCTCGCTCACCGACCTGCTGCCCGTGCTCCAGGAGGAGGCGGACGCCACCGACCACCTCGACCTGCTCTGGTTCCCGCACACCGACCGGGTGGCCACCAAGCGCAACGACGTCGTCGGGCCGGGCGAGGGCCCGCCCCCGCTGCCGGCCTGGCGCTCGCGGCTGGAGGACGACCTGCTCGCGAACCGGTTCTTCGAGGTCGCCAACCGGCTCGGCGCCGCGCGGCCCGCCCTGGTGCCCGCGATGAACCGGCTCAGCGCCCGGATGCTCGGCTCGCGCGAGTTCGCCGACGACTCGTGGAAGGTGTTCTGCTCCGCGCGCGACGTGCGGTTCGTCGAGAGCGAGTACGCCGTACCGCGGCACTCCGTCGAGGCGGTGCTCACCGAGCTGCGGGCCTGGTTCGCCCGCACCAAGGCGCCGGTGCCCTTCCCGGTGGAGGTGCGCTTCATCGCCGGCGACGACGTGTGGCTGTCGACGGCGTACGAGCGGGACAACGCCTACGTCGCGGTGCACCAGTACCACCGGATGGACCCGCGCCCGCTGTTCGCCGCCTTCGAGGCGATCGTCGCCGAGCACGCGGGCCGGCCGCACTGGGGCAAGGTGCACACCCTCGGCGCCGAGCGGCTGCGCGAGCTCTACCCGCGGTTCGACGACTTCCGCGCGGTGCGTGAGCGGCTCGACCCGGGCCACCTGTTCACCAACGAGCACGTCGCGCACCTGCTGGACGCGTGACGACGGTGATCGTGCCCGAGCGCGAGATCACCGCCGAGGTGGCCCTCTGCCGGCCGAACGGGCGGCTGAACCCGGCCGCGGTCGGGTGGACCCGGCATCCGCTGCACGACACCAGCCGGATCGGCACCGGCCGGTACGGCTGGGGGCGCAACAAGCGCTGGGAGTACTGGGCCGTCACGACGCCGACCCACCTGGTCGGGGTGACCGTGTCGTCGCTCGACTACGCCGGGGTGCACGCCATCTGGGTGCACGACCGGCGCACCGGCGAGACGGTCAGCCACGACGCGATCGACCCGCTGGCCCGCGGCGCGACCCTCCCGGCCCGGCTGGATGCCGGCCCGGCCCGGGCCCGCACCAAGGACCTCTCGGTCGACATCGAGCCGGTGCCCGAGGGCACCCGGCTCGCGGTGACCGCACCGCGGCTGCGGCTGGAGGTGCTCGCCGAGCGTCCGCCGGGCCACGAGGCGATGGGGGTCGTCGTGCCGTGGTCGCCCCGGCTGTTCCAGTACACCGTCAAGGACGTCGCGCGGCCCGCGGTCGGCCGGCTGTGGGTCGACGGCGTCGAGCACCCGGTGCCGGCCGGTGGGTCGTGGGCGGTGCTCGACCACGGGCGGGGTCGGTGGCCGTACTCGATGCACTGGAACTGGGGTGCCGGGTCGGGCGTGGTCGACGGCCACGTGGTCGGCGTGCAGGTCGGCGGCCGGTGGACCTTCGGCACCGGGTCGACCGAGAACGCCCTGGTCGTCGACGGTCGGGTGCACAAGGTGAGCGAGGAGCTCGCCTGGGACTACGACCCGGGCGACTGGCTGGCGCCGTGGCGGGTGCACGGCGAGCTCGCCGACCTCACCTTCACGCCGTTCTGGGACCACGCCTCCTCGACCAACCTCGGCGTGCTCGCCCAGCGGGCCGACCAGTGCTTCGGGCACTGGACCGGCTGGATGAGCGACGACGCGGGCGAGCGGGTGCGCGTCGACGGCATCCTCGGGCTGGGCGGAGGACGTGCAGAACCGCTGGTGAGTGGCCGTCGGTCAGGCGGAGGCCTGGTCGCCGCCGCGGGCGGTGAGCTCTTCGCGCAGCCGGGGCTCGGTGCGCAGCTCGGGGTGGATGCCGCGCTTGTCGGCGTAGAAGGCGCGCAGCTGGTCCATGTCGGCGACGACGTCGCTGGTCGCCGTGATGGACGGCCCGAAGCCCGAGGTGCGCGACGGGCCGTCGATGAACGCGAGGCAGATCGGCAGCTTCGCCGCGCGGGCGAGCCGCCAGAACCCGGACTTCCAGTACTCGCCCTTGGTGCGGGTGCCCTCGGCGGCCAGGACGATCAGGAACGGCTCGCCGCTCTTCGCCTCGCGCACCAGCTCGCGGACGACGCCGCCGGGGTTCTCGCGGTCGAGCGGGATGCCGCCCAGCCGGGGCAGCAGCCAGGCGAGCGGGCCGCGGAAGAGCTCCTTCTTGATGAGCACCCGCGGGGTGACGTCGCCGCGCCACATGATGAGCAGCATCATCACGAAGTCCCAGTTGGACGTGTGCGGTGCGCCGACGAGCACCCCCGTGCGGGGCACCTCACCGACGGCGGTCCAGCGGGTGGCCCAGAGCACGAACCTGGCGAGCCGGCTCCTCATCGATGTTCCTCTCCCGGAACCGCCGGGTCGACGGTGTCCTGCGCCACCACGGTACGTGAGTGCTCGCACCGCCTCGGCAGGAGGAGCATGGAGGGTGCCGGGCCGTGCCCGCACCGGGCCGGGCCGGCCGTGAAGGGAGCGTCCTGATGACCGAGCTCGAGCGCCCACCGCGCCTTCCGCCGCGCTGGTTCATCCGCCTGTTCTGGCAGCTGCACCGCGCCCTGATCCGCGTCACCGGCGGCCGCCTCGGCCTGTGGCGGCCGACGAAGCGGTGGGGCACCGTGCGACTGACCACCACGGGGCGCCGTACCGGGCAGCCGCGCCACGTGATCCTGGGGTACTTCGAGGACGGGCCCAACCTCGTCACCCTGGCGATGAACGGCTGGGGCCCCGCCGAGCCGGCGTGGTGGCTGAACCTGCAGGCGCACCCCGAGGCCCGCGCCGAGCTGGCCGGGTCGCAGCTCGCGGTCACCGGCCGTGCGGCCGAGGGCGAGGAGCGGGCCCGGCTGTGGGCGCGGTGGGCCGAGATCGACAAGCACCTCGACGCCTACGCGGCCCGCCGCCCGCACGAGACCGCGGTGGTGGTGCTCGAGCCGGTGCCGTCCACCCGCGCGGGGTGATGCCGGGCGCGCGTCCCCGGCGCCAGCATGGGCGCATGAGCCGCCTCTCGTCGCGCCGGGCCGGCAGGCCCGACAAGGAGCGGCACGAGCTGAAGGACGTCGGCTACGAGATCTTCGTGGGCGCCGTCTCGGTGCTGTCGATCCTCAACCTGGTGCTGATGTACGTCGTCGAGGACGAGAGCCTCGACACCGTGCTGCTCGTGATGAACGTCGTGCTGACCGTCATCCTGTTCATCGACTTCGTCTACCGGCTGGTCACGGCGCCGTCGCGAGTCGGGCTACTTCTTCCGCCAGTTCGGCTGGGCCGACCTGCTGGCCAGCCTGCCCTTGCCCGAGCTGAAGATCCTGCGCGTCTTCCGCCTGGTGCGGGTCGGCCGCGCTGCTGCGCGAGAACGGCATCCGGGTCATCGGCAACCGGCTGATGCGCAACCGGGCCGGCAGCGCGCTGCTCACCCTGCTGCTCATGGGCATCCTGGTGCTCGAGTTCGGCAGCCTGTGGATGCTGCGCCCTGGAGCAGAGCGCACCGGGTGCGAACATCACCACCGCCTCGGACGCCCTCTGGTACGTCATCGTCACGATCTCCACGGTCGGCTACGGCGACCAGTACCCGGTGACCGACGGGGGGCCGCATCCTCGGCGCGGTCATCATCGTCATCGGCGTCGGCATCTTCGGCACGTTCACCGGCTACCTGGCCAACCTCTTCCTCGCCCCGAAGCCCCCGAAGGAGGAGGTCGAGGTGCTCGAGACCCGCGAGCGGGTGGCGCACCTGCGCGAGCTGATGGCCCAGCAGCAGGCGACCCTCGACCAGCTCGACAAGCTGCTCGCCGACGAGCTGCCCGAGCAGGGCTCCTAGGGGCAGGGCTCGGGCGCCTGCGGTGCCGTCGGGCGCCGGCGACCCGGCGGCGTTCGAGGCGTGAGCTGTTCGCGGTGCGCAGCGAGTCGATGCTGAGCAGCACCAGCGCCACCCAGACGATGCCGAAGCCGACCCACAGCCGCGCGCTGACGTGCTCACCGAGCACGAGCACCCCGACGAGCAGCTGCAGCACGGGCGTGACGAACTGGATCAGGCCCACGGTCACGAGCGGCAGGCGTCGGGCGGCGGCGGCGAAGAGCAGCAGCGGCACGGCGGTGACCACCCCGGCCAGCACGAGCAGCGAGGTGTGCCCGGTGCCGTGGTCGAGGAAGGTCGTCTCGCCGCGCGCCACGAGGATGCCGAGCACGACGACGGCGATCGGCGCGAGCACCGTGGTCTCGGCCGCCAGGGAGTGCATCGCGTCCAGGCTCGCGCCGACCTTCTTCTTGGTCAGGCCGTACAGGCCGAACGAGAAGGCCAGGCTGAGCGAGATCCACGGCAGCACCCCGCCGGCGATCGCCAGGTAGACCGAGGCCAGCGCGCCGATCGCGACGGCGGCCCACTGCAGCGGGCGCAGCCGCTCGCTGAGCACGACCACGCCGAGGGCCACGGTGACGATCGGGTTGAGGAAGTAGCCGAGCGCCGCCTCGTAGGTGCGCCCGGTGAGCACGGCCAGCACGTAGATGGTCCAGTTGGTGGCGATGAGCAGGGCGGCGATGGTGATGCCGCCGACCAGGCGGGGGCGGGCGATGAACGGCCGGATCCAGCCGAGGTCGCGCCGCACGAGCAGCACGAGGGCGCAGACGGCGAGGGTCCACAGGATGCGGTGGCCGAGGATCTCCCACGCGCCGGACGGCTTGAGGGCGGCGAAGTAGAGCGGGAAGAGCCCCCAGATGCCGTACGCGAGGAACCCGTAGACGGTGCCCTTGCGCAGCTCGCCCTCGTCGCTGGCGATCGGGCCCGCCGCCCACCGCGCCGTCCACCGGTGGGGGCGCGAGGTCACCCGACGGTCCAGGTGTCGCGTCCGCGCAGCAGGTCGGCGAGGTCGGCGTCGGTGGCCGGGCCGCCCGCGGTGTCGACGGCCGCCTCGACCTGGTCGCGGACCAGGTCGTCGTAGGTCGGCCGGGCGACCTGGCGGAAGATGCCCATCGGCACGTGCGACATCTCCGGGGTGTCGAGCCGCGAGAGCTGGAAGGCCTGCGACGGGTCGTCGAGGGTGGGGTCGTGCACGACCACGGCACCCGCCTCGCCGCTGGCCGCCTCGGCCTCGGCGATGAACTTCATCGTGCCGTCGCCCTTGCGCACCAGCAGCCTGCGCTCGCCCTCGACTCCGACGGACACGGCCTCGCCGGTGCGCAGCCGCACGATGCGGGCATCCTGCTGGCTGCGGTCCTTGAGCACCTCGAAGGCGCCGTCGTTGAAGATCGGGCAGTTCTGGTAGATCTCGACCAGCGCGGTGCCCCGGTGCTCGGCGGCCGCCTTGAGGATGCCGGTGAGCTCGGCCCGGTCGCTCTCCATCGCCCGCGCCACGAAGGTCGCCTCGGCGCCGAGCGCCAGCGACACCGGGTTGAACGGGTTGTCGACCGACCCGGCCGGGCGTCGACTTGGTGACCTGGCCGACCTTGCTCGTGGGGGAGTACTGGCCCTTGGTGAGGCCGTAGATCTGGTTGTTGAACAGCAGGATCGTCATGTTGACGTTGCGGCGCAGCGCGTGGATCAGGTGGTTGCCGCCGATCGACAGGGCGTCGCCGTCACCGGTGACGACCCAGACCGACAGGTCGCGGCGGCTGGTGGCCAGGCCGGTGGCGATCGCGGGCGCGCGGCCGTGGATCGAGTGCATGCCGTAGGTGTCGAGGTAGTACGGGAAGCGGCTCGAGCAGCCGATGCCGGAGACGAAGACGATGTTCTCGCGCTTGAGCCCGAGCTCGGGCAGGAAGGACTGCACGGCGGCGAGGATGACGTAGTCGCCGCAGCCGGGGCACCAGCGCACCTCCTGGTCGGAGGTGAAGTCGCGCTTGGTCTGCTTGCCGGCGTCGTCGGGAAGGTGCGGGATCGAGCGCAGGCCGCTGACCGGCATCCCGATGTCGGTGGTCGTCACGAGAGCTCCTCGAGGGTCGTGGAGATGACGTCGGCGAGCTCGACCGTGGAGAACGGCAGGCCGCGCACCGACGTGTGCGAGCGGACGTCGACGAGGAACTCGGCGCGCAGCAGCATCGCGAGCTGGCCGAGGTTCATCTCGGGCACGACGACGCGGTCGTAGTCGCGCAGGAGCTTGCCGAGGTTGTTCGGGAACGGGTTGAGGTTGGTGAGGTGGGCGCGGGCCACGGGGTGACCGGCGTTGCGCACCACGCGGGTGGCGGCGGCGATCGGGCCGTAGGTGGAGCCCCAGCCGAGCACGAGGACGCGGGCCTCGCCGCTCGGGTCGTCGACCTCGAGGTCGGGCACCGACGATGCCGTCGATCTTGGCCTGGCGCAGGCGGGTCATCTTGTCGTGGTTGTCGGGGTCGTAGCTGATGTTGCCGGTGACGTCGGCCTTCTCGATGCCGCCGATCCGGTGCTCGAGGCCGGGGGTGCCGGGCACGGCCCACGGGCGGGCGAGGGTCTCCTCGTCGCGCAGGAACGGGTGGAAGGTCGGCTCGCCCTTGGGGTCGGTGCCGTTGGGCTCGCTGGCGAACTCGACGTGCAGGTCGGGCAGGCTGTCGACGTCGGGCACGCGACCACGGCTCGGAGCCGTTGGCGAGGTAGCCGTCGGACAGGATGAAGACCGGGGTGCGGTAGGTCGTGGCGATGCGCACGGCATCCATCGCGGCGCGGAAGCAGTCGGCGGGCGTCTGGGGCGCCGACGATCGGCACCGGGCGACTCGCCGTTGCGGCCGAACATGGCCTGGAGCAGGTCGGCCTGCTCGGTCTTGGTGGGCAGGCCGGTGGAGGGTCCGCCGCGCTGCACGTCGACGATGACCAGCGGCAGCTCGAGCGAGACGGCCAGGCCGATCGACTCGGACTTCAGGGCGACGCCCGGGCCGCTCGTGGTGGTGACGCCGATGGCGCCGCCGAAGCTGGCGCCGAGGGCGATGCCGATGCCGGCGATCTCGTCCTCGGCCTGCATCGTCGTGACGCCGTGCCGCTTGAGCGCGGCGAGCGCGTGCAGGATGTCGGAGGCCGGGGTGATCGGGTACGAGCCGAGCACGAGGGGGAGGCCGGCGCGGTGGGCCGCGGCGACCAGGCCCAGGGCGAGCGCGGTGTTGCCGGTGATGTTGCGGTAGGTGCCCGGCGGCATCTTCGCGGGGGCGACGACGAAGGAGGAGGCGAAGTCCTCGGTGGTCTCGCCGTAGTTCCAGCCGGCGCGCAGGGCGGCGAGGTTCGCCGCGAGGATGTCCGGGCGGGCGCCGAACTTGCGGGTGAGGAAGTCCTCGGTGCCGGTGGTGGGGCGGGTGTACATCCAGGAGAGCAGGCCCAGGGCGAACATGTTCTTCGCCCGCTCCTTCTCCTTGCGGGTCAGGCCCGGGAAGTCGGCGAGGGCCTCGACGGTGATGCTCGTCAGGGCCACCGGGTGCACGTGGAAGGAGTCGAGGCTGCCGTCGTCGACCGGGCTGGTCTGTGTAGCCGACCTTGGCCAGGTTGCGGGTGGTGAACTCGTCGGTGTTGACGATGATCGTCGCGCCGCGGGGGACGTCGCCGAGGTTGGCCATCAGGGCCGCGGGGTTCATCGCGACGAGCACGTCGGGGGCGTCGCCCGGGGTGAGCACGTCGTGGTCGGCGAAGTGCAGCTGGAAGCTGGAGACGCCGGGCAGGGTGCCCTGGGGGGCGCGGATCTCGGCCGGGAAGTTCGGCAGCGTCGACAGGTCGTTGCCCATCGCGGCGGTGTCGCTGGTGAAGCGGTCTCCGGTGAGCTGCATCCCGTCGCCCGAGTCGCCGGCGAAACGGATCACCACGCGGTCGAGCGTGTGGACGGTCTTGCTGCTCACTGTTCACCCTGGGTCTTGTCGGCGAAAGGTCGGTGGTGCTGTGCCTGGGGGTGTGCCGCGGGCGCAGCGTCATCCATCGTACGTCGCTGGCCGGTGTCTCTTCACGGGTGTCCACGAGGTCCCCGAAGGTTTGTCAGGGCCGATGCGGGGGAGCGCCGGGTGCTCGAGCCCGCACGTGCGGGGTTATGGCTGTCACGAGCGCGATCTGACAGCAATAACCCCGCACGTGCGTGGTGGCACCCTGCCGGACGCGCGCAGGACGCTCTGCCGCTGCTCCCGGGCGGCACCGGACGCCGACGCGACGATGTGGCTACGCTGGCGAGCATGGAGGGTTACGCAGCGGCAGCGGCGGTGGTGCTGGCCGGCATCCTGCTGGTCACCGCGGCGATGATCGCCCGCCGCCTGGTCGCCCCGCGCGCCGTCACCGAGAAGGGCCTGCGCACCTACGAGTCGGGCGTCGACCCGGTCGGCGTCGGCTGGGCGCAGAGCCAGATCCGCTACATCTCCTTCGCGTTCCTCTACGTCGTGTTCGCCGTCGACGCGGTCTACCTCTTCCCGTGGGCGCTGGTCATCCGCGACCCCGACCTCGGCGTCGCGTCGCTGGTCGAGGTGGCCGTCTTCGTCGGCGTCATCCTCGTGGGCCTGGTGCACGCCGGCCGCCGCGGCCTGCTGCGCTGGACGACCTGACCGCCGAAGCCCCCGCCCACCACAATGAGCACCGTGGAGCCACCCGGGCCGGGCCCTGACCCACTGCTTCGCGCAGACCGCGCCCCAACAGCCGCGCACGCTCGTCGACGTGCTGCGCGCCACCGCCGACGACCACCCCGACTCGCCGGCGATCGACAACGGCCGCGAGGTGCTCACCTACGACGAGCTGCTCAGCTCCGCCGGCGGACGTCGCCGACCGCCCTGCGCGACGAGGGCGTCGGCCGGGGCGACCGGGTCGGCGTGCGCATCCCGTCCGGCACGACCGACCTCTACGTCGCGATCGTCGGCATCCTGCTCGCCGGCGCCGCCTACGTGCCGGTCGACCCCGACGACCCGGACGAGCGGGCCCGGCTCGGTCTTCGGCGAGGCCGGCGTCGCCGCCGTCGTGACCGACCGACCTCGTCATCCTCTCGACCGAGGATGCCGCGGAGCCGGCACCCGAGGAGGACCCCGACCTCACCGACGACGCCTGGGTGATCTTCACCTCCGGCTCGACCGGCACCCCGAAGGGCGTCGCGGTCGCCACCGCAGCGCCGCGGCGTTCGTCGACGCCGAGGCGCGGCTGTTCCTGCAGGACAAGCCGCTCGGGCCCGGCGACCGGGTGATGGCCGGGCTGTCGGTCGCCTTCGACGCCTCGCTGCGAGGAGATGTGGCTGGCCTGGCGGTACGGCGCCTGCCTGGTGCCGGCGCCGCGCTCGCTGGTCCGCAGTCGGGCATGGACCTCGGCCCGTGGCTGCGTCGCCAACGACATCACCGTCGTGTCGACCGTGCCCACCCTCGTGGCGCTCTGGCCGGCCGAGGCGCTCGCCGACGTCCGGCTGCTCATCCTCGGCGGCGAGGCCTGCCCGCCCGAGATCGGCGCCCGGCTCGCCACCGACGACCGCGAGGTCTGGAACACCTACGGCCCCACCGAGGCCACCGTCGTCGCCTGCGGCGCCCGGCTCACCGGCGAGCCGCCGGTGCGGATCGGGCTGCCGCTCGACGGCTGGGACCTCGCCGTCGTCGACGCAGCGGGCCACCGCGTCCGCCGGGCGAGCCCGGCGAGCTGATCATCGGCGGCGTCGGCCTGGCCCGCTACCTCGACCCCGCCAAGGACGCCGAGAAGTACGCCGCCGATGCCCACGCCTGGGCTGGGAGCGCGCCTACCGCAGCGGCGACCTCGTCCGCTTCGACGACGAGGGGCTGGTCTTCCTCGGCCGCGCCGACGACCAGGTCAAGGTCGGCGGCCGGCGGATCGAGCTCGGCGAGATCGACAGCGCGCTGCTCGCGCTGCCGGGGGTGAGCGGCGCGGCGGCCGCGGTGCGCCGCAGCGAGGCCGGGCAACAGCCTGCTCGTCGGCTACGTCACGACCGAGCCCGGCTTCGACGCCAAGGCCGCCGTCGAGCGCGCTGCGCAGCTCGATGCCGGCCGCGCTCGTGCCCGCGGCTGGCCGTGGTCGACACCCTCCCGACCCGGACCTCGGGCAAGATCGACCGCGACGCGCTGCCCTGGCCGCTGCCGGCGCGACCCGGCGCCGCGGCGTCCGACGAGGCACCGCGGCGTCGAGGGCACGGCGGCGTGGGTCGCGGGCCACTGGGCCGCCATCCTCGGCGGCGCCGCCCTCCGGCCCGGACGACGACTTCTTCGACCTCGGCGGCGGCAGCCTCACCGCCGCCCAGCTCGTGTGCCGGCTGCGCGAGCGCTTCCCCGAGGTCACCGTCGCCGACGTCTACGACCACCCCGGCCTCGCGCGACCTCGCCGCGGCGCTCGACGACATGGCGACCCCCACCGGCCGGCAGAACGCCGCCGGTCCGCCCGGTGCCGGTCGCGACCCAGGCCGCGCCAGGTGCTCGCCTCGCGTCCGGCTGCCGCTCGATCGGCGCCCTGCGCTGGCTCACCTGGGTCGGCGCTCGGGAGCACCTGGTCGGCCGCGGCGTGCTTCGGCCTCGACTGGCTGCCCGACGTCGCGCTGGGGCTGGGTGCTGCTCGGCTGGCTGCTGCTGGTCAGCCCGCTCGGGCCGGATGCATGCTCGGCGCCGCCGCGGCCCGCGCCGTGCTGCGCCGGCGTCGCGCCCCGGCACCTACCCGCGCGGCGGCAAGGTGCACCTGCGGCTCTGGCTCGCCGAGCGCCTCGCCGACGAGCTCGGCGCCGCCAACCTGCCGGCGGCGCCGCTGGTGCAAGGTCTACGCGCGGCTGCTCGGCGCCGGGTCGGCCGGCACGTCGACCTGCACTGCGTCCCGCCGGTCACCGGCCTGCTCACCCTCGGCGACGGCTGCTCGATCGAGCCCGAGGTCGACCTCGCCGGGCCACTGGCTCGACGGCGACGTGCTGCACGTCGGCGCGGTGCGGGTCGGCGCCGACGCCCGGGTCGGCGCGCGCAGCACGCTGCTGCCCGGGTGCCGACGTCGGCGACGGCGCCGAGGTCGCCGCCGGGCTCCGCGGTCTTCGGCGCGGTGCCCGACGGCGAGGCCTGGTCGGGCGCGCCGGCCCGTTCTCGCGGACGGCGCCCGCGGCCCGTGGGCGACGAGCGCCCGCGCGAACCGGCCGGCCTGGCTGGCCGGCGTACGCCGCGATCGGCCGTCGTCGCTCTCGCTGCTCCCGATCCTGGCCGTCCTCGCCGGCGCTCGCCGTGGCGGCTCCCGCGCTGCGGCGACGCGGACGGCATCGCCGGATGCCGTGCGCACGGCGCTGCTCTGGCTGCCCGCTCGCGACCGTGGTCGGCCGTCGTCGTGCTCGCGCTGCTGGTGCTGGCTCGCGGTGCGGCTGCTCGCGCTCGGCCTCGAGGCCGGCCACCACCCGGTGCACGGGCGCCGGCCTGGCAGGCGTGGTCGATGCTGCGGGTGCTCGACGAGGCGCGCACCTGGCTGTTCCCGCTGTACTCCAGCTCGCTGACCCCGGCCTGGCTGCGCGCCCTCGGGCGCCGACGTCGGCTCGGACGTCGAGGCCTCGACGGTGCTGCTGATCCCGCCGCTCGACCACGGTCGGCGACGGCGCCTTCCTCGCCGACGACACCCTGCTCGGCGGCTACGAGCTCGGCGGCGGCTGGCTGCGCGTCGAGCACGTGCGAGGTCGGCAAGCGCGCGTTCGTCGGCAACTCCGGCATGGCCGCGCCCGGGCCGCAAGGTGCCCAAGCAGGCCCTGGTCGCGGTGCTGTCCGCCGCCCCGCGGCGCGACGAAGGCCAAGGCCGGCACGTCGTGGCTGGGCAGCCCGCCGCGCCCAGCTGCGCCGCGAGCGCGACGACGGTCGACGACAGCCGCACCTACGCCCCGCCCCGCCGGCTGCGCGTCGCGCCGCGCCCTGGTCGAGCTGTGCCGGCTGGTGCCGGTCATGGTCGCACGTCGCTGCTCGTCGTGCTCGTCGTGGCCGCCCTGCACGGCCTGCTCGACCGCGGCCCGTGGTGGGCCGTGCTGCTCGGCGGCCCGGTGCTGATGCGTCGCGCGGCGCTGGTCGCGGCCGGCGTCACGACGCTCGCCAAGTGGCTGCTCGTCGGCCGGATGCGCGCCTCGCGAGCACCCGCTGTGGAGCTCGTTCGTCTGGCGCAACGAGCTGGCCGACACCTTCGTCGAGGTCGTCGCGGCGCCGTGGTTCGCCCGCGCCGCCACCGGCACGCCGGTGCTCAACCTCTGGCTGCGGTCGCTGGGCGCCAGGATCGGCCGCGGGGTGTGGTGCGAGACCTACTGGCTCCCCGAGGCCGACCTCATCGACCTGCGCGACGGCGCCACCGTCAACCGGGGCTGCGTCGTGCAGACCCACCTGTTCCACGACCGCGTCCTGACGCATGGACCGTGTCACCTCTGCCGACGGCGGGACCCTCGGACCGAACAGCGTGATCCTGCCGGCCGCACGGATCGGCAGGCACGCGACCGTCGGCCCGGTGTCGCTCGTGATGCGCGGCGAGTCGGTGCCCGACAAGACCCGGTGGATCGGCAACCCGATCGGCCCGTGGACGGAGGACGACGAGTGACCGGCGCGCGACCCCTACCTGCCCGGACACGGCGACGTCCGGTACGACGTCGAGCACTACGACCTCGACCTGCACTACAAGGTCGCCGACAACCACCTCGACGGCCGGGCCGTGGTGCGGCTGACCGCGCTCGAGCGCGCTCGCCGAGATCGTGCTCGACCTGCACGCGCCTCGAGGTCACCTCGCTGCGGGTGACCGGCGCGACGGTGGCCCGCTGGACGCACCGCGCCTCGCGCCTCCGGATCCGGCTGCGCACGCCGGTCGCCGCCGGCGCCGAGCTCACCGTGGCGGTCGTCCTACCGCGGCCAGCCCGCGCCCGATGCCCGGCCCCGACGGCCCGACCGGCTGGGAGGAGCTCACCGACGGCGTGCTCGTGGCCGCCCAGCCGCACGGCGCCCCGACCTGGTTCCCGTGCAACGACCGGACGGCCGACAAGGCCACCTACCGGATCACGCGTGCGCACCGACCCCGGCTACCGCGTCGTCTCCAACGGCACGCTCACGGCCGAGCGCCGGGTCGGGCGCCGGGTCGACGTGGGTCTACGAGCAGCCCGAGCCGATGGCGACCTACCTCGCCACGGTGCAGATCGGGCGCTACGCCGTCGAGCACCAGCCCGGCGGCGCCGCGCCCAGCGCGCTCGCCGCGCCACCCGCCGCGGATGCCGGCCGGTGCGAGCTGGCGTTCGCCGACCAGCCGCGGATGCTCGAGACCTTCTCCGCGCTGTTCGGCCCCTACCCGTTCGAGGCGTACACCGTGGTCGTCACCGACGACGACCTCGAGATCCCGCTGGAGGCGCAGGGGCTGTCGACCTTCGGCTCCAACCACCTCGACCCGTGACTGGGACGACGCAGCGGCTCATCGCCCACGAGCTCTCGCACCAGTGGTTCGGCAACACCGTCACCGCCGCGTCGCTGCGCGACATCTGGCTGCACGAGGGCTTCGCCTGCTACGCCGAGTGGCTGTGGTCGGAGGCGTCGGGCCGCACGACGGCCGCAGGAGGAGGCCGAGCGCCACCACGCCCTGCTCGCGCGGCTGCCCCAGGACCTCGTGCTCACCGACCCCGGGCCCCGACCACATGTTCGACGACCGGGTCTACAAGCGCGGCGCCCTCACGCTGCACGCCCTGCGCCGCGCCGTCGGCGACGACCTCTTCTTCGCCGTGCTGCGGGCCTGGGTCGACGTCCACCGCTACGGCGTCGTCACCACGGCCGACTTCGAGGAGCTGGTGCGCGACGAGACGGCGGTCGACCCCGTGGCCCTGCTCGGCCCGTGGCTGCGCGAGCGCGCCCTGCCCCCGCTGGTCCCCGCGCCCGCGACGGCCCGCTGATGTGGGTGAAGATCCTCGCCCAGCCGACGGTCTTCACCCACGTTCCAGGTCAGCCCACGACGCCGAGCACGACGAGCACTCGCGGCCCGAGCACCCAGCGCCCGCGCACCCGGTGCACGACCTCGCGCCCGCTCGCGTCGTCCGCCCTCGCGACGGCCGTGAACGAGCCCGCCGGCGACAGGTCGACCCGCACCGCGTCGTGCCCGATCACGGTGCCGGTCAGCGGGTACCACGCCTTGTAGGTCGCCTCCTTGGCGCTGAACAGCAGTGTGTCCCAGGGGATGCCGGGCTGCTCACCAGCCCAGCCGCGCGACCACCTCGCGCTCGGCCTGCGAGGCGACGACGTCGAGAACCCCGGCCGGGAGCGGGGCGATCGGCTCGGCATCCAGACCGATGGCGCGGATGCCGCGCCCGTGCCGGGAGCCGCGTGAGCGCGCCACCGCGGCGCCGGTCCAGCCGGCACAGTGGCTGATGCTGCCGACCGTGCCGGCCGGCCACAGCGGTGCGCCGCGGGGGTCCGCGAGCACCGGCACGCGGGCCAGGCCCGGGTCGAGGCAGGACAGGGCGAGGTGCGCGCAGTGCCGCCCGGCGGCGAGCTGGGCCCGGCGTTCCGCCGAGGCACCCGGCGCCAGCGTGCGCTCCGGCGGGAGCAGGGCGTCGTCGCCGACCGGGGCCTCGGTGGCACCCAGCCCGATCCGCCAGGACGGGCCCTGCCACCCCGCCCGCGCCCGGCTCATGGGGCTAGGGTGCCACTCGTGAGCGTCGACCTGCCGATGCCCCGGGTGGGGCCCGTCGCCGAGCACGCCCCGAAGCCGATCCGGGTCGTGCTCAACTGGGGCCGCCGCTACTCGCTGTGGGTCTTCAACTTCGGGCTCGCGTGCTGCGCCATCGAGTTCATCGCGACCTCGATGGGCCGGCACGACTTCATGCGGCTGGGCGTCATCCCCTTCGCCCCCGGCCCGCGCCAGGCCGACCTGATGATCGTCTCGGGCACGGTCACCGACAAGATGGCCCCGGCCATCCGGCGGCTCTACGACCAGATGCCCGAGCCGAAGTACGTCATCTCGTTCGGCGCCTGCTCCAACTCCGGTGGGCCGTACTGGGACTCGTACTCCGTCACCAAGGGCGTCGACCAGCTCATCCCGGTCGACGTCTACGTGCCCGGCTGCCCGCCCCGGCCGGAGGCCCTGCTGCAGGGCATCATCCGGCTGCAGGAGAAGATCGCCGCAGGAGCGGCTCAGCGGCGCCTCGATCGCCGCCCGCCAGCCCGGTCGTGCCCCCGCCCCCGAGCGGTACGCCGGTCACCGCACCGCCGCCGCCGGTGAGGTGACCCGCGACCTCGTGACCAAGCCGTGAGCGACGACGCCCCGGAGCCGGAGCACGCCCACGCCCGGCCACGGGCCCGACCTGGTGTCGACGCCGAGCCTGCTGGCGCTCGCCGTGGTCGCCTTCGCGGTCGAGCTCGCGCTGTTCGGCGGGGTCGCGCTGATCTTCTACCAGGCGGGCGGCGGCGGCCTCGCGGGCTGGCTCGCGGCGGCGGTGGCGACGGCCGGCGTCCTCGCGTTCTGGGGGTTGTTCATGGCACCCAGGGCCAAGCGGCGGCTGGCCACCACGCCGCGCCTGGTGGTGTCGGCGCTGTTGTGCCTCTTCACCGCCTACGGGCTGCTCCAGGGGGGCTACCCGTGGTGGGGCTGGTTCGTCGGCATCGCCGGCATCGCGGTCGTCGCCGCCCAGGTGGCCCTCCCGCGGGCCGGCTCCGAGGCGCGCTGACCGGCGACCCACCGGCACCGACCGCTGAACGAGACTGTCGCGAGGCCCTTTTCAGCATCGGCGTGCGTCCCTACCCTTGGACGATGCCGACGATGAGCATGAACAGGGTGATCCACGGGGCCTTCCGGCGCGACCTCGACCGCTTCGTCAGCGCGTTGGACGCCTTCTCCGACGGGGATGCCGCGCGGGCCGCCGCGCTCGGCCGGGCCTGGGCCAACTTCGACGCCCAGCTGACCCACCACCACCAGGGCGAGCACGAGACCGCGTGGCCGCACCTCGAGCGGGCCGGCATCACCCGCGACCTGCTCGACCAGATGGATGCCGAGCACGAGGTGATGGCGGGGGCGCTCGAGATCGCGCGCGAGGAGATGAACGGCCTCGTCCGCGACCCCAGCCGGCGGCGGGCCGAGGCGGCCCGGGAGGCGATGGACGACCTGCGGGCGGCCACCCTCACCCACCTCGACCACGAGGAGCGTGAGCTCGAGGCGTTCTACGTCCACCACGCCGACCACCCCGAGGTGAAGGCCATGGAGGGCGAGTTCCGCAAGCAGAGCCCCGCCGTCGGGGGCACGTTCTTCGCGTGGATCCTCGACGGGATCACCCCGGACGCGCGCGCCGCCATCCCCGTCCCGGGCCCGGTGCTCGGCCTGCTCACCGGGATCTTCGGCCGCGGCTACCGGCGCGAGGTCGCCCCGGTCTGGCGCTAGCGAACCCGTCAGCGGCCGATCCGGCGACGCGCCGTCGGCGGTGCGGGCACCGGCATCGATAGGCTGCCGACGTGGCTGACGAGACGCGCGTGATCGAGGCCGGGGCGTGGCGCGCCTCGCTCGAGGCCGCGCGCGACGAGGGCTTCACCTTCTTCGACTGGCTCAGCGCCGTCGACCGCACCGACGACGAGGCGGCACCGGGCTTCGACGTCACCGCGCACCTGCTCGACGTGGGCACCCAGGGCGCGCTGCACGGCATCCTGCTCGTGACCCGGGTCGCCGACGGTGAGCCGCTCGACTCGGTGACCGGTGTCTTCGCCGGCGCCGCGTGGCACGAGCGCGAGACCTTCGAGATGTTCGGCATCGACTTCGCCGGCTACGACGACGGCAGCGGCCTGTCGATCCGCCCGCTGCTGCTGCCCGACGGGTTCGAGGGCACCCCCCTGCGCAAGTCGTTCCAGCTCGCCGCCCGGGCCTCGAAGCCCTGGCCCGGTGGCAAGGAGCCGGGCGAGGGCCACGAGTCCGCCAAGTCGCCCAGCCGCCGCCGGGTGCAGGCGCCCGGCGTCCCCCCGCCCGAGTGGGGCCCACGATGAGCGTGCTCGAGGTGACGATCCGGGCGCTGTCGGTGCTGGCGGCCTTCCTCGTGCTGCCGCTGCTCGTCGGGCAGACCGAGCACAAGGTGATGGCGCACATGCAGGGCCGGCTCGGCCCGATGTACGCCGGCGGCTACCACGGGTGGGCGCAGCTCGTCGCCGACGGCGTGAAGTTCGTGCAGAAGGAGGACATCACCCCGCGGGCCGCCGACCGGTGGGTCTTCCGGCTCGCCCCCGCGGTGGCGCTGATCCCGTACCTCGTCGCGCTCGCGACCATCCCGATCGCCCCGGGCGTCGCCGCGATCGACGTGCCGGGCTCGGTCGTGCTCGTGCTCGCCGCCACCTCGGTGGGCGCGCTCGGCACGCTGATGGCGGGCTGGGCCAGCGCCAACAAGTACGCCCTGCTCGGTGGCCTGCGCGCCGCCGCCCAGCTGGTGTCGTACGAGCTGCCGATCGTGCTCGCCGTCGCCTCGATGGCGCTGGCCGGCGGCTCGCTGTCGCTGCTCACGCTCACCGACCGCTGGTCGCCGTGGTGGATGCTGTGGCAGCTGCCCGGCGCGGTCGTCTTCCTCGTCGCCGCCGTCGCCGAGCTGCAGCGCCCGCCCTTCGACATGCCGGTGGCCGACGCCGAGCTCGTCATGGGCGCCTGGACCGAGTACACCGGGCTGCGGTTCGCCTTCTTCCTGCTCGCCGAGTACGCCGGCATCGTCGTGATGTCGCTGCTGTTCGCCACGCTCTGGCTGGGCGGCTGGCACGGCCCGTTCGAGGACACCCTGGGCTGGCTGTGGACCCTGCTCAAGGGCTTCGCCGTCGCGGTGCTCGTCATCTGGGTGCGCGTCGCCTGGCCCCGGCTGCGCGAGGACCAGCTGCAGCGGCTGGCCTGGCTGTGGCTCGTGCCGCTCGCCCTCCTCCAGCTGATGCTGACCGGCGCCGGGGTGGTGCTCGGATGGTGAGCGGGAAGGGGAGCGGGCTCCCCGGCATCCTCAAGGGCCTGGTGACCACGGCGCGCACCGCGCTGCGGCCGACCCACACCGCCGAGTACCCCGACGTCGCACCCGACCTGCCGCCGCGCAGCCGCGGGGTCATCGCGCTGCTCGAGGAGAACTGCACCTCGTGCATGCTCTGCGCCCGCGAGTGCCCCGACTGGTGCATCTACATCGACTCGCACAAGGAGACGATCCCGGCGACCACCGAGGGCGGCCGCGAGCGCCAGCGCAACGTGCTCGACCGCTTCGCCATCGACTTCAGCCTGTGCATGTACTGCGGCATCTGCATCGAGGTCTGCCCGTTCGACGCGCTGCACTGGAGCCCCCAGTTCGAGTACGCGGAGGTCGACATCCTCGACCTGCTGCACGAGAAGGACCGGCTCGGCGGCTGGATGGCCACCGTGCCGCCGCCGCCCGCGCTCGACGAGAAGTCGGCCGAGCCGGCCGAGATCGCCGCGTCGAACAAGCCGGCCCGCGGTACCGGGCTGGTCGGCGCGGGCGGAGCCGGTGCCGGTGGCGGTGGTGCCGCCGGGTGGCACGGGAGCCCGGATGCCGCGCACGGTGCGTCCGCGCCCGGCCGGCGCGCGTCCGGCCCCGACCACGCCCGCCCGCCGGCGCGCGAGCCCGCGGCCGCCGACGACACCGGAACGGTCCGCCACCGGCGAAGGAGCCCCTGACCGGCACCCCCGAGTCGGTGCCCGACGACACCAGCCCCACCCCGCCCCCCGCCGACGAGGCACCATGACCGCACTCGACACGGCGTTCGCGGCCACCGCGCTCGTGGCCGTCGCCGGGGGGCTGCTCGCCGTGACCACCCGGCACGTCGTGCACGCGGCCCTCTGGCTGGTCGTCGCCCTGCTCGGGGTGGCCGGGTCGCTGCTCGTGCTCGGGGCCGAGCTGGTCGCGCTGGTGCTCGTGCTCGTCTACGTCGGCGCCGTCGTCGTGCTGGTGCTCTTCGCCCTGATGCTCACCCGGGCCCCGATCGGCCCCGACCTCGAGCACGCCGCCGGGCCGTGGCGCACCGCGGGCGCCGCCCTGCTCGGCGGCGCCGTCGCGCTGCTGCTCGGGTCGGTGCTGCTGCCGCTGGCCGGTGAGCCGGTGCAGCGCAGCGACGTCAGCTCGACCCAGGTCGCCGGTCAGCTGTTCGGCACCTGGGTGTGGCCCTTCGAGCTGCTCTCGCTGCTGCTGCTCGGGGCGCTCGTCGCGGCCCTGGCGGTCTCGCGGATCCCGCGCGAGCCGGCCGACGCCGGCCGGCGAGCCGGCCGAGCCGGAGCCGGCCGTGGGGGAGGCCGCCCCGTGATCCACCTCGCCGGCCCCTACCTGCTCGCCGCCGCCCTCGTGGGCCTGGGCGTGTTCGGCATCGCGGTGCGCCGCAACGCCGTGCTGCTGCTCGTCGGTGTCGAGCTGGTGCTGAGCGGGGCGCTGGTCCTGCTCGTCACGACCCAGGCCGCCGGCGCCGACCGCTGGGCCGCGGGCAGCGTGCTGCCGCTGTTCGTCATCACCATCGCCGCCGCCGAGACGGTCGTCGCGCTGGCGATCATCCTCACCGCCTTCCGGCAGCGGTCGCGCGTCGACCTCGACGAGCCGAGCGGGGAGGCGCCGTGAACGCCTGGCCGCTCGTGCTCGTGCCGGCCGTGGCCGCCGTCGATCGGGTTCTTCGTCGGCCGCGACGACCGGCTCGCCCGCGCGGTGGCGGTCGGCGGCGGCGGCCTGACCCTGCTGCTCGCGGTCGTCGCGTGGGTGGTGCAGGGCGAGTTCCCGGTCATCTCGACCGGCCCGGGGCTGCACGCCGGCGAGGTGCTCGTGCCGCTCGAGCTGGTCACCGACCACTCGCGGGTCGCCGTGGTGTTCGCCGTCGCCCTCGTCGCGCTGGCCGTGCAGGTGTACTCCACCTGGTACCTCGAGACCGACGACCGCTACCCGCGCTTCGCGGCGACGGTCTCGCTGTTCACCGCCGCGATGCTGCTCGTCGTCGTCTCGGCCGACCTGGTGCTCACGGTCGTCGGCTGGGAGGTCATGGGCTGGTGCTCCTACCTGCTCATCGGCCACTGGTCGCGCCGGCACAGCGCCCGCCGGGCGGCGCACAAGGCGTTCCTCGTCACCCGCGTCGCCGACATCGGGTTCGTGCTCGGCATCATCGGCCTGGCCGCCGGGGCCAACAGCACGAACCTGCAGCTCGTCGTCGCCACCTGGGCCCGCCCCACCGCCTGCATCGACAGCCTCACCGCGACGGGTACCTCGGTCGGCGAGGCCCTCACGGCCTGCAACGCCCCGGACGGCACGCTGCGCGCGGTCTTCCTGACGCTCGTCGTCATCGGCGTGCTCGGCAAGTCGGCGCAGATCCCGTTCCAGGACTGGCTCGCCGACGCCATGGAGGGCCCGACCCCCGCCAGCGCGCTCATCCACGCCGCGACCATGGTCGCCGCCGGCACCGTGGTGCTGGCCGGCTTCTTCCCGATCCTCGCGGTGAGCCAGACCCCGCGCTGGGTGCTCGGCATCGCGGTGTCGCTGACCATGCTGCTGGCCGCGGTGCTCGCGTTCGCCCAGAGCGACCTCAAGCGGCTGCTGGCGTGGTCGACCGTCAGCCAGGTCGGTGTGATGCTGTCGGCGCTGGCCGCCGCCCCACCGGAGGCCGGGCCGGATGCCGGCCTGTTCCACCTGTGGTCGCACGCCATCTTCAAGGCGCTGCTCTTCCTCGCGATCGGCTGGGCCGCGATGGCCGCCGGTGGCACCGCGGCCAAGGCCCTGCGCGGAACCGCCCTGGCCACCCCGCTGCTGCGGGTGTCGTTCCTGTTCGGGCTGCTCTCGCTGGCCGGCGTGCCGCTGGTCGTGGGTGGCCTGTCCAAGGAGCACGTCGTCGCGGTGTCGTGGGAGGGCGCGGTCGAGTCCGGGCCGGGCGTCGTCGTGCTCGTCGCGCTGATCGTCACCGCCGCCGTCACCGCCGCCTACTGCACCCGGGCCTACCTCCTGCTCACCGCGCACGTGCGCCCCGCCCCGGAGAGCGCGCCGATCACCCCCGCCGTGCAGGGCGTGCTCGCCGTGCTCGTCGGGCTCAGCGTGGTCGGCGGGCTGGTGCTGCTCACCGACGCCTTCCGGGTCGGCCAGACCGACCTGGTCTGGGTGTTCGTCACGGTGCTCGCGATCGTGGTCGGCGTCGCGGTCGCCCTGCGCGGCGGCTTCGACCGCGACCCCGCCGAGGTGCTGGTGCCGCGCCTCGTGCCGCACGCCGACCGCGGGCTGGGCGTCGACGCGCTCTACCTGCGCCTCGTGGCCACCCCCGTGCTCAAGCTCGCCCGGCTCGTCGCGTTCCTCGACACCGAGGTGATCGACGCCTACGTGCGCGGCACCGCCGTGGCCACCCGGGCCGCCGGCTGGGCCGGCACCCGGGCCTTCCGCGGCGAGCGACCCAGCTCGGCCGTCGGCCTCGTGCTCGCGGCCGTCGTCGTGCTCGGCGTCGCGGGGGTGCTCGCGTGGTCGTGAGCCTGCTCCTCCTCGTCCCCGCCGTCGTCGGTCTCTGGCTCGTCACCGGCGGTCGCGCGCTCGACGTCGCCGGCGCCCGGGTCGTGGCGGCCGCGGCCGCCGCCGTCACCGCGGTGCTCGCGCGTCGCCGTCACGGTCGCGCGCCCCGACGTCGACCTGGCCTGGCTGCCCGAGCTCGGGGTGCGCTGGTCGTTCGGCGTCGACGGCATCGCCGTGCCCCTCGTGCTCCTCACCGCGCTGATCGGGGTGCTGGTCACCGCGCACGCGTGGGTCGACGTGCCCGAGGGCGGGACGCCGGCGACCTTCCTCGGCTGCCTGCTCATCGTCGAGGCCGGCGCGCTCGCCACCTTCACCGCCCGCGACGCCGTGCTCTTCTTCGTCGCGTTCGAGCTCGTGCTGGTGCCGATGTGGGTGCTGATCAGCCGGTTCGGCGACCGCCACGACGAGCGCGCCCGCACCGACGCCGGGCACCGCTTCATCCTCTACACCGCGGTCGGGTCGACGCTGATGCTGGTCGGCATCCTCGCCCTGGTCACCTCCGCCGGCACCTCCGACCTGCGGGCCCTCGCCGCCGGTGCCGGGGCCGCCCTGCCGGCCGACCGGCAGCTGCTCGTGGCGGTGCTGCTCGTGCTCGGGCTGTCGGTGAAGGTGCCGGTCTTCCCGGTGCACACCTGGCTGCCGCCGGCCCACACCACCGCGCCGACCGCCGGGCTCGGTGCTGCTGGCCGCGGTGCTGCTGAAGATGGGCACCTACGGCCTGGTGCGGCTGCCGGTCGCGACGGTGCCCGACGGCTTCGGCCGGCTCGCGCCGGTGCTCGCCGTCGCCGGCGTCGTCGGCATCGTCTGGGGTGCGCTGGTCTGCCTCGTCGAGCGCGACCTCAAGCGGCTGATCGCGTACTCGTCGGTGGCGCACATGGGGTTCGTCGCCCTCGCCCTGGCCGCCGGGTCCGAGACGGGCCTGCAGGCGGCGCTCTTCGCCAACATCGCGCACGGGGTCATCTCGGCCCTGCTGTTCTTCCTCGTCGGCGGCCTCAAGCAGCGGTGGGGGAGCGTCGACCTCGCCGTGGCCCGGCCCGCCCTGCGCGAGACCTCGCCGCGGCTCGGCTTCCTGTTCATCCTCGGCCTCGCGGCCAGCCTGGGGCTGCCCGGTCTGGCCGGCTTCTGGGGCGAGTTCTTCTCGGTGTACGCCGCCTGGCTGCCCGCGGCCGACCGCCCCCGCGCGCTGTTCGTCGGGTGCGCGGTGGTCGCCGCCGTCGGGGCGGCGCTCGCCGCCGGCTACGCCCTGCGGGTCGCCCGCACGGTCTGGGTGGGCGACCGGCCCGACCCGGAGGCCGCGGCCGCCACCCCGGACACCCGCGGGGTCGAGCTCGTCGTGCTGGCGGTGCTCGGCACCCTCGTCGTCGTGCTCGGTGTGCTGCCCGGCCCGCTGCTCGCCGTCACCGCTGACGCCGCCGCCTTCATCACGGGGGGTGCCCGGTGATCGCCGCCGACCTCGTGACCGTGGATGCCGTCAGCCTCGCCCCCGCGCTGCTGCCGGCGCTCGGTGCGGTGCTCGTGCTCGTCGGGGATGCCGTGCTGCCCGGTCGCCGCTCCTGGCAGCCACTGCTCGGGGTCGTGGTGCTCGCGATCGCCGCCGGCACGGCGCTGGCCGTCGGCCTGCGCGCCGCCGACGACCCGGTGCTCACCCTCTGCCTGCCGGGCCCGCAGGGCGCCTGCCTGTGGAACGCCGGGCCGACCACCGGCACGCTGCAGGCCGGCATCCTGCTGGCCACCGCCGCGGCCCTCGCGCTGCTGCACGACGGGGCTCGCGGGCCGCGCGACACGACCGTGACGACCACGCTGCTGCTCGCCGCGGCCACCGGTGGGGTCGGTGTCGCGGCCTCGCGCGACCTCGGCACCTGGCTGGTCACCCTCGAGCTCGCGACCGTGCCGGTCGTGGCGCTGGTCGCACTGCGTGGCACGCGCACGGCATCCCACGGCGCCCTCACCCTGCTCGTCACGTCGGTGACGTCGTTCGCGCTGCTCGTGCTCGGGGCGGCCCTGTGGCTGACCGCGACCGGTGACGCGTCGTTCGCCGGCGACACCGTGGCCACCGCGTGGGCCGACCCCGAGCGCCGGGTGGTGCTCCTGCTCGCCGTGACCGTGCTGCTGTCCGGGCTCGGCTTCAAGCTCTCGCTGGTGCCCTTCCACGCGTGGACCCCGCAGGCGTACTCCACCGCCGACCTCGGCACCGCCGCCGCGCTCGCCGCCGCGTCGAAGATCTCGGCGCTGGCCGCCCTGCTCGTCGTCGGTCAGGCCCTGGTCGGCGCGGCCGTCGACACCGGGTCGGTGAGCATCGTGCTCGGCACCCTGGCGGCCGCCTCGATGCTGCTCGGCAACGTGATGGCGCTGCGCCAGACCGAGTCGACCCGCCTGCTCGCGTGGTCGACCGTGTCGCAGGCCGGCTGGGTGGTGCTGCCCGTGGCCGCGCTGAGCGTCGAGGGCCTGCGCGCGGCTGCCGCCTACGTGCTCGTCTACGCCGTGGCCACCCTCGTCGCCTTCGCGGCGGTCGCCGTCGTGGGGGCCGGGGCCCTGGACCGCACCCGCGGCCTGCTGCGCCGCGACCGGCTCACCGGTGGTGCGCTGGCGTTCGCGCTGCTCGTGCTCGCGGGGCTGCCCCCGGGCATCATCGGCCTGGTGGCCAAGGTCGTGGCGCTGCGCCCGGCGGTCGACGCCGGGCTCTGGCCGCTGGCCCTGGTCGCCGTGGTGGCGGTCGTGCTCGGCATCGCGGTGTACCTGCGCTGGTTCGCCCTGCTGCTCGGCGAGCCGGACCCGCCCGTCCGCTCCCGGCCACCGGCGACGGCGACGGTGGCGACCGACGGTGGCGAGACGGCATCGCGGCGACGCCGGCGACGTCGTGGCGGCACCGGGCGACGCCGTGGTGGCCCCGCCGCACCGGGGCGCGACCGCGGTGCTCGTGCTCGGCACCGGCATCCTCGTGCTCTTCAGCGTGCTCCCGGGGCTGCTGCTGGGCCTGCTGTCCTGACGGAACGAACCACCCACCCGCGGTCGTTGAGGCAGACATGCACAAGCACCACAACGGGCTGAAGACCGCTGCTCTGTTCGGCGGCATGTGGGCCCTCCTCCTCGTCATCGGCTGGGTGGTCGCCAGCTGGCTCGGCAACAGCGTGTTCCTGCTCGTCTTCGCGCTGATCGGCGTCGCGACGACCGTCTACGGGTACTGGAACTCCGACAAGCTGGCGATCCGCGCGATGCACGCCTACCCGGTCAGCGAGGCCGAGGCCCCGGCGATGTACCGCATCGTCAGCGAGCTCTCGACCCGGGCCGGCCAGCCGATGCCGAAGCTGTACATCTCGCCGACCCAGGCGCCGAACGCGTTCGCGACCGGCCGCAACCCCGAGAACGCCGCCGTCTGCTGCACCGAGGGCATCCTCGGCCTGCTCGACGAGCGCGAGCTGCGTGGGGTGCTCGGGCCACGAGCTGATGCACGTCTACAACCGCGACATCCTCACCGCGTCGGTGGCGGCCGCGGTCGCCGGTGTCATCTCGACGATCGGCCAGTTCCTGTCGTTCGGCATGATCTTCGGCGGCGGTGGCAGCGACGAGGACCGCAACCCGATGGCCGGCCTCGCGCTCGCCATCCTCGCCCCGTTCGCCGCGATGGTCGTGCAGCTCGCGATCTCGCGCACCCGCGAGTACGACGCCGACGAGGACGGCGCGACGCTGACCGGCGACCCGCTGGCCCTGGCCTCGGCGCTGCGCAAGCTCGAGATCGGGGTCGCCCAGGCGCCGCTGGCCCCGACCCAGAAGGTCGTCGACGCCAGCCACATGATGATCGCCAACCCGTTCCGCGCCCAGGACGTGTCGCGGCTGATGTCGACCCACCCGCCGATGGCCGAGCGGATCGCCCGGCTCGAGCAGATGGCCTACGGCTACCGCGCCAACCCCTGACCCTCCGGCCTCGGGCGGAGGCCCGCGGCCCGAACGTGGGTGAAAACCGACGCCCGGGCGCGGCTCTTCACCCACGTTCCAGCTCGTCTCCCGGATACGTCTGCTTGCGCATATATATGAGATGTCGTATGTTGTCGCCGTGCCCAGCAACCGTGCCGTCCTCGAGGTCATCGCCGACCCGACGCGCCGACGGATCCTCGACGCCGTGCGGGGCGGCGAGCGGTCGGTGACCGAGCTCGTCGACGCCGTCGGCATGCACCAGCCGGGGGTGTCCCGGCACCTCAAGGTGCTGCGCGACGCCGGCCTCGTCGAGGTCCGCCGCGATGCCCAGCGCCGCCTCTACCGCCTGCGCGCCGAGCCCCTGCGCGAGCTCGACGAGTGGCTGGAGCCCTACCGCGCCGAGCTGGCCGGGCGCCTGGACTCCCTCGAACGCCACCTCGAGCGCACCGCCCGTCCCATCCCCCCGAAGGAGCGATCCCAGTGACCGAAGACCTCACCACCCGCTACGACGGCGTGCTCGAGCGCACCGCCGACGGCGGCGTCATCCGCTTCGAACGGCACCTCGCCTACGACGTGCGCGACGTGTGGGACGCCATCACCACCCCGGCGCGGCTGGCCGACTGGTGGCTCCCGTTCGACGCCGACATCACCGTCGACCTGCGCGAGGGCGGTGAGATGGTCTTCGCCGGAAGGGCCGACGGCGAGCCGGTCACGATGACCTGCACGATCCTGCGCCTCGAGCCGCCGGTGCTCCTCGAGCACACCCACCCCGCGCCCGGGTCTCGCATGCGCTGGGAGCTCGAGGCCGCCGACACCGGGTGCATCCTCCGGCTCAGCCACGTCGTCCCCGACGTCCAGGAGGCGTCGACAACTGCTACCTCGTCGGGCTCCAGACCTCCCTCGCCCGGCTCGAGCCGAGCCTCGCCGGCCGGCCCGAGCCGTGGGACTGGGACGCCTTCGCCGTCGCCCAGGCCCACTACGCCGGCCTCGGCCTGGCCGCCCCGGTGGAGGCGTCGTGAGCGCCCCCCGCGAGCAGCTCCTGCGGGTGCAGAACTTCATGCTCTCGACCGACGGGTACGGCACCGGCGAGGGCCAGAGCATCGAGCGGCCCTTCGGCCACGCCGACCCTGCCCAGCTGGCCTCGTGGGCGGGCGCGACGGCGAGCTGGCCGAACCGCACCGACCCGGGCGGCACCCGCGGCCTCGACGACTACTTCACCCGCGACTTCTCCAACAACATCGGCGCCGAGATCATGGGCCGCGGCAAGTTCGGCCCCCAGCAGGGGCCGTGGCAGGACCTCGAGTGGCAGGGCTGGTGGGGTGACGAGCCGCCGTTCCACACCCCGGTCTTCGTGCTGACCCACCACGTTCGACCCTCGATCTCGCTGTCGGACACCACCTTCCACTTCATCGACGCCGACCCGCACGAGGCCCTGCGGCAGGCCAAGGCCGCCGCCGACGGCAAGGACGTGCGCCTCGGCGGTGGCGTGGCCACGGTGCGTGAGTTCCTCGAGGCCGACCTCGTCGACACCATGCACGTCGCCGTCGCCCCCGTCGAGATCGGCCGCGGCGGCAAGCTCTGGGACTCGCCCGACGAGCTGCTCGACCGCTTCCACCACGAGCGCGTCCCGAGCCCGAGCGGCGTCATCCACCACCTCTTCTGGCGCCGCTGACGCCCTCGAGGCGGCTGCGGCTCGTCACCGTCGTGCGGCGGGCTCACGGGGTCTGATCGACGGTCATGCCGTGCCGGATGGCCGCGTGCAGGGCCTCGGCGTCGATGTCCGAGAGGCGTCTGAACCTGATGCAGTAGCCCGTGACGCTGGCCTTGCCGATCGAGGCGCCGTAGGTGCGCGCCAGGTAGGTCTTGTCGTCGAGGCCGAGCACGTAGACCGAGATGCCCGTCGTGTTGGCGCTCAGGCCGATGCGGTAGAACTCCCGCGTCGACCCGTCGGCGTAGGTGATGGTGTAGGCGCCGTAGCCGATGTTGGGGTTGGCCACGACCTTGCCGGCCTCGTTCGTGCCGTCGTTGAACCACAGCCTGGCACTCGGGGAACTCCGCCAGCATGTGCGCGTGCAGCTGTCGGAGGTCGGTCTGCTTGGGCTCGGGTTGACCGGCGAGGTGAGCCTCGACCTGCTCAGGGATGTCCATCTCGGGACGCTAGCAACCCGAGACGTCGCCGGAACAGGGTCCAGCAGGCCCAGGCGTTCAGTGCCGTCCGATCCGTGATGGCGAGGGTCGCCCACCCGCACCGCGGCGCTCAGGTCGGTGGCTCCGGCATCCCTGGGGCGACGGGGGGTAGCCCGAAGCTGTGCTCGATCGTCGCCATGATGGAGGTCGTGTCGTAGGTCGTGCTGTCGACCCCGGACTTCACCATGCCGGCCGACAGGACCAGCGCCGGGATGCGGGTACCCGGCCCCCACACGTCGACGGCGGGCGGCCGGCGGAGACGTGGTCCCACTGGCCGCCGAACTCGTCGTACGTCACGACGACGAGCGTGTTGCTCGGCCTGCGGGCCCGAGGTGATCGTCTCGAGCAGGTCGACGAGGTGGTCGCTCCCGTCGGGCTCGCTCGCGTACCCGGGGTGCTCGTTCTCGGCGCCGTACGGCTTGACGAACGACACCTGGGGCAGGGTGCCGGCCGTGGGCGGCGGCGATGAACTTCGTCTCGTCCTGCAGGTGCGAGCGCCGGGGGCGCCGACCGCGTAGTTCTTGAAGTAGTTGAACGGCTGGTGGTGGTACTGGAAGAGCGGGCCGGGGTTGCCGGCAGCGGCGTCGTCCCAGCCACCGGAGTACCAGTTCCAGGTCACGCCGGCGTCGCTCATCCGGTCGCCGATGTTGGGGTAGACGGCATCGTCGATCAGCGGGATCTTCGCGCCGCCGCCGGACGGAGCGCTCGACGGCTGCACGGTGTTGACGGCGATGTTGCCGCAGGCCTGCGGTGTAGTCGAAGGGCTTGCCGTTGCTGCACGCCTGGGTGAGCTGGGCGTCCCTGACCGCGGCGGTGGCGGTGTAGAGGGGGTAGCGAGCGTCGGCATCCCGTTGCTGTCGACCACCGAGTCTGACCGCCGTCGGGGTGGCGCCGCCGGTGTCGACGCGGGGCCCGCGCCGCGATGAGGTACTGGTGGTTGAGGAACGAGCCGCCGAAGGCGCCCTGGAAGAACCGGTCGGCGACGACGTAGTTGGGCGCGCCCTTGCTGTGCAGGTAGCTGGTAGATCGGCAGGTCGTCGTCGCGTAGCGGCCCATCGTCAGGCCGACCGCGTCGGAGCCGGTGACGTAGCGGTCCTGCTTGCCGCCGTCGATCTGGTACTGCTCCTGGTAGAAGCGGTGCACGAGGTCGCGGGTGCAGCCGCCCGGCTCGCCGGTGCCGTTGAGCACCCCGTTGGGCGCGAAGACGCCGGGTGCCGGGCAGGTCGTGTCGCTCGGCTGGATGTACTTGTCGATGGTGAACCACGTGTTGCCGAAGTGGCTCGCCGGCACGCCGTGGGCGGGGTCGGTGCACGTCGTGGCCAGGGGCGACGGCGAGGTGAGGTTGACGTCGTTCTGCAGGAGGCAGCCGTAGGCCGTGCCGTCCTGGGCGACCTGGGTCGTGGTGCCCCCGGCGTTCTGGAGGCCGTCGACGACCCGTCCACCGACGCGGCCCCACTGGCCGTAGAGGTTGTCGAACGAGTGGTTCTCCTCGTAGATGACGACCAGGTTGTGTAGCCGCCGGGCAGCGGGCCCCCGTGGTGTCCGAGCAGCGGGCGCTGCGATGGCGGCGGGCACGGCGGCGACGAGTGCCAGGCCGACGGCGCCGCTGAGCAGGCCGATCGCGGGCCAGGACGTCTTCGGGTGACTCATGGGATCCCCTTCCCTCGTTCCGGCCGCCCGGACCCCCGTGCGGCCACCGTTCCAGACTGCCACCGATGGCCGCACCCGGCGAGGCGAGACGACAGCTCGAATGCTGCGACTCCACCTGCGCGGGCTCCGGGTGCGCCGAAGCAGGGCGCCGCCCCCCGCGGGCCGTACCGTTCACCACGTCGGCGACGCCGGGTCGCCGGCATCCAGGCAGATGCGAGGAGACACCGTGGCTGACGGGCCAGGACAGCAGAACGTGCGCTTCCCCAGTGGTCACGGCGAGGCCTTCGGCTACCTGCGGGTGCCCGAGTCGGGCTCGGGGCCCGGTGTCGTGGTGATCCAGGAGTGGTGGGGCCTGACGACCCACGTCGCGAGCATCGTCGACCGGCTCGCGGATGCCGGGTTCGTCGCCCTCGCGCCGGACCTCTACGGCGGCCCCACCACCCACGACGCCGCCGAGGCGGTCGAGCTCGCGAAGAGCCTGCCGGTGGAGCGGGCCGCCGAGGACCTCGTCGGGGGCGGTCGACCACCTCGTCGGCCTGCCCGAGGTGACGAGCGCGACGGTCGGCGCGATCGGGTTCTGCATGGGCGGTGGCTTCGTCTTCGCCCTCGCCGCCCGCCGGCCCGACCTGGTCAGCGCCGCCGTGCCGTTCTACGGGCTGCCGCGCGACCCGTCGGTCGTGACCGGCGTCCGGGCCGCGGTGCAGGGCCACTTCGGCATCGACGACCACAGCATCCCGGTCGAGCGGGTGGAGTCGGTGTTCGAGGCCCTGGCCGGGCGGCCGGAACCGGCGACCGCGGAGCTGCACCTCTACCCCGCCGGCCACGCCTTCCTCAACGACGAGAACCTGATCGGCACCTACGACCCCGAGTGCGCGGCGCAGGCCTGGTCGCGGGCGGTCGAGTTCCTCACCCAGCACGTGCGCTAGCCGGGCAGGCCGCTCGCCGCGTCGTCGTAGTACGGGCGGTTGCGCAGCGCGGCGGCCGCCGCCTCGTCGAGGCAGACCACCGTGTCCGGGTGCCACTGCAGCACCGACGCGGGCACGGATGCCGTGAGCGGGCCCTCGAGGGCGGCCGCCACGGCATCCGCCTTGGCGTCACCGGTCGCGACGAGCACCAGCCGGCGCGCCTCGAGGATGGTGCCGAGGCCCTGGGTCACGCAGTGGGTGGGCACGTCGTCGATGCCGCGGAAGAAGCGCGCGTTGTCGCGGCGGGTGCGGTCGGACAGCCGCTTGACCCGGGTGCGCGAGGTGAGCGCCGACCCGGGCTCGTTGAAGCCGAGGTGGCCGTTGGCGCCGATGCCGAGCACCTGCACGTCGACCCCGCCGAGCTCGCGGATCCGGGCCTCGTAGGCCGCGGCCGCCGCCATCAGGGTCGGCACGTCGCGGCCCGACCCGTCGGGCACGGCGAGCCGCTCGGGGGCCAGGCCGATGACCCCGCAGACCTCGCGCAGCAGCACCTCGCGGTAGCCCTCGGGGTGGCCCGGCGGCAGCCCGACGTACTCGTCGAGGGCGAAGCCGTGGGCGCGCGAGAAGTCGGCCTCGCCGCGCTCGACGGCCCGCCCGAGCTCGCGGTACAGCCCGAGGGGTGACGAGCCGGTGGCCAGCCCGACGACGGGCGCCCGGCCGGCGCCCGACGGGCAGCCGTTCGAGCACCGCCACGGCGGCCCGGCGGGCGGTCTCGTCGGGGGAGGCGCAGACGACGACCTCCATCAGGCGCTCACTCCGACGGGCTCGGTCGAGCCGGGCAGCAGGGCCGCACCGATGGCGGCCACCGGCACGTCGCCGTCGAGCACCCGGATCCTGGACACGAGGTCGAGCCTACGGAGGAAGGGCGAGGCCTGCGGCGCGGGCGTCGATGTCGGCGGCCAGTGCCGCCTCGAGCTCGACCCGGTCGCGCGCCAGGCCGCCGCCGATGACGACGAGCTCGGCACCGGTGACGACGAGCACCTGAACGGCCAGCGCGATGCCGTGCGCGAGCGTGGCGACGACCGCGCGCGCCTGCTCGTCACCCGCCGCCGCCGCAGGGAAGAGGTCGGCCGCGGCCCCCGGCCAGAGCCGGTGCAGCGCGGTGCCCGAGGCGATCGGTCTCGAGGCAGCCGTCCTGCCCGCACGAGCAGGGCACGCCCGTGCCGACCGGGAGGTGGCCGATCTCGCCGGCGGCCCCGCCGGCACCGCGCACGACCTCGCCCGCGGCGGACGATCGCCGCCGCGAGGCCGGTGCCCACGTTGAGGTAGGCCGTCGTGCCGTCGGCGACCTCCGGGTCGCACCGCGTGGTGCGCCCCGAGCGCCGCGGCCTTGACGTCGTTGTCGATGCTCGGCCGGCGCCCCGTGGCGGCCTCGATGCCGCCGGCGAGGTCGAGGGCGTTCACGCCGAGGTTGACCGCGTGCCGGGCCCAGCCGGTCTGCCGGTCGACCAGCCCGGGCATGCAGGCGCCGAGGTGCTCGATGTGCGCCCAGCCGCCGACCAGCGCCGCGGCGCGGTCGGCGACGGACACCGCGGTGGCGAGCACCTGGGTGTTGCCCTGCCCGGAGGGCGCCGCGACCTGCGCGACGATCCCGCCGGAGTCGTCGAGCACGAGCGCGGCGGTCTTGGTGCCGCCGATGTCGATGCCGAGCCTCACGGGCCCACCTCACCACGGAGCAGGCCCACCAGGGCGCGCGCCACGGCGGGGGAGCCGCCGAAGGTCTCGATGTCGGCGCCGCCGCGCGGCCAGCCGCACTCGACGAGCACGACGTCGTGGCCGGCGCCGCGCAGCCGCTCGACGACGGCGGATGCCGGGTGGCCGGCACCGACCGCGCGGCCCACGACCGCGACCCGCGCCCCGGCGGGCACCTCGGCCTCGGTCACCGTCGCGCCGAGCGCGGCCGGGCCCCACGAGACGCCGCCGACGGCGAGGTTCGCGGTGCTGTCCACCTGCACGAGCGCGACCGGGCCGGACGCCGCCAGCCAGGCGCGCGCCGGCTCGCCGACGCGGAAGGCGCCGGCCGACGGTCGCGTCGGGCAGGGTCGCGGGCGTGGCGTCGGCGCGGATGCCGGGGCGCCGGCATCCGCTGCGCCGTCGTCGCCGCGAGGGTGCGCACCCGGGCGGCGGCCTCGGCCACCCGGCCCTCGGGCAGCCGCCCGGACTGCACGGCCGCCACGACGGCGGCGTGCACCGCGTCGTAGGTCTCCTGCGAGGTGCCCGAGCCGAGGCAGAGCAGGTCGACGCCCGGCCACGAGCGCCCGCACCGCGGCCTCCGGGATGCCGGTGTCGGCGCTCGCGCCGGCCATGTCGAGGGCGTCGCTGACGACGACCCCGTCGAAGCCGAGGTCGTCGCGCAGCACGCCGATCACGGTGCGCGAGAACGTGGCCGGGCGGTGCGGGTCGAGCGCCGAGACGATGATGTGCGACGTCATGACGCGACGCCACGCCGGCCGCGACGGCGGCCCGGAAGGGCGCGAGCTCGCGCTCCTGCAGCACCTCGAGCGTCACGTCGACCCGGGGCAGGCCGTGGTGCGAGTCGACCACGGTGTCGCCGTGGCCGGGGAAGTGCTTGGCGCAGGCGGCGACCCCGGTGGACTGCAGGCCCTCGACCCAGGCCGCGGCGTGGCGTCGACACGAGCGCCGGGTCGTCGCCGAAGCTGCGCACGCCGATGACCGGGTTGTCGGGGGAGGAGTTGACGTCGACGTCGGGCGCGAGGTCGAGCCCGATGCCCAGCGCGGCGAGCTCGTGCCCGATGCCGGCCGCGACCGCGCGGGTCGTCGCCGGGTCGTCGAGCCGCCCGAGCACGGCGTTGCCGACGGCGGTCGAGCCCGCGGGGTAGTGCACGCCGGGTGACGTCGCCGCCCTCCTCGTCGACGGCGAGGAGCACGCCCGGCATCCGGTCGTGGAGGGTCGGCGCACAGGCCGGCCAGCCCGTCGGGGCCGGCGACGTTGTCGCCGTAGAGGCACACCGACACCAGCCCCTCGGCGTGGGCGCGCACCAGCCAGTCGGGCACGGTCGGTGCCCGGGAAGCCGGGCTGGAGGGTGGCCGCGACGTCCGCGGTGAGGCGTCATCCCTTCACCGCCCCGCCGACGAGCCCGCTGCTCATCCGGCCCTGGACGATGAGGAAGAAGATGATGACGGGCACGGCGACGAGGGTCGAGGCGGCCATCACCTGGCCCCAGTCGGTCTCGCGGCTCGCGCTCGCCTGGACGAAGCCGCGCAGCCACAGCGGCAGGGTGCGCGACTGCTCCTCGGTCATGACGACCAGGGCGACGGTGAACTCGTTCCACGCCTGGAGGAAGGCGTAGACGGCCGAGGCGACCAGCCCGGGGGCCAGCAGCGGGAAGGTGATCTTGAGGAACGCCTTGGTGCGCGAGAGGCCGTCGACCATGGCGGCCTCCTCGAGGTCGGCGGGCACGCCGGCGACGAAGCCGCGCAGCATCCAGATCGTGAAGGGCACGACCGCGGCGGTGTAGAGCACGGCCAGGCCGATCGCCTGGTTGAGCAGGCCGAGCGAGCTCATCATCTTGTACTGGGCGATGAACAGGCCCTCGGCGGGCAGCATCTGGATCAGCAGCAGGGCGAGCACGAACGACCCGCGACCGCGGAACCTGAACCGGCTGATCGCCAGCGCGCCGAGGAAGGCGATCATGATCGCGGCCACCACGGTGGTCAGCGTCACGACGAGCGAGATGGTCAGCGCCGACCCGAACGACGGCGTCGGTGGCGACGGCGCTGAGGTTGTCGAACGAGCCGCCGAACGGCAGGAACGTCGGGGTGGCCGACTGGAGCACGACGTTGGGCAGGAAGGCCGAGTTGAGCATCCAGTAGACGGGGAAGGCCCAGACCACGGCGAGCGACGAGGGCGAGGGCGGTGAGCAGGTAGCGCTTCACGCGGGACCGGTGCATCACACGTCCTCCTTCATGAGCGAGCGGCACGTAGTAGGCGCTGAGGGCGATGGTGAGGGCGAGGATGAGGATGCTGACCGCGCTGGCCGTGCCGAAGTCGCCCTTGCCGGTGCCGAGCTGGTAGACGTACGTGCCGAGCAGGTTGGTCTCGTTGGTGACGCCGCCGGCGTCCTGGAGCAGCTTGATCTGGGTGAAGACCCGCAGGTCCCAGATCAGCTGGAGCAGCATCACGATCGAGAGCACCGGGGCGATGATCGGCACGATGATGTACCGCAGCCGCTGGCAGGCCGGTGGCGCCGTCGAGCGACGGCCGCCTCGAGCACCTCGGTGCTCACCTGGGTCAGGCCGGCGTAGATCGACAGCGCGACGAACGGCACGCTCATCCAGACGATGATCACCGAGGCGACGACGAAGAAGGACAGCGGCTCGGCGAGCCAGTTGTGGCCCTGCGCGCCGTCGACGCCGAGCTTGACCAGGGCCCAGTTGAGCAGGCCGCGGCGCCAGTCGACGATCCAGATCCACACGGTCATCGCGGCGACGACGGGCATCGCCCAGGCGACGAGCAGGGCGACCTGGAGCACGATGCGGGGCCAGGTGGTCAGGGCGTTCATCAGCACGGCCATGGCGCCGCCGATGGCGACGGTCACGACGGCGGTGACGACGCAGAACACGATCGACCGCACGACGACGGTCCACAGGTAGGGGTCCGTGACGAGGGCGACGTAGTTGTCCAGGCCGACGAACGGGGCCGGTGCGCCGAACTGCTGCATCAGGCCGTACTGCTTGAAGCTCGTGACGACCTGCCAGCCGATCGGGTAGCCCGAGGGCGGCGACGAGCAGCACGAGGGCCGGGACGATGAGGATGAGGGGGAGCCGGTTCTTCTTCTTCCGGTTCCGGAGCTGCGGTGGTGCGGTGCTCGGCGTGGTCGGGGCCGTGGTCGTCCCGGTCGTCATGTCTGCGGTCCTCGGGTGGGAGTGGTTCCCCGGCGGCCGGCGGGGATCGCCCACCGGCCGCCGGGGAGGTTCATCACTTGCCGTTGAGCATCGGGGTGATCTTGGCGTCGTACTCCTTCGCCAGGGCGGCGAGGTCGCTGGCGCCCTCGATCTTGCCGAAGAACTCCTCGAGGACCATGGAGGCCTCGACGGCGGCCCAGCCGGGTGCGGCCGGGGTCAGCTTGGAGTTGGAGGCCGAGTCGATGAGCGCCTTGGCGAACTCGTCGTCACCGAGCGAGGAGACGTAGTCGGAGTTGGCCGGGCCGAGGCCCGCCCCACCGAGCTTCTGCTGGAACTCGGGGCTGAAGATGATCTTCATCAGCTCCTTGGAGAGCTCGGGGTTCTTCGACTTGGCCGAGATGGCGATGTTCGAGCCACCGGCGAAGACCGGGGCCGGCTTGCCGTCGTTGCCCGGCAGGACGAAGGTGCCGAACTTCTTGTCGTTCCACTCGCGGACGACCTTGCCGTCCTTCTTGGTGGCGTCACCGATCGACCAGTGCGCCCAGCCCGGAGCCATGATCGTGGCGGCGGACAGGGTGGTCTTGCCGGTGGCCTTGCCGTCGGCGTCGGTGATGACGTCGGCGTCGTTGATGTAGAGCCAGGGGGTCTGGTCCTTGGCGTCGGCCGGGGCGTTGCTCGCGGTCTTCTGGATCGCCTGGAGCTGCTGCAGGCCCTTGAGGGAGTTCGGGTCGGAGAGGGTGGAGACCCACTGCCCGTTCTCCTTCTTGGCCAGGTCGCCGCCGTTGGCGAAGATCCAGGAGATGCCGTTGCGCCAGTCCTGGCCGCCGATGAAGAAGCCCGAGAAGTTCTTGATGTCGCGCGGGTTCTCCTGGGCGATCTTGGTGACGGCCGCGTTGAACTCGTCGAGGGTGGTCGGCGTGTTCGACGCCGGCCTCCTTCCAGACGTCCTTGCGCTGGAACATGTAGCGCGAGCCGAAGTAGTACGGCAGGGCGTACTTCTTGCCGTCGACCGAGCCGGCCTCGACGAAGGACTGGAGCAGCTTGTCGCCGCCCAGCGCGTCGTACTGGTCGGAGATGTCGAGGAACGCGCCGACGTTGGTGAAGGTCGGGCTCTGGGTGTTGCCGAGCTCGACGACGTCAGGGGTGTTCTCGGCGTCGGGCAGGGCCGTGGTCAGCTTGGTGACGAGGTCGGGCCAGGCCTGCTCCTCGATCTTCAGGGTGGCACCGGTCTTGGCCTTGAACGTGTCGCTCGAGGTAGGTGCGCAGCTCGTCGGGGGTGTCCCCGCCGGCGAGCCACAGGGTGATCGTCTTGCCGGCGTTCGAGGTCGAGCTGGTGGCGGCCGGGGTGTCCGACGAGTCACCACCGCTCGCACACGCGGTCAGGACGAGCGCCGCGCTGGTCAGCGCGACGAGGGGCAGGCGCCGAATCATTCGGTCTTCCTTTCGGGCGGTGGGGCCGGTCGGCCCCGGGGTGTGCACCGAGGTGCGGGTGGTGGTGGGTGGTGCTGTGCTGGTTTCTGCGGTGGTGCTGGTGGTGGGTGGTGCGTGGTGGAGCCGGGAGGTGGTGCGGTTTCGGGGCGGGGTCTAGACGACCCCGAGCTGGTCCCACAGGACCACGGCCGCCGCGCCGCGCAGGACGATGTCCTCGGGGGACGCGGCGAGGCGGACGGACAGGGGGGCGTCGGGGTCGGCGAGCAGGCGCTGGGCGAGGGTGCGCTCGAGGACGGGCAGCACCGGGGCGAGCAGCTCCTCCGGGCCCGGCGAGCACGACCTCGGACAGGTCGAGGGCGGCGACGATCGGGGCGAGGGCCACGCCGAGGCGCTCCCCGCCGGCCTCGACGACCTCGTGGCCGTCGGGGGAGTCGAGCGCGGCGCGCAGCCGGGGGATCGACAGCCAGGTCTCGAGGCAGCCGCGCTTGCCGCACGGGCAGTCCTCGCCGCCGTCGGTGCCGACCGTGACGTGGCCGATCTCGCCGGCGGCGTGGTGGGCGCCGGAGACCCGGCGGCCGCCGGTGACGATGCCGCAGCCGACACCGCGCCCGACGTGCACGAGCACCATGTCCTCGCTGCCGGGTGAGGCGCTCAGCTCGGCCTGGGTCGCGGCATCCGAGTCGTTGCTGACCAGCACCGGCAGGCCGGTGGCCTCGGCGACCAGGGCCCGCAGCGGCACGTCGGTCCAGCCGAGGTTGGGGGCGGTGCGCACGGTGCCGTTGCGGTCGACCAGGCCCGGGGTGCCGATGCCGATGCCGAGCACGGGGTAGGGGGAGCGGGCGATGGTGGCGAGCACCAGCTCGACGACGACCGCGGGGTCGACGCCACGGCCCTGGGCGGCGTCGACCGCGGCGGCTCGCTCCTCGCGCACGACGACCTCGCCGGTGATGTCGAGCACCGCGGCGCGCAGCCGGGCCGGCACCGACAGGTCGACGGCGAGGGTGAGCAGGCGGCCGCGGTCGAGGTCGACGAGGGTGGCCCGCTTGCCGGGGCCGCCCTGCTCGGCGGTGCCGACGTCGAGCACGCGGCCCTCGTCGATGAGCTCGGAGACCAGGTGCGACATGGTCACCTTGGTGACCCCGACCTCGCGGGCCAGCTGGGCCCGGCTGGTGGGCCCGAGGCGGCGCAGGGTCTGCAGCACGAGCGAGAGGTTCTGGCGGCGGCCATCCGTGGGGAGGACTGCTGCCGAGGGCCGCACGCGGCGCGGCATTGCGCTGGTCATGAGGGTTAGTAAACTTTACTAACTTAATATCCGCAAGCACCGTGACCCAGTTGTGACCCATCAGCCCGGACGCCCCGTCCGGGCGAGAGGGAGCCGGGCACGGTCGTCCGGCGTCGCGGGATCGAGGTGATGTGCTGGTCTCGCAGGCCCGGGATCACCTCGAACCGGCGGGCTTGCGGCCGCGTCGAGGCGATGCGGTCTCGGCCCGGATCACCTCGAACCGGCGGCTGCTCAGCCCTGGTCGTTGCTCCCGACGGCCCGCTGGCTGAACCGGAAGGCGACCGACAGGGCGACCCACGCCGCGACCCCGACCACGGCCTGCCAGGTCTCGCTCGGGTCGCGCAGCCAGGACAGCCCGCTGACCAGCACGCCCAGGCCGGCCAGCACCAGCGCCGCACCGCCGATCGAGGTGCCCCAGGCGACGAACTTGTCGCGGGACTTCTCGGCGAGCCAGCCGCCGGCGATCGCGACGGCGGGGATGAAGACGACGGCGAGCAGCAGGTTGCCGTCGCCGCCCTCGAGCAGGCGGAACACCCGGGCCCCCACGACCGCGCCGACGAGCAGCGCCGACGACGAAGAACACGATGGTGGCCGCGAGGCGCACCATCAACCAGGCGAAGAAGGCGGCGACGAGCGCGATCACCAGGGTGACGAGCAGGTTCGCGTTGAAGACGTTGGCCAGCAGCCACCCCGCGCCGAAGCCCAGGAGGGTCAGCACGGTGCGGATCGACCAGCCACCGGCCAGGCCCAGCACCAGGCCGATGATGATCATCGTCAGACCGCTCACTGCCGTCTCCCTCGTCAGGTCGACGGCCCGTGGCGCGTCGCTGCGGCCAGTGTGGTGGCCCGCCGCCGTCGCGCTCCCCACCCGTCGGGGGTGACTGGCGGAGCGTGCTGGCGCGTCCGCGACGGCAGCGTCTCTGGTTGGGTGGGGGGATGCCGTCCCTGACCCGCACCGAGGCCACCACCCGGGCCGCCCTCCTCGCCGTCGACGCCATGGAGGTCGAGCCTCGACCTCGACCGAGGGGCGGAGCTGTTCGGCTCGCACACCACGATCCGGTTCACCTGTCGCGCACCCGGGGCGGCGACCTTCGTCGACCTGCGGCCGCGCGCCCTGCACGCGGTGACGTTGAACGGGCGGCCGCTCGACCCGGCATCCCTGGTCGACGGCCGCCTCGAGCTCACCGACCTCGCCGCCGACAACGTGCTCGAGGTCGAGGCGACGATGGCCTACAGCCACGACGGGCAGGGGCTGCACCGCAGCGTCGACCCCGCCGACGGCGAGCACTACGTCTACGGCCACCTGTTCCTCGACGCCGCCCCGACGGTGTTCGCCTGCTTCGACCAGCCCGACCTCAAGGCGCCGTACACCGTCGCGGTCAGCGCGCCCGTGGAGTGGACCGTGCTCGGCAACGGGGCCGCCACGGCCGTCGCCCCCGGGCGCACCGAGCTGGCCACCACGCTCCCGCTCGCCACCTACTTCGTCACGGTGTGCGCCGGGCCGTACGTCGTCGGTGCGCGCCGAGCACGACGGCATCCCGCTCGGCGTGCACGCGCGCAGGTCGCTCGAGCCGTACCTGCGCGAGCAGGCCGAGCACCTGCTCGACACCACCCGGGCCTGCTTCGACCACTACCACCGGCTGTTCGGCATCAGGTACCCGTTCGGGGAGTACCACCAGGTGTTCGTGCCGGAGTTCAACGCCGGGGCGATGGAGAACCCGGGCTGCGTCACCTTCCGCGACACGATGATCTTCCGCGGGGCGGCGACGCCCGACCAGGTGCTCTCCCGCAGCAGCACCATCGCCCACGAGATGGCCCACATGTGGTTCGGCGACCTCGTGACGATGACCTGGTGGGACGACCTGTGGCTCAACGAGTCGTTCGCCGAGTACATGGCCTACCGCGCGGTCGTCGAGGTCACCGAGTTCACCGACGCGTGGGTCGAGTTCGCCGTCATCCGCAAGCTGTGGGGGTACGCCGCGGAGCGGGCGCCCAGCACCCACCCGGTGGCGGGGTCGCCGGCTCCCGACGCGCTGTCGGCGCTCGGCAACTTCGACGGCATCTCGTACGCCAAGGGGGCGTCGGTGATCCGGCAGCTCATCGCGTACATCGGCGACGAGGCGTTCGTGGCCGGGGTCGTCGAGCACCTCCGTTCGCACGCGTACGGCAACGGCGACCTCGCCCAGTTCCTCGCCGCGATGGAGGCGGCGTCGGGCCGGTCCCTGACCGCGTGGAGCCGGGCGTGGCTCGAGACCGCCGGCGCCGACCGGCTGGCCGTGGCGGACGGCGTGCTCACCCGCATGCCGCCGCCGGCCCACCCCGCCGACCGCCCGCACACGCTCGACGTCGCCGCCTTCGCGGGTGGGCGCGAGCTGGCGCGGGTCGACGTGGTCGTCGAGGGGGAGCGCACCCCCGTTCCCGGCCTCGGCCCGCTGCCCGACGGGGCGCTCGTCGTGCCGAACGCCGGCGACCTCACCTGGGCGGAGGTGTCGCCTCGACCCGGCGACGGTGGCCGCGCTGCCGGCCGGGCTGGCCGAGGTGCCCGACGCCCAGGCGCGCGCGGTGCTCTGGGTCGCGCTGCTCGGCGCGGTCCACCGTGCCGAGGTCGACCCCCGCACCGTGCTCGACGTGTTCGCGCAGGCGTGGCCGCGGGAGACCTCGTCGGCAGTGCTCTCGCGTACCGCCCTGGCCACTGACCGCCCGCGTGGTGCCGATGTTCCTGCCGCCGGCCGAGCAGGAGGCCGCCCTGGCCCGGGTGGCCGCGGCCGCCGACGCGCTGCTCGAGCGGTCCGCCTCGGTCGAGGGTGTGGCGGGCGACGCCCTGGCGGTCGTGGCCGCCCGGGTGTGGGCCGCGCAGCGGGTCCCAGGTCGACCGGCTGCTGCGCTGGGCGGCGGGCGACGGCATCCCTGCCGTCCTGGAGGGTGACGACGACTTCCGCTGGGTCGTGCTGCGGCGGCTGGCCTCGCTGGATGCGTTGTCGGAGAGCGAGATCGAGATCGCCGCGGCCGCCGACCGCTCCCTCGCCGGCTCGCTCGCGGCGCTCGGGGTGCGGGCGGTGCGGCCGACCGCGGCGGCCAAGGAGTGGGCCTGGTCGATGCTGCGCGACGACACCGACCTCTCGAACTACGCGGCGCTCGCCGTCGCCGGGGGCTTCTGGGTGGCGCCCGACCCCGAGCTGGTGCGCCCGTACGTCGAGCAGGTCGGTGACCTGGTCGTCGCGCTGTCGTCGCGGATGGGTGACGACGCGGTGTCGCGGGTCGTCATCCGCCATCCACCCCACCCGGCTGGTCGACGACGCGACCGCCGCGGCATCCGCCGCCCTGCTGGAGCGCGACGACCTGACGCCACGGAGTGCGGCGAGCGCTCGTGGATGCCGACCACGAGCTGCGTGAGGCGCTCGTCAGCCGGCGCCGGTACGACGGGGGCCGGTCGTGACGACCGGCCGGGACCGCGACGACGCCGGTCGCGCGAGGCAGCAGCGACCCCGCGACGCCCTGGGCCGGCCGCTGCCCTACGGGGCGGCCGGTGTCGAACCCGTTCCCGAGGAGGCGCTGCCGCCGCTGGAGACGATCGAGGTCGCCCGTGGCCTGGTGCGCGAGGGCCGGCCGTTCGCGGCGCACGAGGTGCTCGAGGCGCGCTGGAAGGCCGGGCCCGACGACGAGCGTGACCTCTGGCAGGGCCTGGCCCAGCTCTGCGTCGGCCTGACCCATGCGGCCCGGGGCAACGCCGTCGGCGCCGACCGGCTGCTGGAGCGCGGTGCCGGCCGCCTCGAGGACTACGCCGCGGGTGGTGGCCCGACCTACGGCCTCGACCTCGCGGAGGTCGTCGCGTGCGCCCGCGAGGAGGCGTCCCTGCAGGAGTAGGCGCTACTGCCCGGTGCGCCCGTCGAGGCACTCGCGCAGCAGGTCGGCGTGGCCGAGGTGCCGGGCGTACTCCTCGACGAGGTGCACGACGATGTCGCGCGCCTCGACGTCGTCGCCGTGCACCTGCACGACCGCGTCGAGGTCGAGACCCGCGTACACCTCTCGGGCGTGGTCGACCTCCTCGCGCCAGGAGCGCCAGGCGTCGGCGACCGTCTCGTCGTCGGGGAGGGCGCCGTTGAAGTCGAGGTCGGGGTCGGCGTCGGTGCGGTACAGGCGCGGCAGGTCGGCGTGGCCCTCGAGGACGCGCCGCCACCACGAGTGCTCGACCCGCGCCAGGTGCCGCACCAGGCCGAGCAGCGACATGGTCGACGGCGGCACCGACCGGGTGGCCAGCTGGGCGGCGGTCAGCCCCTCGCACTTGAGCTCGAGGGTCATCCGGTAGTGCTCGAGGTACTGCGCGAGCACCTCCCGCTCACCGCGCCCGGGTGCCAGCCCCTCGCGGGGGTCGGTGCCGGGCTCGGACCACATTCCGTTGGCTGCCATCGCCCCACCCAACCAACTCCCGGCCCGGGCCGCCACGCATTAGTTCGGGCCACGCCCGGCAATTGCTGCGTGGGACCCGAACTTCCGCGTGGCCGGAGCCCGCGGGTCGGTGCGGTCAGCTCTCCGGCAGGGCCGCGAACTCGCGCTTGACCTGCTTGTACCAACCCATCCCGGCGATCGGGTGCTTCCAGCGGCCCTTCATCTCCTTCAGGGCCTGCTCGTGCTCGGTGTCGCCCGTCGCGACGACCTCCTTGAGGTGCGCGTCCTGGGCCTTGATGACCTCGTCACCCGTGTCGCCGGTGAGCGCGAGGTCGCAGGCGCCCCCGAGCTGCCGGCACGTCATCGTCTTCATGGTTGTGTCCCTTTCCTACGTCACGACCACGATCCGTGGCTCGTCCCGACCCTAGGTGTGGACCGCCGGCCCGGCTTCTCCGATCCTGACCGATGCCGGGGACGTGGGTGGGCGTGCACGGGGCACCCGGGCGCCACGTCTCCTGAGAAGCCACTGAGGGACGAGGGCGCGTTGCCCTGAAGATGCCCGGCGAACTGAGTACCTTCGGTGGCACCTACGCCGGCGACGGCCGGTGGTTCCCTGAGAAGTGGTGGCCTGCCATGGAGTCCTGCCCGGTGCGAACGCCTGCCCGCGATGCGCGGAGCCCACGGCGAGGCCGCCTGCTGACGGTCGTCGGGGTGCTCGTCCTCGGCCTGGTCGGGCTCGGGGCAGCGCCGGCCGGCGCCACCGCGCGGCCGGCCACCGCAGCCGGCGCGAGCGCCACCACGTCCGCTCCTGCTTCCGCCCTGGGTGGCGACGCGGCAGCCGCCGCCAGCGGTGGGCTGTTCACCTCGCTGCGGCCGAGTCGCCTCCTCGACACCCGCTCCGGGGTGGGCGCCCCGGCCGCGAAGGTCGGCCCCGGCGGCACGGTCCACCTCCAGGTGGGGGGCCGCGGGGGCGTCCCCTCGACCGGGGTGGTGGCCGTCCTGCTCAACGTGACGGTCACGTGGCCCAGCCAGCAGGGTCACGTCACCGTGCACGGTGACGGCACGGCTGTGCCGGGGACGTCGAACCTGAACTTCGTGGCCGGCCAGACCGTGGCGAACCTGGTCGTGACGCCGGTAGGCAGCAACGGCAAGGTCTCCCTCGAGAACTCGTCCGGTGGCTCCACGCACCTCCTCGCCGACATCGAGGGCTACTACCTCGCCGGCACCCCCACCGAGCCCGGCGCGTTCGCGTCGCTGGCGCCGGCGCGGATCCTCGACACCCGCGCCGGCGTCGGCGCACCGACCGCGCGGGTCGGGCCCGGCGCGACGGTGCACCTGCAGGTCGCGGGTGAGGGTGGCGTCGCGGCATCCGGGGTGTCGGCGGTCGTCCTGAACGTCACCGTGACCACACCGACGCTGGGTGGGTACGTCACCGTTCACGCCGACGGGTCGGCACCACCGGTCACCTCGAACTTGAACTTCCGGCCCGGCCAGACCGTCGCGAACCTCGTCGTGGCGCAGCTGGGCGCGAACGGCATGGTGGCGTTGAAGAACGGGGCCTTGGGGAGCATCGACCTCGTCGCCGACGTCGCCGGCTACGTCCTGTCCGGCACGCCCGCCCAGCCCGGCGCCTACACCTCGCTGGCGCCGCTGCGGCTACTGGACACCCGCTCGGGTGTCGGCGCCGCCCAGGCCAAGGTGGGGCCGGGCGCGACGGTCCGCCTCCAGGTCGGTGGTCGCGGTGGAGTACCGAAGACCGGCGTGTCGGCCGTCGTCCTCAACGTGACCGTGACCTCACCGACCCGGGCCGGCCACGTCACGGCGTACGCCGACGGCACGGGCCGGCCGAATGCGTCGAACCTCAACTTCGTGCGTGCCCAGACGGTTGCCAACCTGGTGGTCGTCCCGGTGGCCCCGAACGGCAAGGTGGCCCTCTACAACGGGTCCACGGGGTCGACGAGCCTGCTGGCCGACGTCGCGGGCTACTTCACCGCGCCGGCGACCACCGGCACGGTGTGCACCAACCCCTACTTCACGACGAGCAACACCAACGGTGGCATCACCGACGGCGCCTACTACGTGCACAACAACCTCTGGAACGTCGGCGGCTACCCGGGCACAAGGGCACGACGTCGGTCTGCTCGTACCACTCGTGGAACCACGTCGCCACGGCGAGCAACAGCAGCGGCGACGGTGCGGTGAAGACCTACCCGAACGTGCACAAGGACTACGACACGGCTCGCAAGATCTCGAGCTTCACCACGCTCACGTCGAAGTTCTCCGCCATCTCCCCGCAGGTCGGCATCTACAACGTCGCCTACGACCTGTGGGTCAACGGGTACAACGACGAGATCATGATCTGGACGGAGAACCACGGGCAGACGCCGGCCGGCAACAAGGTCGCCTCGGCCGTGAGCCTGGGTGGCTACACCTGGGACGTCTACGCGGAGAGCGGCAACGGCTACATCGCGTTCGTCCCGTCCGGTGGCGCCAAGCACACCTCGGGCACGATCGACCTCAAGGCGATCCTGAACTACCTCGTCTCCAAGGGTCGGCGCTCGGCGAGCGACGGCATCGACCAGATCTGCTACGGGGTCGAGATCGTCTCCACCGGCGGGACACCGGCCAACTGGTACTTCACCGACTTCTCGATCACCGACTCCTGAGCGGGCCGGCGAACCGGATCACTCCGCCCAGAAGCCGCGCGTGCCGAACATGTCGCGGTAGGAGCCGAACGGCGTTGCGGGAGAACGTGACCCGAGGTAGGAGCCGACCACGGCCGCGCCGAGGTCGTCGAGCTCGGGCGCGACGACCCGGCCGTCGACCCGCGCGCGCCATCGAGTCGACGAACCGGGCCAGGCCCGGGTCCTCGCCGAGCCGGAAGAACGTCGTCTGGGCGCCGAGCCGCGCCGGCGTTGTCCAGCTCGCGGACGGCGTAGCGCGATGGTCAGCGGGTGCGGCGGGTAGTCGAAGTAGACCTCGCCGTCGGGCTCGAGGTGCGAGGTCGGCTCGCCGTCGGTGACGATCAGCAGCACCGGCTGGGCGTGCGGGTGCTTGCGGAAGTGCCGGTTCGCCAGCAGCAGCGCGTGGTGCAGGTTGGTGCCCTTGTCCCACATCGCGTCGAGCGCGGTGAGCTGCTCGATCTCCATCACCTCGGCGTGCCGGCCGAAGCCGATCAGCTGCAGGTGCGTCGCCGCGGAACCGGGACCGGATCAGCGTGTGCAGCGCGAGCGCGGTGCGCTTCATCGGCACCCAGCGGCCGTCCATCGCCATCGAGAACGACGTGTCGACGAGCAGCGCGACCGCGGCCTGGGTGCGCGCCTCGGTCTCGGCGACCTCGACGTCGCGGATGTCGAGCCGGATGCCGTCGCGCCGCGGCGGTCGCCCTCGTCGGCGCGTGCGGCGTGACGCGCGTTGGTCATGGTGCGGGTGACGTCCCACGGCTCGGTGTCGCCGAACTCCCACTCGCGGGTGGCGCCGCGCAGCTCGCCCGCCGCGCCGGCCTGCCGCAGGTCGCGCTGGCCCTGCCGGCCCGACATCCGCTCGGCGACGTCGCGCAGCAGCGCCTTGCCGAGCTGGCGCATCGCCTTGGGCGACGAGCCGGAGCTGTGCCGTCGGTGCCGCGCTTGAGGTAGCCGCTGTCGCGCAGCGCCTGCTCGAGCTGCTGCGAGGGTCCGGGCGTCGACGGCGGCCTCGTCGCCGAGCTGGCGGGCGAGCGTGTCGAGGTCGACGTCGTCCATCCGCGCGCCGCCGTAGGACTGGGAGAGCTGGTCGGACAGCGTCGTCGAGGTCGGCGAGGTCCTGGAGCACGCCGGTGCCGTCGCCGAGGCCGAGCCCCTGCTCGCCGTCGAACTGCTCCGAGCCGCCCCAGTCCTCGCCGGGGCGCAGCGCCGCGCAGGTTGGTCGTCGAGCTGGGCGAGCTGGCTCCATCAGCGCCGGGCGAGCCGAACGCCTGCTGCGACGAGCTCGGTCAGCTCGGCGCGCTGCTCGGGCGTCATCGAGTTCGAGCATCCGCTGGGCGGCGGCGGCCCGCTGCGGCCAGCGCGTCGATCAGCTCGTCGACGTTCTGCGGGTTCTCCGGGAAGAAGTCGCCGTGCTTGTCCATGAACTCGCTGGAACTGCTCGTCGGTGTCCTCGCCGCGGCGCGTGCGCGTCGAGCAGGTCGTTGAGGTCGCTGCAGCATCTCGTTGACGCGCTGCGCGGTCCTCGTCGGTGGCGTTCTCGAGCGCCTGCTTCATGCCGGCGAAGCGCTGGTCGAGCAGCTCGCGGCCGAGCAGGTCCTTGATCTGCTCGTAGTCCTCGCGGGCCTCGCGGCTGCTGCCAGTCGTAGTCGACGAGCTCGCTGACCGCGGCCGCCGGTCGACGGCGGCAGGTTCTCCAGCTGCATCTCGCGGAAGGCGCGGTCGGCGTCGTCCATGTCGACGTCGCGGGCCAGCTGCTTGCGCTCGCTCGAGCACGGCGTGGTCGAGCAGCTTCGCGGACCTCCTCGAGGGTGCCGTCGAGGTTGTGCTGCTGGAGCAGCTCGCGGCGCCGCTCGGCCACCCGGCGGGCCAGGTCGTCGAGGCCGGCCTGGTCGCTGGCCGCCGCGGCGCAGGAACTCCCGCATCGCGCGCTCGGGCGAGTAGCCGGCCATGACGTCCTCGCCGATCGCGTCCAGCGCCTCGGCGCAGGTCGACCGGCGGGCGCGAGCGGGTCGGGCCCGCCGGCGTACCGGCCGTACCGCGAGCGTGCGGCCCGAGCCGCTCACGCCGCTCACCCGTAGACCGTCTCCCCGTCGGCGGTGTCCTTGCTGATCTTGCGGGCCAGGTAGAGCCCCTCGAGGGCGAGCTCGATGGCGCCGGCCCGCTCGCCGTCGTTGGTCGCGCCGAGCCGGTCGCAGACCTCGTCGTAGAGCTCGGACTCGCCGAGCACCGGCAGCCCGGCGAGGAAGTCGCGCGCGGTGACCTGCTCGCCGGTGGTGACCATCGCGCCGCCCTCGATGCGCGTCGACGAGCAGGCGCGAAGTCGATGCCGCGGAAGTGCGTGCGGCACGGTCTCGGCGGTCGCGGTGCGCAGCAGGTGGGCGAGCACCTCGCGCTCGCGGCCCTCCTCGCCGGTCTCGAACTCGATCTTGCCGCCGAGCACGTCGACCGCGGTCTCGAGGTCGACGACCCGGGCGACCGCCTCGTCCTCGCCCTGCGACGTGGCGCGGTGCAGCGCCGCCGCGGCGATGGTCTCGGCGCCGGCGATGGCGAACCGCGCGCGAGACGCCCGAGCGCTGGTCGACCGCGGTGGACTCGCGCAGCGCCCGGGTGAAGCGGGCCAGGATCTCGACGAGGTGGTCGGGCACCGTCGGCGACGAGGTGCGCCTCCTGCCGGATGACCGCGACCTCGTCGTCGAGCTCGCGTCGGGTAGTGGGTGCGGATCTCGGCGCCGAAGCGGTCCTTGAGCGGGGTGATGATCCGGCCGCGGTTGGTGTAGTCCTCGGGGTTGGCGCTGGCGACGACGAGCACGTCGAGCGGCAGCCGCAGCACGTAGCCGCGGATCTGGATGTCGCGCTCCTCCATCACGTTGAGCATCGCGACCTGGATCCGCTCGGCGAGGTCGGGCAGCTCGTTGATCGCGACGATGCCGCGGTGGCTGCGCGGGATCAGGCCGAAGTGGATGGTCTCGGGGTCGCCGAGGCGGCGGCCCTCGGCCACCTTCATCGGGTCGACGTCGCCGATCAGGTCGGCGACGCGAGGTGTCGGGGGTCGCGAGCTTCTCGGCGTACCGCTCGTCGCGGTGCCGCCACTCGACCGGCAGGTCGTCGCCGAGCTCGGCGGCGCGGCGCTGCGACGCCGGCGGTGATCGGCTCGAAGGGGTGCTCGCCGAGCTCGGAGCCCGGCGATGACCGGCGTCCACTCGTCGAGCAGGCCGACCAGGCGTGCGCAGCAGCCGGGTCTTGCCCTGGCCGCGCTCGCCGAGCAGCACGACGTCGTGGCCGGCGATGCAGGGCGCGCTCGAGCTGCGGGATGACGGTGTCGCTCGAAGCCGTGCAGCCCGGGCCACGGGTCGTCGCCGGCCGCGAGGGCGGCCAGCAGGTTGTCGCGGATCTCGTCGCGCACGGACCGGGCGACGTGCCCGGAGGCGCGCAGCTCGCCGACGGTGGTCGGGGCGGGACGGTCGCTCATCGCCTCACGCTACGTCACGCTCCGCGTCGGGGGGAGGGGCTGTCGAACGCGTCTCGCGGGCAGGAGCGGGACGCGCTCGACCTCGCGGCGCGCTCGGGTAATAAGGGTCAGCACGAGCACCAGTTTGGAAGGCCATCATAGAAACCCCATAGACTCCTCAGTGAACACCGATAGTGCTCTGTGGACCACTTCCCTGCTGAATCGCGGGAGGCGCTCTGATCGTCCATCCAGAGCCGCTCACGTTCCCCGCCGCGTGACGGACTCCCGCGCCACAGCACCACGAAGGACACGAAATGCACGCTGTCATGACCAGCCGTAAGACCAAGGTCGCCGGGTTCCTCGGCACCGTCGCCGTCACCGGCGGCCTCCTCGCCTCCGCAGTCGTGGGCACCGGTGCCTACTTCTCCGACACCAAGGCGAACAACCACATCACCGGCACCATGGGCTCGATCGCAGGTCGAGGGCCACGACGGCTCCGGGGCCAACAACCTCGACGCCGTGTTCACCGACATGCTGCCGGGCGAGGCCCACAGCCAGACGCGTGCGCTACTCCAACACCGGGCACAACGACCAGGACGTCTGGGTCGTCTTCAAGGGCGCGGGTCTCGGTACCGGTGACGGCAAGACCGGCATCAACTCCCTCGGCACGCTACGGCGAGGTCCACGTCGCCAGCAACGGCACCGAGCGGTTCGCCAGCCAGAACCTGAACGACAACGGCAAGACCTGCCCGGTCGGGTCGGCTCCCCCGCGTGCATGCCGCTGCCGAGCAAGATCAAGCTCGCCGACGCCCTCAAGCCGGGTCACACCGGCGACTTCTCGTTCTCGTTCACGCCGGGCGCGAAGTTCAAGAACGTCCAGCTCGCGCAGATCTCGAACCTCGACTACGACCTCGTGGCGACGCAGGTCGGCGTTCAGCCGGGCGCCTGATGCGCGGGGTCAAGGTGGCCGGCCGTGTCCTGCTCGCGCTGGTGGTCCTCACCTTCGCGGGCGGCGTCGCGGCGGCCACCTTGGCCCACCACCAGGGCTACCGGGCGTACGCGGTCCGCACGGCGTCGATGACGCCGGGCCTCCCGCCCGGTGACCTGATCATCGACGCACCGCCCACCGGGCCGTACCGTCGCAGGTGACGTCATCACCTTCGCGGTGAAGGCCGCACCCGGGCATCGACCCGGTGGTCACCCACCGCGTCCAGGGCGTCGACAGGCGAAGCAGATCACGACCAAGGGCGACGCCAACCCCACCCCGGACTCCGGCACCAGGACCGAGGCCGACGTGGTGGGGGAGGTCATCCACCAGATCCCGAACGCGGGCTTCGTGCTGGTGTTCCTCCAGCAGCCCGGTGGTCTGCCGGGGGTGCTCACCTCGATCGTGGCGCTGATGCTCTCCTGGTCGCTGTTCTTCGGCAGGCCCACCGAGGCCTGACCGCCTGGTCCCCCGAAGGCCCCCGGCTGACACCGCCGGGGGCCCTCAGGGGTCGAGCAGATCGGTGCCAGCAGGCCGGACATCCACAGCGCAGTCTCAGGTTCCATGGGAGGTGCGTTCAGGTTCGTCGCCGCACAATGTCGGCTCGGCCGGTGGGGCCGTCCAGGACGAGGGAAGAGGCCGGCATGTCGGTGCAGGGCGACCCGGGTCAGGGCAGCTGGTGGCCCGTCGAGCCCGCGAGGACAGAGCCCGATCCGTGGACCTCGTCCTTGTGGTCCCGACCCGACACCGTTGCCGGCTACGCCCCTCCGCTGCCGGGCCCGACCCCCGGCGTACACCCCGCCTCCCGAGGGTCCGCCGCGCACCCGCCGCGGCCTGGCGGTGGTCGCCGCGATCCTCGTCGCTGCTCTCCTGGCCGGCGGTGCGGCGCTCGCGGGCCTGCTGCGGTCGACGGACGACCCCGCGGCCGCGGCGCCGAGGCCCTCCGCATCGGCGCTGCCGTCCGCGCCGAGCTCACCCACCCGTCCCAGCCCCACGGGCCCGCCGAGCGCCGCGCCGAGCGCACCGCCCGGCGTCGTGCCCGGGGCGCCGCCGAGCGAGGCGCCGCAGTCCGACTCGCTGACACCGGAGCAGTCCGCCGCAGCCGCAGCGGTGTCCAAGGGCCTCGTCGACGTCAACACGACCATCGGGTACGACGGTGCGCAGGGTGCCGGCACCGGCATCGTGCTGTCCGCCGACGGGCTGGTGCTCACCAACCACCACGTCGTCGCCGGGGCGACCGCCATCCGCGTCACCGCCGTCGGCAACGGGAAGGCGTACGACGCCACGGTGCTCGGCTACGACAGCACCCACGACGTGGCCGTCCTGCGGCTGAAGGGCGCGTCCGGCCTCACGGTCGCGCCGCTCGGCTCGTCGTCGACGGTGAAGGTGGGCGACGCGGTGGTCGCCGTCGGCAACGCCGGCGGCCGCGGCGGCACCCCGAGCGCCGTCGCGGGGACGGTGCGCGCGCTCGACCAGCAGATCACGGCGCAGGACGAGCGCGACGGCACGCCCGAGCGGCTGACCGGGCTGATCCAGATCGATGCCGCCATCGTGCCCGGTGACTCCGGTGGCGCGCTGGTGGACGCCGACGGCAAGGTCGTCGGCATCATGACGGCAGCGTCCGCCGGTGCGGGCTCCGGCGACCCGAGCGCGGCCGTCGGGCTTCGCCGTCCCGATCGACCAGGCGCGGTCGATCGCGCGGCAGATCATCGACGGGCGCGTCCTCGAGCACGGTCCACATCGGCGGCACCGCGTTCCTGGGCGTCCAGCTCGCGCCCGGCAGCTCGCTGGGCGCGGCCGGGGCGCAGGTGGCGGGCGTCGTGCCCGGATCGCCGGCGCGACGCGGGCCGGCATCCAGCAGGGCGACGTGGTCACCGCACTGGACGGCGACGCGGTCGCCTCGGCGACGCGCTGCACGCTGCCGTGGCCGCGCACCGAGCCCGGCGACTCCGTGAAGGTCGCCTGGACCGACGCGGCCGGTACGAAGCACACGCGCCACCGCTGAACCTGGGCTCCGGCCCGGTCGGCTGACCCACCACCTTCCGCAACCGAGAGGACACCGCATGACCACCAACGGCCAGTACCCGGACCACCGACCCGCCACCGTGACGCCGTCCCGGGCGCCGACCACGCGGCGCTGCTCGACGATGCCCTGTTCCAGGTCAAGCAGGTCGTCGTCGGGCCAGGACCGCCTCGTCGAGCGGGTCATGGTGTGCCTGCTCGCCGACGGGCACTGCCTGATCGAGGGCTTCCCCGGCCTGGCCAAGACGCTGACCGTGTCGACGATGGCGCCAGGCCGTCGGCGGCGACGTTCGCCCGCGCTCCAGTTCACGCCGGACCTGGTGCCCGCCGACCTCGTCGGCACCCGCATCTGGCGGCCGTCGACGCGAGGACTTCGACATCGAGTGGGGCCCGCTCTTCGCGAACATCGTGCTCGCCGACGAGATCAACCGCGCCCCCGCCAAGGTGCAGTCGGCGCTGCTCGAGGCGATGGGCGAGCGGCACGTGACGATCGCCGGCGCAGACCCGCCCGCTGCCCGCGGCCGTTCCTCGTCCTCGCCACCCAGAACCCGCATCGAGTCCGAGGGCGTCTACGCCCTGCCGGAGGCGCAGCGCGACCGGTTCCTCATGCACGTCGTCGTGCCGCAGCCGACGTACGAGGAGGAGATCGGCGATCGCGCACGCGGATGTCCGGCCGCACGCCGCAGGCCGAGCAGGTGCTGACCGAGCGACCAGCTCGTCGAGCTGCAGGCCGTCGTCCGTGACGTCTTCGTCCACCACGCCGTGCAGGACTACGCCGTGCGCCTCGTCATGGCGACCCGCGAGCCGGCGCGCTGGGGCCTGGACGACCTCGTCCCGGCTCGATCGCGCTCGGCGCCAGCCCGCGCGGCACGCTGGGCCTGCTCGCCGTCGGCCCGGGCGCTCGCCGTGCTGCGCGGCCGGCGGTACGCCGTGCCGCAGGACGTGTACGACGTGGCACCCGAGGTGCTGCGGCACCGCATCACGCTGACCTACGACGCGCTGGCCGAGGGCGTCCACCCCGAGGACGTCGTGGAGTCGCTGCTGGCCCGGGTGCCGGCACCGCAGCATCTCGCCCCAGCAGGACAGGGCCGCACCGCAGCGTCGGTGACGCGCCCCGATGGCGGCGGGATGAGCGCCCCACTGCTCTCGATGGCGGCCTCCGACGCGGTCGGCCCGGGCCGCAGGTGCTGCGCCGCCTCGAGCTCGCCGTCGCGCACCGCCTCGAGGGCGCGCGACAGCGGCGACCACGCCAGCTGCACCTACGGTCCGGGCAGCGAGCGGTCCGGGGCCCGCCCGTACGCAGCCGGGCGACGACGCGCGGCTCGTCGACTGGAACCTCATCGGCGCGCTCCGGCGAGGTCTGGGTGCGGCAGACCGAGGCCGACCGCGAGCTGGAGACCTGGGTCGTCATGGACCGGTCGGCCAGCCTCGACTTCGGCACGGCCGACTGCGAGAAGCGCGACGTCGCGCTGGGCGCCATGGCGGCGTTCGGCATGCTGACCGTGCGCGGCGGCAACCGGTTCGGCGTGCTGCTCGCCGGCACCGACCGGCTGCGTCACCTTCCCGCGCGACGCGGGCGCAGCGCGTTCCTGGCGTCGCTGGCGGTCGTCCACGACTCCCCGCGCGAGTCCGGCGCGCCCGGTCACGGTGCCGACCGTGACCGACGCCCTGCGGCGCCTGCCCGTGCATCCAGCCGCGCCGCAGCCAGGTCGTCGTCGTCTCCGACTTCCTGGGCGACGACCCCTGGGCGGGCGCGCTCGGCGGCCTCGTCCGCCACCACGACGTCATCGCCGTGCACGTGACCGACCCGCGCGAGCTGACCCTCCCGGAGGTCGGGATGCTCGCCGTGGTCGACACCGAGACCGGCCGACAGCGCTACGTCCAGTCGGCGTCCCCGGGCCTGCGCGCCCGGTACGCGGCGGCCGCGGCGGCACGCCACGGCGAGATCGTGCGGCGCATCGAGGCAACGGGTGCCTCGTACCTGCACCTGTCCACCGACCGCGACTGGCTGGGCGACACCGTGCGGTTCGCCGTCCGGGCTGCACCGGGCACGACGCGCCCGCCCGGCCGACTCCGTCATCGCACGCTTCAACCCGGCGGTGGGTCGATGACCTTCCAGTCCGCGCTGGCGGCTCGTGCTGCTGGTGCTGCCGCTCGCCCTGCTCGTCGGGTACCTGATGGTGCAGCGTCGCCGGCACACGCAGGTGCTGCGGTTCACCAGCGTCGACCTCCTCGACTCGGTCGCACCGCGCCGGTCAGGGGTGGCAGCGGCACGTGCCCGCGGCGGCGATGCTGCTGACCCTCGTGGTGCTCACCCTCGCCTTCGCCGAGCCGGCCACTGGCGATGCGCACCCCCAAGGACACGCGCGACGATCATGCTCACCCTCGACACCTCCGCGTCGATGACCGCGACCGACGTCGCGCCGAGCCGGCTCGCCGCGGCCGAGGAGCAGGCGTCGCAGTTCGTCGAGAAGCTGCCGCGCGGCATCCAGGTCGGCCTGGTCACCTTCGACGCCTCCGCCCGGCTGCTGGTCCCCCCGACCACGGACCGGGCGCAGCTCGACGCGCGGCCATCCGGTCGCTGGACGTCGGCTCGGGCACGGCGACGGCATCGGGCATCCGGGAGTCGCTCGCCGCGATCGAGGCGGTGCCCAAGGGCTCCACCGGAAAGCCGGTGCCCGCGGCGATCGTCCTGATGAGCGACGGGTCGCCGACGATCGGTGACGGCCAGCAGTCGCCGTCGGATGCCGCCGACGCGGCGGCGCAGGAGGCGAAGGAGCGGGAGGTGCCGGTCAACACGATCGCGTTCGGCACCTCCGGTGGCACGGTGACCATCCAGGGCCAGGACATCGCGGTGCCGATCGACCCCGAGTCGATGGCCGGCATCGCGCAGGCGAGCGGCGGGCGGTCGTTCACGGCCGAGAACGCCGACGCAGCTCGGCTCGATCTACACGCAGATCGGCCGTGACGTCGCCTACACGGTGCAGACCCGGGACCTGACGGCGGCCTTCGCGGGCGTCGCCCTGCTCACCGCGGTCCTGGCCGCGGCCGGCGCCCTTCGGTGGACCCAGCGGCTGGTCTGACCACCCGCGCCGAGCCATCGGCAGATCGCTCCCGGGTCCGGCTGGGCCCCTCCGCCCTCCGGACCCGGGAGTCGTCCACGCCCACCGCACTGCGCGCGACCGCGCACCGCGGTGGTCAGCCGCGGGCGCCGTCCACCTCGGCTGCCGCAGCCACGATCCGTGCCGCCAGCGCCCGCGCGTCGGGCGGTGGCAGGAACAGCACCCAGCCGCGGGGCATGTGGATCACCACGCCACCGCGCCCGGCCGCGTCCCTCGCGGCCGTGACGGGGATCGGCTTCTCGTCCGGCCCCACGTCAGGCCGCAGCCGACGACGGGCGGGCGGGGGCCGGCATCCCCACGGGTCCGGGAACGGTGGTGCACATGCGGTGGTGCCTTTCGCAGCGCCGTCGGTCAGGGGCCGACGGGGATCTCTCTGGAAAGAGTCCCATGTCCCTATGGGGAGTACCTAATCGGTTGCTATGAGTTCTCTAAGGAAGCGGGCTGATAGCGTTGCGCGCATGGCACGTCCCTATGGAGAACCGGTGGAGATCATCACCGCGCCGGTCCCGGCCAAGTCCCCGTTCATCCCCCTGGACGCCAAGATCGTGGTGGGCGCCGTGGCACCGGCATCCCCCGACCCGATCCCCATCGTGCTGCTGCCCGGCTTCGAGTACCGGATGCGCGAGTGGCGCCACCCGCAGACGCACGAGATCCACTGGCGGCTGGAGCGCCGCAAGGCCGCCCAGTACGGCGAGGACGACGAGTAGGCCCAGCTCGGTCAGCGGCGGTTGGTGTAGTTCAGCGCCACCTCGAGGTCGGCGTCGTTGAGCAGCCGCTGCACGGACTGCAGGTCGTCGCGCGACTTGCTCGTGACCCGCACCTCGTCGCCCTGGATCTGGGTCTTGACGCTCTTGGGCCCCTCGTCGCGGATGAGCTTGGTGATCTTCTTCGCGTGCTCGGAGGAGATGCCCTCCTTGAGCGGGATGTCGAGCTTGTACTCCTTGCCCGACAGGCGCGGCCCGGCCTCGGGGATGTCGAGGTGCTTGAGCGAGACGCCCCGCTTGATCAGCCAGGTCTCGACCACGTCGAGCACCGCCTTGCAGCGCTCCTCGGTGTTCGCCTCGATCTTGATGACCTCGCCGGCCAGCTCGATGCGAGCGCCCACGTTCTTGAAGTCGTAGCGGTTCGCGACCTCCTTGGCTGCGGTGTTGACCGCGTTCGCCACCTCCTGCTTGTCGTACTTGCTGACGATGTCGAAGCTGCTGTCCGCCACGGGTCCTCCAGTCGATTCGGTGTGTCCGGTCCGGCTTGCTATCCTTCCATGCGCACCAGGCAGGTTGCCCGAGCGGCCAATGGGAGTGGACTGTAAATCCATCGCGAAAGCTTCGAAGGTTCGAATCCTTCACCTGCCACCACGTGCACCACGAGGGCCCCTGACCAGCCACTGCGCCGGTCGGGGGCCTTTTGTTCCCGGGGTCGCGCGGGGGTGGCCGTCGGCGGCGTTCGGCATCCTCCCGCGGCCGGGGGGCCGCGGGTTCGTCCACGTTTCGATAACGTTATCGAAAACGATTGACACGCGCCATCGCGCGGTGCCAGCGTGAGCGCACATCCCCCCAATCCCTCAACGGCGAGGAGCGCATCCAGATGAGAACAACCACGGTGGTACGGGCCGTCGCGGTCGGCGCGGTGGTGGCCGTCCTGGCCGCCTGCGGCACCGGCAGCGAGGGCAGCAGCGACAGCACGAGCGGGTCCGGCGGGTCCAGCGGCCCGGCGACCATCACGTGGTGGCACAACTCCAACACCGACCCCGGCAAGGGCTACTACGAGACAGGTCGCCAAGGACTTCGAGGCCGTCGCACCCCGGCGTGAAGATCCAGGTCAGTGCGATGGCAGCACGAGGACATGCTCGACCAAGCTCGACGCGGCCTTCCAGAGCGGCGACGCCCCGGACGTCTACATGGAGCGCGGTGGCGGCGAGCTGGCCGACCACGTCGAGGCGGGCCTGACCAAGGACATCTCCGAGCCGGCCAAGGACGCGATCAGCAAGATCGGCGGCTCGGTCGCCGGCTGGCAGGTCGACGGCAAGACCTACGCCCTGCCGTTCTCGCTCGGCGTGGTCGGCTTCTGGTACAACAAGCCGACTCTTCGAGAAGGCCGGCATCACGACCCCGCCGACCACGATGGACGAGTTGAACGCCGCCATCGACAAGCTCAAGGCGGCCGGCATCGACGCCGGTCTCCGTCGGCGCGGGTGACAAGTGGCCGGCAGCGCACTACTGGTACTACTTCGCGCTGCGCGAGTGCTCGCAAGCAGGTGCTCCAGGACGCCGTGAAGACCCTCGACTTCTCCGACCCGTGCTTCGTCAAGGCCGGCGAGGACGTGCAGAAGCTCATCGGGACCGACCCGTTCAACAAGGGCTTCCTGTCCACCCCGGCGCAGACCGGGCCGACGAGCGCCTCCGGGCCTGCTCGCCACCGGCAAGGTCGCGATGGAGATGCAGGGCCACTGGGAGCCCGGTGTGATGCAGGGCCTGACCGACGACAAGCAAGGGCCTGGGCGAGAACACCGGCTGGTTCCCGTTCCCGGCTGTCGACGGCGGCCAGGGCGACCAGAGCGCCGCGCTGGGCGGCGGCGACGCCTGGGCCGTGGCCGAAGGACGCCCCGGACGCCGCGGTCGACTTCGTCAAGTACCTGCTCTCGCGACAAGGTGCAGCAGGGCTTCGCGGAGCGCGACATGGGCCTGCCGACCAACCCGGCCGCGGGCAGCTCGGTCAAGGACCCGGCCCTCGGTGGCCTGCTCAAGGTCCGCGACGAGGCCCCGTACGTGCAGCTGTACTTCGACACCGCCTTCGGTGCAGTCCGTCGGCGGCGCGATGAACGACGAGATCGCGCTGATGTTCGCGGGCAAGGCCACCCCGCAGGACATCGTGGAGAAGACCCAGCAGGCGGCGGACGCCGAGAAGTGACTGCTGTGACCCGAACCGCGGCCCCGGGCGCGAGCCCGGTTCCCGACAGCGTCGCCGGCCGTGCACCCGCACGGCCGGCGGCGCGGCGGAGACGTCCCGGCGGGCGCCGGGCGTCGCTGCGGATGGCGCGCGGAGATCCTCTTCTTCGTCGGGCCGGCGCTGCTGCTCTTCGTCGTCTTCGTCGTCTGGCCGATCGTCCGCGCGGTGCAGTTCTCGCTCTACCGCTGGAAGGGCTTCGGCCCGCTCGTCGACTTCGTGGGCCTGAAGAACTACGCCTCGGTGCTCGGCAACGAGGTGTTCACCGACGCGTTCCGGCACAACATGACCATCGTCGTGCTCTCGATCCTGGTCCAGCTGCCGCTCGGGCTTGGCGATCGCCCTGCTGCTCAACCGGAGGATGCGCGGGCAGGGCCTGCTGCGCACCGTCATCTTCGTCCCGTACGTGCTCTCCGAGGTGATCGCCGGCGTCGTGTGGCTCCAGCTGCTGCAGCCCGAGTACGGCGTCGTCGACACCGTGCTCGGGGCGGTCGGCATCTCCGGCCCCGAGCAGGGCTGGCTCGGGCACGCCGGACGTCGCGCTCTACACGGTCTTCGTCGTGCTCACCTGGAAGTACCTCGGCCTCGCGATCCTGCTCTTCCTCGCCGGGCTCCAGGGCGTGCCGGACGAGCTGGTGAGGCCGCCGCAGATCGACGGCGCCTCGTGGTGGCAGATCCAGCGCCGGATCACCATCCCGCTGCTCGGCCCCACGATCCGCACCTGGGGCTTCCTGTCGATGATCGGCGCCATCCAGCTCTTCGACATGGTGTGGATCCTCACCGGGGGCGGCCCCGCGAACGCGACCACGACGATGGCCACCTACCTGATCACCGAGGGCACCAAGCGCTACAACTACGGCATCGCCACGGCGGCGTCCGTCATCCTCTTCGCGGTGGCCCTCGTGCTGGCCGTGCTCTACCAGGTCTTCGTCCTGCGCCGCGACGTCGTGGAGTCGGATGCCGGATCCAGGAGGGTCCGATGAGCCTGCCCGTGACCACGCCACCCGCCGCCCCGACCACCCCGGTCGGTGGCCGCCCGTCGCAGGGCCTCCGGGCCCTCCAGCGGCGGGTCGCCCCTGGTGTGGTTCGTCGCCCTGGTCGTCGTCGCCGTCACCCTCGGGCCGGTGCTCTACGCCGTGCTCGGCGGGTTCCGCACCAACGCCCAGCTGGCCGAGTCGCCCGCCGGGCTCCCGAACCCGTGGGTGCTCGACGAACTACCAGCGGGTGCTGACGAACGCGAGCTTCTGGCGCTACGCGCTCAACTCCACGGTCGTCGCCCTGGTGACCACCGTGGTGGCGGTCGTCTTCGGGCTGATGGCGGCGTACCCGCTCGCGCGCTACCGCTTCCGGGGCCGCGAGCCGCTCTACCTGGTGTTCGTGCTGGGGCTGCTCTTCCCGGCGACGGTCGCGATCATCCCGCTGTTCATCATCATCACCCGGCAGCTGCACCTCGGGAACACCTGGTGGGGCGTGGTCCTCCCGCAGGTCGCCTTCGCGCTGCCGGTGACGATCATCATCCTGCGGCCCGTTCCTGATGGCGATCCCGAACGAGCTCGAGGAGGCCGCCTTCATCGACGGCGCGTCCCGCATCGGTCTTCTGGCGGATCCTGCTCCCGCTGTCGCGTGCCCGGCGCTGGTGACCGTCGGCGTGCTCGCGTTCGTCGCCACCTGGAACGCCTACCTGCTGCCGCTGCTCTGCTCAGGGCGACATGCAGACGCTGCCGCTGGGCGTGCAGACTTCTCGGCCGCAGTACTCCTCGGACACGGCCGGCGTCCTCGCGTTCACGTCGCTGGCGATGATCCCGGCGCTGGTCTTCTTCCTCGCCATGCAGCGGCGGATCGTCAACGGCCTGCAGGGCGCGGTGAAGGGATGACCACGCCCGCGGACCAGGCCGCAGTCCACCAGCCGAGCCGCTCGAGGACCCGCACCGTGACCGCGATCCCGACCCCTTGCCGCAGACCGTGCGCCCCGGACCGCACCGCCGCGTCGCACGCGCGTGCTCGACCTGCTCGGCCAGATGACCCTGGAGGAGAAGCTCGCCCAGATCGTCGGCTTCTGGGAGAAGGGCGACGGCGAGGCCGTCGCGCCGCTGCAGGGCGAGTTCGGCGCGGCCGCCGGCCTCGACGAGTTCGCGCCGCCACGGGCTCGGCCACCTCACCCGCGCCTACGGCACCCGCCCGGTCGACCCGGTCGAGCGGGCCCGCGTGGCTGTGGGAGTTCCAGCGCGACCTGGTCACCGGGACGCGGCTCGGCATCCCCGCGATCGTGCACGAGGAGTGCCTCACCGGGCTCGCCGGCCTGGAAGGCGGCCACCTTCCCGACCCCGCTCGCCTGGGGCGCGGCCTTCGACCCCGAGCTCGTCGAGCGAGATGGGCGCGGCGATCGGCGACTCGATGCGCGCGCTCGGCATCCACCAGGGCCTCGCGCCGGTGCTCGACGTCGATCCGCGACCCGCGCTGGGGCCGGGTCGAGGAGTGCATCGCCGAGGACCCGTACCTCGTCGGCACCATCGGCACGTCCTACGTCCGCGGGCTGCAGTCGGCCGGGCGTGCACGCCACGCTCAAGCACTTCGTCGGCTACTCCGCCTCGCAGGCCGGGCGCAACTTCGCCCCGGTGCACGCCGGGCCCGCGCGAGCTCGCCGACGTGCTGCTGGTCCCGTTCGAGATGGCGGTCCTCGACGGCGGCGCGCGGTCGGTCATGCACTCCTACACCGAGATCGACGGCGTCCCGGTCGCCGCCGACCCCGACCTGCTCACCGGGCTGCTGCGCGACCAGTGGGGCTTCGACGGCACGGTCGTCGCCGACTACTTCGGCGTCGCGTTCCTGCACCTGCTGCACCACGTCGCGGCCGACCTCGGCGAGGCCGCCGCCCAGGCGCTGGCCGCCGGCGTCGACGTCGAGCTGCCCACCGGGCGACGCCTACCTCGGCACCGCTCGCCGCCGCGGTCCGCGACGGGCGCGGTCGACGAGGCGCTGGTCGACCGCGCGGTGCTGCGGGTGCTGCGCCAGAAGGAGGAGCTGGGCCTGCTCGACGCGACCTTCGACGACGAGCCGCCGACCGGCGTCGACCTCGACTCGCCCGAGCACCGCGCGCTCGCGCGCCGGCTGGCCGAGGAGTCGGTCGTGCTGCTCGCGCAACGACGGCACGCTGCCGCTCGGCGGCCCGGCGCGCGGATCGCGGTCATCGGCCCGAACGCCGACCGGGCCGAGGCGCTGTTCGGCTGCTACTCGTTCGTCAACCACGTGCTCGCCGCAGCACCCCGGGGTCGACGCCGGGCATCGACGTGCCGACGGTGCTGCGAGGCGCTGCGCAGCCGAGTTGCCGGCGCCGACGTCGCGTTCGCGCCGCGGCTGCGCGGTCGACGACGACGACCGCTCCGGCTTCGCCGGACGCCGTCGCGGCCGCCGCCGCGGCCGACGTCGCGGTCCTCGTCGTCGGCGACCAGGCCGGGCTCTTCGGCCGCGGCACCGTCGGCGAGGGCTGCGACCGCGACGACCTCGAGCTGCCCGGCGTGCAGCGCGAGCTCGTCGAGGCGGTGCTCGCCACCGGCACGCCGGTCGTGCTGGTGCTGCTCACCGGCCGGCCCGTACGCGGTCGGCTGGGCGCTGGAGCGGTGCGCCGCCGTGGTGCAGGCCTTCTTCCCCGGCGAGGAGGGCGCCGGCGCGATCGCCGGCGTGCTCTCCGGCCGGGTCAACCCGTCGGGCCGGCTGCCGGTCAGCCTGCCCCGCTCGGCCGGCGCGCAGCCGTACACCTACCTGCACCCGGCGCTCGGCGGGGACGGCGACGTCACCAACCTGGCCACCACGCCCGGCCGCTGCCGTTCGGGCACGGGCTGTCGTACACCACGTTCGCGTCACGACGACCTCGACGGTGCCCGCCGGCACCGACGGCGAGCCGGTCGTCGGCTCGGGTGCGGGTGACCAACACCGGCGCCGGCGCCGGCGACGACGTGGTGCAGCTCTACGGCCGCGACGTCGTCGGCTCCGTGACCCGCCCGGTGGCCCAGCTGCTCGGCTACCACCGCGTGCACCTCGAGCCGGGCGAGTCGGCCGAGGTCACCTTCACGGTGCCGCCCGCGCGCCTGGCCTTCACCGACCGCGCGGGCCGCCGGGTGGTCGAGCCCGGTGAGCTGCAGGTGTGGGTCGGCGCGTCCGTGGACGACCAGCGAGGGCGCCGCTCGGTCGACCTCACCGGCGGGGTCCACGTCGTCACCCCGCACGACGAGCGGTGGACCACGACGCAGCACACCCGCTCCGACCGGTGACGGTGACGGCACGCGCGCGGTGGCACCGACCTCGACAACGGTTTCGGACGGCCCCGGGTCGCCCGCCGCCCGGCCGGTAGTCTCGCCCCGTGACGACTGCCGGGCGGGTGCGGATGGAGGACGTCGCGCGGGCGGCCGGCGTCTCGTCGCGACGGTGTCCAAGGTCGTCAACCGGCCGCTACGGCGTGGCCCAGAGCGACGATCGACAAGGTCACCGAGGTCATCGAGGAGCTGGGCTACGAGGCCAGCCTCGGCGCCCGCAGCCTGCGCAGCCACCGCACCAACGTGATCGGGGTGCTGGTCGCCGAGTTCGAGCCGTTCAGCACCGAGCTGCTCAAGGGGGTCTCCAGCGCGATCGACGAGACCGGCTACGAGCTGCTCGCCTACTCCGGCGGGGCACCACGGCCGCACGGTCGGCTGGGAGCGCCGGTCGCTGAGCCGGCTCGGGGGCACCCTCATCGACGGCGCCATCCTCGTCACGCCCACCGTGGTCGTCGGCCGCGACCGAGATCCCGGTGGTCGCCGTCGACCCGCACACCGGGCCGGCCGGCTTCCCCACCGTCGACGCCGACAACGTCGCCGGCGCGGTGGCCGCCACCCAGCACCTGCTGGACCTGGGGCACCGCCGCATCGCGCTGCTCGGGGGCCGCGAGGACCTGGAGTCCGCGCGCCTGCGCGAGCACGGCTTCCGCGAGGCGATGGCCGACGCCGGCGTCGCCGGTCGACGCGACGCTCGTCCGGGTCGGTGGCTACCGCCCGGAGACCGCCGACGGCCCCGCCCGCGAGCTGCTCTCGCCGCCCGGACCGCCCCACCGCGGTCTTCGCCGCCAACGACATCTCCGCGATCCGCACCATCGAGGTGGCCCACGAGCTCGGGCTGCGGGTGCCGGACGGACCTCTCCGTCGTCGGCTTCGACAACGTCCCCGAGTCGGCGCTCTGCCACCCCGAGCCTGACGACGATCGCGCAGCCGCTGCACGACATCGGCGCGACCGCCCTGCGGATGCTCGTCGAGCTGCTCGCCGGGCGCGAGCCGACCCCGGAGCACGTCCGCCTCCCCACCCGACTGGTGGTGCGCGACTCGACCGGTCCCGCACCGACGCGGTGACCACGGTGGAGCCCACGGGCGACGGCGGCGCGATCGGCACCAACTGGGCCGGCAACCACACCTACCGCGCCGCCCGCCTGGTCCGCCCGCGGACGCTCGACGAGCTGCGCGAGGTCGTCGCGTCGCTCCGCGGCCGTGCGGGCCATCGGCTCGCGGCACTCCTTCTCCGACCTCACCGACACCGACGGCACGCTCGCTCGACCTCGCCGGGCTCCCGGCCGGCATCCGGGTCGACCCGACGCGCGGCCACCGTCTCGGTCAGCGGGGGAGTGCGCTACGGCGACCTCGCCGTCGCCCTCGAGGAGCAGGGCTGGGCGCTGGCCGCCATGGCCTCGCTGCCGCACATCTCGGTGGCCGGCGCCGTCGCCACCGGCACCCACGGCTCGGGCGACCGCACCGGCGTCGCTCGCGGCCGGCCGTGCGCGGCGCTGGAGGTCGTCGGCCCCGACGGTGCCGCTGCGCCGGCTGCGCGGGCCGACCCGGACTTCGCCGGGTCGGTGGTGGCGCTCGGCGCGCTGGGCGTGGTCACCCGGCTCGAGCTCGACGTGGAGCCCACCTACGAGGTGTCGCCAGGAGGTGCGCACCGGGCTGACCTGGCCGCGTGCTCGAGGAGCACTTCGACGACATCACCGCCGCCGCCTACAGCGTGAGCCTCTTCACCCGGTACGGGCGACGGCGTCGACCAGGTCTGGCTCAAGCGCCGCGACGGCGCCGCGGAGCGCGAGCCGGCGACCTGTTCGGCACCCGTCGCCGCGCGGCGGACGATGCACATGCTGCGCGGCGGGTCGGCGCAGGCGGTGACGACCCAGGGCGGGGTCGCCGGGGCCGTGGCTCGACCGGCTGCCGCACTTCCGGATGGCGTTCACCCCGAGCAACGGGGCCGAGCTGCAGAGCGAGTACTTCGTGCCCCGCGAGCACGCCCTCGAGGCGATCGCCGCGGCTGCGCCGCATCTCGACCGGGTTCGCCCCGCTGCTCGAGGTCGCCGAGATCCGCACCATCGCCGCGGACGACCTGTGGCTCAGCGGCGCCCACGGGCGCGACACCGTGGCCCTGCACTTCACCTGGGTGCGCGACGAGCCCGCGGTCCGCCGGGTCGTGCGCGAGATCGAGGACGCTGCTGGCGCCGCTCGGCGCCCGGCCGCACTGGGGCAAGGTGTTCGAGATGGATGCCGGCGACCCTCGCCGACGCCTTTCCCCGGCTGCCCGACTTCCGGGCGCTGCGCGAGCGGGTCGACCCCGAGCGGGTCTTCGGGAACGCCTTCCTCGACCGCGTCCTCGGCGCAGGGGTGACCACGGCGCCCTGAGGGCGATCGCGGCCGGCATCCCCGCGCGTCGCGCGCCGCCGGGACGCCCGGGAGCCGCGTGGCCCTACATTGACCGGTATGGAGGCCACGACCACGGCCACGACCCCCGTCGTGCCGGTCACCCCCGCCCAGGACCGGCCCTTCTGGCGCCGCACCTGGCTGGTCGTCGGCGTGCTCGTGCTCACCCTGTTCGTCGCCTTCGTCGTGTGGCGCGGGCGCGTCGACGATCTACTACGTGCTGATGGCCTGGTTCGTCGCCCTGGCCATGGAGCCCGCGGTCAGCAAGCTCGCGACCGCGGATGCAGCGCGGCCTCGCCACCGGGCTGGTCATGCTCGTCGTCGGGCTTGGCCTCGGCCGTCTTCGTGTGGATCTTCGGCAGCCTGTTCGTCGACCAGGTCAGAGCTTCATCGCCGCCCTGCCCGAGATCGCCGACGACGCCCTGGCGTGGTTCAACCGGGTGACCGGCTCGAACTTCACCTTCGACACGATCCTCGGACCGGCTGGGCATCACCCCGGGTGACATCGCCGCGTACGCCGACGACGTCGCCCTCGGGGTGCTCAACGTCGTCGGCGCGATCCTCTCGGGCTTCTTCGGCCTGTTCATCCTGTCTGTTCTTCGTCTTCTACGTCTCGGCGGGGATGCCGGGGCTGCGCGGCTGGCTCGCCCGCCGGATGCGCCCCGACCTGCAGGTGCCCTTCCTCGCGGCGTGGGACCTCACCGGGATCAAGGTCGGCGGCTACATCGCGGCCCGCGTCGTGCTCGCGGCCATCAACTCGCTCCTCAGCGGCATCGTCTTCGCCGTCATCGGGCTGCCCTACTGGCTGCCGCTGGCGCTGTGGACCGGCATCGTCGCCCAGTTCGTGCCCAACGTCGGCACCTACATCTCGATCGCCCTGCCGGTGATCGTCGGCCTCACCTCGGGCGAGCCGATCCTCGGCGTCTACGTGCTCATCTGGGGCATCGCCTACCAGCAGGTCGAGAACCTCACCATCGAGCCGCGCATCTCGGCCCGCGCGGTCGACCTCCACCCGGCGGTCTCGTTCGGCGCCGCGCCTGCTGGGCGCCCAGCTGTTCGGCCTGTCGGGCGCGCTGCTCGGCGTGCCGCGTCGCGGCCACCGGGATGGCGATGCTCGAGATCTACAAGCGGCGCTACGAGCTGACCGCCCAGACCGAGGAGCAGGTCGCGGCCCTGGTCGCGCCCAGCGCCGACCGGGCCTGGGGCGACCACGACGACCCGGACGACGGCGCGACCGCGGATGCCGTGGCGTCCCCGCGCCCGCAGCCCGCGGGGCCCGTGGACCCCGCGCCGTCCGACGACCACCCCGACGGCAAGGAGCCGGCATGACCACTCGCCCTCGCAGGATCGGCGGCATCGTGCTGCTCGTCCTCGCCGCACTCCTCGTGCCCGTCGCCGTCATCGCGACCTGGACGGCCCGCACCGTGACCGACACCGACGCGTTCGTCGCCCGGGTGGCCCCGGTCGCCTCGTCGCCGGAGGTGCAGGCACTGGTCGAGCAGGAGATGACCGCCCAGGTCACCCAGGCCATCGACACCGCGGTCGCCCCCCGGGTCATCGGGCGCCATCGACCAGATGGCCGCCCCGGACCTCGTCAAGGGCCTGCTGCGCGACCTCGCCGGCAGCCTCGGGGGCGCGGTCGAGACGCGCACGGCATCCATCGTGGCCAAGGTCGTGGAGGCGCCCGAGTTCGCGAACGCCTTCGAGCAGGCCACCCGCACCGCCCACGCCGACCTGGTCGCCACCCTCGACGGCGACGCCGCGACCAACGGGGCCGTCGTCACCGAGGGCGACACGGTGAGCATCAAGCTCGCGACGGTCGGCAACGCCGTGCGCGAGGAGCTCGTCGCCGCCGGGCTTCACCTTCGTCGACCGGCTGCCGACGCTCGAGGCCTCGGTGCCGATCACGACGGTCGAGCAGCTGGAGACCTGGCAGTCGTACTACCAGCTGCTCAAGGTGCTGGTCTGGCTCGGCCCGCTGCTCGTCATCGTCTTCGCCGTCGCCGGCGCCTGGTTGCTCCGCGACCTCGCGGTGGCCGGGCTCTGGTTCACCGGCGCGGCCCTGCTCGCCCTGGTGCGCCGCGGTCGTGGCGCTGCGGGTCGTGATCGCGAACGGCACCGACCGGCTGGCCGACCCCGTCGCGGCGGACGCGGCACGGGCCGTGGTGGCGACGTTCGGCGACACCCTGGTGCGCAACGCGATGGTCGTCGGCATCCTGCTCATCATCGGTCTGGCGGTCGCCGCGTACGTCGCCGCGCGTCGGCGCCTGACCCCGGGCGAACCCGACCGCCGACCGCCTGACCCGGGCGGCCCTCAGGCGAGGGTGGCCTCGGCGGGCAGCTCGGTCGCCTTCTCGACGGGCGGCTCGAGCTGCTCGCGCACGGAGATGTCGGCGAACACGTACAGGGTGTTGAGCGCGATGATCGGCACGAGCAGGGCGTAGACGATGCCCGCCACCGCGTTGCTCACCGCGAACGGCAGCGAGGTGCCGAGGATCAGCGCGGTGCCGAGCAGCGGGCCGACGGCCAGCACCAGGGCGCTGGTCAGGGCGACCAGCACCACCACCTTCACCCAGCGCTGGCGCACCAGGTGCGCGCTGCGGCGGATGGCCGCCCACCCGGACCTCCTTCGAAGAGCACGACCGGCGTGATGAGCAGGCTGAGCACGAGCCCGACCAGCGCGACCGGGATCAGCACCACCGTCACGGCCAGGGCGATGAGCACGACGGCGATCGCCGCCTGGGTCAGCAGCAGGGGCACGGCCCGGCTCAGTGCGCCGCGATAGGCGCGGCGGATGCCGACCGCGCGGCCCTCGTCGATCTCGCGGACGGCGACCATCGCCGCCGCCTCACCGATGGACAGCGTGATCGGCGACAGCAGGATGAGCACCAGCCCGGCGATGGCGACCAGCGACGCCGTAGAGCGTCTGGTTGCCCCCCAGCGACTCGGCGGTCGACGTCATCCACACGGTGGCGAGGCCGGGCAGCAGCGTCGCGACGGCGATCGGGAGGCCGATGCCCGCGAACAGCAGCACGCGGCCCAGGTACATCCGCCACACGGCGGCGATGACCTGGCCGGTGCTGCGGCGGCGCGACCAGCCGCAGCGGGGCGGAGGGGCGTCCAGGTGGTGCGGCGGACGAGCCACAGGATGACGACGCCGAGCGCGAGCAGCGCCAGCGCGGCCAGCGCGGGGTTGTTCATGGCCACCCGCAACGCCTCCGAGCCGCTGGTGACGATGCCGCAGAAGGAGCTGGTCGCCTGGGTGCCGAACAGCCCGCTGGCCGGCACGGCGTAGGCGTTCGCGGCGCCCTCGGTGTCGGTCCAGGTCAGCGGCTCGGTCCACTGGTCCTTGGTGTTCGGGCCGGTCGGGCCGTTGTAGAAGCTCTTCTCGCGCTGGCCCCAGCGGCCGGTGTAGTCCAGCCACGGGTAGGCCGCACCGACCGCGGTGGCGTCCGAGGGCACCAGGGCGACGGCGGGTCGCAGCGTCGGCGCGCCGGGGCCCGGGTGTCGTCGCAGCCGAACCCCTGCTGGCCCGAGCGGCCGAGGAACAGGGCGGCGTCGTAGTAGTTGGCGTGCGAGCCGGCGGCGGGGTGCACCACGGGGTGGGTGCCGTCGACGACCTCGAGCTTGACGTCGCCCCAGTCGGCGATCTCGACGCCCTCGTGCTGGCTGTAGCCGACCCGGGTCGGCGTCCTGGGTCAGGGCGGTCGCCGCGTCGGACGCGGCGAACTCGACCTGGATCATCTCCCAGTCGCTCTCGTGCTTGTTGGTGAAGTCGTTGAACGGGTAGTACAGCCAGTACTGCACCGCGAGGCCCTCACGGCCCGGCTCGGTGACGACCCGGGCGTACGTGGTCGGCGTCGAGCCCTCGGTCTGCTCGTTCGCCCACTCCTCGTAGGAGCACCCGGCGCTGAGCGGGTTGCCCGGGAAGTCGAGGTGGTAGCCGGTAGCCCCTTGCCGAGGTCGTCGGCGGAGGGGGCGATCGTGACCAGGTCGTCGGTGTCCCACGGGCCGCGCAGCGCGACGGTGTCGTTGCCGAGCAGGGTGTCGACGTCGGTGGGCACGAAGGGCTCGCCCGGCCCGCAGTCCTCCGCCTGCTGCACCAGGCGGATCACCGGGGCGTACTTCTCGGCGAGCGCCTGCTCGTCGTCGGCGGATGCCGTGGTCGCGGCGGGGGTGGCGGTCGCAGCCCGGGCGGTGCTCGCGGCCGGGGCGGCGAGGCGCTCGCGGCCGGTGCGGCGAGGAGGGCGCCCAGGCGAGCAGGCTCGCGACGAGCACCGAGGCCGACCCTGCGGGCCGACGGACGCCGATCCGCACCGAGACCTCCTTCGCCGATGGGACGCATCTGGGCAGCGGCCACCCTAGCGGCGGGCCGCCGGGCACCAGCGGGCGTTCCGCGGAAACGGACGCGGGGAGCGCGCTCATTACTCGCGAGTCACCACGAGATGGTGACAGGCTCGGGAACCGGCGGCACCGAGCCCGCCCGAGAGACGACACGCACACCGGACCCCCGGGAGGACCACCGATGTTCCAGCGGATCGCCATCGTGAACCGCGGAGAGGCCGCGATGCGGCTGATCCACGCCGTGCGTGACCTCAACGCGCAGGCCGGGCCCGGTGGGCACCGCATCGAGACGGTGGCGCTGCACACCGAGGCCGACCGCTCGGCGATGTTCGTCCGCGAGGCCGACGCCGCGTACGACCTCGGCCCGGCGTCCCTGCGCCCGTACCTCGACCACGCCGTGCTGGAGCGCGCGCTGCTCGAGACCGGGGCGGATGCCGCGTGGGTCGGCTGGGGCTTCGTGGCCGAGGACCCCACCTTCGCCGAGCTGTGCGAGCGCATCGGGGTGACCTTCATCGGGCCGAGCCCCGAGGCGATGCGCCGGCTGGGCGACAAGATCGGCTCCAAGCTGATCGCCGAGGAGGTCGGCGTCCCGGTCGCCCCGTGGAGCCGTGGCGGGGTCGACACCCTCGACGACGCCATCGCCGCGGCGGCCCGGATCGGCTACCCGCTGATGCTCAAGGCCACCGCGGGGGGCGGCGGGCGCGGCATCCGCAAGGTCGACGACCGACGCCGAGCTGTCCGACGCCTACGAGCGCACCCGCGACGAGGCGCAGCGGGCCTTCGGGTCGGGCGTGGTGTTCCTCGAGAAGCTCGTCACCGGGGCGCGGCACGTCGAGGTGCAGGTCATCGCCGACGGCCAGGGCTCGGCGTGGGCGATCGGCGTGCGCGACTGCTCGGTGCAGCGCCGCAACCAGAAGGTCATCGAGGAGTCGGCCTCGCCGGTGCTCGACGTCGCCCAGGTCGGCGAGCTCAAGGCGTCGGCCGAGCGGCTCGCCATCGCCGTGGGCTACGCCGGTGCCGGCACCGTCGAGTTCCTCTACCACCCGCGCGACCGCTTCTTCGCCTTCCTCGAGGTCAACACCCGCCTCCAGGTCGAGCACCCGATCACCGAGGTCGTCACCGGCACCGACCTGGTGCGCCTGCAGATCCACGTCGCGTCGGGCGGCCGGCTCAAGGGGCACCGCCCCGACGAGGTCGGGCACGCCGTCGAGGCCCGGCTCAACGCCGAGGACCCCGACCGCGACTTCGCCCCGGCGCCCGGGCGCATCGTGCACCTCGAGCTGCCGGCCGGCCCCGGCATCCGGGTCGACACCGGTGTGGCAGAGGGCGACTCGATCCCCGCCGACTTCGACTCGATGATCGCGAAGATCATCGCGCACGGTCGCGACCGCGACGAGGCGCTGGCCCGGCTGCGCCGCGCGATGCGCGAGACGACGGTCGTCATCGAGGGCGGCGCCACCAACAAGTCGTTCATCCTCGACCTGCTCGACCAGCCCGAGGTCGTCGACGGCTCGGCCGACACCGGCTGGATCGACCGGGTGCGCGGCGAGGGCCGCCTCGTCGCGAGCGAGCACTCGGGCGTCGCCCTCGTCGTCGCCGGCATCGAGGCGTACGAGGAGGCCGAGGCGGTCGAGCACACCCGGCTGCTCGAGACCGCCCGCGGCGGCCGGCCGCAGGTGCAGCACGACGTGGGTCGGGCCATCGACCTCAAGCTGCGCGGCACCGCCTACAAGGTCACGGTCTACCGCACCGGGCCGTCGCGCTTCCGGGTGTCGGTCGCGGAGCCGAGCGGGCAGGTGGTCACGGTCGAGGCCGACCTCGAGCGGATCGGCCACTTCGCCAGCCGGGTCACCGTCGGCGGTCGCACCCACCGGCTCGTCACCGCGTCGCACGGACCGGTCCAGCTCGTCGAGGTCGACGGCGTCACCCACCGGGTCAGCCGCGACGAGGGCGGCATCCTGCGTTCTCCCGCACCGGCCCTCGTCGTCGCCACCCCGCTGGCGGTGGGTGACGAGGTCGCCGCCGGTGCGCCGGTGCTCGTGCTCGAGAGCATGAAGATGGAGACCGTGCTGCCGGCCCCGTTCGCCGCGCGGCTCAAGGAGCTGCACGTCGCCACCGGCAGCCAGGTCGAGACCGGCGCGGCGCTCGCCCGGCTCGAGCCCACCGGCGGCGCCGCCGCGTCGGTCGCCGAGGCCGCCACCGAGGCCCCCGACCTCGACCTGCCCGCCGACGTCGTCGACGGTGACGTCGCCGAGCGCGCGGTGCACGCCCGGGCCGACCTCGCGGCCATGCTGCTCGGCTACGACCTCGACCCGGGTCACGAGACGCGCACCCTGGCCGGGTACCTCGCCGCTCGCGACGAGCTGGCCGCGGCCGGCCGGTCGCCGGTCACCGACGAGATGGAGCTGCTCGACCGTCTTCGCCGACTTCGCCGAGCTGAGCCGCAACCGGCCGGTCGGCGAGGAGGCGCACGTCGAGAACCGGGTGCACAGCCCGCGCGAGCACTTCCACACCTACCTGCAGACCCTCGACCCCGAGCGCGGTGGCCTGCCCGCCGACTTCGTCGGCCGGCTCGAGCGGGTGCTGGGCCACTACGGCGTCACCGGCGTCGAGCGCAGCGAGGCCCTCGAGGACGCCGTGTTCCGGGTGTTCCTCGCCCAGCAGCGCTCGGCCCCCGAGGTGTCGATGGCCACCTCGATCCTGCAGCGCTGGCTCGTCGAGCCCGCTCCCGGCGGCCGACGCCGAGGCCGCGGCGCGCGAGCTGCTCGACCGCCTGGTGTCCGCCACCCAGCTGCGCTTCCCGATCGTCGGCGACCTCGCCCGCAGCGTGCGCTTCCGCTGGTTCGACCAGCCGCTCGTCGACGCCGACCGCGCCTCCGTGCTCGGCTCGGTGGGCGACGAGCTCGAGCAGATCGACGCCCTGCCCGAGGGCGACGAGCGCACCGCGCGCCTCGACGCCCTGGCCGCCATCCCGGAGCGCATCGTGCGCTTCCTCGGCGCCCGGCTGCGCCACGGCGTGCCCGCGCGCGAGCCGATGCTCGCCGTGCTCATCAAGCGGCACTACCGCGAGTACGACCTGCGCGACCTGCGCGAGGTCACCGTCGACGGCCGGGCCGTCGCCACGGCCGACTACCACCTCGACGGGCGCGACTCGCACCTGGTCAGCACCGCCGCGACGATCGACGAGGTCGCCGACGGCACCGAGCTGTCCCGGCTGCTCGCCGACCTGGTCGCCGACCGGCCGGCCGGCCACCAGGCGGTCGTCGACCTCTACGTGCACTGGGCCGACCTCCCGGTCGACCAGGAGGAGGCCTCCGCCGTGCTCGCGACCAGGCTCGCCGGGATGCCGTTCGCCTCCCAGGTGCGCCGCGTCGCCGTGGGCGTCGTGCCCGACGACGAGCGCGAGGTCGGCTACTTCACCTTCCGCCCGCAGCCGGACGGGTCGATGGACGGAGGACCGCCCGGTGCGCGACGTGCACCCGATGGTCGGCCGCCGGCTGAACCTGTGGCGGCTGCGCGACTTCGAGCTCACCCGGCTCGAGGCGCCCGAGGACGTGCTGCTGCTGCACGCCGTGGCCGCCGGCAACCCCCAGGACCAGCGCCTCGTGGCGCTCGCCCAGGTGCGCCAGCTCGTCGTGGTGCGCGACGAGACCGGCAAGGTCACGGCGCTGCCGCACATCGAGCGGGCCCTGGCCAACTGCCTCGAGGCGATCCGCCGGGCCCGCGCCACCCTCGGCGCCGGCGCCCGCCTCGACACCAACCACGTCTGGCTGCACATCTGGCCCCCGGTCGAGGCCGACCTCGACCAGCTGACCGCGCTGCAGGGCAAGGTCGCCCCGATGACGGCCGGCGCCGGCATCGAGGAGGTGCGCATCGAGGGCGCCATCGCGGGGGAGCACGGGCCACACCGTGCCGATCTGCGCGCGCTTCTCCTACCAGCCGGGCTCCGGGGTCACCTTCACCGTCGACACGCCCCCCACCACCCGGGTGGCGCCGCTCGACGGCTACGCCGAGAAGGTCGTGCGGGCCCGCCGCCGCGGGCTGGTCTACCCCTACGAGCTGGTCGCGATGGTCGCCGGTGCCGGGGGCTCGGTGCAGGAGCTCGACCTCGACGACTCGGGCCGGCTGGTGCCGGTCTCGCGCCCCTACGGCGAGAACACCGCCGGGCTGATCTGCGGGCTGGTCACCACCCCGACCCCGCTGCACCCCGAGGGCGTGAGCCGGGTGCTGCTCTGCGGCGACCCGCTGCGGGCCCTCGGCGCCGTCGCCGAGCCGGAGTGCGCCCGCGTCATCGCGGCCCTCGACCTCGCCGAGGAGCGCGGGCTGCCGGTGGAGTGGTTCGCCCTCTCGGCCGGCGCCCGCATCTCGATGGACTCCGGCACCGAGAACATGGACTGGGTCGCCAAGGCGCTCAAGCGGATCATCGAGTTCACCCAGGCCGGCCGCGAGATCAACGTCGTCGTCGCCGGCATCAACGTCGGGGCGCAGCCGTACTGGAACGCCGAGGCGACGATGCTGATGCACACCAAGGGCATCCTCGTCATGACGCCCGACTCGGCGATGGTGCTCACCGGCAAGCAGTCGCTCGACTTCTCCGGTGGCGTCTCGGCCGAGGACAACTTCGGCATCGGCGGGTACGACCGGGTCATGGGCCCCAACGGCCAGGCGCAGTACTGGGCCAAGGACCTCGTCGACGCGTACGGCATCCTGCTCGCGCACTACGAGAACACCTGGGTCGCGCCGGGTGAGCCCGGCCCGCGCCGGGCGCCGACGAACGACCCGCACGACCGCGACGTCACCCCGTACCCGCACGTGCTGGCGGGCAGCGACTTCACCACGGTCGGCGACATCTTCTCGCCGGCGACCAACGCCGACCGCAAGAAGGCCTTCGACATCCGCACCCTGATGCGGGCGGTCGCCGACCAGGACCACGGCATCCTCGAGCGCTGGGCCGGCATGGCCGACGCCGAGACCGCGGTCGTGTTCGACGCTCGCATCGGTGGAATCCCGGTGTGCCTGTTGGGGATCGAGTCCAAGACCGTGCCGAGGCGCGGCGTGCCGCCCACCGACGGCCCGGACGTCTACACGGCCGGCACGCTCTTCCCGCGCTCGTCGAAGAAGGCGGCCCGGGCGATCAACGCGGCGAGCGGCAACCGGCCGTTGGTCGTGCTCGCCAACCTGTCCGGCTTCGACGGGTCACCCGACTCGATGCGGGCGCTGCAGCTCGAGTACGGCGCCGAGATCGGCCGGGCGGTCGTCAACTTCGACGGGCCGATCGTCTTCGTCGTCGTCTCGCGCTACCACGGTGGTGCGTTCGTGGTGTTCTCCAAGGCGCTCAACCCGCGGATGACGGTGCTCGCCGTCGAGGGCTCGTTCGCCTCGGTCATCGGCGGGGCCCCGGCGGCGGCGGTCGTCTTCGCCCGTGACGTCGACGCCCGCACGGCCGCCGACCCGCGGGTCGCCGACCTGCAGACCCGGGTGGGGGAGGCCAGTGGCGCCGAGCGCGCCGCCCTGGCGACCGAGCTGGCGTCGGTGCGCACCGCGGTGCGGGCCGAGATGCTCGGCAGGGTCGCCTCGGAGTTCGACCGGGTGCACGACATCCACCGGGCCGTCGCAGGTCGGCTCGGTCGACGCCGTCATCGCGCCGGAGGAGATCCGCCCCCGGATCATCGCGGCGATCGAGGCCACGTCCACCCCCTGACCGGCGAGGCCCTCACGTGCGTGACCGCCTGCGGAAGTGGTGCCAGGGTCGAAGGACTTCCGGCATCGGGCGAGATCAGCGGCGGGTCAGCGCACGACCTTGACGTTGAACTGCGCGGTGCCCAGCGCCCCCATCAGGCGCAGCCAGATCGGCAGGTACATCTCGGTGCCGCGGGCGGTCTCGATGCCGCCGAGGTCGACGACGTCGTCGTGCCCGAACGAGGTGAGCAGGTCGGTCACGGTCGCCTTGGCGGCGGCGTCGTCACCGGAGACGAACACCGTGCTGCTGGCGCCGAGCGTCGTCGGGTGCACCATCAGGTCGGCGGTGAGCGTGTTGAGCGTCTTGACCACCCGCGCCTGCGGGAACTGCCGCTGCACCTGCTCGCCCAGCGAGTCGGTGTCCTTGACGAACAGCGTGGGCGGGAAGCCCTGCGAGAAGTCGAGCGGGTTCGAGATGTCGACCAGCGGCTTGCCGGCGAGGTTCTCGGCGCCGGCGAGGCCGAGCACCTCGAGCGCGGCCGACCCGTTCGTGGCGTTGACGACGAGCTCGGCCCCCGCCGCCGCGTCGGCGTAGGTCGCGAGCGCGACGTCCGCGTGGTCGGCGTGCCAGCCGGCGAAGGGCGGCGTTGCCCATGGCGTCGGGCTCGGTGCGGGCCAGCGTGGCCTGCGGGTCGCGGGTGCCGACGGTGACGGCGTGGCCGAGCTCGTGGAGGCGGCCGGCGATCGCGCGGCCGACCGAGCCGGTGCCGAGGACTGCGATGTTCATGGGTGCTCCTGGGGGTCGGGAGGCGGGTGGTAGACAGGTCTGTCTACGTCGAAGTGGACGCTAGCAGACAGATCTGTCTACTATCAACCCCATGGCCCCCACCGCCGCCCGCGACCGCATCCTCGACACCGCGTTCCGGCTCTTCTACGCCCACGGCATCCGGGCGGTCGGCGTCGACCGGATCATCGCCGAGTCGGGCGTGGCCAAGGCGACCTTCTACAAGTGGTTCCCGGCCAAGGACGACCTCGTCGTCGCCTACCTCGACAAGGTCGACGGCATCTGGAGCGGCCAGCTGCACGATGCCGCCGCGGCCGCCGGCCCCGACCCGGCCGACGAGCTGGTCGGTCTCTTCGACGCCCTCGGCACCGCCTGCCGGCGCGACGGCTACCGCGGCTGCGCGTTCATCAACGCGGCGGCCGAGGCCGTGCCGGGCACCCCGGTGCACGACCGCACCGTCGCGCACAAGGCCGCGGTGCTCGAGTGGGTCACCGGCCTGGCGGCGGATGCCGGTGCGCCCGACCCGCGCGGCCTGGCCCGCTCGCTCACCCTCCTGCTCGACGGCGGCCTGGCCAGCGGTGCGCTCGACGCCGACCCGGATGCCGCCGCGCGCGCCGCGCAGTCGGCTCGCGTCCTGGTCGACGCGGCGGTTCAGCCCAGGGGATAGGCGCGCACGAGGCGCCATCGGCCGCGACCGGACACCGGTGGCGGCCCGCTCCACAGCTCGACCTCGGTGACCACCTGGGTGAACGGCAGGTGGGCGCGCACGGCATCCTCGGCGGCTGCGCAGCGCGGACCCGTCGTGGTCGTCACCGACCGTCAGGTGGGGAACCACCTCGGCGAAGGCGCCGCCGTAGGGCCGGTACGCGGGAAAGGCGGCGGTGACCGCCTCGGTGAGGCTCGCAACGGCTGCCGCCCCGGTGAGCTCGACGTAGAGCACCTCGTCGCCGAACCACGCGGTGCGCTCGCCGACCAGGGTGAACGACGGCACGGCGGCGAACAGCCGCGCCGAGCCGGGCGTGGTCGGCAGCCGACAGGTCGGCCCACCGGCCGCGAACGGGTACATCACCGTCACGTGGGCCGGCACCCCGACGCCCGCTGCCAGGTCGAGCCGGGCCCGCCACCGCCCGACCGCCGGTTCGGCCGCCGGGCAGCGCAGCAGCAGGGCCGACTCCTCCTCGACGGCCGCGGTCACGCGAACACCCAACTCCCGCGGGCGCGACGGCGCCACCCGAACTCGATCGGGCCCGCGTGGCAGGCTGGCGCCATGACCACCGTGGGGCTCGTGCTCGCCGCCGGTGCCGGCCGCCGGATGGGCGGCCCGAAGGCCCTCGTGCGGCTCGCCGACGGTGGCCCGACCCTCGTGGAGACGGCCGTGGCCCGGGTGACCGCGGGCGGGTGCGACCGCGTGGTCGTCGTGGTCGGCGCTTCCGGCGACGAGGTCGCGGCGCTCGTCGAGGGCACGGGGGCGGAGGTCGTGCACGCCGACGACTGGGACGAGGGGATGGGCGCCTCGCTGCGGGCCGGGCTGGCCCACCTCGGGGCGGGCGACGACGACCTCGCGCTCGTCACCCTCGTCGACCTGCCCGACGTCGGCGCCGAGGTCGATCCAGCGCGTCCTGGACGCGGCCGGGCCCGACGGGCGCGCGGCCCTCGCGCGGGCCGCCTACGACGGCGTCCCGGGCCACCCGGTGGCCCTCGGCCGCGACCACTGGGCGGCCGTCATCACCACGGCGCGCGGCGACCGGGGCGCCCGCGACCACCTGCGCGCCACGCCGCACGACCTCGTCGAGTGCGGCGACCTCGCCACCGGGCGCGACCTCGACACGGCCGGCGACCTCGACGACCTGCAGCGGGGATGATGGCCCGGTGACCGACCCCGAGCACCGCTGGCCGAGCAGCGTCTACGCCCACGGCACCGAGCCCGACCCGCGCTTCTCGCTGGCCAACGAGCGCACCTTCCTGGCCTGGATCCGCACCGCGCTGGCCCTCGTCGCCGGCGCCGCCGCCATCGACGCGCTGCCGCTGCCGCTGACCGACGTGGTGCAGAACCTCCTCGCCGGCGCCCTCGCGCTCGCCGGGCTGCTCACCGCCGGGGCGGCCTGGCGCGGGCTGGTCGCGCACCGAGCGGGCGATGCGCGAGGGGCGCACCCTGCCGAGCAACCCCGCGATGCTCGTCGTCCTCGCGGCGGTCGCGGTCGCCGCGGTCGTGCTGGGCGTCGCCAGCTTCACCGGTGGCTGACCGCCCGGATGCCGGGTCGCCCCGGCCCGCGTCCGACGCCACCGCGCCCCAGGAGCGCACCGCGCTGGCCTGGCGGCGCACCGGGCTGGCCCTGCTCGTCGGGTCGCTGACCATCGGCCGGCTCACCCTCGACACGCTCGGCCCCGCCGTGGTCGCTGCCGACCGTGATCGGGGCGACCCTGGCCGGCTGGGTGCTGCTCGAGGCGCTGCGCTCGCGGCGGCTCGCCCGCCCGCACCCCGAGCAGCCGGCCTTCTCGGTGCTCGCCGACGGGCGCCTGCCGGTGGTCGTCGCCGGCCTGGTCGGCGGCCTCGCCCTCGGCGAGCTGGTCGCGGCGGTCGTCGCCCTGTTCTGAGCGACCTGCCGCACCGACAGCCCAGCGGGTCGCAGCGACACGAACCCCGCACGTGCGGGTTGATGCAGGGGCGGGGCCGATCTGACAGCGATAACCCCGCACGTGCGAGCTTCTGGGCGGCTGGTCCGACGGGATGCCGATGTGGGACCCGGTTGGACGTTCGCTTCCGGATCGGCACGTCGTCAGGGATGCTGGCGCCATGGACCCGAGGACGACGTTCGGCACGGCGCACGACCTGACCGATGCGCTCGGCGAGACCGGCTACCTCGCCGACGACGCCCTCGCGACGATCACCTGGCTCGCCCTGCGGCTCGGCCGGCCGCTGCTCATGGAGGGGGAGCCGGGCACCGGCAAGACCGCCCTGGCCGAGGCGCTCGCCGAGACGATGGACCTGCCGCTCATCCGGCTGCAGTGCTACGAGGGCATCGACGCCACCCAGGCCCTCTACGACTGGGACTTCCCCCGCCAGATCCTGCACGTGCGGGCGCTCGAGGCGGTCGAGGGTGCCGCGCGCGACGTCAAGGAGGTCGAGCAGGGCCTGTTCGACGAGCGCTTCCTCATCGCCCGCCCGGTGCTGCGAGCCCTGCGCGACGCCCCCGCGGTCCTCCTCATCGACGAGGTCGACCGCGCCGACGACGAGTTCGAGGCCTTCCTGCTCGAGGTGCTCTCGACCTGGCAGGTGACCATCCCCGAGCTCGGCACCGTCACGGCATCCGTGCCGCCCGTGGTCGTGCTCACCTCGAACCGCACCCGCGAGCTGCACGACGCGCTCAAGCGCCGCTGCCTCTACCACTGGCTCGAGCACCCCGGCATCGAGCGCGAGCTCGCGATCGTCGCCCGCCGTGCCCCCGAGGTGTCGACGGCGCTCGCCGAGCAGGTCGTGCGCGCGGTGCACGGCATCCGCGCCGACCGCGAGATGCTCAAGCCGCCGGGCGTCGCCGAGACCCTCGACTGGGCGCGCGCGCTGCACGAGCTCGGCACCCGCGAGCTCGACACCGAGACCGCGGCCGCCACGCTCGGGGTGGCGGTGAAGTACCGCGAGGACGCCGAGCGGGTCAAGAAGGCCCTCGACGTGATGCTGACCCGATGACGGCGACGACGCTGCACCCAGCCCGAGGAGGTGCTCCTCGGCTTCGCCCGCGCCCTGCGCGCGGCCGGGGTCGCCGTCACCGCCGACCGCGAGCGCACCTACCTCGAGGCGGTCGCGGCCGTCGGGCTCGACGACCAGCCCGCGGTCTACTTCGCCGGGCGCGCCACGCTGTGCGCCTCACCGGCCGACCTCGAGCGCTACGACCTCGTCTACACCGCGTGGTTCAGCGGCCAGCGCGCCGGCACCAAGGACCGCCCCCCACTGCCGAACCTGGTGGCCCAGGCCGGCCTCGGCGCCACCGAGAGCCCGACCGGCGCAGGGCGCCGACGACCCGGATGTCGTTCGCGCGCAGGCGAGCTCGACCGAGGTGCTGCGCCACCGCGACGTCGCCACCCTCACCCGCCGCGAGCGTGAGTCCGCTGGCCGCCCTCTTCGGCGCCCTGCGCCCGCGCGCCCCGCGCCGACGCGCGCACCGGTACACGGCATCCCGGCGTGGTGCCGTCGACGCGCGCGCCACGCTGCGCGCCACGCTGCGCCGGATGGGGGAGCCGGGCGAGGTGCGCTGGCGCCGCCGCGGCACCCGGGCCGCGCAAGGTCGTGCTCCTCGTCGACGTCTCGGGGTCGATGAGCGGCTACGCCGACGCGCTCATCCGGCTCGCGCACGCCTACTGCGTGGCCGGGATGCCGGTCGAGGTGTTCACGCTCGGCACCCGGCTCACCCACATCACCCGGCCGCTGCACCAGCGCGACCCCGACCGCGCCATCGTGGCCGCGGGCGACGCCATCCCGGACTGGTCCGGTGGCACCCGGCTGGCCGAGGGCGTCAAGGTGTTCCTCGACCGGTGGGGGCGGCGCGGGATGGCGCGCGGCGCCGTGGTCGTCGTCTTCAGCGACGGCTGGGAGCGCGACCAGCCCGAGGCCCTGGGGGAGCAGGTGCGCCGGCTGCGCGCGGTCGCCCACCGGGTGGTCTGGGTCAACCCGCACCGGGGCCGGGCGGGCTACGAACCGGTGCAGGGAGGCATCATGGCGGTGTTGCCCCACGTCGACCACTTCGTCGCGGGGCACTCCCTGGCGGCGTTCGAGGAGCTGACGGAGGTGGTCGCCCGTGCGTGACGTGCTACCCGAGCTGATGCAGTGGTGGCGGGACGGGAAGGCGGTCGGCGTCGGCACCGTCGTCGCCACGTTCCGCTCCGCGCCCCGCCCCGCGGGGGCCTCGATGCTGGTCGGCCCCGACGGCGAGGCCGTCGGGTCGGTGTCCGGCGGCTGCGTCGAGGGCGCGGTCTACGAGCTGGGCCAGGAGGTCGTCGCGTCCGGCGACCCGGTGCTGCAGCGCTACGGCGTCTCCGACGACGACGCGTTCGCGGTCGGCCTCACCTGCGGCGGCATCCTCGACGTCTTCGTCGAGACCGTCTCGCAGGAGACCTTCCCCGAGCTGGGCGAGGTCGAGCGACGACATCGAGGCCGGGCGGCCGGTGGCCGTCGCGACGGTGATCGACCACCCGGACCCGGCCTGGGTCGGGCGGCGGCTCGTCGTGCGCCCCGAGGACGCCGACCGGATGCCGACCGGCTCGCTGGGCAGCGACCGCGCCGACGCCGCGGTCGCCGACGACGCCCGCGGCCTGCTCGCGGCCGGGCGCACCGAGACCCTCACCTACGGGCCCGACGGCGAGCGCCGCGGCGAGGGCCTGCGGGTGTTCGTCGCCGCCTACGCCCCCCGGCCGCGGATGCTCGTCTTCGGCGCCATCGACTTCGCGGCGGCGGTCGCGCACGTCGGCGCCTTCCTCGGCTACCGGGTGACGGTGTGCGACGCCCGCCCGGTCTTCGCCACGGCATCCCGCTTCCCGGCCGCCGACGAGGTCGTCGTCGACTGGCCGCACCGCTACCTGGCCGCGGAGGTCGAGGCCGGCCGGGTCGACGGGCGCGCCGTGGTCTGCGTGCTCACCCACGACCCGAAGTTCGACGTGCCGCTGCTCGAGGTGGCGCTGCGGATGCCGGCCGTCGCCTACGTCGGCGCGATGGGCTCGCGGCGCACCCACGACGACCGGCTCGAGCGGCTGCGCGAGGCCGGCATCACCGACGCCGAGCTGGAGCGGCTGTCGTCGCCGATCGGGCTCGACCTCGGCGCCCGCACCCCGGAGGAGACCGCGGTGTCGATCGCGGCCGAGATCGTCGCCCTGCAGTGGGGCGGCGGCGGGCAGCGGCTGCAGGAGACCGGCGGCTCGATCCACCACCACGCGTCGGCCGAGGTTTCCTGACAGGAAAGGCCCCTGGCCAGCAGTTACCTGTGGATCTCGTCGAACCCCTTGTGGCGCGGGTCACTTCAGGTGAGGATCACGAACACGTCACGGTCCACACCTGCTCGAAGGAGTCAACGATGACTCGGGTCAACGTCACGGTCGATGGAGTCCTGTGCTCCGACGACATCGAACCCCGCACGCTGCTCGTCCAGTACCTGCGCGACACCGTCGGGAAGGTGGGGACCGTCGTCGGCTGTGACACCAGCAACTGCGGCGCCTGCACCGTCCACCTCGACGGCCGGAGCGTGAAGTCGTGCAACGTCCTGGCCGTGCAGGCCGACGGGCACGAGGTCACCACGATCGAGGGCATCTCGGTGAGCGGTGAGCTGCACCCGATGCAGCAGGCCTTCCACGACAACCACGCCCTCCAGTGCGGCTACTGCACGCCGGGCATGATCATGCAGTCGCTCGACCTGCTCAAGGAGAACCCGAACCCCTCCGAGGAGGAGATCCGGGTCGGGCTCGAGGGCAACCTGTGCCGCTGTACCGGCTACCACAACATCGTCAAGGCCGTGGCGGCCTGCGCGAGCACGATGGCCGCCGGCGGCGCTGCCGTCGAGGACGACTCCCCGGTGACGACGGTGGCGTCATGACCGCCGTCGACGACCGGCCCGCCGCCGAGATCGGCCAGGCGCGCAAGCGCAAGGAGGACCGGCGCCTGATCACCGGCCGCACCCGCTGGACCGACAACATCCAGCTGCCCGGCATGCTGCACCTCGCCATGGTGCGCAGCCCGTTCGCCCACGCCACGGATCACCGCCATCGACACGCAGCCGAGGCCAAGGCCGCCCCGGGCGTCGTCGGCCGTCTTCACCGGCAAGGACCTCGAGGACAGCCAGGGCGTCAACATCAACGCCTGGCCGATCACCGCCGAGCAGAGTCACGCCCACGCACCTGCCGGTCGCCATCGACCACGTGGCCTGCGCCGGCGAGATCGTCGCCGTCGTCGTCGCCCGCACGCCAGCGGCCGCGCGCGACGCCGCCGAGAAGGTCGACGTCGACTACGACGAGCTGCCGGCCGTGCTCGACCTCAAGGAGGCCGTCGACCGACGACGGTGCTCGCGCACCCCGACCTCGGCACCAACAAGTCGGCGTTCTGGAAGCTCGACTCGGCCGAGGCCGGCACCGGCGGCGACGTCGACGAGGCCATCGCCAAGGCCCGCGACGACGGCATCGTCATCGAGCGCGAGTACCGCCAGCAGCGGCTCGTCCCGGCCTTCATGGAGCCCCGCTCGACGGTCGTCGACCCCACCGGCGAGCAGATGACGGTGTGGATCGGCCACCCAGATCCCGCACATCCTGCGCTTCGCGCATCGCCGCGACGACGGGCATCCCCGAGTCGAAGGTCCGCGTCATCGCCCCCGACGTCGGCGGCGGCTTCGGCGGCAAGCTGCAGACCACGCCCGAGGAGTTCGCGACCATCGCCGTCGCCCGCAAGCTCGGCAAGCCCGTGCAAGTTCACCGAGACCCGCTCGGAGTCGATGATCTCCGGCCACCACGGCCGCGACCAGTGGCAGAAGCTCACCCTCGCCGCCGAGAAGGACGGCACGGTCACCGGCCTCAAGGTCGAGCTGCTCGCCGACCTCGGCGCCTACGTCGGCGATCGTCGGCGGCGGCGTGCCGGTGCTCGGCGCGTGGATGTTCAACTCGATCTACAAGTTCCCGGCCTACCAGTTCAACTGCCAGACGGTGCTCACGAACAAGACCTGGGTCGACGCCTACCGCGGCGCCGGCCGGCCCGAGGCGACCTTCGCCATCGAGCGGATCATGGACGAGCTCGCCGCCGAGGTCGGGGTCGACCCGCTCGAGATCCGCGAGAAGAACTGGATCACGCACGACGAGTTCCCGTTCACCACGGTGGCCGGGCATGACCTACGACTCGGGCAACTACGAGGCGGCGACCGCCAAGGCCAAGCGAGCTCTTCGGCTACGACGAGCTGCGGGCCGAGCAGAAGCGCCGCCGCGAGAGCAACGACCCGGTGCAGCTCGGCATCGGCGTCTCGACCTTCACCGAGATGTGCGGCCTGGCCCCCTCGCGGGTGCTCGGCGTCGCTCAGCTACGGCGCCGGCGGCTGGGAGCACGCCAGCATCCGGATGCTCGCCACCGGCAAGGTCGAGGTCATCACCGGCACCTCGCCGCACGGCCAGGGCCACGAGACGGCGTGGAGCCAGATCGTCGCCGACCGGCTCGGCGTGCCGTTCGAGGACGTCGAGGTGCTGCACGGCGACACCCAGATCGCGCCCAAGGGCCTGGACACCTACGGCTCGCGCTCGCTCGTCGTCGGCGGCGAGGCGCTGGTCCTGGCGGCCGACAAGGTCATCGAGAAGGCCAAGGCCGTTCGCGGCGCACCTGCTCGAGGCCGAGCGTCGACGACCTCGAGTTCTCCGGCGGCCGCTTCAGCGTCAAGGGCACCGACAAGGGCATCGGCGATCGCCGAGATCGCGCTCGCGACGCTTCGCCGGCGCACAACCTGCCCGACGGCGTCGGAGCCGAGCATCGACGCCGACGCCACCTACGACCCGGTCAACTTCTCCTTCCCGCACGGCACCCACCTGTGCGCCATGGAGGTCGACACCGAGACCGGCGCGACGACGATGCGCAAGTACGTCTGCGTCGACGACATCGGCACGATCATCAACCCGCTCATCGTCGAGGGCCAGGTGCACGGCGGCCTCGTCCAGGGCATCGCGCAGGCGCTGTGGGAGGGCGCCGAGTACGACGACCAGGGCACCCTGGTCACCGGCTCCTTCGTCGACTACACGCTGCCGACGGCGGCCGACACGATCAGCTTCGTCACCGACCACACCACCTCGCCGTCGACGACGAACACGCTCGGGCACCAAGGGCGTCGGCGAGGCCGGCACCATCGCCTCCACCCCGGCGGTCGTCAACGCCATCGTGGATGCCGTGCGTCACCTCGGCGTCGACGACGTCCAGATGCCGTGCACGCCCGAACGGGTGTGGAAGGCCATCCAGGCCGGCCGGCGCGGCACTCCGGCGACGTGACCGGGGAGGCCGCAGCCGCACTTCGCGGACGACTCCCTCAACCAGGACCCCTCGAGCCGGCGCGACGGACGGAGCAGGCACAGTGATCCCCGCGGCATTCGACTACCTCGCACCCACCACCGTCGACGAGGCCCTCGCGGCGCTCGCCGCAGGCGGCGACGACGCCAAGGTGATGGGCGGGGGCCAGTCCCTGCTGCCGATCCTGCGGATGCGGCTCAACGCACCCGACAGTCTCGTCGACCTCGGCCGCATCGAGGCGCTGCGCGGCATCCGCGACGAGGGTGACCACCTCGTCATCGGCGCGATGACGCCGTACAGCGACCTGCTCGACGAGCGACCTCGTGCACGAGCACGCGGCCCTGCTCGCCAAGGCGGTCGCCGAGGTGGCCGACCCGCAGATCCGGCACCGCGGCACGATCGGCGGGGCGCTCGTCCACGCCGACCCGGCCGGCGACGTCGGGGCCCCGGTGCTCGCGCTCGACGCCGAGCTCGTCATCGTCGGCGCGGGCGGGCGAGCGCACCGTGCCGGCATCCGAGTTCTTCCACGACCTGTTCGAGACCTCGGTCGCCGAGGGCGAGCTGCTCACCGCAGGTGCGCATCCCGAAGCACACCGGCTGGGGGTCGCACTACGAGAAGTTCGTGCGCGTCTCGCACCAGTGGTCGATCGTCGGCATCGCGGTGGCCGTGCAAGGCCGAGGGCGGCACGATCAGCGAGGCCCGGATCGGGCTGACCAACATGGGCACACCCCGCTGCGCGCCCGTGGCGTCGAGGCAGGCCCTGGTCGGCCGGTCCGCCGCCGACCTCGGCGACGCCTGCGACGTCGGTGGCCGACGGCACCAACCCGCCGAGCGACCTCAACGGCGACGCCGACTACCGGCGCCACCTCGCGACGGGTGCTCACCCGTCGCGCCGTCCTCACCGCGCTGCGGAGGCTGACCACCGCATGGAGCTGACGCACGACTTCACCGTCCCGGCGAGCGTCGACGACGCCTGGGCCACGTTCATGGACCTCGAGCGGGTGGGCAGCTGCTTCCCCGGCGCGACCGTCACCTCGGTGGACGAGTCCGGGTTCGCCGGCACGGTGAAGGTCAAGCTCGGCCCGATCGCCCTGCAGTACGCCGGCACCGGGCAGTTCCTCGAGCGCGACGACGCGGCGCACCGGGCCGTCATCGAGGCCAAGGGCAAGGACAAGCGGGGCAACGGCACCGCCGGCGCCACCGTGACGGTGCAGCTCGCGCCGTCGGCGAGGGCACCCGCATCGACGTCACCACCGACCTGTCGATCACCGGCAAGCCGGCGCAGTTCGGCCGCGGGGTGATGCAGGACGTCAGCGACAAGCTGCTCCAGCAGTTCGTCGCGTGCATCGAGCGCCAGTTCGCCGAGCCCGAGGCGGAGACGGCGCCGGATGCCGGTGCCGCGGCTCCCGCGGCCGGCCGCCGGTGCCGCGACCGCCGCCGGGTCGACGGCATCGACCGCGGTCCGCCGCTCCGGACGCGGCTCCACGGCATCCGCTGGGCCGCCGGGCGTCGGCATCCGCCGCCCCGGCCCGCCGCGCCGCGGCCGCTGCGCCCGGCTCCCGCGCCGGCCGCCGACGACTCGATCGACCTCGGCGCGACCGTGCTGCCGGTGCTCGTCAAGAACTACGCGCCGTACGCCGTGGCCGGGCTCGCTCGGCCTGGTGCTCGGCTGGCTGATCGGCCGCCGCAACTCCTGAGCCGCTCAGTCGCCCTCTTCGCGGACGTGGGTGCGGAACCGGCTGCCGGCGGCGATCTTCACCTCACGCACTCACGGCGGGACGACTCGGGTCAGCGGTGGGCGGCGCCGTCGAGGGCGTGGATCTCGTTGGCGATCCGGCGGCTGTCGGAGTCGTAGCGGGTCCAGGTCCAGGTGGTGCGGGCCCCGTGCTCGCGCCGCTCGCGCCGGTTGGTGCGCTCCATGAGGTAGGCCACGGGGGCCACGAGGCCGCCGATGGCGGCGAGGGTGATGATCGTCTCGAGGGTGCTGTTCGTGTCCATGGCACGAGTTTGCCGTTCAACCAATACCTGCCACGAGTGGCGGATATGACGATGTACGTCAATTATCTGCCATACTGGTCGGCATGGCACTGAAGACCGTCGCCGTGCTCCTGCAGGAGCCCGTCTCGCTGTTCGAGTTCGGGGTGCTCGCGGAGGTGTTCGGCATCGACCGCACCGAGCAGGACGTGCCCGCCTTCGACTACCGGGTCTGCGCCGAGACGCCCGGGCCGCTCGACTCGCGCAACGGCACCACGGTCACCGCACCGTTCGGGCTCGAGGCCGCGGCCGACGCCGACCTGATCGCCGTGCCGGCCTCCTCGGCCGCCCGCACCCCGTCCCCGGCCGTGGTGAAGGTGCTGCGCGACGCCGTCGACCGCGGGGCCTGGGTCATGTCGGTGTGCTCGGGGGCCTTCACCCTCGGCGCGGCCGGCATCCTCGACGGGCGCAGCTGCACCACCCACTGGCAGCACACCGCCGAGCTCGCGCAGTCCAACCCGCTCGCCCGGGTCGACCCCGACGTGCTCTACGTGCGCGACGGCACCGTCATCACCAGCGCCGGCACGGCCGCCGGCATCGACGCCGCGCTCTACCTGGTGCGCACCGAGCTCGGCAGCGCCGTCGCCACGGCGATCGCCCGCCGGATGGTCGTGCCACCGCACCGCGACGGCGGCCAGCGCCAGTTCATCGACCGCCCGGTGCCCACGACCACCGCCGAGAGCCTCGGGCCGGTGCTCGAGTGGATGCTCGACCACCTCGACGAGGCCTTCACCGTCGACGACCTCGCCCGGCGGTCCGCGATGTCACCGCGCACCTTCGCCCGGCGGTTCGTCGCCGAGACCGGCACCACGCCGCACCAGTGGGTCACCGACCAGCGGGTGCTGCGCGCCCGACAGCTGCTCGAGGAGACCGACCTCCCGGTCGAGGCCGTGGCCCGCGACGCCGGCTTCGGGTCGGCCGCCCTGCTGCGCCACCACTTCACCCGCTGCACCGGCATCACGCCCACGGCCTTCCGCACCCAGCGCCGCCTGCCCGCCTGACCCGCCTGCCGGGCCGCCCGGCGCACCTTCACACGATCTCCACACGGTGCCCCCACGGGCCACACCCCGGCGGTCCTACGCTCGCAGCATGACCGAGGGGACGCACGACCGCCGCGCGCATCCTCGTGGTCGAGGACGAGCCGCTGATCAACCAGGCCGTCACCGATCGGCTGCGCGCCGAGGGCTTCGTCGTCGAGCAGGCCCACGACGGCCCCGGCGCGGTCGAGGCGTTCGAGCAGCACGCGCCCGACCTGGTCGTGCTCGACCTCATGCTGCCCGGCTTCGACGGGCTCGAGGTGTGCCGCCGCATCCAGGCCACCCGGCCGGTGCCGGTGCTCATGCTCACCGCCCGCGACGACGAGACCGACCTGCTGGTGGGGCTCGCGGTCGGCGCCGACGACTACGTCACCAAGCCGTTCTCGATGCGCGAGGTGGTGGCCCGCATCCGGGCCCTGCTCCGCCGCGTCGAGCGGGCCGCGGCGCTCGCGGCATCCGGCGACGCGCGCACCGACGTCGGGGGCCTGGCCATCGACGAGGCCGCGCCGGCGGGTCACCGTGCGCGGCGCCGAGGTGCACCTGACCCCGCTCGAGTTCGACCTGCTCTGCGCCCTCGCCGCCGAGCCCGGCACGGTGCGCAGCCGCGACGTGCTCATGCGCGAGGTCTGGGGCTGGGCCGACGCCTCCGGCACCCGCACCCTCGACAGCCACGTCAAGGCGCTGCGCGCCAAGATCGGCGCCGACCGGGTGCGCACCGTGCACGGCGTCGGCTACGCCCTCGAGGTCGCGCCGTGAACACCGACCGGCCGCTCGACGGCGTCGCCTCGATCAAGGTCAAGCTCGGCCTGCTCGTCGGCGCCAGCGTGGTCGTCGCCGTGGTCGTGGCCGGGGTCGGCGAGGTGGCCGAGGTGCCGTGGTGGATGAGCGTGCCCGTCACCGTGGCGGCGGCGCTGGCCGTGACCCAGTGGCTGGCCCGGGGGATGACCTCGCCGCTGCGCGAGATGACGGCCGCCGCACGCCGGATGGCGGCGGGTGACTACGCGCAGCGGGTCACCGCCACCTCGTCCGACGAGGTCGGCACGCTGGCGCGGGCGTTCAACGCGATGGCCGCCGACCTCGCCACCGCCGACCAGCAGCGCCGCCAGCTCGTGGCGACGGTGTCGCACGAGCTGCGCACCCCGCTGACCGCCCAGCGCGCCCTGCTCGAGAACCTCGTCGACGGCGTCGTGCGGCCCGACGACGACGCCCTGCGGGCCGCCCTGACCCAGAGCGAGCGGCTCAGCGCCCTCGTCGGCGACCTGCTCGACCTGTCCCGCATCGACGCCGGCGCCGCGCCCCTGGCGCTCACCGAGGTGCGGGTCGGCGACCTGCTCGGCGCGGCCGTGGCCGAGGCCCTCGTCGGTGGGCGGCCCGTGCTGGTGCGCCACGAGACGCACCCGGCCGACCTCACCGTCGTCGCCGACCCGGCCCGGCTGGCCCAGCTCGTCGCCAACCTCGTCGACAACGCGGTGCGGCACAGCCCGCCGCAGGGCGAGGTGCGGGTGGTCGCGCGCGGCGGTCGACGACGACACCTGGTGGCTCGAGGTGCACGACGAGGGCCCCGGCATCCCCGCCGACCGCGTGGAGCGGGTCTTCGACCGGTTCGGCTCCGGCGGCGACTCCGCCGGCGGCACCGGCCTCGGCCTGGCGATCGCGAGCTGGGTCTGCGAGCTGCACGGCGGCACCATCACGCGCGCTGCCGACCCCCACCGGAACCACCGGCGCGCACCTGCGCGCCGTCCTGCCCCGGCGCGCCCGCGCCGGTCGGCCCACCCACCTCCGTCAGGAGAGGACCGTGTCCGCACCGACCACCCCCACGAGCCAGACCCCACCGGCGGCCCCCGCCCCGACCCCCGCGACCCCGCGACCCGGCGCCCCCGCCGGTGCCGCGCCCGGCCGTGCCCGGCGCGGGCGGCGGTGCCCTCGACGGCATCTGGCCCGAGCAGGGCGTGCCGGCCCAGCCCCTGACCGTGCTCGCCGCCCTGGGCATCGGCGCGTGGGCGGCCCTGACCTGGCCGGAGCGCAACGTCGGCCTGGCCGTGTGCCTCACGATGCTCGCGGCCGGCCTGCTGATGTGGGTCGTGGCCCGGCACCGCCGCGACCCGTGGACGATCGCCTGCGCCGTGCTCGCCGCCGCTGCTCGCGACGACGACGATGCTGCGCGACGCCGGCGGGGTCGTCGCGCTGGCCGTGCTCGTCGGCGTCGTCGTGGCCGCCGCCGGCACCACCCGGGCCCGCACCCTGCTGTCGGTGCCGCTCAGCGTCATGGCGTGGCCGCTGTCCGGCGCTGCGCGGGCTGCCGCTGCTCGGCCGCACCATCACCGCCACGAGCAAGGTGTCGAAGCTCTGGCCGATCCTGCGCACCATCGGGCTTCTCGCTGGTGGCGCTGGCCCTGTTCGGCGGCCTGTTCGCCTCCGGCGACGCCCTGTTCGGCTCGTGGGCCGAGGCCCTGATCCCCGACCTCGGCTGGGACACCATCGTCGCGCGCACCTTCGTGCTGGTCCTGGTGGCCGGGGTCGCGCTGGCCGGCGCCTACCTCGCCCTGAACCCGCCGCCGGTCGACGGGGTCACCCTGCCGGAGAGCCGCCGGGTCGCGCACCGCTGGGAGTGGGCGCGTGCCCGTGGGCATCGTCGTCGCGCTGTTCGCCGGCTTCCTCGTCGCGCAGGCCACGGCGATGTGGGGCGGTCACGACTACCTGCGAGCGCACCACCGGCCTCACCTACGCCGAGTACGTGCACCAGGGCTTCGGCCAGCTCACCGTGGCCACCTTCCTCACCGTGGTCGTCGTCGGGCTCACCATGCACGTCGCCGCCGCGCGACACCGTGCGCGACCGGGTGCTGCTGCGGGTGCTGCTCGGCGCCCTGTGCGTGCTCACCCTCGCGGTCGTCGCCAGTGCGCTCTACCGGATGTCGCTGTACCAGGACGCCTTCGGCTACACCGTGCTGCGCGTGTTCGTCGACGGCTTCGAGCTGTGGCTCGGCCTGGTCGTCGTGTTCCTCCTCGTCGCCGGGGTGCGCCTGTCGGGCTGGTGGGTGCCGCGCGCGGTGCTCGTCTCGGCCGCCGTCTTCGCGCTCGGTCTTCGCCGCGATGAACCCGGACGCCTGGGTCGCCGGGCGCAACATCGACCGGTTCGAGGCGGGGTCGAGCCTCGACACCGGCTACCTGAGCACCCTCGGCGCCGACGCCACGCCGGTCATCGTCGAGCGGCTCCCCGCCGAGATGGCGTCGTGCCTCACGGCCTCCGCGTCGAGCGGCCCGTTCCAGACCGACGACTGGCTGGCGTGGAACCTCGGCCGCAGCCGGGCCGCCACCGCGCGCGACTCGCTGCCCGCGTCCGCCTCGGCCACGTCGTGCACGCCCTACGAGACCGACGACTACCGCCCCTGACGCCGGCCCGGCCCAGGCGCTCGACGCAGGCCCGCGCCACCCCCGCACCCGGAGCTCCGCCGGCGGCGACCTGACCTACCGCCTGGTACCCGTTGTCAGGCACAACCGATACCAGGCGGTAGCAGGAGCTCGCGCAACCCCGCCGCGCCGGAATCCCACCTGCGGCGCCCTGACCGGACCGGCATACTCCGGGGCATGGACGACCGCACGGTGCTGGTGCTCAACGGCCCGAACCTCAACCTGCTCGGCGAGCGCGAGCCCGAGGTCTACGGCAGCGCCACCCTCGCCGACGTCGAGGCGCTCTGCCTCGAGGCCGCCGAGCGGGCCGGGCTGGTGCTCGACTTCCGGCAGACCAACCACGAGGGCACCCTGGTCGACTGGGTGCAGGAGGGCCGCGCCGGCATCGCCGGGCTGGTCGTCAACGCCGCCGGCTACACGCACACCTCGGTCGCCCTGCGCGACGCGCTGTCGGCCTGCCGGGTGCCGCGCGTCGAGGTGCACATCAGCGACATCCACGCCCGCGAGGCGTTCCGCCACCACAGCTACCTCACCGACGTGTGCGACCACCACGTCATCGGGCACGGGGTGCAGGGCTACGCCGAGGCGATCGAGTGGGTCGCGGGGCGCCGTGCCTGAGCGCGACCTCCCGGCCCGCTGGGAGAGCGAGGAGTGGCTGGCCGACCTGGCGGCCTGGCTGGTGCCGGCCCTCGACGCCGCCGGGGTGCGCGCCACCGCGCCGGTCGTCCGCGAGCGGGTGCGGTTCTGGTCGGTCGTGGCGCGGGTCGAGACCGACGCCGGCCGGGTGTGGGTCAAGGAGAACGCGCCGTCGCAGGCGTTCGAGGCGGCCCTGGTGCAGGTCGTCGACACGCTCGTCCCGGATGCCGTGGCCACGCCGCTCGCCGTCGACCGCGAGCGCGGGTGGCTGGCCACCGCCGACCTCGGCCTGCCGATGTGGCACGACGAGGAGGTGCCGCCGGTGCCGGACTGGGTCGACGTGGTGCAGGGGTTCGCCGACGTGCAGCAGGTGCTCGCCGACCACGCCGAGGCCGTGCTCGCGACCGGGCGTGCCCACCTTCCCGGAGCAGCCGGACGCCGTCGTCGGCTGGGTGACGACGCTGGCGGACGCCTCGCGCGCCCTGCCCGGACGCCGACCCGCGGCGGCTCGACGACACCGAGGCCGCCGCGGTCGCCGACGGCCTGCCGCGCATCCGCGACGCGGCCGAGCGGCTGGCCGCGAGCGGCATCCCGCCGTCGTTGCAGCACAACGACCTGCACCTGGGCAACGCGTTCCGGCGGCCCGGGGGCGCCATCGCCTACATCGACCTCGGCGACGCCCTGTGGACCCACCCGCTGACCGCGGCCCGGATCCCGCTGTGGATCATGCGCAACCGCCTCGGCCTGGAGCCGGACGGCCCGCAGGTGCGGCGCGCGGTCGACGCCTACCTCGAGCCGTGGACCGACCGGTGGGACCGCGCCACGCTGCGCGAGCTGCTCTCCGACGCCGAGCGGATCTCGTGCCTGCACCGGGCCGAGTCGTGGCGCCGGCTGCAGGCCGACGTGCCGGTGAGCCGGGTCGACGAGCCGTTCCTGCGGTCGGTGCCGGAGTGGCTGGTCGATGCCGCCGCGCCCGACCCGTACGCGTCCGCCGTCGCCCGCTGACCGACTTTCCGCCCGGAGCAAACTTCACCTTCGCACGGAGCCGCTGGCTGCATCGGCATGGGCGAGGGACCGCTGGTGACTTCCGAGTAGGTACTAGGACGTCCTAGTATCGGGAGAACGCCACGAAAGGGACCCCCATGGCAGCGCAGCCGACCACCTCGACGCCCGACCTGCACGTGCCCGAGCACCCGGTGCGCATCGTCACCGCGTCCGCCCTGTTCGACGGGCACGACGCGTCGATCAACATCATGCGGCGGATCATGCAGGCCCAGGGGGCCGAGGTCATCCACCTCGGGCACAACCGCAGCGTCCAGCGAGGTCGTCGACGCCGCCATCGAGGAGGACGTGCAGGGCGTCGCCGTCAGCTCGTACCAGGGCGGGCACGTCGAGTACTTCGAGTACCTCGTGCAGCTGCTGCGCGAGTCGGGCGCGGGGCACGTCAAGGTCGTCGGGGGCGGCGGCGGGGTCATCGTGCCGGCCGAGATCGAGCGGCTGCGCGCGGCGGGCGTCACCATCTTCAGCCCCGAGGACGGCCAGCGGCTCGGGCTCCCGGGCATGGTCGAACCAGGTCGTGGCGGCCTGCGACACCGACCTGTGGGAGCAGGGCGCCGACCACGGCGGCGGCGGTCATCTCCGGCGAGCGCTCGGCCGTGGCCCGGGCGATCACCGCGGCCGAGACCGGCCACCTCGACGACGACCTGCGCGCCGAGCTGCAGCAGGCCGCGGCCGCGCGGCACACCCCGGTGCTCGGCATCACCGGCACCGGTGGGTCGGGCAAGTCGAGCCTCACCGACGAGCTGGTGCGCCGGCTGCGGGTCGACCAGCAGGACAAGCTGCGGGTCGCCTGCATCGCGATCGACCCCACCCGCCGCCGCGGCGGCGGCGCCCTGCTCGGCGACCGGATCCGGATGAACGCGCTCGACGGCGACCGGGTCTACTTCCGCTCGCTCGCCACCCGCGGCAGCCGCGAGGTGCCCGAGGCGCTCGGCGACGTGCTCACCATCCTCAAGGCCGCCGGCTTCGACCTCGTCGTGGTCGAGACCCCCGGCATCGGCCAGGGCGACGCCGCGATCACCACCTTCGCCGACGTCAACCTCTACGTCATGACGCCGGAGTTCGGCGCCGCCAGCCAGCTCGAGAAGATCGACATGCTCGACTTCGCCGACGTCGTCGCGATCAACAAGTTCGAGCGCCGCGGCGCCGTGGACGCGCTGCGCGACGTCGGCCGCCAGATGGTGCGCAACCGCGGCGCCTTCGGCAAGAAGCCCGAGGACATGCCGGTGTTCGGCACCTCGGCCGCCACCTTCAACGACGACGGCGTCACCGCGCTCTACCAGGAGCTGCGCGGCCTGCTCGGCGAGGTCGGCCTCGAGGTGTCCGAGGGCGCGCTCGCCCCGGTCGCCGTGCGGCACTCGTCGGTGCTGCGCCAGGTCGTGCCCCCGCAGCGGGTGCGCTACCTCGCCGAGATCACCGAGACGGTGCGCGGCTACCACGACGACACCCGCCGGTTCGCCGACGCCGCCCGCCGCGTGCAGCGGCTCACCGAGGTCGGTGCCGACCTCGCGCGGGCCGGCTCCGACCGCGCCGGCGTCGACGCGCTGCTCGACTCGGCCCAGGACGACCTGCCCCTGTCGGTCGCGCGCCAGCTCGCCGGCTGGTCGTCGGTCGTCGAGGCGTACTCCGGCGACGAGCAGGTCGTCACCGTGCGCGACAAGGAGATCCACACCTCCCTGGTGCGGGAGTCGTTGTCCGGCAACCGGATCCGTCGGGTCTCGCTGCCCCGCTACTCCGACGACGGCGACCTCGTCTCGTTCCTGCGGCGCGAGAACCTCCCCGGCTACTTCCCCTTCACCGCCGGCGTCTTCCCGTTCAAGCGCGACAACGAGGACCCCGCGCGGATGTTCGCCGGCGAGGGCGACCCGTTCCGCACCAACACCCGGTTCAAGATGCTCTCGCAGGGCCAGCCCGCCACCCGGCTCTCCACCGCCTTCGACTCGGTCACCCTCTACGGCCGCGACCCCGACAAGCGGCCCGACATCTACGGCAAGGTCGGCACGTCCGGCGTCTCGGTCGCGACGCTGGACGACATGCGCGAGCTGTACGCCGGCTTCGACCTCACCTCGCCCACGACCAGCGTCTCGATGACGATCAACGGCCCGGCGCCGACCATCCTCGCCTTCTTCCTCAACACCGTGATGGACCGCGCCGTCGAGGCGTGGGCGGCCGAGCAGGGTCGCGAGCCGAGCGCGGAGGAGGCGGACGGCATCCGGGCGCAGGCCCTGCAGGTCGTGCGCGGCACCGTGCAGGCCGACATCCTCAAGGAGGACCAGGGCCAGAACACCTGCCTGTTCTCCACCGAGTTCTCGCTGCGGATGATGGCCGACATCCAGGAGTGGTTCATCGCGCAGCAGGTGCGCAACTTCTACTCGGTGTCGATCAGCGGCTACCACATCGCCGAGGCCGGGGCGAACCCCATCAGCCAGCTCGCGTTCACCCTCGCGAACGGGTTCACCTACGTCGAGGCCTACCTCGCCCGCGGCATGGACATCGACGACTTCGCGCCGAACCTGTCGTTCTTCTTCTCCAACGGCATGGACCCCGAGTACACCGTCATCGGCCGGGTCGCCCGCCGGATCTGGGCGATCGCGATGAGGGAGAAGTACGGCGCCAACGAGCGCAGCCAGAAGCTGAAGTACCACGTGCAGACCGTCGGGCCGCTCGCTGCACGCGCAGGAGATGGACTTCAACGACATCCGCACCACGCTGCAGGCGCTCGTCGCGATCTACGACAACGCCAACAGCCTGCACACCAACGCCTACGACGAGGCCGTCACGACCCCGTCCGAGGAGTCGGTGCGCCGCGCGCTCGCGATCCAGATGATCATCACCAAGGAGTGGGGGCTCGCGGTCAACGAGAACCCGCTGCAGGGCGCGTTCGTCGTCGACGAGCTGACCGACCTGGTCGAGGCCGCCGTGCTCGCCGAGTTCGACCGCATCTCCGAGCGCGGAGGGGTGCTCGGAGCGATGGAGACCGGCTACCAGCGCGGGCGGATCCAGGACGAGTCGATGCTCTACGAGCACCGCAAGCACGACGGCTCGCTGCCGATCGTCGGCGTCAACACCTTCCGCAAGCCGCACACCGACGAGGCGCCGCGCGAGGTCACCCTCGCCCGGGCCTCGGAGGTCGAGAAGGAGGGCCAGCTCGCCCGGGTCACGGCGTACAAGGACCGAGCACCGGGTCGAGGCGCGAGGAGGCGCTGGCGCGGCTCAAGGCGTCGGCCACGTCGGGCGAGAACGTCTTCGCCGTGCTCATGGATGCCGCCCGCGTGTGTTCGCTGCAGCAGGTCACCGAGGCGTTCTTCGAGGTCGGCGGCCAGTACCGCCGCAACGTGTAGCCGCACCGGCTCGCTCACCCGCCGAGGGTGGGTGCCGGCCGCGGAGCCCGGCGCTACGTTGGGGCGCGTCCCGGGCCGGCCGGGGCCAGCGCCCACGAGGAGACCGATCCCGGTGACCGCCACGCCCGCCCCCGCGACCCCGGCCGGGGCCGCGCCGCCCTCGACCCGGTGAGCGTCGTCCGCTCCAGGGCCTACCTCTCGGCGCTGGTGCTCGCCGCGCTGCTCGGCATCCCGATCTCGGCGGTCGCCTACGGCTTCCTCGCCCTGGTCGGGTGCGCTGCAGGAGCTACCTCTTCGACGACCTGCCCGGCCGACCTCTTCGACGGCGGCCGCGCCGGCCTGGTGGCCGGTGCCCTGGCTGATGCTCTGCGGGCTGCTCGTCGCGCTGACCATCCGCTACCTGCCCGGGCCCGGCGGGCACTCGCCGGCCCTCGGCTTCCAGATCGGGGCGGGCCGCCGGTCGACCGCCACCTGCCCGGCATCGTCCTCGCCGTCGCTCGCGACGCTCAGCCTGGGTGCGGTGCTCGGCCCCGAGGCGCCGCTCATCGCCATCGGCGGCGGCCTCGCGGCCCTGACCGTGCGCCTGGTCAAGAAGGACGCCCCGCCGATGGCGGTGACGATCATGGCGTCGGCCGGCAGCTTCGCCGCGATCAGCACCCTGCTCGGCTCGCCCCTGCTCGGCGCCTTCCTCATCATGGAGGCGGCCGGCATCGCGGGGGCGACCCTCAGCCTGGTCGCGCTGCCCGGCCTGCTCGCCTCCGGCATCGGCGCCCTGGTCTTCCTCGGCCTCGACGCCTGGACCGGGCCTCGGCACCTTCTCGCTGGCGCTCACCACCGTGCCCCCCGGGCGTCGACCCCACCGCTGGCGACCCTGCTCTGGGCGATGCCCGGTCGGCCTCCTCGGGGCGCTGCTCGGCTGGGCGGTCCGCTGGGTCGGCCTGTCGCGTGCGCCCGCTCGTGCACCGCAACCGGGTGCCGGTGACCGTCGGCGCTCGGGCTGCTCATCGGCCTCACGGCCATGGCCTACCAGCTGATCACCGGCAACGGCTTCAGCCGAGGTGCTCTTCTCCGGCCAGGACGCCCTGCCGAACCTCGTGGCGAACGCCGCCGACTACTCGGTCGCGACGCTCGTCGTGCTCGGTCTGTGCAAGATGCTGGCCTACGGCCTGTCGCTGAGCGCCTTCCGGGGCGGCCCGGTGTTCCCGGCGATGTTCATCGGGGCGGTGCTCGGCATCGCGATGAGCGGGCTGCCCGGCATGAGCCTCGCGCCCGCGATCGGCATGGGCATCGGCGCGATGTGCTGCGCGATGCTCCGGCTGCCGCTGACCTCGGTGCTGCTCGCCACCCTGCTGCTCGGCAGCGACGGGCTGCAGATCACCCCCGAGGTCATCGTGGCCGTCGTCGTGGCGTTCGTCGTCACCACGATGCTGCCGACGCCGGGGCCGCGCCCAGCCGGCCGAGCCCGCGCAGCCGCTGCACCGGCCGCGCCGGGGGATGCCGTCGCCGCACCGGCCTGACGACCGCACCGCCCGCGAGCTCGCCCGCGGGTCACCCGGTCGGGGTGAGCCGCTGCGGTGAGGGCCACTCGATAGTGGACGGGTCGGCCCGTCGTCGAGAGGGAGCCAGCCAGATGACCGTGCGACCAGCACGCCTGAACGCGGCGATCGCCTGGCTGTTCATGGTCGGCTCGGCCTGCTTCGTGCTCGGCTCGGTGCCGGCCTACGCTCGATGCCGTCGGGGGCTGGGTCGACGGCATCACCTACTTCGTCGGCTCGATCTTCTTCACCTCGCGCCTCGTTCTGCCAGCTCGTGCAGGCGCAGAGCCCCGCGACGACCGGCGTCGACGCAGGTCGCCCAGCACCGTGCCGGCGCGCGGTGCGGCTGCTGGGCTGGCTGCCGCACGACCGCAACTGGCTCGCCGCCGCCACCCAGTTCCCCGGCACGCTGTTCTTCAACATCAGCACCTTCGCCGCCCTGACGCACAACGCCACCGCCGCCGCAGTCCGACCGCTACGTCTGGCGGCCCGACCTCTTCGGGTCGGTGCTCTTCCTCGTCGCCAGCGCCTTCGGCATCCTCGCCGTGTCGCGGCCGGTTCCTGCGGCTCGACGCCGGCGTCGTTGCCGTGGCGGATCGCCTGGATCAACATGCTCGGCTCGGTGCTGTTCATGGCGTCCGCCCTCGCCAGCTACGTGCTGCCGAGCACCGACGAGGTGCTCGACACCCGGGTCGTCCGTCGCCGGCACCCTGCTCGGCGCCGTCTGCTTCCTCGTCGGCGCCGCCCTGATGCTCCCGGCCTGGCGCCGCGCCGTCGCGTCCGCGCCGCCGACGCGCCGCGCCCGCGCCCCCGTAGACCTCTCGCCGTCCGCCCACCAAGGAGAAGCGCATGACCAGCTACGTCCCGTCCGACGCCGACGCCGCCCTGTTCGGCAACCGCTTCGCCACCGAGGAGGTGCCGAGCCACGACCTTCCCCGACGGCGGGGATGTCGCCGACCGACGCGATGCGCCTGGTCGGCGAGGACCTCGCGCTCGAGGGCGACCCGGCCCGCAACCTGGCCACCTTCGTCACCACGTGGATGGAGCCGCAGGCGCAGCGGATCATCGCCGACGAACCTGCACCGCAACTTCATCGACCACGCCGAGTACCCGCGCACGGCCGAGATCGAGCAGCGCTGCATCCGGATGCTCGCCGACCTGTTCCACGCGCCGGGTGAGACCACCGGCGCCCGCACCCAGGGCTCGTCCGAGGCGATCATGCTCGGCGCGCTGTCGCTGAAGTGGAACTGGCGCACCCGTCGCGAGGCGGCCGGCAAGCCGACCGACCGGCCCGAACCTGGTCTTCGGCGGCGACGTGCACGTCGTGTGGGAGAAGTTCTGCCGCTACTTCGACGTCGAGCCGCGCATCGTGCCGCTGCAGCCCGGGCAAGTACACGATCGGCCCCGACGACGTCGCGCCGCACGTCGACGAGAACACCATCGGCGTCGCAGCCGTGCTCGGCACGACGTTCACCGGCCACAAGGACGACATCGTCGGCATCAACGACCTGCTCGTGCGGATCAAGAAGGAGCGCGGCCTCGACGTGCCGCTGCACGTCGACGGGGCCAGCGGCGGCTTCGTCTGGCCGTTCCTCTACCCGGACTCGCCGTGGGACTTCCGGCTCGAGCAGGTGCGCTCGATCAACGTCTCCGGGCCACAAGTTCGGGCTGGTCTACCCCGGCATCGGCTGGCTGATCTTCCGCGAGACGTCCGACCTGGCCCCCGACCTGGTCTTCGAGGAGAACTACCTCGGCAAGACCGACGCCACCTTCACGCTGAACTTCTCCACCGGCTCCGTCGATGGTGCTCGCGCAGTACTACAACCTCGTCCGCTACGGGCGCGCCGGCTACACGTACATCATGAAGAACATGCAGGAGAACGCCCGGGTGCTCGCCGACAAGCTCGAGGCCATGGGCCGGTTCGAGATCATCGGCCGCGACGAGGAGCAGCTGCCGCTGGTCGCCTTCCGGCTCGCCGGCGAGCGAGAGCTACGACGAGTTCGACATCGCCTGGCAGCTCTCGGCCGAGCGCGGCTGGATGGTGCCGGCGTACACCCTGCCGCCGAACGCCCAGGACGTGACGATCATGCGCGCCCTGGTCAAGGAGACGATGAGCCGCGAGCACGTCGACACCCTCGCCCGCGACATCGAGGAGGCCTGCCCGACCCTCGCGGCGAAGGGGCGGGCACACCACACCGAGCGCCAGATGACCGTCACCGGCCCCGGCCACTGACCCCCAGCACTCCGACCCGCGCCCGCCGAAGGAGCCACACCATGGGTTGTCTGTTCGCGATCTTCGCCGGGATCTTCCCGCGCCTGGGTCTGCTCATCATCTGGATCGCCCGCCCGGCCCGGGTGGACGCCGCGTTCGACTCGTGGATCTGGCCGCTGCTCGGCCTGATCTTCCTGCCGTTCGCGACGCTGATCTACGTCATCCTCTGGCAGGCCGGCGGCCTGAGCGGGTGGGACTGGTTCTGGGTCGGGGTGGCCGCGCTGTTCGACGTCGGCCACTGGGGCGCGAGCGCGGCCCAGCGCCGGGCACAGACGACGGCCACGGTGTAGCGAGTCGGGCGCGGCCGCACGGGATGCCGTGCGGCCGGCCCTGCGAGCGGCTCGCCTACCCGGCGAGCCGCTCGCGCAGCCAGGCGATGTCGGCCGACTGGCCCTCGACCCCGCCGGGCGTCTCGACGACCACCGGGGCGCCGGCATCCCGGACGACGTCGGCGAGGTCGGCGCCGTCGATGTGACCCGACCCGAGGTTGGTGTGCCGGTCGGCGCCGGTGTCGAACTCGTCGCGGCTGTCGTTGCAGTGCACCAGGTCGACCCGGCCGGTGATGGCCCGCACCTTCTCGACGACGCTGCCGAGGTCGTTGCCGCCGGCGTGGGCGTGGCAGGTGTCGAGGCAGAAGCCGACGGTGTCGCCGCCCTCGGCCCGGCCGATCGCCTCCCAGAGCCGCTCGATCGCCTCGAGCCGGCGGGCCATCGCGTTGTCGCCGCCCGCGGTGTTCTCGATGAGCAGCGGCACCGGCATCTCGAGCCCGTCGACGCACTTGCGCCAGTTGTCGAAGCCGACGTCGGAGTCCTCGTCCTTGCCGAGGTGGCCGCCGTGCACGATGACGCCCTTGGCGCCGATCTCGGCGGCGGCGTGCAGGTGCTGCTGGAGCAGCTTGCGGCCGGGGATGCGGATCCGGTTGTTCGTCGACGCGACGTTGATCGGGTAGGGCGCGTGCACGTAGAGGTCGATGCCGGCCTCGGCCGCCGCCTGCTTCAGCGCCGCGGCGCCGCCGGCGAACTGCACGACCGGCCCCTTGTAGCTCTGCGGGTCGCCGAGGAAGAACTGGCTCAGCGTCGCCCCCCGGGCGGCGGCCTCCGCCACCGGGTCGGCCTGGTCGACGTGCCCACCGATGCGCAGCTCCATGACCCCCACGGTACGGCCCGCCACCGACGCCGGGGGCGGTCGCGACCGGTGGCAGGATGACGGCCATGCAGCTCGCGAACACCACCGCCATCGTCACCGGAGGGGCCTCCGGCCTCGGTGCCGCCACCGCAGCGGCCCTGGCCGCCCAGGGCGCCCGCGTCGTCGCCCTCGACCTGCCCGACGCCTGCGCGTCCGGCCCCGCCGTCGAGGGGGTCGAGTACGCCCCGACCGACGTCACGTCCGAGGAGCAGGTCCGCGCCGCCGTCGCGCAGGCGTCCGACGACCCCGCGCGGCCGCTGCGCACGGTCGTGAACTGCGCCGGCATCGGCCCCTCGGCCCGCATCGTCGGCCGCAAGGGGGTGCACGACCTCGGGCTGTTCCGCAAGGTCGTCGAGATCAACCTGGTCGGCTCGTTCACCGTGCTCGCGGTCGCCGCCGAGGCCATCGCCGCCACCGAGCCCGACGCCGACGGGCAGCGCGGCGTCGTCATCAACACCGCGAGCATCGCCGCCTTCGACGGCCAGGTCGGCCAGGCCGCCTACAGCGCGTCCAAGGGCGGCATCGTCGGGCTCACCCTCCCGGCCGCGCGCGACCTCGCGCAGTACGGCATCCGGGTCGTCACCATCGCGCCCGGCATCGTCGAGACGCCGATGCTGGCCACCGTGTCCGACGAGTTCCGCGCCGGGCTGGCGGCGGGCGTCCCGTTCCCGGCGCGGCTGGCGCGCCCCGAGGAGTACGCCAAGCTCGCGCTCGCGGTCGTCGACCACGACTACCTCAACGGCGAGACGATCCGGATGGACGGCGCGCTGCGGATGGCGCCGCGCTGACCGGTCGCCGGTCGGATGCCGCGAACTCTCACCGACGACCTCGGGCACGCCGTCGAGCTGCCCGGGGTCGTCGCGCGCGTGGTCTCGCTCGTGCCGTCGCTCACCGAGGCGCTGGCCGCCACCTGCCCCGAGCGGCTGGTCGGGGCCACCGACTGGTGCACCCACCCTGCCGACCTCGACCGCGCGCGGGGTGCGGTCGGGTGCGCGGCACCAAGAACCCCGACCTCGCCGCGGTGGCGGCGCTGCGACCCGACCTCGTCGTGGCCAACAAGGAGGAGAACCGCGAGCTCGACGTCCGGCGGATGCGCGAGCGCGGCATCCCGGTCTGGGTCACCGACATCGAGACGGTGCCGGCGGCGGTGGCGTCGATGCGGCGGCTGCTGCGGGAGGTGCTCGAGGTGGGGGAGGACCCGGGCTGGCTGGTCGCCGCCGAGGACGGCGTGGTGCGGGCCCGTGCCTCCGGCGCCTCGGCGCGCGTGGTGGTGCCGGTCTGGCGCGACCCGTGGATGGTGGTGGGCCGGCCGACGTTCACGGCCGACCTGCTCGCCCGGGCCGGCTTCGAGGTGTCGACGGCGGGGGTGCCGGGGCGCTACCCGGCGGTCGACCTCGCGGCCCTGGACGACCCGGCCGCGGCCGACCTGGTGCTGCTGCCGGACGAGCCGTACGTCTTCACTCCCGACGACGGGCCGGAGGCGTTCCGGCAGGTCGCCGACGCGCCTGGTGTCGGGTCGGCTGCTCACCTGGTACGGCCCCTCGCTCGTCGACGCGCGGATTTCGCTGGACCGATCCTGAGCGTGTAATGTCTCCGTCGCGCCCGGGCGGTCTCCGCCGGTGGCGCACGCCCCCTTAGCTCAGTCGGTAGAGCGTTTCCATGGTAAGGAAAAGGTCGTCGGTTCGATTCCGACAGGGGGCTCTGGTCCGCCGGGGCCGGTCGAGAGGCAGGCCCGGTCGACCCCCCTGGCGGGGTAGCTCAGCTGGTTAGAGCGCACGACTCATAATCGTGAGGTCGCGGGATCGAGCCCCGCTCCCGCTACCGAGGTCGCGATTTCGGGGAATGCCCGAGGTTGCGTATCCTGTTGTGCTGGTGTCGCGCGAGCCCTCGTGTGCTGGCCCGACACCCATCGATCGATTCACTTTTCTGAGAGCAGGTTGCCCCCATGGCCAAGGCCACCGACGTCCGCCCCAAGATCACCCTGGCGTGCACGGAGTGCAAGGAGCGCAACTACATCACCAAGAAGAACCGCCGCAACGACCCCGACCGGCTCGAGCTGGCCAAGTTCTGCCCGCGCTGCAAGAAGCACACCGCGCACCGCGAGACCCGCTGACCCCTCGTCAGCCCGAGAGGCCGCCGCACCCGTCCGGGTGACGGCGGCCTCTCGCTGTTCGCCGCTCGTTCTCCTAGAGTGGGCGCCATGGCCGTGAACCCAGACTTCGTCGGGCGGACCTATCCGCCCAGTGGACCGTATGCCGTCGACGCGGCCCTGATCGCGGCCTTCGCCGCCGCCGTCGGCTCCGCCGACCCCGTGCACACCGACGCCGAGGCGGCCCGGGCGGCCGGGTACGCCGACGTCATCGCCCCACCGACGATGGCGGTGCGGTTCTCGCAGGCCGCCGAGCGCGCCTACGTCGTCGACCCCGAGGCCGGCATCGACTACAGCCGGGTCGTCCACGGCGAGCAGCGCTTCGTGCACCACCGCCCGATCACGGCGGGCGACGAGGTGCTCGGCACCACGACCGTCGACGCGGTGCGCTCCGCGGGCGGGCACGCGATGGTGACCACCCGCACCGAGCTGTCGACGACCACGGGCGAGGCCCTGGCCACGTCGACGTCGACGATCGTCGTCCGCGGCGGGGAGGACTGACCATGGCTGTCCGTGCGCTCTCGGAGGTCTCGGTCGGCGACGTCGTCGGCCCGGTCACCGTGCCGGTCACCCGCGACACGCTCGTCGCCTACGCCAACGCGTCGGGGGACCAGAACCCCATCCACCAGGACGAGGCGTTCGCCCGTTCGGTCGGGCTGCCCGACGTCATCGCCCACGGCATGTGGACGATGGGCGCCTCGGCCACCGTCGTCACCGACTGGGCCGGCGACGCCGGCCGGGTCGTGGAGTTCGGCACCCGGTTCACCAAGCCGGTCGTGGTGCCGGTCGCCGGCAACGAGCTGGTCGTCCAGGGCGTCGTCAAGTCGGTCGACGCCGAGACCGGTCGGGTGACCGTCGACGTCACCACGACGTGCGAGGGCGAGAAGGTGCTCGGCCGCTGCATCGCGGTCGTGCGGCTCGACTGATGCAGGAGCTGCACGACGAGCCGATCGCCGCGCACACGACGATGCGGGTCGGCGGCCCCGCCGCGCGCATGGTCGTCGTCGAGACCCCGGACGAGCTCGTCGACGCGGTGCGTGAGGTCGACGACGCCGACGAGCCGCTGCTCGTGCTCGGGGGCGGGTCGAACCTGGTCGTCGCGGATGCCGGGTTCGCCGGCACGGTCGTGAAGGTCGCGACCTCGGGTGTGGACGTCGACTCGCGCGGACCAGTGCGGCGGTGCCAACGTCACCGTCGCGGCGGGGGAGGACTGGGACGGCTTCGTCGCGCTCGCCGTCGAGGAGGGGTGGTCGGGCGTGGAGGCGCTGTCCGGCATCCCGGGGTCGACCGGGGCGACCCCGGTGCAGAACGTCGGGGCCTACGGCCAGGACGTCGCGCAGACCGTCGCGCGGGTGCGGGTGTGGGACCGGCGCGAGGAGCGGGTGCGCACGATGAGCTCGCCCGAGTGCCGCTTCACCTACCGGCACTCGGTGTTCAAGGCGACCGACCGGTACGTCGTCATCGACGTGATGTACCAGCTGATCCCGGGCACGATGTCGCAGCCGGTGCGCTACGCCGACCTCGCCGCGCAGCTCGGGGTGGAGGTGGGGTCGCGGGTGCCGCTGGGCGAGGCGCGCGAGGCGGTGCTGGTGCAGCGCCGGCGCCGGGGCATGGTGCTCGACGCCGCCGACCACGACACCTGGAGCTGCGGGTCGTTCTTCACCAACCCGATCCTGTCGGCGTCGGCCTTCGCCGCGCTGGAGGGGCGGGTGGTCGCGGCGCTGGGGGCCGAGTCGGCGGCGCCGCCGCGGTTCGCGGACGCCGACGGCAACGTCAAGACGAGCGCGGCCTGGCTGATCGAGCGGGCCGGGTTCCCCAAGGGCTTCGGCCTGCCCGGCCCGGCGTCGCTGTCGACCAAGCACACCCTGGCCGTGACCAACCGGGGCGGCGCGACGGCATCCGACGTGGCGGCCCTGGCGCGTCAGGTGCGCGACGGTGTGTACGACGCGTTCGGCGTGACGCTGGTCAACGAGCCGGTGTTCGTGGGCCACGAGCTCTGAGGTCCGGCCTCCGGCGGTCCGACCTCCCGGCGCTGCTCCGGGGTGAGCGACGCCCGGGATCACGACGCCGAGGGCCGGCGCTGGGTGTACTGCGGTGCGTACCAGTTGGGCGGCCACGGTTCCCGCGCGGCTGGACTCTGCGTACCACCACCATGGCGGCCCGGAGCCGACCTGCTCGGTGACGTGGTGGGCCGGGAAGCGTCGGCCACCACCGCGCACCCGTGCGACGAGCTCGGCGCGCGGCCAGAACGCGGGGTGCACCGGCTGCGGCACGGTCGGAGAGTCATCGGGGGAGCCCGGGGACGCGGCGGGCTCGTCGCCAGGGCCGGCGGGCTGGCGGCGGCTCGGACGGGGGCGGCTCGGCATCGGCGGCCGGAGAATCCGGCGAGTGTGGCGAGTCCGGGGCGGGGAGAACGGCGACACCCGGTTCGTGGCCCGGGGGGCGGTGGCACAGGCACAGCTGGAAGGCCGTGCCGTCCAGGGCCGCGTCGACGTCGCCCAGCTTCATCGCGTCGGCCGCGCTCTCGAGGCGGATGACCGTGCCGAGGGTCCAGCCGCGGTGGGCGGCGTAGGCGCGCTGACTCATCCCGAGCCGCTGCCGCTCGGCGCGCAGGGCGAGGCCGACCTCGTCGCCGAGCCGCAGGGACGCCCTCGCCCGAACCACCTCAGCCGCGTACGTGGGCCACATCTGGTGTTTCCGTTCCATGGATGCACCCCACCGCGAGTTCGGGCCCCGGACCAGCCCCGACCCCGCGCTGTGGACAGCTGCGCAGGCCGCGGACCGCCTGTGGACGAAACCCGGCCGACGGGCCGACCCGAGCGCCCGGAAAACATCGCGCGCGCGCCTTATTGGATGCTCCCTGTCAGCGAGCAACTTTGAAAGTTGCTCACTGACGGCCCGCACGCGTCGCCGTGCTCGCCCACGGTGGGCAACTTTCAAAGTTGCTCGGCGTCGGGGAGCATCCAATAAGGGCGGGGAGAGACTTTTCTGGGGGCGCCCGACCTCGCGCACGGTCGGCGCTCGGTCAGTCCGCGAGCCAGGCGTCGATGTCGCGCTCCGCGGCCGCCACCACGTCCGACGGCGCGCGGCTCGCGGCCAGCGACGCCGCGCGCCAGCGACGCCAGCTCGAGCATCGGTGAACCCGTGGTCCACCCGCGCCGTCGCGTACTGGTCGGCCAGCCGCGACCCGAAGATCAGCGGGTCGTCCGCCCCCAGCGCCACCCGCGCGCCGGCATCCACCAGCGCACGCAGCGGCACGTCCTCCGCCACGTCGTAGACCCCCAGCGACACGTTCGACAGCGGGCACACCTCCAGCGCCACGCCCTCGCGCACGACCCGCTCCAGCACCCGCGGGTCCTCCACCGACCGCACGCCGTGGCCGAGCCGCTCCGGCCCGATCGCGTCCAGCGTCTCCGCCACCGCCGCCGCCCCCAGCAGCTCGCCGGCGTGCGGCACGAGCATCAACCCGGCACGCCGCGCGATGGCGAAGGCGTGCGCGAACTCCTCGGTCACCCCGCGCCGCTCGTCGTTCGACAGCCCGAACCCGACGACCGCCCCCGGCCCCGACCCCGGCGTGCCGCGCCGCCAGCCGCGCCAGCGTGTTCGCCTCCAGCGGGTGCCGCATCCGGCTCGCCGCCACGATCACGCCCGACCTGCGCGGCCCCGGGCACCGACGACACCGCCCGCGCCTCGTCGAGCACGATCTCCAGGGCCGGGGTGATGCCGCCGACGAACGGCGCGTACGACGTCGGGTCGACCTGGATCTCCAGCCACCGCGACCCCTCGGCCCCGTCGTCCAGCGCGGCCTCGCGCACGATCCGGCGCATGTCCGCCTCGCCGCGCACGCAGGCGCGCGCGGCGTCGTACAGCCGCTGGAACCGGAACCAGCCCGCGCGCGTCAGCGGTGTCGAACCGCGGCGGCCAGTCGGTCGTCAGCGACGACGGGCAGCCGGATGCCGTGCTGCGCCGCCAGGTCGCGGACCGTCCCGACCCGCATCGAGCCGGTGAAGTGCAGGTGGAGGTGGGCCTTGGGCAGGTCCGTGACGGACCGCTGGGGCGCAGCGGCCGTGTCGCTCACTCGGTGTCGAGAGTCCTCGTCGACGGCTCTCGTCGATGACGTGCATCGCGGCCTCCTCGGCGGAGGCGCCGGCGCCGTCGATGCCGACGTCCTCGCCGACCAGGTCCTTCTCGTCGTCGTAGCCGCTGCCGCTCGTCGGGTGCCACGAGCCGGCCGGCCCGCACGTCGCCGACCTCGCCGTCGCCGAGCCAGTCGTCCTCGGCGTCGATGCTGTCGGGGTCGTCGCCGCCGAGGCGGTCCGTCGTCGTCCAGGCCGGACTCGTTGTCCGGGGCGCCGTAGGCCGAGCGCGGGGTCGGGCACCTCCTGGCGGATGCGCTCGTCGATCGTCTCGTCGCGGTGCTGCTCCTCGGCGGTCACGCCGTGCGCGAGCGAGCCGGTCGCGTGGTCGGCCGGGGAGTAGCCGCGGTCGAGCACGTCGTCGACGTCCTCCTGCACGAGGGTGTCCTCGGGCTGGAGCTGGTCCTCGTCGTCGAGGCTGTAGTCGCCGAGGTCGTTCGGCGGTGTTCTCCTGCTGTTCGGACATGCCTTCACCCTATGTCTGCGAGCCGCTCCGCCGTGGCCAGCGCGACGCACGTCGCTACGCCGGCCATCGCCGTCTCGACCTCGGCCAGCTCGGGGAACGACGGCGCGAGCCGGATGTTGCGGTCGCGCGGGTCGCGGCCGTGCGGGAACGAGGCCCCGGCCGGCGTCAGCGCGATGCCGGCCTCCTTGGCCAGCGCCACGACCCGGGCCGCGCAGCCGTCGAGCACGTCGAGGCTGACGAAGTAGCCACCGGCGGGACGGGTCCACTCGGCCACGCCGAGCCCGGCGAGCCCCTCGGTCAGCGCCGCGTCGACGGCGGCGAACTTCGGCGCGAGGATCTCGCGGTGCTTGACCATGTGGTCGCGCACGCCCTGCGCCGAGCCGAACAGCTGCAGGTGGCGCAGCTGGTTGACCTTGTCCGGGCCGATCGACGCGAACTGCTGGTGCCCGAGGTACCAGGCGACCGTCTCGCGCGACGCGGCGAGGAACGCGACCCCGGCCCCGGCGTAGGTGATCTTGCTCGTCGAGGCGAACATCACCGGCCGGTGCGGGTGCCCCGCCGCCGAGGACAGCGACAGGATGTCGGCCGACTTCGCCTCGTCCTGCGGTGAGGTGGTGGAAGGCGTACGCGTTGTCCCAGAAGATCCGGAAGTCCGGCGCCGCGGTCGGCATCGAGGCCAGCCGGCTGGCGACCTCCTGGGTGACCACCGACCCGGCCGGGTTGGCGTAGGTCGGCACGATCCAGATGCCCTTGACCGACGGGTCGTCCTTGACCAGCGCCTCGACGGCGGCGACGTCCGGGCCGTCGTCGAGCATCGGCACGGTCACCATCTCGATGCCGTACGACGCCAGCATCGTGAAGTGCCGGTCGTAGCCGGGCACCGGGCAGACGAAGGTGACCTTCTCCTCGTCCTTCCACGGCCGCGGCGAGTCGACCCCGCCGTGCAGCAGGTGCTGCACGAGCACGTCGTGCATCATCGTCAGGCTCGAGCTGCCGCCGGCCACCAGCTGGTCGGGGTCGACCCAGAGCAGCTCGGCGAACAGCTCGCGCAGCTCGCGCAGCCCGCTCAGGCCGCCGTAGTTGCGCACGTCGACCCCGTCGCCGTCCTTGACGCCGTGCGGCAGCGCGAGCAGCCCGTCGGACAGGTCGAGCTGGGCGACGCTGGGCTTGCCCCGGGTCAGGTCGAGCTTCAGCCCCCGCTCCTGCAGCCGGGCGTAGGCCGCCCGCTGCTCCTGGAGGTAGGTCGCCAGCGCCTCGGGGGAGCGCTCGGCGAGGGGGGTGCGGTCGGCGGTGGCGGGGGTCTGGGTGCTCACGCCCATATCGTGGCAGAGGCGAGCGGGGCCGGGTCGGGCGAGTTCGCGCCGGGGCCGGGGCGTCCCGTATGCTTGCCGTTCGGTGTGATCACCCATCCTTCGGCATGCCCGGTGGGTGATGGTCGCGCCAGCGGAGCACCCACCCGACCGGGTGTTCCGTAGGGCAGTGGCTCAATTGGTAGAGCACCGGTCTCCAAAACCGGCGGTTGGGGGTTCGAGTCCCTCCTGCCCTGCGTCACACGTGTGGTTCGTCCACGACTGCAGCCGTTCCGGTTGCCTTCGCGGTCGCGCCGCGCGCAAGGCAACCGACAGACAGCTCGACGTGAAGAGGCACCGTGACTGACGTGGGTCAGACCAGGACTCCCTCCAAGCCCGCCAAGGGCAAGGAGCGGGGCGGCAACCCCATCTCCCGGTGGTACCGAGCGCTCGCGCTGTTCATCAGCCAGATCCTCGACGAGCTGCGCAAGGTCGTGCGGCCCACCCGCAACGAGCTCTGGAACTACACGCTCGTCGTCATCGTGTTCGTCTCGTTCATGATGGCGCTGGTGTCGGGGCTCGACCTCGGCTTCAGCAAGCTCGTCGCGTTGGTGTTCGGCACCTGAGGCGGCGCGCACCGCGCGCCCTCACGACCGCACCACCCGGCATACCGAGAACAAGGAAGAGGTCACCCGTGTCCGACCAGTGGACCGACAACCCCGACGTGGCGTCCGACGACGCCCCCGAGGTGCTGCCCGAGAGCGTGACCGAGGAGTCGCCCGAGGTCGTCGCCGACGACGTCGCGGATGCCGCTGACGTCACCGACGAGGCCGCCGCGGACACCGACGAGGTCGCCACCGACGACGCCGAGGATGCCGCTGACGTCACCGACGAGGCCGAGGCCGCAGTCCGGCGACGCCGTGGATGCCGATGACGTCACCGACGAGGCCGAGTCCGACGACGACGCCGAGCCCGCCCTGCCGACCGACGAGGACGGCGACCTGCTCGAGGCCGTCGACCCGGTCAAGGCGTTCAAGGACGACCTGGCGAGCAAGTTCGGCGACTGGTACGTCGTGCACTCCTACGCGGGCTACGAGAACCGCGTCAAGGCCAACCTCGAGACCCGGATCACCTCCTTGAACATGGAGGAGTACATCTTCGAGATCCAGGTCCCGATGGAAGAGGTCACCGAGATCAAGAGCGGCCAGCGCAAGCTGGTCCGCCGGGTCCGGATGCCCGGGTACGTGCTGGTGCGGATGGACCTCACCGACGAGTCGTGGGGCGCCGTGCGCCACACCCCCGGGGTCACCGGGTTCGTCGGCAACGCCCACCAGCCGGTGCCGCTCACCCTCGACGAGGTCTACGGCATGATCAAGCCGGCCGACCTCGAGACCTCCGCGGGCGCCCCCGGCGCCACCGGCGGCCAGGCCGGTGCCACCGGCGGCCAGCGCGAGGTCGCCGTCGTCGACTTCGAGGTCGGCGAGTCGGTCACCGTCATGGACGGCCCGTTCGAGACCCTCCCCGCGACGATCTCCGAGATCAACCCCGACACCCAGAAGCTCAAGGTGCTCGTCTCCATCTTCGGCCGGGAGACCCCGGTCGAGCTGTCCTTCAGCCAGGTCTCCAAGATCTGAGCTGAGGAACCCCCTCCTCGGGGTCACGAGGACACTGCAAAGGGGTCATCGCCCACGGCGTCGGCCCAAAACCACCACGAAGGAACAACATGCCCCCCAAGAGCAAGAAGGTCTCCGGGTTCATCAACCTGCAGATCCAGGCCGGTGCCGCGACGCCGGCGCCTCCCGTCGGCCCCGCCCTCGGTCAGCACGGCGTCAACATCATGGAGTTCGTCAAGGCGTACAACGCGGCGACCGAGCACCAGCGCGGCAGCATCATCCCGGTCGTCATCACGGTCTACGAAGACCGCTCGTTCACCTTCATCACCAAGACGCCCCCGGCGTCGGAGCTGATCAAGAAGGCCGCGGGCGTCCAGAAGGGCTCCGGCGAGCCGCACAAGGTCAAGGCCGGCAAGCTCACCAAGGACCAGGTCCGCGAGATCGCCGAGACCAAGATGCCCGACCTCAACGCCAACGACATCGACGCCGCGATGAAGATCATCGCCGGCACCGCTCGTCAGATGGGCATCGACACCGAGCTCTGAGCCCGGTGACCACGGCATCCGCACGGATGCCGGGTGGGGCGCCACCTCGGTGCCCCACCAGTGGCAGGGCCGGCGCTGGCCCGACGACCACGACTCCACCTCCGAAACACCAGGAGCAGCACATGAAGCGCAGCAAGTCCTACCGTTCCGCCGCCGAGAAGATCGACCTCGAGAAGGCCTACAGCCCCGCTCGAGGCCGTGCGCCTCGCGAAGTCGACCGCGTCGGCGAAGTACGACGAGACCGTCGAGATCGCCTTCCGCCTCGGCGTCGACCCGCGCAAGGCCGACCAGATGGTGCGCGGCACCGTCAACCTGCCGCACGGCACCGGCAAGACCGCCCGCGTGCTGGTCTTCGCCAACGGTGACAAGGCCGAGGCCGCCAAGGCCGCGGGCGCCGACTACGTCGGCTCCGACGACCTGCTCGAGAAGGTGGCCGGCGGCTGGCTCGACTTCGACGCCGTCGTCGCGACCCCCGACCTCATGGGCAAGGTCGGCCGGCTCGGCAAGGTGCTCGGCCCGCGTGGCCTGATGCCGAACCCGAAGACCGGCACCGTCACCATGGACACCGCGAAGGCCGTCACCGACATCAAGGGCGGCAAGATCGAGTTCCGCGTCGACAAGCACGGCAACCTGCACTTCATCATCGGCAAGGTGTCCTTCGACGAGAAGGCCCTCGTCGAGAACTACGCCACCGCGCTCGACGAGGTGCTCCGCCTCAAGCCGGCGTCCTCGAAGGGCCGCTACATCGCCAAGGCCACGCATGGCCACGACGATGGGCCCCGGCATCCCGCTGGACTACACCCGCACCCGCAACCTGCTCGAGGAGACGGTCGAGGCCTGACCTCACCGACCTCCCGACGAGAGCCCGCCACCCCACCGGGGTGGCGGGCTCTCGCCATCGGCGGCACCTCCCACAGGTCGCGCCGGCCGCGCCACTACGCTTCGTCGTGGACGGGCCGAGGGGCCCGCGGACGACCCGGAGGTTGACGTGCCCAAGGACCTGCTCACCGCGGCGTGGAAGCTGCTGCTCCTGCGCGGAGTCATCGGCATCGTGCTCGGCATCATCCTCGTGGCGTGGCCGGAGGCGACCATCGTCGTCCTGATGGTGCTGGTCGGCATCTGGGCGCTCATCGACGGCATCGGCCTGGCCGCCCAGGTCTTCGACAAGGGCGCCGGAGCCGGTCAGCGGGTGCTGTTCGGCGTGATGGCCCTGATCGCCCTGGTGGTCGCCATGGTGGCGATCTTCCGCCCGGGCCTGGCCGCGAGCGCGATCACCTGGCTGGTCGGCATCTGGCTGCTCGTGCGTGGTCTGTTCGAGCTGGTCGGCGCCTTCTCCTCGACGGTCGCGACCCCGCGCTGGCTGCTCGTGCTCGGCGCCCTGCTCGACCTGGTGCTCGGCTGGCTGTTCGTCACCCACCCCGGGCAACTCGGCCAAGGCCGATCGCGGTCGTCATCGGCATCCTCGCGATCGCGTGGGGCGTGGTGTTCGTCGTGCTGGCCCTGGCGGCCCGCAGCGCCACCAAGGACCTGCCCGACGACGTCAGCAGCCTGCCGCCGCTGACCCCGCCGACCGCCTCGGCCTGAGCGCCGATTTGGTCGCGGTCCGCCGCGACCCGTACGCTGTCACCTGACCAAAGACCGCCGGTTGTCGCGTGCACCCGCACGAGACCGAAGGTTCCGCGAGAGCGGGCAACCAGCGCAGGCCACGAACACGTCACGGCACGCCGTGGAGCTCGCTCCGCGACCATGCCTCCTGATGAGCCCCGTGCCCTGCGCCGGGGCTCTTTCTCGTTCGGACCCTCGACCGGAGGTCCACACGACGGAAGGAGGCGCCCATGTCTCGTGCCGACAAGGCAGCGGCCATCGCCGAGCTCTCGGACAGGTTCAAGAGCTCGAACGCGGCCGTCCTCACGGAGTACCGCGGGCTCACGGTGAAGCAGATCACCGACCTGCGCAACTCCCTGCGGGGCAACGCGACCTACGCCGTGGTCAAGAACACGCTGACCGAGCTCGCCGCCAAGGACGCCGGGGTGACCGCATTCGACGGTCAGCTCGTGGGTCCGACCGCCATCGCCTTCATCGAGGGTGACGCGGTCGAGGCGGCCAAGGGTCTGCGTGACTTCGCCAAGGCAAACCCGCACCTCGTGATCAAGGGCGGTGTGCTGGACGGCAAGGCCCTCAGCGCCGCCGAGATCACCAAGCTCGCGGACCTCGAGTCCCGCGAGGTCCTCCTCGCCAAGCTGGCCGGCGCCATGAACGCCTCGCTCAGCAAGGCGGTCTACCTCTTCGCCGCTCCGCTCTCGCAGGCCGCTCGCACGGTCGACGCGCTGCGGGCGAAGGTCGAGACGCAGGGTCCGGCCCAGGCCGCCCCGGTCGAGGCTGCTGCCGACGAGACCCCCGCTGACGCCGCACCCGCGGCCGAGGCCACCGACGTCGCCGAGGGTGGCGACGCGAGCTGACCTCACGGTCGGCTCACCACGTAAAACGCCACTCACGGCATACCGCAGAACAGATAAGGACGCAATCATGGCCAAGCTCAGCACCGACGAGCTCCTTGACGCCTTCAAGGAGATGACCCTGATCGAGCTCTCCGAGTTCGTCAAGCAGTTCGAGGAGACCTTCGGGGTCACCGCCGCCGCCCCCGTCGCGGTCGCCGCTGCCGGCGCCCCCGCCGGCCCCGGCGCCGAGGCCGCCGAGGAGCAGGACGAGTTCGACGTCATCCTCGAGGCTGCCGGCGACAAGAAGATCGCCGTCATCAAGGAGGTCCGCGCGCTGACCTCCCTCGGTCTCAAGGAGGCCAAGGACCTCGTCGACGGCGCCCCCAAGGCCGTCCTCGAGAAGGTCGACAAGGCCGCGGCCGACAAGGCCAAGGACCAGCTCGAGAGCGCCGGCGCGACCGTCACCCTCAAGTGACCTCGTCCCCTCACGGGGACGTATGACACGCCGCGAACGGGCGGGTCCGGACCACCAGGTCCGGGCCCGCCCGTTCGCGTGTTCGCGACGCCGTCGCCCGAGCCCGGGCTCGCGCGGCCCGGCGGCGCGCCGATTCTGCCGACAGCCTTGACGCGAGGGTGCAGGACCGTCATCCTGTTCGCGTCGCTCGCTCCGGCGGGGGGCCGTCGCCCGGGTCCGTAGGTTTTGACCGGGCTGGACGGTCGTGTCTTTCTCGGGTATGCTATTTCTTTGCGCTGCCCCCTACCTTCCCCATGCTCGTCGATGAGCCTCCGTGCTGCCATGCCCCCGGTTCTCCCGGGTGGAAGAGCAACCGGTGGTCACGGTGGTCCTGTCCGGTCGGGTGCGGCCAGCCCAGAAGTCTGAACAGGCCTGTGGAAGGAACCCTCCTTGGCTGCCTCGCGCACCTCCAAGCACATGAACACCGCAATGACCATCACTGGTCGACTGTCGTTCGGCAAGATCCGTGAGCCCATGGAGGTCCCCGACCTCCTGGCCCTCCAGACCGAGAGCTTCGACTGGCTCCTCGGGAACGAGCGCTGGCAGACCCGGGTCGCCGCGGCGAAGGCGGAGGGCCGGGACGACGTCCCCGACCGCTCCGGGCTCGAGGAGATCTTCGAGGAGATCTCCCCCATCGAGGACTTCAGCGGCTCGATGTCGCTGAGCTTCCGTGACCACCGCTTCGAGGAGGTCAAGTACTCCATCGAGGACTGCAAGGAGCGGGACCAGACCTACTCCGCCCCGCTGTTCGTCACCGCGGAGTTCATGAACAACACCACCGGCGAGATCAAGAGCCAGACGGTGTTCATGGGCGACTTCCCGCTGATGACCGAGCGCGGCACCTTCATCATCAACGGCACCGAGCGCGTCGTCGTCTCCCAGCTGGTCCGCAGCCCGGGCGTCTACTTCGAGCGCACGCCGGACAAGACGTCCGACAAGGACATCTACACCACCAAGGTGATCCCGAGCCGCGGTGCGTGGCTCGAGTTCGAGATCGACAAGCGCGACATGGTCGGCGTCCGCGTCGACCGCAAGCGCAAGCAGTCGGTCACCGTGCTGCTCAAGGCGCTCGGCTGGACCAACGACCGCATCCTCGAGGAGTTCGGCGACTACGAGTCGATGCGCCTGACCCTGGAGAAGGACCACACCACGGGCCAGGACGACGCGCTGCTCGACATCTACCGCAAGCTGCGCCCGGGCGAGCCGCCGACCAAGGAGGCCGCGCAGACCCTGCTCGACAACCTCTACTTCAACGGCAAGCGCTACGACCTGGCCAAGGTCGGTCGCTACAAGATCAACAAGAAGCTCGGCCTCGAGAGCGAGCTCGGCCAGTCGACGCTGACCGTCGACGACATCGTCGCCACGATCAAGTACATCGTCGCCCTGCACGCCGGCGAGGAGACCCTGCCGGGTCGCCGCCGTGGTGAGGACGTCGCCGTGCGCGTCGAGACCGACGACATCGACCACTTCGGCAACCGTCGCCTGCGCAACGTCGGCGAGCTCATCCAGAACCAGGTCCGTACCGGCCTGTCCCGGATGGAGCGCGTCGTGCGCGAGCGGATGACGACCCAGGACGTCGAGGCGATCACGCCGCAGACCCTGATCAACATCCGCCCGGTCGTGGCGTCGATCAAGGAGTTCTTCGGCACCAGCCAGCTCTCCCAGTTCATGGACCAGAACAACCCGCTCGCGGGTCTGACCCACAAGCGCCGCCTGTCGGCGCTCGGCCCGGGCGGTCTCTCCCGCGACCGCGCCGGCATGGAGGTCCGTGACGTCCACCCGTCGCACTACGGCCGGATGTGCCCGATCGAGACCCCTGAGGGCCCGAACATCGGCCTGATCGGCTCGCTCGCGTCCTACGGGCGGATCAACGCCTTCGGCTTCATCGAGACGCCGTACCGCAAGGTCGTCAAGGGCCGCATCACCGACGACGTGCACTACCTGTCCGCCGACGAGGAGGACGAGCACGTCATCGCGCAGGCCAACGCCGAGCTCACCGAGGACGGCGCGCACTTCGCCGGCGAGCGCGTCATGGTCCGCGTCAAGGGTGGCGAGGTCGAGTACGTCCCGAACGTCGACGTCGACTACATCGACGTGTCCGCACGCCAGATGGTGTCCGCGGCCACCGCGCTCATCCCGTTCCTCGAGCACGACGACGCCAACCGCGCCCTGATGGGCTCGAACATGCAGCGCCAGGCCGTTCCGCTGGTGCGCTCCGAGGCGCCGCTCGTCGGCACCGGCATGGAGTACCGCGCGGCGGTCGACTCCGGTGACGTCGTCATCGCCGAGAAGGCCGGCGTCGTCACGGAGGTCTCCGCCGACCTCGTCACCGTCGCCGGTGACGACGGCACGAGCCGCACCTACCGGATCAACAAGTTCAACCGGTCCAACCAGGGCAACTCGTACAACCAGCGGGTCATCGTCTCCGAGGGTGACCGCGTCGAGGTCGGCGGCCTGATCGCCGACGGTCCCGCGACCGACGGTGGCGAGATGGCGCTCGGGCGCAACCTGCTCGTGGCGTTCATGCCGTGGGAGGGCCACAACTACGAGGACGCGATCATCCTCAGCCAGCGCCTGGTGCAGGACGACGTCCTCTCCTCGATCCACATCGAGGAGCACGAGGTCGACGCCCGCGACACCAAGCTCGGCCCCGAGGAGATCACCCGGGACATCCCGAACGTCTCCGAGGACGTCCTGGCCGACCTCGACGAGCGCGGCATCATCCGGATCGGCGCCGAGGTGCGCGACGGCGACCTGCTCGTCGGCAAGGTCACGCCCAAGGGCGAGACCGAGCTCACCCCGGAGGAGCGCCTGCTCCGTGCGATCTTCGGCGAGAAGGCGCGCGAGGTGCGCGACACCTCGCTCAAGGTGCCCCACGGCGAGACCGGCACCGTCATCGGCGTCAAGGTCTTCGACAAGGACGAGGGCGACGAGCTGCCCCCGGGCGTGAACCAGCTGGTCCGCGTCTACGTGGCGAACAAGCGCAAGATCACCGACGGCGACAAGCTCGCCGGCCGCCACGGCAACAAGGGCGTCATCTCCAAGATCCTCCCGGTCGAGGACATGCCCTTCCTCGAGGACGGCACCCCGGTCGACGTCGTGCTCAACCCGCTCGGTGTCCCCGGCCGGATGAACGTCGGCCAGATCCTCGAGCTGCACCTCGGCTGGGCCGCCAGCCGCGGCTGGCAGATCGAGGGCAACCCCGACTGGGCCCGGCTCATCCCGGACGACGCGCGCACGGCCCCGGCCGGCACGCGGGTCGCCTCGCCGGTCTTCGACGGTGTCAAGGAGGACGAGATCATCGGCCTGCTCGACTCGACGACCAAGACCCGCGACGGCGTGCGCCTCATCGACGGCACGGGCAAGTCCCGGCTGTTCGACGGCCGCTCCGGCGAGCCGTTCCCCGAGCCGGTCTCGGTGGGCTACATGTACATCCTCAAGCTGCACCACCTCGTGGACGACAAGATCCACGCGCGCAGCACCGGCCCCTACTCGATGATCACCCAGCAGCCGCTCGGCGGTAAGGCCCAGTTCGGTGGCCAGCGCTTCGGTGAGATGGAGGTCTGGGCCCTGGAGGCCTACGGCGCGGCCTACGCGCTGCAGGAGCTGCTCACCATCAAGTCCGACGACGTCAACGGCCGCGTGAAGGTCTACGAGGCCATCGTCAAGGGCGACAACATCCCCGAGCCCGGCATCCCCGAGTCCTTCAAGGTGCTCATCAAGGAGATGCAGAGCCTCTGCCTCAACGTCGAGGTGCTGTCCAGCGACGGCACCACGATCGAGATGCGCGAGGCCGAGGAGGACGTCTTCCGCGCAGCGGAGGAGCTCGGCATCGACCTGAGCCGGCGCGAGCCGAGCAGCGTCGAAGAGGTCTGACAGGTGTGCGGCCGGATGCCGTGAAGCACGGCATCCGGCCCGTCACCAGCCCGACACCACACCTGAACGACCACAGACCCAAGTAGTACGAAAGAAGGAACCACGTGCTCGACGTCAACTTCTTCGACGAGCTCCGGATCGGCCTCGCAACGGCCGAGCAAATCCGTGCCTGGAGCCACGGCGAGGTCAAGAAGCCCGAGACGATCAACTACCGCACCCTCAAGCCCGAGAAGGACGGACTCTTCTGCGAGAAGATCTTCGGCCCGACCCGGGACTGGGAGTGCGCCTGCGGCAAGTACAAGCGGGTCCGCTTCAAGGGCATCATCTGCGAGCGCTGCGGCGTCGAGGTCACTCGCGCCGCGGTGCGTCGTGAGCGGATGGGCCACATCGAGCTCGCCGCCCCCGTCACCCACATCTGGTACTTCAAGGGTGTCCCGAGCCGTCTGGGCTACCTGCTCGACCTCGCTCCGAAGGACCTCGAGAAGGTCATCTACTTCGCGGCCTACATGATCACCAGCGTCGACGTCGACCAGCGTCACGCCGACCTGCCGTCCCTCGAGGCGCAGATCCAGGTCGAGAAGAAGGAGATCGAGAACCGTCGCGACGCCGACGTCGACACCCGGGCCAAGAAGCTCGAGGACGACCTCGCCGCGCTCGAGGCCGAGGGCGCCAAGTCCGACGCCAAGCGCAAGGTGCGCGACTCCGCCGAGCGCGAGATGAACGCCATCCGCCGCCGGGCCGACGCCAACGTCGAGCGCCTCGAGCAGGTCTGGGACCGCTTCAAGAACCTCAAGGTCCAGGACCTCGAGGGCGACGAGGTGCTCTACCGCGAGATGCGTGACCGCTTCGGTCTGCTACTTCGAGGGCGGGATGGGCGCCGCGGCGATCCAGAAGCGTCTCGAGACCTTCGACCTGGACGCCGAGTCCGAGCTGCTGCGCGAGATCATCGCGCACCGGCAAGGGCCAGCGCAAGACCCGGGCGCTCAAGCGCCTCAAGGTCGTCAGCGCGTTCCAGACCACCACGAACCAGCCCGCGGGCATGGTCCTGGACGCCGTCCCGGTCATCCCCCCGGACCTGCGCCCGATGGTGCAGCTCGACGGTGGCCGCTTCGCGACGTCCGACCTGAACGACCTGTACCGCCGCGTCATCAACCGCAACAACCGCCTCAAGCGACTGCTCGACCTCGGCGCGCCCGAGATCATCGTCAACAACGAGAAGCGGATGCTGCAGGAGGCCGTCGACAGCCTGTTCGACAACGGCCGTCGTGGTCGCCCGGTCACGGGCCCCGGCAACCGTCCGCTGAAGTCGCTGTCCGACATGCTCAAGGGCAAGCAGGGCCGGTTCCGCCAGAACCTGCTCGGCAAGCGCGTCGACTACTCCGGCCGTTCGGTCATCGTCGTCGGCCCGCAGCTCAAGCTGCACCAGTGCGGCCTGCCCAAGCAGATGGCGCTCGAGCTCTTCAAGCCCTTCGTCATGAAGCGGCTCGTCGACCTCGACCACGCCCAGAACATCAAGTCCGCCAAGCGGATGGTCGAGCGCCAGCGCTCGGTCGTCTGGGACGTGCTCGAGGAGGTCATCACCGAGCACCCGGTGCTGCTGAACCGCGCACCCACGCTGCACCGCCTCGGCATCCAGGCCTTCGAGCCGCAGCTCGTCGAGGGCAAGGCCATCCAGATCCACCCGCTCGTCTGCACCGCGTTCAACGCGGACTTCGACGGTGACCAGATGGCCGTGCACGTGCCGCTGTCGGCGGAGGCGCAGGCCGAGGCCCGCATCCTGATGCTGTCCTCGAACAACATCCTCAAGCCGGCCGACGGCCGCCCCGTGACCATGCCCACCCAGGACATGATCATCGGCCTGTACCACCTCACCACCGAGGTGGAGGACGCCAAGGGCGCCGGTCGCGTCTTCTCGACGGTCGTCCGAGGCCCGGATGGCCTTCGACAACGGCGAGATCGAGCTCGGCTCGCTCGTGCGGATCCGGCTCAAGCACGTCGTGCCGACCCCGCTGAGCGACCCTGCCCGAGGGCTTCGAGCTCGACGCCGAGGGCTACGCCCCCGAGCTGCTCGTCGAGACGACCCTGGGTCGCGCGCTCTTCAACGAGACGCTGCCGTTCGACTACCCGTTCGTCAACGACCAGGTCGACAAGAAGCGCCTGTCGACGATCGTCAACGACCTCGCCGAGCGCTACAGCAAGGTGCAGGTCGCGGCGAGCCTCGACGCGCTCAAGGAGTACGGCTTCCACTGGGCCACCCGCTCGGGCACCACGGTCGCCATCTCCGACGTCGTCACCCCTCCGCGCAAGCTCGAGATCCTCGAGGGCTACGAGGAGAAGGCCACCAAGGTCCAGACCCAGTACGAGCGTGGTCTGATCACCGACGACGAGCGTCGCCAGGAGCTCATCGAGATCTGGACCCAGGCGACCAACGAGATCGCCAAGGAGATGGAGGCGAACCTGCCTCGCACCAACACCATCTACCGGATGGTCTCCTCGGGTGCTCGTGGTAACTGGATGCAGCTGCGCCAGATCGCCGGTATGCGTGGCCTGGTGTCGAACCCGAAGGGCGACATCATCCCGCGACCGATCCGCGCGAACTTCCGCGAGGGTCTGACCGTGCTCGAGTTCTTCATCTCGACGCACGGCTCGCGAAAGGGCCTGGCCGACACCGCGCTGCGCACCGCCGACTCGGGCTACCTGACCCGTCGTCTGGTCGACGTGTCGCAGGACGTCATCATCCGTGAGGACGACTGCGGCACCGACCGCGGCCTGCCGATGCCGATCGCGGCGACCGACGAGCGCACCGGCAACCGCACGGTGCACGACGACGTCGAGACCTCGGTCTACGCCCGCACGCTCGCCGAGGACGTCGTCAAGGACGGCGAGGTGCTGGCCCAGGCCGGCATCGACCTCGGTGACGTGGTCATCGGTGCGCTCTTCGCGGCCGGTGTCGACGCGGTGAAGATCCGCTCGGTGCTCACCTGCGACTCCAAGGTCGGCACCTGCGCGCTCTGCTACGGCCGCTCGCTGGCCACCGGCAAGCTCGTCGACATCGGCGAGGCGGTCGGCATCATCGCCGCCCAGTCGATCGGTGAGCCCGGCACCCAGCTGACGATGCGTACCTTCCACACCGGTGGTGTGGCGGGCGACGACATCACCCAGGGTCTGCCGCGTGTCGTCGAGCTGTTCGAGGCGCGCACCCCCAAGGGTGTCGCCCCGATCGCCGAGGCCTCCGGCCGGATCACCATCGAGGAGACCGACAAGGCCCGTCGCATCCTGCTCACGCCGGACGACGGCTCCGAGGAGCACGCCTACCCGGTCACCAAGCGGGCCCGCCTGCTGGTGCAGGACGGCCAGAACGTCGAGGTCGGCACGCGCCTGACCCAGGGGTCGATCGACCCCAAGCAGGTGCTGCGCATCCTCGGCCCGCGCTCGGTGCAGATGCACCTCGTCGACGAGGTGCAGAAGCGTCTACCGCCAGCAGGGTGTGTCGATCCACGACAAGCACATCGAGGTCATCGTCCGGCAGATGCTGCGCCGGATCACGATCATCGAGGACGGCGACGCCGACCTCCTGCCGGGCATGCTCGCCGAGCGTGGCCGCTTCGAGGACGAGAACCGTCGCGTCGTGTCCGAGGGCGGCAAGCCGGCCTCGGGTCGTCCCGAGCTCATGGGCATCACCAAGGCCTCGCTCGCGACCGAGTCGTGGCTGTCGGCGGCGTCCTTCCAGGAGACCACCCGCGTCCTCACCGAGGCCGCGATGGAGGGCAAGTCCGACTCCCTCCTCGGGCTCAAGGAGAACGTCATCCTCGGCAAGCTCATCCCGGCCGGCACGGGGCTTCCCCGCTACCGCAACATCGCGGTGGAGCCGACCGAGGAGGCCAAGGCCGCGATGTACTCCATGCCGAGCTACGACGACTACACCTACGCCGCCTTCGGGCCCGGCTCGGGTGAGGCCGTCCGCCTCGACGACAGCGAGCTGGGGCTCGACCGCCTCTGACGGTCGACTCCTCCGCCACGAACGGGCGGGTGCACCGGTGGTCCGCCACCGGCGCACCCGCCCGTTCGGCGTCCGTACAGTGGCGACGTGACCGGCATCCGCGACGTGGCGGGCGACTTCGAGGGCCACCCCGGAGCCGTCACCCTCGCCCGCGCCGACACCCCGCACGGTGAGGTGGCGCTGCGCCGCCGCGGCGCGGTGCTCGAGCTCGTCGTCGACGGCGCCTTCGCCATGGACACCGTCGACACCAGTACCGAGGTGGCCCTCGCCGAGCGCGCGCTGCGGCGGCACCCGGCGCCGCACCGGGTGCTCGTCGGCGGGCTGGGCCTGGGGATGACGGCCCGCGCCGGTGCTCGCGGACCCGCGGGTGCGGCACGTCGACGTCGTCGAGCTCGCGCCAGCCGCTCGTCGGCTGGGCCCGCGTCCGGGCTGGTGCGCCGAGCTGGCCGGCCTCGAGGGGGAGCGCTGCACGCTGCACGTCGCCGACGTGCTCGACGTGCTCGGCGGTCGCTGCGCGCCCCGCGGGCCCTGGGACGTCGTGCTGCTCGACGTCGACAACGGCCCCGACTTCCTCGTGCACGCCTCCAACGCAGCGCTGTACGACCGCACGGGCTCGCGGCGGCCCGCGCGGCGCTGCGCCCGGGCGGGCTGCTCGTGGTGTGGTCCTCGCACGTGGCGCCGGCCCTGCTACGCGGCCCTGCGCGAGGTCGCGGCGGACGGTGACGAGGTCACCGAGGACGTCGTCGAGGTCGAGCGCGAGGGCCGCCGCTTCCGGTATGCGCTGTACTCGCTCGCGCGGCGCCGCCGCCCTGAGAGGATGGCGCCGTGAACCGCGACCTCGTCCTGCGCCGCGAGCGCCCGGGCGACCTGGAGCCCACCCGGGCCCTGCACGACGTGGCGTTCGGCGTGCCCGACGGGCGCCGAGCACTCGGTCGAGACCCGCATCCTGGACCGGCTGCGCGCCGAGGGCGACGTCCTCGACGCCCTGACCCTCGTCGCCGACCTGCACGGCGAGGTCGTCGGCCACCTCGTCTGCAGCCGCGCGACGATGGGGGAGGGGCCCTCGATCGCGCTCGGCCCGATCGCGGTGCACCCCGACCACCAGGGCCAGGGCATCGGCTCCGCGCTCGTGGCGGCGGTGCTCGTCACGGCCGACCTCGGCGGCGAGCCGTCGGTCGTCCTGCTCGGCGACCCCGGGTGGTACGCCCACTTCGGCTTCCAGACCGCCGCCGACGCACGGCATCGGGTCGCCCGGCCCGTGGGACGACCGGTTCTTCCAGGTGCGCCCGCTGCAGGCCTGGCGCCCCGAGCTGGCCGGAGCCTTCCGCTACGCCCCGGCCTTCGACCTCGACATCGAGCAGGCAGCACGCCGGCCGCCGGCCGGCCCACCGCCGGTGCCCTGACCAGCGGCGGGGAAGCGATTTGGAGCGGCCCCCGCGCACCGGTAATCTTGGTCATCGTGTCTGGCTAGGTCCAGGCCCAGGAGCCGAGCTCCTCGCCGCAAGGCGTGGAGCGACGGCCTCGCCCACCTCTTGCCGGGCGCCCCACTCCTGCAGTCAACGCGGGTGAGTCATGGGGAGTGCAGGGAAGAGCACCCGGTGCGACACACCCGACCTCGGGGGTCGAGCACCGGACATCCACAAGGAGCCCCGGCACCGTCGCCGGGGCATCGACCAGACAAGCAAAGGAACCAGGTTGCCTACCATCAACCAGCTGGTGCGCAAGGGCCGGCAGGACAAGGCCACGAAGGCCAAGACTCCTGCCCTCAAGGGCTCTCCGCAGCGCCGCGGCGTGTGCACGCGTGTGTACACCACCACCCCCAAGAAGCCGAACTCGGCCCTGCGCAAGGTCGCCCGCGTGCGCCTCACCAGCGGCATCGAGGTCACCGCGTACATCCCCGGCGTCGGCCACAACCTGCAGGAGCACTCGATGGTGCTCGTGCGTGGCGGTCGTGTGAAGGACCTCCCGGGTGTCCGCTACAAGATCATCCGTGGCGCCCTCGACACCCAGGGCGTCAAGAACCGCCAGCAGGCCCGTAGTCGTTACGGCGCGAAGAAGGTGAAGGGCTGATGCCTCGCAAGGGACCCGCTCCGAAGCGGCCGCTCGTCATCGACCCGGTCTACCAGTCCCCGCTGGTGACCTCGCTGGTCAACAAGATCCTCCTCGACGGCAAGAAGTCGATCGCCGAGACCATCGTCTACGGCGCCCTCGAGGGCTGCCGCGAGAAGACCGGCACCGACCCGGTCCAGACGCTCAAGCGCGCGCTCGACAACATCAAGCCGACCCTCGAGGTCAAGTCCCGCCGCGTCGGCGGCGCGACCTACCAGGTTCCGGTCGAGGTCAAGCCGAACCGCGCCACGACGCTGTCGCTGCGCTGGCTCGTCGGCTACTCGCGCCAGCGGCGTGAGAAGACCATGACCGAGCGCCTCATGAACGAGATCCTCGACGCCTCCAACGGCCTCGGCGCCGCTGTCAAGCGCCGCGAGGACACCCACAAGATGGCCGAGTCCAACAAGGCCTTCGCGCACTACCGCTGGTGACCACCCAGCTCCGGTATGCCGTCCGCGTCACCCTCGCGGCCGGCATACCGGAGCCGCGGTCGGCGTTGGACCGACCCGCACCAGAAACCGCACACCAAGCGAACGAGACGAGAGCACGCACGTGGCACAGGACGTCCTGACGGACCTCAAGAAGGTCCGCAACATCGGCATCATGGCGCACATCGACGCCGGCAAGACCACGGTGACCGAGCGCATCCTCTTCTACACCGGCGTCAACCGGAAGATGGGCGAGACGCACGACGGCGCCTCCACCACCGACTGGATGGAGCAGGAGAAGGAGCGCGGCATCACGATCACGTCGGCCGCCGTGACCTCCTTCTGGGAGGACCACCAGGTCAACATCATCGACACCCCCGGTCACGTCGACTTCACCGTCGAGGTCGAGCGCTCGCTGCGCGTCCTCGACGGCGCCGTCGCGGTCTTCGACGGCAAGGAGGGCGTCGAGCCCCAGTCCGAGACCGTGTGGCGCCAGGCCGACAAGTACGACGTCCCCCGCATCTGCTTCGTCAACAAGATGGACAAGCTCGGCGCGGACTTCTACTTCACCGTCGACACCATCAAGGACCGCCTCGGCGCGGAGCCCCTCGTGCTCCAGCTGCCGATCGGTGCCGAGAACGACTTCATCGGCGTCATCGACCTGATCCACATGCGCGCCCTGGTCTGGCCCGGCGACGCCAAGGGTGACGTCACCCTGGGCGCCAAGTACGAGGTCCAGGAGATCCCGGCCGACCTCGCCGAGAAGGCGGCGGAGTACCGCCACCACCTCGTCGAGCGCGTGGCCGAGGCCGACGACGCCCTGATGGAGAAGTACCTCGACGGCACCGACCTCACCGCCGACGAGCTCGTCGCCGGCATCCGCAAGCTGACGATCTCCTCCGAGGTCTACCCCGTGCTCTGCGGCTCCGCGTTCAAGAACCGCGGCGTGCAGCCGATGCTCGACGCGGTCATCGCCTACCTCCCCTCGCCGCTCGACGTGCCCGCCATGGTCGGTCACGCCGTGGGCAACGAGGACGAGAAGGTCTCGCGCGAGCCCAGCACCACCGAGCCGTTCTCCGCGCTCGCGTTCAAGGTCGCCTCGCACCCGTTCTTCGGCACCCTGACCTTCATCCGGGTCTACTCCGGCCACATCACCGCGGGCACCCAGGTGCTCAACGCGACCAAGGTCAAGAAGGAGCGCATCGGGAAGCTCTTCCAGATGCACGCCAACAAGGAGAACCCGGTCGGCGAGGCCCTCGCGGGTCACATCTACGCGGCCATCGGCCTGAAGAACACGACCACCGGTGACACCCTGTGTGACATCGACAGCCCGGTCGTGCTCGAGTCGATGACCTTCCCCGAGCCGGTCATCCAGGTGGCCATCGAGCCCAAGACCAAGGGCGACCAGGAGAAGCTGGGCACGGCGATCCAGAAGCTGGCCGAGGAGGACCCGACCTTCCAGGTGCACCTCGACGAGGACACCGGCCAGACGATCATCGCCGGCATGGGCGAGCTCCACCTCGACATCCTCGTCGACCGCATGCGGCGCGAGTTCAAGGTCGAGGCCAACGTCGGCAAGCCGCAGGTGGCCTACCGCGAGACGATCAAGCGCTCGATCGACAAGTACGACTACACCCACAAGAAGCAGACGGGTGGGTCGGGCCAGTTCGCCAAGGTGCAGATCGCGCTCGAGCCGCTCGACACCGCCGACGGCGAGATGTACGAGTTCTCGAACAAGGTCACCGGTGGTCGCATCCCGCGCGAGTACATCCCGTCGGTCGACCACGGCATCCAGGACGCCATGCAGTACGGCGTGCTCGCCGGCTACCCGCTCGTCGGGATCAAGGCGACCCTGCTCGACGGCGCGTACCACGACGTCGACTCCTCGGAGATGGCGTTCAAGATCGCCGGCTCGATGGCCCTCAAGGAGGCCGTGCGCAAGTGCGAGCCCGTGCTCCTCGAGCCGATGATGGCCGTCGAGGTGCGCACGCCCGAGGACTACATGGGCGACGTCATCGGCGACATCAACTCCCGCCGCGGCCACATCCAGGCCATGGAGGACATCAGCGGTGCCAAGGTCGTGCGCGGCCTGGTCCCGCTGTCGGAGATGTTCGGGTACGTCGGCGACCTGCGGTCCAAGACCCAGGGTCGTGCGAACTACTCGATGGAGTTCGACTCCTACGCCGAGGTCCCCAAGTCGGTGGCCGAGGAGATCATCAAGAAGACGCGAGGCGAGTGACCGCTAGACTGGTCGCTGGTCTTCAGCAGCACACGCACCAAACCAACCCCAAAGACGACGCCACGTCCTGCCCTGGTCGTATCGGCGTTCAACCAGAAGAGTCCTGAGGAGGACATCAAGTGGCGAAGGCAAAGTTCGAGCGGACCAAGCCGCACGTCAACATCGGCACCATCGGTCACATCGACCACGGTAAGACGACGCTGACGGCTGCGATCTCGAAGGTCCTGCACGACAAGTACCCGGACCTGAACCCGGTGTTCGCGTTCGACGACATCGACAAGGCGCCCGAGGAGAAGCAGCGCGGTATCACCATCTCCATCGCGCACATCGAGTACCAGACCGAGGGTCGTCACTACGCCCACGTCGACTGCCCGGGTCACGCGGACTACGTGAAGAACATGATCACCGGTGCGGCCCAGATGGACGGCGCGATCCTGGTCGTCGCCGCCACCGACGGCCCGATGCCGCAGACGAAGGAGCACGTCCTCCTGGCCCGCCAGGTCGGCGTCCCCTACGTCGTCGTGGCGCTCAACAAGGCCGACATGGTCGACGACGAGGAGATCCTCGAGCTCGTCGAGATGGAGGTCCGTGAGCTGCTCGTCCGGGCTACGAGTTCCCGGGCGACGACCTGCCGGTCATCAAGGTCTCGGCGCTCAAGGCGCTCGAGGGCGACCCCGAGTGGGGTGCAGACCGTCCTCGAGCTGATGGACGCCGTCGACACCTACATCCCCGAGCCGGTTCGTGAGACGGACAAGCCGTTCCTCATGCCCGTCGAGGACGTCTTCACGATCACCGGTCGTGGCACCGTCGTCACCGGTCGTATCGAGCGCGGCATCCTCAAGGTCAACGAGGAGGTCGAGATCGTGGGCATCCACGCCGGCCCGCCGGCCAAGACCGTCGCCACCGGCATCGAGATGTTCCGCAAGCTGCTCGACGAGGGTCGTGCGGGCGAGAACGTCGGCCTGCTCCTTCGTGGCATCAAGCGCGAGGACGTCGAGCGTGGCCAGGTCGTCGTGAAGCCGGGTTCGATCACCCCGCACACCGACTTCGACGCCAACGTCTACATCCTGTCCAAGGACGAGGGCGGCCGTCACACGCCGTTCTACGACAACTACCGTCCGCAGTTCTACTTCCGCACCACGGACGTCACCGGTGTCGTGCACCTGCCCGAGGGCACCGAGATGGTCATGCCCGGTGACAACACCGAGATGGCCGTCGAGCTCATCCAGCCGATCGCGATGGAGGAAGGCCTCAAGTTCGCCATCCGCGAGGGCGGCCGCACCGTCGGCGCCGGCCGGGTCACCAAGATCAACAAGTGACCTGACGCCGGGTTCGCCCGGCACCCGAAGGGCCCCTGCACCACTGGTGCGGGGGCCCTTCGGCGTCGGCCGCAGCCGGGCGGAGTGGCGCCGGTCGGGCCGGGTAGGGGGAAGGGGTCGCCTGCCCTGCGCAGCCGACACCGCCCGCCCGCCACGTCCCCGAGGGAGCCGACCCGATGAGCGAGCACCGAGGCCGTGCTCGTCGGCCGCTACCGCCTGCTCGCAGCAGATCGGGGCCGGCGGGATGGGTGTGGTGTGGCGGGCGTACGACGAGCGGCTGGGCCGCGACGTGGCGGTCAAGCGGCTGCACACCCGAGCCGGCCTGGACCCTGCCGGAGGCCGAGGTCTGCGTCGCACCGGGCGATGCGCGAGGCCCGGATCACCGCGCGGCTGCACCACCCGCACGCCGTCCCGGTCTTCGACGTCGTCGAGCACGACGGGACAGCCCTGCCTGGTCATGCAGTACTTCCCCTCGCGAGCCTGGCCGAGCTGCTCGCCGAGCGCGGCCGGATGCCCGGTGCCCGAGGTCGCCCGGATCGGCGGCGAGGTGGCCTCGGCGCTGGCCGCCGCGCACCGCGCCGGGATCGTGCACCGCGACGTGAAGCCGGCCAACGTGCTCTCGCCGCCGGACGGCACGGCGAAGATCACCGACTTCGGCATCGCCCACGCGCTGGGGGACGTCTCGCTCACCTCGACGGGGCTGGTCACCGGCACCCCGGCCTACCTGGCGCCCGAGGTGGCCAGGGGAGGCGACGCGAGCCCGGCCTCCGACGTGTTCTCGCTCGGCGTCGACGCTGTACACGGCGCTCGAGGGCCGCCCGCCGTTCGGGGCGACGCGACAACCCGATGGCCCTGCTGCACCGGGTGGCGTCCGGCGACGTCGTGCCGCCGCAGCACGCCGGTGCACCTGACCCGCTGCTCCTGCGCATGCTCACGGTCGACCCGGCCCGCGTCCGACGATGGACGAGGTGGCCGCTGGCTGTCGGCCCCCGGGGACGCGAGCAACCCGGCGCCGGCGGCGGCGCTCCCGGCGGACGACGAGGCAACGGCGCCGCACGAGCCCCCCGCGGCGACCGCGGCCCTGCCGCAGGGTCACGCGGGCGGGCTGGACCTGCTGTGGCCGCCGCGGGGGGACGAGCCGCCGGCTGGCGATGAGCCGCGGCGTAGCCGGTCGGACGAGCCGGTGCGCGAGGGCGCACCGCCGCCCGGCGCAGCCAGGCGGAGCCACCGCGGCGCGGGGTCTGCTCGTCCTGCTGGGCGTCCTCGCCGTGGCGGCGGCACTCGGCTTCGGGCTGCCCGCCCTGGCGACGACCGCGACGGCGCCACGGAGCCGACGACGGCCGCGACCTCCCGGGCAGCGCGACACGGTCCCCGTCGACCGCGGCCCGCGCACCTCGAGCCGCCCCGGCCCCGCACGCCACCGACCCCACGCCTCAGCCCACACCCTCGACGACGCACCGGCCTCCTCCGCACGCCGCCGGCCTCGGGGACGCCCCACGGCGCTCGGCTCGCCGGCGCTGTGTCGACTACTACGCCCTCTGCCCGGCGACCTCGACGCCGGGTGGGAGCGCCTCACCCCGCGCTACCAGAGCACCACGGCGACCGAGCCGCGAGCTACTACGAGTCGTTCTGGAGAGACATCGACCGGGTGCGGGCGTCCGACGTGACGGGTCGCCCCCCGGAACCGTGACGGCGACGATCACCTACGACTACGACGACGGCCGGGTCTACGTCGAGCGCACGAGGTACCGCCTGGTCGAGGACGACGGCATCCTCAAGATCGACCGGTCCGAGGTGCTCAGCAGCCGCCAGCTTTGAGGTTCCGCGTATGCTGCAACCCGCGGCGCGCGGGCGCCGACGCGCCGCGAGGGCGCGAGGTGCGCACCCGGCATCCGGCGCGGGTGTATCGGTCGATTTGGCCACCCGTCCCCCCGTCTGGCACACTTATCAGGTTGCTTGGCGTGCGACGGCGTCCCGAGAGGGTCGACGTCGCCCACCGCGACGAGGTGACGAACCGCCGATGACGGCGGGGCGGCTCGTTTCGCGAAGTGCCAGGCCCCGGGTTCAACCGGGACAGCCGACTCGGATCGACGACAGCGGGAAACCGCGCGCCGCCGGGCTGCGGAGCAAGGGCGACACGCCCGACCTCGGGGGTCGGAAGTACGGAACGAACACGACACAGACAGATGTACGGCGAGAGAGAGACGGGAACGTCAGATGGCGGGACAGAAGATCCGCATCCGCTTGAAGTCGTATGACCACGAGGTCATCGACAGCTCGGCGCGCAAGATCGTTGACACGGTCACCCGCGCCGGCGCGACCGTGGTGGGCCCCGTGCCGCTGCCGACGGAGAAGAACGTGTTCTGCGTCATCCGGTCGCCGCACAAGTACAAGGACAGCCGCGAGCACTTCGAGATGCGCACCCACAAGCGCCTCATCGACATCATCGACCCGACGCCCAAGGCCGTCGACTCGCTGATGCGTCTCGACCTCCCGGCTGACGTCAACATCGAGATCAAGCTCTGAGGCTGACGACATGACCACCATTGCCACCAAGACCCAGAAGGGTCTGCTGGGCACCAAGCTCGGCATGACCCAGGTGTGGGACGAGACGCAACCGTCTCGTGCCCGTCACCGTGATCCAGGCCGGCCCGAACGTCGTCACCCAGGTCCGCGACGCCGACACCGACGGCTACGCCGCGGTGCAGATCGGCTACGGCGCCGATCGACCCGCGCAAGGTCACCCAGCCGCTCACCGGCCACTTCGAGAAGGCCGGCGTCACGCCGCGCCGTCACCTCGTCGAGCTGCGCACCGCGGACGCCGGCGACTACACGCCTCGGCCAGGAGCTCGGCGCCGACACCTTCGAGGCCGGCCAGGTCGTCGACGTCACCGGCACGACCAAGGGCAAGGGCTTCGCCGGCGTCATGAAGCGTCACGGCTTCAAGGGCGTCTCGTCCTCGCACGGTTCGCACCGCAACCACCGCAAGCCCGGCTCGATCGGTGGCGCGTCCACGCCCGGCCGCGTCTTCAAGGGCATGCGCATGGCCGGCCGCATGGGCGGCGTGCGCCAGACCACCCAGAACCTCACGGTCCACGCCGTGGACGCCGAGAAGGGCCTGCTGCTCGTCAAGGGCGCCGTTCCCGGCCCGCGCGGCGCGGTCGTCCTCGTGCGCTCGGCCGCGAAGGGGGCGCATGACCCAGATGCCTCGACATCACCACCCTCAAGGTCGAGCTCCCCGCCGAGATCTTCGACGTGCAGACCAACGTCCCGCTGATCCACCAGGTCGTCGTCGGCCAGCTCGCGGCCGCCCGCCAGGGCACGCACTCGACGAAGACCCGGGCGAGGTCCGCGGTGGCGGTCGCAAGCCGTACAAGCAGAAGGGCACCGGCCGCGCCCGTCAGGGCTCGACCCGCGCCCCGCAGTTCGCCGGCGGTGGCATCGTCCACGGCCCGCAGCCGCGTGACTACACGCAGCGGACCCCCAAGAAGATGAAGGCCGCCGCCCTGCGCGGTGCCCTCTCCGACCGGGCCCGTCACGACCGCATCCACGTCGTGGAGTCGATCGCCACCGGCGACGCCCCCTCGGCGAAGGCCGCGGCCACGCTGCTCGCGGGTCTGTCCGACCGCAAGAACGTGCTCGTCGTGCTCGACCGCACCGACCTCGTGTCGATGAAGTCGGTCCGCAACCTGGCCGACGTCCACGTCCTGGCCGTCGACCAGCTCAACACCTACGACGTGCTGTGCGCCGACGACATCCTGTTCACCAAGGCCGCCTACGAGACCTTCACCGGTCTCGAGGTCGCGGTCGACGCCAAGGCCGACAAGCCGGCGAAGGCCGAGAAGGCTCAGGCCGAAAGGCCGACAAGGCCGAGAAGGCCCCCAAGGCCGAGAAGCCGGCGAAGGCGGAGAAGGCCGACGAGGCCGACGACGCCGAGAAGCCGGCGAAGAAGGCCGCGGCCAAGAAGGCGCCGGCCAAGAAGGCCGCCAAGGCCGATGTGGAGGACGAGAAGTGACCCAGGGCAAGAACCCCCGCGACATCCTGATCTCGCCGGTCGTGTCCGAGAAGTCCTACGGGCTGCTCGACGAGGGCAAGTACACCTTCATCGTCGACCCGCGCTCGAACAAGACCGAGATCAAGATCGCCGTCGAGCAGGTCTTCGGCGTCAAGGTCGACTCGGTCCACACCATGAACCGCAAGGGCAAGGCCCGTCGCACGCGGTTCGGCATCGGCAAGCGCAAGGACACCAAGCGCGCGATCGTCACCCTCCGCGAGGGCTCGATCGACATCTTCGGCAGCGCCGGCGCCTGAGAAGCTGAGGACAACAACATGGGTATCCGTAAGTACAAGCCGACGACGCCTGGGCGTCGCGGGTCGAGCGTGGCCGACTTCGTCGAGGTCACCCGCTCCACCCCCGAGAAGTCCCTCGTCCGTCCGCTGACCAAGAGCGGTGGCCGCAACAACAACGGCCGCATCACCACTCGTCACATCGGTGGTGGCCACAAGCGCGCCTACCGCGTCATCGACTTCCGTCGCCACGACAAGGACGGCATCCCGGCCAAGGTCGCTCACATCGAGTACGACCCGAACCGCACCGCCCGCATCGCGCTGCTGCACTACGCCGACGGCGAGAAGCGCTACATCCTGGCCCCCAAGGGCCTGGAGCAGGGCATGCCGATCGAGAACGGCCCCGGTGCCGACATCAAGCCCGGCAACAGCCTGCCGCTGCGCAACATCCCGACCGGTACGGTCATCCACGCCGTCGAGCTCAAGCCCGGTGGCGGCGCGAAGATCGCCCGCTCGGCCGGGGTGCGCGTGCAGCTCGTCGCCAAGGACGGCCCCTACGCCCAGCTGCGCATGCCGTCCGGTGAGATCCGCAACGTCGACGTGCGCTGCCGCGCCACCGTCGGCGAGGTCGGCAACGCCGAGCAGTCGAACATCAACTGGGGCAAGGCCGGCCGGATGCGCTGGAAGGGCAAGCGCCCGACCGTGCGTGGCGTCGTCATGAACCCGGTCGACCACCCGCACGGTGGTGGCGAGGGCCGCACGTCCGGTGGTCGCCACCCGGTGTCCCCGTGGGGCAAGCCCGAGGGCCGCACCCGCCGCCCCGGCAAGCCCAGCGACAAGCTGATCGTTCGTCGCCGCCGTACTGGCAAGAAGCGCTGATAGGAGCCTGGAATGCCTCGTAGCCTGAAGAAGGGCCCCTTCATCGACGACCACCTTCAGAAGAAGGTGGATGTCCAGAACGAAGCGGGCACCAAGAACGTCATCAAGACCTGGTCGCGCCGTTCGGTGATCTCACCGGACATGCTCGGCCACACCCTCGCCGTCCACGACGGCCGCAAGCACGTCCCGGTGTTCGTCACCGAGTCGATGGTCGGCCACAAGCTCGGCGAGTTCGCACCGACGCGCACCTTCAAGGGTCACGTCAAGGACGACAAGAAGGGGCGTCGTCGCTGATGGCCACCGAGACCACCACCACCGAGGCACGGGCGCGTCGCCCGCCACGTCCGGGTGACGCCGCAGAAGGCGCGCCGGGTCGTCGACCTCATCCGTGGCAAGAACGCCACCGACGCGGTGTCGATCCTGCGCTTCGCCCCCCAGGCCGCGGCGGAGCCGATCCGCAAGGTGCTCGAGTCCGCGATCGCGAACGCCCGGGTCAAGGCCGACAAGACCGCCGAGCGGTTCGACGAGCGCGAGCTCGTCGTGGCCTCCGCGTTCATCGACGAGGGCCCGACCATGAAGCGGTTCCGGCCGCGCGCCCAGGGCCGCGCCGGCCGCATCAACAAGCGCACGAGCCACATCACCGTGGTCGTCGCTCCCAAGCCCGCCAAGTCCACGAACGGAGGCAATCGCTGATGGGCCAGAAGGTCAACCCGCACGGCTTCCGTCTCGGGATCACCACGGAGCACCGCAGTCGTTGGTTCGCCGACTCCACCAAGGAGGGTCAGCGCTACCGCGACTACGTCAAGGAGGACGTGGCGATCCGCAAGCTCATGTCCGAGGGCATGGACCGCGCCGGCATCGCCCGCGTCGACATCGAGCGCACCCGTGACCGGGTCCGCGTCGACATCCACACGGCACGTCCCGGCATCGTCATCGGTCGCCGCGGCGCCGAGGCCGACCGCATCCGCGGCGAGCTCGAGAAGCTCACCGGCAAGCAGGTGCAGCTCAACATCCTCGAGGTCAAGAACCCCGAGGTCGAGGCCCAGCTCGTCGCGCAGGGCATCGCCGAGCAGCTCAGCGCCCGCGTGTCGTTCCGTCGCGCCATGCGCAAGGGCATGCAGTCCGCCACCCGCGCCGGCGCCAAGGGCATCCGTGTCCAGGTCTCCGGTCGCCTCGGCGGCGCCGAGATGAGCCGTACCGAGTTCTACCGCGAGGGTCGCGTGCCGCTGCACACCCTTCGTGCGCAGATCGACTACGGCTTCTACGAGGCCAAGACCACGTTCGGTCGCATCGGCGTCAAGGTGTGGATCTACAAGGGCGACATGACCGCACGCGAGCTCGCGGCCCAGCAGGCCACCGCGCCGCGCCAGGGTCGTGGACCGCGCCGTGACGGCGCCGACCGTCCGGCCCGCGCCCGTCGCACCGACGCCCCCGCCCCCGTGGCCGAGGCCCCTGCCGCTGAGCAGGCCCCGGCTGCCGCGAGCACCGCAGGAGTCCTGACCATGCTGATTCCCCGTCGAGTCAAGCACCGCAAGCAGCACCACCCGGGTCGCTCGGGCGCTGCCAAGGGCGGTACGACCATCGCGTTCGGCGACTACGGCATCCAGGCTCTCGAGCCCGCCTACGTCACCAACCGCCAGATCGAGTCCGCGCGTATCGCGATGACCCGCTACATCAAGCGTGGCGGAAAGGTCTGGATCAACATCTACCCGGACCGTCCGCTCACCAAGAAGCCTGCCGAGACCCGCATGGGTTCCGGTAAGGGTTCGCCGGAGTGGTGGATCGCGAACGTCAAGCCGGGTCGTGTCATGTTCGAGCTCTCCGGTGTCCCGGAGGACGTCGCACGTGAGGCCATGCGCCTCGCGATGCACAAGCTGCCGATGAAGTGCCGCTTCGTCCGGCGTGAGGGTGGTGACTTCTGATGGCTATCGGTTCCAAGGACCTGGCTTCCACGGAGCTGCGCGGTCTCGACGACGAGCGTCTCGTCGACGAGCTCCGCAAGGCCAAGGAGGAGCTGTTCAACCTCCGGTTCCAGTCGGCCACCGGCCAGCTGGACAACCACGGTCGGCTGCGTGCCGTCCGCAAGGACATCGCCCGCATCTACACCGAGATGCGCGAGCGCGAGCTCGGCATCGGCGTGAAGGGTGAGGCCAAGTGAGCAAGACCACGAAGGATGAGACCGTGACCGAGACTGCGGACCGCAACGACCGCAAGACCCGCCAGGGCTACGTCGTCAGCGACAAGATGGACAAGACCGTCGTCGTCGAGGTCGAGGACCGCGTCAAGCACGCCCTCTACGGCAAGGTCATCCGCCGCACCAGCAAGGTCAAGGCGCACGACGAGGCCAACACCGCCGGTGTCGGCGACCGCGTCCTCATCATGGAGACCCGCCCGCTCAGCGCCACCAAGCGCTGGCGCCTGGTGGAGATCCTCGAGAAGGCCAAGTAAGCAGCCCCAGTTCGGCAAGGCTCTGCCGCCCGGAAGGGTCCAGCAGAGAACCAGCACGACGTATAGGAGACAGATAAGTGATCCAGCAGGAGTCGCGACTTCGCGTCGCCGACAACACCGGTGCCAAGGAGATCCTTTGCATCCGTGTTCTCGGTGGCTCCGGTCGCCGGTATGCCGGCATCGGCGACACCATCGTCGCCACCGTCAAGGATGCGATCCCCGGCGGCAACGTCAAGAAGGGTGACGTCGTCAAGGCGGTCATCGTTCGCACCAAGAAGGAGCGCCGTCGCGCCGACGGTTCCTACATCAAGTTCGACGAGAACGCTGCAGTGATCCTCAAGAACGACGGTGACCCCCGGGGCACCCGCATCTTCGGCCCCGTGGGCCGCGAGCTGCGCGAGAAGCGCTTCATGAAGATCATCAGCCTCGCCCCGGAGGTGCTCTGAGCCATGGCGACCATGAAGATCAAGAAGGGCGACACCGTCCAGGTGTTGACCGGCAAGGACAAGGGCGCCACCGGCAAGGTCATCTCGGTGAACCGTGAGACCAACCGGGTGACCGTCGAGGGCGTCAACCGGGTCACCCGGCACACCAAGGCCGGCCAGTCCGCCCGCGGTAGCCGCACCGGTGGCCTGGTCGTGCAGGAGTCGCCGATCCACGTGAGCAACGTGGCCGTCGTCGACCCGTCCGACAAGAAGCCCACCCGGATCAAGACCCGCGTCGAGACCGTCGAGCGAGACGGCCGCCAGAAGGCGAGCCGTGTCCGCGTCGGCGTGCGCTCGGGCAAGGACCTGTGAGAGAGATGGCTGACACCGCTACCAAGCCGCGCCTGAAGGCGCGCTACCAGGACGAGATCAAGGACTCCCTGCGCGAGCAGTTCGGGTTCGAGAACGTCATGCAGATCCCCGGCGTCGTCAAGGTCGTCGTCAACATGGGTGTGGGTGACGCCGCGAAGGACAGCAAGCTCATCGAGGGTGCCGTCCGCGACCTCACCGCCATCACCGGCCAGAAGCCGGTCGTGACCAAGGCCCGCAAGTCGATCGCCCAGTTCAAGCTGCGTGAGGGGATGCCGATCGGCGCCCACACCACGCTGCGTGGCGACCGCATGTGGGAGTTCCTCGACCGCCTCGTCAGCACGGCGCTGCCCCGCATCCGTGACTTCCGTGGCCTGTCGCCCAAGCAGTTCGACGGCCGTGGCAACTACACGTTCGGCCTCACCGAGCAGTCGATGTTCCACGAGATCGACCAGGACCGGATCGACCGCGTCCGTGGCATGGACATCACGGTCGTGACGACCGCGACGAACGACGCAGAGGGACGCGCGCTGCTCAAGGCGCTCGGCTTCCCGTTCAAGGAGAACTGAGCATGGCCAAGACTGCCCTTGTCAACAAGGCGAACAAGAAGCCGAAGTTCGCGGTCCGCGGCTACACCCGCTGCCAGCGCTGCGGCCGTCCGCACTCGGTCTACCGCAAGTTCGGCCTGTGCCGGATCTGCCTGCGGGAGATGGCCCACCGCGGCGAGCTCCCCGGTGTGACCAAGTCCAGCTGGTGACTGCCCGGGCCCGCCGGTCGACCCGACCGGACGTGCCCACCCCCGCCGCGCCCCGCGGCAGCCGTAACAACCCAGACCATCTACATCGCAGGTCCGCCGAGTGTTGCTCGGAGGAAACCGCGGTGAGGGAGGGCGGAGAAGCCCAATGACCATGACCGACCCGATCGCGGACATGTTGACCCGCGTCCGCAACGCCAACTCGGCGCACAAGGACGCAGTCTCCATGCCGTTCTCGAAGCTCAAGAGCCACATCGCCGAGATCCTCGAGGCCGAGGGGTACATCGCCGGTTGGACCGTCGAGGACGCTGAGGTGGGCAAGACGCTCACCATCAACCTCAAGTACGGCCCCAACCGCGAGCGCTCCATCGCCGGTGTGCGCCGCGTGTCCAAGCCGGGCCTGCGCGTGTACGCCAAGTCCACCAACCTGCCGAAGGTTCTCGGTGGCCTGGGTGTCGCGATCATCTCGACGTCCTCCGGCCTGCTGACCGACCGTCAGGCCGCCAACAAGGGTGTGGGTGGGGAAGTCCTCGCCTACATCTGGTAAGGGGTTACTGACATGTCACGCATCGGACGTCTCCCCGTCACCGTCCCCGCCGGGGTCGACATCGCCATCGAGGGCCAGACCGTCAAGGTCAAGGGCCCCAAGGGCGAGCTCAGCCACACCGTGGCCGAGCCGATCACCGTCGAGCAGGGCGAGAACGGCCTCGAGGTCAAGCGCCCCGACGACGCTCGCGTCTCGCGCTCGCTGCACGGCCTGACCCGCACGCTGATCAACAACATGGTGCTCGGCGTCACCGAGGGCTACGAGAAGAAGCTCGAGATCCACGGCACCGGTTACCGCGTGCTCGCCAAGGGCTCCAACCTCGAGTTCGCGCTCGGCTACTCGCACTCCATCACCGTCGAGCCCCCCACCGGCATCACCTTCGCGGTGGAGAACCAGACCCGGTTCGCCGTCCAGGGCATCGACAAGCAGCTCGTCGGCGAGGTCGCCGCGAACATCCGCAAGCTCCGCAAGCCCGACCCGTACAAGGGCAAGGGCGTCCGCTACGCGGGCGAGCAGATCCGCCGCAAGGTCGGAAAGGCTGGTAAGTAAGCCATGGCACTGATCGTCAAGCGCGCCAAGGGCAAGACCGCCGCCCGCAGCCGCCGCCACTTCCGCGTCCGCAAGGTCGTCACCGGCACCTCGTCGCGTCCCCGCCTGGTCGTGTCGCGCTCCGCGCGCCACGTCTTCGTGCAGGTCGTCGACGACACCGTCGGCAAGACCGTCGCGTCGGCCTCCACCATGGAGGCGGACGTCCGCTCCTTCGACGGCGACAAGACCGCCAAGGCCAAGAAGGTCGGTGAGCTCGTCGCCGAGCGCGCCAAGGCCGCCGGCGTCGAGGCCGTCGTCTTCGACCGTGGGGGCAACCAGTACCACGGTCGCGTCGCCGCCATCGCGGACGGCGCTCGGGAAGGCGGGCTCTCACTGTGACCGCCAACCAGACCACTTCCGTTGTTGAGATGAGGAACATCTGATGCCAGGACCCCAGCGTCGAGGCACCGGCGGGCCCGCCACCGCGGAGCGCGGTGGCCGCGAGGGCCGCGGTGGCCGTGAAGGCGGCCGCGGTGGCCGTGACGCCCGTGAGCCCGAGAAGAGCCAGTACCTCGAGCGCGTCGTGACCATCAACCGCGTCGCCAAGGTCGTCAAGGGTGGCCGTCGGTTCAGCTTCACCGCGCTCGTCGTCGTCGGTGACGGTGACGGCACCGTGGGCGTCGGCTACGGCAAGGCCAAGGAGGTGCCCGCGGCGATCGCCAAGGGTGTCGAGGAGGCCAAGAAGGAGTTCTTCAAGGTCCCGCGCATCCAGGGCACGATCCCGCACCCCGTCCAGGGTGAGGCCGCTGCCGGTGTCGTCATGCTCCGCCCCGCCAGCCCCGGTACCGGCGTCATCGCCGGTGGCCCGGTGCGTGCGGTGCTCGAGTGCGCCGGCATCCACGACGTGTTGTCCAAGAGCCTCGGCTCGAGCAACGCGATCAACATCGTCCACGCGACGGTCGCGGCCCTGAAGGGTCTCGAGCGTCCGGAGGCCGTCGCGGCTCGCCGTGGCCTCCCCGTGGACCAGGTCGCCCCCGCTGCGATGCTGCGTGCCCAGGCCGCCGGCATCGCCGAGGCGAAGGCTGGTGCGTGATGGCCCGTCTGAAGGTGACCCAGACCCGTTCCGAGATCGGTGGCAAGCAGAACCAGCGTGACACGCTGCGCAGCCTCGGTCTGAAGCGCATCGGCGACGTCGTCGTCAAGGAGGACCGTCCCGAGATCCGCGGGATGGTCAAGACGGTGACCCACCTGGTGGCCGTCGAGGAGGTTGAGTGAACATGGCTGACACCACGAAGGCTGCCAAGGCTGCCGAGGGTTCCGCTGCACTGAAGGTGCACCACCTGCGCCCCGCGCCGGGTGCGAAGTCCGCCAAGATCCGCGTGGGTCGTGGTGAGGGCGGGCGCCGTGGCAAGACCGCCGGTCGTGGTACCAAGGGCACCAAGGCCCGGTACCAGGTGCCGGAGGGCTTCCAGGGTGGCACCACCCCGCTGCACATGCGGTTCCCGAAGCTTCGCGGCTTCAAGAACCCGTTCAAGACCGAGTACCAGGTCGTGAACCTCGAGTGGCTCAACGCGCACTACCCCCAGGGTGGCGACGTGAGCATCGAGGACCTGGTCGCCAAGGGCGCGGTCCGCGACGGACAGCTCGTGAAGGTGCTCGGCAACGGCGAGATCACGGTGGCCGTGAACGTCACGGCCAACGCGTTCTCCGCCAGCGCCAAGGAGAAGATCGAGGCGGCGGGCGGCTCGGCGACCACCGCCTGACGCCCACCCATGACCATGTGCCGCAGGGCAGGTTCCCGGGTTTCCTCGGGAACCGGCCCTGCGGCACACGGCGTTAAGCCCTCGATGCCGGGTGCACCGGCATCGACGGGTATCTTGTGACGGATCGTTGACGACGCGGCCACCACCCCTGGCCGCACCTCTGGAGGACCTGTGCTCACCGCTTTCGGACGCGCGTTCAAGACGCCCGACCTGCGCAGGAAGATTCTTTTCACGCTCTTCATCATCGCCGTGTACCGGCTCGGTGCCCACGTGCCGACCCCCGGCGTCAGCTACCCCGCGGTGCAGCAGTGCATCAAGGGCGCCGACAACACCGGCGGCCTGCTCGGCCTGGTCGAACCTGTTCAGCGGCGGTGCGCTGCTCCAGCTGTCGATCTTCGCGCTGGGGATCATGCCGTACATCACGGCGAGCATCATCATCCAGCTGCTGACCGTCGTCATCCCACGGTTCGAGGCCCTGAAGAAGGAGGGCCAGTCCGGTCAGACCAAGATGACGCAGTACACGCGCTACCTGACGATCGGTCTCGCGATCCTGCAGTCCTCGACGCTGATCACCTTCGCCCAGAACCCCGCGTCGCTGTTCAGCAACCCGTCGTGCACCAACATCCTCACCGACGACTCGACCGTCACGATCCTGATCATGGTGCTCACCATGACCGCCGGCACCGGCATGATCATGTGGCTCGGCGAGCTCGTCACCGACAAGGGCATCGGCAACGGCATGTCGATCCTGATCTTCACCTCGATCGCCGCCCGGTTCCCGAGCTCGCTGTGGGCCATCCAGCAGCGCTCCGGCTGGACCGTCTTCATCGGCATCATCCTGATGGGCTTCGCGGTCATCGCCCTCGTCGTCTTCGTCGAGCAGAGCCAGCGACGCATCCCGGTGCAGTACGCCAAGCGGATGGTGGGTCGCCGCGTCTACGGCGGCACGTCCACCTACATCCCGCTCAAGGTCAACATGGCCGGTGTCATCCCGGTCATCTTCGCCAGCTCGCTGCTGTCGCTGCCGATGCTGCTCGCCCAGTTCAACCAGCGCTCCGACGGCACCAGCCCCGGCTGGGTCGACTGGATCAACGCCCACCTGGTGCGCGGTGACCACCCGTACTACATGCTCCTCTACACCGTCCTGATCCTGTTCTTCACGTTCTTCTACGTGTCGATCACGTTCAACCCGACCGAGGTCGCCGACAACATGAAGAAGTACGGCGGCTTCATCCCGGGTATTCGAGCCGGGCGACCCACGGCCGAGTACCTCAGCTACGTCCTGAACCGCATCACGGTCCCCGGCGCGCTGTACCTCGCGTTCGTCTCGCTCATCCCGCTCATTGCGCTGGTCCTCGTCGGCGCCAACCAGAACTTCCCCTTCGGCGGTACCTCGATCCTGATCATCGTGGGTGTCGGCCTGGAGACCGTGAAGCAGATCGAGGCCCAGCTGCAGCAGCGTCACTATGAAGGGTTCCTCCGCTGATGCGACTGATCATCCTCGGCCCGCCCGGTGCCGGTAAGGGCACGCAGGCCGCCCGGATCGCCGAGCACCTCGGCATCCCCGCCATCTCCACCGGCGACATCTTCCGCGCGAACATCAAGAACGAGACCCCGCTCGGGCTCCAGGTCAAGGAGATCCTGGCGTCCGGCGGGTACGTCAGCGACGACGTCACCAACGCCATCGTCGAGGACCGTCTCGCCCAGGACGACTGTGCACGGGGCTTCCTGCTCGACGGCTACCCGCGCACCCTCGCCCAGGTCGAGGCGCTCGACGGCATGCTGGCCGCGCACGGCGCCACGCTCGACCACGTGCTCGAGCTGACCGTCGACGACGACGCCGTCGTGGCCCGGCTGCTCAAGCGGGCCGAGTCCGAGGGTCGCGCCGACGACACCGAGGAGGTCATCCGCGAGCGGATGGCCATCTACCACCGCGAGACCAAGCCGCTGTCCGACACCTACCGCGCGCGCGGCCTGCTCGTCGAGGTCGACGGCCTCGGCGAGGTCGACGAGGTCACCAGCGCGGATCCTCGCCGCCCTCGCCTGACCCAGCAGCGCTCGCAGAGTCAGCGAACACGCCGTCGCCCTCAGGGCAGGCGGCGTGTCTGCGTACTCCGGCCGAGAGCCTGTGGATGACGCGCGGATGCCGCGCGCCGGTGTCGGTGACGCTGCACCGTGCGCGCCTCGACCGCTCCCGTTCGGCTCGGGCCCGGATGCCGTTCAGCACCGACCTCGGGCCCGGGTCGTCGGCGTCCGGCCCAGCGAGCTCGGGCGGCGCGACCTGACCCGCTCGACCCGGAGGTCCGCCGATGGCCGACTCGCGACGCCTGCTCGAGCGCGCGGCCGCCAGCGCGGCATGCCGGCCGTCCGGGCCTTCTCGTACTTCACGAGCCCGTCGAACTCCGCCACCGACGAGCGCTCGACGAGGAGCATCGACCGCGCCGCCTCGCTGGCCACGTCTCGCGCCGACGTCGTGCGGCATGGCGAAGCGAGCCGGGGTCGTCGGGCACCGCGGGCTCGAGGTGCGCGCCTCGGCTCGACCGCCGCGGCCCGGGCTCCGGCGTGGTCGATGCGCGCCGACACCTGGTGCGACCTCGGCGAGCTGGTCCATGGCTCGCTCGCGATCACCGGACCTCGCGGTGGCGGGCGACGCGGTCGTGGCAGCTGCGTCGACGCCAGGGCCGGTCGGCCGGTCGGGCGTACGGGCCCTGCGCGACGCGCTGTCCGCGCCGGTGCCGACCGCGCGGCGCGGTGGCGCTGCGCCAGGCGCTGACCCGCGTGCGGCCGGGCGGTCCGCGTCGCCGATGGAGACCCGGGCCGCGATGTTCGTCGGCGCAGGGTCCCGAGCCGCGAGGTCAACGCGCCGCTGACCGACGTCGCCGGTCGGTGGCTCGCGCGCAGGGTCGACCTGGTGTGGCGCCGGCAGCGGCTCGTCGGGCGATACCAGGGCGAGCCGCATGCGGACCGACGTCGACCGCAGCAGCGACGCCTTCCGCGCCGAGCCTGGTCGAGGCCCACGACTGGCGGGTCAAGGAGCTGTGGCGCCGAGGACCTGCACCGGCGGCGCCGCGGCGGCGGTGCGACCCTGACCGCGCTTCGCGCAGGCGCTCGACCGTCGCACCCGGTCGACCCTGCGCATCGCCTGACCCGCGCAGCCCCGCAGGGACCGACGGCTGTGGACAACCTCACGCAGAAGTTCGGCGTCGCGACGCGGCAATTGCTGCGTGCCATCCGAACTTCTGCGTGCGGGCGACCCGGGGCGCGCGGATGTGGGGGAGGAGCGGGGTGCGCCGGTAGGGTTTTGCGGCATGGGTCTGTTCAACCGTGATCGCTGTGAGGGCAAGACGCCCGAGCAGCTCGCCGGCATGCGCACCGCCGGCCTGCTCGTCGGGCGCACGCTCGAGCTGCTGCAGGCCTCCGTGCGCCCCGGCATGACCACCCTCGAGCTCGACACCCTCGCCGAGACCCACATCCGCGACCACGGCGGCATCCCGAACTTCCAGCTCGTGCCCGGCTACCGGCACACCCTGTGCACCTCGGTGAACGAGGAGATCGTGCACGGCATCCCGGGCTCGCGGGTGCTGGTCGAGGGCGACCTGCTCTCGATCGACTGCGGCGCCCAGGTCGGCCTGTGGAACGGCGACGCCGCGGTCAGCGTCGTCGTCGGCGGCCCCGAGGCCGGCCGGCCCGAGGACCTCGCGCTCATCGAGGACACCGAGGCCTCGCTGTGGGCCGGCATCACCGCGCTGCGGGTGGGCGAGAGCCTGTATGCCGTCGGCGCGGCCGTCGAGGACAGCCTCACCGAGAGCGGCGGCCGCCGCGGCCGCGAGTACGGCATCGTCGAGGACTACGTGGGCCACGGCATCGGCACCTCGATGCACATGGACCCGCAGGTGCCCAACTACCGGGTCACCGGCAAGGGCCCCAAGGTCGTCGACGGCACCACGATCTGCATCGAGCCGATGGTGGCGCTGGGCGACCAGGACAACATCGTGCTCGACGACGAGTGGACCGTCGCCACCCGCGACCGGTCCCGCGCCGCGCACTGGGAGCACTCGGTCGCCGCCACCGCGCAGGGGCTGTGCGTGCTCACCGCGATCGACGGCGGCGAGGCGCGGCTGCGCTCGCTCGGGGCGGCCTTCGCCCCGATCGACCCCGCCTGACCCCTGATGCCGCGCCGCCCGGCGCACCGATCGGACGGTGTGCGGCATCTCTCGCCGGCCACGGTGAACGGCACTTTGGCCCGCCACTAGGGTGGTGCCACGGGCTCGTGACGGGCCCGTCCCGACCGCTCACGGCCATCGACGGCCGCCCCGAGCCGGCCGGGTGCGTGGCACGGGCGGCCGCGCCGGCACCGCAGCCGGCCGCCGTCGGAGAGGGAGCACGATGACGGACGCGTCGGTCGCCCAGACCACCGACCAGACCACCGGCCGAGGCCCGCGGCCTGGCGGCCGGCTTCCCGCAGCAGGGGCGCGAGGAGTGGCAGCGCCTCGTCGCCGCCGTGCTCAACAAGGGCCGCGCCGACGACGCCCGCCTCGACGGGCCGCAGGCCGAGGCCGCCCTGCGCCGCCACCTCGAGGGTGGCCTCGAGGTCGACGCCCTCTACCTGCGCGAGGACCGCGACCTCGGTGTCCCGGGCGCGATGCCGTTCACCCGCGGCCGCGCCCTGCGCGACGCGACGACCCCGTGGGACGTGCGCCAGCTGCACGACGACCCCGACCCCGCCGTGACCCGGGCCGCCGTGCTCGACGACCTCGAGCACGGCGTCACCTCCGTGTGGGTGCACCTGGGCGACGACGGCATCGCCGTGGCCGACCTGCCCGACGGTGCTCGCCGACGTGCGCCTCGACCTCGCCCCGGTCGTCGTCTCGTCGGTCACCGACCAGCCCGGCGCGGCCCGCGCCCTGCTCGACCTCGTCGCCGACCGCGAGTCGGTCGGCGGCAACCTCGGCCTCGACCCGTTCGGCGCGGCCGCCCGGCTCGGCACCACCCCCGACCTCGCACCCGCTCGCCGACCTCGTGCGCGAGTGCGCCCACCGCGACGGCTGGCGCGCCATCACCGTCGACGCCCGGGTGCTGCACGAGGCCGGCGCCACCGACGTCGACGCCCTCGCGGTCGCCGTCGCCACCGGCGTCGAGTACCTGCGCCACCTCGAGGCGGCCGGCATCCCGGCGAACCGAGGCGTTCGGCCAGATCGACCTGCGCGTCGGCGCCACCGCCGACCAGTTCCTCACCGCGGCCGCGCTGCGTGCCGTGCGCCGGGTCTGGGCCCGGGTCGGCGAGGCCTGCGGCGTGGTCGAGGACCAGCGCGGGGTGCGCACCCACGCGGTCACCAGCCTGCGGATGTTCACCCGCGAGGACCCGTGGGTCAACGTGCTGCGCAGCACCCTGGCCGCGTTCGGCGCCTCGGTCGGCGGTGCCGACTCGATCACCGTGCTGCCCTACGACACCGTGCTCGGCCTGCCCGAGCGGCTCGGCCGCCGGCTGGCCCGCAACACCCAGATCCTGCTCGCCGACGAGTCCAACGTCGGCCGGGTCACCGACCCCGGCGGCGGCTCCTGGTACCTCGAGTCCCTCACCGACCAGGTGGCGGATGCCGTGTGGTCCCGTTTCCAGGAGGTCGAGCGCGCCGGCGGTGCCGTGCAGGCGCTCGCCGACGGGCTGCTGCACCGCTGGGTCGAGCAGGCGTGCACCGAGCGCGACCGCCAGATCGTCACCCGCCAGCGCCCGCTCACCGGGGTGTCGATGTTCCCGCGTGACGAGCGGGCAGCCCGCCACCCGCCGGGCGCGCACCGCCGTCACGGGCGGGGAGCGCGCCCTGGCACCGCGCCGCGACTCGATGGTGTTCGAGAGGCTGCGCGACCGGGCCATGACCGTGGGCGACCCCAGCGTCATCGTCAAGACGCTGGGCACCCGGCGCGAGTTCGGTGCCCGGCAGGCCTTCGTCACCAACCTGCTCGCCGCGGCCGGCATCCGGGCGGCCGACGAGGGGTCGCAGGTCGCCGTCCTCGCGTCGAGCCCCAAGGCCTACGCCGGCCGACGGGGCGGCCGCCGTGGCCGACCTGCGCGCCGCGGTCCAGCGCGTGCTCGTCGCCGGCCGGGCCAGCGAGCTCGGTGACGCCGCCGACCAGGTCGACGGCGAGGTGCACGACGGCATGGACGTCGTCGCCTTCCTGTCCGACCTGCTCGACCGGCTCGGCGCCCCACCCGACCCGGCCACCGCCGCCACGACGACCACCAGCACGGAGGGTTCGCGATGAGCGCCGTCCCCGACTTCACCACCCTCGACCTCGGCGCCGGCCGGCCCGACGGCGCCCCGGTGCCCGAGGGCGAGCCGTGGGTGACCCCGGAGCAGATCCCGGTCAAGCCGCTCTACACCGAGGCCGACCTCGCCGGGCTCGACTTCCTCGACACCGTGCCGGGCGCCCCGCCCTACCTGCGCGGCCCGTACCCGACGATGTACACGACCCAGCCGTGGACCATCCGCCAGTACGCCGGGTTCTCCACGGCCGAGGAGTCCAACGCCTTCTACCGGCGCAACCTCGCCGCCGGCCAGAAGGGCCTGTCGGTCGCCTTCGACCTCGCCACCCACCGCGGCTACGACTCCGACCACCCGCGGGTGACCGGTGACGTCGGCATGGCCGGGGTGGCCATCGACTCGATCTACGACATGCGCACCCTGTTCGACCGCATCCCGCTCGACCAGATGTCGGTGTCGATGACGATGAACGGCGCGGTGCATCCCGGTCCTCGCGCTCTTCGTCGTCGCGGCCGAGGAGCAGGGCGTCGCGCCCGAGCAGCTCACCGGGACCATCCAGAACGACATCCTCAAGGAGTTCATGGTCCGCAACACCTACATCTACCCGCCCGAGCCGTCGATGCGGATCATCAGCGACATCTTCGCGTTCACCAGCCAGAAGATGCCGCGGTTCAACTCGATCTCGATCTCCGGCTACCACATGCAGGAGGCCGGGGCCACGCAGGACCTCGAGCTCGCGTACACCCTCGCCGACGGCGTCGAGTACCTCCGGGCCGGCAAGGCGGTCGGGCTCGACGTCGACGCCTTCGCCCCGCGGCTGTCGTTCTTCTGGGCGATCGGCATGAACTTCTTCATGGAGGTCGCCAAGATGCGGGCCGCCCGCCTGCTCTGGGCCCGCCTCGTCAAGGACCAGGGCGCCACCAACCCCAAGTCGCTCTCGCTGCGCACCCACAGCCAGACCTCGGGCTGGTCGCTCACCGCGCAGGACGTCTTCAACAACGTCGTGCGCACCTGCATCGAGGCGATGGCCTCGACCCAGGGGCACACCCAGAGCCTGCACACCAACGCCCTCGACGAGGCCATCGCGCTGCCCACCGACTTCTCGGCCCGGATCGCCCGCAACACCCAGCTGGTGCTGCAGCAGGAGTCGGGCACCACCCGGGTCATCGACCCGTGGGCCGGCTCCGCCTACGTCGAGCGGCTCACCGCCGACCTCGCCGAGCGCGCCTGGCAGCACATCGAGGAGGTCGAGGCCGCCGGCGGCATGGCCAAGGCGATCGAGGCCGGCATCCCGAAGATGCGCATCGAGGAGGCCGCCGCCCGCACCCAGGCCCGCATCGACTCCGGCCAGCAGCCGGTCATCGGCGTCAACCGCTACCCGGTCGACGAGGACGAGCCGATCGAGGTGCTGCGGGTCGACAACGCCGCGGTGCGGGCCAGCCAGCTCGCCAAGCTCGAGCGGCTGCGCGCCGAGCGCGACGAGGTCGCCACCAAGGCCGCGCTGCAGCGCCTCACGGATGCCGCCCGCTCCGGTTCCGACGGCACGCTCGACACCAACCTGCTCGCGCTCGCGATCGACGCCGCGCGCGCGATGGCCACCGTCGGTGAGATGTCCGCCGCGATGGAGGAGGTCTTCGGCCGGTACACCGCCCAGATCCGTACCATCGGGGGCGTGTACAGCGCCGAGGCGGGGGAGGACGAGACGGTCCACGAGGCCCAGGCGCTCGTCGAGCAGTTCGAGAAGGAGCAGGGCCGCCGCCCGCGCATCCTCGTCGCGAAGATGGGCCAGGACGGCCACGACCGCGGCCAGAAGGTCATCTCGACGGCGTTCGCCGACCTCGGCTTCGACGTCGACGTGGGCCCGCTGTTCCAGACGCCCGCGGAGGTCGCCCGCCAGGCCGTCGAGGCCGACGTGCACGTCGTGGGGGTCAGCTCGCTGGCCGCCGGTCACCTCACCCTGGTGCCGGCGCTGCGCGGCCGAGCTCGACGCGCTCGGCCGCCAGGACCTGATGATCGTCGTCGGCGGCGTCATCCCGGCCCAGGACTTCGACGCGCTGCGCGCCGCCGGCGCCGACGCGATCTACCCGCCGGGCACCGTCATCAGCCGGGCCGCCATCGACCTGGTCAACGACCTGCGCGAGCGGCTCGGGTGACGGCGGTCGACGTCGCGGACCTCGCCGCCGGGGTGCGCGCCGGCTCGCGCCAGCACGTGGCGCGGGCCATCACCCTGCTGGAGTCCACCCGCACCGACCACCGCGAGCGGGCCGCCGAGCTGCTGATCTCGCTCGCCGACGCCACCGGCGGCGCCGTGCGGGTCGGCATCAGCGGCGTCCCCGGCGCCGGCAAGTCGACCTTCATCAACGCGATGGGATGCCGGCTGGTCGAGCGCGGCCACCGGGTCGCCGTCGTCGCCGTCGACCCCACCTCGCGCCGCACCGGGGGGTCGATCCTCGGTGACCGCACCCGGATGGCCGAGCTCGCCGCCAGCGAGGCCGCCTTCATCCGGCCCAGCCCCTCGGGCAGCCAGCTCGGTGGCGTGGCCCGGGCCACCCGCGAGTCGATGCTCGTGCTCGAGGCGGCCGGCTACGACGTCGTCATCGTCGAGACCGTGGGGGTCGGGCCAGAACGAGATCGCCGTGTCCGAGATGGTCGACACCTTCCTGCTGCTCACCCTGGCCCGCGCCGGCGACCAGCTGCAGGGCATCAAGCGCGGCATCCTCGAGCTCGCCGACGTCATCGCGGTGAACAAGGCCGACGGCGACGGCGAGGCGCCGGCCCGCGGCGCGGCCCGCGAGCTCGCGGGGGCGATGCGGATGATGATGCCCGGGCCCTCGACCCGCCGCCCACCGGTGCTCACCTGCTCGGCGCTGACCGGCACCGGGCTCGACGAGGTGTGGTCGGCGGTGCTCGAGCACCGCGAGCACCTGGAGGCCGAGGGGTCGCTCGAGGTGCGCCGCGCGCGCCAGCAGCAGGACTGGATGTGGGCGATGGTCGACGCCCACCTGCACGACGCCGTGCGCGACGCCGCCGGCGTGCAGGCGCAGCGGGCCGAGATCGAGCGCGCCGTGCGCGCCGGCGAGCTGAGCGCGGTCGACGGCACCGCCCGCATCCTCGACCTGTACGTCGCCGACCTGCGGGCCCGGCCCTGAGCCCCGGCATCCCACCGATTTCGTGCTCAGGGCACGCCTCCCGTAGTATTGAACGTCGGTCACGTGTGCGTTCCTCGCATGGGTGTGTCCCTGCGTGAGCAGCACGGGGCCGATTTCCATGGGCGGCTCGACTCAACGAAAGAGTCACCCAACGGCGGATTGAGAGGGTATGGCCAAGAAGGACGGCGTCATCGAGATCGAGGGCACGATCGTCGAGGCACTCCCGAACGCGATGTTCCGGGTAGAGCTCACGAACGGTCACAAGGTCCTCGCGCACATCTCGGGCAAGATGCGCCAGCACTACATCCGGATCCTCCCCGAGGACCGCGTGGTGGTGGAGCTCAGCCCCTACGACCTGACCCGCGGCCGCATCGTCTTCCGCTACCGCTAGAACACAGTCATCGACGAGACAGCAAAGGCGACATGAAGGTTCAGCCGAGCGTCAAGAAGATCTGTGACAAGTGCAAGGTGATCCGCCGTAACGGGCGAGTCATGGTGATCTGCGAGAACCTGCGCCACAAGCAGCGCCAGGGCTGACGCGAGTCAGACGCAGCACCGCCCCGTGAGGGGCCGCACGAGTCCACAGGGCTTCGAGCACACGCACAAGTGAATGCAGCACGCAGCACCCGACCCCCGACGGGTCACCTGGATGTCGCAGGTGGGCGCGGGACGTCACCCTCGGCCCGGAGGCCGAGGACCGGACCAGGATGGGCCGGACCGGTGTCTGCTCCAGACCTCCGGAACCACAGATAAGGAACCATCCTCAGATGGCACGTCTTGTTGGAGTGGACCTCCCGCGCGAGAAGCGCGTCGAGGTCGCACTGACCTACATCTTCGGAGTCGGTCGGACCAGCGCGAGCAAGGCCCTCGCGGCAACCGGGGTCAACCCGGACACCCGCGTCAAGGACCTGGGCGACGAGGAGCTCGTCTCCCTGCGCGACTGGATCGAGGACAATCTCAAGGTCGAGGGAGACCTGCGCCGCGAGGTGCAGGCGGACATCCGCCGCAAGGTGGAGATCGGCTCGTACGAGGGCATCCGCCACCGTCGTGGCCTCCCGGTGCGCGGTCAGCGCACCAAGACCAACGCGCGCACCCGCAAGGGCCCCAAGCGCACCGTCGCCGGCAAGAAGAAGGCCGGTAAGTGACGCGCGCCCTGCGCCCGTCACCTCCGCCGCTTCCGAAGAACTCGTAGGAAAGAGAACACATGCCTCCCAAGGGCCGTACCGCGGGCGCCAAGAAGGTGCGCCGCAAGGAGAAGAAGAACGTCGCTGTGGGCCAGGCCCACATCAAGAGCACGTTCAACAACACGATCATCTCGATCACCGACCCCGCCGGGGCCGTCATCGCCTGGGCCTCTGCCGGCCAGGTGGGCTTCAAGGGTTCGCGCAAGTCCACGCCGTTCGCCGCGCAGACCGCCGCCGAGGCGGCTGCACGCCGTGCCATGGAGCACGGCATGCGCAAGGTCGACGTCTTCGTCAAGGGCCCGGGTTCCGGTCGCGAGACCGCCATCCGTTCCCTGACCGCAGCCGGCCTCGAGGTCGGTTCGATCCAGGACGTCACCCCGAGCCCGCACAACGGTGTTCGCCCGCCCAAGCGCCGCCGCGTCTGAGCGCCCGAGACTTCGCGAAAGGTAGATAAAGAGCAATGGCCCGTTACACCGGACCCATCACCAAGAAGTCGCGCCGGCTCAAGACCGACCTCGTCGGCGGCGACAAGAACTTCGACCTCCGTCCCTTCCCGCCCGGCCAGCACGGCCGTCGGCGGATCCAGGAGAAGGAGTACCTCACCCAGCTGCAGGAGAAGCAGAAGGCCCGCTTCACCTACGGCGTCATGGAGAAGCAGTTCCGCCGGTACTACAAGGAGGCGGCCAACCGCCCCGGCAAGACCGGTGAGAACATCCTGACGATCCTCGAGTCCCGTCTCGACAACGTCGTCTACCGCGCCGGCCTGGCCCGCACCCGCCGCATGTCCCGCCAGCTCGTGACCCACGGTCACTTCCTGGTCAACGGCGTGCGCGTCGACGTGCCGTCCTACCGGGTCGAGCAGTACGACATCATCACGGTCCGCAAGCAGTCCGTCGAGACCCTCCCGCTCCAGCTGGCGCGCGAGACCTTCGGCGACCGTCCGATCCCGGCCTGGATGCAGGTCGTGCCGGGCAGCCTGCAGATCCTCATCCACCAGCTGCCGACCCGGGCCCAGATCGACACGGTCCTGGCCGAGCAGCTGATCGTCGAGTTCTACTCCAAGAACTGACGAACGCGTCGGATGCCGTCCGCCCCCCGGGGCGGGCGGCGCCCGGCGAGCGGTCCGCACCACGGACAGAGGTGGAGCGGACGCCGGGCCACGCACCCGGCATTCACGAGGCGTCATATGGCGGTCGCCCGTGGGAAAGAAGAACAACCGTGCTCATTGCACAGCGTCCCGTCCTCTCCGAGGACGTCCTCTCCGAGTCCCGGAGCCGTTTCGTCATCGAGCCCCTCGAGCCCGGCTTCGGCTACACGCTCGGCAACTCGATGCGTCGCACCCTGCTCTCGAGCATCCCCGGTGCGGCCGTGACCAGCATCCGCATCGACGGCGTGCTCCACGAGTTCTCCACGATCCCCGGGGTCAAGGAGGACGTCACCGAGATCATCCTGAACATCAAGGGCCTCGTCGTCTCCAGCGAGCACGACGAGCCCGTCGTGATGTACCTGCGCAAGCAGGGCTCCGGCCCGGTCACCGCGGCCGACATCGCGCCGCCGGCCGGCGTCGAGATCCACAACCCGGGTCTGCACATCGCGACGCTCAACGACAAGGGCACCGTCGAGATGGAGCTGACCGTCGAGCGTGGCCGTGGCTACGTGTCGGCGCAGCAGAACAAGTCCGGCGACCAGGAGATCGGCCGCATCCCGGTCGACTCCATCTACAGCCCGGTGCTGACCGTGACCTACAAGGTCGAGGCCACCCGTGTCGAGCAGCGCACCGACTTCGACCGCCTCGTGGTCGACGTCGAGACCAAGAACTCGATGGCTCCCCGTGACGCGCTCGCGTCCGCCGGCAAGACCCTCGTCGAGCTGTTCGGCCTGGCCCGTGAGCTCAACGTCGAGGCCGAGGGCATCGACATGGGCCCGTCGCCGACCGACGCCGCGCTCGCCGCGGACCTCGCCCTGCCGATCGAGGACCTCGACCTCACCGTCCGGTCCTACAACTGCCTCAAGCGCGAGGGCATCCACACCGTGGGTGAGCTCGTGGGCCGCAGCGAGGCCGACCTGCTCGACATCCGCAACTTCGGTGCGAAGTCGATCGACGAGGTCAAGGCCAAGCTCGCCGGCATGGGCCTGGCCCTCAAGGACAGCCCCCCCGGCTTCGACCCGAGCCTCATCGCGGACCGCTACGACGACTTCACCTTCGGAGAGGGCGAGGACGACGCGGCGTACGCCGAGGACGAGCAGCTCTGACCAACGCCTCCAGGCCGTATAACCAAGGAGAACAGCAATGCCCACCCCCACCAAGGGTCCCCGTCTCGGAGGCGGTCCCGCTCACCAGCGGCTCATCCTGGCGAACCTCGCGACCTCGCTCTTCGAGCACGACTCCATCACCACCACGGAGGCCAAGGCCAAGCGCCTGCGCCCCCTGGCCGAGCGCCTCATCACCTTCGCGAAGCGTGGTGACCTCCACTCCCGTCGCCGGGTGATGACGGTCATCCGCGACAAGAGCGTCGTGCACCGTCTCTTCGTCGAGATCGGGCCCGACATGGCCGAGCGCAACGGCGGCTACACCCGCATCACGAAGATCGGCGCCGCGCAAGGGCGACAACGCCCCCATGGCGGTCATCGAGCTCGTCCGCGAGCCCGTCGCCAAGAAGGCCACCGTCAAGGAGGCCGAGGGCGCGACCAAGCGTGCGGCCAAGGACGACGCGGCCAAGCGCAAGGCTGCCCAGGACGAGGCCAAGGCGGCTGCCGCCGAGACCAAGTCCGCCGAGGACGAGGCGAAGACCACCGACGAGGAGCCGACCGCGGTCGAGCTGCCCGCCGGTGCCGTCGCCGCGACCGAGGACGGCTCGGCCCCCGAGGGCCACACCGTCAAGGGCAACGCCGACTCCGGGAAGTACCACGTCGAGGGTTCGCAGTGGTACGACCAGACGATCGCCGAGTTCTGGTTCGCCGACGCCGAGGCCGCCGAGGCCGCTGGCTTCGAGCCGGCCGGTGGCGCCGAGAAGCAGCACGTGGAGGACGAGGCCTGAGCCTCGCCCGACGCGGACGTTCGTGAACGGCCCTCCTCCCACCACGGGAGGGGGGCCGTTCCGCGTTCGGGGCCGCCCAGAGCGTTCCGACGCGGGTACGACGTGAGCTACCGCTTGGTACCTCGATCGTGAACGACCGAGCGAGTACCAGGCGGTAGCCGGGACGGCCACCTGGAGCGGACGACCCGGGCACGGCCGGGGCACCCGGCGCACTACGCTGACGCCGTGACGCTGCGGATCCGGATCGACCTGTCCTACGACGGGACCGCGTTCTCCGGGTGGGCCGCCCAACCCGGGCGCCGCACCGTCGAGGACACCCTGAGCGGCGCCCTGACCACCATCCTGCGCAGCCCGACCCCGGTGCGCCTCGTCGTCGCCGGCCGCACGGATGCCGGGGTGCACGCCCGCGGCCAGGTGTGCCACGCCGACGTGGAGATCGGCGGCTGGGACCAGGTGCGCGGGCGCTCGCTGCGCTCGGCCGAGGAGTCGGCCGCGACCCGGCTGCGCGGCATCCTGCCGTCCGACCTGACGATCCACCGGGTCAGCAGGGCGCCGGAGGGGTTCGACGCGCGCTTCTCGGCGGTGCGGCGGCGCTACCTCTACCGGATCTGTGACGACCCGGCCTCCCTCGACCCGCTGCGTCGGTACGACACCGTGCTGGTCCCGCGCCGGCTCGACGTCGAGAGCATGGACCGGGCCGCGCGCAGCCTGCTCGGCCTGCACGACTGGGCGGCCTTCTGCAAGCGCCGGGCCGGCGCCACCACGGTGCGCACGCTGCTCGACCACCGCTGGGACCGGGCGCCCGACGGCACCGTCGAGGCCACGGTCGTCGCCGACGCCTTCTGCCACAGCATGGTCCGCTCGCTCGTCGGGGCGGTCGTGCCCGTGGGGGAGGGGCGACTCTCGGTCGACGTGCCGCACGAGGTGCTGCTGGGCGGGGTGCGCGACTCCCGGGTGCGGGTGATGCCGCCGCACGGGCTGTCGCTCGAGGAGGTCACGCTACCCACCGGACGACGAGCTCGCCGCCCGGGCCGCGGAGTCCCGGGTGCGTCGGGTGCTGCCCGGCTGACCGGGCCCCGGACCTGGTCCCCGGCTTCCGGGCCGGGCCGGGCGTAGGGGAGCATGGTCGGACCGCCGACGGGACCGCCCTCGGCCGAGCCTGAGAGAGGTGCCCATGTCGGGGGATGACGACGAGCGGTCCGGCTCGGTGGCCGGACACGTGCGGATGCGGCACCGTGACCAGGAGGCCACGGCATCCGGCATCTACGGCGTGATCGTCAGCGCGGCGGTGCTGTCGGCATCGAACGCCGACAAGGCCTACAAGGTGATCATCGCCGTGGTCGTGACGCTCACGATCTACTGGGGCGCGGAGCGGTACGCGCGCATCGTGGCCGAGCGGATCCACGAGGGACACCGGCCGAGCTGGACCTCGGTGCGCCACCAGCTCACGCACGGGTGGGAGATGGTCACCGCCTCCGCGCTGCCCCTGATCACCCTGTCCGTGATGACCTTCCTGGGCGCCGAGGTGCGCACTGCCGTGCTGGGGGCACTGGTCTGCAGCACGATCCTGCTCTGCGTGGCCGGCTGGTCGATCGGCCGGGGCGGCCGGCTGACCGGGCGGGAGCGGCTGGCCTCGACCCTCGTCGCCGGGATGTTCGGCGCCCTCTTCATCATCCTGAAGACCCAGCTGCACTGAGCCCGCCACCCGCCCGCGTAATCTCGGGTGAGTTCCCGGCCCGGGTCAGGGACACTGGACCCTCGTGGGCCACCTCGACGTCAACGCCGTGAGCTTCTCCCTGCCGGACGGGAGACGCCTGCTGCGTGACGTCACCTTCCGGGTGGGGGAGGGCGCCAAGGTCGCGCTGATCGGCCCCAACGGCACCGGGAAGACCACGCTGCTGCGCATCCTGGCCGGCGACCTCACGGCATCCGACGGCGCCGTGACCCGCAGCGGCGGGCTGGGCGTGATGCGGCAGTTCATCGGCAAGGTCCGCGACGACACCACGGTGCGCGACCTGCTCGTGTCGGTCGCGCCCGACCGGGTGCGGCACGCGGCCCTCGAGGTCGACCGCACCGAGCTGGCGATGATGGAGCGCGAGAGCGAGCAGGACCAGCTCGACTACGCGCAGGCGCTGTCCGACTGGGGCGACGTCGGTGGCTACGAGTGGGAGACGCTCTGGGACGTCTGCACCGTCGCGGCCCTGGGCACGCCGTTCGAGCGGGCCCAGTGGCGCAAGGTGTCGACCCTGTCGGGCGGGGAGCAGAAGCGCGTCGTGCTCGAGGCGCTGCTGCGCGGGCCCGACGAGGTGCTCGTGCTCGACGAGCCCGACAACTACCTCGACGTGCCGACCAAGCGCTGGCTCGAGGCGCGGCTGGTCGAGTCACCCAAGACGGTGCTGTTCGTCAGCCACGACCGCGAGCTGCTCGACCGGGTCGCCACCCGCATCGCGACGCTCGAGCCGAGCCGCGGCGGCAACACCGTGTGGGTGCACCCGGGTCGGTTCTCGACGTACGACGACGCCCGGGCCGAGCGCAACGACCGGCTGGACGAGCAGCTGCGCCGCTGGGACGAGGAGCACGCCAAGATCAAGGCCCTGGTGCTCATGTACCGGCAGAAGGCGGCCTACAACGACGGGATGGCCTCGCGGCTGCAGGCCGCCGAGACCCGGCTGCGCAAGTTCGAGGAGGCCGGGCCGCCCGAGGCGGTTCCGTTGCGCCAGAAGGTGTCCATGCGGCTCACCGGCGGGCGCACGGCCAAGCGGGCCGTGGTCGCGACCCGGCTCGAGCTGCGCGTCGACGGCGGCCAGCTGATGCAGCCGTTCGACACCGAGATCTGGTTCGGCGAGCGGGTCGGGGTGCTGGGCAGCAACGGCTCGGGCAAGTCGCACTTCCTGCGGCTGCTCGCGGCCGGCGGCAGCGACCCCGACCGCGAGCACCAGCCGGTCGGCGACATCCGCCCGACCCCGGTCGAGCACGAGGGCCGGGTCGTGCTCGGGTCGCGGGTGCGGCCCGGCTGGTTCGCCCAGACCCACGACCACGCGGCGCTGCACGGGCGCACCCTGCTCGAGATCCTCCACCGCGGCGACGACCACCGCGCCGGGATGCCGCGCGAGGTCGCCGCCCGCGCGCTCGACCGCTACGGCCTGGCCAAGGCGTCCGAGCAGACCTTCGACTCGCTGTCGGGTGGCCAGCAGGCGCGGCTGCAGATCCTGCTGCTCGAGCTGTCGGGGGCCACCCTGCTGCTGCTGGACGAGCCGACCGACAACCTCGACCTGCACTCGGCCGAGGCCCTCGAGGACGCCCTCGACGCGTTCGAGGGCACGGTGCTCGCCGTGACCCACGACCGCTGGTTCGCCCGCGGCATGGACCGGTTCCTCGTCTTCCGCGCCGACGGCAGGGTCGTCGCGTCGGACGAGGCGATCTGGGACGAGGGCCGGGTCAGCCGGCAGCGCTGACGTCCGCCACGTCACATCCCGGGCGCTTGTCGCGTCTGCGCGCGAGGTCGAGACTGGCGTCATGGACCCGCAGCGGAACAAGGAACGCACGCTGAACGCCGTGGCCGCCCTCAACCGGGGCGACGTCGAGGGCTACCTCGCCATCTACGCGCCCGGGGCCGTCGTGCACGGCCTGCCCGAGCACGTGACGCCCGACCCGTCGGGGCACCGCGCCGTGCTCACCGACATCCGCCGCGCGTTGCCCGACTTCCGGGCCGACGTGGCCGCCGTCGTGGCCGAGGGCGACCTCCTCGCCGCCCGGATCACCTACACCGGCACGCACGAGGGCGTGCTGAGTGGCGCGGCCCCCACCGGCCGGGTGATCACCTGGGACGCGATGACCTTCCGCCGCTTCGACGAGGAGGGGCAGGTCGTCGAGCGCTGGATCATCGGCGACGACATCGGCCTGCTCCACCAGCTCGGCCTGGTCTGAGCGCCGCCGCCACACCGTCACACCAACGGCAGGTAAAGGAATCGCAAGACTTCGGTTCCGAACCCACATGTAAAGCGTTTTCGCATCTACGTTTCTCGGCTGAACCCATCACCCGGACGGCGCGCCGACCGGACACCACCGAGGAGCAACGATGCCCCGTCCCCGACGCCTGTACGCCGTCCTGCTGGGGTGCGCCCTCGTCGCGGTCCCCGGCGTGGTCGCGGCCACCCCTGCCACGGCCGCGGCCACGTCGGTCGCCCTGGTCGGCGACCTGCAGAGCGAGCTGGGGTGCTCGGCCGACTGGCAGCCCGAGTGCACGGCCAGCCGAGCTCGCGCGGGTCGGTGACACCTCCGAGTACCGCGCGACGTTCGACGTGCCGGCCGGCGAGTGGAACTTCAAGGTCGCGCTCAACGACTCGTGGGACGTCAACTACGGGGCCGGCGGTGCGTTCAACGGCGGCAACATCCCGCTGCTGCTCGCGGGCCCCGCGAAGATCACCTTCAGCTACGACGACACCACGCACGCAGGTCAGCTTCACGCCCGGTCGTCGACGAGGGCACCACCGCCGGCCGACGCGTCGCTCGCGAGGGCCTCGCTGCGCTCCTCGCTGACCCGCGAGCGCTTCTACTTCGTCATGGCCGACCGGTTCGCGAACGGCTCGACGGCCAACGACAAGGGCGGGCTCACCGGCGGCCCGCTGACCACCGGCTTCGACCCCACGGCCAAGGGGTTCTACCACGGTGGTGACCTCAAGGGCATCACCGCCAGGCTCGACTACATCAAGGGCCTGGGCACCACGGCCATCTGGCTGACGCCGAGCTTCAAGAACAAGCCGGTGCAGGGCGCCCCCGGCGAGGAGAGCGCCGGCTACCACGGCTACTGGATCACCGACTTCACCCAGATCGACCCGCACCTCGGCACCAACGCCGACATGGAGCAGCTGATCGACGCGGCGCACGCGAAGGGGATGAAGGTCTTCTTCGACATCATCACCAACCACACCGCCGACGTCATCGACTACCAGGGCGGCCAGCACCAGTACGTCTCGAAGAAGGCCTCGCCCTACGAGAAGGCCGACGGCACCACCTTCGACGACCGCGACTACGTCAACCAGACCTTCCCGGCCATGGACCCGGCGACCTCGTTCCCGTACACGCCCTTCTTCCACGGCGACGACGCCACCGCCAAGACCCCGGCGTGGCTGAACGACCCGCTGATGTACCACAACCGCGGCGACTCGACCTTCGCCGGTGAGTCCTCGACCTACGGCGACTTCTCCGGGCTCGACGACCTGTTCACCGAGCGGCCCGAGGTCGTCGCAGGGCATGGGCGACATCTACAAGAAGTGGGTCGACTTCGGCATCGACGGCTTCCGGATCGACACCGTCAAGCACGTGAACATCGAGTTCTGGCAGAAGTTCGTGCCCGACATCCTCGCCGAGGCGAAGAAGGTCAAGAACGACGACTTCTTCGCGTTCGGCGAGGTCTACGACGGCAACCCGGCGGTGATGTCGCAGTACACGACCGAGGGCAAGCTGCAGGCGACCCTCGACTTCGGCTTCCAGCAGCAGGGCGTCGACTTCGCCAAGGGCAAGCCGGCGAGCGTGCTGGCCGACTTCTTCAGCAAGGACGACTGGTACACCGACGCCGACAGCAACGCCTACCAGCTGCCCACCTTCCTCGGGAACCACGACATGGGCCGGGCCTCGATGTTCCTCAAGGCCGACGGCCAGAGCGAGGCCGAGCACCTGAAGCGGGTGAAGTTCGCCGACTCGCTGATGTTCACCTCACGCGGCAACCCGGTGACCTACTACGGCGACGAGCAGGGCTTCGTCAGCACCGGCGGCGACCAGGCCGCTCGCGAGGACATGTTCGCCAGCAAGGTCGACCTGTACAACACCGAGGACGTGCTCGGCGGGCCCGAGGGGTCGCGCGACCGCTACAACACCAAGCACCCGCTCTACCGGCACATCGCCGAGCTCTCCGAGCTGCGCGCCGAGAACCCGGCCCTCGCCGACGGCGCCCAGATCAACCGCTTCGCCGCCGACGGCGCCGGCATCTTCGCCACCTCGCGGATCGGCGCCGGCACCAAGGGCGGCAAGAACGACGGGCAGGTCGAGTACGTGGTGGCCGCGAACAACGACACCAAGGCGGCCACCGCCACCTTCCCGACCTGGACCAAGGGCAAGGGCGCGGTCTTCACCCCGGTCTACGGCACCGACACCGCGGTCAAGCCGGCCGCCGACGGCTCGGTGAAGGTCACCGTGCCCCCGCTCACCGTGAGCGTCTGGAAGGCCAACAAGCCGATCAGCACCACCGGTGCCGCACCGACCGTCGAGACCGTGCTCGCCGACGGCGGCGCGTACGGCCGCACCGAGGTCAAGGCCGACGTGCAGGCGAGCACCTTCGCCCAGACCACGTTCCTGTGGCGCAAGGTCGGCGAGACGAAGTGGCAGAACCTCGGCACCGACGACAACGCGCCGTTCCGCGTCTTCCACGACGTGTCCGGCATCCCGCTCGCGACGCCGCTCGAGTACCGCGCGATCGTCAAGGATGCCGCGGGCCGCGTCGCCGGGGACTCCTCCACGACGCAGGTGGTCAAGCCGCCGACCCAGACCGTGCCCGAGCTCGGCGACCCGCCGGCCACCCAGCCCGAGCGCCGTCGTCGGTCGCCGGGACGCACAACTCCGAGATGGGCTGCCCGTCGCGCTCGGCGTCAGTGGGACTGGGCTCCCGACTGCGACGCAGGCCCAGATGGCCCTCGACGCCAACGACCAGATCTGGAAGAAGACGTTCACGCCTGCCGGCCGGGCCGTACGCCTACAAGGCCGCGCATCAACAAGTCGTGGACCGAGAACTACGGCGACGGCGGGGTCCTCGACGGCCCGAACATCTCCTACGAGACCGACGGCACGGTGACCTTCTACTACGACCACGCCACGCACTGGGCGACCTCCGACGAGGAGGGCGCCGATCATCACGGTGCCCGGCTCGTTCCAGAGCGAGCTCGGCTGCTCCGCCGACTGGGACCCCGCCTGCATGCGCCCGTGGCTGCAGGACAAGGACGGCGACGGCGTCTACGCCCTCGTCACCACGAAGATCCCGGCGGGCACGTACGAGTTCAAGGTCGCGCACGGGCTGTCCTTCGACGAGAGCTACGCCCGGCCGGCAACCTCAGCGTGACGGTTCCGAAGGACGGTGCTCGCACGACGTTCCTCTACGACAAGGCGACCCACGAGGTCACCGTCACCAGCGAGCTGAGCCGGTGACGCCGCGGCTCAGCGGCCGACGACCACGTCGGTACCGCTGAGCTGGGCGTCGAAGCCCTGCGGGGTCACCTCGACGGCGGTCAGCGACATGCCGGTCGGCACGCCGGGCACGTCCTGGCGGATGGTCGCCAGGCTGCGGGCCAGCGTGCTCGCCGCCGCGTCGAGGAACGACGGGCCGCCGAGGTCGACGGTCTCCGGCTCGATGAGCAGCTGGCCGCCGTCGGCCGTCACCGTGCCGGTCGCCTTGAGGGTGAGGTCGCGGCCCAGGATCGTGACCTGGCGCTCGACGCCGGTCTTGCCGTTGCCGGCGTCGTAGACCGTGACGTCCTGGCCGACCTGCTCCGCGACCGTCGCGAAGGGGATCGTGGCGTCGATGTCGAGCGTCTGGGCCTGCAGGCCCTTCGTGCGAGAACCGCACGCCCGAGCCCTTGGCCACGACGTCGACGAGGTCGCCCTTGGCCGAGACGACGTCCTGGCTGCGCAGGTCGACCGCGCCGAGCCAGGTCTCGTCCTCCTTGAGGTCGGCCGGGCTGCTCGGCGACGGTGGCCGACGCCGGTGGGCCGAGGGGATGCCGTGCTGCCGGCGGCGCTGGTCGCCCCCGAGCCGAGCGAGAACACCAGCACGACGAGGACGAGGGCGAGGGCGGCGAGGGTCGCACCGACCCCGAGCAGGAAGTTCTTCACCCCGCCAGCGTGTCAGCCTCGGCTGGGAGCAGGCTGCGAGCCTTCTCGGCGCGCCGTGCGGGCAGGTAGAAGAACGCCCCGAGGATGCTGATCGCACCGGCCGTCACCATGGCGGTGGCCAGGCTGACCCGGTCGGCCATCAGGCCGAAGCAGCGGCCCGGCGACGCCGAAGGCGAGGAAGGCCATCATCGAGTTGATCGACAGCACGGTCGAGCGGTTCTTCGCCTCGGCCTCGCGGTGCAGCAGGGCCTCGTGGGGTGGGCCGTTCAGCCCGTGCATCGAGTAGGTGAACAGGTAGGCCGCGATGAGCCCGGCCGGCCCCATGACCAGACCCATGACGACGGCGCCCGAGGGCGTTGAGCACCCGGCCGAGCGATGGCGGCCCGGGCCACGCCGATCCGGGCGGACGTCATGCCCGCCAGCCAGGCGCCGACGCTGAACAGGCCCCACCCGGCGGCCGAGACCGGGCCGACCAGGGCGCCGGCCTCCTGCGCCGAGCCGACCATCTCCTCGAGCCGCAGCGGCATGAAGGACTCGAAGGTGATCATGCCGATCGACCAGAACACCTCGGCGGCGACGATGCCCATGCAGCACCCGGTTGCGGCCGAGCAGGACCAGGCCGCTCTTGATCACGACCGGGGTCTGGCGCGCCTCGGTGAGGGCGTGCGCCATGCGGGTGCGCTCGGACCCGGCGGTGGGCCGCGGCTCCTGCATGACGACCCAGGCCGCGACGAGGTGCACCACGGACTAGGACCGCCGACACCCAGACGGCGACGTCGAGGGCCGAGGCGCCGTCGTCCCCGACCCACCGTGGCGGCGGGGTTCCACCAGATGAGCAGGCCGGAGAGCACCGCGCCGACGGCGATGGCCCCACCGAGGATCGACCCGGCGCGCGAGAGCTGGCCGGTCGACGTCGACACCGGGCGTCGTCTGCGTGCACGGTGTCGACGAACCACGCCTCGAGCGGCCCGGAGTCCAGCGCCCGGAAGGCACCCATCAGCGCGCCCGCCACGACGAAGGCCCAGAAGCTCTGCGCGAGCGCGTAGGCCGTGATGGCGACGACGTTGATGACCGCGGCGGTGAGGTACACCGGGCGGCGGCCCACGGCATCCGCGAAGCCGCTGGTCGGCAGCTCGAGGAGGAAGCAGGTGATGCCCATGACCGAGCCGACGGTGGCGGCCTGCGCGATCGTGAGGCCCTCGGCCGGTCTGCACGAGGATGAAGATGCCGACGACGAACCCGACCGGCAGCCAGCGGGTGGTCGTGAGCAGGTAGAAGCGGCGCTCGGCGGCGTGGGGGCTCAGGTGCGGGTGGTCATCGCCGCTCACCCCCGCGGGGCGTCTGGTCGATGTCGAGCGGGTAGAAGCACACGTAGGTGGCGACCCGCTTGGCCTCGGGGTTGCCCTGGCCGACGCGGCGGTAGCGCTCGACGACCTCGTCGATCTCGGCGCGCATGGCCTCGAGCTGCTCGGCGGTGACGAGGACCATCGTGTCGCTGCATGCCGGCGGCGTCGATGCCACGCGGCGGCCAGCTGAGCCGCAGCGTCGAGCCAGCGGCTCGGCCTTGCTCGGTGAAGTGGCGCAGCGTAGTCGCGCGCGAGCCAGTCGAGCGCGGTCTCGGCGTCCTCGTCGCCGGCGAAGTCGCTCGGGGTCGAAGTGGGTGGACGTCGGCGGCGGCCGCGCCAGAGCCGGCGCTTGCCCTCGCCCTCGCCGGTGTCGGCGACCAGGCCGACGCTCTCGAGCTTGCGCAGGTGGTAGCTCGTGGCGCCGGAGTTGGTGCCGAGCTGCGGCGGCCAGGGCGGTGGCGGTCGCGGGGCCGCCGATCCGCAGGCTCGCCAGCAGGCGGGAGCGCAGCGGGTGGGCCAGCACCTTGCAGGCTGCGGCGTCGTGTCGAGCCGGCATCGTCGGCGGGTCAGTGGTGATGGCGGTCATACGTGCACAATACCTGTGCACACTTCGTTTGCACAAGATCTGTGCAGAAGACTGTGCACCGCTGTCCGCGCAGGTCAGGGCGGGTTTCGCGCGGGGTGTCCGGGGCGATTTGGGGTGCCGACCGGCGACCCGTAAACTTGGCGACTGTTGTGCCGTGCGCCTCCGACAGGGGTCGATGGTCCCTGACGGGAGCACGCGGCATACCGCTTCCACCATCCTCGAACGATTCAGGACACCTGATGCGTACGTACACCCCGAAGCCGGGCGAGATCACGCGCACGTGGCACGTCATCGACGCGACCGACGTCGTGCTCGGCCGCCTCGCGAGCCAGACCGCGATCCTGCTGCGCGGCAAGCACAAGGCGACCTTCGCCCCCCACGTCGACATGGGCGACTTCGTCATCATCATCAACGCCGACAAGGTCGCCCTCACCGGCGCCAAGCTGGAGCAGAAGAAGGCCTACCGCCACTCGGGCTTCCCGGGCGGCCTAAGGCGACCTCCTACACCGAGCTGCTCGCCAAGAACCCCGAGAAGGCCGTCGAGAAGGCCGTCCGCGGCATGCTCCCCGAAGAACTCCCTCGGCCGCCAGCAGCTGAGCAAGCTCAAGGTCTACCGCGGCGCCGAGCACCCCCACGCTGCCCAGCAGCCCAAGCCCTTCGAGATCACCCAGGTCGCCCAGTGATGACCGAGAACGTGCAGATCGACGAGACCGCCGGCACCGACGTCAACGACGCGCTGGTCACCGAGTACACCTCCGAGTCCGACACCGCCGTCGCCGGCGAGGCCGCGCCAGCGTCCGCGCGTCACGGCCCCGGTGCCGCCACCGGTCGTCGCAAGCAGGCCATCGCCCGCGTGCGCATCGTGCCCGGCACCGGCGAGTGGACCATCAACGGCCGCACGCTCGACGGACTACTTCCCGAACAAGGTGCACCAGCAGATCGTCAACGAGCCCTTCAAGCTGCTCGAGCTCGACGGCGCCTACGACGTGCTCGTGCGCGTCCACGGCGGTGGCCCCTCCGGCCAGGCCGGCGCGGTGCGCCTCGGCGTCGCCCGCTCGCTGAACGGAGTCGACGAGGAGCTCAACCGCCCGACCCTGAAGAAGGCCGGCTTCCTCACCCGTGACGCCCGCGTCCCGGAGCGCAAGAAGGCCGGTCTCAAGAAGGCCCGCAAGGCGCCCCAGTACAGCAAGCGCTGATCACCACGACCAGCGGTGACCGCCAGCGGCGGCCCGGTCCTGCCCTCGGGCGGCCCGGGCCGCCACTGCCGCGTCCGGGGAGCCCGAAGGCGGCACCCGATGTCATCGGGTCCCGCCTTACGGCGTGTGGTCGGAGTAGCGTTCGACTCCGGCTCATCCGCAGTCGAAAGGCACACCTCATGGCACGACTCTTCGGCACCGACGGCGTCCGCGGCCTCGCCAACGGCCCGGTCCTCACCGCCGAGCTGGCCCTCGACCTCTCGGTCGCGGCCGCGCGCGTCCTCGGCCGAGGCGGGTGCCGACGCCGGGCCACCGTCCCATCGCGGTCGTCGGCCGCGACCCGCGCGCCTCGGGCGAGTTCCTCTCCGCCGCCGTCGTCGCCGGGCTGGCGTCGGCCGGGGTCGACGTCTACGACGCCGGGGTGCTGCCCACCCCGGCCGTCGCCTACCTGACCGCCGACCTCGGGGCCGACTTCGGGGTCATGCTCTCGGCGTCGCACAACGCCGATGCCCGACAACGGCATCAAGTTCTTCGCCCGCGGCGGGCACAAGCTGGCCGACGACGTCGAGGACCGCATCGAGGCCGCGGATGGGCGAGCCGTGGGCCGCGCCCGATCGGCGCCGACGTCGGCCGCGTCGGCCGCTGACCGACGGCCACGACCCGCTACATCTGCGCACCTGCTGCGCGGTGCTGCCGCAACCGTCTCGACGGGCTGCAAGGTCGTCATCGACGGCGGCGCACGGCGCCGCGAGCATGGTCGTCGCCCGAGGTGTTCCGGCACGCCGGGCGCCGACGTCGTCGGTGATCGGCACGAGCCCCCGACGGCCTCAACATCAACGACGGCTTCGGCTCGACGCACCTCGAGCCCGCTCAAGGCGCGCCGTGGTCGGCGCACGGCGCGGACCTCGGCATCGCCCACGACGGCGACGCCGACCGGTGCCTGGCCGTGGACGCCACCGGCGCCGAGGTCGACGGCGACCAGATCATGGCCATCCTCGCCGTGGCGATGAAGGAGCGCGGCGTGCTGGCCAACGACACCCTCGTCGCCACCGTGATGAGCAACCTCGGGCTGCTGCAGCGCGCATGGAGCGCGAGGGCATCCGGCGTGCTGCAGACCGGCGGTCGGCGACCGCTACGTGCTGGAGGAGATGCGCGCGGGGCGGCTACTCCCTCGGCGGGGAGCAGTCCGGCCACGTCATCATCCTCGACCACGGCACGACCGGCGACGGCGTGCTGACCGGCCTGATGCTGGCCGCCCGGATGGCGGCGACCGGCCGCAGCATCGCCGACCTCGCCGCGGTCATGACCCGGCTGCCGCAGGTGCTGGTCAACGTGCGAGGGTGTCGACAAGGGCCGGGTCGAGAGCGACGAGGGCCTGCAGTCGGCGGTCCGCCAGGAGGAGGCCGCGCTCGACGGCGGCGGCCGGGTGCTGCTGCGCAAGTCGGGCACCGAGCCGCTCGTGCGGGTCATGGTCGAGGCGCAGACCCAGGAGCAGGCGGATGCCGTGGCCGCCCGCCTCGCGGGCGTCGTGCGGGAGCGCCTCACCCCCTGACGCCGCTCCTGCGGTCCCGACTCATTGCGAAATACCCACCTCACCTGGCCCTTCTGGGCGCGGCGTGGGTGGGTATTTCGCAATGAGTCGGGGGCTAGAGGGTCTCGATGACGTGGCGGGCGATCTCGAGGGCGGCTGTCGCGGCCGGTGACGGCGCGTTGAGCAGGTGCACCACCCGGCCGTGCCGCTCGAGCAGGAAGTCGTCGACCAGGCTGCCGTCGGGCCGCACCGCCTGGGCGCGCACGCCGGCGGGTGCGGGCACGAGGTCCTCGCCGCGCAGCTCGGGCACCAGTCGCTGCACGCTGTGGGTGAAGCGGTGGGCCGACAGCGACCGGGCCATCTCGCCCACCCCGCTGCGGTAGTGACGTCGGGCGAGCCGCCAGAACCCCGGGAACGCGAGGGTGCCCGCCAGGTCGGCGGGGCTGACGACCGCCCCAGGTGTAGCCCTCCCGGGCCAGGGCCAGCACGGCGTTCGGCCCCGCGTGGACGTCGCCCTCGACGCCCCGCGTGAGGTGCACCCCGAGGAACGGGAAGGCAGGGTCGGGCACGGGGTAGACCAGCCCGCGCACGAGCTGCGCCGCTTCCGGTGTGAGAGAGCGGTACTCACCGCGGAACGGCACGATGCGCACCGACGGCCGGTGCCCGAGCAGCCGTGCCACCCGGTCGGCCTGCAGGCCGGCGCAGCTGACCGCCACGTCGGCCGCGACGTCGCCGCGCGTCGTCTCGAGCACGACCTCGCGCGGACCGTCGGCACCGCCCACGACCTCGGTGCCGGGCATGAGGTGGGCACCCGCGTCGCGCAGCCGGCGCACGAGCACCGCGCACACCGCCCGGTAGTCGATGACGCCGGTCTCGGCGACGTGCAAGCGCGGCCAGCGCGGCCACGTGGGGCTCGTGCTCTCGGGCCTCCTCGGCGGATGAGCCTGGTGACCGACAGCCCGTTGGCCAGGCCCCGCTCGCTGCAGGGCGCGTCAGCCCGGTCAGCTCGGCCGGCCGTCGGTCGCGACGACGAGCTTGCCGGTGACCGCGTGGGGGACGCCCTCCTCGCGGGCCAGGTCGAGCATCGCCGTGCGGCCCGCGCGGCACCAGCGGGCCTTGAGGCTGCCGGGCGGGTAGTACAGGCCCGAGTGCACCACCCCGCTGTTGCGGCCGGTCTGGTGGCGCGCCCAGTCGTGCTCCTTCTCGACCACGGTCACCTGCGCCGACGGGTCGTCGCGCAGCACCCGCTCGGCCACCGCCAGCCCGACGATGCCGCCGCCGATGACGACGACGCGCCTGCCCTCAGTCACGGCATCCGCCGACCACTCAGGGTTCGTGGTGGGCGGCGAGGATGCGGGCGTACTCGAGCCCGGAGTCCTTCACCGTGCGCACCTGGGTGTCGTAGTCGACGTGCACGATGCCGAAGCGCTTGTCGTAGCCGTAGGCCCACTCGAAGTTGTCGAGCAGGCTCCACGCGAAGTAGCCGCGCACGTCGGTGCCGCCCTCGATCGCGTCGGCGACCGCGCCGAGGTGGCCGTGCAGGTAGGCGTGCGCTCGGGGTCGTGCACCTGCCCGTCGGCCGTGAGGGTGTCGTCCCAGGCCGAGCCGTTCTCGGTGATGTAGATCGGCAGCCCCGACTCGCGGGCCGACCGCTCGATGATGAGCCGGTGGCTCTCGGGGGACTGCTCCCAGCCCATCGCCGTGAGCGGCGGGCGCGGGGCGGATGTCGACGACGCCGTCGCAGCCCGGCATCGGGTTGGTGGTGTCCTCGCCCTCGCGGGCCGCGCGCACCCGGGTCGGGAAGTAGTTGTTGACGCCGAGGTTGTCGAGCGGTGCCGAGATCGTCGCGAGGTCGCCGTCCTGGATGAAGGCGTGGTCGGTGAGGTGCGCCGTGTCGTCGAGGAAGCCGTCGGGGTAGGCGCCGTGGAAGAGCGGGCCGAAGAAGATGCCGTTGAGCGCGTTGTCGGCGCGACGCACGGCATCCGCGTCGCGCTCGTCGCCGTCGTCGGGGCCCCACACCTGGGACGGGTTGAGGGTGATCGACACCTCGGCGCCGGGGGAGTGCTCGCGGATGACGGGCACCGCGGTGCCGTGGGCGAGCATCAGGTGGTGCGCGGCGACCATGCCCTCGACGGGGTCGTGGTGCCCGGGGGCGTGCGCGCCGATGGCGTAGCTGAGCACGCTGGAGCACCAGGGCTCGTTGAAGGTCGTCCAGTTGCGTGACCCGGTCGCCGAGGGCGGCGACGGTGGCGGCCGCGTACTCGGTGAACCAGCCGGCGACGTCGCGGTTCAGCCAGCCGCCCTTGTCGTCGAGCACCTGCGGCAGGTCCCAGTGGTAGAGGGTGACGACCGGCCGGATCCCGTTCTCCAGCAACGTGTCGACCAGCCGTGAGTAGAAGTCGAGGCCCTTCGCGTTGACCGCGCCGGTGCCGCCGGGGATGACGCGGGGCCACGCCACGGAGAAGCGGTAGGCGTCGAGGCCGAGGTCCTTCATCAGGGCGACGTCCTGCGGCATCCGGTGGTAGTGGTCGCAGGCGACGTCACCGGTGTCGCCGTTGGCGACCTTCCCGGGGGTGCGGCAGAAGGTGTCCCAGATCGACGGGCTGCGGCCGTCCTCGTCGTGCGCTCCCTCGATCTGGTAGCTCGCCGTGGCGGCCCCCCAGAGGAAGCCGTCGGGGAAGGTGCGCGCGAAGGTCTCCATGACCGTCACGCTACCGCTCGGGCGTGACCTCGTCGCCGACCCTGACCACACCGCGGGACTCGGGCACCAGCTGCACCGCGAACCACGTCGCGCCGTCCCACTTCCGGTGCTTCGCGAGGGTGCGGATCGGCTCGTGCGACCGCTCCAGCGTCGTGGGGTCGATGGTCGTCATCACGCAGCGGTCGACCGGCTTGACCACCCGGAACTCCACCGGACCGACGCGCACCCGGCGCCAGCCGTCCTCCTCGAACGGCTCGAGGTCGCCGTCGACGACCAGGTTGGGGCGGAACCGTTCCACGACGAGGGGCGAGCGTGGCTCCTCGCCCCGCTCGAGCGCGGTCTCGGCCACCCAGTCGCGCAGCCGGCGCAGCGAGGCCGCGGACGCGAGGGTCACCGGGTAGGCGTCGGCGAACGCGGTGGCCTCGCCCGGTCGGGCGTGGGTGGGGCTGAGCGGGCGCGGCGAGTGCACGTGCACCAGCCGCAGGTCGTCGCGGCCGAGCAGCCCGCCGAACCACGCGCCGGCCTCGTCGGGGGCGGCGACACCCTCCAGCCCGCGGCCGTGCACGGTCACCGGCAGGGCCGGGCCGTGCGGCTCGTCGACGTCGATCGGGTCGAGCGCCGGGGGCGGTCAGCCGCAGCGCCGCGGGCAGCCCGGCATCGGTGGCGGCGGTGTCGGCGGTGACGGTGAGCAGCCGGTGCTCCTCGCGGGCGGTGACGCACTCCCCGGTGGCGTCGACGACCATCCAGCGGCGGTCGCCGGCCAGCCCCCACGGCTCGACGTCGCCGTGCAGCACCGGCCGCACCGCGGTGCTCTTGACCGGGTGCAGGTGCAGGCCGTCGAGCCGGATCACTCCACGGGGCCGACGTCGCCGATGGTGCGCACGACCTTGGCCTCGCCGTCGGCGAGGTCGTACTCGGCGCCGACGACGCCGAGGGCGCCGGAGCGGATGCGGTCGGCGATGAGGGTGGAGCGCTCGCTGATCAGGTCGCAGGTGCGCTCGACGTGCTCGCGCTCGATCTGCTCGATGGTGGGGGTGCGGCCGCCGCGGGAGGCCGCGAGCACGCTGGGGGTGACCCGCTCGACGATGTCGCGCAGGAAGCCCCCCGGCACCTCGCCGGTGCGCACGGCGACCTCGGCGGCCTTGACCGCGCCGCACGAGTCGTGGCCGAGCACGACGATGAGCGGGCAGTCGAGCACGCCGACGCCGAACTCGAGCGAGCCGAGCACGCTGGGGTCGATGACGTGGCCGGCGGTGCGCACGACGAACAGGTCGCCCAGGCCCTGGTCGAAGATGATCTCGGCGGCCACCCGGGAGTCGGCGCAGCCGAAGAAGATGGCGAAGGGGTTCTGCTTGGCGGCGATCCGGTGCCGGAAGTGCACGTCCTGGTGCGGGTGGGCCCGCTCGTCGGCCATGAACCGGGCGTTGCCCGCGGCCAGGACGCGCCAGGCCTCCTCGGGCGTGCGGGGCCGCGTCCCCGGCTGCGTGCGGTGCCGCTCGATCACGCCCGCGACGCTACCAGCGGCCGGGGAGCCCACGGCGGGTGAGCCCACCGCGGTCCGGATACCGGCATCCGCGAGTTGGGTGCTGGACGACGGCTGCACGCACCCGCGGCGGCCGGATGCCGCGTGTCGCGCGTCGCTCGAGTCGGGTGCTACGGGCGAGGCAGCCACCTGAGCACCCGACTCGGAGGTCAGAGCGAGGCCGGTGCGCTTCTCGATGGTGAAGGCGACCGGCTTGGTGACCGAGGCGAAGAAGTCGTTGCCCTTGTCGTCGACGACGACGAAGGCGGGGAAGTCCTCGACCTCGATCTTCCAGATCGCCTCCATGCCGAGCTCGGGGTACTCGAGCACCTCGACGCTGCTTGATGCAGTCCTGGGCGAGCCGCGCGGCCGGGCCGCCGATCGAGCCGAGGTAGAACCCGCCGTGCGCCTTGCAGGCGTCGGTGACCTGCTGGCTGCGGTTGCCCTTGGCCAGCATGACCATCGAGCCGCCGGCGGCCTGGAACTGGTCGACGTAGGAGTCCATCCGCCCGGCGGTGGTCGGGCCGAACGAGCCGGACGGCATCCCCTCGGGGGTCTTGGCCGGGCCGGCGTAGTAGACCGGGTGGTCGCGCAGGTAGTGCGGCATCTCCTCGCCGGCGTCGAGCCGCTCCTTGATCTTGGCGTGCGCGATGTCGCGGGCGACGACGAGCGGGCCGTTCAGCGACAGCCGGGTCTTGACCGGGTGCTTGGCCGAGCTCGTCGAGGATCTCGGCCATCGGGCGGTTGAGGTCGATCGAGACCACGGCGCCCTGACCCGTGGAGACGCGCCCACGGCATCCGTCGTCGCCGAGCCCGGTGTGGGTCTGGTCGGGCAGGAAGCGCGCCGGGTCGGTCTCGAGCTGCTCGATGAACACGCCCTCGGGGGTGATCTTGCCGAGCACCTGGCGGTCGGCCGAGCACGACACCGCGATGGCGACGGGCAGCGAGGCGCCGTGCCGGGGCAGCCGCACGACGCGCACGTCGTGGCAGAAGTACTTGCCGCCGAACTGGGCGCCGATGCCGAACTGGCGGGTCAGCTCGAGCACCTTCTCCTCGAGCTCGGTGTCGCGGAAGCCGTGGCCGGTGGCGGCGTCGCCCGCCTTGGGCAGCTGGTCGAGGTACTTGGCGCTCGCGTACTTGGCTGTCTTGAGGGCGAACTCGGCGCTCGTGCCGCCGATGACGATGGCGAGGTGGTAGGGCGGGCAGGCCGCCGTGCCGAGGCCGCGCAGCTTCTCGTCGAGGAAGCGCATCATGGCGTCGGGGTTGAGGATCGCCTTGGTCTCCTGGAACAGGTACGACTTGTTGGCGCTGCCGCCGCCCTTGGCCATGAACAGGAACTTGTAGGTGGTCTCGTGGCCGGCCGCGGTGTCGGCGTAGAGCTCGATCTGGGCGGGCAGGTTCGAGCCGGTGTTGCGCTCGTCCCACATCGTGAGCGGCGCCATCTGCGAGTAGCGCAGGTTGAGCCGGGTGTAGGCGTCGTAGACGCCGCTGGCTGATCGGCTCCTCGTCGCGGCCGGCGGTGAGCACGTGCTGGCCGCGCTTGCCCATGACGATCGCGGTGCCGGTGTCCTGGCACATCGGCAGGATGCCGCCGGCGGCGATGTTGGCGTTCTTGAGCAGGTCGAGCGCGACGAACTTGTCGTTGTTGCTCGCCTCGGGGTCGTCGAGGATGTTGCGCGAGCTGCTGCAGGTGCGCCGGGCGCAGGTAGTGCGCGATGTCGTGCATCGCGGTCTCGGTGAGCAGCCGCAGCGCCTCGGGCTCGACCTGCAGGAAGCGTGCGCCCGCCCGGGCCGTCGACGACCGACACGCCCGTCGGTGGTGAGCAGCCGGTAGGGCGTCTCGTCGGCGCCGACGGGCAGCAGGTCCTCGTAGCTGAAGTCGGTCATCGGATCTCCTCCCGGGTCGGGGCGTAGGCGCCGGCGCGGCGCACGGTGAGGTCGCTGGTCGCCAGGGCGCGGTCGATGGCGGGGCGCACGTCGGCGAGCCCGGCGGCGCGCAGCCGCTCGCGCGCGCCGGTGCTGCCGAGCAGGCCGTCGTCGAGCAGGCCGCTCACCAGGCCGGCCATGAACGAGTCACCCGCGCCGACGGTGTCGACGACGGTGATGTCCTGGGCCGGCTCGCTGTCCTCGTCACCGGAGGCCGCGCGCCAGGTGACGCCGCGGGGGCCGAGGGTGACGACGGTGAGGGCGGCGCCCAGGCCGGCCCAGCGGGTCATCACCTGCGAGGGCGTCTCGCCGGGGTAGAGCCACTCGATGTCGTCCTCGGAGCACTTGACCACGTCGGAGAGGGCCACGAGCTCCTCGACGCGGGGGCGCACGGCATCCGCGCTGCCCATGATGGTGGGGCGCATGTTGGGGTCGTACGACACGGTGCCGGCGGCCCGGGCACGGTGCACCGCGGCGGTGACCTCGGTGTCGCCGGGCGTCAGCGTGGTGCCGATCGAGCCGATGTGCAGGTGGCCGGTGCCCTCGGGCAGCTGCACCGCCGGCAGGTTCCAGTGCAGGTCGAACACGTAGGTCGCGGCGCCCGACTCGTCGATGGTCGCGGCGGCCGTGGACGTCGGGTGGGCCGGGTCGGTGCTGCCCGGGCAGCAGCTTCACCCCGCCGGCCTCGACGTGCTCGGTGCACCGGATGCCGCGCGTCGTCGGTGCCGACGAGGGTGGCGAACCAGGTGTCGTGGCCGAGGCGCGCGAGGCCGAGGGCGACGTTGGCCGGTGACCCGCCGACGTGCTCGGCGGTCTGGCCGTCGGGGGTGTGGACGATGTCGACGAGCAGCTCGCCGATGACGACGACCGGTGCGGTGCTGGCGCTCACGGCTCCGTCCTCGGGCTGCGGCGGGCGGGCGGTGCGGTCGAGGTCGTGGTGGTCATCTCGTCCTTGTCTGCGATGACGTCGGTGCGGCTGCCCAACCTTATCGCCGGGGCGATTGGGCGTCCCGGGCGCCCGTCGGCGACGATATGGGGGTGACGACGCCCGCACCCCCGAAGAGCCGCTACTCCATGGGGTCCGCCAAGAACCTCGTGCTGTCCCTGGCCGCGGTGGTCGGGCATGGTGCTGGTGCTGATCATGATCGTGCCCCGGGTCAGCTCGGTGAGCGGGCCGCCGGTCGACGTCCACGCCACCGCGGTCGACGTCAAGGCGCGCACCGGCTGGCCGATCGTCGAGGCCGTCGGGCTCCCCGAGGGCTGGTCCACCACCTCGGCCCGGTTCGTGCGCACCACCGACGGGTTCTCCACGTGGCACGCCGGCTACCAGACCCCCTCGGGCACCTACGTCGCCGTCGAGCAGACGAAGGACCCCACCCCGCTGTGGGTCGAGGCGCAGACCAACCGGGCGCCCAAGACCGGCACCCTCGACGCCGGTGGCCGCACCTGGGTCAAGTACGAGCGCGACACCAAGGTGCAGAACAGCCTGGTCGACGACCCGCAGGCCGCGGGCGAGCTCACCACCCTCATCACGGGCACGGCGAGCTTCGAGGAGATGGCCGAGTTCGTCGAGCACCTCCAGCCCGTCACGCCGTAGGGCCTGGCCGGATGCCGGTCAGTCGCCGGCGGTGATCCGCGCCTCGGCGTGGTCGAGCCAGGTGGCGCAGTGGGCGGCCAGCGCCTCGCCCCGCTGCCACAGGTCCATGCTCTCCTCGAGGCCGGCCTGGCCGTTCTCGAGCCGGGCGACGATGTCGACGAGCTCGTCGCGGGCCTGCTCGTAGGACAGCGCCGCGACGTCGGAGTTCGCGTCGTCCGCCGCCGGGGCCGTCGCCTCGGGGCCCGCCGGGTCGGGGGTGCGTGGGGTCGGCCGTGTCGGCCTTCTTCGCCATGTCGGGCAGCCTAGTCGGCGCTCGCGACCGGGCGCGCGGCGAAGTCGCCGCGGGCGACGCGCACCCGCAGCAGCTCGCCGACCTCGACCTCGGCCGGGGTCCCTGACGACCGAGCCGTCGGCCTGCTGCACGATCGCGTAGCCGCGGTCGAGCGTCGACTGCGGCGACAGCGTGCGCACCTGGGCGCGCAGGTGCGCCGTGTGGTCGCGGGCGCGGTGCAGCTGGCCTCGACCCGGCGCCGGGCGCGGTCGCGCAGCGCCTCGACGACGTCGCGCTGGCTGCGCACGAAGGCACCCGTGTCGGTGAGCACCGGGCGGCTGCGCAGCTCGACGAGCCGGCGCCGCTCGTGGTGCAGCCGGCCGGCCAGGGCCCGGCGGGCCCGGTCGCGGGATGCCGTGACGCCGGCCCGCTCGGCCACGGCATCCGGCACGATCGCCTTCGCGGCGTCGGTGGGGGTGGAGGCGCGGTGGTCGGCGACGAGGTCGAGCAGCGGGGTGTCGACGTCGTGGCCGATGGCGCTGACGACGGGGGTGCGCGCCGCGGCGACCGCGCGCACCAGGGTCTCGTTGCTGAACGGCAGCAGGTCCTCGACGCCGCCGCCGCCGCGGGCGATGACGATGACGTCGACCTCCGGGTGCGCGTCGAGCTCGGCGAGCGCGGCGATCACCTCGGCGACCGCCGTCGCGCCCTGCACCGCGACCTGGCGGATCTCGAACCGGGTGGCCGGCCAGCGGCGCCGGGCGTTCTCGACGACGTCCCGCTCGGCGGCGCTGGCCCGGCCGCAGACCAGGCCGACCCGGCGGGGGAGGAAGGGCAGCGGCCGCTTGCGGTCGCGGTCGAACAGGCCCTCCTGGGCCAGGTGCCGCTTGAGGTACTCGAGCCGGGCCAGCAGCTCGCCGACCCCGACCGGGCGGATCTGCCGGGCGTCGAGCATGCAGCGAGCCGCGCTGGGTCCAGAAGGCCGGCTTGGCCTGGAGCACGACCCGGGCGCCCTCGCCGAGCGGGCCCGGCATCGCGTCGAGGGCGTTGACGTGGATCGACACCGACAGGCACATGTCGACGTCGGGGTCGCGCAGGGTCAGGTAGGCGGTGCGTGCCCCGGGGCGCCGGTTGAGCTGCACGACCTGGCCCTCGACCCACAGCGTCGACATCTTCTCGACGTACTCGCCGATCTTCATCGACAGCAGGCGCACCGGCCACGGCTGCTCGGCGGTGGTGTCGGCCGCCTTCTCGGGCAGCGGACCGCGACCTGGGCTGCCGGTGTGCTCATGCGCCGAACTCTAGGCGGCACGGCCGTCAGCGCCACCGAGGCGGGCGACCGCGGCGATGCACGTAGGTCACCGCTCCCGATCGGTCGCCTCCATGCTCCCGATGAGTGCTGATGCAGCTACGCTCGAGCGGACCTGGGACCCGAGCTGGGTGAACGCCCACAGGGGAGCATGGCGCTCGAGCTGCTGGGGGCGACGCTCGTGGGGGGCGCGGACCCGCGCCCGAGCCCGGCCCTGGGCGGGCGGTTCGGCCACGGTGGGATCTCGCACCGAGTCCGCGGATTCGGGGCGGCCGGGCGCCACCTACGATGGAGGGCATGGCTGACTCCACGAAGCGCGTGCTCCTCGCCGCCCCCCGCGGCTACTGCGCGGGCGTCGACCGCGCCGTCGTCACGGTCGAGAAGGCCCTCGAGCTCTACGGCTCGCCGGTCTACGTCCGCAAGGAGATCGTGCACAACAAGCACGTCGTGACCACGCTGCAGAAGCGCGGCGCGATCTTCGTCGACGAGACCGACGAGGTGCCCGAGGGCGCCACCGTCGTCTTCTCCGCGCACGGGGTGGCCCCGGTCGTCCACGAGGAGGCGCGCGCCCTGTCGCTGCAGACCATCGACGCCACCTGCCCGCTGGTCACCAAGGTGCACCGCGAGGCCGTCCGCTTCGCCGACGACGACTACGACATCCTGCTCATCGGCCACGAGGGCCACGAGGAGGTCGTCGGCACCGCCGGCGAGGCGCCCGAGCACATCACGCTCGTCGACGGCCCCGACGACGTCGACCAACGTCACGGTGCGCGACCCCGAGAAGGTCGTCTGGCTCTCGCAGACCACGCTCTCGGTCGACGAGACGATGGAGACCGTGCGGCGGCTGCGCGAGCGCTTCCCCTCGCTGCAGGACCCGCCCAGCGACGACATCTGCTACGCCACCCAGAACCGCCAGCTCGCGGTCAAGCAGATGGCCGCCGACTGCCGACCTGATGATCGTCGTCGGCTCGCGCAACTCGTCCAACTCGGTGCGCCTCGTCGAGGTCGCGCTCGAGCACGGCTCCCGCGCCGGCCATCTCGTCGACTACGCCGACGAGATCGACGAGGCCTGGCTCGAGGGTGTGTCGACCGTGGGCGTCACCTCCGGCGCGTCAGCGTGCCCGAGATCCTCGTGCGCGACGTGCTCGACCTACCTCGCCGAGCGCGGCTACGGCGACGTCGAGCCGGTCGTCGCGGCCGAGGAGTCGATCCTGTTCTCGCTGCCCAACGAGCTGCGCCGCGACCTCAAGGCCGCCGGCAAGTCCGACAAGATGGTGCACGACGCGAGCTTCGCCGAAGCCGGCTCGCTGCACTGACCCCGGGAGGCCCGATGAGCGAGGCGGATGCCGTGCCGGCGCCGGTCACGCTCGCGGTCGGGGCCGAGGCGCTCGCGGTCGCCGGGCGGCTGCTGCACGACTTCAACACCGAGTACGACGACCCGACCCCGGGCGCGCCCGCCCTCGCCTCGCGGCTCGAGCAGCTCGTGGCCGACGGCAGCACCGAGGTGCTGCTCGCCGGGGACGCCGAGGGTGTGGCCGTGCTGCGGTTCCGGCCCGCGCCTGTGGAGCCTGGTCGACGAGTGCTACCTCGCCGAGCTCTACGTCGTGCCCGGCCGCCGGGGCGCCGGCCTCGGGCGGGCGCTGCTGCGGGCCTGCGTCGACCGGGCCATCGTGCGGCGGTGCGACCTCGTCGACCTCGCCACGAGCGAGGACGACGTCGCCGCCCGGCACCTCTACGAGTCCGAGGGCTTCCGGCGCACCGAGGGCGAGGGCGGCCCGATGACCTTCCACTACGAGCTCGAGCTCTGAGGCGTCAGTCGGCGGGCGGTCCCAGCTCGCCGAGGGTCAGCGGCGAGGTGGTGGCCTCGCCGAGCGAGTCGGTGAGGGTGATCTGCCGGGTGCCGAAGTCCATCGAGAGGTCGATGACCCGGTCGCCAACCGTGGCGCCCTCGCTGCGCCAGACGTCGCCCTCGTCGGTCAGCCACGCGGTGGTGCTCCACTGCGTGCCGGTCGCCCCGGCCAGGACCACCAGGTCGAAGTTGACGTAGGGCCGGTCCGGCGAGAGGAACTTCGACGGCAGCGCCGACGGGTCGACCTCGACCGCCCAGTGCCCCGCGGCGTCGACCGTCACCGGCTCGGACTCCCACAGGTCCACCGCCTCGCCGACCTCGGTGTCGTCGTCGTGGGGCCACAGCTCGACCCGCACGGTGGCCGCGTCGGGTCCCGGCTCGAGGCCCCGCAGGGTGCCCTGCACCAGCAGGTCGCCGGTCTTCGGGCCACTCAGCGCGGCCGCAGCCGCGGGGGCGGCGGACACCGACACCGTGGGCGAGGGTGTCGCCGGGCTCTGGCCGCAGCCGGCCAGCGCGAGCACCGCACCGACCCCCGCCGTCGCGCCGACGAGCGCCGCACTCGCCCCGGGCCCCCGTCGTCGCTCCACGCGCACATCCGACCACGTCGCACCGGCACCTCGGTAGGTATCGGCCGCACGAGTCGTTGCGAGAACCCGCAGGGCGAGGGGCGCCGGCCGGTCACCCGGGCTGGGTGATGCCCCTGCGCCCCCACCGTCGCGACGATCGCGGTAGGTCAGGTGCGCCGCGCGGGTGATCGCGGCGCCGGAGGTGAGGAAAGGCGGTCGCTGGATGAGCGTGCCCACGTCCGCGCCGCCGGCCCAGCAGCCGAGCGGGTCGGTTCGTGCAGTTCGTGCCCGGCGTGGCGCTGTTCCGCGAGTACCAGCGCGGCTGGCTGGCCAAGGACCTCGTCGCCGGGCTCGTGCTCTCCGCCCTGCTCGTGCCGCAGGGCATGGCCTACGCCGAGCTCGCCGGGCTGCCCCCGGTCACCGGCCTGTACACCTCGATCCTCTGCCTGCTCGGCTACGCGATCTTCGGCCCGTCACGCATCCTCGTGCTCGGGCCCCGACTCCTCGCTCGGGCCGATGATCGCCGCGACGATCGCGCCGCTGGCCCTGGCCGGCGGCGACCCGGCGCGGGCCGTCGCCCTGGCGTCCATGCTCGCCGATCCTCGTCGGCGTCGTCATGACGGTGGCCGGCCTGGCCCACCTCGGCTTCGTCGCCGACCTGCTCTCCAAGCCCACCCAGATCGGCTACATGAACGGGCTGGCCCTGACGATCATCGTCGGGCAGCTGCCCAAGCTGTTCGGCTTCTCCGTCGACGCCGACGGGCTGATCGACGAGGCCAGGGCGTTCGTCGTCCGGGCGTCGCCGACGGGCGATGCAACCCCACCGCGGCCGCCATCGGCATCGCCTCGCTGGTCGGCATCCTGCTGCTGCAGCGGCTGCTGCCGAAGGTCCCCGCGGTGCTCGTCGTCGTCGTCGCTCGCCGCGCTCGTCGTCAACCTCTGGAACCTCGCAGGACGACGGGCGTCGAGCACGATCGGGGTGCTGCCCCAGGGCTTCCCGCCGTTCACCATCCCGATCGGTCGCACTGGGCCGACATGCCCGAGCTGTTCCTCGGCGCCGTCGCCATCGCCGTGGTCGCGCTCGCCGACACGATGTCCACCGCGTCGTCGTTCGCCGCCCGGCGGGGGGATCGGGTGCGCGGCGACCAGGAGATGATCGGCATCGGCGCCGCGAACATCGCCGCCGGGCTGTTCCAGGGCTTCCCGGTCAGCACGAGCGGCTCGCGCACCGCGGTGGCCGAGCAGGCCGGGTCGCGCTCGCAGGTGACCGGCCTCGTCGGCGCCGCGGTCATCACCTTCGTCCTGGTCTTCGCGACCGGGCTGATGCAGTACGTCCCCCAGCCGACGCTCGGGCGCCATCGTCATCGCGGCGGCGCTCTCGCTCGCCGACATCCCCGCGACGCGGCGGCTCTGGCACCAGCGGCGGACCGAGTTCGCGCTCTCGATCGTCGCGCTTCCTCGGCGTCGCGCTGCTCGGGCGTCCTGCCCGGCATCCTGCTCGCCATCGCGCTGTCGATCCTCAACGTGTTCCGGCGGGTGTGGTGGCCGCACCAGGCCGAGCTCGGCCGGGTCGAGGGGCTCGCCGGCCTGCACGACACCGAGCGCTACCCGGACGCCGAGCTGCTGCCGGGCCTGGTCGTCTTCCGCTTCGACGCGCCGCTGATCTTCGCCAACTCCCGGATGTTCGGCGACGCCGTGCGGGCCATGGCCGAGGAGCGACCCGGACCTGCGCTGGGTGCTCGTCGCCGCCGAGCCGATGACCGACGTCGACACCACCGCGGCCGACATGCTCGCCGAGCTCGACTCCTGGCTCAACGAGCGCGACGTCTCGCTGGTCTTCGCCGAGATGAAGGACCCGGTGCGGGAGAAGATCGAGCGCTACGAGCTCGACGCGCACCATCGACCCGAGCCACTTCTTCCCCACCCTCGACGAGGCGGTCGCGGCCTACATCGCCGAGACCGGCGCGACCTGGCAGGACCGCCGACGGACGCCCGCGAGAGGAGCAGCCATGACCGGCGACCGAGCCGCGGCACCGACCCACCCGGCAGCAGCAGGCTGGCCGCCTGGCTCGCCTACCTGGCGCTCGCGCGTGCGCGGTCGTCTTCCTGGTCGTCGTGGCTCGTCCGCCGGTGGGACGTCCTGCTCGCCGGCGTGGTGTCGCTGGCGGTCCTGGTCGTCGCGGCCTGGTTCGCGGTGTCGCCGACGGGGCACCACGCGCGGCTCGTCGCGCTCGCGGTCGGGGCCGTCGCCCTGGTGCTCTTCGCCGTCGTGATGATCGCCAGCGAGAGCGTGCGGGTGCTGCGTGGTCGGCGCTCGCTCCTGGCCGCGGTCTCGGCCGCGGCGGCGCGGGTCGCGCTGCGGCCGCGCGACCGCCGACCCCGCGCAGGCCGTGGTGGCCGCACCGGCCCGCGCCACGCGGTGCTCATCATGAACCCGTGGTCCGGCGGCGGGAAGGCGGAGAGGTTCGAGCTCGAGCGGCTCTGCCGCGAGCGCGGCATCGAGCCGATCGTGCTCTACACAGGGCTCCGACCTGCTCGCGCTGGCCGAGGACGCCGTCGCCCGGGGTGCCGACGTCATCGGCATGGCCGGCGGCGACGGCTCGCAGGCGCTCGTGGCCTCGGTGGCGAGCCGGCACGGCATCCCGATGGTGGTGATCCCGGCAGGCACGCGCAACCACTTCGCCCTCGACCTCGGGCATGGACCGCGACGACGTGGTCGGTGCCCTCGACGCCTTCGACGACGGCGTCGACCGGCGTGATCGACCTCGCCGAGGTCAACGGCCGCGTCTTCGTGAACAACGCGTCGATGGGCGTGTACGCCAAGATCGTGCAGTCGCAGGAGTACCGCGACGCCAAGCTGCGCACGGCCGCCGAGACGCTGCCCGACCTGATCGGCCCGGCCGCGGTGCCGCTCGACCTGCGGTTCACCCTTCCCGTCGGGCGAGCAGGTCGACGTCGGCGCAACCTCGTGCTCGTGTCGAACAACCCCTACCAGCTCTCGCACCTGCGGGGCGCCTCCACGCGGCCGCGCCTCGACACCGGCCGGCTCGGCGTCGTGTCGGTGCTGGTGCGCGGCGCGGCGGATGCCGAGAAGTTCGCCGCGCTCGAGGCCGCCGGCCAGGTCGGCCGGTTCTCGGGCTGGAACGAGTGGGCCGCCGACCGAGTTCGAGGTCACGTCGGGCGGACCGGTCGAGATCGGCGTCGACGGCGAGGCCCTGACCATGGACCCGCCGCTGCGCTTCGTGATCCGGCCGGGAGCCCTCACCGTGCGGCAGGCCAGGGCCGTGCTCGCGCGCCCCACTGCCGCACCCGCCGTGCACGTCGCGTCCGGCGAGACGTTGGGCGCCCTGTGGCGCACCGCCCTGGGCCGACCGGCGGTGTCGGCGTGAGCGACCGGGCGGCCGCGGCGGAGCCGCGACGCCGTCGGCGAGCCGGTCGACCCGGTCGAGGAGCGCCTGGCCCGGCGGCTCGAGCAGCGCGGGGCCGACGGGCATCCCGTCGCGGCGCGCACGTCGGGCTCCTGCACCGGCTCGGGCGCTACGACCGCGCGGTCGTACGTCGCCGTGGCGCGGCTGTCGACGCCGGCGCTGGACGTCCCGCTGAGCCGGCTGTCGCACTTCGCCAACCACTCCAAGCCGTGGTTCCTCACGGCCGGCCGCGCTCGCGGTCGTTCGGCGGCCCCACCGGCCGCCGGGCCGCGACGGCGGGCGTCGCGGCCATCGGGGCGGCCTCGCTCGTCGTGAACCAGCCGATGAAGCTGCTCGGCGACCGGGCCCGGCCCGACCGCGACGGGCCACGCGGTGCCGGAGGCGCGCTGGGTGCCGATGCCGACCTCGACGTCGTTCCCGTCCGGGCCACTCGGCCTCGGCCGCTGGCGTTCGCCGTCGCGGTGGGCGACGTGCTGCCGGCCCTGCGGCTGCCGCTGCGGGTCGCCGCGGGCGACGGTGGCCTTCTCGCGGGTCTACACCGGCGTGCACTACCCGGGTGACGTGCTCGTCGGGGCGGCGACCGGCGCGGTGCTCGGTCGGCTGGTCGGCCGGGCGGTGACACGGCGCGCCGGACGCTGACGGCGCGGGCTGACGTCGCGGACGATGGCGGCCATGACGGCACCGACGCTGGTGGGGCCCCGGGTGACGCTGCGCGCGCACCGCGACGACGACCGCGTCGCCCGGCAGCGGCACGGGTGGCACCGCGAGATCGAGCGCGGGTACGGCGACGACACCCCGACGCGCGCCATGACCGATGACGAGGTCGACGCAGTGGGTCGACTACCTCGCCGCCAAGACGGCCGTCGGGGCCGTGTGCTGGGCGGTCGAGCTGCGACGGCGACCTCGTGGGCCACGCGTTCCTGCTGGACGTGCGCGAGGCGGGGCGGAAGGCTCGGCTGGCCATCGGCATGTACGCGCCGGAGTTCATCGGCCGCGGGCTGGGCACCGAGGCCATCCGGCTCGTGCTGCGGCACGCCTTCGGCACGCTGGGGATGCACCGGGTCGACCTGAAGGTGCTCGACTTCAACGACCGGGCCATCGCCGCGTACCGCGCGTGCGGCTTCGTCGAGGAGGGCCGCGAGCGGGAGAGCTGCTGGGTCGACGGCCGATGGCACGACGACGTGATCATGGGCGTGCTCGACCGCGAGTTCGCCGTGGTCGACGCGCAGCTCGGCTAGCCGACCGACGCGGACGGCCCGGATGCCGGTCAGCCCGCGTCGCGTCGACGGGGGAGCGCCGGCACCGCGAGGTCGAGGTCGAGGAGCAGGTCGGGGCGCGCCTCCTCGGCGGTGGCGGCGTCGATGAGCTCCTGCGAGGTCAGCGGCCGCGGGGCGGTCTCGACCGGGGTCAGCACCGGGATCTCGTCGCCGACGAGGTCGAGGTCGTGCATCCGGCGGGCGGTGACCATGACCCGCGACTCCAGCGCGCCCACCATCGCGTTGTAGGCCTCGACGCTGGACTGCAGGCTGCGACCGACCTTGGCCGTGTGGGCGCCCAGGGTGGCGAGGCGGCGGTGCAGGTCGCGGCCGAGGTCGAGCAGCTCGCGGGCGCTGGTCGACAGGGCGTCCTGCTGCCAGGTGAAGGCCACCGTGCGCAGCAGGGCCATCAGCGAGCCCGGGCCGACGAGCACGACCCGCTGGGCCAGCGCCCGCTCGTGCAGCGAGGGCTGCGCCGCCAGCGCCGCCCCGAGCATCGCGTCGCTCGGCACGAAGCAGACGACCATCTCGGGGCCCTCCCGGAACGCCGACCAGTACTCCTTGGCGGCCAGGGCGGCGACGTGCCGCCCCAGCCCGGTGGCGTGGTCGACGAGCAGCGCCGCGCGCTCGTCGTCGGCGAGGTCCTCGGCCTGGGCGTCGAGGAACGCGTTCATCGGGGCCTTGGCGTCGATGACCAGGACCTTGCCGCCGGGCAGCCGCACGACGACGTCGGGGCGGACGCCGCGGTCGTGGGCACTGACCGCGGTGACCTGCTCGTCGAAGTCGCAGCGCGGCAGCATCCCGGACGCCTCCAGCACCCGCCGCAGCTGCACCTCGCCCCAGGCGCCGCGCACCGTGGACGAGCGCAGCGAGCCGGCCAGCGACGCCGTCTGGCGACCGAGGTGCTGGGTCTCGCCCTCGACGCGCGACAGCAGGGCCCGCAGCGAGCCGAACTGCTCCATCCGGTCGCGCTCGAGCGAGCCGACGTGGGTCTCGACGCGCACGAGGGCGTCCTTGAGCGGGGCGAGCAGCGCGGCGGTCTCCATGTCCTCGGCCAGCGAGGTCTCGAGGTCGAGCACCCGCTCACGCAGCAGGTCGCGCTCGGCGACGACGGCGGCCGAGCGCGCGGCATACAGCAGGCGGCACACGGCCACCGCGACGCCGACCCCGACGACCAGACCCACGAGGCCCCACACCGTTGCGTTCATGGCGTGACCATCCCACCCGGCACCGACAACGGCGACGACGTCCCGCGACACGCTGATCGACCCGCGACGCGCGATCAGCGCGTCGTGGGACCTCGACGGTTCCGGCAGGCCCCGCGTGGGTAGGGTCGGCGCATGCCCGAGGACGTCCAGACCTACGCCGCCCGGGTCGCGGCCGCCGGCCCCGACCGTCGCGACGGCGGGAGCGGGGCCCTCCGTGGCTGACCGCCCGCGCCGGTCCGAGTCCGAGCGGGAGCGCCTGCGGCGCATCTCGATCCTCAACGCCCGCCTGCCGAAGAAGCGCACCATCGCCCAGGGCGTGCTGCGCAACCCCGCCGGCGAGGTGCTGCTCTGCGAGCTCAGCTACAAGAAGGAGTGGGACCTGCCCGGCGGCGTCGTCGACCCGGGGGAGTCGCCCGCCACCTGCGTCGAGCGCGAGGTCGAGGAGGAGCTCGGCATCCAGGTCACCGCCGGCCGCCTGCTCGCCGTCAACTGGCTGCCCCCGTGGCGGGGCTGGGACGACGCCCTCCTCTACCTGTTCGACCTCGGCGTGCACGAGACCGGCGAGCTCGACCCGGCGCTCTTCCTGCGCCGCGAGATCGCCGGCGCCCACTGGCGCACGGTCGAGGATGCCGCGGCGCACGTCGCGCCGTACACCGCGCGGATGCTCGAGGTCGCCCACGACGCCGAGCACGCGGCCTACCTCGAGAACAGCGAGCCGGTCGACGCGCTGAACGGGCGCCGCCCGCCCGCGGCAGGGAGGCACCCGCGCACGCCGGTAGACTCTCGGCCTCGTGGCACTTCAAATCGGAATCGTCGGTCTGCCCGAACGTCGGCAAGTCGACGATGTTCAACGCCCTGACCAAGAACAACGTCCTCGCGGCGAACTACCCGTTCGCGACGATCGACCCCAACGTGGGCGTCGTCCCGCTGCCGGACGAGCGGCTCGCGCGGCTGGCCGAGATCTTCGGCAGCGAGAAGATCCTCCCCGCCACGGTCTCCTTCGTCGACATCGCCGGCATCGTGCGCGGCGCGTCCGAGGGGGAGGGGCTGGGCAACAAGTTCCTCGCCAACATCCGCGAGGCCGACGCGATCTGCCAGGTCGTGCGGGCCTTCGAGGACGGCGACGTCGTGCACGTCGACGGCAAGGTCTCGCCGAGCTCGGACATCGAGACGATCCACACCGAGCTGATCCTCGCCGACCTGCAGACCCTCGAGAAGGCGCGTCACGCGGCTCGAGAAGGAGGCGCGGATCAAGAAGGAGTCCAAGCCCGCTGCTCGAGAACGCCCTCGCCGCCCAGAAGGTGCTCGAGGAGGGCGACGACCCTGTACGCCGCGGGTGCTGCCGCCGGGGTCGACCTCGCGCTCGCCTCCGGCCTGGGCCTGCTGACCACCAAGCCGTTCATCTACGTGTTCAACCTCGACGAGGAGCAGCTCGCCGACGCCGACCTGCACGCGCGCCTGGGTGCGCTCGTCGCCCCGGCCGACGCGGTGTTCCTCAACGCCAAGCTCGAGATGGACCTCATGGAGATGTCCGAGGAGGACGCCCTCGAGATGCTCCAGTCGTTCGGCGCCGAGGAGTCGCGGCCTCGACCAGCTCGCGCGGGTCGGCTTCCACACCCTCGGCCTGCAGACCTACCTCACCGCCGGGCCCAAGGAGTCGCGGGCCTGGACCATCCACCAGGGCTGGACCGCACCGCAGGCGGCGGGCGTCATCCACACCGACTTCCAGCGCGGCTTCATCAAGGCCGAGATCGTCTCGTTCACCGACCTGGATGCCGCGGGCTCGATGGCCGCTGCCCGGGCGGCCGGGCGGGTGCGCATGGAGGGCAAGGAGTACGTGATGCAGGACGGCGACGTCGTGGAGTTCCGCTTCAACGTCTGAATCGGCGCGTTTCCGCAGGTCAGATGGGGTGCGACTCCTCCCAGTCCGCACACAGTCCGCAAGAGTTTCAGCGTGATCGGCTCGATCTGGCTGTTCTGAGGGCTGTCTCCAGGCCCGCTGCGGCCATGTGACCCCCAATACGTGACCCTTTGGCGGCGAAGTGACGCATTCAAAGGTGCCGCTGGTACGGGTGACCGTGAGTCGTCATAAGCCCTCGAAGGCGTGAGCGAGAGCAGCATCTCCGCTGGGGAGCCGTCCGCAGGATCGAGAGCGTGCTCGATGAGCGAGTTCACTTGCCGGCGACCAACCGAACAGTCAGCAGTCCCGACGCTGATCTGCGGGCGTTCTTGTTGCGAGAAGGCGCCACCCGCATCCTTGATCATCCTGCGTGCGCCTAGCAGCGGCGGTCTAGTCCAGGCCCAAGCTGCTGCAGACCTTGCCGAACTCCTCGAAGGGGTCGCCGGCCGTGGCGACGTCCCACCGGCCGTGCAGGTCGTAGTCGTCGCTGCCGATAGTGCTCTTCTGGCCGACGTCGATGGTGAAGACGCCCCCGTGCGGGGGCTGGAACCAGGTGTCAATGCCCTGCTTGCGGGTGATCCGGGAGTCGAGGTCGCCGGGGGTGGCGAAGTCGCTGGCCCAGGTCATCAGCAGCTTGGTGCCGACGCGGGCGGCGTCTGGGTCGGTGGGTTCGGCGGTGAGGGAGTCGAAGATGCCGACGTGGATGAGCCGGTTGGTCTCCAAGTAGGTACCGGTGGCCGCGTCGAGGGTGTAGTAGCGGGTCTGGCGCCGTTCGAAGGTCCCGTCGACGCTGAACAGGGGGACGTGCACCAGTCGTCCGGGCCCGGCTGGACGTCCCACCCGTAGGAGAGATCACCGCTGCAGTCGACGGTGGCGCCGGTGGCCCGGCAGGTCCAGGTGGTGCCGGGGTCGGAGGACTCGACCGGGTTGGGGACCAAGATCGGGTCGGTTGGGTCCGGGGCAGCCGGGGCAGCGACGGCTCCGGTGGCCGGGATGGCGAGCAGGGCGGCGCTGGCCGCGAGGACACCCCACCCTCGGAGGCCGGGCGTAGTGGTCATGCTGGTGCTCCTCTGGTCTAGTGCCGACGTGGGGGTCGGCGTTTCGCACCTTTGGCAGGTGTCCTCTCGGGACCGCCAAGGCATCCATAGCCCTGTTGGGGACTGGGGGGTTGAGCGCTCGCATGCCGTTAGGTCAAACCGGAGCAGACGAGCGCGTCGAGGTCGGCGTCCGAGTACCGGTCGTGCACTCCGTGCATGACCGAGGGGCTTTCGTACTCCTGGTTCGGTACGTAGGTCACCGTGCCGGAGTCCTTGAACGTGACGCCCTCGCCGGGCACCCTCAGCTTGAAGGCTGAGCCGGTCTCCCTCAGGACGCGCTGGGTCAGGTCGCCTGGCACCGGGTAGACGAAGTGCTTGTGCCAGTCACCGGAAAGGAAGACCGCCGGACCCTCGCCGGTGGGTGAGAGTGTCAGCCGGTCGGAGGGGAAGTTGGTCTGGATCGACGTCTTCAGTGCGCGGCCAGCCAGGTCGTGCCACCGCACGAACTTTGACCGTTGCACGCCGGTGACGTAGACGACCTCGCCGTTGCAGGCGATGTCGGTTGCCTCGTTGGTGTAGGTCAGGTCCTGCAGTCCCGTGCAGGTGATCCCGTTGCCGGCCAGGATGCACGTCCACGGGGCGTACTCCGGGTTCAGGGTCGGCGTCATGGTGGCCGGGTCGACGGTGTGGGGCGACTCGGCAACGGCCGGCGCGGCCATGAGCGTGAGTCCGATGGCGGCACAGGCCGCGGCGAGATGCTTCATGGGTCCTCCTCGAGGATTGGTCTAACTCAACTCTTCAGCGTGGCGGCCACAGGGGCCGTCGTCGATGGCATGTCTGCCTTCGCTGCCCGTCGTCCACGGCCCGGCGACCTTCAGCGCGACTCGGCCTGTCGGCCTATGGAAGGAGGGCGAAGCAGAACGTTTGGCCCTCGGCCTGCGGGTGTGGTCCGTGGATGGATTGGACGGATCCATCGGTTCCGAAAACGATCTGTCCCGCGTCGTGTTGGACCAGCCCAGCGCCCGGCCCTTGGATGTGCACGGTGTTTCCTACAGTTCGTGCCGAACCATCGGGGTAGTAGGTGTCCTTCCAGGTATCCCGCTCGACGATGGTGTGCCCGTTCGCCGAAATCACCGCCCGGTAGTCGAAGTGGACCGCGATGAACGAGACAGCGCCGCTGGATCGAGGAACACCCGGAAGGTCCCTACCTCGTCCTGGACGACGTCCACCGAGAACCCCTCGGGAGCGCACACCTCGGAGTCGACGTAGACCTCGTGGGAGGAGAAGGTGCCGTGGTCGGGGGGCGACGCCGCGGCCGTGGCCGGCGAGGACACCAGCGTCAGTCCGATGGCGGCGGCTGCGGTGAGGCCGAGGGCGGCCGCCGCACGGCGGGGTGACGGGGCGGACTTGGTGTGGAGTTCCACGGCGCTTCTCCTTCGCTGGTGGGAATTCAGTTGTGCGATGCGGGCATGGGAGGTTCGGTTAGCCGGCGGCGACGGTGCTGTGGCTGGCGCCAAGACGTGGGCGAATGCTGTGACCAAGCCCCGACGGGGCGATCACCCAGCGTGGCGCGTGGGTCCCGCCGCAGTCATCGGTGCCAGCACGGAGGTGACCGGACTCCGGCGCATGGGGATGGTCACCTCGGTGACGTGAACGCGCTGCGCCCGCATCGGGATGACCGGTTTCAGTCAGTTTGCTGTTGTCGTGCCTTGAGGTAGGCGAGCACGACGAGCACCCGGCGGTGGTGGTCGTCGTCTGCCTGCGCCAGTCCGAGCTTGGCCATGATGTTGCCGACGTGCGCGGACTCCACTCGCTCCTGTGCTGCAGGAAGTTGAGTGGCTTGTTGCTCGTGGTAGCGACGAAGTCTTGGCGCTCGATGTCGTGGTCTGCGCGCACGGTCCGTGCGTCCGCACCGACCATGGTGAGGGACGACTTCCGGCCTTCTCGACCACATCGAGACCAGCGGCGACCCCATCTTCTGGGTCAGCGAGCCGCTCGTTGACTATCGATATCATGGAGGATAACCTCAGTTATATGAGAACTGAGGCGCCCCTCCTGGCTCCGATCTTCCGGTCGGACGGTCAGGCACGTCTCCTGTCCACCTTGTTGCTCACCGGTGACGAACTGAGTCTCACTGACCTGGCCGAGCGGGCCGGCCTGGCTTACCCGACCGCGCACCGTGAAGTCGCTCGCCTGATCGATGCCGGCATCCTGAGCGAGCGACACGTGGGGCGCACAAGGCTGATCCGCGCCAATGACGAGAGCCCGCTTGTGGAGCCCTTGCGCGAGATCCTCACGGTCGTGACCGGCCCGGTGGTGATCCTGGCCGAGGAGCTTGCCCGCATCGACGGGATCGAGGCCGCGTTCCTCTACGGCTCCTTCGCCGCTCGGCTGCTCGGTGATGCTGGTCCGGCCCCGCACGACATCGACCTCATGGTGCTCGGTGCGCCCGACGTGGACGCGGTCTACGAGGCGTGCACGCGCGTCGAGGCCGCGGTGCACCGTCCCGTGAACCCGACGATCCTCACCCTGAGGAATTCGCAGCGTCCTCCGGCTTCCTGGACAACGTGCGCAGCGGCTCGGCAGTCGCCGTCATCGGAGAGCTGCCGTGGCACTGACCCCGCTCACCCGCGTCCAGCAGGCAACGGTCCTCGCCCTGGTCGAGGCGCGGCGACTCGACGCCGTGCCCGCAGACCTCGCGCGGGCGACCTCGTTCCTGCGGCAGGCCCAAGAGCGCTTGGATCAGCTGCCGCTGCTCACGAGCGTCACCGTCAGGTACGGCGTCGCCTCGACGCCTGTCACGACACCGGCGAGGCACTGCTGGCGGCGTACGGCTTCAGGACGACCAACGGGCCAGGCCAGCACGAGGCGCTCGGCCGCTACCTGCGCGCGGTGTTCGACAAGCCTCCGGCAGAGAAAGCCGCTCGAGAGTTCGACCGCCTGCGACGCGCCCGCAACCAGGACCGCTACGAGGCGAAGCCGGTGGGGGCAGCGGCGACCGAGAAGGCCGAGCAGGTCGCGCGGACGCTGTTCGACGCCGCCCTCACCAGAGGCCTCTCGACCTGACCGGCGGTCCGCAAACAGTCCGCAAGAAGTCCCGCGCAGACCGTTCGCCGCCAACGACGCCCGACGGCTGGATCAGCGCATAACCGCAGGTCAGACCGTATTTTTCGGCTGTCACCGACGACGACCGACGACGGTCGAGAACACCGGTTTTCGTTCCGCTTCAACGTCTGAGGTTCCGCGGACTCACGCGGCGCCCGCGCGTGCACCTGCGGGGAGCACGAGCGTGATCACCGCGCCGCCCTCGGGCGCGTTGGCGGCGCTGACGCGCCCGTGGTGTGCCTCGGCGACGGCCCGGACGATGGCCAGGCCGAGGCCGGTGCCGGCGTGGGGACCGGAGCTGTGGAACTGCTCGAAGACCAGCGGCAGGTGACCGGGGGCGATCCCCATCCCGTCGTCGACGACCTCGACGAACACCTCTCCCGCAGCGGTGAGCCCGCGGAGCACGATGCAGCCGTCCTCGTCGGTGTGACGGACCGCGTTCTCCACGGCACTGTCGACCGCCACCTCCAGCCGTGACGGGTCGGCCCACACGTGCAAGGCGGGGCAGTCGACGCTCCAGCGCCGGTCGGGGGCGCCCGCGCGCCACCGTCGGGCGGTCCGCTCGAGCAGGGCGGCCAGGTCCACCTCCTCGGCATGCATCGAGTCCTCGTCGGACTGCGCCAGCGCGAGCAGGCGGGCGGCGATGCCCTCGAGCTTGTCGAGCTCGTCGAGGACGACCTCGATGTCCTCGACACCTTCGGGATCCTGCTGCTTGCTGCCGAGGAGCTCGGTGAAGCCGCGCGCGACCGTGATCGGCGTGCGCAGCTCGTGGGAGGCGAACCGGACGAACCGCCGCTGGCGCTCGCGGGCCTGGCGCTCGCTCTGGGCGAGCCGGGGCATCGGCCGCCGCAGCCATCCTGCGGCGGACGTGCCAGACCATGACGAGGAAGAGCAGCGCCATCAACGGGATCTCGGTGGTCTCCCCCCAGCCGATCACACCGTTGCGCGCGCGCAGCACGAGCGGTACCCCGGTCACCACGGTCACGGCCAGGCAGGTCAGCCACATCATCCGCAGTGACCAGGGCCGTAGCCCGTAGACGACGGCGGTGCTGACCCAGACGAAGTGGAACGGGATCGTCTCGGCCCCGACCACGACGTACATCAGGGCCGCGTTGGCCCCGGCGAACACGCCCCACGCGGGAGCAGCAGGCGCTCACGCGCTGAAGCAGTAGCCCACATTGCGCACCGTCTCGATGTGCCACCGGTCGATCTTCGCGCGAGACGTCCGACGTAGACCTCGAGGACGTTGTCCCGGGGCGTTGGAGGTCGAGCCGCATCGTGCCGACCTCCAGCCAGCGGGACGGCGCTGCAGTGGAAGCCTGCGCCAGCCGGGAGTCGACCCGGGCCAGGAGCTCGGCCACGGCGAACGGCTTGGCCAGGTAGTCGGCCGCGCCGGCCCGCAGGCACTGCACCCGCGCCTCGACGTCGCCCACCGCGGACAGCACCAGGACCCGCGCCCGGCTGTCCTGCGCCAGCAGCTCTCGGAGCACGGCGTGCCCGTCGATCCCGGGAAGCAGCAGGTCGAGGATGACCAGGTCGAAGTCGAGGGCCGCCGCCTTGAGCAGCGCCTCCTCACCGGTCCTCGCGGTCTCGACGCCGTGCCCCTGCGACTCCAGCGGCGCGAGACGAACCGCGCGATCCGCGGTTCGTCGTCGACCACGAGCAGACGTGCCACAGGTCTCCTCCTTGAGAGGTCACTGTGGAGAAGCCATCTTTGGAACACCTTTCAGCACCCGGGTTCTGCTGGGGACCTCGCGGGCAGCGCAACGGGCCGGGTGCTGGAGCGCACCCGGCCCGCCCCTCTCCTGCGGCGCTCAGCTGACGACGCGGTAGCGAGCCAGCATGCCTGCCGCGATGTGGTCGTTGACGTGGCAGTGGAACAGCCAGGTGCCGGGGTCGTCCGGGACCATGTCGGAGACCATCATCATGCCGGGCAGCAGCTGGATCATGTCCGAGCGCATCCCGTTGCTCGTCACGGTGTTGCCGTGCCAGTGCGGCGTGTGCAGGTCGACCTCGGTGCCGAGCGTGAACGTGTACCAGCGCACCCGCTGGCCGACCTTCATCACGGGGACCGGGCCGTTGCCGTACACGTAGCCGTTGACCGAGTGCATGAGGTTGCTCTCCTCGAACGCCTCCTCGTCGCCGGCGGCGACGCTCGTGCGGTGCCTGGGCCAGCTCCTGCAGGTTCTGGTCGAGGTACAGGCTCGCGTTCTCGTTCTCCACCGTGAAGTAGGAGAAGACCTCGCGGTCGACATCGCTCGGGGTGGCGGTGGCGGGTCCGCCTGGTTGCGCGCGGTGATCACCATCGGGCCGACCAGCCCCGCGTTGGTGTCGGCGATCTCGTCGGTGTGCGAGTGGTACATCCACATCACCGAGGAGCCGTCCATCGGGCCCGGCCGGCGCGGTCCGGAACCTTCCAGTTGTACGTGAACGTGCGACCCGGAGCCACGGCGTCGTCAGCCTTGGCCGCGCCCGCCGGTCCCGTCCGCGTACGGCGCTCCCTCGGCGTTCTTGGCGTAGAACACGCCGTGCGGGTGGACCGACGCGGGGTATTGGGTGTTGTTCTTGAAGACGACCTTGATGGTGTCGCCCACCACGGCTCGGATGACCGGGCCGATCATGCCCAGCGTGTCGTCGCAGGGCATGACTCCAGCAGGACAGCTCGTCGGGGCGACGATGCGCGTGGTGAACGACGCATCGGTGTACCCGCGGTAGAGCGACTTGCAGTAGCGTGCCCGATGCCGGTCGGCCCGTTCGCGACGAAGACCTTCTCCTCGTCGTCGAACGGCTTCCCTTGATGTCGTCATGCCGTGCGGTGCGTAGTCCCACAGCACCTCGTCCGCGGCGATGTAGTAGGTGCGCACCTGGCCGGTGCTCGCGGCGGCCAGCGCCGCGACGTGCCCGTGCTCGTGCAGGGCGAGCGGCGAGCCCGCGGTGACCGACGCGCAGGCCGCCATGACGCTGACGGCCGCCCCCGCGGCCAGAACCTTCCAGCTGATGCTGTCCCTGACTGACATGACCCGCTCCTCTCGACGATGCGATTGGCGACCATGCTGGGCGCGCATCGCCGTGGGGGTGCCGAACCTGAACGAGCCGTCACCTGACTGTCAGGTGATCGTCAGGTTGCCCGGCAGGATGAGGGGGCGCCTGGCGAGGTCAGGGAGCGCGGCGAGATGGAGTCGGGGCTTCGCCTCGGTGCCAAGCCGTCGGTGCGCTCGACCCGGGCGGCGCTCCACGACCGCTCGACGTCCGACCCGCCCCGACCCGGCCCCGCAGCCCCCAGCACGGAGGTCACCGGCCGAGTGTGGTCGTGGCGGTCGCGTGGCATGACGCGCGCCCCGGGGTGGGTGCAGGCCGACCCCGGGGCGCCTCCGCCACGCAGTGGAGGGTTGAGCACGTGACGCTCCGCCCAGTGTGGACCGACAACCTTTGGAGAACCTTTATGGCCCCTCGCCCGCGCACGTCCCACGTGCCCGCCAGACGCGCCCATCTGACGTACCCGCCAGACGCGCCCGCAGGCCAGGGCGGCGGGCCGCCGAACCCTCGCCCCTCCTGCACGACGCGAGGGTTCGACAGCCCCGCCCGGCCCGCTGTCGGCCGACACGGCCGGGCCGTGGTCGCCGCCGGTGGTCGTGCGCCCGATACCTCGCACGGCGAACCGATGACCCCTCCATTGGATCGCACCGGCAGCGGCGGTGTGACCTGTTTCACAAATCCCGGCCACCCAAAGTTGGGGGGCCGCCCACCGCAGGGGAACCCCCTCGACGCGTCGGTAGGCTGACCCGGTGCCGTCGTTCCGGATCGAGACGGTCATCGCGGCCCCGGTCGCCGACTGCTTCGCCCTCAGCCTGTCGGTCGACGCGCACACCGCGTCGATGGGCCCGTCGGGCGAGCGGGCGGTCGCCGGGGTCACCTCCGGCGAGATGGCGCTGGGCGACACCGTGACGTGGCGCGCCCGCCACTTCGGCATCCCGTTCCGGATGACGTCCGCGATCACCGCGTACGAACGCCCCTACCGGTTCGTCGACGAACAGCAGCGGGGGCCGTTCCGGTCCTGGTGGCACGAGCACCGGTTCACGCCCACGGATGCCGGGGGCACGCTGATGGTCGACGTCGTCCGGTTCCGCTCCCCGCTGGGGCCGCTCGGCCGGGTCGCGGATGCCGTCGTGCTCGGCCGCTACATGCCGCACCTGCTGCGTCAACGGAACGCGTGGCTGAAGCAGGAGCTGGAGGCCCGGTGACCGCGTCGCGGGCTACAGCGTCGGCTACGGCGCCGTACTCGTTGTGATCACGACGAGTACCAGGCGGTAGCCCACGCCGAAGGGGCCAGCGGGCTCGAGCCGCGGTTGCGCGGGTGGTTTCGTGCGGTGCGCTCGTTGCCCCGCCGGTAGTTGCCGGTCAGCCGGCCATCAGCTCCTGCGGGTCGCCGGTCTCGACGTCGACGAGGAAGTCGGCCGCGCGCCGGCCCCGCAGCACGGCGGCCCGGGCGCCGTGGTGGGTGATGACGACCTCGCCGTCGCGCACGGTGTGGTCGAAGCCTTCGGGTCGGGGCACGAGCCCACGGTACGAGGCCGAACGCGGCGGGAGCGAACGACTATCGGGCCCCCGACCGTCGGGTGGTGGTCGAGGCCCCTACCCGGCGTCGACCCAGGCCAGCACGCGCAGGGCCTTGAGCGTCACCCACGGCGAGGGCCGCCCCACGCCGTCGTCGACGTCGAACCAGATGCGCCCCGGCAGGGTGCGGTCCAGCGGCCAGGTGCCGTCGGGCGAGCGGCGCGAGCGCAGCCACGTCGACCGCCTCGCCCAGCCGCGGGTCGGGCGCGCGCCGGTGAGTGACGCGGCATCCCGGAAGTGGTCGAGGCCCCGCAGCACGTCGTAGTGCCACCGGCTCGGGTGCAGCAGCTCGAGGTAGGAGGGGTCGGCCGGCTCGCCGGTGCTCAGCCGCCGGAACAGCCGCCGCTCGAGCAGGAACTCCTCACCGACCGGCGCGGCCGCGCGGGATGCCGGCGTGCCCCGGTCGCGCGCTCGAACTGGCGAGCCCCTCGAGCACGTTGATCGTCGTCGCGAACGAGGAGCGCACCGACCCCGCGCCGCGCTCGCAGTTCCAGCCGCCGTCGTCGAGCCGCTCGCCGACCAGGCGCTCGACGAGGGCCGAGACGTCGACCCCGAAGTACGCGCCGTCGGCGACCGTGCGCCCGTTGATGCACTCCTCGACCTCGCCCGACCAGAACGGCTGGCCGTCGTGCTCCCAGCGGCAGTTCGCACCGACCAGCTCGACCATCCGGCGGGCCGGCGCCGACGCGGGGTCCAGCCCGAGCTCGCGCAGCTGGTTGATCGTGAAGCAGGTGGCCGTCCAGGGCTGGCCCACCTCCTCCCACTCCTGTCGGGTGAAGTCGCGGGGCAGGAAGGCCCCGCCGTCCCACTGGCCGTCGTCGTCCTCCAGCGCGAGCAGCCGCGCGCCCCAGCCCTCGGTCTCGACCCGGGCCCGTTCCGCAGCCCACACCTGCCTCGGGGGCGCCGAGCAGGTCACGCAGCACCTGCCACCGCACCGAGGGGTCGGACCCCAGCAGCCACTCCTGCGCCGATCCACCCGCGACCATGCCCAGCAGCGTAGGGCGGACCCGTACGCCTCAGGGCCGCACCTTCTCGGCGACGACGTCGAACTTGCGCACCCGTCCCTCGCGCAGCCACCGGCTCCAGAGCCGGTGCGAGGCGATGAGGTCGTCGACCGCCCGCGCCGGCGCCGGCCTCGCGCAGCTCGGGCGCCGCCGCGGTGTAGGCGGCGACCAGGGCGTCGACCGTCGCGCGGTGGGCGCGGCTGGTCTCCTGGCACCACCGCACCCGCAGCCCGGCGCGGTTCAGGTCGGACCGCAGGCGCGCGAGCGGGGTGAGCCACACGGTGTCGGCCCCGGGCATCACCTCCGCCTCGGCCGCGGTGAGGGGCAGCCCCTCCTCGAGGGTGAACGCGAACCGGCCCCCCGGGGCCAGGGCCGACGAGACCTCCTCGAGCAGGGCGCGCTTGTCGGGGAACGCGAGCATCGTCTCGAGCAGGAGCACGACGTCGAACGGCCCGGCCGGCAGCGGCGGCACCTGCGCCGAGCTCGAAGCGCGCCTCGAGCCCCGCGTCGGCCGCCCGCAGGCGGGCCCGCGCCACGGCGTGCGGGCTGGCGTCCACCCCCAGGTAGGTGCAGCCGAGCTCACGGGTGAGGTGCAGCCCCGGACCGGCCTCGCCGCAGCACAGGTCGAGCACCCGCGACCCCCGGTGCGATGCCGGCGCGGCGGCCCAGCGACAGCACCTCGCTGGCGCTGACGAAGCTCTCCTGCCCCACGAACTCCCCGGGCGGGAAGGCCTCGGCCCGGGCCTGCCGAGCCGGTGGGCGACCAGGTCGCGGTCGGCCACCCTCATCGGCGGTGCCTCGGCTGCTGTAGGCCGTGAGGAAGCGGTCGCGGAACGCGGCCATCGGCCACACCGGCCCGGTGTCGCTCGGCCGCAGCCCGCTCTGCCACCCCCAGCCGGCGACCCGGGCCACCACCTTCGGGTCGCGCGCGATGACGGTGACGGGCACCTCGCGGTCGCCCCCGAAGCCGCTCACGATGGTCGACGGCTGGTGGTCGCCGAGCATCACGACCACGAGGTCGTCGTCCGCGTGCGACTCCACGAACGACAGCAGGCTGGTCAGCGAGTAGGCGATCGAGGTGCGGTAGGCGCCCGGCACGGCGGACCGGTCGCTCCACAGCTGTGCCGCCGTCACGGCATCCGCCTCGATGCCGTCGAAGACCGACCCGTCCCCGAGGTCCGCCGGGTCGACCGTCGTCGGCAGCGGCGCCCACGGCCCGTGGCTCGAGGTGAGCTCGACCTCGGCCATGACCGGCGGGGTGCGGCGTCGCCAGCTCCAGCCGGTCGAACGCGGACAGGGTGAACTGGTCGGGCATCGCCGAGAAGCCGAACCTCGGCCCGGCGTACCCGAGGGCCGACCCGTCGTAGACCCGGTCGAACCGGTAGAACGCCTGGCCCTCCGGCCAGCTGCCGTGCGTCGAGGGCAGCACGGCCACGGTGCGCCAGCCGGCCCGGCCGAACGCCGAGCTGAGGGTGGTGCGCGGGCTCGACAGCAGCCGGTCGTACCGCACCTGGTCACCCACCGTCAGCCCGGACTGGAGCGTGGAGTGGGCCAGCCAGCTGCTGCCACCGAAGGTCGGGGAGGTGAGCCAGCCACTGGATGCCGTCCAGCCCAGGCGCTGCAGCCGTGCCGTGCCGTCGTCCAACAGGGTTCGGATGCCGGCCGACTCGGGCCCGTCGACCGCGACGCGGCCGTAGCTCTCGACGAAGGCGAGCACGACGTCCTTGCCGGCCAGTGCGGACAGGTCGGCGGAGGCCGGGTCGCGGAAGGGGTCCGCCGCCAGGGCGTGCGTGAAGGCCGCCTCGTCCCGGTACGCCGCCGTCGCGGCTCGCACCTTGTCCGGCCACGAACGGGCCGGTGTCGGCGGCGGCCACGGCGCCACCGGGTGAGACCTGCAGCCCGGACAGCGCGCACACCCCCCACACGGCCGCGACCGCCAGCACGACCCGGGTGCTCCACGCCCGGTGCCGCGACACCACGCGGCCGAGCCGGCCGACGGCCAGCGGCAGGCAGAGCACGGCGGCGCCGACCAGGAGCACCGCGCCCGCGGCGCTGCCCCACGCCGCCCACGGCCCGAGGGAGTCGCGCACGAAGTCGAACCCGGAGCCGAGCTGGCCGCGGTCGGTCACCACGTTGAACGGCCGGTCGAGCACCGTGAAGGTGCCCGAGGTCGAGCACCTTGAGCAGGGTGACGACGCCCAGCAGCAGGCCGACGACGACGGCCACGGCGCGCGCCGAGCGGCCCGACACGACCAGCGCGACGGCGGCGAGGGCCACGGCCTCCACCGGCAGGCGCAGGAAGGCGCCGGGAGTGAGCCGGTCGGGGCGGGTCGGGGCCACGAGGGCGAACCACACCAGGGCCAGCCGAGAGCACGGTGGCGCCGGCCGCGACGCCGCGACGCCAGGCGCGTGGCGGCGCTGCCGTGGCGGGCACCCGCTCACGGTGGCGCCAGAGCCACCACACGTCACGGCCGAACGACTCGGCGAGCAGGGCCAGCGCGACCAGCACGACGGCCGTGGTCAGCGCGGCGGGCAGCACGTCGGCGACGGCGACCGTGAGCGCGATCCCCACGGTCGCGGTCACCACCTTGCGCCAGTACCGGAACTCGAGCGGTGCGCGCAGCCACGGCAGGCACCACCCGGCGACGGCGAAGGCGTAGCGCACCAGGCCCGCGGCCAGCACCCACCACCCGACCGTCGGTGCGGCGGCGACGCTGAGCACGAGGATGAGGAAGGCGTCGACCTCGCCGTCGAACCGGCCCCCGAACGCCGTGACCGTGCCGGTGCGCCGGGCCACCCGGCCGTCGACGGCATCGAGGGCGAGGGCCGGGACGCCGAGCGCGAGCAGGGCCGCTGTCACGCGGCTGCCCGGCCAGCAGCTCGACGGTGAGGGCCGCGGCCGCGCAGGCCAGCAGCGCCCGGCTCAGGGTGACGAGGTCGGCCGGCCCCAGCAGGTGCGGGTCGGCCGCGAGGCCGACCACATCACCAGGGTGGTGATCACGGCGGCGCAGCCCAGCGCGACGACCCAGGCGCCCACGCCCAGGCCCACCGACACCGTGAGCACGGCGAGCAGGGTCACCAGGGAGGCGAGGCCGACGGTGAGGCGAACGACGTTGCCCGGCAACGGCATCCGGCTCGGTGGTGGCGCGACCTCGGTGGTGACCGGGTCGGCGAGCCGGCTCACCCCGACGGCCCCGGCTGGGACGGCCAGCAGGTCGACGTGCGGCACGGTGACGGCGAGCCGGCCGTGCTCGAGGTCGGCGCGGCGTCGCGCGAGGTAGCCGGCGCCGGCGGTGGCGAGGATCGGCCGCTGCTCGACGGCGGCCCCCACCCAGCCGTCGAGCCACTCCGCGATGAGCGCCCCGTGGGTCGCGCCGAGCCGCCACGGGCTCGGCCGCACCTCGACCCGGGACCCCAGGGCGTCGAAGGCGCCGACGGCTGCCCGTGCGGCATCCGGCCCGAGCAGGGTCCGACCGCCGGTGGTGCGGCGCTGGTGGTCGTTGAAGGCGGCCGCCAGCACGGCGTCGAGCGGGTCGTCGGGATGCGAGCCGCACCCGACCGGTGACCGACAGGGTCACGAGCACCGGGCAGGCCGCCTCGACGCACGACGTGACGAAGCGGGCCAGCTCCGCGGCGGTCAGCATGTCGAGCAGGGCCGAGGCCGTGACGAGCGACGCGCCCGCGAGCTCGCCGGGGCCGAGCCGGGTGAGGTCGTCGCTGCCGGGTCTCGACGGTCACGGCGGCACCGTCGGCCGCCACCGGGGGTGGCTCGGCCGCGGCGACCTCGAGCAGGTCGGCGTCGCGGTCGTGGAGCACCCAGTGCTGCGGGCCGTCGAGCAGCGGGGCGAGCCACCGGCCCATCGACCCGCTCCCGCAGCCGAGGTCGTGCACGACGGTCGGGGTCGCGCGGCCCAGCAGCCCGAGGGCCTTCGTCGCGAGGTCGGTCGAGCGGGCTGCCGCGTCGGCGGGCTCGCGCAGCCGGAGCCACTGCGAGCTGACCCGAACCTCGACGGCCGTCACGCAAGGAGACACGGGCGGCGCGCGGGTGCGGTTCAGGTGGGCGGCGACCCCACCCGCGGGTGGACCACCCGAGCGCTCCCACGCCGCCCTGCGACCGAGGCGGCGGTCACCCGGCCGGCGCCGGCCTCGACCCGGTCGACGACCACGCCGTCGCGCAGGGTCACGCCGGCCAGCGCGGCGACCCGACGCCGGACCACCTGCTCGAGCAGCGGCCGGGTCAGGCTGAGCACCGGCCGCCCCCAGTCGCCCCGGGCCCGGTACCCGCCGGACTGGTGCACCCAGGCCCGGGTGCCGTCGACCCGCACGGCGCCGAGCGACTCCAGCTCGTCGTCGATGCCCGGGAACCAGCCGACCAGCAGGTCGAGGCCGGCGGACAGCAGGAGGTGCAGGTGGCGCCCCTGGGGCACGTGGCCGCGGGGCAGTGCGGTGTCGTCGAGCCGCTCCCGCTCGAGCACGACGACGTCGTCGACGTGGTCGGCCAGCGCCCGCGCGGCCAGCAGCCCCGCGACGCTCGCCCCGACGACGACCACGGACGTCATCCGGTGATTGTGGCCGATGCGACGCGAATGGGGTAGCCCGCGGGCGTGGCACGGCCACGAGGTGCCGCGACGCCCGAGTCGAGCCGTGGGGCCAGGTCGCTGCTCATCCGGCGACGGTAGCCCTGCCCTCGTGTGCGAGCCAGAGGACGCCGGAGCCCACCAGCACGGCGACGAACCCGACGAGCATCAGCCAGGTGAGCGGGCGACCGGTGAGCAGCTCGTCGCGGGCGCGCACGGCGGCGACGCCCATCAGCGCGACCATGAGCACCTCGACCTGCAGCATCAGCCGCACCGTGACCCACCGCGGGTCGCGCACGACGCCGAGCCCGGCACTGCCCAGGCAGAAGATGGCGCCGACGACCCGGCAGGTCAGCGGGGTGAGCGCCCAGGGCCAGATCGGCATCATCGTGGCGGGGGAGAGGAACATCGCGATGCCGGTGACCAGCGCGCCGAGCCCGACGGCGCCCACGGCCCAGCGGGCGACCACCCCGAGGCGGACCTCGTCGTCGCCCGGTGGCGCCGCGACGGTCGTGTTGGCGACCCAGGCACCGCGCCACCAGGAACGGTGCGGTGAAGTACAGGCCCGCCCACAGCCAGAACGCGACGTGGCCGTGGCTGAACTTCTCCCAGTGCACGACCGTGGCGACGCCGAGCAGGGTCGCGAACAGCGCCACCGCCGGGAAGCCCGAGCTTGACTGCGGCCCAACGCCGTTCACGCAGCACGCAGACGAAGAACCAGAACCCGCCGAGGTACGCCGAGGCCAGCACCATCGGGGTCAGGGTGCCCCGGATCGGCCAGGCGAACAAGCGCCCCGTGCGCCCCGGGAAGACGTAGAGCAGCACGAAGGCGACCAGCAGGAAGGGGGCGATGAACAGCGACAGGCCACGGGTGTAGCCGAGGATGCGGTCGTCCCGCAGGGTGCTGCGACTGGCTCGTTCCGTGGAGGTCCACCGCCCTTCCGGCCGCGGTCCCGACCACCTCCGGCGTCGCTCGGTGGCGGGGCTGACACGAGGCGGTGACGAGGCCGAGAATAGCGCCCAGCAGCCTCCACCATCCAGCTCCGGGGTCGTCGTGGCCAGTGCCGAACCGGAATCAGGCGTCGTCGATCTCCGACGTGCTCGACGCCATGCAGACCCGGCTCGACGACCATGCCGCCGCAGCGCCGGGCCGCAGGCCGAGTTCCTGGGCACCTACCGGCGCACGACGCAGGCCGTCGCGGCCGCGGTCGAGGGCGCGGTGTTCGAGGACCCGGCGTGGGTCGAGGCGTGGGACGTCGCCTTCGCGCAGCTCTACCTCGACGCGCTGGATGCCGACCTCACCGGCACCGGCCGCGTGCCACGGCCGTGGCGGCTGGCCTTCGACGCACCGGCGACGACCTCACCGCTGGTGCACGTGCTGCTCGGGATCAACGCCCACATCAACAACGACCTGCCGCAGGCCCTGCTCGCGGTGATCTCCGACGACGACTTCGCCGAGCCCGGCGTCGTCGACCGCCGGCGGCGTGACCACGAGCGGATCGACGGGGTGCTCGGCCGGCCGCGTCGCCGCGGAGGACCGCAACCTCGCCGCGCACTCCGCCCGCAGCCTGCTCGACCGGGCCCTGCAGCCGGCCAACCGCTGGAGCTCGCAGCGGTTCCTGCGCGAGGCCCGGCGCAAGGTCTGGCACAACACCACCGAGCTCCAGCGGGCGCGGCTGGCCGGCCCCGACCAGCTCGCGCGTCCGACTGGCCGAGCTGGAGCTGCTCAGCGCGGCCAAGGTCGCCGACCTGCTGCGCCCCGGCCAGGTGCTGCTGCGGCTGGCCGTCACCGGGTTCGGGGTGCTGCTCCACCGCCGGTGCAGCCCGCGGGGCCCGCGCGCCCGGGCCCCGCGTAGCGCCCGCCGGCTCAGTCGACGTAGACGCGCACCAGCATGTCGACCGCCTCGTCGACGTCCCACTCCATCGTGGCGGGGCCCACGACGAGCTCGGTCCACGACCACCCCGGGGTGTCCGAGGCGAACCACGGCGGCGAGAGCCGCACGTGCTCGGTCTCCATCGCCACGACCCGGCGCTCGTCGAGGTCGGCCACCTCGCGCTCGACGTGGATGCGGAACGCGGTGGCGTGCGGCGGCTGCGGCGTGACCCGGATGCCGCGCGCCGCCAGCCGCTGCGCCAGCAGCACCGCGCGCTCGTGGTACTCGGCCATCCGCGGCAGCTCGCGGTCGAGGCCGCGCAGGGCCGGCGACGGCGAACGGCATCAGGCTGAACAGCGTGCCGCCCATCCGGCTGCGCCAGACCCGCGCCTGCGCCGACCTCGTCCTCCGGGCCCGACCAGCGCCGCACCCGACAGCCCGCCGAGCCCCTTGTACAGCGAGACGTAGACGCTGTCGGCGAGCCCCGCGATCTCGGCGGGGGAGTGACCGAGGTACGGCGCCGACTCCCAGATCCGGGCGCCGTCGAGGTGCAGCGGCGACGCCGCGCTCGCGGCACGCCTGCGGAGAACGCCACGAGCTCGTCCCACGACGGGAGGAGGTAGCCGGCGTCGCGCAACGGCAGCTCGAGGAACGCGGCGCCGAGGCGCCCGTGGATCGCCGCCAGGTGCTCGACCTGCGGCACGGTCGGGCCGTCGGTGAGCAGCTCGAACTCGAAGCCGTGCAGCAGCCGCGGGCCGTCGCTCTCGTGCTCGAGGGGGTGGGACAGCGCCGGGATCGCGACGCGCCGTGAGCCGGCGCGTGTCGCACCACACCCGCAGCATCGACTGCTGGGCCATCACCCCGCTCGGGAACATCGCGGCGGCCGGCTTGCCGAGCAGGTCGGCGAGCCGGCGCTCGAGCACCGCCACCGGCCCGTGCTCGCCGTAGCGGTCCCACCGCGCCGGGCTCGTCGAGCGCGGCCGCGACGTCGGCGAGCTCGCGCAGCTCGCGCGGCCGGGGTCGGCGGCAGCAGCCCGGGGATCGAGCGGGTCAGGGCGGGCTCGGCGGCCCGGGCCCGCTCGGCGTGCGACGGGGTGCGTGCTGCTCCGCGGTCATGGGGTCATCCTCCACGGCCCGCGCAGTCGGCCGGGCCCGACCCTCGACCCGGTCGCCGTGCTGGGGCCTACGGTAGGCCGTGGGGTCGGCGGGTGCCGTGCAGCGCGAGCGAGAGGTCGGCCCATGAGCAGGCGCTTCGAGGAGCTGGACTGGCAGCACACCGAGATGGGCGAGCTCATCCTGCGTCGCCGCTTCGAGCGCACCCTCAAGGTCGACGTGTACGAGGTCAAGCTCGGTGAGGAGTTCCTCATGTCGAGCCTGTTCCCGGTCGCCGAGATCGAGCTGGCGCGGCTGGGGCTGGCCGCCTGCGCCGGAGCCGAGCTCGACGTCGTCGTCGGCGGGCTGGGGCTCGGCTACACCGCGGTGACCGCGCTCGAGGAGCCACGGGTGCGCTCGCTGAGCCGTCGTCGAGGCCCTCGCGCCGGTGATCAGCTGGCACGAGAACCGCCTGCTGCCGGATGCCGAGTCGCTCACCGACCGACCCACGCACCCGGCTGGTGCAGGGCGACTTCTTCGCGCTCGCCCGCGAGGCCGGTGCGTTCGGCGCCGACGGCCCGCAGCGCGTGCACGCCGTGCTGCTCGACATCGACCACACGCCGCGGCACGTGCTGCACCCCAGCCACGCGGCGTTCTACACCGCCGAGGGGCTGCACGCCCTGCACGGCCACCTGCACCCGGGCGGGGTGTTCGCGCTGTGGTCCGACGACCCGCCGGACGACGACTTCATGGCCCTGGCCCGCGGCGAGTTCGCCTCGGTCGAGGCGCACGTCGTCAGCTTCGCCAACCCGCTCACCGGCGGCACGTCGGCCAACACCGTCTACGTCGCCGTCGACTGAGGCCGCTACCCGGTCCGGGGGCTGCCCGGCGGGTCGAGGAGCAGGTCGACGACCAGGGCGGTCCACCCGGTCTGGTGCATCGCGCCGAGGCCGGCACCGTCGTCGCCGTGGAAGTACTCGAAGAAGAGCAGGTTGTCCTTCCACGCCGGGTCCTCCTGCAGCCGGCTGACCCCGCCGAAGACCGGGCGGTGGCCGTCGCCGTCCGGCAGCCAGATCGACACCAGGCGGTCGGCGAGGTCCTGCGCGACCTCACCGAAGGTGTGCTGCTGCCCCGAGCCGGTGGGGTACTCGAGCGGTGAAGTCGTCGCCGAGGAACCGCTGCCAGACGCCGAACTGGCGCACCGCGAGGTAGTTCAGCGGCATCCAGACCGGGCCGCGCCAGTTCGAGTTGCCGCCGAACATGGCGGTGGTCGACTCCGCCGGCTCGTAGTCGATCGTCGCGTCCGGCATCCCGGGGATGGAGTACGGGTGGCCCTCGTAGCGCTTGGAGACCGAGCGCAGGCCGTGCGGCGAGAGGAAGGCGTCCTCGTCGAGGAACTCGCTGCAGGGCCTGCCGCACGTCGTCGGGGTGCAGCACCGAGACGAGGATGTTCTGCCGCCCGTCGAGCTCGCGGACCAGGCCGGCCAGGGTGCCGCCCTGCCGGGCCCAGCTCTCGCGCACGCTGCGCGAAGCCCTTGCCGAGCCGGTCGACGTGGGCCGCCTGGGGCCGGGGCAGCCCGACCGCGGGCAGGAGGGGGACGAGGCCGGCGATGGTGCGCACCCGCACCGGCGTCGACTCACCGGACGGGTGCACCAGCCGGTCGTAGAAGAAGGCGTCCTCGGTGTCGTAGAGCCCCTGGTCCTCCAGGGCCCGCCGGATCTGGAGGAACTGCTCGAGGAACTTGACGACCATGTCGTCGTAGACGGGGTTCTCCTGCGCGAGCTCGACCGCGATGACGAGCATCGACATCGCGTAGTACGCCATCCACGCCGTGCCGTCGGCCTGCTCCAGGCGTGACGCCGTCGGGCAGCTTGGAGCGGTCCATCGGGCTGATGTTGTCCAGCCCGAGGAACCCGCCCCCGAAGACGTTGTTGCCGTCCTCGTCCTCCCGGTTGAGCCACCAGGTGAAGTTGACGAGCAGCTTCTGGAAGGCGCGCTCGAGGAACTCCCGGTCGCGCGAGCCGTCGATCCGGTAGACCCGCAGCGCGGCCAGCACGTGGATCGGCGGGTTGACGTCGTCGAAGTTCCACTCGTAGGCGGGCAGGGCGCCGTTGGGGTGCTGGAACCACTCCCGCAGCAGCACGAGGGTCTGGTACTTCGCGAAGGCCGGGTCGAGGTGCGCCCAGGCGACGGCGTGGAACGCGAGGTCCCACGCGGCGAACCACGGGTACTCCCACGGGTCGGGCATGGCCAGCACGTCGAAGGAGTCGAGGTGGCGCCAGGCGTCGTTGCGCACGCCGCGCCGGGAGCCGGCGGGCGGCGGCTGCCCGGGGTCGCCGTCGAGCCAGCGGCCCACGTCGTAGGGGTAGATCTGCTTGCTCCACACCAGCCCGGCACTGGCCTGGCGCAGCACCCGCTGCTCCTCGGTGGTCGTGCCCGCCGGGGCCAGGGCCGCGTAGAACTCGTCGGCGTCGGCCTCGCGGGCGGTGACCACCGCGTCGAAGGCGGATGCCGCCCAGTCCGGTTCCGCGGGCCGGTCGCCGCTCCGGGCGGTGCAGCCGCAACCGCAGCTCGGCCGTGCCCCCGGCGGGGACGGTGACCCGGTAGCGGAGCGCGGCCTTGGTGCCGAAGCCGCCCGGGTTGACGGTGTCGGCCCCGGAGACGACGTGGTCGTTGATGCCGTCCTTGGGGTAGGGCGTGCTCGGCGGTGCGCCGAAGACCCGCGGGCAGGTTGGTCTCGTTCTCGCAGAACAGCGCCTCGGGGGCGAGGCCGTCGGGGCCGGGCGCGGCATCCAGCCGGTAGCCGGCCAGGGCGTGCTCGTCGACCCGCAGCGAGGTGCCGTCGCGCTCGATGCGCGGCCGGGGCGCCCCCTGCGCCCACGACCAGGTGTTGCGGAACCACAGGGTGGGCAGCACGTCGAGGGTCGCCTCGTCCGGCCCGTGGTTCTCGACGACCACGCGCATGAGCACCTCGGTCGGGGTGGCCTTGGCGTACGTCACGTCGACCGACCAGTAGCGGTCGTCGTCGAAGGCGCCGGTGTCGAGCAGCTCGAGCTCGGGGTCCTGCAGCCCCCGGCCGTGGTGCGACGAGCCGCTCGTAGGGGAACTCGCCCTGGGGGTAGTGGTAGCGCCAGTGCAGCAGGGCGTGGCTCGGCAGCCCCTCGAGGTACCACCAGTACTCCTTGGCGTCCTCGCCGTGGTTGCCCTCGGGGCCGGCCAGGCCGAACATCCGCTCCTTGAGGATCGGGTCCCTGCCGTTCCACAGGGCCAGCCCGAGGCAGAGCTCGTGGCGGATGTCCGAGATGCCGGCCATCCCGTCCTCGTTCCACCGGTACGCGCGCGAGCGGGCGTGGTCGTGGGGGAAGGACCGCCAGGCGTCGCCGTCCGCGGAGTAGTCCTCGCGCACGGTGCCCCAGGCGCGCTCGCTGAGGTAGGGGCCCCACTCGTACCAGGGGTTGGCGGTGAACAGGTCGGTCTCGGCGCGGCCGGTCGCCTCGGCCAGCCGCGCGTGCTCGGCGGTGGGAGGCGCGGGTGGGGAGTCGTCCATTCGTGCCATTGCACGCCCACCGCGCCGGTGGCCGCCTCATCCGGTGAGGGTGATGCCCGGCTCCGGCGCGCCCGCCCGAGACTTCGGGGCACGCCGTACCCCGGCAGGACAGGACGGCCCGAGATGGACACCGCAGCAGCACCCGGCCAGCAGCGATCGACGGGCCGTGGCTCGTCCCGGCGGCCGGGCTGGTCGGCGCTCCTGCTCGGCGGGCTGCGGCGGCGACGGCGTCACCCTGCCCACGCCGAGCGGGTCGCTGTCCGTCCCGTCGATCTCGGTGTCGATCCCCTCGTCACCCGGCTCGCCGAGCCGCCGAGCCGCCGGAGACCCCGACGGCCGAGCCGTCGACGAGGCGCCCACCGAGACGCCGAGCCCGACGCCGACCCAGACGCCCGACGCCGACCCCCACGCCGACCAAGACCCCGACCCCCACCCCCACGAAGACCCCGACCGAGACGACGTCCGTCGTCGTGACCGCGACGGTGACCCCCACGCCACGGTCACCGAGACCGCCACCGCCACCGAGACCCCACCCCGACGCCCACCCCCACCCCGTCGACCACCACGTCCGCGGCGCCGGCGAGCCGGTCGACGCCGAGGGCGGCGGCATCCCGGGCTGGGTGTGGCTGGTGCTCGCCGCCGCTGCTCGCCGGGCTCGCGTGGTTCCTCTCGTGCGCGCACCGCCGGCGCACCGCCTGGGACGCCGAGGTCGCCGAGGCCGAGACCGAGGTGGCGTGGTTCGGCCGCGAGCTGCTGCCCCAGCTGCAGCAGACCGGCACCCCCGACGCCCTCGCCGGCGGCTGGCAGGTCAGCGCCGCCCGGGTCGGTGCCGTCGAGGACCGGCTGACCGGGCTCGAGGCGTCGGCGCCCGACGAGCAGCGCGCCGCCCGGGCACGCACGCTGCGGGATGCCGTGCGCACCTCGCGCACCGACGTCGAGTCGCTCGTCGCGACCCGCGACCAGGCCGCGACCCCGGTGCAGCTGGCCGCGGCGACGCACCCGGCTGCCTCGAGCGCCGTGAACCCGCACCGCCGCCGCACGACCCCCTGACCCGCCGGCCGCGGCGGGTCTGCCGTGGGGCCGGAGGCGCCCGGTGTGACGCGAGCAGACCGGACCGGGTCGGGCCGCGGCATCCGGAGGATCATGGAGTCATGGCCGAGCACGAGGTCAGCACCCCCCTTCCCACCAGTGCGTCAGGCGCATCCGGAGACGAGATCCTCGGCGTGAGCGGAGCAGTGGTCGTCGCCGTCGACGGGTCGACCGCCGACGAGCCGGTCGTCGACTGGGCAGCCGACGAGGCCGCCCGGCTCGGGGCGCCGCTGCGCCTGGTGACGGTCGTCGACCCGCAGGTCCAGCTGTCGCCCTACGAGACCCTGGTCTCGGGGGCGCCGAGCCTGGCCCAGCACCTCGACGAGGGGGCGCACCGCATCCTCGACCGGGCCGCCGCGCGGGCCCGGGCGCGACGCGACGACGTCCACGACATCGCCGTCGCCGTCCCCTGGGGCCCGCCGGCGGCCGCACTCGTGCGGCTGTCCGAGAACGCCGCCCGGGTCGTCGTCGGTGCACCGGCCCGCGGTCGCCTCGAGCGGATCCTGCTGGGGTCGGTCGCCCTCCCCGTCGTCGCCCACGCCCACTGCCCGGTCGCGGTCGTGCCCTCCGACACCGTCGTCGCGCCGCCGCACCGCATCCTCGTCGCCGTCGACGGCAGCGAGGCCAGCGCCCGCGCGGTCGAGCTGGCCCTCGGCGTCGCCGAGACCGCCGGTGCGACCGTCACCTGCGTGCTGGCCTGGAACCTCGAGATGCACGAGGGTGTCGTCGTCACCGAGCGCTCGAGCGACGCGGTGGGCGGCCGTCGAGCAGCGCTACACGGACCTGGGCCACCGCACCCTCGACCCCGCCGCCGCGCGGCACCCGGGTGTCACGGCCGACGTCGTCGTCCGGCACGGGTCGCCCGCGAAGGCGGTCGTCGAGGCGGCAGCCGAGCTCGACGTCGACCTCGTGGTCGTCGGTCGGCGTGGTCTCGGCGGGTTCCGCGGCCTGCTGCTCGGCTCGGTGAGCCGCCGAGTCGTCGAGCACGCCGGTCGCGTGGTCATCGTCGTCCACTGACCTCCCACCGCCCGGCGGCCGGGCGCGCGAGCGCCGTTGCACGAATGCCCTGTTCAGCGGGGTCCTCAGGCGCTAGGTTCGGCCCGGACCCCGGAGGTGTGGATGGCATCTGTCGCGACGACGCGAGTTCCTCCGTCACGCGTGCTCCTCGTGGCCAGCTTCGGCGCCTTCCTGGCCTTCCTCGACGCCACGATCGTCAACGTCGCCTTCCCGTCGATCCGGGAGTCGTTCTCCGACACCACGATCGGTGAGCTGTCGTGGGTGCTCAACGCCTACAACATCGTCTTCGCGGCCTCGCTGATCCTCTGCGGGCGGCTCACCGACCTGGTCGGCCGGCGCCGGTCGTTCGTGGCCGGGGTCGCCGTGTTCACGATCGCGTCCGCCGCGTGCGGCCTCGCCCCGTCGGTCGAGCTGCTCATCCTGGCGCGCGTCGTACAGGCCTTCGGGGCAGCGATGCTCGTGCCGGCCTCGCTCGCGCTGGTCATCGCGGCCTTCCCGGCCGAGCGCCGGGCCCACGCCATCGGCGTGTGGGGAGCGTCGGCCGCGGTCGCCGCGGGCGTCGGACCGCCCATCGGCGGCGCCCTGGTGCAGCTGGGCGGCTGGCGCTGGGCCTTCCTCGTCAACCTGCCCTTCGGCCTGGTCGCGGTGTGGGCGGCGCGGCACGAGCTCGTCGAGAGCCGGGCACCCGGCAAGCGCGTGATGCCCGACCTGGTCGGCGCCGCCCTGCTGGTGGCCAGCCTGGCCCTGCTCAACCTGGGCATCATCAAGGGCGGGGACTGGGGGTGGACCAGCCCCGAGGTGATCGGCTCGTTCGTCGGGGCCGCCGCGGCGCTGGGGCTGTTCGTGGTGAGCTCGCGGCGCCACCGGGCACCGATGCTCGACCCGGCCCTGCTGCGCCTGCGATCGTTCGACCTCGGTTCTGCCGCAACGGTCGCCGCCGGGTTCGGCTTCTACGCGTACCTGCTCACCAACGTCCTGTGGCTGCAGTACGTCTGGGGCTACGACGTGCTGAGGTCCGGCCTGGCCCTGGTGCCCGGCGCGATCGTGGCCGCCCTGGTGGCGTCACGCCTCGGACCGCTCGCCGAGCGGTACGGCTACCGCGTCTTCGTCGTGCCGGGAGCGATCGTCTGGGCCGCGGCCTACCTCTGGTACCACCAGCGGGTCGGGCTGCAGCCGGCCTTCTGGGCCGAGTGGATGCCGGGCCAGGTGCTCAGCGGCATCGGCGTCGGGGCGACCCTGCCGCTGCTCGGGAGCGCCACGCTGGCGGCGGTTCCCGGCGGTCGCTACGCGACGGCATCCGCCGTGGCCTCGAGCGCGCGCCAGCTCGGCGGCGTCATCGGCATCGCGGTGCTCGTGGTCATCCTCGGCGACCCCTCACCCGCCACCGTCGTCGCGTCGCTGCACGAGGGCTGGGTGCTCTCGATCGTCGCCTTCCTGGTCGTCGCGGTGCTCGCCCTGCCCCTGGGCCGGATCCACTCGGCGCTCGAGGACGAGGAGGTGCTCGACGAGCGCCCGCCCGTGGTGCTGACCCCGAACCCACCTGCCGAGTGGGCGGTTCCCGCGTCGGTGGGCAGCGCGGACGAGCTGGACCTCTCCGAGCTGGCCCTGTTCTCGGCGCTGCCCGACGCGGCGCGCCACCGGCTCGAGCGCGCCACCCGGGTCGTCGAGCTGCCCGCCGGCGTGGTGCTGATCCACCAGGGCGACCCGCCCGGCTCGGCCTTCGCGGTGCGCACCGGCCGGCTCGAGGTGCTGGTCGACGACACGGTGGTGCGCGAGCTCGGGCCCGGGCAGGTGCTCGGCGAGCTGGCGCTGCTCACCGGCGAGCAGCGCTCGGCCACGGTGCGCGCCCGTCGCGACACGACCCTGGTCGAGATCCCCCGGGCGGCGCATGGAGGACGTGCTCGCCACCGACCCGTCGGCGGCGCGGTTCCTGCTCGGCCAGGTGGCCGACCGGCTGCGCACCGTCGGCGGGGGCGGCGTGGCCCCGCCGCCGCCCGAGCGGGTGTCGGTGGTCGCCGTCGTCGGGCTCGGGCCGGCCGTCTCGGCCGCCGACGTCTCCGCCGTGGGTGAGGCCGTGCGCGCGCGCCTGGCCCGGCACCTTCGCGTCGGTGCGCCGGGCGTGGTCGGGCCCGACGGGCTGGCGCGGGCCGAGGCCGACCACGACCGGGTGCTGCTCGTCGCGCCGTCGTCCGCCGACGGCCCGGATGCCGCGTGGCGCGACTTCTGCCTGCGCCAGGCGGATGCCGTGGTGCTCGTCGCGAACAGCGGTGACCCCGTGCCCGGGACGGGCCCGTCGCCGGCCCCCGCGCGCCGCCCCGACCTCGTGCTGCTGGGCTCACCTCCGACCCCCGAGCAGCGGGTGGCGTGGGTGGCCGTCACCGATGCCTGGCAGCTCACGCTCGTGGACGGCGACCTCGCGACCGGGCTGCGCCCCGTGGCCGACCGGCTGGCCGGCCGGTCGCTCGGGCTGGCCCTGGCCGGTGGTGGCGCCCGCGCCTTCGCCCACGTCGGGGTGCTGCGCGAGCTCGAGGACGCCGGGCTGCACGTCGACCGGGTCACCGGGGCGAGCATCGGCGCGGTCATCGCGGGCCTGCACTCGATGGGCATCGACGGCGCGACGCTCGAGGAGATCTGCTACGCCGAGTTCGTGCGGCGCCGGCCGTTCAGCGACTACCGGCTGTCCGGCCGCTCCCTGGCCCGCGGGCACCGGGTGCGCGCGGCGATGGAGCGTCACTACGGCACCGACACCGTGCTCGAGGGGCTCCCGCGCCAGCTCTCGATGGTCAGCGTCGACCTGGCCAGCCGCACCCGCCAGGTGCACCGGCGGGGGCGCCTGCTCGACGCGGCCCTCGCGTCGTCGCGGCTGCCCGTGCTCTTCGCGCCGCTCGCGCAGGACGACGGGCGGCTGCTCGTCGACGGCGGGGTGCTCGACAACCTGCCGACCGACCTGCTCGTCGAGCGTGACGAGGGGCCGGTGGTGGCGGTGACGATCGGGTCCGGCGGCGACGGGCCGCGCCGACCCGGGCGCCCGCGGGTGCCGGGCCTGGGCGACACCCTGATGCGCACGATGATGATCGGCAGCGGCGGTGCGGCCGACGCCGCCCGCGCCCGCGGCGCCTGGGTCGTCGGCCCGTCGTCGATGGGGGTGGGGCTGCTGGAGTTCCACCAGCTCGACCGGATGGTGCAGTCGGGCCGGGCCGCCGCCCGGGCGCTGCTGGAGCAGGCCTCCGGTGACCTCGCGGTGGCGCCGACCGAGGAGCCCGCCTCGTCCGGCGAGCCGGACGAGGCGGCCTGACCCGAGGGCGCGGTCGAGGCCGCCCTCGACGGGCTCAGTCGCCGAAGGGCCAGCCGTCGACCATGCCCGGCGCGCGACCGGGCTCGATGTAGTGCTCGTGGCCGAAGAAGGCCGCGAACACCTCGGGCGGCATCGCGAGCATCATGCCGACGTCGGTGGTCTGGCTGCGGTGCGCCTCGAGCGCGGACCGGCGCCGCTCGAGCCACGGTGACACGTCGACCCGCCACGAGATGGCCGACTCGGGCTCGCCGAGCGGGTTGCCGTCGTCCATCGGCTGGTCGGGGTCCCACTCCTCGGTGCCCTCGACGCCGGCGGCCTTGGCCGCCTCGCCGAAGCGGCGCATGGCGTCGCGGTTCATCGTCGACTCGAGCAGCCGTGGCGGGCTCGCGGCGAGCTCGGCGCCGCGGTGGAGCACCCGGTGCACCTGCACGTGGTCGGGGTGGCCGTAGGCGCCGTGCCAGTCGTAGCCGACCGCGATGTCGGCGCGCTCCTCGTCGAGCACCGCGGCGAACCTCGCGCCGGCCTCGTCGACGGGCGCCGCGGCGAAGGCGCCCTCGTGCGAGTTCTGTTCCCAGCCGGTCATGCCGGAGTCGGCATAGCCGAGCCACACGACCCGGTGCAGCCCGATCGCCGCGGCCGACGCCTCGGCCTCGGCGCGGCGCCGGTCGACCACGGTCTCGCCGGGGGCGAGGTCGTCGGGGACCTCGCCGTGGTCGCCGTGCGTGGCGAACACGACGACGACCCGATGGCCCTCGTCGACGGCTCGGGCCATCGACCCGGAGGTCTGCGAGGCCTCGTCGTCGGGGTGGGCGTGGAGGAAGACGATCGTGGACATCCGCCCATCATGCCGAGGCGCACCGACGTCGTGCACGGCCGGCCCAGAACCGCCCGACCGCAAAGCCCGCAGGGCCCCGCGAAGTGCCTACGGTGATCGGTGGCCCGGGCACCACCGGGCCGGGGGACCCAGGAGGAAACCATGAGCTCTGCCGACGTCGTCGAGCCCGACCGCCCCGATGCGGTCGACCACGACACCGTCCCACCCGCCCGCACCGGACTGCTCGTCCTGGCGGGGGTGCTCCTCTCGCTGCCGGTGATCGCCCTGATGTGGGTGAGCAGCTACAGCCGCGACGAGCCACGGCTCGGTGGCTTCCCGTTCTTCATCTGGTACCAGTTCCTCTGGGTCTTCCTGACCTCGGCGCTGACCTACACGGCCTACCGCATCGTCCTGGTCGCGCGGCCGCACCGGCCGATGGACGACCTGGGCGCGGGCCGCGAGTGGGCCGCACCCGAGTCATCGCGGGAGGAGCGGGCATGAGCAACATCAACGGAGTCGCGCTGTTCGTGCTCGTCGTGCTGTTCGCCCTCGTCACCGGCATGGGCTTCTGGGCCAGCCGGTGGCGCCGCCCGACCAGCATGGAGTCGCTCGACGAGTGGGGCCTGGGCGGCCGCTCGTTCGGCACCTGGATCACCTGGTTCCTGCTCGGCGGCGACCTCTACACCGCCTACACGTTCATCGCGGTCCCGGCCGCGATGTGGGCGGCGGGCTCGGTGTCGGGGTTCTTCGCGGTGCCCTACACGATCGTGCTCTACCCGATCATCTTCATCTTCATGGGCCGGATGTGGTCGGTCAGCCACCGGCACGGCTACGTCACGACGGCCGACTTCGTGCGCGGCCGGTTCGGGTCGCGCGGGCTGTCGCTCGCCGTGGCCGTCACCGGCTTCCTCGCGACGATGCCGTACATCGCACTCCAGCTGGTCGGCATCCAGGCCGTGCTCGAGGTCGTCGGCCTCGGCGGCGGCGACAGCGTCATCGCCAAGGACCTGCCGCTGTTCATCGCGTTCGCCCTGCTCGCGGCGTACACCTACTCGGGCGGCCTGCGCGCGCCGGCCGTGATCGCGTTCGTCAAGGACACCCTGATCTACCTCGTCATCATCGTGGCGATCATCTACCTGCCCACGAAGTTCGGCGGGTGGACGCACATCTTCGACGCGGCGCAGACCAAGATGGCCACGCCGAACCCGGTCGACGGCAAGCCCACCGGCGTCTTCATCCCCGGCGGGTCGCAGTACTGGGCCTACGCCACCCTCGGCCTGGGCTCGGCGCTCGCGCTGTTCATGTACCCGCACTCGATCACGGCGAGCCTGTCGGCCTCGACCCGCAACACGGTGCGCCGCAACGCGGCCATCCTGCCGGCCTACAGCTTCGTGCTCGGCCTCCTCGCGCTGCTCGGCTGGGTCGCGATCGCGGCCGGCACCAAGCCGATCGGCGCCGACGGCAAGCCCAACGCGCAGCTCGTCATCCCGCAGCTGTTCGAGGACGCGTTCCCGTCGTGGTTCGCGGGCGTGGCCTTCGCGGCCATCGCGATCGGGGCGCTCGTGCCGGCGGCCATCATGTCGATCGCGGCGGCCAACACCTTCACCCGCAACATCTACAAGGAGTGGCTCAAGCCCGACGCGACGATGGCGCAGGAGGCCAAGGTCTCCAAGCTCGCCTCGCTGGTCGTCAAGCTGTTCGCGCTGGTGTTCGTGCTGCTGCTCGACAAGCAGAACGCGATCAACTTCCAGCTGCTCGGCGGCATCTGGATCCTGCAGACCTTCCCGACCATCGTGCTCGGCCTCTACACGCCGGTGGATGCACCGGTGGGCGCTGCTCGCCGGCTGGGCGGTCGGCATGGTCTACGGCACCTGGCAGGCGTGGAACGTCACCAACCCGCGCGCCGGCATCGACCACTTCGGTGGCTCGCTCGCGCAAATGCCGGTCATCGGCCAGCTGGGCTACATCGCGCTGACCGCGTTCGTCATCAACCTGGTCGTGGCGGTCGTGCTGCACGCTCGTGCTGCGGGCGGTCAAGGCGCCCGACGGCGAGGACGAGACGATCCGCGGCGACTACTTCGCCGACTCCGGCGACCCCCGGGTCGAGAAGGTGCAGCAGCCGCTCCACCAGGAGGCGCCGAGCGTCTGACCGCGTCAGGTCGGATGCCGGTGCCGCCGCCACCGCGGGCCGGCACGGCCTACGCTCGCGGATGCGGATCGCGGTGACCGGTGGGTCGGGAAAGCTGGGCAGGCACGTCGTCGAACGGCTGCGGGGGAGCGGGCACGACGTCGTCGAACCTCGACACCCACGGCGAGCGGTGGAGCGGCTGGGTCGCCGTCGACCTCACCGACTACGGGCAGGTGGTCGACGCCCTCGGTGGGGTGCGGGGCGAGCAGCCGGCCGCGGAGGCCGTGGTGCACCTCGCGGCGATCCCGGCCCCGGGCCTGCACAGCGACGTCGCGACGTTCCGCAACAACCAGCTGACGACCTTCAACGTGCTGCACGCCGCCACCCGGCTCGGCATCGACAAGGTGGTCATGGCGTCGAGCGAGACGGTGCTCGGGCTGCCCTTCGACACGCCGCCGCCGTACATCCCGGTCGACGAGGAGTACCCGGCCCGGCCCGAGTCGGTCTACTCGCTCGGCAAGCACCTCGAGGAGACGATGGCGGTCGAGCTGTGCCGGTGGCACCCGGGGCTGTCGATCACGGCCCTGCGCTTCTCGAACGTCATGGACGTCGAGGACTACGCGCAGTTCCCCTCGTTCGACGCCGACCCCGCGCTGCGCCGCTGGAACCTGTGGGGCTACATCGACGGCCGCGACGGTGCCCAGGCGGTCGAGAAGGCCCTCGCGCACACCGAACCGGGGTTCGACCGGTTCGTCATCGCCTCACCCGACACCGTGATGAGCCGCCCGAACGCCGAGCTCGTCGCCGAGCAGTTCCCCGGCGTCGAGGTGCGCGGCGACCTCGGCGAGCACGACACGCTGCTGTCGATCGACAAGGCACGCCGGGTGCTCGGGTTCGACCCGCAGCACTCGTGGCGCGACGAGGTCTGAGGCCGCCGCACCCTCGTGGTTTCGGGGCACCCGCCTGCGCACGGCAGGATGGGCGCATGGTCACCGCCGCCCCGCCGCCCCGGCTCGTCGAGCTCGCCCACGCCCACGGGGTCGCGACGGAGTACTGGGACTGGCAGGGCCAGCACGTCACCGTCTCGGCGGCCGCCATCCGGGCCGTGCTCACGGCGCTGGGCATCGAGGCCGAGGGTGACGACGCGGTCGAGCAGGCGCTCGTCGACGTCGAGCTCGCCCCGTGGCGCCGCACGCTGCCCGCCACCGTGGTCGCCCGTGAGGGGTGGACGCCGTGGGTGTACGCCCACGTGCCGGCGGGCACCGGCATCCGGCTCGACGTCGTGCTCGAGGACGGCACCGTGCGCGAGGTGCCGCAGGTCGACCGGTGGGTGCCCGACCGCGAGGTCGACGGCCGCCCGGTGGGGGAGGCGACCTTCGAGGTGCCCGGTGACCTGCCCGTGGGGTGGCACCGCCTCGTGGCCCACCTCGACGTGCCCGCGGTCGACCCCCGCACGGTCGAGGCCACCCTCGTCGTGACCCCGCAGCGCCTCTCGCTGCCGCCCGCCGGTGGCCGAGGGGCGGGTCGTCGGCCTGATGGCGCAGCTGTACCAGGTGCGCTCGGCCGAGTCGTGGGGCGTCGGCGACCTCGGCGACCTCGCCGACCTCGCGACCTGGGCCGCGGCCGCGCACGACGCCGACTTCGTGCTGATCAACCCGCTGCACGCCGCCGAGCCGGTCACGCCGATGGAGCCCTCGCCGTACCTGCCGACCACGCGGCGCTTCGTGAACCCGCTCTACCTGCGGGTCGAGGACGTGCCCGAGCTGGCCCGGCTCGAGCACGCGGCGTACGGCCGGGTGTCGACCCTGGCTGCCGAGGCGCGCGCGCTGAACTCGGTCGACCGGATCGACCGCGACGCCGCGTGGACCGCCAAGAAGGAGGCCCTGCGGCTCGTCTTCGACCTCGGCCTGACCGGCCGGCGGGAGCGGTCGTTCGTCGAGTTCTGCGACCGCGAGGGCGACGGCCTCACGACGTACGCCACCTGGTGCGCGCTCGTCGAGGAGTACGGGCTGCCGTGGTCCGACTGGGCCGACGAGCTGCAGGACCCCTCGAGCGCCGCCGTCGCCACCTTCCGCGAGCGGCACGCCGCCGAGGTCGACTTCCACTGCTGGCTGCAGTGGCTGCTCGAGCAGCAGCTCGCCACCGTGCAGCACGACGCCCGCGCGGCGGGGATGTCGCTCGGCATCGTGCACGACCTCGCCGTCGGGGTGCACCCGCTCGGGGCCGACGCCTGGGGGCTGGGCGACGCGCTCGCCCGCGGGGTCACCGTCGGGGCGCCGCCGGACCAGTTCAACCAGCTCGGCCAGGACTGGAGCCAGCCGCCGTGGCGGCCCGACCGGCTCGCCGAGCTCGGCTACGCACCGTTCCGCGACATGGTGCGCACCGTGCTGCGCGACTCGGGCGGCATCCGGGTCGACCACATCATCGGGCTGTTCCGGCTGTGGTGGATCCCGGTCGGTGGCACCCCCGCCGACGGCACCTACGTGCACTACGACCACGAGGCGCTGCTCGGCATCCTCGTGCTCGAGGCGCAGCGGGCCGGCGCGGTCGTCATCGGTGAGGACCTCGGGGTCGTCGCCCCGCACGTGCGCGACTACATGACCGAGCGCGGCCTGGTCGGCACCTCGATCCTGTGGTTCGAGTGGGAGGACGACCGGCCCAAGCCCCCCGAGCACTACCGCGAGCTGTGCCTGTCGACGGTGACCACGCACGACCTGCCGCCGTCGGCCGGGTACCTCTCGCTCGAGCACGTCGCCATCCGCGAGGACCTCGGGCTGCTGACCCGACCGGTCGAGGAGGAGCGCGCCCACGAGGAGGCCTCGATCGCCAGGCTGCGCGACGCGTGCGTGGCGCGCGGGCTGCTGCAGCCGGGCGCCGGCATCGACGCGGTCGTCGAGGCGCTGCACCGCTGGATGGCCCTGACCCCGAGCCGGATGCTGGCCGTGGCCCTGGCCGACGTCGTCGGCGACCACCGGGCGATCAACCAGCCGGGCACGAACGACGAGTACCCCAACTGGCGGGTGCCGCTGGCCGGGCCCGACGGCCGGCCGGTGTCGCTCGAGGACGTCCGCGAGGCCGACCTCGCGCCGGTGCTCTTCGCCGCCCTGCGCGGCCAGCCCGTCGACTGAGCTGTACCTCGCGCGGTGTGGTCGCTGCGTTCGAGGTGATGTTCTGGCGTCCGACAGGCCAGCGGATCACCTCGAACGCGGAGGTCGCCGCTGGATCGAGGTGATGCTCTGGCGCGGGGGCCAGCGAATCGCCTCGAACCGGGACGGGCGACTGCGTCAGCGGCCGAGGGCCTTGGCGAGGGCCTCGCCGAGCCGACCGGGCTGCTGCTCGCGCAGGTCGTACCGGGCCCGGGTGAGCGGCACGTCGACGCTCGAGCACCCGGGTGATGTCGACCGGGGTGCCCGACACGATCGCGTCGATCGCACCGGCATCCACCATCGCGCGGATCGTGGCCTCGAGGTCGCGGGTCTGCGCCTCGCCGTAGCCCATCGCCGGCAGGATGCCGCGCGCGTTCGGGTACTTGGCGTAGGTCGCCGCGATCGAGCCCACCGCGAACGGCGTGGGGTCGACGATCTCGGCGGCACCGGCATCCCGGGCACCGACCACGCCGGCGCCGAAGCTCATCGAGCCGTGGGTCAGCGTGGGGCCGTCCTCGATGACGACGACGCGCTTGCCGGTGGCGACCGTCGGGTCGTCGAGGGTGACCGGGCTGTCGCAGCGCAGCACGTCGGCGCGCGGGTTCAGCGCCCGCACCGACGCCTCGACGGCCTCGATGTCCTCGCGCCGGGCCGAGTCGCACTTGGCGACGATGACCAGGTCGGCCATCCGCACGTTCGCCTCACCGGGGTGGTAGCCGGCCTCGTCACCGGGGCGCAGCGGGTCGGCCAGCACGATGTGCAGGTCGGGCGCGTAGAACGGCAGGTCGTTGTTGCCGCCGTCCCAGAGCACGACGTCGGCCTCGGCCTCCGCCTCGCGCAGGATCTGGCCGTAGTCGACGCCCGCGTAGACGACCACGCCGGACTCGATGTGCGGCTCGTACTCCTCGCGCTCCTCGATGGTGCACTGGTGCTTGACGAGGTCCTCGACGGTCTCGAAGCGCTGGCAGGCCTGCGCGGCGAGGTCGCCGTACGGCATCGGGTGCCGCACCGCGACGACCCGCAGCCCCAGGTCCTGCAGCAGCCGCGCGACGTAGCGCGTGGTCTGGCTCTTGCCGACGCCGGTGCGCACGGCGGTGACGGCGACGACCGGCCGGCGCGAGCGCAGCATGGTGCGGCGGGTGCCCGGCACCACGAAGTCGGCGCCGGTCGCGATGACCCGCGAGCCGAGGTGCATGACCTGCGCGTGCGAGAGGTCGGAGTAGGCGAGCACGACCGTGTCGACCTTGTCGCGGGCGACGATCGACTCGAGCTCGCTCTCGTCGACGATCGGGATGCCGTTGGGGTACAACGGTCCTGCGAGCTGCGGTGGGTAGGCACGGCCGGCGATGTCGGGGATCTGCGTCGCGGTGAACGCGACCACCTCGACGCCGGGGTCGTCCCGGTACATCAGGTTGAAGTCGTGGAAGTCGCGGCCCGCTGCGCCGAGGATGACGACGCGTTCGCGGGACTCCGCCGGGGTCGATGAGCTCATGGCGTCTCTCCGTCAGGGCTGGGTCGACCACGGGGTGCGGGACCCGCCACTTTCGATGCTAGACCCGGCCGGGCGAGACCCCCTCAGGGGGTGACGGGCGACGCACGCCGCGCCACGGCATCCGCGACGACGACCGCCGCGAAGCGCGCCGCGAGCGGCTGCCACGCCGCCCGCAGCACCTCGCGCGCCGCGCCCACCTCGGCGAGCAGCGCGTCCTGCTCGGGCGTCAGGCCGTCGGGGGAGTCCCAGCGCAGCCACGCGCCGAACACCTCGGGCGAGGTCTCCGGGTGGAACTGGACGCCCCAGGCCGTCGCGGCCGAACCGCAGCGCCTGCGGCCGCCCGTCGGGCAGCGTCGCGAGCACCGTGGCGCCGGGCGGCAGGCTCGAGCACGACGTCGTCGTTGTAGTGGATCGCCGGCAGCCCGTCGACGCCGGACAGCAACGGGTCGGATGCCGCGGCACCGGTCAGCCGCACCGGTACCGGCCCGATGGTGCGGCCCGAGGGGTTGCGCCCGACCGTGCCGCCGAGCGCCACCGCCGCGAGCTGGTGACCCAGGCACACGCCGAGCGTGGGCACCCGCCGGGCGACGGCATCCGCGATGAGCGCGCGGGTGGGTGCGAGCCACGGCGCGACCGCGTCGTCGCAGGCCCCCATGGCCCCGCCGAGCACGACCAGGCCGTCGGGGGAGCCGGCGACGTCGTCCCAGCGCTCGACCACGGGGTGCCCGAGGTCGCCGCGGACGACGTCGAGCTCGAGCCCCAGCTCGGCCCACCACTCGCCCAGCCACGCCACCGGGGCGTCGGGCTCGTGCTGCACGACCAGCAGGCGTGCCATCAGCCGAGCTGGGTGCCGACGAGCGCACCGATGCCGTAGGTGACCGCCATCGCGAGCAACCCGCCGATGACGACGCGCACGGTGGCGCGCTTCGCGTCGGAGCTGCCGAGCCGGGCGCTGACCAGCCCGGTGAACGCCAGGGCCAGCACCACGGCCACCACCGTCACGGGCACCCGCCACGCCACCGGCGGCAGCAGGATGGCGAGCAGCGGCAGGAGCGCGCCGACGGTGAAGGCCGCCATCGAGGCCCACGCCGCGTGCCAGGGGTTGGTGTAGTTGTGCGGGTCGATGCCGAGCTCGGCCTCGGCGTGCGCCCCGAGGGCGTCGTGGGCGGTGAGCTGGGTGGCCACCTGGAGCGCGAGGTCGGGGGTGAGCCCCTTGCCGCGGTAGATGCCGGCCAGCTCGGCCAGCTCGGCCTCGGGCTCCTCGTCGAGCTCGCGGATCTCCTTGGCGATCAGCGCCTTCTCGGAGTCGCGCTGGGTGCTCACCGACACGTACTCGCCGACCGCCATGCTCATCGCGCCGGCGGCGAGGCCGGCCAGGCCGGCGGTGAGCACGGCGCCGCGCTCGGTGCGTGGCGGCGGCGACGCCGATGACCAGCCCGGCGGTCGACACGATGCCGTCGTTGGCGCCGAGCACGCCGGCGCGCAGCCAGTTCAGCCGGCCGGCGACCGAGCCGTCGTGGGCCTCGTCGTGGGTCGGGCGGCGGTCGACACGGGGGCGTCACTCACGCGAACGTCGCCCCCTGCGCGCGGGCGGCCGCCGAGATGCGGTGCGCCAGCTCGATGTCGAGCTGGGTCAGCCCGCCGGCGTCGTGCGAGGTGAGCAGCCAGCGCGTCGTGCGCCAGCGGATGTCGATGTCCGGGTGGTGGTTCATCTGCTCGGCCTCGTCGGCCACCGCGTCGACGATGCGGATCGCGGCCGGGAAGTCCGGCGCCTCCACGGTCGCCACGATGGCGTCGCCCTCGCGTGTCCACCCGCTCAGCCCGTGCGAGCTGGGTGGTCACCTCGTCGTCGCTCAGCAGTCGGCTCATGGCGTCCATTGTGGTGCACCACCGGATGCCGTGTGCACCGCGCCCGCTCCCGTCGTCGAGCCTGCGCGTCGGAGTCGCGAGTCAGAGCCTCGCCAGCGCAGTGACCGCGAGATGCCCTGACTTGCAGAGAGTCAGAGCACCTCGGTGACGGTGGCGGGAGCCGCGAACGGGTCGCCCTCCAGCCCGTCGTCGTCGGGCGCGACGAGCACCGGGGTCGACCTCGTGCGGGCGTGATCTCGCCGCGGTCGATCTCCTCGGCCCAGTGGCAGGCCACCCGGTGGCCGGCGGGCACCCCGGCACGTCGACGATCCGCAGCTGCGGCCGCTCGTCGTCGCACCGGGTCTCCTGGCGCCACGGGCAGCGGGTGTGGAACCGGCACCCGGTCGGCGGGTTCGACGGCGAGGGCAGGTCACCGGTGAGCAGGATCTGCTCGCGGGTGTCCTCGACGACCGGGTCGGGCACCGGCACGGCCGACAGCAGCGCCCGGGTGTAGGGGTGCAGCGGCTCGGCGTAGAGGTCGTCGGCGGTGGCCTCCTCGACCATGCCGCCGAGGTACATCACGCCGATCCGGTCGCTGATGTGCCGCACCACGGCCAGGTCGTGGGCGATGACGAGGTAGGTGAGGCCGAACTCCTCCTGCAGCTCGTCGAGCAGGTTGATCACCTGCGCCTGCACCGACACGTCGAGGGCCGACACCGGCTCGTCGGCGACGATCAGCTCGGGCTCGACCGACAGCGCCCGGGCGATGCCGATGCGCTGGCGCTGGCCGCCGGAGAACTCGTGCGGGTACTTGCGTCAGCGCGGCGGCCGGCAGGCCGACGGCCGCGAGCAGCTCGCGCAGCCGCTTCTTCGTCGACGGCCCGTCGGTGTCGAGCCCGTGCGCGCGCATGCCCCTCGACGAGCAGCGACTCGACCGACTGGCGCGGGTCGAGGCTGCTCATCGGGTCCTGGAAGACCATCTGGACTCCTTGCGGCGCGCGCCGCAGCGCCTCGCCCTTGAGGCGTCGCGATGTCGGTGCCGTCGAAGATGACGCTGCCCTCGGTCGGCGGCTCGAGGCTGAGGATCGCCTTGCCCAGGGTCGACTTGCCGCAGCCGGACTCGCCGACCAGGCCGTAGGTCTCGCCCGCGGCGGATCTGCAGGTCGACGCCGTCGACGGCGTAGACGTAGCCGATGGTCTTGTCGAAGATGACGCCCCGCTTGATCGGGAAGTGCACCTTGACGCCGCGGACGTCGACGAGCACGTCGCGCTCGGCGTCCGGCGCGGTCGGCAGGGGTGGTGCGCGGTGTCGGTCATCGGGTCACCTCACGGGGTTGTGGCAGCGCAGGGCCCGGCGGCGCGGTCTCCTCGAGCGCCGGGGTCGTGCTCGTGCACACGTCGATCGGCTGGGAGCAGCGCGGCGCGAAGGCGCACGCCGTCGGTCCACGGGAGGTTGTCGGCGACCGACCCGGGGATCGGGGTGAGCCGCTCGCCGCGCGGCGCGTCGAGCCGGGGGATCGAGCCGAGCAGCCCGTTGGTGTAGGGGTGGCGCGGGTCGGCGAACAGCTCGTGGCGCTCGCCGCGCTCGACGATCCGGCCGGCGTAGAGCACGTTGACCTCGTCGCACAGGCCGGCGACGACGCCGAGGTCGTGGGTGATCATGACCAGCGCGGTGCCGGTCTCCTGCGACCAGCTCCTTGAGCAGGGCGAGGATCTGCGCCTGGATGGTGACGTCGAGCGCGGTGGTCGGCTCGTCGGCGATGAGCAGCCGCGGGTCGCAGGCCAGCGCCATCGCGATCAGCGCGCGCTGGCGCATGCCGCCGCACAGCTGGTGCGGGTACTCCTTGAGCCGCCGGTCGGGGTCGGGGATGCCGACCCGCGTCGAGCAGGTCGCGGGCCACCGGCTGGGCGGCCCTGCGCGACATCCCGCGGTGCCGCTCGAGCACCTCGGTGACCTGCAGCGCCGACCGGCACGACCGGGTTCAGCGAGCGACAGCGGGTCCTGGAAGATCATCGCGATGTCGCGGCCGCGCCGGTCGCGCATCGCCTTCGCGTCGAGCGCGAGCAGGTCGGTGCCCTCGAAGCTGGCCTGGCCCTCGACGTTGTTGCCGCGCTTGGGCAGCAGGCCCATGATCGCCAGCGAGGTGACCGACTTGCCGCAGCCGGACTCGCCGACCAGGCCGACGGTCTGGCCCGGGCGCGACGTCGAAGCTGACGCCGTCGACGGCGCTGAACGGCTTCTCGCCCTGCCGGGTGAAGGTGACGCTCAGGTCGCGCACCGACAGCAGCGGCTCGTCGCCGGTGCCGTCGTGGGGGGTGGTGTCGCCGTGGCGGTCATCGGCGCCTCACCTCCGGGTCTTCGGGTCGAGGGCCTCGCGCAGCGACTCGCCCATCAGGGTGAAGCCGAGCGCGACGACGATGATGCACAGCGCCGGGTAGATCGCGAGGTGCGGGTCGTCGTAGATGTACTGCCTGCGCCGCGGCCGAGCATCTGGCCCCACTCGGGCGCGGTCGTCGTCGGGGTTGCCCAGGCCGAGGAAGGACAGCGCGGCGGCGTCGATGATCGACGGTGGCGAGCACCAGGGTGGCCTGCACGATGACCGGGCCGAGCGAGTTGGGCAGCATGTGCCGGAAGACGATCGGCGCTCGGCGTCACGCCCAGGGCCCGGGCGGCCAGCACGTGGTCGCTCGCGCGCTGGGCCAGCATCGAGCCGCGCAGCAGCCGGGCGAAGACCGGGATCTGCACGACGGCGATGGCGATGATGACCGTCCACTGGCTGGGCTGGCTGGCCAGGGCCGCGATCGACGAGGGCGAGCAGCAGCGACGGGATCGACAGCAGCACGTCGACGACGCGCATGACGAACGGCGTCGACCCAGCCGCCGAACGCGCCGGCGAGGACGCCCGAGCACCAGGCCGCCGACCAGGCCGATCAGGTGGCGACGACGCCGACGATCAGGGTCTGCCGGCTGCCGACGATCAGCCGGGAGAGCAGGTCGCGGCCCTTGTCGTCGGCGCCGAGCGGGAAGCCGGGCTGCGGGCCGGGGATCGGGTTCGACTGCGGGCGCACCTTGTCGATGCAGCAGCCGGGCGCCGGGTCGTGCGGCGCGAGCCAGCGGCGAGATGATCGCGAGCACGACGAAGACGATCGTGATCGACGGCGCCGACGAGGAAGACCGGGTCGCGGCGCAGCCGGCGCCACGCGCTCGCGATGAGCGAGACGCCGGGCGCCTCGTCGACCGGCCGGCGTCGTCGACGCAGCACGCTGCCGGATGCCGTCACGGCGCGTCGCTGCCGGCGCCGGCGCGCTGGCGGCCAGGTCGTCGATCCGCTGCTTGCGGCGGTCCATCGGGTTCAGGGTTCAGTCGGCGGCTCATCGGGTGCGCACCCTCGGGTCGATGACGGCGTAGGAGATGTCGACGAGCAGGTTGACGACGACGTAGATCGCCGCGGCGGCCAGGATGAGCACCTGCAGCACCGGCGTAGTCGCGGCCGCGTGATAGGCCTGGTACAGCGTCGAGCCGATGCCGCCGAAGTTGAAGACCGTCTCGGTGAGCACCGCGCCGGCGAGCAGGCCGCCGGTCTGCAGGCCGATCGTGGTGATCGACCGGCAGCAGGGCGTTGCGCAGGACGTGGCGGCCCCGGATGACCTGGGTGCGTCAGGCCCTTGGCCTCGGCGGTGCGCACGTAGTCCTCGTCGAGCACGTCGAGCACCGAGGCCCGGGTGATCCGGAAGATCACCGCGAACGGGATCGTGGCCGAGCGCGATCGAGGGCAGCATCAGGTGCCGCAGGGCGTCGGCCGAGCAGTCGAACTCGCGGGTGAGCAGCCCGTCGAGGACGAAGAAGCCGGTGACCCGGGTGCAGCCCAGCGCGGCGTCCTGCGCGGCCGGACACCGGGAAGACCGTGGTTCTCGACGGCGAACCAGTACTTGAGCAGGAAGGCGAGGAAGAAGACCGGGACGGCGACGCCGATGAGCGACAGCACGATCGCGCCGTTGTCGAACGTGGAGCCGCGGCGCTTGGCGGCCAGGTAGCCCAGCGGGATCGCGAACACGACGGCGATGACCATCGCGCAGATGCTCAGCTCGATCGTGGCGGGCAGCCGGGCCAGGAAGATGTCGAAGGCGTCGCGGCCCGGGCAGCACCGCGGTGGAGGCGCCGAACTCGCCGCGGGCGGCCCGCTGGAGGAACTTGAGGTACTGCACGTAGACCGGCTGGTCGAGGCCGAGGGCCTCGGTGAGCGCCGCTCGGGACGCCGGGGTGGCCCGCTCGCCGAGGATCGCCGAGACCGACGCCCCCGGGCAGCGAGCGGAGCCAGAAGAACAGCAGCAGGGAGAGGACGAACACCACTCCGACCATCTGGAGCAGGCGTCGGATGATGAATCTCGCCAACGGTGGGCTCCTAGCTTCTCCGTGAGACGTCGGTGGCCGCCTCGGACCCTAACGGTTCGAGGCGGCCACCGCGCACTACTGGTGCGATCGACCTGGGGCCGTGGCCCCGGTCGTCACTTGCCGGTCTTGACCGTGACGGTGTCGAACTTCTCCGCCGTCAGCGGGCTCGGGACGAGACCCTCGACGTTGCCGCTGACCACGAGGGCCGGCGGGGAGTGGCTGATCGGGATGCCCGGGGAGGTACTCCTCGGCGATCTGCTGGTTGATCTTCTTGTAGGCGGCCTCGCGCTCGGCCTCGTCGACGATGGCGTCGGCCTTCTTCAGGTCCTCCGAGAGGGTCTTGCCCCACGGGTAGGCGCTGGTCTGGAAGTCGTTCTGGTCGTAGTTGCTGAAGAACGTGCCGAGGAAGTTGTCCGCGGCGTTGTAGTCACCGGTCCAGCCCAGCAGCCAGGCGTCGTACTTGCCGGCGTTGACGTCGTCGAGGTAGCCGCCGTTCCACGGCTTGCTGACGACGTCGACCTTGATGCCGACGGCCTCGAGGTCCTTCTTGAACGCGTCGTGGATCTTCTGCGGGTCCGGCATGTACGGCCGGGTGACCTCGGTCGGGAACGCGAACTGCAGGGTCATGCCCTCGGCGCCGGCCTCCTTGAGCAGGGCCTTGGCCTTCTCGGGGTCGTAGCCGTAGGGCTGCAGGTCGGTGTTGTAGCCCGACACGGTGTCGGGCATGAACTGGGTCGCGACCTTGGCGCCCTCGGGCAGCTGGCGTCTTGACCATCTGGTCACGGTTGAGCGCGTAGTAGATCGCCTGGCGCACCTTGAGGTCCTTCAGCTTCGGGTTCTTCTTCGCGTTCAGGCCCATGTAGAGGATGTTGAACGCCGGGCGCACGGCGACCTGGTTGCCGTCGTCCTTCAGACCCTTCCAGTCCACCGGGTTGGGCAGGTCGTAGCCGTCGATCGAGCCGGCCTGCAGCTCCTGGCGGCGGGTGCTCTCGTCGGGGATGATCTTGAAGACGATCTTGGCGGTCTTCGGCTTCTCGCCGCAGTACTGGTCGTTGCGCCACGAGGGTGACGGTCTTGTTGGCCTCGTCGTACTTGTCGAGCTTGTACGGGCCGATGCCGACCGGGGCCAGTGGCGTAGGCGGGGTACTTGAAGCCCTCGCCCTCGGCGACGACGTTGTTGGCGTCGCCGGCCTTGAGCGCGGTGGGCGACTGCATCGAGAACGAGTCGAGCGACAGGATCGTCGGGAAGCTCGAGGTCGACCGGGTGATGTTGATGACGGCGGTCGACGGCGTCCTTGGCCTCGCACGACTTGTACAGCGAGCCCTCGGGCTTGTCGCTGAACGCGCCGAAGAAGTAGCCCCAGTACTGGGCCGCGGTCTGGCCCGCGCCCTTCTGGTTGAACATCCGGTCCATGTTGTAGCAGACGGCCTCGGCGTTGAACGGGGTGCCGTCGGAGAACTTCACGCCCTGCTTGAGCTTGAAGGTCCAGGACAGGCCGTCGGCCGAGGGCTCCCAGCTCTCGGCCAGGTCGGGCTCGACGTCGGCGGTGCCGGGCTTGACCCCGAGCAGGCCCGAGTGGATCTGGCGGGTGACCCGGAAGGTCTCGCCGTCGGTGGCGTAGAACGGGTCGAACAGCTTGGGGGCGCCGGCCGCGCCGAACGTGAACGTGTCCTTGACGCCGCTCGTGCCGCCGCTGGATGCCGTGTTGCCGGAGTCCCGATCGGACTGCGCGCAGGCGGTCAGGGTGAGGGCGGCCGCCGTCATGACGACGATGGGCACCTTCCGCGTGAGCTTCATCGATAAACCTCGCTTGGGTGTGCGAACCTCGAGGCGCCCGGGTCGGACGGTCGAGCTGGGCCCGGCGTCGGAGGGCCGCGAGGACCGCCCCGTCCACCGTTGCGGGTGACCATAACGGCAAAATGCACCCGCCGAACCGGCGTGACGCGAGTGGTTATCCAAGTGAGACCGAACGGCCCAGCAGATCCTTCGCGCCCCCTGCTAGCGGCGGCGCGACGCCGGCCGCCGTCACCGGCATCCCGGCGACGTGGGCGGATGCGGACCCGCTGGAACCCTGTGGCACCCTGAGGCGCCCACTACACCGATTGGGTCTGGCGCGCAATACCTGAGAGACTGGTGGGTATGTCTGTCTCCCACCGCGTCGACCTTCGTAACGTCGCCATCGTCGCCCACGTCGACCACGGCAAGACCACGCTGGTCGACAAGATGCTGTGGCAGTCGGGGGCGTTCGGCGAGCACGACCACATCGCCGACCGGGCGATGGACAGCGGTGACCTCGAGCGCGAGAAGGGCATCACGATCCTCGCGAAGAACACCGCCGTGCGCTACGCCGGCAAGGCCGCCGTCGAGGCCGGCATCCCGGGCGGCATGACGATCAACATCATCGACACCCCCGGCCACGCCGACTTCGGTGGCGAGGTCGAGCGCGGCCTGTCGATGGTCGACGGTGTCGTCCTCCTCGTCGACGCGAGCGAGGGCCCGCTCCCGCAGACCCGCTTCGTGCTGCGCAAGGCGCTCGCCGCTGAAGATGCCCGTCGTGCTCTGCATCAACAAGGTCGACCGCCCCGACGCGCGCATCGCCGAGGTCGTCGACGAGGTCTACGAGCTGTTCATGGACCTCCTGGTCGACGCCGACCACCACCAGGACCAGCTCGAGTTCCCCATCGTCTACGCGTCGGCCAAGGCCGGCCGCGCCTCGCTGACCCGGCCCGCCGACGGCGGCATGCCCGACGGCGACGACCTCGAGCCGCTCTTCCGCACCATCATCGAGACCATCCCGGCCCCCTCGTACGACCCCGAGGCCCCGCTCCAGGCGCACGTCACCAACCTCGACGCCTCGAACTTCCTGGGCCGCCTGGCGCTGCTGCGCGTGCACAACGGCACCATCCGCAAGGGCCAGCAGGTCGCCTGGTGCCGCCGTGACGGCTCCGATCGAGCTCGGTCAAGATCACCGAGCTGCTGATGACCGAGGCCCTCGAGCGCCGCTCGGCCGACTCCGCCGGGCCCGGGCGACATCATCGCCGTCGCCGGCATCCCCGAGATCACCATCGGCGAGACCCTCGCCGACCTCGACGACCCGCGCCCGCTGCCGCTCATCACCGTCGACGAGCCGGCGATCTCGATGACGATCGGCATCAACACCAGCCCGATGGCCGGCCGCGTCAAGGGCGCCAAGGTCACCGCGCGCCTGGTCAAGGACCGCCTCGACCGCGAGCTCGTCGGCAACGTGTCGATGCGCGTGCTGCCGACCGAGCGCCCCGACGCCTGGGAGGTCCAGGGCCGTGGCGAGCTCGCGCTGGCGATCCTCGTCGAGCAGATGCGCCGCGAGGGCTACGAGCTGACCGTCGGCAAGCCCGTCGTCGTCACCCGCGTGGTCGACGGCAAGGTGCAGGAGCCGATCGAGCGCGTCACCATCGACACCCCCGAGGAGTACCTCGGCCCGATCACCCAGCTGCTCGCCGCCCGCAAGGGCCGCCTGGAGCAGATGACCAACCACGGCACCGGCTGGGTGCGCATGGAGTACCTCGTGCCCTCGCGCGGCCTGATCGGCTTCCGCACCCAGTTCCTCACCGACACCCGCGGCACCGGCATCGCGAACCACGTGTTCGAGGGCTACGAGCCGTGGGCCGGCGACATCTCGACCCGGATCAGCGGCTCGCTCGTCGCCGACCGCTCCGGTGCGGCCACCGCCTACGCGATGGCCAACCTGCAGGAGCGCGGCTCGATGTTCATCGCCCCGACCACCGAGGTCTACGAGGGCATGATCGTCGGCGAGAACTCCCGGGTCGACGACATGGACGTCAACATCACCAAGGAGAAGAAGCTCACCAACGTGCGCTCCGCCGGTGCCGACGTGCTCGAGCGGCTCGCGCCGCCGCGCACCCTGTCGCTCGAGCAGTCGCTGGAGTTCTGCCGCGAGGACGAGTGCGTCGAGGTGACCCCCGAGGGCATCCGCATCCGCAAGGTCGAGCTCGACCAGACCCTGCGCGCCCGCGCCGCCGCCCGTGCGAGGAAGAGCTGAGCCCTGGTGGCCCGGAAGCACAACGGAGGCACGCCCCCGGAGCCGACTCGCGCGAGCCGTCGTTCGCGCCGACGTCGCCGTCGGCCGGGCCTCGTGCCGACCCTCGTGGGTGCCCTGCTCGCGGTGGCGCTGGTCGTCGCCGGGGTCTTCGCGCTCGGCGGCAACGCGCCGGCCGACCCCGAGAAGGCCACGCCCACCTCGGCCGTCGGTGACCGCGTCGACACCGACGGCGGCACGCTGCACGCCCTCTCGCTCGGCCCGGTCGTCACCTGGGACCCCCAGCGGATCGCCTCGCGCGACGACGTCGCCTTCGCCGGCCGGGTCTTCGCCCGCACGCTGACCGCCTACGCGCCGAACACCGACCCCGACCAGCAGTCCCGCCTCGTCGGGCGACCTCGCCACCGACCACCGGCACGCCGGGCAAGGACCTCAAGACCTGGTCGTTCACCCTGCGCGACGGCGTGCGCTGGCAGGACGGCAGCCCGGTGACCTGCGCGGACGTCGCGTACGGCATCTCGCGCACCTTCGCCACCGACGTCGTCAAGGGCGGCCCGACCGACGCGCTGGCCGTGCTCGCCATCCCGCGCCAGCCCGACGGCACGAGCACCTACACCGGCCCGTACGCCACCGGCGCCGCGGCCGCGGCGGCGCAGAAGGCGTTCGACAAGGCCGTCTCCTGCTAGGGCCAGACCATCACCTTCACGCTGAGCACCCCGCTCAGCGACTTCAACGAGCTGGTCAGCCAGCCGGCGTTCGGCCCGGTCAAGAAGTCCGCCGACCGCGGCGCCGAGGGCACCTACGACGTGTTCTCCGCCGGCCCGTACATGCTCAAGGGCGCCTGGACGCGCCGGCAGCGGGCGGCACCTGGGTGCGCAACCCGAGCTGGAACCGGGCCAGCGACCCGGTGCGCCGGGCGCACCCCGACCAGATCCAGCTACCAGGAGGGCCTGGACACCCAGACCGTCGCGCAGCAGCTGATGGCCGACGGCGACACCGGCCGGGTGTCGGTCTCGCTCGGCTCGGCCCCGCCCGCCATCCAGCAGCACATCACCGCCGTCGCCAGCCTCGAGGAGCGCTCGGTCAACCCGCGCACCGGTGTGGTCGACTACCTCGTGCCCAACGCGCGCAGCAAGGTCTTCGCCGACGAGAAGGTGCGCCTGGCCCTGGCCGCCGCGACCAACCGCGACGCCTACGTCACCGCCATCGGTGGCGCCACCGCGGCCGACCCCGCGATGTCGCTCGTCCCGAAGTCGCTGCCCGCCGCGCACGAGTCCGACCCGGTCGGCGCCGGCACCAGGGGCGACGCCGCGAAGGCCAAGGCCATGCTCACCCAGGCCGGGGTCACGACCGCCGGTGCGCGTTCACCGTGGCCTACCGCTCGAACCCGACGGCCGACAAGGCGATGGCGGCGCTCGTGGCCGGCTGGCGCCTGGCCGGGTTCGACCCGAAGACCAAGCCGATCACCGACGACTACTTCACGGCGATCAGCGACCCCGCAGCTCGCCGACCAGGTCGACGTCTTCTGGTCGAACTGGGCGCCGGCCTGGGCCTCGGCCTCGACCATCCTGCCGCCGCTGTTCGACAGCTCGATCAACATCACCAAGGTCGGCCCGGGGCGCGACTACGGCTACTGGGCCGACAAGGACCTCGACGCCCGGATGGCGAAGGTCAACACGATCGCCGACCGCACGCGCCCGTGAGAAGGCCTGGGCCGACGTCGACGCCTCGCTGATGGCCAAGGGCGCCTACATCGGCCTCGCCGAGCGCCGGGCCCTCTACATGGCCGGCTCCGACGTGCGGAACCTGTCGGCCAACACCGTCGCCGGCGGCGTCGTCGAGTTCGCCGACATCGCGGTGGTCCAGTGACCGGGCTGCTCGACGGCCTGCACCTCGACGGCCGCGTGCCCCGCCTGCTCTTCGTGCACGCGCACCCCGACGACGAGACGCTCGCCACCGGCGTCGCCATCGCCCACCACGTGGCGCGCGGTGACGACGTGCACGTGCTCACCTGCACCCTCGGCGAGGAGGGCGAGGTCATCCCCGCCCACCTCGGCGCACCTCGAGGGCGCCCCGGGCGACCCGCTCGGCCGCCCACCGCCGCGAGGAGCTGCGCGGCGCGATGGAGGTGCTCGGCGTGACCCACCACCAGCTCGGCGCGGCCGGCGACGCCGGGCACCCGGCCTACCGCGACTCCGGGATGGCGGGCTCCGCCGGCGGCGTCCCACCCGCGGGCCTGGGCCGGGGCCGACCTCGCGGATGCCGCGGCCGCCGTGCGCGCGGTGCTCGACGACGTGCGCCCCGACGTCGTCGTCACCTACGACGCCACCGGTGGCTACGGCCACCCCGACCACGTGCGCACCCACGAGGCCACCTGCCGCGCGGTCGCCGACGTCGGCCGACGCCCCGGTGCTGTATGCCGTGCTGACCCCGCTGTCGTGGGCCGTCGAGGACCGGCGGTGGCTGGCCGAGCACGTGCCCACCGACCGCGGCCTCGTCGTGCCCGGCGACGACGACCCCTTCGCGTCGTCGGTCGTGCCCGACGCGGTCGTGACCCACACCGTCGTCGACCCGTCGGTCGTGCCGGTGCAGTCGCGCGCGCTGCTGGCGCACGAGACGCAGGTCGTGGTGGGCGACGGGTGGTATGCCTTGTCCAACCACGTCGTGTCCCGTCTCGCCGGCCGGGAGGGCTACGCCCGGCTCGACGCGGCGACCGGCCGGCCGACCAGTGAGGACCCAGCGTGAGCGACGACCTCCTCGACCCGGCGCGCTTCCGGCAGGCCATGGGCCGGCTCGTCGCCGGGGTCACGCGTGCTCACGACGCTTCGCCGAGGGGCACGACCACGCCATGACCGCCGACACCCTCACCTCGGTCTCGCTCGACCCGCTGCTCGTGCTCGTCTGCGCCGAGAACGAGACCCGGTGGCACGACGCCGTGCTCGAGGCGCGGTGTCTTCGGGGTCAGCGTGCTGGCGGCCGACCAGCGCCCGCTGTCGGAGTGGTTCGCCACCCGCGGCCGCCCGCTGCACGGCCAGCTCGACCGCGCGCCGCACCACCGCGGCCCGGCCACCGGCGTCGCGCTGCTCGACGGCGCGCTGATGCACCTCGAGTGCCGCACCACCGACATCCACCCGGCCGGGGACCACGCGATCGTCGTCGCGCAGGTCCTCTCGCATCGCCCTGCCCGACACCGTGGGCCCGGCCCTGGTGCACTTCCGGGGGAGCTACGGGAGCATCGCGTGACCCGTCGACGACCCTGGCCGACGAGGTCGACTGGGAGGAGCCGCCGCCGCGGCGCCGCGCCGCTGGCCGTTCGTCGTGGCCGGCGCGCTGCTCGCCGTCGTGGCGGTCTACGCCGCTGGCCGCCGTCTGGCTCGGCGACCGCGTGCCCCGCGGCACCACCGTGGCCGGCGTCGCCGTCGGCGGCCAGGGCGCCGACGAGGCCACGCGCCACCCTCGACCACCGCCCTCGGAGGCCGCGGCCACGCAGCCGGTCGTGCTGACGTCCACCGCCGGGAAGGTCGAGCGCCACGCCGAAGGCCCTCGGCCTGCGGCGTCGACGTCGCCGCCACCGTCGACGGCCTCGTCGGCTTCTCGCTGTCCCCGGCCACGATGTGGGCGCACCTCGCCGGTGGCTCGGCCGAGCCCGCGGTGGTCACCGTCGACGACGACGGCCTTCGCGGCCACCGTCGAGAAGGCGCGCGGCGAGCTCGACGCGAAGCCGGTCGAGGGCTCCATCTCGCTGCAGGGCGGCAAGGTCACCGCTGCGCCGAGCCGGTCACCGGCACGACGCACCGACGTCGAGGGCACCGCCGACGCCGTGCGCCGCTGGTGGCCGGGCGACCGCACCGTCGAGGTCGCGGCCGCCGCGCTGCGCGCCGAAGGTGACGGCCGAGGAGCTGGCCCGGGTGCGCAGCGAGTTCGCCGACGTCGCCGTCTCGGGCCCGGTCACCGTCACCGCGAGCGGGAAGTCGTTCACGCTCGCGCCGAAGGCGTTCGCCCCGCGCCATCGTCCTCGCGCGCCGACGACTCGGGCACGCATCACCCCGCGCGCCGACCCGAAGAAGCTGGCCGCCGTCGTGCACGCCGCCGCCGAGAAGGCCGGGCGCCGAGGTCGAGGCCAAGGACGCCGTCGTGACCTTCTCCGGCCGCACGCCCGACCGTGTCGGCCGCACGTGGCCGGCATCGGGCTCGACGACGCGTCGATCGCGACCGAGGTCTGGAAGGCGATCGCGACGACGACGCGCACCGCGACGGTCGCGACCACGAAGCCCACCGAGCCCGAGTTCACGACCGCCATCGCGAAGGCGACGCTGCCCAAGGAGAAGATCTCGTCGTTCACGACGAACTTCCCGGCCGGCCAGCCGCGGGTGCACAACATCAAGCTCGCCTCGCGGATCATCAACGGCACCTACATCCCGCCGGGCGAGCAGTTCAGCATGAACGGCATCCTCGGCGAGCGCACCGCGGCCAAGGGCTACATCGAGGCCGGCATCATCCGCGACGGGCGCGCCGCCGACGTCGTACGGCGGCGGCATCTCGCAGGTGTCGACGACGATCTTCAACGCCGCCTTCTTCTCCGGCATGCAGCTCGACGCGTGGACCCCGCACTACTACTACATCTCCCGCTACCCCGAGGGGCGCGAGGCGACGATCTCCTGGCCCGACCTGCACAACAAGTTCACCAACACCACCGACGGCGGGGTGCTCATCCAGGTCGCGGTCACCGACTCGTCGATCACGGTCACCTTCTGGGGCACCAAGAAGTACGACGTCACCGCCACCAAGAGCGCGCGCTACGACATCGTGCAGCCCAAGAAGTTCTCCGACCCCGGGCCCGACTGCCTCGACCAGAGCCCGGTCCCCGGCTTCAAGGTCGACGTCGGCCGGATCATCAAGCAGGGCGGCAAGGTCGTGAAGACCCAGAAGTTCACGACGATCTACCGCCCCGAGGACGACGTCACCTGCACCAACCCCAAGCCGTAGCGCCGGCCCGCCGGGCGCCGGCCTCAGCGGCGGGAGCCGCAGGTTGACGTAGGCGTGGTGGCGCTCGAAGCCGTGCCGCTCGTAGAGCGCCAGCGCCGTGGTGTTGTCGGTGTCGGTCTGCAGGTGCAGGGATGCCGCGCCGGCCCGGTCCGCGGCGCGGGCGAGCGCGCCCAGCATCGCGGTCGCGATGCCGCGCCGGCGGGCCTGCGGTGCGACCCACATGGCGGCGATGCCGCCCCAGGCCGCGGCCAGCCCGAGCCGGCCGATGCCGATGACCGTGCCGTCGTCGTCGCGCACCGTCGCGAACGCCTGGGCGGGCGACCCGGTGAGGATGGCGCGGGCGGCCTCGTCGTCGACCTCCCGGTAGGCGCGGTAGGCGGTGAACCACTCGTCGGTCAGCTCCGCCCCCGACCTCGACTTCTTGCGAAACACCCACCTCCGAGGGGCCTTTCGGGCTGCTGCGGGGTGGGTACTTCGCAATGAGTCGGGTGGGGGCGGTGAGGGTCAGGGTCGCGACCCGGGCGACGTAGCCGCGCCGCAGCGCCTCGGCGCCCACGGCGTCGTCGGCGGGGTCGAACCCGACCGGCCCGGCCAGGGTGAGGTTCGCCGGCAGCGCGCGCTCGGCGTACCAGCGCTCGACGGCGTCGAGCGCGGCCGGAACCGGGATGCCGGGGCTGCCGGCGGTCACCACCGAGTTGGCCCGCTGGGTGAAGCCGCGCGACGCCCGCAGCACCCAGTCGCCCAGCCGGGCGGTCTCCATCGCCGGCCAGGCACCGACCATGACGCGCTGGAGGTCCTCCACCGACAGCGCGCGGTGCGGCTTCCCGCGCCTGGACGGCGACGGGGGGATCTCCTTGAGGGCGGTCACCTCGGCGCGGGGGACCCGCACGTCACCGCGCCGGGTGCGCACCACGAGGATGCCGTCGTCGTCGGCGACGAGCTCGCCGACGGCATCGGTGAGGGTCGCGCCGGTGAGGGGGTCGGGCCGCTCGAGCCGGTGCCGGACGACCACCCGCGAACCGACCCGCGGGTCACGATCCGGCCTGACCTCCGGTGCGTCCATGGCCCGCATAGTATGTCCGCCATGACGTACGTGATCGCGCAGCCCTGTGTCGACCTCAAGGACAAGGCCTGCATCGAGGAGTGTCCCGTCGACTGCATCTACGAGGGCGAGCGCAGCCTCTACATCCACCCCGACGAGTGCGTCGACTGCGGTGCCTGCGAGCCGGTCTGCCCGGTCGAGGCGATCTACTACGAGGACGACGTCCCCGAGCAGTGGGCCGAGTACTACAAGGCCAACGTCGAGTTCTTCGACGACCTCGGCAGCCCCGGCGGTGCGGCCAAGCTCGGCGTGATCCCCAAGGACCACCCGATCATCGCCGACCTGCCGCCGCAGGTGCACGACGAGTGACGGTGCTCCGGCTCCCCGACTTCCCCTGGGACTCGCTCGCTCCGACCAAGGAGCGGGCGAGTGCCTTTTCCGACCCGGGTCTCGGGCGCCGCCGGTGAGGGGCTGGTCGACCTGTCGGTCGGCACGCCGGTCGACCCCACCCCGGCCGTGGTCCGCGAGGCGCTCGCCGAGGCGTCCGACGCCCACGGCTACCCGCTGACCTGGGGCACCGCCGACCTGCGCGAGGCGGTCGCCACCTGGTTCGCCGCCCGTCGCGGCGTGCCCGACGTCGACCCCGCCGGGGTGCTGCCGACGATCGGCTCCAAGGAGCTCGTCGCCTGGCTGCCGCTGCTCATGGGGCTCGGGCCCGGGTGACGTCGTCGCCTTCCCGCGGGTGGCCTACCCCACCTACGACGTCGGCGCCCGGCTGGCCGGGGCGACGCCGGTGGCGGTCGACGCGCTCACCGCGCTCGGGCCGCTCACGGCCGCGACCACGCCGAAGCTGTTGTGGCTCAACACTCCTGGCAACCCCACCGGCAAGGTCCTCGGCATCGAGCACCTCGCGAAGGTGGTGTCCTGGGCGCGCCAGCACGGGGTGGTGGTGGCCTCCGACGAGTGCTACGCCGAGCTCGACTGGCGCCCGCGCGCGGCCGGGTCGACGCGAGCCGCCGACGACCCCCTCGATCCTCGACCCGCGGGTCACCGGCGGCTCGCACGAGGGCCTGCTGTGCGTCTACTCGCTGTCGAAGCAGTCGAACCTGGCCGGCTACCGCGGCGCGTTCGTCGCCGGTGACCCGGCCCTGGTCGGGCGCCTCCTCGAGGTGCGCAAGCACGCCGGGATGATGGTGCCGTGGCCGGTGCAGCGCGCCGTGCTCGCCGCCCTGTCCGACGCCGACCACGTCGTCGAGCAGAAGGCGCGCTACGCCGCGCGCCGGGCGGCCCTGCGTCCCGCGGTCGAGGCGTTCGGCCTGCGGGTCGACGACTCCGAGGCCGGGCTCTACCTGTGGGCGACCGCGGGGGAGGACGGCCGGGCGACGATCGAGCGGCTGGCCGCGCGACGGCATCCTCGCTGCGCCCGGTGACTTCTACGGCCCCGCGGGGCGACAGCACGTGCGCCTCGCGCTCACCGCGACCGACGAGCGCATCGCGGCGGCCGTTCGGCGCCTGGGTCGCCCTCACGAGGGCTAGGTCACGTTCCTCGCGTTTCTGCACGTCCGGTGCGGGTTGTAGGGTCGATTCGATTCCGTGCCCGAGCAGTAAGGACCCTGACATGACCGACGGTGCCACCCTGTCCGCTGCAGGCAAGCAGCTCGACCTGTCCCTCGTGAAGGCCACCGAGGGCAACAACGGCTACGACATCTCCGCCCTGCTCAAGGAGACCGGCAACGTCACGCTCGACGGCGGCTTCACCAACACCGCGAGCTGCACGAGCGCCATCACGTACATCGACGGCGACCACGGCATCCTGCGCTACCGCGGCTACCCGATCGAGCAGCTGGCCGAGCACTCGAACTTCATCGAGACCTCCTACCTGCTGATCTACGGCGACCTGCCGACGCCCACCGAGCTCGCCGACTTCGAGAGCCGCATCCGCGACCACACGATGCTGCACGAGGACCTCAAGGGGTTCTTCCAGGGCTTCCCGCGCGACGCGCACCCGATGCCGGTGCTGTCGTCGGCGGTCTCCGCGCTGTCGACCTTCTACCAGGACAGCCTCGACCCGTTCGACCAGGAGCAGGTCGAGATCTCGACGATCCGCCTCCTCGCGAAGCTGCCGACCATCGCGGCCTACGCGTACAAGAAGTCGATCGGCCAGCCGTTCCTGTACCCCGACAACAACCTCTCGCTCGTCGAGAACTTCCTGCGGATGACCTTCGGGGTGCCCGCCACCGACTACGAGATCGACCCCGACCTGGTCAAGGCCGTCGACCTGCTGCTCGTGCTGCACGCCGACCACGAGCAGAACTGCTCGACCTCCACGGTGCGGCTCGTCGGCTCCTCGCAGGCCAACCTGTTCGCCTCGGTCTCGGCCGGCATCAACGCCCTGTTCGGCCCGCTGCACGGCGGCGCCAACCAGGCCGTGCTCGAGATGCTCGAGCGCATCCAGGGGGCGCACATCTCGACCGAGGACTTCATGACCAAGGTCAAGAACAAGGAGGACGGCGTCCGGCTGATGGGCTTCGGCCACCGGGTCTACAAGAACTACGACCCGCGCGCCGCGATCATCAAGAAGACCGCGCACTCCATCCTCGAGAAGTCCGCCGGTGGCGACGAGCTGCTCGAGATCGCGATGGGCCTGGAGGAGATCGCGCTCGCCGACGACTACTTCATCGAGCGCAAGCTGTACCCGAACGTCGACTTCTACACCGGCCTGATCTACAAGTCGATGGGCTTCCCGACCCGCATGTTCACCGTGCTGTTCGCCCTGGGCCGGCTGCCCGGCTGGATCGCCCAGTGGCGCGAGATGATCGAGGACCCCACGACCAAGATCGGCCGCCCGCGCCAGGTCTACATCGGCGAGGGCGAGCGCGACTACGTGCAGGTCGCCCAGCGCTGACGCAGCACCGTCGACAGCAGACGAACTCGCCGCCCGCGCAGTCGCGCCGGGCGGCGAGTTCTCGTGCTCTCGACCGCCGGTCAGCCGGTGCCGGGCGCGGGGGTGCTCGCGGGTGCGGGCTCCGTGGGGGCGGGCTCGGCCGGCGCCGGGGAGGGTGACGGTGCGGGCTCGGCCGGGGCGGGTGCCGGCGCCGGTGGGGGAGTGTGCCGGGTCGGGCTGGGGGTCGACGGGGGTCTGGTCGGCGCGGGCTCGGCCGTGCTGCCCTTGCCCTTGCGCCTTCCGCGCCGCGGCGGCGTCCTTGGCCTGCTGGTCCGCCTTCGCCTGCTCGGCCTCGCGCGGGCCTGCGCCCGCTGGGCGGCCTCGATGTCGGGATGGGGCACCGGCGTGGTGAGCAGCGCGGGCACCCCGGCGGTGCGGGCCCGGGCGAAGTGCCCGAAGAACGCCTGGGCCAGGCGGTCCCGGCGGGGGCAGAGCAGGTTGCCGTCCAGGGGGCCGGTCAGCCACTGGGTGACCAGCACCGGCCCGCTGGTGAACGGGCGGCCGCAGGCTCGCTGGGCGGCGCCGATGCCGGCCAGGCCGACCGCGGGCCACTGCGGCAGGTCGGCCTGCCAGTGCCCGACGATCTGGCGCCAGTAGCCGCGGGTGGAGTAGACCCCGACCTGCTTGCCGGCCCGGCGCAGCGCGTCGCGCCAGCCGATGAGCACCTGCGTGTTGGCGTCGGTGTCGGTGCCCCACAGGGTGCGCTCGGCGACGTCCTCGATGTCGAGCCACCACCCCCGCGCGTGGAGGCCGGCGGCCTCGGCACCGGCCAGCGCGTGCGCGGCGTCGGCGGCACCGGCGGCCCGCAGCCGGCAGGAGCGCTCACCGCGGCAGGACCCGTCGCGGTCGGCCGCGGCCAGGTCGGCGGCCGACGGTGAGCCGGGCACCACGTAGGCGTTCACCACGCTGCGCACCGACCGGGCCCAGGCCACCTGCTCGGTCAGGCAGGGGCTGACCGAGCCCGGCCGCCCGGAGGTGACCTGGATGATCGTGAAGTCGACGTCGATGTCGGGCAGGGCGTGCCCGCACTGCGGCCACCCGATGTCGGTGCCCCAGCGGGCGCCCGCGACCGGCACGATGGGCGGGCGCCGGCGGGGTCGCGCGCCACGGGTCGTGGGCCTCGTCGACCGTCATCGACACGGTGCGGGCGACGGGGGCGGCCACCGGCTGGGCGACCAGCTGCGCGGCGGGGGCGGAGGGCTCCGGGGTGAACGCGAAGCCGGCCAGGGCCAGCACGGCGACCCACGCGATCGCCGGCCCGGTGCGGAGGCGGGCACGCGGCTGCGCGTGGCGCGGCTGGTGGTGGGCGTGACGCGGGTGGTGGGCGGGCTTCACGGCAGGCGCTCTCGGGTACGGGCGGGTGTCGGCCGCCACGGTCCGGGCTAGCCCCGGGCAGCGTGCCGCCCGGAAGCTCCAACCGTTCGTCGACGGCCCCGTTCCCCTGCCGTGCGGGCTTGTCCATCAGCGAGCGCGGCTCCGGCCACGTCAGGTGCAACGTGGCTGACACCACGACGGTACGCCCGGCGCAGCCGGTCCTGTCCGGCGATCCGCGAGGGCCGGGCGGCACCGCTCTCAGGTGAGGTGGATGGTGACCGTCGTCGCGTCGGTGCCCTTCGCGGCATCCACGGTGTGCCACTTCAGCGCCGAGTCCTGCATGCCGCGGCGCCACTCCCGGTCGCCGACGACGACCCGGGTGGCGCCGGTGTCGGTGGCCCGCGCGACGGCCCACGCGCCGACCGCCCAGGCCAGGTCGGGCGTCGTCGGCCTGCACGGTCACCGTGGTCTTCCCCTCCTTCGCCGAGACGCCGAAGTCCTTCTCGACCAGGGCGGCCACCTTGCCGGGGTCGCCGGGCTTGGCGGGGTCCTTGAGGGCGCACACCATTCCGCCGTGGGTCTGCCCGGACAGCACCGACGCGGTCACCCTGGCCTGGGCCTCGTGCTGGGCGTACGCCTCACCGGCCGCCGACCGCTGCACCTTCTGCGCGGCCTGCGCGATGTCCATCGACCGGTAGCCCTTGATCTTCTCCAGGGCGTCGTAGAACTTGTTCGTCGAGTACTCGGGGTCGAGGATCTGCTCGGCCGTGCCCCAGCCCTGCGACGGCCGCTGCTGGAACAGCCCGAGCGAGTCGCGGTCGCCGAACTTCACGTTGCGCACCTTCGACTCCTGCATGGCGGTCGCGATCGCGATGGTCGCGGCCCGCGGCGGCATCCCGCGCTGCACCGCGATGGCGGTGATGGCGGCGGCGTTGCTCGCCTGGTCGGGCGCCCACGAGAACGTCGAGCCGGATGCCGTGACGAGGCACTGCTCGCCCGACACCAGGGCGCGCAGGTGGCGCACGCCGAGCAGGGCCGCCGTGCCGCAGGCCGCGAGCACCACGACGACCAGCCCCGCCACGAGGCGGCGGTGGCGCGGTGAGCGAGGCTTCTCCTCGGCGAGGGTGATGGCGCCCCGGGGCGTGCGCGGCATGCGGTGGATGTCCTTCGTCGGTCGGTCGGTCTCGTGGGTGGTGCGGCGGGCGACGCCGTGGCGTTCAGTCGTTGGCGTGCAGCGCGGAGTTGAGCACGATGCCGTGCCCGTCGCGCGGGCGCGCCTCGACCGCTCCGGTCACCGAGTTGCGCAGGAAGAGCAGGTTGCTCTGCCCGGACAGCTCGCGGGCCTTGGTGACCGTGCCGTCGGGCAGGGTCACCTTCGTCCCGGCCGTGACGTAGAGCCCGGCCTCGACGACGCAGTCGTCGCCGAGCGCGATGCCCAGCCCGGACTCGGCTCCGAGCAGGCAACGCTCGCCGATGCTCACGCGTTCCGTGCCGCCACCCGACAGGGTGCCCATGGTCGAGGCGCCGCCCCCGATGTCCGAGCCGTCGCCGACGACGACCCCCTGGCTGATCCGGCCCTCCACCATCGAGGTGCCGAGCGTGCCGGCGTTGAAGTTCACGAACCCCTCGTGCATGACCGTGGTGCCGCTGGCGAGGTGCGCGCCGAGCCGCACCCGGTCGGCATCCGCGATGCGCACCCCGCTCGGCACGACGTAGTCGGTCATCCGGGGGAACTTGTCGACGCCGAACACCTGCACGGTGCCGCGCGCCAGCATCCGCACCCGGGTCAGCTCGAAGCCCTCGACGGCGCACGGGCCCTGCGAGGTCCACACGACGTTGGTGAGCACGCCGAACAGGCCGTCGAGGAGACCGAGTTGGGCAGCACGAGCCGGTGCGAGAGCAGGTGCAGCCGCAGCCAGCCGTCGGGTGCGTCGGCGGGCGGGGTGTCGAGGTCGGCGGTGACGAGGCGCACCTCGCGGGTGCACGCCGCGGGCCTCGTCGCGGCCGGCGAGGGCCTCGAGCCCCGAGGGCGCGGCGAGCTCGCCGGCGCCGCCGGGCTCGCCGAGCGCCGGCGACGGGAACCAGGCGTCGAGGACGGTTCCGTCGTCGGTGAGGGTGAGCAGGCCGTGGCCCCAGGCGGTGCGCGTCATGGCGACCAGCGTAGAGGGGTGGAGCCGGTCGTTAAGGTGGCCGGTATGCCGTCGACGACCACCGCCCTCGACCTCACCACCGACGTCACCTCGCTCACCGCCGCGGTGTGCGACATCGAGTCGGTGAGCCTCGACGAAGGACCCGTCGCGGATGCCGTGGAGGCCGCCCTGCGCGACCTCGCGCACCTCGAGGTGACCCGGATCGGCAACACCGTCGTGGCCCGCACCGACCTCGGCCGTGACGAGCGGGTGGTGCTCGCCGGCCACATCGACACCGTGCCGCTCACCGCCGACCCGGTGAACCTGCCGACCCGCCGGGTCGACGGCGCCGGGGGAGAGGTGCTCTGGGGCCGCGGCACGGTCGACATGAAGGGCGGCGTGGCGGTGATGCTCCGGGTCGCCCACGACGTGCCCGAGCCGAGCCGTGACGTCACCTTCGTGTTCTACGAGGCCGAGGAGATCGACTCGAAGTACAACGGGCTGCTGCACGTCGCAGGAGCAGCGCCCCGAGCTGATCGCCGACGCCGACTTCGCCGTGCTGCTCGAGCCCACCGACGCCCGGGTCGAGGGCGGCTGCAAGGGCACCCTGCGCGCCGAGGTGTCGACCAAGGGCATCGCCGCGCACTCGGCCCGCCCGTGGAAGGGGCACAACGCCATCCACGACGCCGCCGACGTGCTCGCCCGGCTGGTGGCCTACGAGCCGGTCACCCGGGTCGTCGACGAGCTCGAGTTCCGCGAGGCGCTCAACGCCGTGCTCATCGAGCGGCGGCGTCGCGACCAACGTCATCCCCGACCGGTGCGTCGTCACCGTCAACTACCGCTACGCGCCCTCGCTGTCGGAGGACGAGGCCGAGGCGCACGTGCGCCAGGTCTTCGCCGGGCTTCGAGGTCGACGTCGTCGACAACGCCGGCGGCGCCCGGCCGGGGCTGCACCTGCCCGCGGCCAAGGCGTTCGTCGAGGCGCTCGGCCTGCCGGTCGAGGCCAAGCAGGGCTGGACCGACGTCGCGCGCTTCTCGGCGATGGGGGTGCCGGCCGTGAACTTCGGCCCCGGCGACCCGAACCTGGCCCACATGGACGACGAGCAGTGCCCGGTCGAGCAGTACGTCGCCTGCGAGGCCGCCCTGCTCCGCTGGCTGGCCTGAGGTCGACCGGCACGCTCTCGGGCTTCCCCGACGTCACCGCGACGTCGGGGAGCCCTCGCGGCCGCGGGCCGCTCAGATGCCCTTGAAGCGCTCCCACCAGGTGAACCCGACCCGGTAGGCACGAGGGCGTGTTGTCGGCCGCGTGGCTCGCCAGCCCGTTCAGCCCCTTGTAGTAGTCGCACACCTGGTCGCGGGCGACGTGGCCGCCGTCGCGCTGCCAGATGTCCGGGTCGCCGATGGCCACCGCGTGCACGTGGTAGCTGAACCCCTGCGCCGGGGTGCGCAGCCAGGCCGCGAACCCGACCGTGCGCAGCGCCCTGACCAGCTGCCAGCGCTGGGTCGTGGTCAGGCTGGTCACCGTGACGTCGACGACCCCGCCGCCGTCGTGGGTGCCGGCCGACGCGCCGACCCCGCCCGGGTTGTAGCTGCCCTGGGTCAGCCGGATGGCGAACGGCACCCTCGCGTCGGCGGCCGCGAGCATCAGCCGGGTGCGGGTGTTGACCCGCTTGCCGCCGTAGGTGTCGGTGCGGCTGCCGAGGGTGACCGGGTGGCTGACCGTGAACCGGTTGGTGCCGAGCCTGGTCAGCGACCCCGTGCCGGGCAGGCCGTTGGCGTCGATGCCCGAGTACCCCAGCCGTCGCTGCCAGGCGGCGTACGACGACGTGGTGCCGTTGCCGTACCAGCCGTCGGCCGTGGTGCTGATGCCGCGGGCGGCCAGGGCGCGCTGCACGAGCGTCGTCGACGCGTTGTCGCTCAGCCCGGCCCGCTGGCCGCACCGCGGCTCGACCTGCGCGGCCGCGAGCACGCGGGCCATGTCGACGCGCGGCAGGGCCGCCTGGGCCGGGCCGCTCGACGTGGCGACGACGGCCGTGACGAGCCCGAGGGTCGCGGCGGCTGCCGCGACGGTGGATCGGATGGACATGTGAACTCCCTGTGTCGGAAGGTCGCGCGGCGGCACGGCCACCGCACGGTGCCCGGTCCCCCCGGAGCACGTCCCGGACGCTAGGGGCGCCGGTGCCCGGGCGTCGATGGGGAGGCCTCCCCGCGGGGGGCGGTCCGCATACAGTGGCGCCGTGGACCACATCCCGAACCCCCCGCGGCCCGCCGACCGTGACTACCACCAGGGCCCGGTCGTCATGCGCGGCTCCAAGGTGCCCGGCTCGACCACCGACGCCGCGGCTGCTCGACAGCCGCGGGCTCGGCCGACTGGCTGCACACCGACCCGTGGCGCGTCATGCGCATCCAGAGCGAGTTCGTCACCGGCTTCGGGGCGCTGGCCGAGGTCGGGCCGGCGGTCAGCGTGTTCGGCTCGGCGCGCACCCGCCCCGACCACCCGACCTACGAGCTCGGCATCCGGGTCGGCGCGGCGCTGGTCGAGGCCGGCTACGCCGTCATCACCGGTGGCGGCCCCGGCGCCATGGAGGCCGCGAACCGTGGGGCCCTCGAGGCCGGCGGCACCTCGGTCGGGCTCGGCATCGAGCTGCCCTTCGAGGCCGGGCTCAACGAGTTCGTCGACCTCGGCGTCAACTTCCGCTACTTCTTCGCCCGCAAGACGATGTTCGTCAAGTACGCCCAGGGCTTCGTCGTGCTGCCCGGCGGCTTCGGCACCCTCGACGAGCTGTTCGAGGCGGTCACCCTGGTGCAGACCCAGAAGGTCACCAGCTTCCCGATCGTGCTGATGGGCACGGCCTACTGGGGCGGGCTGCTCGACTGGCTGCGCACCACCGCCGCCGACGACCGGCACGATCAACGCTGCGCGACCTCGAGCTGCTCACCGTCACCGACGACGTCGACGAGGCGATCGCCGCGATCGTCGCCGCCGAGACACCGGCCGGCGGCCTCGGCGGGGTCCGCCAGCCCCCGACCGGTGCCGCGAGGGCCACCCCGCCCGCCACGCGCCCCGAGTAGGTCCGGGCCGCCACCGTAGGATCGGGCCGTGGTCCCGGTCGTCATCCTCGTACTCGTCGCCGTCGCGCTCGTCGTGGCGGTGCTCGGCGTGGCGAGCGGCCGGCTGCCCGCCGACCCGATGGCCGAGGCCGTGCGCTCCACCCCCGACCCGGGCCTGCCCGAGCACCCGCTGGCGGTCGACGTGGATGCCGTGCGCTTCGACACCGCGCTGCGCGGCTACCGGATGGACGACGTCGACGACCGCCTCCACGGGCTGCGCCACGACCTCGCCGAGCGCGAGCGCACCCTGGCCGGGCTGCGCGCCGAGCACCCCGTCGAGCGCCCTGCCGAGCACGCCGTCAGGGCCCTGCCGAGCACGCCACTGACGACCCCGGGACCGGGTGACGAGGTGGCGTTCACCGTCAGCCGTCGCACCACCCTCGCGCCGCAGGTCGCCTGGGCGGCCCTCACCGACCTGCCCGAGCACACCCGGCACGTGCCACTGACCGACCTCGAGGTGCCCGAGGCCGGCCTGAGCCTGGGCACCGAGGTGGTCGCCTGGACCCGCCTGGGCCCGTTCGGCTTCGCCGACCGCATGCTCGTCACCGCCCTGGACCCCGGGCAGCGGCTGCGCCTGGTCAAGACCGGCCGGTTCCTGCACGGCTGGGCCGAGATCCGGGTCGCCGCCGACCCGGTGGCCCCCAGCGGCTCGCTCGTCAGCTGGACCGAGGAGATCTGGCTGCCCGGCCTGCGCCGCCTCACCCGGCCGGCCGGCGACCGGCTCGGCGTGGTGCTCTTCTCCCGGGTCGTCGACGGGCTGCTCGCCCGGGCGGTCGCAGGTGACCGGAGCGCAGCATGACCTGGGCGGTCGTCCTCGCCCTGCTCGGCATCGCGGTCGTCGTGGCCGCGGCGTGGCTGCTCGGCCGCCCACGCTCGCCGGAGCGCCTCGCCGGGATCGGCGGGCTCGGTGGGCTCGAGGATGCCGACGCGCCGGTCGGGCGGGCCCGTCACGTGGCCGCCGGCCCCGGGTTCGGGGCCCAGACCCGCGGCTACCGGATGGACCAGGTCGACACCGTCGTCGACTCCCTCGAGGCCCGGCTCGCCGAGCACGACCGCGAGATCGCGCTGCTGCGCGGCGAGGCCCCCGAGGCACCCGAGACGTCCGACCGGCTCGCGGCCCCGCCGTCGACGGCCGCCGCGCCGGTCGAGCGCGCGCCCGGGGAGGACGAGCCGCCCCCTCGACCCGGTCCGGCAGCCGGCCGTGACGAGCCGCCGGCTGCCGGACGCCCCGTGCCGCTGCGCCGGTCCGACCTGCTGGGCCCCGCTCGCCTACCTCCTGCTCGCCGGCTGGGTGCTGGCCGGGCTGATCGGCAACCTGCGCACCGGCTACCTGTCCCAGGGGGTGCAGGACCAGCAGGCGTTCGAGTGGTACTTCGGCGCCGCCGCGCACAACCTGACCTCGCTGTCGAACCCGCTCTTCTCGGACCTGCAGAACTTCCCCGCGGGCGTGAACCTGATGGCCAACGCGGCCGTGCTCGGCCTGGGCCTCCCGCTGGCGCCGCTGACCCTGCTCGCCGGGCCGTCGGTCACCTTCCTGGTCGTCGAGCTGCTCGGCCTGGCCCTCACGGCATCCGCGTGGTTCTGGCTGTTCCGTCGCCACCTGGCGGTGCACCCGCTCGCCGCGGCCATCGGCGCGGGCTTCATCGGCTTCGCGCCCGGCATGGTCTCGCACGCCAACGGCCACCCGAACTTCGTGGCGCAGTTCCTCGTGCCGCTGCTCGTCGACCGGGTGCTGCGGCTCGCCGAGGGCCACCGCCCGGTGCGCGACGGCGTGGTGCTGGGGCTGCTCGCCGCCTGGCAGGTGTTCATCGGCGAGGAGGTGCTGCTGCTGACCGCGCTCGGCCTGGCCGTCGGCGCCGTGGTCTACCTCGCCCACGGGCAGCTGCCGTGCGCCGGATGCTGCCGGGCCTGGGCACCGCTGCGGGCGTCTGCCTCGCGATCGTCGCGGTGCCGTTGTGGTGGCAGTTCTCCGGCCCGCAGAGCTACGGCGACATCTACCACCCCCCGGCGGGCAACGACCTCGCCCAGCTGTGGGGGCGGGCCACCCGCAGCATCGGCGCCGACCCGTGGGCCTCCGCGGCCCTGTCGATGAACCGCACCGAGGAGAACTCGTTCTTCGGCATCCCGCTGCTGCTCGCCGCCGCCGCCGTCGTCATCCTGCTCTGGCGCCGCACCCTGGTGCAGGCCCTGGCCGCGGTCGTCGTGTTCTTCTGCTGGCTCTCGCTCGGGCGAGGAGGTCGCCGTCAACGGCCGCGCGACCGGCATCCCGGGCCCGTGGTCGCTGCTCGAGCAGCTGCCGGTGCTCGGCAACGTGCTGCCCACCCGCTTCGCCCTCGTCGCGGTGCCCGCGCTGGGAGCCCTGCTGGCGCTCGGCATCGAGGAGGTGCGCCGGGCCACCGCCCGCTGGGCCGGCCACGCCGGTGCCGGCCTCGTGCGTCGGCGCGGCCGCGGGGCTGCTGGTGCTGTTCCCGGTCGTGCCCACCCCGCTCATCGTCGACCAGCGGGCCCCGCTGCCGTTGTTCTTCAGCGACGGCTCGTGGCGCGACTGGGTCGACGAGGGCGGCTCGGTGCTCGCCGCGCCGGCGCCCTGGGTCGCCGACACCCGGGCCCTGGAGTGGCAGGCCGAGGCGCGGTGGGGCTTCCCCGTCGTCGCCGGGTACTTCGTCGGCCCGGACAGCACCACGGCGCGCGGCGGCCAGTACGGCTCGACGCCGACCGCGCTGACCCAGTGGATGTCCGACATCACCCAGGAGGGCCTGCCCAAGGACGCCTCCGCCGACCAGGTCGAGGAGTTCCACCAGAACCTGCGCGACGCGCGGGTCGACGCCATCGTGCTGCCCGACGCCCGGCCCGAGGCGCCGGCGCTGCTGACCTCGCTCACCGCGGTCTTCGGCGCGCCGACGCACACCGGGGGCGTCTACGTCTGGGACGTGCGGGAGGTGACCGATGGCGCTGGCTGAGGCGTCGCGGCAGGCCTCGCCCGCCGCGACCGACCCCCTTCACCTCCGCCGGGCGGCACGCCATCGGTGCCGCGCGCCCTGGCCCACCCGGTGGTCACGATCCTCGTCGTCTACCTCGTCTCGCGGGTCGTCTCGCTGGTCGCCCTGTGGGTCGCCGCGACGTACTTCCAGAACCCCGCCGGGGTCGGCCACGCCGTCACCGGGCCTCGGCGACATGTTCGGCCTCTGGGACGGCGTGTGGTACGAGCGCATCGTGCGCGACGGCTACCCGGTGCCCCTGCCGGTCGACGCCGACACCGGGCGGGTGACCTACAGCGCCTGGGCGTTCTACCCGCTCTACCCCTACCTGGTGAAGGGCGTGATGCTCACCGGGATGCCGTTCGCGGTCGCCGGTGGGGTGCTCAACCTCGTGCTCGCCGGGGTCGGCCGCCGTGCTCATCTGGGCGGTCCTGCGCTCGGGGGTGCACGCCGACCGGCAGCCGCAGCGCGAGCGGCTGGCCCTGGTCGCGGCCTGCCTGTGGTGCTTCTACCCGACGACCGCGGTGATGCTGAAGCCCTACACCGAGGCCCTCGCGGTGGTGCTCGTGGCCGGTGCCCTGCTGCTGCTCATCCGGCGCAGCTACCTGCTCGTCGCCCTCGTCGCGCTGCCGCTCGGCTTCACCCGCGGCATCGCCCCGGCGCTCGGGGCGGCCGTGCCTCATCCACCTCGTCGTGCGCTGGCGCGAGGACCGCGCCGCCGGGCGCCCGACCGCTCGACGGGCAGCGGGCCAGCGCGGTCGTCATGCTCGGCGCGCTCGCGGTGAGCGCGGTCGCCTGGCCGGTCGTGGCCGGCCTGGTCACCGGCGTGCCCACGGCCTTCTTCGACGTGCAGGCCGCCTGGGGGCAGCGCCCGGACAAGGGCCCCTTCGTGCTCTGGTTCGAGTGGGCCTGGCAGGGCAAGGGCCTCGCCGGGGTCGTGGTGCTCGTCGCGCTCGCCGCCACCTACGTCGCGCTCGTGCTCGGCCGCCACGGCCGGTGGATCTGCATCGAGGCGCGGGCCTGGGCGCTGGCCTACCCGCTGTACCTGTTCGCGGTGGTGCGCCCGATCACCAGCATGTGGCGCTTCCTGCTCCTCGACTTCCCGCTGGCCGCGCTGCTGGCCTCGGTGGCGATGCGCACGGCCAACGGCCAGGGCGTCGTGCCGCACTGGCGCCGCCGGGTCGCGGTGGTGCTCCTGGTCGTCATCGGGCCGGCCTGTTCTGGTGGACCTGCTCGCTGCTCGTCTACACCCCGTGGGGGTCGTTCCCGCCCTGACCTGCGAGGAACGCGCCATGCGGATTTCTTTGTGTCGCACGGATACGAGATAATGGGCTCCACCCCCGGCAGTCCGGCGCCGGGCTACACGCGGCGCGTACACCCGCAGCCGCGGAGATGAAGGGATTCAGCCATGGCGGCAATGAAGCCGAGGACGGGCGACGGCCCGCTCGAGGTCACCAAGGAAGGTCGCGGCATCGTGCTGCGCATGCCCCTCGAGGGCGGCGGCCGGCTCGTCGTCGAGATGACGCCTGATGAGGTCCGTGCCCTCGGTGAGGCCATCGACAACTGCGAAGGCCTCTGACCCGCACCTGAGCAGACGCCGACGAGGCCCCCACCGCGAGGTGGGGGCCTCGTCGCGTCCGGTGGCCCCTGCCGCCCGGCATCGTGGGTAGGGTCGCCGGGTGCCCCATGACGACGTCATCCTGAGCCCCCGCACGTCCGCGTGGACGGTGCGACCCTCCCTCGAGGACGCCCTGCGCACCCTCGCCCCGGCCGACCCCACCGCCTCGGTCCTGGTCGCACCGGTCGCCGACGGCCCCGACGGCGACGCCGCCGCCAGGGCCGCGCTCGAGGCGCTGGGCACCGACGCGGGCACCCTCCTCGCGACCCACGAGCCGGCCGCCACGGCCGGCACGGTCACCGCCGTGCCCCTCGCCCCCGGCGCCCACGCGGTGCGGCGGGTGCTGCTCGTCGGCATCGGCGACGGCTCGGACCCCGCCTGGCGCAAGGCCGGCGCGGCCGTCGGGCGCGCGACCCGCGGCACCGGGCGAGGTCGTCCACGCGGTCGGCGACACGGCATCCGGCAGCTGCGCTCGCGGCCTACGTCGAGGCGGTCGTGCTGGCCTCCTGGGCCTCGCCGCGCTGGACCCGCGAGGGCGCGGTCGCCGGCTCCGCCCCGTCGCTGACCGCCGTCGTCACCGGCACGACGGATGCCGTCGCCGTGCAGCGCGCGGTCGTGCGGGCCCGGGCCCAGCTCGTCGCCCGCGGGCTGGCCGCGACCCCGTCGAACACCAAGAACCCGGCCTGGCTGGCCCGCCAGGCGCGCACCGTGGCGCGGCGCACCGGCCTCGACGTGCAGGTGTGGGACGAGCGCCGGCTGCGCGGCCGACGGCTTCGGCGGCATCCTCGCCGTCGGCCAGGGCTCGGCCACCCCGCCGCGGCTGGTGCGGCTCGACCACGAGCCCGCGGGCGCGACGGCCGCCACCGCCGCGGGTCGTGCTCGTCGGCAAGGGCATCACGTTCGACACCGGTGGCCTGCAGGTGAAGCCGGTCGACGGCATGGTCGGGATGAAGACCGACATGTCCGGGGCCGCCATCGTGCTCGCGGTGCTCTCGGCCTGCCGCGAGCTCGACGTGCCGGTGCGCGTCACCGGCCTGCTCGCCATCGCCGAGAACGCCGTCGGGGGAGGCTCGTACCGCCCCGGCGACGTCATCACCCACTACGGCGGCCGCACCGTCGAGATCGGCAACACCGACGCCGAGGGCCGCATCGTCATGGCCGACGCGCTCGCCTACGCCGACGCCCACCTCGACCCCGCGTGGCTGGTCGACGTCGCGACGCTGACCGGCGCGGCCCGGATCGCCCTCGGCAGGGCGCTGGCGCCGGTGTTCGCCACGGATGCCGGCCTCACCGACGCGCTCGTGGCCGCCGGTGCGACGACTGGTGAGACGCTGTGGCCGATGCCCCTGCCGGACACCTACCGTCGAGCTCTCGACTCCGACGTCGCCGATCTGAACCACATCGCCCCAGGTGTGGGGGGTGGAGCGGTCACGGCGGCCCTGTTCCTCCGCGAGTTCGTGGGTGAGCGCCGCTGGGCGCACCTCGACATCGCCGGCACCGGTCGCTCGGACGTCGATGCCGGCAGCTCCGTCAAGGGGGCCACCGGGTTCGGGACACGACTGCTGCTGAGGTGGCTTGAGGAGATGGCATGAACGCCGGGTACGGGCTGACGGTGCGCTGGTCGCTGGAGAACGCCCCGAACGACGCCGCCGACCAGCTGCGCGAGTACGTGGTCGGCACCTCGATCGCCCGCTTCATGTTCCTCGACGGCCTGGCCTTCAAGGTGTGGCGGATGCGCGAGGGCGAGTGGTTCGAGGGCACCTACGTGTTCGACAGCGAGCAGGACCGCACGCTCTTCCGCGAGGGCTTCGAGCCCGGCGCGGCCAACGCCCCCGGCAGCACGATCATCGGCTCCTCGCCGGTGCTCCTGGAGGACTGGGAGGTCGTCGCGATCGCCGAGGGCCCCGCGGGTTTCCGTCGAGGCGCCGGGCCGGACGTCAGCTGACCGCCGGGCGGGTCAGCGCTTGACGGCCACGAGCAGGCCGTCGCTGACCGGGAGCAGCGCCGTGACGAGCTCGTCGTGGTCGCGCAGCGACTTGCCGAGGTCGCGCAGGGTGCTCGTCGTGGCGTCGCGGGCGGCCGGGTCGGCCACCTGGTCGTGCCAGAGCATGTTGTCCATCACGAGCACGCCACCCGAGCGCAGCAGGCGCACCGCGTGCTCGACGTAGACCGGGTAGCCGTCCTTGTCGGCGTCGACCACGACGAGGTCGTAGGCGCCGTCGGTCATCCGGGGGAGCACGTCGGCGGCCGCGCCGGTGATCACCCGGGTGCGCTGGTGGGCGTAGCCGGCCTCGGCGTAGGCCTCACGGGCGGCGCGCTGGTGCTCGGCGGAGACGTCGATGGTGGTCAGGATGCCGTCCTCCGGCATCCCGGCGAGCAGCCACAGGCCCGACGTGCCCGCCCCGGTGCCGATCTCGACGACGTGGCGCGCCTGCACGGCGGCGGCGACGAAACGCAGCGCGGCACCGGCTCCGGTGCCCACCGGGCTCGCGTCGCCGAACTCCATCCCACGCCGGCGCGCGGCCTCGACGACCTCGGGCTCGGGCACGAACTCCTCGGCGTAGGACCAGCTGGCCGGCTTGAGTTGGCTCATGGCGCCACCCTACGGCCCGGGGCCCCAGCCTTCGCGCGGACACGGGCTCCCAGCGTTCGTTCAGGTAGACCGGGAACAATTCACACCTCAGACGCGTATCGATGGGTGACATGAGCAGCCTGGTGAGGGAAGAGCCGATGACGACGACGTATGCCGCCCAGGGTGGCGAGACGCCGGCTGCCGGTTGGGTGCCCCCGACCTGGGAGGAGGTCGTCGAGCAGCACTCCGCGCGGGTCTACCGGCTGGCCTACCGGCTCACCGGGAACGTGCACGATGCCGAGGACCTCACCCAGGACGTGTTCGTGCGGGTGTTCCGCTCGCTGCACACCTACCAGCCGGGCACCTTCGAGGGCTGGCTGCACCGCATCACCACCAACGTCTTCCTCGACAAGATGCGCCGCAAGCAGCGGATCCGCTTCGACGCGCTGTCCGACGAGTCCGCCGCCCGGCTTCCCGGCGCGCGGCGCCGGCCCGGAGCAGACCTACCACGACGCCCACTTCGACGACGACGTGCAGCGCGCGCTCGACGCCCTGTCGCCCGACTTCCGGGCCGCCGTCGTGCTGTGCGACATCGAGGGGCTCTCCTACGAGGAGGTCGCCGCGACCCTGGGCATCAAGCTCGGCACGGTGCGCTCGCGCATCCACCGCGGCCGCGCCCAGCTGCGCGAGTCGCTCGCGCACCGCGCCCCGCAGCCCTCCACCACCACGACCCCCACCAAGAGCCGCGCCGGCATCATCCGTCGCCCGGCTGCAGGCGTCGTATGACCGACGCCATGCGGGTGCAGTGCCAGGGTGACGAGCTGACGGAGTACGCCGCCGGCCGCCTCCCCGTGGACCGCCAGTGGGCGTGGGACCGCCACCTCGTCGCCTGCCAGGCCTGCGCCCACGAGGTCGCCCAGGAGCGCCGGCTGCGCAGTGCGCTGGCCGGTGCCCCGTCGATGCCGGGTGACCTGCGCTCGTCGCTGCTCGCGCTCGGCGCCGCGCTCGCGACCGACCTCGGCCCCCGCCCGGTGCGCGCCGGCCACGACCAGCTGGCCCTGCTGCACCCCTCGGCGCCCCCGTGCCACCGCAGCGCGCTGCGGGCCACCGTGGTCGCCGCGGCTGCCGCCGGGCTGTCCGCGGCCGCCGCGTGGAGCCTCACCGTCGCCCCGGTGCCGGTGGGCGCGCGCCCCGGGTTCGCCACCGCCACGGCCCCGGTCGTCTCGCCCGCCGCGGCCCCGACCCGCGCCGCCTCCGCACCCGTGTCGATCAGCCAGGTGCGGCTGACCCAGACCGTGGTCGTCGGTCGCCTCGGCGAGCGGGCAGAATCGACGCCATGACCAGCGAGCACGAGCCCGGCCGCGACGACTGGAGCCCGTGGGGGCGACCCGAGCACGACGAGTCGTCCGGCGACCCGGCGCAGACCACCGAGATCCCGCAGGCCGAGGTGACCCAGGCACCGCAGGTGCCGCCGACCCCCGACCCGGTGTGGGCCAGCCCGGTCGGTGCGCAGGCGCCGGCGTCGTACGGCCAGGACCCGTACGCCGCTCGCACCAGTGCCGACCCGCTACGCCCCCGCTGCCCAGGACCCGTACGCCGCCGACCAGAGCGACCCCGTACGCCGGCGCGGCCTACGACCCGTACGCCGCCACCCAGCCGGTCCCCACGACGTCGTCCGCGGCCCCCGCCTACCCGTCGTACCCCCCGCTGACCGCCCCCGCGGGCACCGAGCCGGCCACCCGCCGGCGCGGCCCGGGCTGGGGCGCGCTCATCGGGGTCGCCGTCGCGGTCGCCCTGGTCGCCGGGCTCGTCGGCGGCCTGCTCGGCGGCGCGCTCGCCGACCGCGGCAGCGCGGGCACCAGCGCCAGTGGTGCCCCGGCGCCGAGCGCCGGAGCGGGCGCCACGACCCGGGCCAACGGCACCGTCGCCAACATCGCCGCCCGCGCCACCCCGAGCGTGGTCACCCTGCGGGTCAGCGGCGCCGACGGCTCGGGCACCGGCTCCGGCTGGGTCTACGACGGCTCCGGCCACATCGTCACCAACAACCACGTCGTGGCCGGTGCCGCCGACGGCGGCAAGATCACCGTGGTGCTCGCGAACGGCCAGCAGGTGTCCGGCACGGTCGTCGGGCGCGACGGCTCCTACGACCTCGCCGTCGTCAAGGTCGACCGCACCGACCTCGTCCCGCTCACCCTGGGCCGGTCCGCCGACGTCGTCGTCGGCGACGAGGTCATCGCGGTCGGGGCCCCGCTCGGGCTCGACTCCACCGTCACCGCCGGCATCGTCAGCGCCCTGAACCGGCCGGTCACGCCGGGTGAGGCCGACGACCAGTCGTACATCAACGCCATCCAGACCGACGCCGCGATCAACCCGGGCAACTCCGGCGGGCCGCTGCTCGACATGCAGGGCCAGGTCATCGGGGTCAACTCGGCGATCGCCACGGCGCCCGGCTCGTCGAGCAGCGCGCAGAGCGGCAACATCGGGGTCGGCTTCGCCATCCCGAGCGACCAGGTGCGCACGACCGTCATCCAGCTGATCAAGACCGGCAAGGCCGTGCACCCCGTCATCGGGGTCTACCTCGACTCCTCCTACACCGGCGAGGGCGTGCGCATCGCCGACGAGGGGCCCAACGGGGAGCCGGCGGTCAACCCCGACGGCCCCGCCGACCTGGCCGGCCTCAAGGCGGGCGACGTCGTCATCGCCTTCGAGGGCAAGCCGGTCTCCGCGGGCGGCGAGCTGGTCGTCGCGATCCGCGCCCGCACCGTCGGTGACAAGGTGACTCTCACCATCCGTCGCAGCGGGAGCGAGCAGGATGTCACGATGGTCCTCGAAGGTTCGGCCGGGTGACCACCGGCCGGGTGTCCAGGTCGACGAGAAGGCGGTGACGGCACGGTGCTTGGCGTGAACGGCTGGGAGATCGTGCTGCTGGCGCTGATCGCGGTGTTCGTGCTCGGCCCCGACCGGATGCCCGAGTACGCGGCCAAGCTGGCGCACGCCATCCGCCGGCTGCGGGTGATGGCCGAGGGCGCCAAGGACCAGCTCAAGGACCAGCTCGGGCCCGAGTACGAGGACATCAACTGGCGCCAGTACGACCCGCGCCAGTACGACCCGCGCCGCATCGTCAAGGAGGCCCTCCTCGACCCCCTCGACGAGGCCATCGCGCCGGTGCGCGGCGAGATCGACTCGGTGCGTGGGGCGGTGTCCACCAAGGGCGGCGCGACGGCCGCCGGAGCCGCGGCCGTGGCCGGTGCCGCGGCGACCAACGGCTCCGCCCCGACCTACAGCACCAGCGTCGGTGACGACGAGAACGGCATCCCGGTCATCGCCGACCCGCGCAGCTGGGACCCCGCCCGCCCCGTCCCGTGGGACGTCGACGCGACCTGACCCCAGCGCGCGCGAGGGTCAGTGCCCGGCGCCGGCGAGCGCGAGCTCCTCGGGGGTGAGCAGTGCTGCGGGAGTGCGGTCGTGGGTGTCGGCCGCGACCCCCTCGCGGGCCAGGAAGGTGCCGAGCTCGGCGATCGTCGACATCAGCGGCGCGGGGAACACCACGACCGTGTTCTTGTCGACGCCGATCTCGACCAGGCTCTGCAGGTTGCGCAGCTGCAGCGCGATCGGGTGCGCCATCATCGTGTCGGACGCCTCGCCCAGTGCGGCGGCCGCGAGGGCCTCACCCTCGGCGTTGATGATCTTGGCCCGCTTCTCGCGCTCGGCCTCGGCCTGGCGGGCCATCGCGCGCTTCATGCTGTCGGGCAGCTGGATGTCCTTGAGCTCGACGAGGGTGACCTCGATGCCCCACTCGACGGTGGCCACGTCGAGGATGGAGCGGATGTCGAGGTTGATCGCGTCGGTCTCGGACAGGGTCTCGTCGAGGGTGTGCTGGCCGACCACCTTGCGCAGCGTGGTCTGGGCGATCTGGTTGATGGCGGCGTTCGGGTTCTCGATGGCGACCACCGAGCGGATCGGGTCGACCACCCGGAAGTAGGCGACCGCGGAGACGTCGACGCTCACGTTGTCGCGGGTGATGATGCCCTGCGACTGGATCGGCATGGTGACGATCCGCAGCGAGACGCGGTGCAGGACCTCGACGAACGGGATGATCAGCCGCAGCCCGGGATGCCGGGGGCCGGTCACCTTCCCGAAGCGGAAGACCACCCCCTCCTCGTACTGCTTGACGACCTTGACGGACATCGCGAGGAGCACGACGAGCAGGACGGCGATCGCCACGAGGACGATGATGACGGTGGTGGACATGATGGCTCGATCCGGGCCCGGTGGGGCCGTGGTGGAGAGCCGGGGGCTGGTGCCGGTCGAACCCGGCCCTGCGCACCCTCGGTGAGTCCCAGTCTACCGCCGGGGAGTTCGCCCGACGGTCAGCGGCCGGCGGGCGTGAGGCCGAGCGAGCGCCCGGCCAGGCCGCGGGCCCGCGAGCCCAGGCCCTTGGCGATGCCGCGCAGCGCGACGGCGGCGGGGGAGTCGGGCTCGCCGAGCACGACCGGCATCCCCTGGTCGGCGCCGATCCGCAGGCGGGTGTCGAGCGGGATCTGGCCGAGCAGCGGCACGTCGGACCCGATCGCGCGGGTCAGCGACTCGGCGACCTCCTGGCCGCCGCCGGAGCCGAAGATCTCCTGGCGGGTGCCGTCGGGCAGCTCGAGCCAGCTCATGTTCTCGATGACGCCGGCGACCCGCTGGTGGGTCTGCAGGGCGATCGCGCCGGCCCGCTCGGCGACCTCGGCGGCGGCGGCCTGCGGGGTCGTGACGACGAGGATCTCGGCGCTGGGGATGAGCTGGGCCACCGAGATGGCGATGTCGCCGGTGCCCGGCGGCAGGTCGAGCAGGAGCACGTCGAGGTCGCCCCAGAACACGTCGGCGAGGAACTGCTGCAGCGCGCGGTGCAGCATCGGGCCGCGCCAGACGACGGGCTGGTTGCCGGGCACGAACATGCCGATCGAGATGACCTTCACGTCGTGGCTGAGCGGCGGCAGGATCATGTCGTCGACCTGGGTCGGCCGGCCGGTCGACCCCGAGCATGCGGGGGATCGAGAAGCCGTAGATGTCGGCGTCGACGACGCCGACCCGCAGGCCCTGCTGGGCCAGGGATGCCGCGAGGTTGGCGGTGACCGACGACTTGCCGACGCCGCCCTTGCCGGACGCGACGGCGTACACGCGGGTGAGCGAGCCGGCCCGGGCGAACGGCACCTCGCGCTCGGCGACCCCGCCGCGCAGCTTGGTCTTCAGCTCGCCGCGCTGCTCGTCGCTCATCACCCCGAGGGTGACGGTGACGCCGGTGACGCCCTCGACGGCGGCCAGCGCCGCGGTGGTGTCCTTGGTCAGGGTGTCCTTGAGCGGACAGGCCGCCACGGTGAGCAGGATGGTGACGGCGACGTGGCCCGCCTCGTCGGCGGCCACGCTCTCGACCATGCCGAGCTCGGTGACGGGCTTGCGGATCTCGGGGTCGATGACCGTCTCGAGGGCGGCGTGCAGGGCGTCGGGGCTGACCTGGGACATGCGCCCAGTCTAGGTCGGCGAACCGGTGCCCTCGTCCGCGGCCGAGGCCGCACGGCTGGCCGAGGCGTCGTAGGCCGCCTCGAGCTCCTCGCGGCGCACGAGCACCAGCCCGCGCTCCTCGAGCTCGTCGAGCAGGTCGCGCAGCTCGCCGCGCACGAAGTCGCGGGTCGCCTGGTCGCGCAGGGCGATGCGCAGGGCGGCGACCTCGCGGGTGAGGAACTCGGTGTCGGCGAGGTTGCGCTCGTCGCGGCTGCGGTCCTGCTCGAGCGCCACCCGGTCGCGGTCGGCCTGGCGGTTCTGCGCGAGCAGGATCAGCGGCGCGGCGTAGGACGCCTGCAGGCTGAGGATCAGGGTGAGGAAGATGAACGGCGTACGGGTCGAAGCGCACGGTCTCGCGGCGCCAGGGTGTTCCAGCGCAGCCAGACCGCGACGAAGACGCGTCATCCCGATGAGGAAGTACGGGGTGCCCATGTAGCGGGCGAACTTCTCCGAGAGCGACCCCGAAGGCCTCCTCGGTGAACAGGCTCGGCGCGGTGCCAGCGGCGACCGGCCCTCGCGGGGCTGGTCGATGCGCACCCGGCGGTCGCGCTCAGCCACGGCGCACCCCCTCGGGGGTCACCACGTCGTGGCGCTCCTCGCGCCAGTCCTCGGGGAGGATGTGGTCGAGCACGTCGTCGACGGTGACCGCGCCGAGCAGGTGGCCCTCGGCGTCGACGACCGGCAGCGCCGACCAGGTCGTAGGTGGCGAGCATCCGGGCCACCTGGCCCAGGGTGGCGTCGGGGGCGAGCGGCTCGACGTCCTTGTCGAGGATGCCGCCGATCGACGCGTGCGGCGGCTCGCGCAGCAGCCGCTGGATGTGCACCATGCCGAGGTAGCGCCCGGTGGGCGTCTCGAGCGGGGCGCGGCAGACGAACACGGTGCAGGCCAGCGCCGTGGACAGCTCGGCCCGGCGCACGACGGCGAGGGCCTCGGCGATGGAGGCCTCGGGGCCGAGGATGACCGGCTCGGTCGTCATCAGGCCACCGGCGGTGTTCTCGTCGTAGGTGAGCAGGCGGCGCAGGTCGGCGGCCTCGTCGGGCTCCATCTGCTGGAGCAGCTCCTCCTGGCGCTCCTTGGGCAGCTCGGCGAGCAGGTCGGCGGCGTCGTCGGGCTCCATCGCCTCGAGCACGTCGGCGGCGCGGTCGACCTGGCGAGCCCGGCGAGGATCTCGACCTGGTCGTCCTCGGGCAGCTCCTCGATGACGTCGGCGAGGCGCTCGTCGCCCAGCGCCGCGGCCACCTCGGCGCGGCGGCTGCGGGGTGAGGTCGTGGATGACCTCGGCGAGGTCGGCGGGCTTGAGGTCCTCGTAGGCCTCGAGCAGGCGGACGGCGCTCTGCGCCTCGGTGGGCTCGCGCAGGCCGACGACGTCCTCGATGGCGACGAGCAGGGTCTCGCCGCGGCGGCGGCCGAGCCGGCCCAGCCCGCTGCGGTGCGCCCCGGTGCGCACGAAGGCCCGGGCCACGGCCCAGCCGCGGGTGCCGAGCTGCTCGATGCCGACGTCCTCGACGGTGGCCTCGACGACCTCGCCCTCCTCGGTGCGCACCTGCACCGGGCGCTCGAAGAGCTCGGCGACCACGAGGGTCTCGTTGCCGCGCTGCTCGAAGCGGCGCATGTTGACCAGGCCGGTGGTGATGACCTGGCCACCCTCGACCGAGGTCACCCGGGTCATCGGCACGAAGACGCGGCGGCGCCCCGGCACCTCGACGACCAGGCCGATGACGCGGGGCCGGGTGCGGGTCGAGGCTGAAGGTGACGACGACGTCGCGAACCCGGCCGACCTGGTCACCGAGCGGGTCGAAGACGCTGAGCTCGGTCAGGCGGCCGACGAAGGCGCGGGTCGGCGTGCTCACCGGCACAGGCTATCGGGGCGGGGCGCCCGGGCCGGGCACCGCGCGGCGGCGGTCAGGGCCGGGTGTTGCGGCGGGCGCCGGCCCGGCCGCGCCAGTGCCAGGGCCGCCAGCCGCTGGTCGCCGTGGCGGCCGGGCGCACCGGCGCCACCCCCGAGCCGTCCGTGTACGACCCCGGGCCCTCGACGAGGCGGCCGTGCGGGGTGAGCTTGTGGATGGTGCACGACTGCCGCCAGCGCTCGGCGGTGTCGCCCACCGCGTTGAGCCGCTCGGGCCGCAGCACCTCGACCGCGGCGTCCCACCCGGCATCCTCGGGGGTGACCTCGCGGGCCGTCGCGTGCACGGTGATCAGCCGGCCGCCGGTGTCCTTGCTGCGCAGGATCAGCTCGACCTCGTCGGGCAGCCAGGGCAGCGGCTGCTCGCCGGGCCCGGAGACGACGTAGGCCGCGGGGCCGGTGCCCCGCTCGTCGCCGTCGTCGTGCCAGACGTGCCACACCGGGTGGGTCTCGCCGCCGGGCAGGCGCACCCAGAGCAGGCCCGACTTGCTGGCCGCCTCGTGGATCAGCCGGGTGACGTTGACCGATGCCGGTGCCGGCGCCTCCTCGCTCACGCTGGAACTCTCCCACACCGGCTGGGTACCGTGACCGGATGGAGCCAGCAGCGGTGCGCCGGTGATCCTGCCTCCGCAGCGCGACCCCCGCTTCACCACCATCCGCCGTGGCGGGACGCTCACCGACGCCGACCACCGGCTGCTGGCGCTGTGGGCCGCGTCGTGCGCGGAGCACGTGCTGCCGCTGTTCGAGGCGGACCAGCCGGCGGACGCAGGCCCCGCCACGCGGTCGACGTGGTGCGGGCGTGGGCCCGCGGCGAGGTCAGGATGTCGGACTCGCGCGCGGCCGGTGGGCACGCCATGGCCGCGGCCCGCCCGCTGGCCGGGGCCGCCCGGCACGCCGCCTTCGCCGCCGGGCAGGCCGCCGTGGTGGCGCACGTCGCCGCCCACGAGCTCGGCGCGGCGGCCTACGCGATCAAGGCCGTGCGGGCGCCGCCCCCGACGGCCGAGGGGAGGCGGCCGGGCGGCTCGAGTGCCGGTGGCAGCGCGCGCAGCTGCCGGACGGCGATCCGCGAGCTCGTGCTCGACGACCAGCGGCTGCGCAACGACCTCTGCTGGCAGGTGTTCGACTGCTGACCGGCCCCGCGCGGCGCCGGTCTCGCCGGTCGCGCGGCGGCGCTGCGCGGCACGGCATCCGGTATGACTGGGAGATGACCTCCTTTGCGCTTCGGGATCAAGCTCAGCCAGAACGCCACGATCGACCAGCTGCGCGACCTGTGGCGGCTGGCCGACGAGAGCGGCTTCGACAGCTGTTGGGTCATGGACCACTTCGCCTCGCTGGGGCCGCGCGACGACGGCCCGATCTTCGAGACCTGGACGATGCTGGCGGCGATGGCCCAGCTCACCACGCGCACCCGCATCGGGTGTGCCGTGGTGGGCAACACCTACCGGCACCCGGCGGTGCTGGCGAAGATGGCGGTCACGGTCGACCACCTGTCCGGCGGGCGCCTCGACTTCGGCATCGGGGCCGGCTGGGCCGAGAACGAGCACACCATGCTCGGGCTCGAGTTCGGCACCCGCGGGGACCGCGCCGACCGGCTCGAGGAGAGCCTGCCAGGTCATCCGGGGGCTGTGGACCCAGCCGCGCACCACCTTCGCGGGCACGCACTACCAGCTGCAGGACGCCGTGGCCGAGCCGAAGCCGGTGCAGCGACCGCACCCGCCGATCTGGGTCGGGGGCTCCGGGCCGAAGCGGACGCTGCGGCTCGCCGCGCAGTACGCCGACGTGTGGAACGCGGCGGGTGGCACGGCCGAGGAGGTCGCCGCCTCGTCCCGGATCCTCGACCAGCACTGCGCCGACGTCGGGCGCGACCCCGGCGAGATCCGCCGGTCGGTGCAGCTCGGCGTCGGCGCCGACGACGTCGACCGGGTGCGGGCGACGACCGAGCCCTACGTGGCCGTCGGCGTGACCGACGTCCTGCTCATCGTGCGAGGTGACGACCCGGTGGCCGTCGGCGAGCAGCTCGCCACCCGGCTGCCCGGCCTGCGCGAGCTCGGCTGACCCGAGCGCGTCGTGGGTCACACGTGACGTGGCTCATGCGACCGCGGTGCACCGCGCTGCTAGCGTCCCCGGCAGACCCTGACCTCACCGATGAGAGGCTCCGCATGCGCAGCGCCAAGGACTTCTTCACGCCCCTCGCCGTGGGGGCACCCGCCCCGCTGCGGGAGGTGCCCGCCCGGCCGAGCCGGATGATCCACTTCTTCGACCCGAGCAACCCGAAGATGGCGGCCAAGGTGCCCCAGCTGGTCGCCGCGGTCGACGTGCTGCTCGGCAACCTCGAGGACGCCGTCCAGGCCGAGAACAAGGAGGCCGCCCGCGCCGGGCTGGTCGAGATCGCGCGCGGCACCGACTTCGGCGAGCACACCCAGCTCTGGACCCGGGTCAACTCGCTCGACTCGCCCTGGGCGCTCGACGACCTCACCACCCTGGTCACCGAGATCGGCGACCGGCTCGACGTCATCATGGTCCCCAAGGTGCAGGGCCCCGAGGACATCCACTACGTCGACCGGCTGCTCGCCCAGCTCGAGGCGCGGCCGGCCTGACCCGGCCGATCCTGGTCCACGCCATCCTCGAGACGGCCCGCGGCGTGGCGAACGTCGAGGAGATCGCCGGCGCCAGCCCGCGGATGCAGGGCCTCTGCCTCGGCCCGGCCGACCTGGCCGCCAGACCGCCGGATGAAGACCACGCGCGTCGGCGGCGGCCACCCCGGCTACCTGGTGCGCCAGGACCCGGTCGACGGCGACATCGACGGCGACCGCGCGACCTACCAGCAGGACCTCTGGCACTACACGATCGCCCGGATGGTCGACGCCTGCGCGATGCACGGGATCTTCCCGTACTACGGCCCGTTCGGCGACATCGCCGACGTCGTGGCCTGCGAGGACCAGTTCCGCAACGCCTTCCTGCTCGGCTGCGTCGGCACCTGGACGCCTGCACCCCGCGCAGATCGTCATCGCCAAGAAGGTGTTCAGCCCCAGCGCCGACGACGTCGCCCACGCCCGCCGGGTCAAGGAGGCCATGGGCGACGGCACCGGCGCCGTGATGCTCGACGGGAAGATGGAGGACGACGCGAGCCTGAAGCAGTGCCTCGTCATCCTCGAGCTCGCCGAGCGGCTCTCGGCCAACGACCCCGAGCTCGCCGCGCTGTACGCCGTGGCAGGCCACTGCGAGTGGGGAGCCGGGCGCATGAGCGGCGACACGGCCTACCGCCCGCGCCGCTCGGTGCTCTACATGCCGAGCAGCAACGAGCGGGCGCTCGAGAAGGCCAAGACGCTCCCGGTCGACGGGCTGATCCTCGACCTCGAGGATGCCGTGGCGCCCGACCCCAAGGTCGCCGCCCGCGAGAACGCCTGCGCGGCAGCGGCATCCGGCGAGTACGGCACGCGGGAGGTGACCATCCGGGTCAACGGCAGCGGCACCGCGTGGCACGACGACGACCTCGCGGCGGCGTGCGCGGCGGGGCCCGACGGCATCGTCGTGCCGAAGGTGAACAGCGCCGACGAGGTGCGCTCGCTGGTCGCGGCCATGGAGCGCCACGGGGCCCCGGAGCGCACCCGGCTGTGGGCGATGGTCGAGACGCCCGAGGCCGTGCTCGGCGTGGGTGAGATCGCCTCCGCCTCACCGCGGCTGGCCGTGCTCGTCATGGGCACCAACGACCTGGTCAAGGAGCTCGGCGCTCGGCACGTGCCCGGCCGCGAGCCGCTGCTGACCTCCCTGTCGCTGGCGCTGCTCGCGGCCCGGCGGTCGGGCGTCGCGATCCTCGACGGCGTCTACAACGACGTCAAGGACCTCGACGGGTTCGAGGCGGAGTGCCGGCAGGGGCGCGACCTGGGCTTCGACGGCAAGACCCTGATCCACCCCGGGCAGGTGGAGCCGTGCAACGCGGTCTTCGCCCCGTCGGCCGAGGAGGTCGAGGACGCCCGCGAGATCCTCGCCGCCTGGGAGGCGGGCGACGGTGCAGGGGTGGTGACCCATCGGGGGAGGATGGTGGAGAACCTCCACGTCGAGATCGCCCGCAAGGTGATCGCGACCGACGAGGCGATCCGGAACCGCGGCTGACGCCGCCGGGTCGGCCGCCAGGCAACGAGTCGGTCACGACCGGCGCGTCGAGTGGCGCCCACCGGCCCGGTCCCGTCTGCTGGTGGGCCCGGTGAGTGCCGCCGGAGCACGGACGGAGCAGGGCGAATGGGTCGGACCAGGGGCACGCGCGCGGCGACCACCGCCGCTGCCCTGACGGCCGCCGCGGTGCTGCTCGCCGGCTGCGGGTCGCTCCAGGGCTCGTGGACCTCGGGCGAGGCCACCCCGGCGGCCGCGGGTGCGACCCCGTCCACCACGGCGTCGACCGGGTGGACCCCGGCCGTGGAGGCCACCACGACGCCGACGCCGAGCACCCCGCCACCGACGCCCTCGCCGACCCCCACCGCGACGCCGTCGGAGCTGCGACGCCCACGCCCGTCGGCGACCCCCACGAAGAAGCCCGACCCCGTCGCCGAGCGCCACCACGAAGCCGCGCACCAGCCTGATCCGCGGCGACTCCGGCCCCAAGGTGCTCGCCCTGCAGCAGCGCCTCAAGGAGCTCGGCTACTGGCTCGGCGCCCCCGACGGCTCGTTCGGGTCGCTGACCCAGCAGGCCGTCTGGGCGTTCCAGAAGTCCGCGGGCCTCAAGCGCGACGGCGTCGTCGGGCCGAAGACGCTCCGGGCGCTCGAGGCCGGCATCCGGCCGAAGGCCACGATCGGCGGCAACGGGGTCGAGATCGACCTCGACCGGCAGATCCTGCTCGTCGTGCGCGGTGGCTCGGTGCGCACGATCCTGAACACCTCCACCGGCAGCGGCGAGGAGTACACCTCGACCTCGGGCAACCGCGCCATCGCCGTCACGCCGCGCGGCAGCTACACGGTCTACCGCGCCGTCGACGGCCCTGTCACCAACTCGCTCGGCCAGCTCTGGCGGCCGCGCTTCTTCCACCGCGGCATCGCCGTGCACGGCTCGGGGAACATCCCGCCGTGGCCCGACTCGCACGGCTGCGCCACGGCTCAGCAACGCCGCCATCGACATGATCTGGGCGACCGACCTGATGCCGGTCGGCAGCCGCGTCGTGGTGCGCTGACCCCCTCGCAGCCTCCGCCCGGGCCCCCTCGCCGACCCCGGCGACCCCGCAGAAAGTCGGACGAATCCGTCATTTAGTGGTCCCAGCGGGGGTCCGGTCGGACACACTCGGGCCATGACGGCTGCAGCAGGGGCGCCCGATGCGGGACGGCGAGGCGGTGGTTCCGCCGCGCGCCACCGGCACGCGGCCGCACCGCGCCGGCGCCGCCGCTGGCCGTTCGTGGTGCTCGCGGTGGTGGTGCTCATGGCCGTGCTGGCGGGCATCGGCCTGGTCGTGTTCCGTGACGACGCCGAGGCCACGGCCGCCGGCTGCTCGGGGGAGGCCGCCCTGCGGATCGCCGCCGCACCGGCCCTGTCGTCGACGCTCAAGGCGTATGCCGACGACTTCGACACCTGGGTGAAGGACCGGGCCGGCGTGCCCTGCACGACCACGCAGATCACCGCAGCCTCGCCGCAGGAGCTGTCCGAGCAGGTCTCCCGCGCGCTGGACGGCGACACCGCGAACGCCCCGACCACCTGGGTGCCCGACTCCTCGCTGTGGCGCAGCGTGCTCGCCCGTGACCCCCGCCTGAGCTCGGTGCTGCCCCGCAACTACCCGGTGGTCGCCGCCACCCCCGTCGTCTTCGCCGCCCCGCGCCCGATGGCCGAGGCCCTCGGCTGGCCCGAGACCCAGCCCTCGTGGGAGCAGCTCAGCGCGCTCGCCGCGAACCCCGCCGGCTGGTCGGCCGTGAAGCACCCCGAGTGGGGCCGGGTGCGGCTCGACTGGCCCGACCCGCTGACCTCCACCGCCGGGCTGGGCTCGACCGTGGCGGTCTACCGCGACCTGGCGATCGGCGCCGAGGCCACCGACGACCTGCGCCGCCGCCTGGTCACCGCGCACAACGCCGTGAACGGCGCCACCGGCAACCTGTCCGGCGCGCTCGCCGCGCTGCGGGCCAAGGGTGCCACCGCCGCCGAGGGGCTGCGCGACCTGCCGATCGTGCCCGCGACCGAGCAGGAGGTCGTCGCCTTCAACGCCGCCAAGCCGGCCGTCGAGGTCGCGGCGATCTACCCGACCGAGGGCTGGGTGGTCAGCGAGGTGCCGGTGCTGCCGCTGCGCGGCGTCGTGGGTCAGCGACGCGCAGCGCACGGCATCCGAGGCCTTCGCCGACTTCGTCGTGCGGGGCGCGCCCCAGGACGCCCTCCAGCGCGCCGGCTGGCGGGCCGCCCGGCTCGACGCGGCGGCGACGCCGGCCACCGGGGTCGTGCCGACCGAGCCGCGCTACACCCCCGCCCAGCCCAGCCAGGACGTGCTGGCCCGCACCCTGCAGAACTGGACCGCCCTGGACCGCCGGGGCTCCCTCCTCGTCGTGCTCGACACCTCCGGCTCGATGAAGGAGGAGGTCGGCACCACCGGCAAGACCCGGCTGACCGTCGCCAAGGAGGCGCTGCTGGCCTCGCTGCCGTTCTTCTCCGACCAGGCCTCGGTGGGGCTGTGGACCTTCTCGCGCGCCGCCAAGGGCGCCGACTACCGCGCGGTCGTCCCGCTGGGCCGGCTCGACCGCCGGGTCGGTGGCGGCACCGCCCGCGACACCATCGCGACCTCGGTGCCGCGGATCACCGCGGACGGCGACACCGGGCTGTACGACACCACGCTCGCCGCCGTCGGCGCGGTGCGCGCCGGCTGGCAGCCCGGGCCGAACACCGTCGTGCTGATCAGCGACGGCAAGAACGAGGACCCGGGCAGCCCCGACCTGCGCACCACCCTCGCCCGCCTGGTCGACGGCGCCGACCCGGCCCGCCCGGTGGAGGTCGTCACGATCGCGCTGGGCTCGGGTGCCGACGCGAGGGCGCTGCGGAACATCGCCGCCACCACCAAGGGCAAGGCCTACACCGCCGCCCGCCCCGAGGACCTCGAGTCGGTCTTCCTCGCCGCGCTGACCGGCTGACCGGCGGGCGCCCGGCCCGGCCCTCACCCGGCGCGGGCGTCGACACCGGGCGCGGGTGGCCACCATGCTGGCGCGATGACGACCAGCCCGGCACCGTCCCGCCTCACCGCCCGCCACTGGCGCACCCGTCGCTCGGCGGCGGTCGCCGGCATCCTCTTCGCCGTGCTGCTCATCACCGCGATGGTCATGATGCGGCTCGCCCTCGCCGACGACTCGCTCCAGTCGCTGCAGACGGATGCCGTCCAGCCGTCGGCTGATCCGGTGGAGCCTGCAGCTCGTGCCGTTCGCCGGCATCGCCTTCCTGTGGTTCATCGGGGTGGTGCGTGACCAGCTGGGCGACGTCGAGGACCGGCTCTTCTCGACGGTCTTCCTCGGCAGCGGCCTGCTCTTCCTCGCCATGCTCTTCGCCGGCGCGGCGTCCTCGAGCAGCGTGCTCGAGCTGTCGGCCCGGCCGTCGCCCGACATCGAGGTGTGGGCCTTCGGCCGGGACAGCACCCAGATCCTGGTGTCGGTCTACGCCATGCGGATGGCGGCCGTGTTCACGCTGTCGGTGAGCACCGTCGGCCTGCGGACGAGGGCGATCCCGCGCTGGGTCGCCTTCGTGGGCTACGCCGTGGCGCTGGTGCTGATGGTCGCGGCGGGGGAGCACCGCTGGAGCCAGCTGATCTTCCCGCTCTGGGTGCTCCTGCTGAGCCTGGTCATCCTGCTGACCCGGCCGGCGACCACCGCCGCAGCCACCGACCGGCGGCGGGGACGCGTAGTCAGCGGGCGTTGCCGAGCTCGTCGCACGGTGGGGGGTCGGTGATCCCGAGGGCGTGCAGCTGGGCGTCGATGATGCGCAGCGAGCGCTCCATCTCGGTCGGCTTCAGCTGACCGAGGCCAGCGCCGTGCGGGTTGTCGAAGAAGCCCAGGAGCAGCATGAGCACGGTGATCACCAGCGTGACGCTGCCCATGAGCACCGCCTGGGTCAGGGCCCGCTCGGCGCTGTCGGCGAAGAAGAGCAGGAAGACGAAGATCACCGCGCAGATGAGGTACAAGCGCCAGCCACAGCGGCGCCGGGATGATGCCCTGGGCGGTGTGCACCCGGTCGTTGCGGGCCTGTTGCCGGTCGGCCGTCTGCGCCATCCACCGGTCGTAGGCCGACTGCTCGGTGGCGGTCTTGGGCTGCAGGGCGGCCACGGTGATGAACATCTGCGCGCCCCACGGGTTGATCGAGTCCTGGGCACCACCACGCGGCCACGGCGTCCCACTCGGTGCCCACGACCGAGCGGCCGTAGCAGATCAGCTCGCCGGTGAGCTCCTGCGACGAGCCGGCCGGCATCAGCTGCGCGGTCTGCACCATCTGGACGACGACGGCGGCCTCGGTCTCGGCCCCGGACCTGGTGTCGTCGTAGGCCTGGAAGGCGAGGAAGATGATGAAGCCGAGCAGCACCGAGAACCCGGTGGCCAGCACCCCGAAGACGCCCGAGGCGCGGTCGCCGTCGCTGAAGAAGCTGCCCGCCGGGGCCCGGCGCCGGACGAGCAGCATCGCGGTGACGGCCACCGCGGTCACCCCGGCGAGGATCGCGAGCGAGCGCAGCAGGTTCACGCTCAGGCGTCCTCGCCCGGGTAGACGACGCCCACCTGGCGGCGCACCTCGTCCATCGCGGCCATCACCCGGCGGGTGGCGGCCCACGGCATCGACCAGGTCTCGAGCCGGCCGGCGGCCAGCGCCCGGGCGACCTCGGCGGCCTCGAACCGGAACCCGTGCGTCGAGACACCGGCGGCACGAACTCGTCGAGCACGGCTCTCGTCCGGCCCGACCAGCCGCACCGCGGCTGCCGACGTTGTAGAAGCGACCCTCGACCTCGAGGCGCGCCGCGGTGCCGACGACCCGGGCCGGGCACGAGGTGGCCCCCGCCATCGAGCACCACAGGTGGGCGATCCCGCCGCTCGGGCCCCGTGCCTCGATCGTCGTCGTGGCGTCGACCCCGAGCTCGGTCAGCGTGCCGTGCGCCGTGACGCCGTCGAGCCCACCGAGCACGTGGTCGGCGAACGAGACCGGGTAGACGCCGAGGTCGAGCAGCGCCCCGCCGGCCAGCTCGGGCTGCGAGAGCCGGGCCGGGCCGTCCGGCCAGAGCAGCTGGCCGTGGTCGGCGTCGACGAGCACGACCTCGCCCAGGGTGCCGGCCTCGACGGTGCGCCGGATGACGTCGTAGTGCGGCAGGTAGCGGCTCCACATCGCCTCGGCGGCGAGCAGCCCTGCGGCAGAGGCGGTCTCGAGCACCTCGTCGGCCTCGCGCAGGCTGCGGGTGAACGCCTTCTCGACGAGCACCGGCTTCCCGGCGCGCAGCGCGAGCAGGGCGTGCTCGTGGTGCTCGCTGTGCGGGCTGGCGACGTACACGGCATCCACGTCGGGGTCGGCGACGAGCTCGGCGTACGACCCGTGGGCCCGCTCCACGCCGTGCCGGCCGGCGAACTCCTGCGCCCGCTCCAGCGAGCGGGAGCCCACCGCGACGACGCGTGAGCGGGTGCCCTCGTGCACGGCATCCGCGAAGACGTTGGCGATGCCGCCGGGGGCGAGCACGCCCCAGCGGATCGGCGGTGCCTCCATCGGGTCGGGCACGGTGGGGGCGGCGAGCGTGAGCGGTGCGGGCGGCATACGTCGCAGCGTAGGGCCACCGCCCGCTCAGAACCGGCTGGTCGCCTCCGCCACGAGGTCGCCGACGAGCTCGCCGGGGTCGACGTCGAGCCCCTTGCGCACGAACCAGGTCGCCATCGTCGTGGCGTCGCGCTCGAGGAAGTCGAACCCCTGGGGGTTGCCGATGACGTCGACGATCTGCGGCCAGTCGATGATGCACCAGGCGCTCCTCGTGGAGCAGCACGTTGTACGGCGAGAGGTCGCCGTGCGACCACCCGTGGTGCGCCAGGGTGAGCATGGCCGTGCGCAGCTGCTCGAACAGGTCGGCGAGCAGGTCCGGCTCGGGCCGGGTCGAGACCAGCCGCGGGGCCGCCACCGGGGTGTCGCCCGAGGTGTCGCCGACGAACGACATCAGCATCTCGGACGCGTCGAGCTGCACCGGGTAGGGCACGGGCAGGTCGAGCTCCCAGAGCCGCCCGAGGGCGTCGAACTCGGCCGCCGCCCACTGCCCGGCGATGACCTGCTTGCCGAAGTCGGTGCGCCGGGCCATCGCCCGCATCTCGCGGCTCTTGCGCACGCGCCGGCCCTCGAGGTAGCCGGCGTCGCGGTGGAAGAGCCGGTGGTCGCCGTTGCGGTAGCGCTTGGCGGCCATCGTGCTGACCCGGTCGGTGCCCGGCACCCAGCGCCGCAGCACGTGGACGTCGGCCTCCTTGCCGGTCTTGAGCACGCCGAGGTCGCTCTCGACGGCGGCGAGCTCGGTGATCGACCCAGTCCGGGCGCGGCTTCGGGCCGTGGGTCGACCCGTCCCAGGACGACCAGCGGTCGCCCTCGGGGGGTGCGTCAGGTGAGGTGTCGATCGAGAAGAGGGCCTGCTTCTCGGGCAGGTGGAACGGCTGGTGTGCCACGGGGTGCTCCTGGTGAAGGAAGGAAGGGGAGGGCTCGGTGAGGGCCCGGACAGTCGTGGACATGTCGGCCTCCTTCTCTCGTTCCGGTCACGGCGTGGCACGACGGCGGATGCCGTGCGCTCGACTCCAGCGTGGCGCACCGGTGCGGCGCACCGGTTCGTGCCGCGCACGCCACCGCATACTTGATCCGGCTCGGTCAGCTTCCCGATCCGCGAACTTTCCGACGTCACGCGCTCGACGCGCGCCAGCACCGGCTCGGTCGGGAAGAGCGTGATGAGCGAGCCGACCGGCAGCTGGTCGGAGTCGGCCACCGACGTGACCCGGTGCTCGCGCAGGATCAGCGCCAGGGCCAGCACCGCCTCGACCATCGAGAAGTGCTGGCCGATGCAGGCGCGCGGGCCGCCGCCGAACGGCATCCAGGCGTACCGGTGCGCGGGCTCGGGGCGGGTCCCGGTGCCGGTGAACCGGCTGGGGTCGAACACGAGCGGGTCGACCCAGAAGTCGGGGTGGCGGTGGATGGTCCACGGCACGACGACGACGTTGCTGCCGGCGGGCACCCGGTGGCCCATCAGCTCGTCCTCCTGCACGGTCAGCCGGCCCATGATCGGCGCCGAGGGGTAGAGCCGCATGGCCTCCTTCAGCACCGCCGTCGTCAGCGGCAGGGCGGCGACCGTCGACGGCGGTCGGGTGCTGGTCGCCGAGCACCTCGCGCACCTCGGCGCGCACGCCGTCCTGGAGGTCCTGGTGGCGGCCGAGCAGGTGCAGGGCGAAGGTGAGCGCGATGGCCGTCGTCTCGTGCCCGGCGAGCATGAACAGCAGCACCTGGCTGCGCACCTCGTCGTCGCCGAGCCGCTCGTCGCCGTCGCGCGCGGCGAGCAGCAGGCTGAGCAGGTCGGTCTCACCGGTGGTGCGCCCCTCGCGGCGCCCGGCGACGATGGCGTCGCACACGCCGAACAGCTCGTCGCGCGCCGCCCGGCCACGGCGCACCCGGCGGGTGGGGATGCCGGCCGGCAGCCGCACGGCCCCGAGCCCGCGGCGCAGGATGGTGTCGGACACGGCCGGGAACGAGTGCCGCACGTGCGGCAGGACGTCGTCGGCCGAGTCGCCGAACAGGGCCGCCAGCACGACGCGCAGGGTGAGCCGCTGCATCTGCAGGCCGAGGTCGACCGTGGGGGAGCCGGCGGTGTCCCACTCGCCGACGACGGTCTCGATCTCGTCGACCATGAGGTCGGCGTAGCCGTCGACGGCCGCCTTGGTGAACAGCGGCTGGAGGAAGCGCTTCTGGCGGGTCCAGTCCTCGCCCTCGGCGGTGAGCAGGCCCGGGCCGAGCCAGCGGGCGATCTCGTCGTGCACCTGGTCGCGCTTGGAGTAGGCCCGCCACGAGCTGCCGGACAGCACCCGGGCGGCGCCGTCGGGGTGGTGCACCCACCACACGTCACGGCTCGACCCCGGCGGGCCGACCACCATGTGCACGAGGTCGCCGTGCCGGCGCCACATGCTCTCGGCGTAGTCGACCGCGTTGCGCCGCAGCCCCATGATCGGGGCGAACCGGCCACCGACGACCGGGGGCGGGTCCGCGGCGGGGGTGGCCGGGGCGTCGGTGCTCGCGACGGGCGTCATCGCTCCATGGTGACCGGTGCCGGCGCGTCGAGCGGGCGTCGACGGGGTGGGAGGACTCACACCGCCGCCGTGGCCACCGGCGGGCGGGCCGACGGCATACTCGGGAGGCAGACCCCATCCCCAGCCGAAGGCGGCGATCACGCGTGTCCCGACTCCAGACCACGGACGGCCTCACCGAGGAGCAGCACGAGCTCATCAAGCTCGTGCGCGAGTTCGTCAACGAGCAGATCATCCCGGTCGCGACCGAGCTGGAGCACAAGGACGAGTACCCGACGGACATCGTCGAGGGCATGAAGGAGATGGGGATCTTCGGCCTGATGATCCCCGAGGAGTACGGCGGCCTCGGGGAGTCGCTGCTCACCTACGCGCTGGTCGTCGAGGAGATCGCGCGGGGCTGGATGTCGGTCAGCGGCATCATCAACACGCACTTCATCGTGGCCTACCTGATCCTCCAGCACGGCACCGAGGAGCAGAAGCAGCGCTACCTGCCGCGGATGGCGACCGGCGAGGTGCGCGGGGCGTTCTCGATGTCCGAGCCCGGGATGGGCTCCGACGTCGCGGCGATCCGCGCCAAGGCCGTGCCGCGAGGGCGACGAGTGGGTCGCTCACCGGCCAGAAGATGTGGCTGACCAACGGCGGGTCGTCCAACCTCGTCGCGGTGCTGATGCGCACCGACCTCGGCGAGAGCGACAGCCCCTACAAGAACATGACGACCTTCCTCATCGACAAGACGTCCGGCTTCGGCGAGACGGCGCAGGGCGTCACGGTGCCCGGCAAGATCGAGAAGATGGGCTACAAGGGCGTCGACACCACCGAGCTGATCATGGAGGGGCACCGCACGACCGACGCGCAGGTGCTCGGCGGGGTGCCCGGCAAGGGCTTCTACCAGATGATGGACGGCGTCGAGGTGGGCCGCGTCAACGTCGCCGCCCGCGCCTGCGGCCTGTCGATGCGGGCCTTCGAGCTCGGCATCGCCTACTCGCAGCAGCGCGAGACGTTCGGCAAGAAGATCGCCGAGCACCAGGGCATCCTGTTCCGCCTCGCCGACATGGCGACCATGGTCGAGGCCAGCCACCAGATGATGGTCAAGGCCGCGCGGCTCAAGGACGCCGGCGAGCGCAACGACCTCGAGGCCGGGATGGCGAAGTACCTCGCCTCCGAGAACTGCGCGAACGTCGTCGAGCAGAGCTTCCGCATCCACGGCGGCTACGGCTACTCCAAGGAGTACGAGATCGAGCGGCTCTACCGCGAGGCGCCGATGCTGCTCATCGGTGAGGGCACCGCCGAGATCCAGAAGATGATCATCGGCCGCCGCCTCCTCGAGGACTACAAGGCCAAGTGACCGCTGACCCGAGTCGGGTGCTGGAACGGTTGCCCCGGCGGCCGTTTCAGCACCCACTCGGGCTCGGGCTCAGTAGGTCGGGGCGGCGGGCTCGCCGAGGAACTGCTCGTAGGTGTGCCAGCCACCGTCGTGGTACGCCTTCGCCAGCGCCGTGCCCACGTAGCGGAAGTGCCACGGCTCGAAGCCGACTCCCGTCGTCGACGTGCGGCCCTTCTCGTAGCGCAGGATGAAGCCGTGCCGCCAGGCGTTCTTGGCCAGCCACACGCCCTGCGGCGTCTCGTCGATGCAGTCGTTGATCCGGCAGTTCGACCGGCCGATCGGCAGCAGGTCGACGGTGAGCCCGGTCTGGTGCTCGCTGTACCCCGCCCGCAGGTACCAGGTGTCGGTCCAGGTGCGGCCCTTGAGCGCGAGGTACTTGGCGTACAGCGCCTTCTGGGTGTCGTACGACCGGTAGGCCGTGTCGATGCCGACCCGCCCGGCACCCGCCGCGTACGACGCCGCGGCCATCCGGGCGAGGGCCGCGGCGGCATCCGAGCGCAGCCGGTGGCTGCCCGCGTACGGCATCGACGGCACGACGAGGTGCGAGGGGACGAAGCTCTTGGGCGACACGGCGTTGCGCTTGTTGACCAGCACCCAGGCGCTCGAGGGCGCGTCGATGCTGCGGCACGGCTCGAGCCGGCCCGCGAGCGCCCGCACCGAGGACTCGGGGCCGAGCAGGGCCACCCGGGTGACACCCGGCCCGGCCAGCGCGGGGCGCACCGCCGAGGTCACGCAGAACGGGTTCGTGAAGTACAGCGGGCGCTTGGTGCGGGCGGCGAGCAGGGCCCCGGCGAAGCCGTTGGTGGTGTCCCGGCCGTCGGCCAGGTAGGCGGTACCCGGCGCCATCGCCGGCCAGGCCAGGGCGTTGACCCGCGCCGTCACGGCGAACGGGTCGGACCCGGACGCGCGCACGACGTTCGCCGACCCCACGATCGCCTCCAGGTCGGCCTCGATGCCGGCGGAGACCGCCGCGCCCGAGCCGACGACGGTCACCGACGTGACGCCGAGGTCGCGCAGCAGGTCGGCGTTGGCGGGCGGGAGGTCGGCGAGGCGTGCCGTCGAGGACGATGACGCGGGGCGCGGTGGGCACCGGCCGCGGTGGCGCCGACGACGGCATCCGTGGCCCGCTGGCTGGTGACGACCCAGGCCTTCGTGGCCGACCCGAAGGCGCACCGGTTGAGCGCCAGCGAGGTGCGACCGGGCGCCGGTGGTGCCCACCCGCTGCACGGCCGGGGCGTAGCGGATCGGCGGCGTGGGCGACCGCGGTGGCGAGCACGGTGGTGTCGCCGACCAGCACGATGCGCGCCGGGTTCAGCCGGTCGAGCTCGGCGGCGGTCGACGCCGGGATGCCGTCGGGCGCGGGTGAGCAGCACGCCGCCACCCAGCTGGCGGCGGCCGCCGGACCGCCCCGTGGCCGAGCGGCCTGCGCGGCCGCTCGAGACACCAGGAAGACCACCGGCGCGGTCGTGCCCGTGGGGAACGCCTTGCGGGACGCGGCGACCGAGACCGCGTAGCGGTCGGCCCCGCTGACCCGGCTCAGCGTCGGGGCGGCGACGGCGGGCAGCGCCGCGGTGGCCAGCGCCGCTGCGGGCACGGCACGGGTCGGCTCGGGGGCGGCGGCGACGGGCGCCGGGGCCAGCGCGACGCCCACGACGGTGGCCGCGAGGGCGACGGCGGCGAGCGTGCGGGTGCGGGGTCGGGGGGCGGTCACCCTCGTGATGGTAGGCACCCGCGGCCGGCGGCGCGCGGCGGCGCAGGTCAGTAGGTGGGCGCGGCCGGCCGGCCGAGGAACTCCTCGTAGGTGTGCCAGCCGCCGTCGTGGTAGGCCCGGGCGAGGGCCTGGCCCACGTAGCGGAAGTGCCAGGGCTCGAAGCCGACGCCGGTGGTCGAGGTGTGGCCGCGCTCGTAGCGCAGGATGAAGCCGTGGCGCCAGGCGTTGCGGGCGAGCCATGCCCCCTGGGGCGTCTCGTCGATGCAGTCGTTGATCGTGCAGCCCGACCGGCCGATCGGCAGCAGGTCGACGGTCAGGCCGGTCTGGTGCTCGCTGTACCCGGGGCGCAGGTACCAGGTGTCGGCCCAGACCCGGCCACGGCGGGCGAGCCACTTGTCGTACAACGCGTCCTGGGTCGCGAGCGACCGGTAGGCGGTGTCGATGCCCACGGGCCCGGCCCCGGCCCGCACCGAGGCGGCCGCCATGGCTGCCAGGGCCTTCGCCGCGTCGGCGCGCAGCTCGTGGCCGCCGGCGTGCTCCATCGCCGGCACCCTCAGGTCGGCGGGTTCGAAGCCACGGGGTGACAGGCCGTTGCGCTTGTTGACGAGCACCCAGGTGCTGGTCGGGTCGTCGATGCTGCGGCACGCCACGAGGTCGTCGACCAGGCTGCGCACCGAGCTCTCCCCACCCAGGACCGTGACCCGGGAGACCGTGGCCGCGAGCACCCCGGCGCGGGTCGGTTGCGGCAGGCAGTAGGGGCGGGCCCAGTAGAGCGGCGCCCCGGCGCGGCCCGCCAGGAACGCCCCGGTGAACGCGTCGGTCGGCCGGTCGGCGTTGGCGACGTAGGCCGCGGCGGCCGTGGCCCGCCCCCACGAGAGCCGGTGCACCCGGGCGGCGAGGGCGTCGCGGTCGTCGGCCGCGGCGCGGTCGACGGCCCCCGCGCCGACCGCGTCCTCGACGCGCGGACGCGACGCCCGACGACACCGCCCGGCGGTCACCCACGACGGTGGCGCCCCGCACGCCGAGGTCGGTGAGCAGGTCGGCATCGGCGGCGGGGAGGGCGCGAGCGTCCCCGTCGACGACGAGCAGCGGTGCTCGGTGGGCCGGCCGCGGTGGCTGCTGCCACGGCCAGGTCGGTGGGGCGGGCCTCGTCGGCCAGCCAGGCGGCGGATGCCGTCGCGAAGGCTCCCCGGTTCAGCGCGCGGGCGGCGCGGACGGGGTCGCGCTCGTCGACCCGGGTCACCGGGGCCACCCGGCGGGCCGCGGTCACGACCCGCTCGGCCACCGCGCGACCGCGGCCCGACGACGACGATCTCGGCCGGGTCGAGCCGCTCGAGCTCGTCCGCGGTGGCGCCCGGGAGCCGGTCCGCGCGGGTCAGCAGCACGACCCCGTCCCGGGCCGCCGCCGCCGGGACGGCGGCCCAGCCCAGGTCGAGGGCGTCGTCGGCGACGAGGTAGACCACCGGCACGCGCGCCCCGGTGCGGACGCTCGCCCGGCTGGCGGCCACCGAGAGCGCATGGCGGTCCTCGGCCCGCAGCCGGCGCACGGCCGGCTCGGTGCCGGCCGCGCGCTCCGGCGGCGCCGCGGTGGGGGTGACCGACGGGGTCGGCGAGGGCGTCGTGGATGCCGGGGGAGCCGAGGTCGACGGAGCGGGGCGGGTCGGGGCCGCCGCGTCGGGCGCCGGGTCCGAGCGCGACCGGTCGAGCAGCACCAGGCCGCCCCCGGCGACGCACACCGCGGCCACCACCCCCGCGACGGCGAACCGTCGCGCGGCGGCCCCCGAGGCGGCCGGTCGGGCGGGGCGCTGGCATCCGCCCAGCATCCCCGATCTCCCGAACCAGCGCACCAGCGCCCGTGGTGTCGGCCCCCGGCCACGGCTGGGATACTGGGGGCATGAGCACCCAGCCCATGCGCCCGGGCCTGCGCGCCACCCTCTCGCTCGAGTACCCCATGTCGCTGGGGGTCTACGACTCCTACGACGACGCCCAGCGGGCCGTCGACTACCTCTCGGACCACGAGTTCCCGGTGCAGGACGTGCTCATCGTGGGCACCGACCTCAAGCAGCTCGAGCGGGTCACCGGCCGGCTCACCCGGGGCCGGGTGATCAGCGGCGGCGCCCTGTCCGGCGCCTGGTTCGGGCTGCTCATCGGCACGATCTTCGCGCTGTTCGAGTCGGGTGGCTTCAACATCCTCAGCGTCGTGGCGACGATGGCGTTCGGTGCCGTGTTCGGCGTCATCTGGACGGCCGTGGTCTACCGGGTCACCAGTGGTGGCCAGCGCGACTTCACCTCGGTGAGCCTGGTCGTCGCCGCCAAGTACGAGCTGCTCTGCGAGCACAAGCACGCGCAGCGTGGTCGCGAGATGCTCGTCGAGATGGACCCGATGCGCGCGGCCGAGCAGGAGGTGCGCCGGGCCCGCGAGGCCGAGCAGGCCCGGGCCGCCCAGCAGGCGCCGGCTGCGTCCGCAGCCGTGGGAGCAGCCCCAGCAGCCCCAGCAGTCACAGCAGCCGCCCCCGCCGCCGGTCGCCTGAGGCGCCGTCGTGCCGGCTCGGGCGCGGGTGGGGGCCCAGATTGGCCACTGACAGGTGGGGCCTTCAGGGAGCACACTGCTTGGGGTAACCGGCGGGGGACGACCCGGTCCCCCTCGTGATCGGAGCCCCGTGACCGAGCCACGTGACGACCGCAGCACCCCCGGTCCTGCCGCCGAGGCGGACGACCCGGTCTACCTCGCCGCGCGGCTGGCCGAGGCCCAGGACCAGCTGGCCGCGACCCGCGAGATCCTGTCGGTCCTCGCCAGGGCCTCGACGTCGGAGGACGACGTCTTCGAGGCGGTCGTCGAGCAACGCCCGCCGGCTCTGCCGCGCCCAGGCCGCCCAGATCACACGTCGCCGACGGCGGCGGGCTACCGGCTCGTGAGCTGCCAAGGGGCTCAACCCGGAGTACGCCGACGTTCGCGGCCGGCCACCCGGTGCCCCGCGGCCGCGGCACCCTCATCGGCCGGGTGGCGATCGACCGCCGGACCCAGCAGATCGCCGACGTGCTGGCCGACCCCGACTACGACCTGCCCGAGTTCCAGCGGCTGGCGGGCTACCGCTCGATCATCGGGGCGCCGATGATCGTCGACGACGAGGTGGTCGGCGTCCTCACGGTCTGGCGCACCACGGTCGAGCCGTTCGACGAGCACACCGCGAACCCTGCTGACGACGTTCGCCGAGCAGGCGGCGCTCGCCCTGCGCAACGTCGAGCTGTCCTCGGCGCTGCAGGCGCGGTCCGCCGAGCTGGCGCGCAAGGTCGACGAGATGGAGGCCCTGGCCGAGGTCGGGCAGGCGATCAGCTCGACCCTCGACCCGGACGAGGTGCTCGCGACGATCGTCGAGCACGCCGTCGAGCTGTCCGGCGCCGACGGCGGGTCGCTGATGGAGTACGACGAGGAGAGCCGGCTGTTCCGCGTGCGCACGACCTACGGCACGAGCGACGACGTCCGCGAGCGGCTCAAGACGGTCGCGCATCCACGTCGACGAGTCGTTCGTCGGCCGGGCGGCGACCTCGGGGCTGCCGGTGCAGGTGGCCGACCTGTCCGACATCGAGCTCGACCCGCACCTGAGCCTGCTCTTCGACGGCGGCTGGCGCTCGCTCGTCGTGATCCCGCTCGTGCGGCCCGACCGCATCGTCGGGGCGCTCGTCGTGCGGCGGCTCACGCCCGGGCGCCTTCAGCGACGAGACCTGCGACCTGCTCACCGCCTTCGCCAGCCAGTCGGCGATCGCCCTGACCAACGCGCGCCTCTACCAGCAGCTCGAGCTGCAGAGCCGCGAGCTCGCCACGACGAGCCAGCACAAGTCCGACTTCCTCGCGAGCATGTCGCACGAGCTGCGCACCCCGCTCAACGCGGTCATCGGCTTCTCCGAGGTGCTGCTCGAGCGGATGTTCGGCGAGCTCAACGAGCGCCAGGCCGACTACGTGCAGGACATCCTCGATGCCGGCCGCCACCTGCTCGCCCTGCTCAACGACGTGCTCGACCTGTCCAAGGTCGAGGCCGGCCGGATGGAGCTGGACGTCACGACCTTCCCGGCGGCGGACGCCATCCACGAGCGTGCTCGCGCTGGTGCGTGAGCGCGCCGGCCAGCACGGCGTGGAGCTCGCGCTTCGACGCCGGCGGACGCGCCGGCCCACATCACGGCCGACGAGCTGCGGCTCAAGCAGGTGCTGCTCAACCTGCGTCGGCAACGCGGTCAAGTTCACCCCGGAGGGCGGGCACGCGTCACGGTGCGCGCCTGGACGCGAGGGGCCCGAGGTGCTCGATCACGGTCACCGACACGGGCATCGGCATCGCCGAGTCCGACCGGTCGCGGATCTTCGACTCCTTCCAGCAGGGCACGCGGTCGGCGTCGAGCTCGGAGGGCACCGGCCTCGGCCTGACCCTCACCCGGCGGATCGTCGAGCTGCACGGGGGCCGGATGTGGCTCGAGAGCGAGGTCGGGCGTGGGCAGCACCTTCGGCCTCGCCCTGCCCGCGGCCGGTCCAGCGCGCCGGGCCCGGCCGCGGCTGGCGACGAGCCGGCGGTCGACGACGCCCGCCGGCCGTCGTCGTCATCGAGGACGACCCCAGCTCGGCGGAGCTCGTCGCGGTGCACCTCGCGGCCGCCGGGCTGCGCCCGGTCCACCGTGCGCACGGGCGAGGAGGGGCTGGCGGCGATCCGGGCACTGCGCCCCACGGCCGTCGTCCTCGACATCCACCTGCCCGGCATGGACGGCTGGGACGTGCTCAGCGCGATCAAGGCCGACCCGCAGATCGCGGCCACCCCGGTCGTCGTCGTCACCGTGCTGCCCGAACGGGGCCGTGGCTTCGCGCTCGGGGCCGTCGGACTACCTCGTCAAGCCGGTGTCGAAGGAGGGCCTGCTCGGGGCCGTCTGGCGCGCGGTCGCCGAACGGGTGGACCAGTCGAGCGCGCGACGCGACGTCGTCGTCATCGACGACGACCCGGCCGCGCTCGAGCTGGTCCGGGCGACCCTGGAGCCCCACGGCTGGACCGTGACGACGTGCACCGGGGGCGCCGAGGCGCTGTCCGTCATCCGCGCAGCTGCGCCCGTCGGTCGTGCTCGTCGACCTGCTCATGCCGGACGTCGACGGCTTCGCGGTCATCGACGCGCTGCGGGCGGACCCGCGCACGGCCGCGATCCCGGTCGTCGTGCTCACCGCGAAGTCGCTGACGGCGCAGGACCGCCGCCGGCTGCAGGGCCGCATCGAGTTCGTGGCGTCGAAGGGCGAGCTCGACCTCAGCTGGCTCGCCGACCGGCTGACCCAGGTCGCGGCCGGCGGCGGCGACGGCCGGGAGAGGCCGGGCCGTGAGACCACGCTGTCGGTGCTGCTGGTCGAGGACAACCCGCGCAACCTCAAGCTGGCCCGCGACGTGCTCGAGCACGCCGGCTTCGCGGTGACCACCGTGACGTCGGGGGAGGAGGCCCTGCCCGCGGCCCGCGCGGCGGTGCCGGACGTCATCCTGATGGACCTCCAGCTGCCCGGCATCGACGGGCACGCCGCGCTGTCCCGGCTGCGCGCCGACCCGGTGACCGCCGGCATCCCGGTCGTGGCCGTCAGCGCGTTCGCGATGCAGGCCGACCGCGACCGCGCGCTCGGCGTCCGGCTTCGACGGCTACCTGATGAAGCCGATCAGCGTGCGCGACTTCCCCGACCAGGTGCGCGGCCACGCCCGCGGGGCCGGCGGTGCACCGTGACCGACGACGCCCGGGTGCTCGTCGTCGACGACCTGCCGCAGAACCTCCGCCTCCTCGAGGCGGTGCTGTCGCCGCACGGGTTCACCGTGGTCTGCGCGGCGTCGGGCGAGGAGGCGCTCGCGCTGCTCGCGCAGCAGCTGCCGGACATCGTGCTGCTCGACATCATGATGCCGGGGATGGACGGCTACGAGACCTGCCGCCGGATCCGCGCGGAGCCCACGACGTCGTTCGTCCCGGTGGTCATGGTCACGGCCAGCGGTGACGCCGAGAAGGTGCGCGCCATCGAGGCCGGGGCCGACGACTTCATCACCAAGCCGCTCAACCGGGCCGAGCTGCTGGCCCGGGTGCGCTCGCTCGTGCGGGTCAAGCGCTACCACGACACCGTCACCGCGCAGGCGGCCGCGCTGGCCGAGCTGAACCAGCACCTCGAGGAGCGTGTCGACGCCCAGGTCGCCGAGCTCGAGCGGCTGGGCCGGCTGCGTCGCTTCCTGTCGCCGCAGATCGCCCAGATCGTGGTCGACACCGGCGACGAGTCGTTCCTGCGCAGCCACCGCCGCGAGATCGTCGTCGGTGTTCACCGACCTGCGCGGCTTCACCGCGTTCGCCGAGAGCGGCGAGCCGGAGGAGACCATGGAGGTGCTGGCGGAGTACCACCTGGCGCTCGGCGAGCTGGTGTTCGCGTACGAGGGCACCCTCGAGCACTTCGCCGGCGACGGCCTGCTCGTCTTCTTCAACGACCCCGTCCCCTGCCCGGACGCCCCGGACCGTGCGGTGCGGATGGCGGTCGACATGCGGGCCCGGGTCGCCGAGCTGGCGCAGGGGTGGCGGCGCAAGGGGCACGACCTGGGCTTCGGGGTGGGCATCGCCCAGGGCTACGCGACGCTCGGCCGGGTCGGCTTCCCCGGCCGCTACGACTACGCGGCGATCGGCACGGTGACCAACCTCGCCGCGCGGCTGTGCGCCATGGCCGGGCCCGACCAGATCCTCGTCTCCCAGCGGGTGCGGCACGGGATCGTCGGGCCGGTCGACTGCCGCGAGGTGGGCCCGCTGGACCTCAAGGGCTTCAGCCGGCCGGTGGAGGCGTACGAGGTCATCGCCCTGCAGCAGGAAGGGGTGTCGTGATGAGCGACCCGGCCCTGGACGGACCCACGCTCGACGAGCTCGACGAGGACGGCCGCAACGCGGTCTTCGACCGGCTCCAGGCGCAGATGCCGGAGGTGTGGACCGCGATGCGGCGCGACGACGCGCGCGAGTCGGTGGTCGTCGTGCCGTCGATGACCCTCGACCGGGTGGTGGCGAACGCCGGCGGGATGAGCCAGGCCCTGGAGGAGCGCTTCCTGTTCTTCCTGCTGCTGCTGCGCCAGCCCCGGCTGCGGATGGTCTACGTCACCTCGCAGCCGATCAACCCGCTGATCGTCGACTACTACCTCTCGCTGCTGCCGGGCGTCATCCCCGGCCACGCGCGGTCGCGGCTGTCCCTGGTCTCGGTCGACGACTCCGGCCCCGAGCCGCTCGTCGAGAAGATCCTGGCCCGCCCCCGCCTGATCGCCCGGATCCGCGACCTCGTGCCGGAGCGCTCGCTGTCGCACCTGGTCCCGTACAACACCACCACCCTCGAGCGCGACCTCGCCCTGCTGCTCGGCATCCCGATGTACGGCGCCGACCCCCGGCTCTTCCCGCTCGGCACGAAGACCGGGTGCCGGCGGCTCTTCGCGCGCGCCGGGGTCCGGTTCCCCGCCGGGGTCGAGGACCTGCACTCGCGCGACGACCTCGAGCAGGCGGCTGCTCGCCCTGCGGGCGCAGCGACCCGGCATCCGGGCGGCGATGGTCAAGCTCAACGAGGGCGTCGCCGGCGCCGGGAACGCGGTGCTGCACCTCGAGGACCTCCCGGAGCCGGGCAGCCCGGCCGAGCGGGCCGCGGTGGCCTCGCGGGTCGACGACCTGGAGCTCGAGGACACCCGGGTCGAGGTGGGCGCCTACCTCGCGAAGCTGCAGGAGCGCGGCGGCATCATCGAGGAGCGGGTCGTCGGCGACGAGCTGCGCAGCCCGAGCGTGCAGATGCGGGTCACCCCGCTCGGCGAGGTCGAGGTGCTCTCGACCCACGACCAGGTGCTCGGCGGCCCGAGCGGGCAGTCCTACCTCGGCTGCCGGTTCCCCGCCGACCCCGGGTACGCGGGCCTGATCACGCAGGACGCCCTGCGGATCGGCGAGCTGCTCGCCGCCGAGGGCGTGCTCGGCCGGTTCGCCGTCGACTTCGTCACCGTGCGGCGCGGCGACCGCTGGGAGGCGGACGCCATCGAGGTCAACCTGCGCAAGGGCGGCACCACCCACCCCTTCCTCACCCTGCAGTTCCTCACCGACGGCCGGTACGACGCCGCAGCGGGCCGGTTCGTCACGCCTGCCGGGGAGGAGCGCCACCTCGTGGCGACCGACCACCTCGACCACCCGAGCCTGCGCGGGCTGCGGGTCGAGGACCTCTTCGACCTGCTGGCCCGCACCGGCCTCAGCTTCGACCAGGCCCGGCAGACCGGCGTGGTCTTCCACATGCTCAGCGCCCTGACGACCTTCGGCCGGGTGGGGATGACCGCCATCGGGCACACCCCGGCCGGCGCGCAGGAGCTCTACGACACCGCCGAACGAGCCCTGCTCGACGAGGCCCGGCAGGCCGCGACCCCTCCGTCGCTGCCTGCCTGAGCCGCCGTCAGGGCGCGAGGGCCTCCGCGTGCAGGAGGGCCTCGATCACGGTCTGCCGCCAGGTGCGCTCCTCGTGGCTGGTGCGGCACGAGGCGCCGCCGCAGCCGCACTCCCACACCCAGCGGCCCTGGTCGCGGTGCACGCTCGGGTGGTGGTGCGCGGTGTCTCGGTGGTTCTGGTGGGTTCGATGGGTTCGCATCGTCGGCCTCCTCCCGGTGGGTGTCGGAGTGGCTCTCCGCTCACCACCCACGATCGGCCCCGCGGGTCGACGGGTCTGTCACCGCCGAGCCGCCCGCTGTGTGCCACCCGTGACACAGGCGTCCGGGCGTGCTGCACTGGCGGGATGGACTGGGCGCTGCTCGCAGGGCTGCCGGACGCCGACCGGCGGGCGGTGCTGGCCTCGGCGCACCGGCGGCGGTTCGCCCGCGGCGAGGTGGTCTTCCACGAGGCCGACCCCGCCGACACGGTGCACCTCGTCGTCGAGGGCCGGTTCGCCGCGCGGCGCAGCACCCCGGCGGGCGACACCGTGACCTTCTCGATCGTCGGCCCCGGCGACACCTTCGGCGAGATGGCGCTGCTCGGGTCGCAGCCCCGCCGCACGTCGACGGTCGTCGCCCTCGAGCCCGCCGTCACGCTGAGCCTGGGGTTCGGTGAGGTCGAGCGGCTCCGGGCGGCCCACCCGACCGTGGAGCGGCAGCTCGTGGCGATGCTCGCCCAGCGGGTGTCGCGGCTCTCGGACCACCTGCTCGAGGCGCTGCACGTGCCCGCCGACGAGCGCATCGTGCGGCGGCTCCTCGAGATCTGCGACCGCTACGTCGCCGTGGAGGGTGCCGCCACGGTGGTCATCCCGCTGACCCAGGACGCGGTCGGCGAGCTGGCGGGCGCGTCCCGGCCGACGACCAACCGGGTGCTGCGGGCGATGGCGGCCGACGGGGTCGTCGCCCTGCACCGCGGTTCGATCGAGGTGCTCGACCGCGAGGCCCTCGCCCGCCGGGCCCGGTTCTGAGCGCCGGTACGCTCGCGCAGATGACCGAGCCGGCAGCCCCACCCCAGGTCGAGCCCCTCGAGGGCTCCTACACGTCCGTGCTGTGCGTCGTCGCGCACCCGGACGACATCGAGTACGGCACCGCCGCCGCCGTCCACCGCTGGGTGGGCGAGGGCGCGACCGTCACGTACTTCCTGCTGACCCGCGGCGAGGCGGGCATCGACACGATGGCTCCCCCGACGAGGCCGCCCGCGTCCGCGAGGAGGAGGAGCGCGAGAGCGCCCGGCCGGGTCGGCGTCGACACCGTCGACTTCGGCGACCACCGCGACGGCGCCATCGAGTACGGCGTGCCGCTGCGCCGCGACATCGCCCGGGCGATCCGCCGGCACCGCCCCGAGCTCGTCGTCGCGCAGACCTGGGGCGAGCGGTTCGGCGGCGGCATGGTCAACCAGGCCGACCACCGCGCGGTCGGGCTGGCCACCCTGGATGCCGTCGCTGACGCCGGCAACCGCTGGCTGCACACCGACCTCGCCGACGAGGGCCTCGAGCCGTGGGGCGGGGTCAAGGCGATCGCCGTGGCCGGCAGCCCCACGCCCACGCACTTCGTCGACGTCTCCGGCGAGCACTTCGAGGCCTCGGTGCACTCGCTCGAGGCGCACGAGGCCTACAACGCCGCGCTGCCGCCGGAGTTCCCGGCGCCGCGCCAGCTGCTCGGCATGATCCTCGGCGGTGGCGGCCAGGCCGCCGGCGTCGAGCACGCCGCGCTGTTCGACGTCATCCAGCGCGGCTGACGCCACTCCTTCTCGACCTCGTGCGACTTACGCACGGTTTCGCACGGCGGGCTGCAGAACCGTGCGTAGTCGCACGAAGTGGGTGGGTGAGGGTCAGGCGCCCTGGACGCGGGCGATCCAGGCCTCGACGTCGGCCGACGAGCGCGGCATCGCGGCCGACAGGTTCTCGCAGCCGTCCTCGGTGACCACCACGTCGTCCTCGATGCGCACCCCGGTGCCGCGGAACCGTTCCGGGGCGAGCAGGTCGTCGGCCTTGAAGTAGAGCCCGGGCTCGACGGTGAGCACCATGCCCGGCTCGAGCACGGCATCCATGTACTCCTCGCGGGTGGCGAGGGCGCAGTCGTGCACGTCGAGGCCGAGGTGGTGCGAGGTGCCGTGCACCATCCAGCGGCGGTGGTACTGGCCGTGCTCCTTGTCGAGGGTGTCCTCGACCGACACGCCCTCGGGCAGCAGCCCCCACGCGTGCAGGTGCTCGGCGATCACCCGGATCGCGGCGGCGTGCACGTCGGAGAACTTCGCGCCCGGCTTCACGGCCGCGATGCCGGCCTCCTGCGCCGCGTACACGGCGTCGTAGACCTCGCGCTGGGCGTCGGTGAAGGTGCCCGAGACGGGCAGCGTGCGGGTGATGTCGGCGGTGTAGAGCGAGTCGACCTCGACGCCGGCGTCGATGAGCACGAGGTCGCCCTCGCGCACCTCGCCGGTGTTCTTGATCCAGTGCAGCGTGTTCGCGTGGTTGCCGGCCGCGCAGATCGAGTCGTAGCCGACCCCGTTGCCGCGGTGCCGCGCGTGCAGCCCGAAGGTGCCCTCGAGCCAGCGCTCGCCGCGGCCCTCCTCGACCGCGCGCTGCAGCTCGGCGATCATCGCCTCGAAGCCGTGGTGCGTCGCCGCGACGGCCGCGCGCATCTGCTCGACCTCGTAGTCGTCCTTGCGCATCCGCAGGTGCGAGATGTCGTGCGCCAGCGCGTCGTCGGACTCCTGGAGGGTCTCCTGCGCCGCGCCGTTCTCGACCCGGGCGGCGTCCAGCCGCGCGGTCAGCTCGACGTCGGCGTCGCGCACCAGGCGCACGGTGACCTCACCGGCATCCTTGGCCGCAGCCGCGTCGAGCTCGTCGATGTGGCGTGCGGTCAGCCCGAGCTCGAGCTCGACGTCGGCCAGGGTCGGACGGGCGCCGACCCAGAACTCGCCGTAGCGGGCGTCGGCGAAGAACTCGTCGCTGTCGCGGTCGGCGAGCGGGCGGAAGTAGAGCACGGCCTCGTGCCCGGATGCCGTGCCGTCGTCGCCCACGACCGGCTCGAGCACGAGCACGGCGTCCGGCTCGCGGTCGGCGCCGAGGCCGGTGAGCCAGGCGAACGCCGTGTGCGGGCGGAACACGTAGTCGGTGTCGTTGCTGCGCACCTTCAGGCCGCCGGCAGGGACGATCAGCCGCTGCCTCGGGTACGCGGCGCTGAGCACGGCCCGGCGCTCGGCGGCCCGGGCCGCGGCCGGGGCCGGGCCGCTGACCTCGCTGCGCCGGGGCGCCCAGCCCTCGCTTGACGAAGGCGCGGAACTCGTCGGTCGTCGCGCGGGCCCGGTTGTCTGCCTGCTTCTGCTGCTCGCTCACCCGCCCATGCTGCCACGAGGCCCGGGGTGCACCCGCTGTGAAAGACTTCGACGATGGGTCGGCACAGCGCGACGCGCAGCCACGGCCCCGTCGCGGTGCTCGCGACGGCCGCCGTGATCGGCTCCGCCGGCCTCGCCTGGGCGGTCGGCGGGGGTGGCCCGGGCACCCCTGGGACCCCGGTCGTGACCACCTCGACCCCGGCGACGACCAGCCGCGGCGGTGCGGCGCCCACGCCCACCCGAACCGCCACGTCGGTGCCCGTGGTGGTGGTCGTGCCCGCGCCGACCAGGACCACCGACGTCGACGTCGGCCGGGACGGATGCCGACTCCACGACCCGAACCACGGCGCCCGCCGCCCACGGCCACCGCGCTGCCGGTGCCCACCCGCACCAAACCGGGGAGGGGCGTGGTGCCCACGCCGCACCCCACCAAGCCGCACAAGTGACCGACTCGCGGGCGTCACCAGCAGGTTTGCGGTGCCACCCGACGCCCTTGCGAGACTGAATCGATGGGCAGGCACCGCAGACCGCATCGCAGGGGACCCGTCGTGGTCACCACCGCAGCAGGACTCCTGACCGCCTCCGCGCTGGTCGTGGGCTTCTCCCCGGACCTCGGCACCCACGCCGCCGAGGGGGTCCCGAGGGCGCAGGGCGTGCTCACCGCGTCCGTCGGCCCCACCTCGCCGGGCCCGTCGGCGCCGACCCGCACCCCGTCGCCGACACCCGCCACGTCGTCGTCGACGCCCTCGAGCGACGCCGCTGCGAGCCGGACGGCGACCGCGGCATCGCGCAGCCAGACCCGCACGACGGCTCCCAGCGTCACGCCCACGCCGACGCCGACGCCGTCGGCCGCCGGGCGCAGCACCAACTCGCCGAACCCCAACTCGACGAAGAAGCCGGGCGGTGGCGGGTCCACCCCCGTCGCCACGACCACCCCGACCCCGACCCCCACGTCGAGCCCGTCGCCCACGAGCACGGCCACGCCGACCGCCGGTGGCCTGCTCGACGTCGTGCCGTCGATCCCCGTGCTGCCGTGACGCCCGGCGCGACCCGTGCCGCCGCGCGAACGCCAGTAGCCTGCCCCGCATGGGTGCCTTCGACGGGCGAGACGCTGGCCGACCGGTTCCGCAACCACTTCGGCCACACCGACCACCTCTACGGGGCCCTGCTCGCCGAGATGGCCGACGACTGGGAGGTCGGCGGGGTCACCCGCGAGATCTTCGACGGCTGGGAGGACGCCCCGGCCCGGCAGTTCCCGCAGCTGCGGATGCTGGCCGGCCTGTTCCGCATCGTGCTGCGCGGCGACGCCCCCCAGCTCGAGGGCTTCTACCCCGCCCTGGGCGGCGACCTCGACCACGACGAGGCCTGGGCGGTGGTGCGCCCCGTGCTCGGCGCCCACGCCGAGGAGCTGCACGCGTCGCTGCGCGAGGCGCCGCAGACCAACGAGCCGGCCCGCACCGCCGCCCTGCTCGTCGGGCTCGCCGAGGCCGTGCGGCGCACCGGGCTGCGCCGGGTGCGGCTGCTCGAGCCGGGGGCGTCGGCCGGGCTCGGCCTGCTCGTCGACCACTACCGCTTCGTCGGTGACGGCTGGTCGGCCGGCCCGACGGCCTCGCCGCTGGTCGTCGAGGGGTGCGGGGCACGCGGGTTCGTGCCCGAGCAGGTCGAGGTCGTCGACCGGCGGGGGTGCGACGTGGCACCGGTGGACGCCGCGACCGACGAGGGCGCCGCGTACCTGACCTCGTTCGTCTGGCCCTGGCAGCTCGACCGGCACGCGCGCCTCGCCGCCGCCCTCGAGGTGGCCCGGGCGCACCCGGTGGTCGTCGACGAGGCCCCCGCGTCGAGCTGGGTCGCCGCACGCCTCGCCGACCCGGTCGACGACGGCGTGCTCACCGTGGTCTGGCACTCGGTGACCCGGCTCTACTGGCCACCCGAGGAGACCGCCGCCATGACGGCCGCGGTCGACGAGGCCCGCGCCCGGATGCCGGTGGTGCACGTCGCGATGGAGCACGACTGGCCCGCCGCGGCCGCGGGCGAGGACCCGGGGCTGCCGCTGGTCACGGTCGACGACGACGTCGTCGCCACGCTGCGACCACCACGGGCCGCCGATCCTGCTGCGTCGCTGAGACGGTGATTCGGGGCCTCGCGGGTTCGCTCCGTACCCTGTTCCGATGACGCCACCGGCCCTCGACCGCCGCCGGCTGCTCGCCGGAGGCGGCGCAGCGGCCGGTCTCGCCGTGCTCGGGCGGCTGTGCCGCTGACCGGGGCCGCGGACGGACGCCACGGCATCCGGGGCCACGACCAGCGACGCCGGCGACCGCGCGCCGCACGGCCATCCGCCTCGCCCTCGGTCTCGCCGACCCCGACGCCCCCAGCCCCGCCGGCCGACGATCGGCGGGTCGAGGCGCCGAGGCTCGCCGACCGGCTCGACGACTACCTCGACGGCCGCAGCGGCGACCTCGGCCTGGAGCTCGTCGACCTGCGCCGCGGCCAGTCCTTCCGCTGCGACGCCGAGGAGGGCTACTGCTACAGCACGATCAAGGTGCTGATCCTGACCACGCTGCTGCACCAGCGCCAGGAGAAGGGCAAGCAGCTGAGCGCCCGGCAGCGCTCGCTCGCCGAGCGGATGATCACCCGCAGCGACAACGTCGCCACCGAGGCGCTGCTCGCCGAGGTCGGGCGCGACGAGGTGCGGCGGGTCGCGCGACCTCGTCGGCATGGACCACACCCACATGGACGACGGCTGGTGGGGGCTGTGGCGCACCACGCCCGGCGACCTCAACGCGATGGTCGCCGCGGTGCTCTCCTCGGATGCCGTGCTCGACGGCTCCCGTCGCGCCGTCGCCCGCTTCCTCATGGCCGACGTCATCCCCGAGCAGCGGTGGGGCGTGTTCGCGCCGGAGTCGAGCAGGGTGCACGTGGCGGCCAAGAACGGCTGGGGCCCGCTGCCCGACGGCTACCGGCTGAACTCGGTCGGCTGGGTGAGCGCCGACGACCGTGAGTACCAGCTCGCCATCCTCTCGAACAGCCCGGAGGGGTTCCGGTACGGGCGGCGCACGATCTCCGAGGTCGCGGACCTCTGCCACCGCGCCATGGCCCGGGGGCTGGCCTAGGCTCCCTGCATGACCGAGGGCTGTGCTCGACCGTCGTCGGCTGCTCCTCGGTGGTGCGGGCGGGGGGCCTGGGCGCCTGGGCGCGGTGGTTCCGGCCGCGGCATCCGCCGCCGGCATCGACACCCGCGCCGCCCTGCACGCAGCGCTCGACCGCTATGCCGCGACCCGGGTGGGCACCATCGGGCTCACCCTGCGCGACAACCGCGACGGTGGGTACTTCGCCTGGCACCCGCTGACCCTGCAGAGCCTCAGCACCGTCAAGGTGCTGATCCTCGTGGCGATGCTCCGGCGGGCCCAGAACCGCGGGCTGTCGCTGACCTCGACCCAGAAGTCGCTGGCGAGCCGGATGATCCGCTACTCCGACAACGCGGCCACCGACACCCTGCTCGCCCAGGTCGGGGTGTCGACCTGCCAGGTGGTTGCCGACCACCTGGGGCTCGACGAGACCGTCGTGCGGGGCGGGTCCACCGGCTGGTGGGGGTACTCGACCACGACCACCCGCGACCTCGTGCAGCTGATGAACCAGCTGGTGCTCGGCACCTACCTGACGTCGGGGCGGCGCGACTACGTGCGTGACCTGATGGGACGGTCACCTCGACCCAGCGGTGGGGGCTCGGCGACCCGCTGCCCGACACGGTGCACGTCGAGCAGAAGAACGGCTGGGGCCCGATGTCCACCGGCTACCGGCTCAACTCGTTCGGGCACGTCTCGGGCAACGGCCGCAGCTACCAGCTGGCGATCCTGTCGAAGAGCCCCAACGGCTTCAGCTACGGCAAGACCACGATCAACAAGGTGTCGCGCATCGTCTTCGACGCGCTCGACCTACCGCTGCGCTGAAACCCGTTGCGCCGCGAACGACTTCTACTCGACGTCCACCCAGTCCGAGGGTGCGCTCCACGGCCTTCTGCCAGCCGGCGTAGCCGTCGCGGCGCTGGGCGTCGCTCCACTGCGGCTCCCACCGCTCGTCCTCGGCCCAGTTCGCGCGCAGCTCGTCGGTGCCCGACCAGAAGCCGGTCGCCAGGCCGGCGGCGTACGCCGCGCCCAGCGCCGTGGTCTCGGCGACGACCGGCTTGCGACACCGGCACGCCGAGGATGTCGGCCTGCAGCTGCATGCACAGCCGGTTCGCGGTGATGCCGCCGTCGACCTTGAGGCAGGTCGAGCGCGACGCCGGAGTCGGCCGCCATCGCGTCGACGACGTCGCGGGTCTGGTAGCAGATGGCCTCGAGCGTGGCCCGGGCCAGGTGGGCGTTGGTGTTGAACCGCGACAGCCCGACGATCGCGCCGCGGGCGTCGCAGCGCCAGTACGGCGCGAACAGCCCGGAGAACGCCGGCACGAAGTAGACCCCGCCGGTGTCCTCGACGGAGGCCGCGAGCGCCTCGACTCTCGGAGGCGCCGGAGATGATGCCGAGCTGGTCGCGCAGCCACTGCACCGCGCGACCGGTGACGGCGATCGACCCCTCGAGCGCGTAGACCGGCTTCGCGTCGCCGAACCGGTAGGCGACCGTGGTGAGCAGGCCGTTCTTGCTGCGGCACCAGCTCCGTCGCCGGTGTTGAGCAGCATGAAGTTGCCGGTGCCGTAGGTGTTCTTGGCCTCGCCGGGCTCGAAGCAGACCTGGCCGACGGTGGCCGCCTGCTGGTCGCCGAGGTCGCCGCTGATCGGCACCGGCGCCGCCGCCACGGGCCGTCGGTGCGGTCGTGCCGTACGCGGTCGGCGTCGCTGCTCGAGGCGGATCGCGGGCAGCATCGCGCGCGGGATGCCGAAGAAGCCGAGCAGCTCGTCGTCCCAGTCGAGCGTCGCGAGGTCCATCAGCATCGTGCGGCTGGCGTTGGTGACGTCGGTGACGTGCACGCCGCCGTCGGGGCCGCCGGTGAGGTTCCAGACGCACCCAGGTGTCGGTGGTGCCGAACAGGGCGTCGCCGCGCTCGGCCGCGGCCCGCAGCCCGTCGACGTTCTCGAGGATCCACTGCACCTTGCCGGCCGGAGAAGTAGGTGGCGGGCGGCAGCCCGGCCTTGTGCCGGATGACGTCGCCGCGCGCCGTCGGCGTCGAGCGCCTTGGCGATGCGAGTCGGTGCGGGTGTCCTGCCAGACGATGGCGTTGTGGAACGGGCGGCCGGTGTGGCGGTCCCAGACGATCGTCGTCTCGCGCTGGTTGGTGACGCCGATGGCGGCGAGGTCGGCGGCTGGCGAGGCCGGCCTGCCGCAGCGCGCTGCCGATGACGGTCTGGGTGCGGTCCCAGATCTCGAGCGGGTCGTGCTCGACCCAGCCGGCGCTGGGGCAGGATCTGCTCGTGCTCGAGCTGGTGCTTGGCCACCGGTCGCCCGTCGTGGTCGAAGACCATGAACCGCGTGCTCGTCGTGCCCTGGTCGACCGCGCCGATGAAGTCACCCATGGCCCGATCCTAGGGCGCGCTGAAACCGGCCGCCGGTGGGTGAAACCGTGGTGAAGGCGGCCTGAAACCGCAGGCCCGCATCGTGGTGGCCATGACCACCACGAACCCTTCCCCACCTCCGAGGCAGCGGTCCACGCGAGCGGGCTCGTCAAGACCGTTCGGCGACCTGCGCGCCGTCGACGGCATCGACCTCGAGGTGCAGCCGCGGCGAGGTCTTCGGCGTGCTCGGGCCCAACGGCGCCGGCAAGACCACGATGCTGCAGATGCTCGCCACCCTGCTGCCGATCGACGGCGGCACGCGCCGAGCATCTTCGGCGTCGACGTGCGCCGGCGAGCCGCACGCCGTCCGCCAGCTGATCGGCGTCACCGGCCAGTACGCCTCGGTCGACGAGAACCTCACCGGCCAGCGAGAACCTCGTGGCTCTTCGGCCGCCTGCAGGGCCTGTCGTCGAGCAGGCCGCGCGCGCACCGCGCGACGAGCTGCTCGAGCAGTTCGGCCTCGAGGACGCCGCCGACAGGCCGATCGCGCAGTTCTCCGGCGGCATGCGCCGCCGGCTCGACCTCGCCGCCAGCCTGATCAGCCGGCCGCCGCTGATCTTCCTCGACGAGCCGACCACCGGCCTCGACCCGCGCACCCGCGGGCAGATGTGGGACACCATCCGCGGCCTCGTCGCCGACGGCTGCACCGTGCTGCTCACGACGCAGTACCTCGACGAGGCCGACCAGCTCGCCGACCGGATCGCGGTCATCGACCGCGGCCGCAAGGTCGCGCGAGGGCACGCCGGACGAGCTCAAGGCCTCGGTCGGCAGCTCGACGCTGCAGCTGCGGATGGCTCGACGGCCCGAGCAGACCGCGCGGGCCGCCGACGTCGTCCGCCGGGTGCTCGGCGAGGAGCCGGTGCTCACGCCCGAGGCGGGCGGCATCAACGTCGCCGCTCACCGACGCCAACCGCGCCGCCGACGTGCTGATCGCGCCTGCGCGAGGCGCGGCTCTGCGATCACCTCGGCGACCGTGCAGAAGCCGACGCTCGACGAGGTGTTCCTGGCCCTCACCGGCCACGGCGCCGAGGAGCCGACCAGCCCGACGCCCGAGCTCGGAGGCGGCCCGATGACCACCGACCCTCAGCCCGCGGTGACCCGACGCGCACCGTCACGCGGTCGACCGCCGACGGCATCCGCGACCGCCGCGCGCGCCCGACCCTGCGCGAGACCGGTCGCCAGACCCTCGCGATGGCCTGGCGGGCGCTGAAGAAGATGCGCCGCAACCCCGAGCAGTTCTTCGACGTGACGCTCCAGCCGCTGCTGTTCACGGCGATGTTCGCCTACATCTTCGGCGGCGCGATCTCCGGCAGCGTCGCAGACTACCTGCCGATCATGATCCCCGGCATCCTCGCGCAGACCGCGCTGACCGCCTGCATGGCCACCGGCATCCAGCTGCGCGAGGACATGGACAAGGGCGTCTTCGACCGCTTCAAGTCGCTGCCGATCGCCCGGATCGCGCCGCTCGCCGGCCCGGTGCTCGCCGACCTGGTGCGCTACGGCATCGCGGCGACGCTCACCTTCCTCATCGGCATGGCCGATGGGCTACCGGCCGGGCGGCGGCGTCGCCGGCGTGCGTCGGCGGGTCGGCTGCTGACGGTCGTCGCCGGCTGGTCGCTCGCGTGGATCTTCACCTGGCTCGGCACCGTCGCGCGCAGCGCCGCAGGCCGTGCAGGGCATCTCGATGATGATCATGTTCCCGCTGACGTTCCTGTCCAACGCGTTCGTCCCGGTCGACACGCTGCCGGGCTGGCTGCAGGCGTTCGTGAAGATCAACCCGGTCTCGCCACCTGGTCACCGCGGTGCGCGACCTGATGAACGACGGCGGCGTCACCGCGAGGTCGCGCTGGGCGCTGCTCGGCTGCGCCGTCGTCGTCGCGGTCTTCGCGCCGCTCGCGGTGCGCTCCTACGCGCGCAAGATGTAGCGCCCGGCCGCCCGGTGCCGAGGTCGCATGCGGTCCTCGGCCGCAGCGGCTCCGGGCAGCCGTCCGATCGCGGCCCGCGCCTCGGGCAGCAGGCTGGGGGCGGTGCGTCCGGCGTAGTCGGCGCGCAGCCGCGCGGCCAGTCCGGGCGCCGCGCCTGGCGGCCTGCGGCGGTGCGCTCGGGCCGCCATCGTCGGGATCGATACCGGTTGTAGGCGAACCGCTCGGCGAGCACGAGCAGCAGCACCGCGTCGTCGGCCGGCGCCGCGTCGCGCAGCAGGCCCCAGGCGCCCAGCGCGAACAGCGCCAGCCCGGCGACGGGGTAGTCCATGAAGGGGCGGTTCGGGTCGAGCACGCGCGGCGGACTTGGCCAGGAGCGCGAGATAGAGCGCCCGGCCGTCGGCGTAGGTCTCGGCGGCGTCGGTGCCGTGCACGGCGAGCGCCGTGACGCGCCGAGGCTCTCGCCGAACACGCCCACGGCTCCAGCCCGGTGGCGTCGCCCATGCCCGGGAACCTGAGCGCCTCGAGCTCGTCGACGGCCTGCCGGTAGAGCGCGCAGCCCCTCCGCGACCTGTGCCGCGGGCCAGGGCCAGCTCGGCGCGGCCGACCTGCCAGGAAGGCTCCGCCGAAGTCGCTCGAGCGGCGCCGGGTGCGCTCGATCTCGGCCATCCACTCCTCGGCCTCGTCGAGCCGGCCCTCCGCCATGCGTGGACGACGAGCAGCGACCGCATCTGGACGGCGTCGTCGGCGGCCCCGAGGCGGTCGAGCACCGGCAGGGCGGCGCGGGCGTGCGCACGGCCTCCTCGGAGTCGCCGAGCTGGGCGTGCAGGTCGCCGACCATGGTGTGCAGCATCGCCGCGATCCACGGGCCGTCGGCGTCGCTGACCAGGGCCAGGGCCAGGTCGGCCTGGGCGATCGCGCCGGTCGGGTCGCCGCTGTTCTCGAGGTGGTGCGCCGCCCAGAGCCGGGCGACCGCCGCGGCCTCCCGGTCGGGCTCCTGCGCGATCGCCTCGAGCCGGGCCGACCGTGCCCGCCGGGTCGCCCAGCACCTGCGCCTTGACGCACCGCGACCAGGCCCGCGCACCCGGGCCGACGCGGTGCGGTCGCCGTAGTCGTCGAGCAGGGCCAGGCTGGCGGGGACCCCACCGATCTCGCCGCCGACGGTGTTGAGCGCGACGCTCGCGGCGGCCGACACGGCCACGTCGACCTGCTCGTCGGTCGGGCACCCAGCCGGCCAGCGCCGCGTCGCACGCGCCCGCGACGGCGATGACCCGGGGGTTCTCGCCGCGGATCGTCCAGAACGCGCCCAGCGCGGCGAGCAGCCGCACCACCGCCCCGCGGTCGGGCAGGGCGAGCGCCTCGCGCAGGTCGTCGGCGAGGTTGTTCTCCTCGGCGCGCGATCTCGTCGCATCGCCTCGACCTGGCGCGGCGACCACAGGCCGTCGCCGAGGCGCGGGGCGAAGCCGCACGGCCCACGCGAGCTGGGCGTCGCGCGCCGCGGCGTCCTCGCCGGCCTCCACGAGCTGCATGCCGGCCGAACTCGCGCACCGTCTCGAGCATCCGGTAGCGGACGCCGCCTGCGGCGCCGGTCGAGCGACGGTCAGCAGCGACTGGTCGACGAGCGCGCGCGACCGTCGTCGAGCGCGTCGTGGCCGAGCACGGCGTCCGCGCCCTCGAGCGAGAACCCGTCGTGGAAGAGCGAGAGCCGGCGCAGCGCGCGCCGCTCGGTGTCGTGCGAGCAGGTTCCACGACCAGTCGATGACGGCGAGCAGCGTCTGGTGCCGGTCGGGCGCGGCTGCGGTCGCCGCCGCGCAGCAGCGCGAACCGGTCGTCGAGCCGCCGGTCGATGTCCTCGACCGACATCGCGCGGACCTTCGCCGCCGCCAGCTCGATGGCCAGCGGCAGGCCGTCGAGCCGGCTGCACGATGCTCGCACGACCTGCCTCGGGTCGAGCCGCCACCGCGGGCCGCGCCGCGCGGGCCCGCTCGCCGAACAGCGCGACCGCGTCGGCGTCGTCGAGCTGGGCGAGCGGGATAGACCCGCTCCGCGGCGATCGCGAGCGGCGCCCGGGTCGTGGTGACCACGCGCAGGCGGGGCGCGGCGCCGACGAGGAAGGCCACCAGGTCGGCCACCGCCTCGACCACGTGCTCGCAGTTGTCGAGCATGAGCAGGCTCGGCGCCCTGGCCAGCGGCTGCGCGATCCGCGCGCGGACGTCGTGGCGCTGCTCCGGGGTGAGCGACGCGGCGGCCGCTGACCGAGTCGCGCACGCCGAGGGCCGAGCCGACCTCGCCGACGACGTCCTCGGGCGAGGCGACGCCGACCAGCTCGACGAAGTGCACCACCGGCTGCTCGGCCTCGCTGGCCGAGCACGTGGGCGAGGCGGGTCTTGCCGAGGCCGCCGGGGCCGACGATCGAGACCACCCGCGACTCGCGCACCAGCGCGCGCAGCGCCCGATGTCGCCGTCGCGACCGACCAGGCGAGGTCGCCTCGTGGCGCAGCCCGGAGCGCACCGGGCGGTCGGCGGCCAGCAGCTCGGCGTGCACGGCGGTGCAGCGCCGGGCCGGGGTCGACCCCGAGCCGGTCGGCGAGGTCGCGGCGCACCCGCGCGTACCGGTCGAGCGCGGCGGGGCCGCCGCGCACGGCGGCCACGCTGCGCAGCAGGGCGGCGGCCGTCTCCTCGTCGCCGACCCCGGCCTCCTCGAGCAGCGGGAGCGCCTCGCGGTGGTCGCCGAGGGCCGACAGCGAGCGGCCGAGCACCGCGGCCGCCTCGGCCGCGCAGCCGGCGGGCGTCGTCGCGCAGGGCGCGCCAGCGGGGCCGTCGCCGCCGGATGCCGGGGCGGTGCCGGCCAGGCCCGTCGGGCGGGGTCGCGGGCCGCCACCCGGTCGCCGCGGCCCTCGGCCGCGTCGGCCGCCGCGACGTCGTGGCGCAGGGCGGGCGCGTCGACCGCGGTGGCGCCAGAGCCCGAGGCGGTAGCCGCCCCCGCGCGCGCTCGACGACCTCGGGCGCGGTCTGCGGCGCGGGTGCGCGAGACCACGACCTGCAGGGCCTTGGCGGGGTTGGCCGGCGGGTGTCGTCGCCCCCACACCTCGTCGACGAGGCGCGCGCTCGCCGACCGGGCGGCCGTGCGGCCTCGACCAGGGCCGCCAGCAGCGCGTGGGTGCGCCCGCCGTGGACCGGCGCGCCGTGCCAGGTCACCTCCGCCCAGGAGGTGCAGCTCCGACCCGCGGGTCCCGTCCCTCGGGGTGGGGCTGCGACATCCCCCCAGACTAGGCGTCCGGCGCCGGTGGGGCACGGCAGCACGGGTGAGGCGGGTGTGGGCAAGGGCACGCGGCATCCCCCTGCCGGATGCCGCGGCTCGCGCGAGGATGGACCCTCACGTCGAGCGAAGGAGACATGGGTGCAGTTCGGGCGCAGCTATGAGGAGTTCGAGGTCGGGGCGACCTACAAGCACTGGCCCGGCAAGACGGTGACCGAGTTCGACGACCACCTGTTCTGCCTGCTCACGATGAACCACCACCCGCTGCACCTCGACGTGAACTACGCGGAGGGGTCGACCCAGTTCGGGCGCAACGTGGTCGTCGGCAACTACGTGTACTCGATCCTGCTCGGCATGTCGGTGCCCGACATCAGCGGCAAGGCGATCGCCAACCTCGAGATCGAGAGCCTGCGGCACGTGGCGCCGACCTTCCACGGCGACACCCTCTACGGCGAGACCACCGTGCTCGACAAGTGGGAGAGCACGAGCAAGGACGACCGGGGCGTCGTGCACGTCGAGACGATCGGCTACAACCAGGACGGCACCGTGGTGTGCATCTTCCGGCGCAAGGTGATGGTGCCGAAGAACAACTACCTGGCCGAGCGCGGCGGCGAGCAGCCCGGGCGGCCGACGCCGGTGCCCGACCGCAACTGGCCCGGGCCCGGCGGCGCCGACCGCCTGACCGTGCCTGGCCGCGCTCAGAGACCCGCGCTGCGGTCGTCAGCCGACCTGGCTGGCCCGTCCGCGGCCGGTCCAGCGGACCGCAGTCGATGCCGGTGCCGGGCGTCGCCTCGGGCACCTGCAGACGGAGCGAGCGACCATGGTCTCGGCCGGTGCCGACCGCCGGCGACGTGTCGACCGACAGCAGCGTCGCGCCCGGCGACGGCGTGGACCTCGAGCCCGTCGGCGCTCGGCCGGCAGGACGACGAGCACGGTGTTCTCCATCGTGTCGGACCCGTCGGCTCCTGCTCGCCGGTCATCACCGCCGGCATCCGGCCCGCAGGAGTGTCGCGAGCCGCTTGGTGCACCGGTGCCGTCCGGCGTCGAAGATGCCGAACAGCTCGCCGGCGTCCGCGTCGACGAAGGCGACGGCGTCGTCGATCGCTGGCGCTGCGGCACCTGCGGCGCCCTGCGGAGGTGTACACCTGCTGGCCGTCGGTCCAGTCGAGGCCGCCGAGGTCGTCCCGGACGTGGGTCGGCGCCGCCGAGTGCCAGAGCGCGAACGCCTGGCAGCCCGGTCGCCCGGTAGGGGTGCGCTGGCTGAGCTGTCGACGCCGGGGGCGTCGCCGGACCACACGGCGACGATGTCCGTGGTCGCGCGGCCGGGCAGCACGCCCACGACCACACCGGGCGCGGCGCCGCCGCTCTGCGTCCAGGTCGCCCGGCCGCCGGCCGGGAGGGCTGGCCGCGATGCCGACGTCGTCGGCTCCCGTCGTCGCCGGTCGAACGCGTGACCGTCCAGGTCCGCGGTCGGTGGTCGACCCCGACGCGCGCGCGCGCCGGGCGCCGCGGCCTCAGGCCCTCGGCGTCGTCCAGGTGGCTCGAGCTCGACTCGAGCACGGTGCACCGGCGCGTGGCGGTGCACTGCTCGCGGCGGGCACCGGGTCGGCGTCGCGGTCGACGCCGGCGCCGACGGCGGCCAGGCCGCGAGCCCGAGGGCGGCGACGGCGGCCGCGATGCCGGCACCCGCTGCCAGCCGGCGACGGCGGATGACCCGGCGGCCGCTGGTGACCACGGCGTGCGGGTCGACGTCGACGTAGGCCGGCCCCTCGGCATCCGCGCTGTCGCGCAGCAGGGAGCGCAGCTCGTCCTCGAACGTGTCGGTGCTCATCGCACGCCTCCTTCGATGCCGGTCAGCTGGGTTCGCAGAGTGGCGAGCCCGCGCGAGGCGGCGGACTTCACGGAGCCGACGGAGATGTTGAGCGCGTCGGCGGTGGCCTGTTCGGACAGGTCGGCGTAGTAGCGCAGCACGACGACCTTGCGCTGCTGCTCGGGCAGGGTCGCGAGGAGGCGCACGACGACGTCGCGGTCCTCGGTCTCGCTTCCCGGGGTCGACGCACCCTCGGGTGGCGCCGCGACGGTGAGCTCCGCGCCGTGCCGGCGCCAGCGGTCGGTGCGCTCGTTGACCAGGATGCGGCGGGCGTACGCGAGGGCGGTCTCGGGGCGCACCCGGGGCCAGGCCACGTAGGTGCGCACGAGCGCGGCCTGCACCAGGTCGTGCGCGGCGTCGTGGTTGCCGGTCAGCAGCCACGCGGTGCGCAGCAACGACGGCGTCGCCTGCTCGACGAACGCCGTGAACGCGGCGTCGCGCTCGGTCTTCCCGGCCCGGTCCATCACACCCCCACGAGATCTCGTCACACCCTGCACTACGCCGGGATGCCGGGAAAGGTTGCCTCGCCGGGGGCCGCGTGTTGCGCGCCACTACGCTGGCCGCGTGGCGATCGACCTGCACACCCACTCGACGGCGAGCGACGGCACCGAGGCGCCGTCCGTCGTGGTGCAGCGTGCGGTCGAGGCGGGCCTGACCACGGTGGCGCTCACCGACCACGACACGACGCTGGGCTGGGAGGAGGCGGCCGACGCGGCGCGGCTCCACGGCATCCGGCTGGTCCGCGGCATCGAGGTGTCGTGCAGCCGGCGGGGCAAGAGCATCCACCTGCTGGCGTACCTGCCCGACCCCGACGACGCCGAGCTGGTGGCCGAGCTGGCGCGCGCCCGGGACAGCCGCGACACCCGGCTCGACCGGATGGTCGCGCTGATGGCGGCGGACGGCATCCCGGTCACCGTGGAGTCGGTGCGCGCCGAGGTCGAGGAGGGCGCCACGGCCGGGCGGCCGCACATCGCCGACGCGCTGGTGACCGCCGGCGTCATCGAGCACCGTGACGAGGCGTTCGCGCGCTGGCTCGGCAACGACAGCCGCTACTACGTCGCGCACTACGCGCCCGACCCCGTCCGCGCGGTCGAGCTGGTGCGGGCCGCCGGGGGAGTGCCGGTCATCGCGCACCCCTGGTCGGGCACGCGGGGTCGGGTCGTGGGTGACGCGCTCGTCGAGGAGATGACGGACGCCGGTCTCGCCGGCCTCGAGGTGCACCACCGCGACCACACCCCGGAGGCCGTGCGCCACCTGAGCGCGCTCGCCCGTTCGCTCGGCCTGCTCGCGACCGGGTCGAGCGACTACCACGGCGAGGGCAAGCTGAACCGGCTCGGCGAGCACACCACGGACCCAGCGGTGCTCGAGGCGATCGAGGGGCTGGCGTGGGGGAGCGCGGTGGTCGAGCCGTGAGCTTCGACCTCACGCTGTTCACCTCGACCTTCGTCACGCTGCTGGTGATCCTCGACCCGCCCGGCGCCATCCCGATCTTCCTGGCGCTCACCGGCCCGCTGTCCGCGAAGCAGAAGGCGGCGGCGGCGCGACGGGCCTCGCTCGTGGCGCTGGGGGTCATCGCGTCGTTCGCGCTGTTCGGCCAGCGGATCCTCGACTACCTGCACATCTCGCTGCCCGCCCTGCAGGGGGCCGGTGGGCTGCTGCTGCTCATCGTGGCGCTGCAGCTGCTGACCGGCTCCGAGTCGGAACAGATGGCGGATGCCGGGGTGAACGTCGCGCTCGTGCCGCTGGGGACACCGCTGCTGGCCGGGCCGGGTGCGATCGTCGCGACGATGCTGGCCGTGCAGGGGGCGGACGACCTCGGGGGCTACCTGGCCGTGGCGTTGGCCCTGGTGACCGCGCTGCTGGTGGTGTACCTGGTGTTCCGGTTCGCGTCGCCGCTGGCGCGGTTGCTCAAGGACAGCGGCATCGTGCTGCTGACCCGGATCGCCGGCCTGCTGCTGTCGGCGATCGCGGTGCAGATGATCGCCGACTCGGTGATCGCCTTCGCCAACGGCGGCGGCGCGACCTGAGGGTCCCGCCGACCACAGGCCATCCCTCGTCGGGAGCGGTCGGCACCAGGGATGCCCAGTGGCTGTTCCGCGGTGCCCCGGCCGACCACTGGCCATCCCTCGTCGGTGGTGCCGGCCGGGCGGGGTCCGCGCCTCGGCCCGGTGGCCAGGCACCGGGAGGCAGCGACGTACGGTGGCGGGTGCCTGACACCACCGTGGTCCCGACCGAGAACGTGCTCATCCTGAGCTGCCCCGACCAGCGCGGGATCGTGGCGACCGTGACGGCCCTGCTGTTCGAGAACGGCGCGAACATCGAGGAGAGCCAGCAGTTCCTCGACGCGCGCACCGACCAGTTCTTCATGCGGATCCGCTTCTCGGTCGAGATCGGCGGTGCCGGGGCGCCGTGGTGGCGCGAGCTGTTCGCGCCGGTGGCGACGACCTACGGCATGGACTGGTCGATCCGCGACGCCGCCGACCCCGTACCGCGCCCTGGTCATGGTCAGCCGGTTCGGCCACTGCCTCAACGACCTGCTCTTCCGCTGGCGCTCGGGCGCGCTCAACATGGACATCCCGGCCGTCGTGTCGAACCACCGCGACCTCGAGCCGCTGGTGGCGTCGCTACGGCATCCCGTTCCACCACGTGCCGGTCACCGCCGACACCAAGCCGCAGGCCGAGGAGGCGCTGCGCGCGCATCGTCGGCGAGCACGACGTCGACCTGGTGGTGCTGGCGCGCTACATGCAGGTGCTCTCCGACGACCTGACCCGCGACCTGTCCGGGCGGGTCATCAACATCCACCACTCGTTCCTGCCCTCGTTCAAGGGCGCCAAGCCCTACCACCAGGCGTTCGCCCGGGGCGTCAAGCGGGTCGGCGCGACCGCCCACTACGTGACGGCCGACCTCGACGAGGGCCCGATCATCGAGCAGGACGTCGTGCGCGTCGACCACCGGATGACGCCGGAGGACCTGGTGCGCGCCGGCGAGGAGGTCGAGTCGCGGGTGCTCGCGCGCGCGGTGCGCTGGCACTGCGAGTCGCGCGTGCTGCTCAACGGCGACCGCACGGTCGTCTTCAGCTGAGCCACACCGCCTCGACCGCGCGAGCGGCCGGCGGTGGCTCAGGCGTGCCGCTGGGGCAGGTGGAAGTGCGGGTGCGGCACGTGCAGCAGCACCTGGGGCACGTGCAGCCGGCGCCGGGCCCGCGGGGTGGCCTCGGCGCGCGGGGTGCGCTCGACGGACTTGGGGGTGAGGGATGCGGCGATGCCGGGGGTGATCATGTGCATGTCAAGAAGAGGCGCGTGGCCGGCGCCTGATACATCGCGCCGCCGGTCCAGAATCGACGGATGAGCGAACGAGCCGCCAGCAGCACCGCGGTGCTCGTCTGCCAGGGCCGCGCGGTGGCGGACGGCCGCTACGCCGTGGACCGGTTCTCCGACCCCGTCGCGTGGCACCTCCTCGACCCGGGCGAGCGGGTCGTCGTCGAGCAGGCGCGCGCCGGGCACCCGCCCGACGGTGGGCGCGACCGGATGGCCTACGAGCTGGTCCGGCGCACCGGCCTGCTGATGGTGCCGCGCACCATCGCGATCGACGACGCCGTACGTGACGCACGCTGCCGGGCAGGTCGTCGTGCTCGGTGCCGGCCTCGACTCCCGGGCCTGGCGGATGCCGGAGCTCGCCGCGGCCACCGTCCTCGAGGTCGACCACCCGGCGTCGCAGCAGGACAAGCAGCGCCGGGTCGCCGACCTCGAACCGACCGCCGCCGCGGTCGTGCCGGTCGCCGTCGACCTCGAGCACGAGCGGCTCGCCCCGGCGCTCGAGCAGGCCGGCTTCGACCGGTCCCGGCCGACGACCTGGGTCTGGGAGGGCGTCGTGCCCTACCTGACGGCCGAGGCCGTCGAGGCCACCGTCGGCCAGGTCGCCGACCTGGCGGCGCCGGGCAGCCTCCTCGTCGTGAACTACCAGTCGAGGTCGCTGACGGCCTCGGTGATGCGCCGCGTGATGCGCGTGGTCCTGCGGCTCACCCGCCAGCCGGACCCCCTCGCGGGCGAGCCGTGGCGCTCCACCTGGTCGCCGGACACCATGCGAACCATGCTCTCCGAGAACGGGTTCGAGACGACGTCGGATGACGACCTGCTCACCCTCGCCAGTGGGCTCGGGCTCCCGTCCGACGCGGACGCGTCACTGCGCAACGGGCGCCTGGCGGTCGCCGTCCGGCGCCGCGACTGACGACGTCCCGGCCAGGTCGGCGCGCAGCCCGGCCAGGTCTCGTCCGCCAGCGCCGCCCCGTCCCCGCCGCCGGCGGACGCGAACCAGGCGACGGCTCGCTCCGCGAGGTCGAGCGCGGCATCCGTCTCTCCGGCCGCCCGCAGCACGAGGGCGAGCCGGGTGCGGGCCACGGCGACCGTGCGGAAGTCACCGCACCCCCGCCCGATGTCGATCGCCCGGACCAGGGTGGCGCGCGCGGACTCGCCGTCGCCAGAGGCCTCCTCGACCCGGGCGAGGTTGAGCAGGTGGTGCGCCTGGGCGGCCTCGAAGCCGAGCGCGCCGGCGGACCCGGCCGCCCGGGTCAGGTGGGCCTTGGCGTCCGCGTAGCGGTGCTCGGCCTCGGCCAGCTCGCCGCGCAGCCCCTCGGCGTGCCCCAGCGCCCAGTCGTCACCGAGCGGCGCCAGCAGGCCGAGCGCGCGGTCGCACGCCGCGGCGCCCGCAGCGAGCTCACCGGTGGCGATCAGCGCCCAGGCCGCCAGCAGCCAGCTGGTGCCGACCTCCCACACCAGGTCGAACCGCTCGAGCTCGGGGCGGCACGCGTCGAGCAGGGTGAGCGCCTCGACCGGCCGCCCGCCCTGGGTGTGCACGAAGGCGAGGTGCAGCCGGGCCACGGCCGCCGCCTGCGGGTCGCCGACGCGAGCGGCCTCCTCGAGGTCGGCGACCGCCCGCACCAGGTCGCCCCCCGACGCCTCGAACCACCCGCACAGGGTCAACCCGGCCGCGCGCTCCGCGTCGCCGGGGGAGGCGGCGGCCAGGGCGGCCCGCACCCGGTGGGCGCCCTCCACGCCGGTGCCCAGCACGACCCAGGCCCACCCGAACCCGAGCACGACACGCACCCCGAGGTCGGGCTCGTGGTCGGCCGACCACGCGAGCGCGGCATCCAGGTTCGCGCGCTCGGTGCGCGCCAGCGCGAGGTGCTCGGGCTGCTCCGGCCCGCGCAGCCCCGCCCGCGCCCGGTCGGCGGCCTCCGCGTACCACCGGGCGTGTGCGCCGGCGGCGACGTCGGCGAGCCCGGCCTCGTCCAGCCGCTCCAGGGCCAGGTCGCGCACGCTGTCGAGCAGCCGGTAGCGCGCCGGTCCGCGCGGGCCGATGTCGGCCGTGGCCAGCGACCGGTCGACCAACCGCGACACGATGTCGAGCCCCGAGTCCGCGGGCACGCCCAGCGCACCCAGCACCGACTCGACGGCGGGCAGCGGCGCCCCGCCGGCGAAGGCGGCCAGCGCCCACAGGCCCCGCTGGTCGTCGGGGAAGAGCAGGTCGTAGCTCCAGGCCAGGGCGGCGCGCAGGGTGGTCTGCCGGGCCGGGAGGTGGCTGGTCGGGTCGCGCAGCAGCGCGAACCGGTCCTCGAGCCGGCGGGCGATCTCGTGCACCGGCAGCACGCGGGTGCGGGCCGCGGCGAGCTCGATGGCCAGCGGCAGCCCGTCGAGCGCCCGGCAGACCTCCTCCACCGTGCGCTGCGTCTCGGCGTCGTCGAGCCGGGTAGGGCCGCTGGGCGGTGGCCCGCTCGCCGAACAGCGCCACCGAGTCCTCGAGCGTCAGGGGCTGCAGGTCGAGCACCTGCTCACCGGCCACCCGAAGGGGCAGCTGGCTCGTGGCGAGCACGCGCACCCCGGCAGCGGCGGCGAGCAGGGCACCGGCGACGTCGGCGACGGCATCCACGACGTGCTCGCAGCTGTCGAGCACCAGCAGCAGCTCGTCGTCGCGCAGCCGGCCGGTGACGGTGCCCGGGGTCGGGGCGTCGAGGCCGAGTGCCTCGCCGATGCCGTGCCACACACCTGCGGCGTCCGTGGCGGTCTCCATCCGCGCCAGCCACGCGCCACCGCGGGCCGCCGTGCGGTGGGCCGCCTCCAGTGACAGCCGGGTCTTGCCCACCCCGGCCGGGCCGGTCACGGTGACGAGGCGGCTCTGGCCCAGCAGCGTCCCCAGGAGCTCGAGGTGCGCGTCGCGCCCGACGAGGGAGCCCGCTGCCGTGGGCAGGTTGCCGCGCACCGGCTCGCGAGAGGTGCCAACGGATGCCGGTCCCGCGCCGGCCGCTCGCGGCGCCACGGCGCTCAGCGCCGGGTCCTGGTGCAGCACCTGCTCCTCGAGGCGCTGCAGCTGCGGGCCGGGGTCGATGCCCAGCTCGTCGGCGAGCAGACGACGCACCCGGGCACAGGCGGCCAGCGCGTCGGCCTGCCGCCCCGCCCGGTACAGGTCGGTGACGAGCAGCGCCCACAGCCGCTCACGCAGGGGGTGTGCGGCGACGAGGTCCTCGAGCTCGGCGACCAGCTCGCCCGACGACCCCAGGTCGGCCCGGGCGGCCAGGCGCTCCTCGACCAGCCCGAGCCGGGTCTCCGCCAGGCGCAGCCGGTACGGGTGCGACCAGGCGGCGTCCCCGGCGCCGGGCAGCAGCTCGCCGCTGAAGAGCGCCAGCGCCCGGTCGCAGAGCTCGAGCACCCGGGCAGGGTCCTTCGCCCCGCGCAGGGCGGCGGCCTCGTCGGCCAGGCGCAGGACGCTGACGGCATCCACGTCCTGCGGGTCGACGGCGAGGGTGTAGCCGGCCTCCCCGCCGCGCACCAGGGCCGCGTCGCCGAGCGCCCGGCGCAGGCGTGACACCTTCGACTGCAGCGTGTTGGGCGCGGCCCCGTGGGCCTCGTCGGGCCAGAGGTCGTCGAGCAGCCGCTCGGCGCGCACCGGTCTGCCCGCCTCGAGCGCGAGGCGCACCAACAGCTCGGCGGTCTTGCCGCCCGGCACCGGCACGGCGACCCCGTCCCGGCGCAGGTCGACCGGACCCAGCACCGCCAGGGTCAGCATCCCGCGAGCATACGGCCCGTCAGCGGCGCCGAACAGGCGTGTCAGTGGGGTGTCAGCGCGGCGCCAGCGCCCGCGGCGAACCTCGTTCCATGACCCCCGATGACGGCGACGACCTGGTCCGGCAGCTGATGAGCGGTGACCCCGCCGCGGCTGCCGCGATCCTGGCCCGCGCCACCACCTCGACCGAGCCGCTCGTGCTCACTGCCGCGGCGCTGCTCGACCAGGGCGACCCGCTCCTGGTCGACCGGGCCGCCGCCGTGGCCGTCCGCCCCCGCGACCGCCAGGTCGTCGCACTGGCCGCCGCGCACCTCGCCGGCGACCACGACCGGGTGACCGCGCTGGCCCGCGAACACCTGCTCGACCACCCCGACAGCGTCATCGCCGCCTGGATCGCGGCCGGCGCCACCCACACCCACACCCAGGAGATGTCATGAACCGCAAGACCACCGCCGTGCTGCTCATCGCCGCAGCAGTCCTCACCAACGCCGCGTTCACCGTGCTCGGCAGCATCTTCGACTACCCCGACGTGCTCAAGCAGCCGGTCGCCGACATCCTGGCGGCCTTCCGCGAGCACCAGGGCCAGGTCTCGTTCTGGTTCGCCGTGATGGCCGTGTCCGCGGCGCTGTTCGCCCCCATCGCGATCGGCGTCGGCCGGCTCTCCACCCACCGCGCCATGCGGGTCGCCGTGCCGGTCGGCATCGCCGCCGCCGTCGTGCAGGTGATCGGCCTGTCCCGCTGGCCCCTGCTGGTGCCCGGCTTCGCCGCCGACGCCACGAGCGCCGACCCGGCCACCGTCGCCGCGGCCCACGACTCGTTCGAGACCGCCCACCGGGTGCTGGGCAACCTCATCGGCGAGACCATGGGGTACGCCTTCACCGCCGCCTGGACCCTGCTCGTCATCGTCGCCCTGCACCGCCGGCTCGCCGGCCTCTGGTTCAGCGTGCTCGGGGCCGTCTCCGCCGTGCTGATCCTCGCCGGCGTGCTGTCCCCGCTCGACCTGCCGGTCATCGACACCGCCAACTTCGCCGGCTACGTCCTGTGGAGCGTCTGGCTGGTCGCCTTCGGCGTCCTCCTCCTGCGTCGCCCCCGCCGCGTGGCCACCGACGCGCCGGCCGACGCCCTCACCGCGGCTCGGGGCTGACCACCATGACCACCACCGCGATCCCCACCACCTCGCCTCGTAGCGCCCTGCGCGCCTGGCTGATCTGGACCGCCGGCTTCGTCGCCTTCCCGCTCTCCGGCATCGCCGGGATGCTCGTCGTCGGCCGGGTCGACGGCCCGGCGGCCGCGGCCCTCGGCGGCCTGGCCACCGGCGCCGTGCTCGGTGCCGGCCAGGCCCTGGCGAGCTCTCGCCGCCTTCCCCTCCTGCGCTGGGTGGCCGCGACCGCCCTCGGGATGGCGGTCGGCCTCCTGGTCGGCGCCCACGCCGTCGGCTACGGCACCACCCTGGCCGAGCTCGCCGTGATGGGTGCGCGTGACCGGCGCGGCGCTCGGCGCCGCCCAGGCGCTCGCCCTGCCGCCCACGGCTCGACGCCGCTGGCCCTGGGCCGTCGCCGTCCCCGTCCTGTGGTCGCTCGGCTGGGTCGTCACGACCCTCGCCGGGGTGGCCGTCGACGAGCAGTTCACCGTCTTCGGCGCCACCGGCGCCGTCACCGTCACGGCCCTGCTCGGCATCCTGCTCCAGCAGCTGCTCCCCGCCACGTCCACCACGACCACGCCCACCACGACCACAGGAGACCCGTCATGAGCACCACCACAGCACCCCACGTCGTGTTCGGCACCGGCGCCATCGGCCTGGCGACCATGGAGGCCCTGCGCGCCCGCGGTGAGACCGTGCGGATGGTCAACCGCACCGGCCACGCGCCCGTGCCGGACGACGTCGAGGTCGTCGGCGGTGACGCCTCCGACCCGGCCTTCACCACCGCCGCCGCCGCGGGTGCCCGGGTGGTCTACCAGACGCTCAACCCGCCCTACCACCAGTGGGAGGAGCAGTTCCCGCTGCTGCAGGCCGGGGTGCTCGCCGCCGCCGAGGCCCACGGGGCGCGGATGGTGAGCATGGAGAACGTCTACATGTACGGCCGCCCGAACGGCCGCCCCCTGACCGAGACCCGCGCGCACGACGCGCACACCCACAAGGGACGGCTCCGCTCGCGGATGTCGGGCGAGCTGCTCGCCGCGCACGAGGCCGGCCGGGTCGAGGTGGCCATCGGGCGCGCGTCCGACTACTACGGCCCGCGTGGTGGCGCGCAGTCGAACCTGGGCGACCGGGTGGTGCCGCCCGCGCTCGCCGGGCGCACGGCATCCGTGCTCGGTGACCCCGACCAGCCGCACACCTACACGTTCATCCCCGACATCGGCGAGGGCCTGGCCGTGCTCGGCGAGCACCCCGACGCCCCGGGGCGGGTCTGGCACCTGCCCAATGACCCCGACACCCGCTCGACCCGCGAGCTGGTCGGCATCGTCTACCGGCTCGCCGGGCAGCCCCGCCCCAAGGTGCGCCAGGTGCCGCCGCTGCTGCTGCGGGCCCTGGCGATCACCGACCGGACCGTGCGCGAGATCCTCGAGATGGGCTACCAGTTCGAGGAGCCGTTCGTGGTCGACAGCAGCGAGATCGCCACCCGGCTCGGGGCCGTCGCGACCCCGATGGAGCAGGGGCTCGAGCGCACCGTCGACGCCTACCGGCGGGCCACCGTCGCGACCGGGTGACTGGTCGCGGTCGCGACGGTGGCGGCAGCCGGTCAGCCGGTCAGCCGCGGCGCGGCTCGGCGGAGTGGGCGCGCTCGTCGACGGTCGGGTCGGACCCGTCGGCGGGCGCGTCGTCGCGCTCGAGGGTGTCGACGCCGCCGTCGCGGCCGTGGTGGTCGGCGGGGGCGTCCAGGCCGTCGCGGTCGGTCACGCCGTCGAGGTCGGTGCGCCCGTCGAGGCGGTTGCCGTCCTGGTCGGTCTCCACGTCCGGGTCGCGCAGGTCGGCGAGGCGCAGCTGCTCGTCGCGCTCACGACGCACCGCGTCGGCACGCTCCGAACGGCTGTCGGCCTCGGCGGCGAGCCGCTCGGCCTCGAGCTCGCGCTTCTGGGCCTCGGCCCGGGCCATCTGCGCCTTCGCGTCGGCCTCGGTCGCGCGCGCCTCGTCCTCGCGCAGCCGGCGGTCGTGCTCGACGGCCTTCTCCCGGATCTCGGCGGCCTGCGCCCGGTCGGCCTCGACCCGACGCGCTCCGGACCGGGACACGACGAACGCGATGACGGCGGCCACGACGACGACCGCGATGACGATCCAGATGATGTTTCCCATGGTCTTCTCCTCGCCGGGCGCGGGTGAGGTGCACCCAAGCGCTTCGAGGTGGTCGTACCCCTCGCGGCTCTCGCGCAAACGGTTCGCGCCGGGCGGGGGTCAGCCCAGGGCGTACGGGAAGGGTCGGCCCGGCGGGTCCTCACCGACGCGCCCGTCGACGGCCTCCCGGACCAGGTCGGCGTGCCCGGTGTGCCGGCCGTACTCCTCGATCAGGTCCACGAGCAGGCGCCGCACGGTGCTGGGCTCGCCGCCGGAGAGGTAGGTGGTGTCGGGCCCGCCGGCCGTGAGCACCTCGCGCAGCACCTCCCGCGAGCGACCGACGGCCTCGCCCCACAGCCGGTAGAGGGTCTCGGGGTCGTCGTCGGCGGCCGACCGCCAGACCAGCTCGCCACGACCGTCCGCCGGCAGGTCGGACCACGGCGCCGGCAGCTCGCGGCCCGCGAGCTCACCGGTGATGTTGATGTCCTCCATGTAGGCCAGGTGCTTGAGCAGGCCGCCGAGGGTGACCGCCGAGGCGCCGACGCTCGTGCGCAGCCCGGCGGCGTCGAGGTCGGCGCACTTGAACGCGAAGATCGCCCGCTGCCGCTCCAGCGAGCCGAGCAGGGTGTCGGTCTCCGAGCCGACGAACGGTGGTTCCGGCCAGCCGGTCATGACCCGCTGCTGTCCGCCGGGGTGGCCGCGTGGCCCGGGCGACCGTGGGTGCGGCGGTCCTGCTTCATCTCCGCCTCGAACACGTGCCGCTTGCCGTCCATCAGCTCGTCGCGGGCGGCCCGTTCGTGCTCCTTGAACGCCGCGTAGTAGCCGTCGTCGTACTCCTCGACGACCTGGAACGACCAGCGCCCGGCGAGGATGTTGCGCCCGACGAGGTCGGTGTCGATGCGGTCGGCGAGCTCGCCGTGGCCGGCATCGCGGAGCATCTCCACGGCCTCGCCCAGCGCGAGGTCGGCCATGCCGCACTTGCGGTGGAAGTCGTAGAGCTGGCCGCGGGCGTCCTCGACGACCTCGAGGGCCTCGGAGAGCTTGCCGAGCGCGGCGACGGTGGCGTCGCTGGTGCCGGCGGGGCGGGTGTGGGCGTCGTCGACGGACATGGCAGCCAACCTAGGTCGCGGATGCCGTGCCCCGCCATCCGCGTGACAGCCGGGAGACGAGAGTCGAGAACTGCCCGGGATCGCACGTCCTGGTCCGCGTGTCGCGACCCTCGACGGCGGCATCCACCGGTCCGGAACTCGGCCTGAGGCGGCGCTCCGGCCCGAGCCTGTGGAAAACTCCGCGGCCGGTTCGGCGAACCTCGGCAGGCTGGGGCCATGAGCTTCGACGACCTCCCCGACGAACTGGCCCGACCTGCCGCTCGACACCCCCGGGCTCGCCGCCGACGTGGCCGACCTCGTGGTGGGCCACCGCGACCGGGTGGGTGGCTGCATCGGCCTGGTCCTCACCGAACCCGACCTGACGATGGGCCAGCCGGCGGTCATCAACGACGTCGACGACGGCGTGCGGCCCGAGGAGTTCCGCCCGTTCCTGGTGCAGCTGTGCCGGATGCTCGCCGAGGGCGGCGGCGCGCTGCTCTTCGTGCGCGGCCGCGACGGGTCGGTGCTGCTCACCGACTCCGACCGGCGCTGGCACCAGCTGGCGATCGACGCCTGCCGGGCCACCGGGGTGTCACTGGTCGGTGCGTTCCTCGCCACCCCGGCCGTGGTGCGGTCGTTCCCCGCGCCCTTCGACGCGACCGTCGACGACGTCGCGTCGTGAGGCGGTGGTCAGCACTCGATGACGTTGACGGCGAGCCCGCCGCGGGCGGTCTCCTTGTACTTCACCATCATGTCGCGGCCGGTGTCGCGCATCGTCCTGATCGCCTTGTCGAGCGAGACGATCTGCTTGCCGTCGCCGCGCAGCGCGATCCGCGCGGCGGTGATCGCCTTGACCGACGCCACGGCGTTGCGCTCGATGCACGGGATCTGCACCAGCCCACCCACCGGGTCGCAGGTCAGGCCGAGGTTGTGCTCGATGCCGATCTCGGCGGCGTTCTCGACCTGGTCGGGGGTGCCGCCGAGCACCTCGGCGAGCGCGCCGGCGGCCATCGAGCAGGCCGAGCCGACCTCGCCCTGGCAGCCGACCTCGGCGCCGGAGATCGAGGCGTTCTCCTTGTACAGGCTGCCGATCGCGGCGGCGGTGAGCAGGAAGCGCACGACGCCCTCGTCGTCGGCGCCGGGCACGAAGCGCGTGTAGTAGTGCAGCACCGCGGGGATGATGCCCGCGGCGCCGTTCGTGGGGGCCGTGACGATGCGGCCGCCGGAGGCGTTCTCCTCGTTGACGGCCAGCGCGTAGAGCGTCACCCAGTCCATGGCGGCCAGCGGGTCGCCGGGGTGCTCGCCGCGCAGCTGGGTGGCCAGCCGCGGGGCGCGCCGCTGCACCTTGAGCCCGCCGGGCAGCACGCCCTCGGACCGGCAGCCGTTGTCGATGCACTCCTGCATGACCGCCCAGAGGTGCAGCAGGCCCTCGCGCACCTCGGCCTCGGTGCGCCACGACAGCTCGTTGGCCATCATCACGCCGCTGATCGGCAGGCCGGTCTCCGCGCACCGCTCGAGCAGCTGGTCGCCGGTGGTGAACGGGTACCGCACCGGGGTGTGGTCGGGCACGATCACGTTCTCGCCGACCTCGTCCTGGTCGAGCACGAAGCCGCCGCCCACCGAGTAGTACTCGCGCTGGTGCAGCGGCTCCTCGCCCTCGAAGGGCGCGGCTGCCGACCAGGCCGTGAAGCGCATCCCGTTCGAGTGGAAGGGCAGCCGCGCGCGGCGGTGCAGCACCACGTCGGTGTCGACGTCGCAGGCGATCTCGTGGCGTGCCGTCGAGCCGCAGCCGGCCGGTGGCGCGCACCTCCGCGAGGCGGGGGTCGGCGGCGCGCGGGTCGGTGGTCTCGGGCGCCTCGCCCTCCAGGCCGAGCACGACGGCCTTGACCGAGCCGTGCCCGTGGCCGGTCGCACCGAGCGAGCCGAACAGCTCGGCCCGCACCCGCCCCACCTGCTCGAGGATGCCGGCCGTCGCGCAGGCCCTGGGCGAAGGTGTGGGCGGCCCGCATCGGCCCCACGGTGTGCGAGCTGGAGGGGCCGATGCCCACGGAGAAGAGGTCGAACGCGCTGATGGCCATCGCCGCACAGTGTGTCAGGTCCGGGCCCCGAACCGACACCCGCGCACGCGGCCCTCGGGGCGGCATCCGGGTGCGGTCGGTGGCAGCGGCTAGCGTCGGGGCCGTGAGCGTGCAGCCGGCCCAGCAGCAGTTCCCGGGCATGCCCGCGCCCCTGTACGCCGCGAGCCCGAGCAAGCTGCTCGCCTTCCTCGACTGCCCGCGCCGCTACCGGCTGCAGTACCTCGACCGGCCCGCGCCCGAGAAGCGCCGCCAGCGCGCCCACACCTCGCTCGGCAACGCGGTGCACAACGCGCTGCGCGACTGGTGGGACCTCCCGGTGCGCACCCCCGCGGCCGGGGCCGGCCTGGTCGACCGCTCCTGGATCGACGTGGGCTTCCGCGACGGGCAGCAGTCGCGCGAGTGGCGCGAGCGGATGCGGGCCGCGGTCACCGCCTACCTCGCCGACGTCGACCCCGACACCCAGCCGGCCGGCATCGAGCGCACCGTGTCGTTCGTCAGCGGTGACCTGCGGCTGAGCGGGCGGGTCGACCGGCTCGACGACCGCGACGGCGAGCTCGTCGTCGTCGACTACAAGACCTCCCGGGTGCCGCCCACCGACGACGACGCCCGCACCTCGCTGGCCCTGGGCCTCTACGCGGCCGCGGTGTGGAAGATGTTCCGGCGCCGCACCCTGCGCGTCGAGCTGCACCACGTGCCCAGTGGCACCGTCGCCGTGCACGAGCACACCCCCGAGTCGCTGACCCGCAAGGTCGAGCAGGCCCGCTCGATCGCCCGCGACGCCCGGCGGGCCGACCTCGACTTCGCCGAGAAGGGCGAGTCCTCCGACCTCTTCCCGCCCCGCCCCGGCCCGCTGTGCGGGTGGTGCGACCTGCGCGCGCACTGCCCCGAGGGCCAGGCGGCCGGGCCCCGAGAAGTCCGACTGGGCGGCGCTGGAGGAGAAGGCCCCGGTCGGTGGGTGGGTCTCGCGCGACGACGCGTGACCGGCATCCGACCGAAGACCGGTCGCGAAAGTCCGGGCCGTCGGCGGGTGTGGAAGTTGGGTCGCATGGAACAACGTGTGTCGTTCGTGACCCTGGCCGTGCGTGACCTCGACCGGTCGCGCGCCTTCTACGTCGACGGGCTGGGCTGGTCTCCCGAGCTCGAGGTGCCGGGGGACGTGCTGATGTTCGCCGCGGGCGAGCGGCTGGTGCTCTCGCTCTGGAACCGCGCCGCCTTCGAGGAGGAGGTCGGGGCCCCGGCCCTCGACGGCGACGGCGTGGTGCCGATGACCCTGTCCCACAACGTGCCGACGCCGGCCGAGGTGCGGTCCGTGCTCGCCCTCGCCGAGGCGTGCCGGCGCGCAGGTCGTGCGGGCCGGTCGAGCGCGAGTGGGGCGGCTTCACCGGCTACTTCGCCGACCCCGACGGCTTCCGGTGGGAGGTCGCGTGGAACCCCGGCCCGATCGGGCTGCGGGTGGTGCCCGACACCGACGTCGACGCCCGCCCGTGAGCGAGGTGGTCCAGGTCGAGGCGCACCGAGCGGCTGGTCCTGCGGGGCTGGCGCGACGACGACCGTGCGGCCTGGGCTGCGATGAACGCCGACCCCGAGGTGATGCGCTACTTCCACGACACCCTGACCCGGGAGCAGTCCGACGCGATGCTCGACCGGATGGACGCGGCCCTCGCGGCGCAGGGCTGGGGGCTGTGGGCGCTCGAGCGGCAGGACACCGGGGAGCTCATCGGCTTCACGGGGCTCGCGGTGCCGACGCACGACCTGCCGTTCAACCCCTGCGTGGAGGTGGGGTGGCGGCTGGCCCGCTCGGCCTGGGGCCGGGGCTTCGCCACCGAGGCCGCGCGCGAGGCGCTGCGGGTGGGGTTCGACGAGGTGGGGCTGGCCGAGGTCGTGTCGATGACGTCGGTGCCCAACACGCCCTCACGGGCGGTGATGGAGCGGCTCGGCATGACGCGCGACCCGGCCGACGACTTCGAGCACCCGGCGGTGCCGCCGGGCCACCCGTTGCGGCCCCACGTGCTCTACCGCCTCCGCGCGGACGCGGTGCGGTAGCGAGCACTCGGTCAGGCGCTGCGGCGCGAGTGGTAGCTGCGCAGGTTCTCGCTGAGGATGCCGCGGATCATCTCGGCCTCCGGGGTGTCCTCGCCGTCGACGCTGGCGAGCAGGTCGTCGATGTCGGAGGGGGTGCGGTAGTGCTCCAGGTCGGCCCGGAGCTGGTTGAGGGCCACGCGGGCCTCGCGGCGCTCGCGGAGCTCGTCCTTGACGGTGGTCCAGAGTGCTGTAGTGGTCATGTCAACTAGTTTGCGCCGTCGACGGTCCATGCGTCCAATGAAATCGGAACATGATTCATATGCGATATCGTCATGGATATGGACACCGACGCGCTCCGCTGGTTCCAGCTCGTCGCCGACGGCTACACCGTGACCGAGGTCAGTGAGGTCTTCGGGGTGAGCCAGCCCGGGGTCTCCCGGGCCCTGGCCCGGCTCGAGCAGGAGGTCGGCACCCCGCTGCTGCGCCGCTCCGGGCGGGTGCTGCGGATGACGCACGCCGGCACGGCCTTCAAGCGGCACGTCGACAACCTGGTCAACGACCTCGACGACGGCATGGCGGCGGTCGACGAGCTCGTCGACCCCGAGGGCGGTGTCGTCACGCTGGCCTTCCCGCTCAGCCTCGGGTCGTGGCTCGTGCCCGGCCTGATCCGGGCCTTCCGCCACGACCACCCGCGGGTGCGGATGGTGCTCCAGCGCACGGCCGTGGGCGAGAGCGGGCCGGGTGTCGCAGCAGCTCGCGACCCGGCGCGCCGACGTCGAGCTCACCACCCACCGGGTCACCGGGCCCGACGTCGAGTGGCGCCGCATCCTCGTCGAGCCGCTCGTGCTGGCCGTCCCACCGACCCACCCCCTCGCCCACCGCGACGAGGTCGCCCTGGCCGACGTCGCGGACGAACCCTTCGTCGATGCGCCGCGGGCCCTCGGGCATGCGCGCGCAGACCCTGGCCCTGTGCGAGGCCGCCGGGTTCACCCCGACGATCGACTTCGAGGCCGACGACCTGCCGACGGTGCGCGGCCTGGTCGCTGCGGGCCTGGGGGTCGCGGTGGTGCCCGCGATGGGGCTGCCGATCCCGACGACCTTCGCGCGCACCCGGCTGCTGCCGCTCACCGACGCGGGCGCGCAGCGCGAGGTCGGGGTCGCGTGGGTCGCGCGGCGGCCGTTGCTGCCCTCGGCCGAGTCGTTCCGGCGGTTCCTGCTGACCGGCGAGGTCACCGCGAACCTCGGGTGACAGAATCGGGCCCAATCCCGCGGACCCCATGGAAGGCCCCCCGATGGCGCCGAAGCACAAGGCCACGATCATCGCCCTCGCCAACCAGAAGGGCGGCGTCGCCAAGACCACGTCGGTGGCCTCCCTGGGTGCGGCGTTCGCGGAGCAGGGGCGCCGGGTGCTGCTCGTCGACCTCGACCCCCAGGCCTGCCTCACCTTCAGCCTCGGCGTCGACCCCGACGCGGTCGAGGCGTCGATCCACGACGTGCTGGTCGGTGGCACCGCGCTCAAGGACGTCGTCGTCGGCTGCGAGGAGGGCATCGACCTGGTGCCCAGCACCATCGACCTCGCCGGCGCCGAGGCGGTGCTGCTCTCCCGGCCGGCCCGCGAGTACGTGCTGCAGGGCGCCCTGTCCGACGTCAAGCGCGACTACGACATCATCCTGCTCGACTGCTCACCGAGCCTGGGCGTGCTCACCCTGAACGCCCTGACCGCCGCGCACGGCCTGATCATCCCGATGCCGTGCGAGATGCTCAGCCACCGCGGCGTCGGCCAGCTGCTCGACACCGTGCGCGACGTGAAGAAGATCCTCAACAAGAAGCTGCGCGTCATCGGCATCCTCCCGACGCTCTACGACGGGCGCAGCCTGCACTCGCGCGAGGTGCTCGACGACGTCGGCAGCCGCTACGACCTGCCGGTGCTGATGCCCCCGATCCCGAAGACGGTGCGGTTCGCCGAGGCCCCGGCGGTCGGCCGCTCGATCCTGTCGACGGCCCGTACGTCCAAGGGCGCCAAGGCCTACCGCGAGGTCGCGGCCTCGATCCTCACCCAGCTCTGACCAGCGGTCCAGCATCCCGGTCGAGGGATTCGGACCGCGGCGCGCGGTCGTCCTAGAGTGAACGGATGCCGACCACGACACCTGCACTCATCGCCGACTCCGCCACCTCCGGCTTCCACCAGGGCACCATCGAGCGCCGCGACCTGCGCCCCGACGACATCCGCATCGACATCGCCTTCGCCGGCATCTGCCACTCCGACATCCACACCGTGCGTGAGGAGTGGGGCCCGGCGCACTTCCCGCTGACCGTCGGCCACGAGATCGCCGGCACCGTCGTCGCGGTCGGTGACGAGGTCACCCGCCACGCCGTCGGCGACCGGGTCGGCGTCGGCTGCCTCGTCGACTCGTGCGGCGAGTGCGAGCCGTGCAAGGACGGCATGGAGATGTTCTGCACCAAGCCCTCCGTCGGCACCTACAACTCGCAGGGCTACGACGGCGAGTGGACCATGGGCGGCTACGCCAAGGAGGTCGTCGTCAGCGAGCGCTTCGTGCTGCGCATCCCCGACGCCATGGACCTCGACGTCGCCGCGCCGCTGCTCTGCGCCGGCATCACCACCTACTCGCCGCTGCGCCGCTGGGGCGCCGGCACCGGCCGCTCGGTGGCCGTCGTCGGAGTCGGCGGCCTGGGCCACATGGGCGTGAAGATCGCCGCCGCCATGGGCGCCACCGTCACCACCATCTCCCGCTCGATGGCCAAGGCCGACGACGCCGAGGCGCTCGGCGCCACGCGGCACATCGCGTCGTCCGACGCCGACGCGATGAAGGCCGCCCGCGGCAGCTTCGACATCGTGCTCAACACGGTCAGCGCCGACATCCCGATCGCCGACTACGTGCGGCTGCTCAAGCCGGCCGGTGTCGTCGTGAACGTCGGCCTGCCGCCGGCCCCGTACTCCATCCCGCCGGGCTCGCTGATCGGCGGCAACAGGGCCGTCGCCGGCTCGCAGATCGGTGGCATCGCCGAGACCCAGGAGATGCTCGACTTCTGCGCCGAGCACGGCATCGCCGCGACCATCGAGGTCGTCGACGCCGCCGACGTGGATGCCGTGTGGGACCGCGTCGTCGACGGCGACGTGCGCTACCGCGCGGTCATCGACACCAGCACCCTCACCGGCTGATCCCGACTTATTGCGAATTTCCCACCGCGAGGAGCCCCGTTCAGGGGCCTCGCCGGTGGGAAATTCGCAATACGTCGCGCTGGGTGAGCGCTCAGTCCAGGCGGACCCGCTCGGCGTAGCGCGGCACCACCGCGCACCAGCCGAGCTCGTCGCCGATCCGGGTGGCCAGGGCCTGCGCGGCCTCCGGCTCGCCGTGCACGACGTAGACCGTGCGCGGCGCCGGGTCGCACCGGCCGAGCCAGTCGAGCACCTCGCCGGCGTCGGCGTGCACCGAGAACTCCGGGTCGTCGACGACCTCGGCGCGCACCGGCACGTACCGCCCGTGGATCTTGACCTGCCGGGCGCCCGGCGACCAGGTCGCGGCCGCGGGTGCCGACGGCCTGGTAGCCGGTGAGCACGACGCAGTTGCGCGGGTCGCCGAGCTGGTGGGCGAGGTGGTGCACCACCCGGCCACCGGTCGCCATCCCCGACGCCGAGATGATGACGCACGGGTGCCGGGGCTCGTTGAGGGCCTGCGACTCGGTGGCGGTCCGGGTGATCCGCAGGTCGGGCACCCCGAAGGTGCGCGGGTCCCAGCCGGCCGGCAGCAGCGCGGGGTCGACGTCGGCCAGGGCACGGCGGTAGACGTCGAGCGCCCGCAGCGCCATCGGGCTGTCGACGTGCACCGGCACCGTCGGCACCAGCCCCTGGGTCATCAGCGCGCCGATCCGCAGCAGCACCAGCTCGGTGCGGTCGATCGCGAAGGCCGGCACCAGCACGCTGCCCCCGCGGGCCACGGTGCGCCGGATGGCGTCGGCGAGCACGTCGTCGGCCGGGTCGGTCGGTGGCGCGGGGTGCGTGCGGTCGCCGTAGGTCGACTCCACGACGACGACGTCCGCAGGTGGCGGGTCCTCGCGCCGGGGCACCAGCGGGTGGTTCGCCCGGCCGAGGTCACCGCTGAACAGCACGCGTGAGCCGTCGGCGTCGAGCAGCGCGCTGGCCGCCCCGAGGATGTGCCCCGCCGACTGCAGGGTCACGGTGACGTCGTCGGTGAGCGGCACGACGTCGTGCAGCGGCACCCGGTGCAGCAGCGGGCAGGGTGCGCTCGACGTCGGCCTCGTCGTACAGCGGCAGGGCGGTGCCGTGCCGCGAGATGCCGGCCTCGGTGGCGTACGCGGCATCCTCCTCCTGCAGGTGGGCGCTGTCGCGCAGCACGATCGCGGCCAGCTCGGCCGTCTCGGAGGTGCACAGCACCGGGGCGTCCAGCCCGCCGCGCACCAGCCGCGGCAGGTAGCCGCAGTGGTCGAGGTGGGCGTGGGTGAGCACCACGCCGTCGAGGGTGGTCGGGTCGACCGGGAAGTCGTCCCAGTTGCGCCGGCGCAGCTCGCGCAGGCCCTGGTAGAGCCCGGCGTCGACCAGCACCCGGGAGGCGCCGGTCTCGACGAGGAAGCGGCTGCCGGTCACCGTGCCGGCCGCTCCCCAGAAGGTCAGCGTGGGGCTGGTCACGCCTCGATTCTTCTCCTCGCGACCGCCGGGGACAGCGCTCGGCGGCGCCTCGAATCTCACACCGAGCCGGGCAGGTGGGCCGGGCAGCGACGAGGGCCGCACCGGCATCCGGTACGGCCCTGCGTCGTGCCTGCTGCGTCCGGCGTCAGCTGGTGGTCTCGCCCGAGGGGCTGCCACCACGCGTGCGCCGACGGTTGCGGTTGCGCTTGGGGCGGTCGGCGCCCTCGGTGGGGGCGTCGCCCTCGCGGGAGGCCGGTCGCGAGGAGTCGCCGCGCGACTCGCCACCGCGCCCGCCGCGGCTGTCGCCACCGGAGCGGCCACCGCGACCGCGGTCGCCGCCGGAGGATGCCGGGCCGCGCCGGCCGGCGCCCTTGCCGGTCTCGCCGAGGTCCTCGAGCACCTCGGCGCCCAGGCCCTCGCGGGTGCGCTGGGCGCGGGGCAGGCGGCCCTTGGTGCCCTCGGGGATGTCGAGGTCGGAGTACAGGTGCGGCGAGGAGGAGTAGGTCTCCTGCGGCTCGGGCATGCCCAGGTCGAGCACCTTGTTGATCATCGCCCAGCGGTGCAGGTCGTCCCAGTCGACGAAGGTGACCGCGATGCCGGTGTTGCCGGCGCGGGCGGTGCGCCCGATGCGGTGCAGGTAGGTCTTCTCGTCCTCGGGGCACTGGTAGTTGATGACGTGCGTGACGTGCTCGACGTCGATGCCGCGGGCCGCGACGTCGGTGGCGACGAGGATGTCGACCTTGCCGTTGCGGAACGCGCGCAGCGCCTGCTCGCGGGCGCCCTGGCCGAGGTCGCCGTGGATGGCGGCGGCGGCGAACCCGCGCTCGGCGAGGTCGTCGGCCACCTTGGCGGCGGTGCGCTTGGTGCGGCTGAAGATGATGGTCAGGCCGCGCTCGCGGGCCTGCAGCATGCGGGCGAGCATCTCGACCTTGTCCATCGCGTGCGCGCGGTAGACGAACTGCTCGACGGCCTTGACCGTGTGGGCGTTCTCCTGGTCGTCACCCATCGCGCGGATGTGCGTGGGCTGGGTCATGTAGCGGCGGGCCAGCGCGACGACCGCGCCCGGCATCGTGGCCGAGAAGAGCATGGTCTGGCGCGAGGCCGGGGTCAGCGACAGCAGCCGCTCGACGTCGGGCAGGAAGCCCAGGTCGAGCATCTCGTCGGCCTCGTCGAGCACGACGATGCGGGCGTGGCCGAGGTCGAGGTGGCCCTGCTTGGCCAGGTCGATGAGGCGGCCCGGGGTGCCGACGACGACCTCGACGCCGCGCTGCAGCGCCTCGACCTGCGGCTCGTAGGCGCGGCCGCCGTAGACGGTGAGCACGCGCACGCCGCGCTTCTTGCCGGCCCGCTCGAGGTCGCCGGCGACCTGCACGGCGAGCTCGCGGGTGGGGGCGACGGCCAGGGCCTGCGGCTTGCCGGCGAACGGCATCGTCGCGAACTCGGCGTCCTTGGGGGAGGTGACCCGGTTCAGGATCGGGATGCCGAAGCCGAGGGTCTTGCCGGTGCCGGTCTTGGCCTGGCCGATGATGTCGTGGCCGGCCAGCGCGACCGGGAGGGTCATCGCCTGGATCGGGAACGGGCTGGTGATCTTGTGCTCGGCCAGCGCGTCGACGATGTCGGGGTGGATCGGGAAGTCGGAGAACGACTCGACGCGCGGCGGGCTCGGTCACGGTCTCGACGGCGGTCTCGGCGAGCACCGCCTCGGCGGTCGCGTCGTCGGGTGCGTCAGGTGGTGGCGTCGGTGACGTCGGTCATGGGTCTCTTCCGGTCGGCGGGCGCTCGTGCGCCAGCGCAGGGGCTGTGGGCCGATCGGAGGTCTTCGGGGGGCGGGCTGCGTCGGGGACACCGGGCGCTCACCACGTCAAGGAACTTGGGTCTTCGTGCCGACCGGGCACCGTGGGACGCTCGCCACTCTACCGTTAGGCTCCGAAACCATGGAGCACACGTCGATCGAGGACCCCGCCTACCACGCCGCCGTCGTGGACCTGCTGGGCGTCCTCGCGTACGGCGAGCTGACCGCCTTCATCCGGATGGCCGTCGACTCCGACCTCGCACCGACGCTGCACCTGAAGTCGGCGATGGCCGGCCTGGCCAACACCGAGTACGTGCAGTACAGCGTGCTCGTCGAGCACATGCGCTCGCACGACATCGACCCGGATGCCGCGATGGCGCCGTTCGTCGTCCCCTTCGCCGCGTACCACGAGCGCACCAAGCCCAAGGGCTGGCTCGAGGGGCTGGTCAAGGCCTACGTCGGCGACGGCATCGCCAAGGACTTCTACCGCGAGATGTCGGTGTTCGTCGACGACGACACCCGCGAGGTGATGGCCCGGGCCCTCGACGACGCCGGGGAGTCCGACTTCGTCGTCGGGGTCGTGCGCGACACCCTCAAGACCGACCGCACCGCCGAGCGGGCGGCTGGCCCTGTGGGGCCGGCGGCTGCTCGGTGAGGCGCTGTCGCAGGCGCAGGCCGTGGCGGTCGAGCGCGACGCGATGTCGGCGCTGCTCGTCGGCGGCGGGGTCGACCTGGCCGAGGTGGGCCAGATGTTCACCCGGCTCACCGACAACCACTCCAAGCGGATGGCGCGCCTCGGCCTGTCCGCCTGACCGGCGCCCCACGGCATCCGGTCGGCTGCCGCGGTCAGGGACTTCGAGGTGAAACGCTGGTCCCGGAGGCCGAGAACATCCACCTCGACCCGACGACGCGACAGCGGCCCCCGTCCTCAGGACGGGGGCCGCTGTCGCGTTCGGGTGGTTCGGGGTCAGACCTGCTTCTTGCCGGTGACCGACCCGTAGATGACCACGAGCACCGCGGCGACCGCGATGGAGATGAGCCAGCGGGTCCAGTCGATGCCGCCGGTCGAGCAGACGCCGAGCAGGCCGGCCAGCCAGTAGCCGATCAGGGCGCCCAGCACACCGAGGATGACGGTGATGAGCAGGCTGATGTTCTGCTTGCCGGGCAGCACGAGCCGGGCGAGCACACCGATGACGGCGCCGAAGATGATGGTGCCGATCCAGCCACCAAGACTGCCGGTAGGCGCGCAGGAGGCCGCCATGGGGAGCAACTCGGTCATTCTCAACTCCGATCCGGACCCGCGGGCCCGACAGACGCACGTCACGCGGGCACGTTCGCCCCGCGTGGCGCCCGGGTCGACCCGGGCGCGGAAGCGAATCTAGTCCTGTCGCAGGCTCCCGTGGGGGACGCCGACCTGCGCAAACACGACCCACCGCAACCCGCCGACGCGGGCGGCGGCCGCCGTCACGGGGTGAAGCCGACCCGGCCCTTCTCGGAGTCGCCGACCTGGACCCAGCCGATGACGCCGGCCGGCACGAAGACCGAGCGCCCGCGGTTGTCGATGCAGGCGCAGCACGCCCCCGTCGGCGAGCGCGGCCTCGACGGCCGCGGTGACCTCCGAGGTGGGGGAGTCGGTCTCGATCGTCAGCTCGCGAGCGACGTTCTGGACGCCGATGGTGACCTCCACAGGTGCACACCTTTCATCAGGGGGCGCGGACCGGCCGCGCTCTCGGGCTCAGGCTAACCCGCGCTCGGCGGGCGGCATTCCGGCATCCGCCACGAGCGAACACGCGGGGGATGCCGTCGGGTCAGGACTCGACCTTGGGGAACGACCCCAGGCCGCGCCAGGCGAGGGCGCTGATCATCGCCGCGGCCTCCGGCTCGGGCACGTCGCCGCCCTGGGCCAGCCAGTGCCGGGCGGCGACCTGGGCCATGCCGGCCAGGGCCGACCCGAGCATGAGCGCGCGCTCGTCGTCGGCGCCGGTGTCCTCGGCGATGACCTCGGCGATCGCCTCGGCGCAGTTCATCTCGACGGCGTCGAGGCGCGAGCGCACCTGGGGCACGCTCGTGAGGTCGCTCTCGAAGACCATCCGGAAGGCCGCGCCCTCGCTGGTGACGAACTCGAAGTAGGCCGCCACGGTGCGCTCGACGCGCACCTCGTTGTCGCCACCGACCTCGAGGGCCGCCCGCACGAGGGACTCCAGGGTGTCGCAGTGCTTGTCGAGCAGCGCCAGGTAGAGGTCGAGCTTGCCGGGGAAGTGCTGGTAGAGCACCGGCTTGGAGACCCCGGCGCGGTCGGCGATCTCGTCCATGGCCGCCGCGTGGTAGCCGGACTGGACGAAGACGGCCTGGGCCGCGTCGAGCAGCTGGGCGCGGCGCTCGCTGCGCGGCATCCGCTGCCCGCGGGGGGTGGTGTGCGTGCTGGTCATGCGTGTCCTTCTGCCGGGGTAGGCAGCATCCTACGGACGGGTAACGCCGCGGCCGGGGACGCGCCACGCACCGGTTGTTATCGTCGCGCCATGGCCCGACCCCCGCTGGTGCCGCCCGGCCCCGAGCTCACCGCGGCCGAGCGCACCCGCTACGCCCGCCACCTGCTGCTGCCCGACGTGGGCAGCGACGGGCAGCGCCGGCTGCGGGCCGCCCGGGTGCTGGTCGTCGGTGCCGGGGGCCTCGGGTCGCCCGCCCTGCTCTACCTCGCCGCCGCCGGGGTCGGCACGATCGGGGTGGTCGACGACGACGTCGTCGACACGACCAACCTGCAGCGCCAGGTGGTGCACGGCGTCGCCGACGTCGGGCGCCCCAAGACCGAGTCGGCCGCCGACGCGGTGCACGCCATCAGCCCGACCACGCAGGTCGTGCAGCACCGCGAGCGGCTCGACGAGGCCACCGCGCTCGACGTCGTCGCCGACTACGACCTCGTGCTCGACGGCGCCGACAACTTCCCGACCCGCTACCTCGTCGGCGACGCCTGCGCCCGGCTCGGCGTGCCGCACGTGTGGGGGTCGGTCTACCGCTTCGACGGCCAGGTGTCGGTGTGGTGGGCGGGCGAGGGGCCGTGCTACGCCTGCGTCTTCCCGCACCAGCCGCCGCCGGATGCCGTGCCGTCGTGCGCCGTGGGCGGCGTCCTCGGGCGCGGTGTGCGCGAGCATCGGGTCGGTCATGGCGACCGAGGCGGTCAAGCTCGTGACCGGCATCGGGGAGCCGCTGGTGGGCCGGCTGCTCGTGCACGACGCGCTGCGCCAGACCTGGGACGCCCTGCCCGTCACCGCCGATCCCGGATGCCGGGTGTGCGGCTCGGGCGCGGACGCGACGCGCCCGCTCGGGTGGGCCACCGGCATCCCGGCCGACGTGGAGGACGCCGAGCGAGGGCGAGGGCGAGCGGCGACGCGGTGGGTGGCGCGCCCGAGCATCGAGGTGGGGGAGCTCAGTGCGCTGATCGGGGCCGGGGAGGTCGACGGGCGACGGGCCGTGCTGCTCGACGTGCGCGAGGCCGGGGAGCGGGCGATCGTGACGATGCCCGGCGACGCCTGGCTGCCCGTGGGCGACGTGCGCGCCGGTGCGGCGGTGCCGGGGCTCGCGGCCGGGGCGCGGGTCTACGTCTACTGCAAGTCCGGGGCGCGCTCGGCCGAGGCGGTCGACCTGCTGCGGGCCCGCGGGGTCGACGCGGTGAACGTCGAGGGCGGCGTCCTCGCCTGGGTGGCCGAGGTCGACCCCACCCTCCCGACCTACTGACCCGCTGCGACTACGACCACTAGGTCGAGTCCTGACCCAGAGGTGCGGGCACGTCGACCTGTTGCAGTCGACTGGGGCCCGGGGCTGCGCGCGCTGTCGGGGCGGCGTGGTGGGATCACGGGGTGCTCGTCCTCCGCCGTCCCGCCGCCGTCGCGCCCACCGCGCCGGTGCTCGACGCGAGCCAGCGCGCGGTCGTCGAGCACCGCGGCCCGGTGCTGCGGGTGCTCGGGGCGCCCGGCACCGGCCTGTCCACCGTGGCCGTCGAGGTCGTGGCCCAGCGGGTCGAGGCCGGAGCAGGCCACCGCCGACGGCTGCCTCCTGCTCGCCCCCACCCGGCTCGCGGCCGCCCGCCTGCGCGACGCCGTCACGGCCCGGCTCGGGGGCACCACGACCACCCCGCTGGCCCGCACCCACCAGTCGCTCGGCTTCGGCATCCTGCGCGAGGCGGCGGCCCTGGTCGGCGACCCCGCACCGCGGCTGCTGAGCGGCCCCGAGCAGGACGTCATCCTCGGTGAGCTGCTGGCCGGGCACGCGGCGGGGGAGTCGTCGGCGCCGCCGTGGCCCGACTCGGTGCACCTGGCCCTGCCCACCCGCACCTTCCGTGGTGAGCTGCGCGACCTGCTGATGCGGTGCCGTCGAGCTCGGCCTCGACCCCGAGGACCTCGCCCGGCTCGGCCGGGCCCACGACCGGCCCGAGTGGGTGGCGGCCGCGCACGTGCTGCTCGAGTACGACGAGGTCACCGCGCTGTCGGCGCCGGGGGCCTTCGACCCGGCCTGGATCCTCGGCGCCGCGGCCGACCACCTCGAGGCCGACCCCGAGGCGCTCGACCGGCTGGCGCGCGGGCCTGCGGCTCGTCGTCGTCGACGACGCCCAGGAGCTCACGCCGGCCGCGCTGCGCCTGCTGCAGGTCGTCGTCGGGCGGCGGTGTCGAGCTCGTGCTGCTCGGCGACCCGGATGCCGCCACCCAGACCTTCCGCGGCGCCGACCCGCGCCTGTTCGTCACGGCCTGGCCGGACGCCCCGACCCGGCTGCTGTCGACCTCGTACCGGTGCGGTGGCGAGGTGCTGGCCGCCGCGAGCCGGGTGGCCGCGCACGTCGGGGTCGTCGGTGGCGCCGCGCACCGCCAGGTGGCCGCGGCACCCCACGGCGGCGACGTCGAGGCCCACCTGCTGCGCACCGCGGCCCAGGAGGCCAGCTACGTCGCCGGGCGGCTGCGCGAGGCGCACCTGCTCGCAGGGCGTGCCGTGGTCGCGGATGGCCGTCGTCGTGCGCGGAGGCGGCCGCACGGCCACCCTGCGCCGGGTGCTGCGCGGCGCCGGGGTGCCCGTCGACACCGCGACCGCCGACCTCCCGGTGCGCGACGAGGCGGCGGTGCGCCCGTTCCTCACCCTGCTGCGCTGCGCCCTCGACGTCGTCGCCGGTGCCGAGCAGCTCGACCCCGCCGACGTCGTCGACGTGCTCACCTCCCCGGTCGGCGGTGCGGATGCCGTGCTGCTGCGCCGGCTGCGGCGGTCGCTGCGGCGCCTCGAGCTCGACGACGGCGGCGGCCGCCCCAGCGACGTGCTGCTCGCCGAGGCGGTGCTCACCCCCTTCCCCCTCGGCCGGCTCGGGCCCGAGGCCACCCCCGCGCGCCGCGCCCACCGGGTGCTCGCCGCGGCCGTCGACGCCCTGCGCGACGGCGAGGGGGTCGAGGTGGTGCTGTGGCGGATGTGGAGCGCCAGCGGCCTCGCCGGCGAGTGGCGCGACACCGCGCTCGGCGGCGGTCGCAACGGCGGCCGCGCCGACCGCGACCTGGATGCCGTGCTCGGCCTGTTCGACGCCGCCGCCCGCTTCGTCGACCGGCTGCCCGGTGCCTCGCCCGCCGACTTCCTCGACCACGTGCTCGGCCAGGACGTCGCCGGCGACACCCTCGTCGCCCGGGCGCCGGCGGGGGAGTCGGTCGCGCTGGTGACGCCCGCGGCATCCGCCGGTCTCGAGTGGGACCTCGTCGTCGTCGCGGGCGTGCAGGAGGGGGTCTGGCCCGACCTGCGGCTGCGCGGCTCCCTGCTCGGGTCGACCGACCTCGTCGACCTCGTCACCGGCCGCGGCGGCGACCCGCGGGCCGCCCGGGCGCAGGTGCGGCACGACGAGACCCGGCTGTTCCACGTCGCCGTCACCCGGGCCCGCCACCGGCTCGTCGTCACCGCGGTGCGCAGCGAGGACGAGCAGCCCTCGCCGTTCCTCGACGTCGTCGACCCGCTGCCGCTGGCTCGCCCCTTCACCGACGTCGCCCGGCCGCTGACCCTGCCCGGGCTGGTCGCCGAGCTGCGCCGGTCGCTGGTCGACCCCAGCCCGGCCGTCCGAGCGGATGCCGTGCAGACCCTCGCGCGCCTCGCGCGCGAGCAGGTGCGCGGCGCCGACCCGGCGCAGTGGTGGGCCCTGCGCGACACCACCGACGAGCGGCCCCGACGCGCCGCCGACCTCCCGGTGCGGGTCTCGCCCTCGACCATCGACCACTTCGGCCGCTGCGGGCTGCAGTGGGTGCTGCGGGCCAGCGGGGGCGACGGCCCGTCGATGGGCGCCCAGGACATCGGCACGCTCGTGCACGAGATCGCCCACGACCTCGGCGACACCGACGCCGCCACCTACGCGGCCGAGCTCGAGCGGCGGTGGGGCCGGCTCGGCCTGCCCCCGGGCTGGCTCTCGCGGCGTGACCTGGCCCGGGCCACCGCGATGACCGAGCGGCTCGCCACCTACCACCGCGAGGCGTCGGCCGAGGGCTGGCGCCGGGCCGACGCCGAGGTGCGGATGAAGGTCGCGCTCGGCCGGGCGGTGGTCAGCGGCACCGTCGACCGGGTCGAGGTCGGCCCGGGTGGCACGGTGCGGATCATCGACCTGAAGACCGGCAGCTCCAAGCCCACCAAGGAGGAGGTGCGGCGCAACGGCCAGCTCGGCGCCTACCAGCTGGCCATCGAGGGCGGTGCCTTCACCGAGCACGGGGGCCACTCGCGGCGGCGCCGCCCTGCTGCAGCTCGGCCGGGCCGCGAACCGCACGACGACCCTGCAGAGCCAGGTCCCGCTCGCCCTCGACGACGAGCCGCGCTGGGCCCACGACCTGCTGGCGGTCACGGCCGACGCGATGGCCGCTGCGAGCTTCACCGCGACCCCCGGTTCGCAGTGCGGCACCTGCCAGGTCAAGGGCTCCTGCCCGGCGCAGCCCGAGGGGCGGCAGCTGTGACCGCCGACGCCGCCCCCATCACCCGCTGGTCGGCCGTCGACCTCGCCCGGGCGCTCGGCCAGCCCTACGCCCCGACGGCCGAGCAGGTGGCCGTCATCGAGGCGCCGCTGCGGCCGCTGCTCGTCGTCGCCGGTGCCGGGTCCGGGAAGACCGAGACGATGGCGGCCCGGGTCGTCTGGCTCGTGGCCAACGACCTGGTGCGCCCCGACGAGGTGCTCGGCCTCACCTTCACCCGCAAGGCCGCGGGCGAGCTGTCCGAGCGGCTGTCGGCCCGGCTCGCCACGCTGCGCGAGGCCGGCATCTGGTCGCCGCCGGCCGAGCACGGCGCGGTCGTGCTCGACGACGTGCCGACGGTCTCCACCTACCACGCGTATGCCGGGCGGATCGTGCGCGAGCACGGGCTGCGGGTCGGGGTCGAGCCCGACAGCCGGCTGCTCACCGAGGCCGCGGCCTGGCAGTTCGCCCACGAGGCCGTCGTCGCGTGGGACGGCCCGATGGACGTCGTCGACAAGGCCGAGTCCACCGTCACGACCGCCGTCGTCGACCTCGCCAGCGAGCTCGCCGAGCACCTCGTCGACCCCGCTCGCCTCGCCGCCCACCTCGACACCGTCGTCGACGCACTCGAGGCGCTGCCCAAGGGCGCCGGCAGCCGCAAGCGGGCGAACCCGATGCGCGACCTCGTCGGCGTGCTGCGCCAGCGTGCCGCGGTGGTGCCCATCCTCGAGCGCTACCAGCAGCTCAAGCGCTCGCGCGACGCCATGGACTTCGCCGACCAGATGGCCCTCGCCGCCCGCATCGCCAGCACCGTGCCGCAGGTGGGCGGCGCCGAGCGGCTGCGCTTCCGGGCCGTGCTGCTCGACGAGTTCCAGGACACCTCCGAGGCCCAGCTGCAGCTGCTGCACGCGCTCTTCGTCGCGCCGGGCGAGGCGGTCCCCGTCACGGCGGTGGGCGACCCGCACCAGTCCATCTACGGCTGGCGCGGCGCGTCGTCCACCACCCTCGACCGGTTCCGCGACGACTTCGCCGACCCCGAGCCGGCCCGGGTGCTGCACCTGTCCACGAGCTGGCGCAACGACCGCGCCGTGCTCGCCGCCGCCAACGCCGTGGCCGGGCCGCTCGCCGCGACCACCCGGGTGCCGGTCGAGTCGCTTGGCGGAACGGCCGGATGCCGGGCCCGGCCAGGTCAGCACGGCCCGGCTCGAGACCCTCGAGGACGAGGCACGGCACGTCGTCGAGTGGGTCGGGCGCCGGCTGGCGCGGCCGGAGCGACGCACGGCAGCGGTGCTGTGCCGCAAGCGATCCCAGTTCGACCCGGTCGTCGAGGCGCTGGAGGACGCCGGCATCCCGTACGAGGTCGTGGGCCTCGGCGGCCTGCTGCACACCCCCGAGATCGCCGACATCGTCGCGCTGCTGCACGTGGTGCAGGACCCCACCCGCGGCGACCGGCTGATGCGCCTGCTCACCGGGCCGTCGTGCCGGCTCGGCGCGGCCGACCTCGACGGCCTGGCCGAGTGGTCGCGCCTGCGCCAGCGCCCCGGTCGTGGCGACCGCAACGCCGACCTCTCACCCGACGCCAGCGAGCGCGCCAGCATCGTCGAGGCACTCGACGACCTGCCCCCCGCCACGTGGGTGGGCGCGGAAGGGCAGCGGCTGTCGGCCGTCGCGCTGCAGCGGCTCGGGGGCCTCGGTGAGGCCGTGCGCCGGCTGCGCGGCCTCACCGGGCTGGGCCTGCCCGAGCTGGTCGCGGAGGCCGAGACCTCGCTCGGGCCTCGACATCGAGGTGCTCTCGCGCCCCGGCTACTCGCCCGGTGCGGCGCGCGCCCACCTCGACGCGTTCGCCGACGTCGGCGCGACCTTCGCCGCCAGCGCCGACCGCCCCACCCTGGGTGGCTTCCTGGCCTGGCTCGAGGCCGCCGTCGACGAGGAGCGCGGGCTCGACCTCGGCTGGGTCGAGGCCCGGCCCGACGCCGTGCAGGTCATGACCGTGCATGCCGCGAAGGGGCTGGAGTGGGACGTCGTCGCCGTCCCCGGGCTGGTCGAGTCGTCGTTCCCCGCGCACTCGGCCAACCAGGGCAAGGTCGTCGGCGACGGCTGGGGCCACGCCGACCCCAGCGACAAGGGCTGGCTGGTCGGCCTGTCGACCCTCCCGTACGACCTGCGCGGCGACCGCGAGGGCCTGCCCCGGTTCGGCTGGGCCGACGACCACGACTGGGACTCCGCCCAGGAGGCCTTCGAGGTCTTCACCGGGGCGCTGGCCGACCACGGCATCACCGAGGAGCGCCGGCTCGCCTACGTCGCGGTCACCCGGGCCCGCAAGGACCTCCTGCTCACCGCGCACGTCTGGGGCGCCGCCTCGACACCGCGGGTCACCTCACGCTTCCTCGACGAGGTCAGGGATGCCGGGGGAGCCGGGTCTCGCTCCCGGCCCGTGGGTCGACATGCCACCGGTCGACGACCCCAAGCCGCAGAACCCGCGCACCGCCGAGGCCGTGAGCATCACCTGGCCGACCCTCGACCACGTCGACCGGCGCGAGCGGCTGCTCGAGCCGGCCCGGCAGGTGGCGTCGCTTGGCGACCGAGTCCCGTTGTGGCAGAGCCGGTTGCGAGAGGTCAGTGGGACGCCGAGGTCCGGCATGCTGCTCGACGAGCGGGCCCGCCGGCGCAGCGGCGCGCCCGTCGACGTCGCCCTGCCGCCGCACCTCTCGACCTCCGCGCTGGTCGCCCTGGCCGAGGACGCCGAGCGGTTCACGCTCGACCTGCGCCGCCCGATGCCCACCCCGCCGGCGCTGGCCGCCCGCCGCGGCACGGCGTTCCATGCCTGGGTCGAGGAGCACTACTCGCGGGCGGCCTTCGTCGACGTCGACGACCTGCCCGGTTCGGCCGACGACGACGCCACCGACACCGACCTCGCCGGCTCTGCGGGCCAGCTTCCTGGCGAGCGAGTGGGCCGACCGCACGCCGGTCGAGGTCGAGACGAGCGTCGAGACCGTCGTCGACGGCATCGCCGTGCGCGGGCGGATCGACGCCGTCTTCGAGGAGGTCGCGACCCGACGGCGAGACCGGCTGGGTGGTCGTCGACTGGAAGACCGGCGCCCCCGCGAGCGGAGCCCGGGCGGCGGCGCGCGCGCTGCAGCTGTCGGCCTACCGGCTGGCGTGGGCGCGGGTGCGCGGCGTGCCGGAAGCACCGGGTGCGCGGTGCGTTCTTCCACGCGGCCACGGGTGAGACGCTCTGGCCCGAGCTGCCCGGGGCCGACGAGATCACTGCGGTGCTGAGGGCCGCTCGCCCGACCTGAGGTCGATCTCGGTGGTCACCTGGTCGGCCTCGGCGTCCGGCTCGTCGTCCTCCGGGTGCTCGAGCTCGAGCCACACCGGCACCTCCCGGACGGTCGCGGGTGGCTCGGTCCCCGGCTCGGTCGGTGGCCTCCTCGCCATCCGCCTCGTCGGTGACGTCTGCGGCATCCGCCGCGTCGGTGGCCTCCGCGGCATCCGCGTCGTCGGCTCGGCGGCTCCGCGTCGTCGGCGACGTCCGCGGCACCGGCCTCGTCGGTCGCCGTCCGCGGCATCCGCGTCGTCGGCGCCATCCGCCGTCGGTCTCGTCCGCGATCTCCGGCAGGTCCTCGTCGTCGTCGTCGACGACCAGGGCCGGCGGCCGGGCAGTACGACGGCGCAGGCCGACGGGGGCGAGCGAGGTGCGCCGGTAGTCGTCGGGCTCCTCGCTGGCGTGCACCGCGTCGTCGAGCCGCCGCAGCTGGGTGGTGAGCACCTCGACGGCCCCGACGTTCTTGCGGGCCAGCGCCACCATCATCGTGCTGAGCAGCCCGAGCTCGGCGACCAGGCGGGCCCGCACGAGCAGGTTGGGGTCGGGGCGCTCGACCCGGGTGTGCGAGTAGGCCTCGAGCACGGTCTCGACCGCCTCGGGCGGGGCGTCGGCGACGAGCGCGGCGAAGTCGTCGGCGGGGTCGGCCACCTTGGCGTCCTCCCAGCCGGTGACCGCGCGGACCTTGCCCGGTGGTGGCGTCGTTGTCGTCGGTGAACACCGCGAGCACCTGGTCGCCGGTGAGGTCGCCGTGGGTCGCGGTGGGGGCGAACCGCCACAGCGTGACGTCCTCGAGGGCGGTCTCCCAGCGGGTGAGCAGCGTGGTCGGCACCCGACCGGTCTCGGCGGCCCGGTCGAGGTCGGCGAGGCGCCGGCTGCGGTAGGCGTCGGCGTCGTACGACGGCAGCCCGGCCTCCTCGTACACGGCCGGGTCGGTGTTGTGCAGGGCGGCGATGGCGCGGCCGAGCTCGGCGGCGATGCCGGGGCCGGCCGGCAGCTCGGCGAAGTCGAGGTTGTGACCGGGCAGGTAGGGGTACACCGCCGCGCGGCCGCCCTCGGTGAGCGCGACGAAGCCCTTGGGCGCGGGCACCGCGAACGGCAGCCGGCGCCCGAGCAGGGCCAGCAGCGACACGGTGCGGTCCATCTCGGCGCCGGCGACGTCGCTGCGCGGCGCCCGCACCACCCAGCGCCGGTGCTCGGCGTCCTGCACGAAGGCGACGTCGAAGCTCTGGTCGTCGGTGCTCGGGAGGGCCTCGACGCTCACCGGGTCGAGCCCGGGGACGGCGGCGCTCGCCAGGGCGGCCAGGAAGGCGGGGCTGCGGTCCACGGGCCCACGGTATGCCGTGCGCCCCCGATCGTCCGGGAGGTCGCCGCCTCGGCGTGCGCCCCATAGGCTGGTCAGCGTGCCTGCCGCCGACGTGACCCTGCCCGAGCTGGCCCTCAGCGCCTCGGTCCTGGACCGCCGGGGTGACCTGCGGGCCGACCCGGGCCTGCTGCCCCGGCTGCTGGCCGACCCGGCCACCGCGGTGCTGCGCCTCGTGGGCGACCGGGTCGCCGTCGAGACGTCGGTCGAGGGCGCCACCCGGGCCGTGCTCACCGCGCCCGAGCCCGCCGACGGCGGCCGCCTCGCCCTCTACCTCGGCGAGGCTGGGCGGCACGGCCCACGTCGGCGTGGTCGCCGACGACCTCGCGGATGCCGTCGAGGGTGACCCCGCGTGGCGCACCCTGCGGCAGGTGGGCGCCGACCTCGACGACCTGGGGGCGTCGGCCTTCGCCACCACGCTGGCCCTGGCGAACTGGCACCGCACCCACGGGCACTGCCCGCGCTGCGGGGCCGAGACCGCCCCGGTGCTGGCCGGCTGGATCCGCCGCTGCCCGGCCGACGGCAGCGAGCACTACCCGCGCACCGACATGGCGGTGATCATGGCCGTCGTCGACGCCGACGACCGCATCCTGCTGGCCCGCGGCAAGGGCTTCCGGGGCAACGGGATGTCGGTGCTCGCGGGGTTCGTCGAGCCGGGGGAGACCCTCGCCGCGGCGGTCGCCCGCGAGGTGGCCGAGGAGGTCGGGGTCGAGGTCACCGACGTGACCTACCTGGGCGACCAGCCCTGGCCGTTCCCCTCGTCGCTCATGCTCGGCTTCACGGCGCGGGCGCTCGGCACCGAGCTGCGGCTGCAGGCGGAGGAGATCGAGGCGGCCCGCTGGTTCAGCCGCGACGAGCTGGTCGCGGCCCTGGCCGACGGCTCGGTCGTGGTGTCCGGGCGCATCTCGATCTCGCGGCGGATCATCGAGCACTGGTTCGGCGGCCCGCTCGACTCGCCGGAGATCCCCCTCGCTGACCCGGCCATGAGTCGCGGAGTGGTCGCCCGGCGCCTTCGCACTCGCCGCGGGTAGGAGGGCGGGCTCAGGCGAGGCGGTCGCGGACCTGGGCGATCGAGGGGTTGGTGGCGGCGGAGCCGTCCGGGAAGAGCAGCGTCGGCACGGTCTGGTTGCCGCCGTTGACCGACATGACGAACTCGGCGGTGCCCGGCTCGTGCTCGATGTCGACCTCGGTGAAGCCGATGCCCTCGCGCTCCATCTGCGACTTCAGCCGGCGGCAGTAGCCGCACCAGGTCGTCGTGAACATCGTGACGGTGCCGGGCGCGGGCAGCGTCGGGCCGGTGGGCTCGGCGGCGGACATCGGGGCTCCTGATCGGGTCGGGGACTCGCTGCAGGTGAACGCGCAGGCCGCGGGCGTTGCTTCCCGGACCCAGTGCCGGATGCCGTGACCGCGCGTCGTCCACAGGCCGCCCGGTGGCGTCCGGCGGCGTCACCGCCGACACCTAGGATCGTCGCGATGACCACCCTGCCCGTGCACCCCGGAGCCGACGCGGTCCTCGACGCCCTCGACCCCGAGCAGCGCGAGGTCGCGGCGCACCCCAGCGGCCCGATGTGCGTGCTGGCCGGTGCCGGCACCGGCAAGACCCGGGCCATCACCCACCGCATCGCCTACGGCGTGCTCTCCGGCGTCTACCAGCCGCAGCGGGTGCTCGCCGTCACCTTCACCGCCCGGGCCGCCGGCGAGATGCGCACCCGGCTGCGCGACCTCGGGGTCGGCGGGGTGCAGGCCCGCACCTTCCACGCCGCCTCGCTGCGCCAGCTGCACTACTTCTGGCCGCAGGCCATCGGCGGCGCGTCGCCCGAGGTGATGCCGCACAAGGCCAGCGCCGTCGCCGAGGCCGGCGGCGCGGCTGCGGCTGCGGCTCGACAGCGCGGCCATCCGCGACCTCGCCTCCGAGATCGAGTGGTCGAAGGTCTCGCTGCTCACCCCCGAGTCGTACGCCGCGGCCGCCACCGCCCAGCGCCGCGAGCCGCCCGGCGGGCCTCGACGCCACGGCCATGGCGCGCCTCGTCGCGGCCTACGAGGAGGTCAAGACCGAGCGCGGGGTCATCGACTTCGAGGACGTCCTGCTGCTCATGGTCGGCATCCTGCGCGAGCACGACGAGGTCGCGCGGGCGGTGCGCAGCCAGTACCGGCACTTCGTCGTCGACGAGTACCAGGACGTCAACCGGCTGCAGCAGACCCTGCTCGAGCTGTGGCTGGGGGAGCGGCGCGACCTCTGCGTCGTCGGCGACCCGGCCCAGACCATCTACTCGTTCACCGGCGCCTCGCCCGAGCACCTGCTCGGCTTCCGCACCCGTCACCCGCAGGCCCGCACGGTCGAGCTGGTGCGCAACTACCGCTCGACCCCGCAGGTCGTCGGGCTGGCCAACCTCGTGCTGCGCGGCCCGGCGGGCCAGCGGCGCTCCGGCTCGGTCGAGCTGCGGGCGCAGCGCCCCGACGGCCCCGCCCCCGAGCTCGCTCGTCGCCGACAACGACCCCGACGAGGCCGCCACCGTCGCCACCCGCATCGCCGCCCTGGTCGAGGCAGGGCCACCCGCCGTCCGAGATCGCGGTGCTCTTCCGCACCAACGGCCAGAGCGAGTCCTTCGAGTCCGCGCTGGCCGAGCGCGGCATCCCGTACCTCGTGCGGGGCGGTGAGCGGTTCTTCTCCCGCAAGGAGGTGCGCGACGCCATCGTCCTGATGCGCGGCGCGGCGCGGTCCGACGACGGCTCGGTGCCGCTGCCCGACCTCACCCGCGACGTGCTGCTCGGCGCCGGCTGGACCCGCCAGCCGCCCGACCAGCGGTGGCGCCGCCCGCGAGCGGTGGGAGTCCCTGTCGGCGCTGGCGGCGCTCGCCGACGACCTGTTCGCCCTCGACCCCGAGGCCCGGCTGCCGGCGCTCGTGCGCGAGCTCGAGGAGCGGGCCTCGGCCCAGCACGCCCCCACGGTCAACGGCGTCACCCTCGCGTCGTTCCACGCGGCCAAGGGCCTGGAGTGGGACACCGTCTTCCTCGTCGGCTGCTCCGACGGGCTGCTGCCGATCACGATGGCCGACACCCCGCAGGCCGTCGAGGAGGAGCGCCGGCTGCTCTACGTCGGGGTCACCCGGGCCCGCGAGCGCCTGGTCATGTCGTACGCCGTGGCCCGCACCCCCGGGGCGCGCGCCACGCGGCGCCCGTCGCGGTTCCTCGACGGCACGGCATCCGTGCTGGGCGAGGCCGCCCGCTCGCAGCCGAAGCGCAGCCGCAAGGGCGGCGCGGCCGGCGGGAAGGCCGCGGCCCCGGTGCGCACCACCTGCCGCACCTGCGGGGCCGACCTCGGCACCGCCAAGGAGCGCACCATCGGCCGCTGCTCCGCCTGCCCGCCCACCATGGACGAGCGGCTGTTCGAGGCGCTGCGCGAGTGGCGGCTCGAGACCGCCCGGGCGGCCGACGTGCCCGCCTTCGTCGTCTTCACCGACGCCACCCTCACGGCGATCGCCGAGAAGGTGCCGACCGACGTCGGCGCCCTGGCCCGGATCAACGGCGTCGGGCCGGCCAAGCTCGAGCGCTACGGCACCGACGTCCTCGATCTCCTCAAGAATTTTTCTGACACCGAAACCGGTTGAGCCGCAACCGAACTGGGCTCTCAGGGGCACCGCTCGGCAAAATCAAGCGATTAATCCCGTTGCCCGGCCCGCGCAGGCTCCCCTAACCTGAACCGAACACCTCGCGTGGCCCGTCCGGGCACGCGGTCGATGCGAGAAGCAGTGAGGAGGGTTGGCCCCATGGAGACGACGATGAAGAAGGCGATGGCGATGAGCAACGGCAGCAACATCTGCACGCGTCCCTGGCGCGGCGCCAACTCCGCTCACGCAGGCGCGTTCCGCTCCGTTCAGGGGCGCACTGTGCCCTTCGCCGGCGGTAACGACGGTCGCGACCTCCTCGTCGCGGATCATGCGCACCACCGGCGTCGACGCCACCGCCCCGATCACGGGAGTCGTGTATCCACGCCTCGAGGCACCACCTGTCTGACAGCTGACAGGTCACCTCGAGGCCGCGGATCCCGACACCGGGATCCGCGGCCTTTCTCGTACCCGCAGCCAGACCACCAGACCGGACCGACACCCCCGAGGCCACCGAGATGACGACCACCACCACCCAGCGGTCCCACACCGACCGCCCACCGAGTACCCCGCGCCACACCCGGCGCACCGAGATGACCGAGCGCCCCACCGGGCGCGCCGAGCAAGGAGGTGACAACCCGATGCAGCTGACCGAGCTCCTCGACCTGCACGAGGCGTCCGTGACGACCGGTGAGGGCATTCCCTGCCGCGAGAACGACGCCGAGCTGTGGTTCGCCGACACCCCCGAGGGTGTCGAGTTCGCCAAGGCCCTCTGCGGCACGTGCCCCGCACGTGTCGAGTGCCTCTCGGGTGCCCTCCACCGGCGCGAGCCCTGGGGTGTCTGGGGCGGCGAGCTCTTCGTCCAGGGCGAGATCGTCGCCCGCAAGCGCCCCCGTGGCCGGCCCCGCAAGTCCGAGGTCGCCGCGTAGGCACCACCGAACACCACGCAGAACACTTCCAAGGAGAACGTCGATGTACACGAAGCGGATGCACGAGATCCGCCGCACGATGCACCAGCGACGCGTCCACGAGGCGCAGCGCAAGGTGCAGGTCGCGGCGGAGCGCGAGCAGATGCGGGCCAACATCCACGCCATCGTGCGATGAGTCCCGCGCTCGACGAACGCACCGCCCCCGACGCCGCGTCGGGGGCGGTGTCGTTCCACCCCGACCCCACCACGCGCGGCCACCGCCGCTGCGCGAGCGCGACTTCTGGCGCGCCGTGGCGGCGAGCGCGCTGGCTACCCTGAGGCCATGGCTGCACTGACGATCGCCCAGGACCCCACGGCCGACCGCGTCCTGTCCGAGGACCCGTTCGCCCTCCTCACCGGGATGCTGCTCGACCAGCAGTTCCCGATGGAGCGGGCCTTCGCCGGCCCCGCCAAGGTGCTCGAGCGGTTCGGCACCCTCGACCCGGGCGCCATCGCCGCGGCCGACCCCGAGGCCTTCGCCGACCTGTGCGCCACCCCGCCGGCGGTGCACCGCTACGGGCGCTCGATGGCGGCCCGCATCCAGGCGCTGGCCGTCGTCGTGCGCGACACCTACGGCGGCGACGCCTCGGCCCTGTGGCGTGACGCGTCCACCGGCGCCGAGCTGGTCACCCGGCTCAAGGCGCTGCCCGGCTTCGGCGAGCAGAAGGCGCGCATCTTCGCCGCCCTGCTCGGCAAGCAGCTCGGCGTGCGGCCCGAGGGCTGGCAGGAGGCCTGCGGTGCCTACGCCGAGCCCGGGTCCTACCGCTCGGTCGCCGACGTCGTCGACCCCGAGTCGCTGCAGAAGGTGCGCGACTTCAAGAAGGCCGCCAAGGCGGCCAAGGCGCGAGGGCTGAGCACCGTGAGCGACGCCGAACGGCGCAGCGGATGCCGGGTCGCCGGCATCCGAGCCGCGTCCGGTGCTGCGCGACCTGCGGCACGACCCCGCCGGACGACGACGCCGCCGCGCTGGCCCGGATCACCTGGACCCACGGCGTCGAGAACGGCCGCGACGTGTGGACCTGCGACACCTGCAGCCGCACCCACCTGCGCAGCATCGAGGGGAAGCTCGACTCCGCCTGGTGGTGAACCCGCAGGTCAGTGCGGCGGGGGCGGCAGCCGTGACTCGTCGATGCCCGGCAGGTGCGCGCAGACCATCTCGCGCAGCGGCACGGTGCCGCCGATCTGGCTGAGCACGCCGATGCCGCCGAGCCAGACCCGGTGGATCAGCAGGTACTCGGGCGGCAGGTTGAGCTTGAGCCCGACGAGGAACTGCGGGCGGCGGGGGTCCTGGATCTTGGCCGCGGCACCGCGCAGCCAGTCGCGCGAGAAGGTGAACTCGTCCTCGAGCAGCGGCTCGACGAGCGGGGTGAGGAAGTCGAGCAGCGCCTCGGGGTCGATGTCGACGCCCTTGCGGATGAAGCCCTCGCGGCGCAGCCCCTCCTCGAGCGCCTGGGCCTCACCGGCCAGCGCCTCGGTGAGCACCCGGCCCATGGCCGGCGGCAGCCCGTGCGGGAGCCGGTTGACGGCGCCGAAGTCGAGCACGCCGAGCCGGCCGTCGTCGGTGACCCGGAAGTTGCCGGGGTGCGGGTCGGCGTGCAGCAGCCGGGCCCGGTTCGGCGCCCGGAGCAGGAACTCGAGGTAGAGCGTGGCGGCCTCGTCGCGCTCCTCCTGGGTGCCCGAGGCGATGATCCTCGACAGCGGGGTGCCGTCGACCCACTCGGTGACGAGCACGGGTGGGAGTCGACGAGCACGTCGGGCACGAGCACGTCGTCGTCGTCGCGGAAGGCGGTCGCGAAGTGCCGCTGGTGGCGGGCCTCGAGGTGGTAGTCGAGCTCCTCGCTCATCCGCGCCTTGAGCTCGTCCATGATCGGCTTGACGTCGATGCCCGGCACCCACGACCCGGCCATCCGGGCCAAGCGCGAGAGCTGGTTGAGGTCGGACATCAGGGCCTCGGCCGCCCCGGGGTACTGGATCTTCACGGCGACCTCGCGGCCGTCGCGCCAGACGCCCTTGTGCACCTGGCCGATCGAGGCCGACGCGGCCGGCACGTCGTCGAACTCGACGAGCTTGGTGCTGGCCCAGCGCGGGCCGAGCTCGCGGGCGAGGATCTCGTGCACCCGGTCGGCGCCCATCGGCGGCCCGGACTCCTGCAGCTTGGTGAGCGTCGCGCGGTAGGGGCCGGCGAGCTCCTCCGGCATCGCGGCCTCCATCACCGACAGGGCCTGGCCGAACTTCATCGCGCCGCCCTTGAGCTGGCCGAGCACCGAGAACAGCTGCTCGGCCGTGCGGGCCTGCAGCTCGGCGGCGACGGCCTCGGCGGGACGGCCCCCGACCCGCTTCCCGACTCCGAGGGCCGCTCGGCCGGCATGCCCCAGGGGCAGGCCGACGAGCTTGGCGGTCCGGGCTATCGAGCCTCGGGGGATGTCGGTCACCCGGCCATTGTCGCCGACGTGCACCCACAGTCCGGCCGCACCTTCCACAGGCGGTGCGTGACGGCCACCTCGTCGAGCCCGATCTCGGTCGAGATCCCGCCCAGCGAGGTGTCGCCGCGCAGGGTGGCCAGCACCGTCACCGTGGTCACCGCCGCGGCCAGCACGGCCGTGCCCGGCGGCACCGAACCCGTGCCGCAGACCCGGCTGGCCCGCCACGCCGGCCCGGCGCAGCGCAGGCAGGCGGTGCGGCCGGGCAGCACGAGCGGGCCGACGACCACCCCCGCGTCACCGAGCACCACGGGCAGGTGGGGGATGCCGCGGGCCTGCCACGGCGCGCCGGCCCACCACGGGGTGCGCCCCTCGGCGACGACGACCACCACGGCCGGGCGGGCCTGCCAGGCGGCCATCGCGAGCTCGGCCCCGTCGGCCGCGTGGCGCCCGCCGCGCACCCCGACCCCGCAGCGGCGCAGCTGGGCGAGCACCTCGTCGGCCAGCGGCCCCCAGCCGTCGACGACCACGACACCGTCCACCGCCACCCCCGTGCTCACCGTCCCCGACGCAGCCATCCTGCCGCGCGGTCACCGGCCGCGGGGGCCGTCCACAGGGCCGGGAACGGCGAACGGCCCCGATCCGCGAGGGGTCGGGGCCGTTCGACTCGAGACGGGGGCTGGCTCAGGCCTTGCCGAGAATGCGGTTGAGGTTGGTGCCACACACGGGGCACACGCCCTTGGCCATGCGGCGGCCGTTCTCGGAGACGACCACCTTCCCCTCGGCCTCGCGCTTCTCCTTGCACTTCACGCAGTAGAACTCGCCCTTGTAGGTCTCGTCAGCCATGAAAGCTCTCCTTGTCGTCGACCCCGGCGAGTGCGCCGTGTCGTTGCCTGTGGTGCCGCACTGCGGCGGGGACGCCCACAACCCTAACCACGGCTGAGCACGAACGCCCGCCTGACGCGCCCGCGCCGAAGCCCGCCCGGCGCACCGCCCGCCACACCCGCACCATCCGCCACAGGAGGCGCCCAGCGGCCTACGCTCGTGCCGTGAGCAGCGAGGACGTCGAGGTCCGGCGCAGCCGCCGCAGGCGACGCACCGTGAGCGCCTACCGCGACGGCGCGCGCACCGTCGTGCTCATCCCGGCCTCGTTCAGCGCCGCCGAGGAGGCCCGCTGGGTCGAGCGGATGCTGGCCCGCCTCACGGCCGGCGAGCGGCGCCGGCAGTCCTCCGACGAGGCCCTCGCCGCGCGCGCCGAGCAGCTCTCGCGCCGCTACCTCGGCGGCCACGCCCGCCCGACCAGCGTGCGGTGGGTGTCGACGATGGGCCGGCGCTGGGCCTCGTGCACGCCCGCCGAGGGCACCATCCGGGTCTCCGACCGGCTGCGCGACGTGCCCGACCACGTGCTCGACTACGTGCTGCTCCACGAGCTCGCCCACCTGCTCGTGCCCGGCCACGGCCCGGCCTTCTGGCGCCTGCTCGCGTCGTACCCGCGGCTGGAGCGGGCCCGCGGCTTCCTCGACGGGCTGGCCCACGCCGAGGGGCTGCCGCTCGAGGTCGACGGCGACGTCGACCCGGTCGACGGCGGGTCAGCCGAACCCGAGGGCGTCGCGAGCGAGTGACACCAGCGGGCCGAGCTCGGCCGCGGGTGCCCTCGGGCAGGGCGTCGACCGGCCACCAGCGCACGTCGTGCGACTCGGCGCTGACCTGCGCGGTCGCCCCGGCCGGTGCCACCGCGGCGTACCGCACGTCGAGGTGCTCGCGGCAGGTGCCGAAGGAGCCGACCAGGGTGTGCCGGTCGAGCTGCACCGGGTGCGGCAGCGGCTCGAGGGTGTCGATGCCGGACTCCTCGCGGGCCTCGCGGCGGGCCGCCTGCCCACAGGGTGGGGTCGCCGACCTCGAGGTGCCCGCCGAACTGGAACCACGCGTTCGCCTTGCGGTGCAGGGTGAGCAGCACGCGCTCGCCGCCCGGGTCGAGCACCAGGCAGGATGCCGTGACGTGCGCCGGCGGCCCGGCCTTCGCCACGCCGTCGGGGTGGGCCGCCAGGTGGGCCAGGTAGTCGTGCCGCAGCCGGTCCTGGCCGGCGTCCGGCGGGTCCCAGCCGGTCAGCACCTCCACCACGTCGGCCCGCAGGGCGGCGTACGCCGCCACCACGGCCGGGTCGGGGACGTGGCGCACCGCGTCACCCGAGCCGGGGGCGGCCTCCGTCACGCGTCGTCCTCGCCGCGCAGGAGGCGGTCGAGCGCGGCATCCATCTCGTCGGTCTGCGGGCTGGCCGCGCGCTCGACGTAGCCCAGCGGGTCGTCGAGGTCGGCGGTGCTCGGCGCGAGGTCGGGGTGGCGCCACGCGCCGTCGCGGGCGGCCTGGCCGCCGGAGTCCTCGAGCGCCGCGAAGAGGTTCGCCGCGTCGCGCAGCCGTCGGGGTCGCAGCTCGAGGCCGACCAGGGCCCCGAACGCCTTCTCGGCCGGGCCGCCGGTGGCCCGGCGGCGGCGCACGGCCTCACCGAGGGCGTCGGCCTGGGGGAGGTGCTCGCGGGTCGCCCGGTCGGCGACGACGTCGACCCAGCCCTCGACCAGGGCGAGCAGGGTCTCGAGCCGGGCCAGGGCCGCCTGCTGCGCGGGGGAGGGGTCGGGCGCGAACATCCGGCCCTGCAGCGCCTGCTGCACGGCCTCCGGGTCGGAGGGGTCGATCGAGCCGACCGCCTGCTCGATGGCGCTGGTGTCGATGCTGATGTCGGCTCGCGTAGTCGCGCACCGCGGCGAGCAGGGCCGGTGCGAGCCACGGCACGGCGCCGAACAGCCGCACCCGGGCCACCTCGCGCACGGCGAGGTAGAGGCGGGCCTGGGGCTCGTCGACCTCGAGGCCCGCGGCGAACTCACGCACGGCGGCCGGCATCAGCACCACCGTGGGTGCCGCGACCAGCGGCAGCGAGACCTCGCAGCCGGTGAGCACCTCGCGGGCGAGCGTGCCGGTGCCCTGGCCGAGCTGCATCGAGAACATCGAGCCGTGCATCCGGCGCAGCATCGGGCCGGCCTGGTCGAGCATCCCCTCGGGCAGCCCGGTCTCGCCGAGCTCGCCGAGCTGGCCCAGCTGGCCCTCGAGGGCGGCGCCCACGGCGTCGGTGACCCCGGCGGCCACCGGCTCGACGAGGTCGGTCCACACCGGCATCGTCGCCTCGACCCACTCGGCCCGGCTCCACGCGACGCCGGTGAGGCCGGGGGTGGTCAGGTCGGTGACGGCATCGAGCCACATGCCGGCCACCTGCACGGCCTCGGCCGCGGCCCGGCCGTCGGCGGCGCTGGCGAGCTCGTCGCCCTCGGCGGCCACGGTCTTGCGGGCGATGTCGGTGGCGAGCACCGCGTTGACCGCGGTGTCGCTCTCGGGGGCCGAGAACATCGCCTGCACCTGGCCCATCACCATCGCGAGCATCTGCGGGTCGACCTTGTCCAGGCCCATGCCCTGCATCATCGAGGCCAGCTGGGGGTCGATCTCACCGCCGGTGAGGCCGCGCAGCAGCTGCTCGATCTCGGCAGGCAGGCGGGGTGTGTCGTCGTCGTCGGGCTGGGAGTCGGTCACGTCGGTCTCCTCGCGTGGGGTGAGAGGATGTCGTCTCGATACAGCCAACCACGATCCGGCCCGGAAGGTTCCGCCGGACCGTCACCGAGGAGCCCCATGCCGACCGACCACGACCCGGTCGCGCTCGTCGCCCTGCGCGACGTGCCGCTGTCCGTCGACGAGGTGCTCGACACCGTGCGCCACCCCACGTGCGGTGGCATCGCCCTGTTCGTGGGCGTCGTGCGCGACCACGACCACGGCGAGTCCGTCACGGCGCTCGACTACGAGGCGCACCCGAGCGCCGTCGACACCATGCGGCGCACCTGCGAGGACGTCCTCGGACGCTCGGATGCCGTGCGGGTGGCCGCCGTGCACCGGGTCGGCGCCCTGCGGGTCGGCGACCTCGCCGTCGTCGTCGCGGCCGCCGCGCCGCACCGCGGCCAGGCGTTCGACGCCTGTCGCGACATCATCGACACGCTCAAGGCCCAGACCCCGATCTGGAAGCACCAGAGCCTGGGTGACGGCTCCACCGAGTGGGTGGGGCTGCCGTGAGCCAGCCCAGCCACGACGTGCTCGGCGGTACCGGCGACGTCGACGACCAGCACCACGGCCGCCGCCGGTCGTCGACCACCCGCCCGGGTCTGCTGCCCGCGGTCCTCCTCACCGCCACCTTCGTCGCCATCGCCCTGGCGGCGGTCCTGACCTTCGTCGGCCTGCCCTACGTGGTCATGTCGCCGGGCCCGGCCACCAACATCCTGGGCAAGGTCGACGGCAAGCCGCTGCTGTCCATCGAGGGCGCCCCGACCTACCCCACGAGCGGCAGCCTCGACTTCACGACGGTGAGCGTCGACGGCGGCCCCGGCGTCCGGGTCACCGTCTACGACCTGGCCCAGGCCTGGCTGAGCGGCTCGCAGGAGATCCTCCCCGAGGAGCAGGTCTTCCCGCCGCAGCAGAGCGAGGAGGACGCGCAGGAGGAGGGCGCGGCCGAGATGGCCGGCTCGCAGAGCGTCGCCACGGCCACGGCGCTGCGGGCGGTCGGCAAGACCGTCCCCGAGATGGTCGTCATCGCGGGGGTGCCCGACGGCAGCCCGGCCGAGGGCGTGTTCGAGACCGACGACGTGCTCGTCAGCGTCGACGGCGACCCCGCGTCGTCGTCGGATGCCGTGCGGGCGGCCGTGCAGCGCCACCAGCCCGGCGACACCTTCCCGGTGGTCGTGCGCCGCGACGGCAAGGAGCAGACCCTCACCGCGAAGACGGGGGAGTCCGACGGCCGCACCGTGCTGGGCGTCAACCTGCGGCTCGACTACGACCTGCCGGTCGACGTCACGCTGCGCACCGGCAACGTGGGCGGGCCGTCGGCCGGGCTGATGTTCAGCCTCGCCATCTACGACGCGCTGACCCCCGGCGAGCTCACCGGCGGCAAGAACATCGCCGGCACCGGCACCATGGACGACGCGGGCACGGTCGGGCCGATCGGCGGCATCCGGCAGAAGCTGATCGGGGCCCGCCGCGCGGGCGCCGACTACTTCCTCGCCCCGGCCGACAACTGCGACGACGTCAAGGGCAACGTGCCCGCCGGCCTGCAGGTGGTCAAGGTCGCGACCTTCGACGAGGGGCGCGCCGCGGTGCGCGACATCGGCGCCGGCAAGGCGGCATCCCTGCCGACCTGCGGCTGACCCGTCGCGAGCCGGCGCTCAGTCGTCGCTGAAGGTCGCCCGCAGGGCGTGCACCAGGCCCGGTGCGATGTCGTCGCCAACGCGACGCGGTCGTCGCTGTCGTGGTCGCGCTGGCGCAGCAGGCAGCGCGCCGACCCGTCGCGGGTCACCGCCACGAGCAGGCGCACGTCGGCCCGGCCGGGGTGCTCGGCGACCGCGCGCAGGGCGTCGGCGTCGTCCTCGGGCAGCTCGCGCTCGGCCTCCGGGGGCACGACGATCCGCTCGACCGCGATGGCGCACCCGGCCACCTGCTCGGGCCAGGCGATCCGGGCGAGCAGCTCCTCCAGGCCGGAGGAGTCGGGCAGCTCCTCCTGCTCGACGGCGCTCAGCGCGCCCTCGATGGCGTCGTGGGTCGCCATCCCGTCGGCGAGGTGCGGCTCGAGGGCGATCAGGTCGCGGGTCGGCACCAGGGCGAACAGCCGCACCGGCTGGTCCCACCCGGAGCGGGCGACGTGGCGCTCGGTGTCCAGGGCGGCGAGGGTGAGTGGGTCGGTCACGGGCTGGGGGGCGTCGGTCACCGGACCATGGTGCCCGATGGCCGCGCAGGTCGCCGGGGTACATTGCTCGCCACGGTCGACACGGGGGTTCACCCGACGGCGGGACGAGGAGAGCAGTGAGTCGCTCGGAATGGTTCGACGGGCCCGCGGGTCCGGGAGACGGTCCGGCACGCCCGGACGGGCCCGACGAGGGGTCCGGTGGGCCGCCACGGGCCACCGGTCGGCGCCGTCGGGGGCCGCTGGGCACGACGCTGCTCATCCTGCTCGCGGTGGTCGTCGTCGGCGGCATCGCGGCCGACGTGCTCACCGACGTGTGGTGGTACGACTCGGTCGGCTTCGTCGACGTGTTCGTCAAGGAGCTCACGACCAAGGTCGGGCTCTTCGTCGCCGCCGGCGTGATCACCGGGGCGGCAGTCGCCTCCAGCCTGGTCCTCGCCTACCGCACCCGCCCGCTCTACATCCCGGTCACCCCGGCGCAGCAGGTGCTCGAGCAGTACCGCCAGGCGATCGAGCCGCTGCGCCGGATCGCCGTGTGGGCGGTGCCGGTGGTGCTCGGCCTGCTCGCGGGCTCCGGCTCGATGGGCGCCTGGCGCACCTTCCTGCTCTGGGCCAACCGCCAGTCGTTCGGCATCAACGACCCCCAGTTCGGGCTCGACGTCGGCTTCTTCGTCTTCACCCTGCCGTGGCTGCGGTTCGTCGTCAGCTTCCTCACCGTCGTGCTCGTGCTGGCCTTCGTCGCCGCCGCGTTCACCCACTACGTCTACGGGGGCCTCCAGCTGCCCGGCCGCGGGCCGACCACCCGCGCGGCCTTCGTGCACCTCGGCATCCTCGGCGCGCTGATCGCGCTGACCCGCGCCGCGTCGTACTGGCTCGACCGCTACTCGCTGTCGACCCAGAAGGGCTCGCTGCTCACCGGCATCACCTACACCGACGACCACGCCGTGCTGCCCACCAAGGCGATCCTCGCGGTCGCCGCGGTGATGTGTGCGGGCTTCTTCCTCGCCGCCATCTGGAGCCGCAGCTGGCGGCTGCCGATCACCGGGGTCGTGCTGCTCGTCGTCACCGCCGTGGTCGTCGGCGGCATCTACCCCGCGCTGATCCAGTCGCTGAAGGTCAACCCCTCGCAGAAGTCGCTCGAGGCCAAGTACATCGAGCGGAACATCAACGCCACCCGGGCGGCGTTCGGCCTGGACCGGGTCAAGCGGATCCAGAACCCGACGCCGGCCGAGACCGAGAACAAGGCCGTCCTGCGGGCCGCCGCGAACGACATCCCCGGGGTCCGGATCATCGACCCCAACGTCGTCGCACCCACGTTCCGCCAGCTGCAGGCCCAGCGCGACTACTACGCGTTCCCCGACACCCTCGACGTCGACCGCTACACGATCGACAAGCAGACCCGCGACGCCGTCGTCGCGGTGCGCGAGATCAACCTCGAGGGCCTGCCCGACAACCAGCGCAACTGGATCAACGACCACACCATCTACACCCACGGCTACGGCTTCTACGCGGCCTACGGCAACCAGCGCACCACCGAGGGCGACCCGGTCTTCTTCGAGGGTGGCGGCCTGAGCGCGATCGGCCAGTACGAGCCGCGGATGTACTTCGGCGAGCTCTCGCCGGCCTACTCCGTGGTCGGTGCCGAGAAGGGTGCCCCGCCGCGGGAGTTCGACTACCCCGCCGGTGGCGAGGGCGACGTCGCCGTGAAGCAACACCTACTCCGGCGACGGCGGCGTGCCGATCGGCTCGACGCTGCGCCGCCTCGCCTACGCGATCAAGTACCGCGAGGCCAACTTCCTGCTCTCGGATGCCGTCAACGGCGACTCCCGCATCCTCGACCACCGCACGCCGACCGAGCGGGTCGAGCGGGTGGCCCCGTGGCTGCGGCTCGACGGCAACGTCTACCCCGCCGTCGTCCAGGGCCGCGTGCAGTGGATCGTCGACGGGTTCACGACCTCGGCCAACTACCCCAACAGCCGGCTGATCGAGCTGGCGGAGGCCACCTCCGACTCGGTCGCCCAGCGGTCCAACGTCGTCGCGGTCGGCGCCGGCCAGGTCAACTACGTGCGCAACGCCGTCAAGGCCACCGTCGACGCCTACACCGGCGACGTGAAGCTCTACGGCTGGGACACCAAGGACCCGATGCTCAAGGCGTGGAGCAACGCCTTCCCGGGCTCGGTGCGGCCGATCTCCGAGATCTCCGGCGACCTGATGGCCCACATCCGCTACCCGCAGGACCTGCTCAAGGTGCAGCGCGAGCTGCTCACCGAGTACCACGTCACCAACCCCGGCGACTTCTACTCGGGCTCGGACAAGTGGCGCGTCCCGCGCGACCCGTCGTCGAGCGCCCAGGACCAGCCGCCGGTGTTCCAGTCGATCGCGATGCCGGGTGAGACCGAGGCGGCCTTCTCGATCACCTCGCCGTTCGTCCCGGCGACCACCAACGGCGAGGGCGGCCGCGAGATCCTGCGCGGCCTGCTGGCCGTCGACGCCGACGCCGGCACCCAGGCGGGCAAGCCGGCGGCCGACTACGGCCTGCTGCGGCTGCTCGAGTACGGCTCGGCGACCCCGGCCGGGCCGGGGCAGGTGCTCAACCAGATCAAGAACTCGCCCGGAGCGCTCGCAGAACGAGGCCGAGCAGCTCTCGCTGGCGCAGTACATCACCCAGAACTCCACCGGCGGCAAGACCCTGACGTTCGGGAACCTGCTGTCCTTCCCGCTCGAGGGCCGGATGTTCTACGTGCAGCCGCTCTACGTCCAGGCGGCGTCCGGCTCGGGCTCGTTCCCGCAGAACAAGGTGCCGTCGCCACGGTCTACGGCAACGACCGTGGCCTGGGGCGACACCCTCGGGCAGGCCGTCAGCGGCCTGTTCGGCGAGGGCGACCGGAGCCGACGAGCCCACCGAGCCCGGGGGCACGGGCACGCCCGCGGGCACGGCCGCGGCGCCCAGCTCGACCGAGGCCCTCACCGAGATCCAGGACGCCTACCAGGCCGGCCAGGACGCGCTCAAGGCCGGCGACTTCGCGGCCTACGGCACGGCCCAGAAGCGGCTCGACGCGGCGATCAAGAAGGCCCAGGCCATCGCTCCCCAGCTCGTCGCGGGCGCGGCCACGCCGACCCCGTCGCCGAGCGGGTCGGCGACGCCGTCGCCCAGCCCGTCGACCACGGCGTCACCGACCGGGTGACCGCCGCGGGGCCGGCCGGTCGGCCCGATTTGGCCTCGGCCGGGTCGGTCACGTACGCTCGAGTCATACCGAGCACGGGTTCTTCGAAGCCGTGACTCACTCGACGCGGGGTGGAGCAGCTCGGTAGCTCGCCGGGCTCATAACCCGGAGGTCGCAGGTTCAAATCCTGCCCCCGCTACAAATTGCGAGAAGCCGGACGGCGTGCCGTCCGGCTTCTCGCATGTCGTAGCGGCGGGGGACTACGGGAGCGATCGGGTCCATCGGCGCGAACGGCGCCACCTCGTCGTCGGCGCCGTGCACCAGGACGCTGGAGGACTCGGGGATCTCCCGCCAGGCGCCCTGCAGCGTGCCCAGGGGCTCGGACACGACCAGCCGCGCGTCGTCGGACAGCGCGTGCAGCGTCGGGTTGTCGGGGTACTGGGTGCGCAGCGTCGACACGTCGGTGCTCTGGAACAGCGAGCGCGACATCCCCTCGCTGGAGTACCGGAACGCCCAGGTGGTGTGGCCGTCGGTGGTGGCCACCGTCATCTGCACCGGGAAGTCGATGCCGTGGCTGCGGCCGACCTGCTCGACGAGCCCCACCGCGCGGGCCACGCCGGCGCGCGGGTCGTCGCGCAGCCCGAAGCTCAGGGCGAGGAAGAAGAGCATCTCGGAGTCCGTGGACCCCTGGATGTCGGCGAACAGGGCGGGGTCGACCTCCATGGCGAGGTCCCGCTTGATCTCGTGGAAGCCCTTGAGGTAGCCGTTGTGCATCCACAGCCACTCCCCGTAGCGGAACGGGTGGCAGTTGGTCTGCTGCACGGCCGACCCCGTGGAGGCGCGGATGTGGGCGAAGACCCGTCCGGCGCGGGCGTGGGCACACAGCTCGCGCAGGTTCAGGTCGTTCCAGGCGGGCTCGGTGCTGCGGAACAGCCCGGGGGTGTCGTAGGCGCCGTACCAGCCGACGCCGAAGCCGTCGCCGTTGGTCGTCGTCGCGCCCATCTGGGAGTGCTTGCTCTGCACGACCAGCGAGTTCTCGGGCTTGTAGAGCAGGTCCTCGAGCAGCACGGGTGAGCCCGAGTACGCCAGCCAGCGGCACATGGTGGCCTCCTGTCACGTGGGGATGACCCCAGCCAACGCCCGCTCGACGTGGGCGGCCTCATCCGAACGGGGTGAGCCCCGGCCGAACCGAGCCGCGCCGCGACGTGACCTCGACCACGTCCGTGGGTAGAGGCATACCGTGCAGACCCCTGACGTTGGACCCGCCGTGAGCACCCCCCACAGAGTCGTCGTCATCGGTTCCGGCTTCGGAGGCCTCTTCGGCACCCAGGCGCTGCGCCGCCGCCAGGACGTCGAGGTCACCCTCATCGCCCCGACCGCGCACCACCTGTTCCAGCCGCTGCTCTACCAGGTCGCGACCGGCATCCTGTCCGAGGGCGAGATCGCGCCGAGCACCCGCGAGGTGCTCGCCCGGCAGAAGAACGCCCGGGTCGTGCTGGGCACCGTGACGCACGTCGACCTCGAGGCCCGCACCGTGACGTCCACGGTGCTCGGGCGCGAGTCGGTGACCTCCTACGACAGCCTCCTGGTCGCCGCCGGCGCGGGGCAGTCGTGGTTCGGCAACGACCAGTTCGCCCGCCACGCACCGGGGATGAAGTCCATCGACGACGCGCTCGAGCTGCGCGGCCGGATCTTCGGCGCCTTCGAGCTCGCCGAGCTGGCGCAGACGCCGGCCGAGGCCGAGCGGGCGCTGACCTTCGTCGTGGTCGGCGCCGGCCCGACCGGGGTCGAGATGGCCGGCCAGATCGCCGAGCTGGCCAACCGGACCCTGAAGAACGACTTCCGGCGGATCGACCCCACCCAGGCCCGGATCATCCTCGTCGACGCGGTCGACACCGTGCTGCCCTCGTTCGGGGAGCGGCTCGGCGGCGCCGCCCGCAGCCGGCTCACCGACATGGGCGTCGACGTGCGGCTGGGCACCAAGGTCACCGACGTCGACGCCACCGGCATCACCGTCACCGAGCCCGACGGCAGCTCGACCCGGATCGAGGCCCTCACCAAGGTGTGGGCCGCCGGGCGTGCAGGCCAGCCCGCTCGGCCGGCAGATCGCCGAGCAGTCCGGCGCCGGGGTCGACCGCGCCGGCCGGGTGCAGGTGCTGCCCGACCTCACCGTGCCCGGTCACCCGGAGGTCTTCGTCGTCGGCGACATGATGGCGCTCGACGGGCTCCCCGGGGTCGCCCAGGTCGCCATCCAGGGCGCGCGGTTCGCCGCCCGGCAGATCACCCGCCGGCTCGACGGCAAGGAGCCCGAGCCGCGCTTCGAGTACTTCGACAAGGGCTCGATGGCCACCATCTCGCGGTTCAGCGCGGTGGCCTCGATCGGCCGGCTGCGCTTCTCGGGCTTCGTCGCCTGGGTGCTCTGGCTGGCGATCCACCTCGTCTACATCATCGGGTTCAAGCACCGGGTCACGACCCTGCTGCACTGGGCCGTCAGCTTCCTCGGCCGGGGCCGCTCCGAGCGGGTCGCCACCGAGCAGCAGGTCTTCGGCCGCCAGGCCATGGACGGCCGCGCGCACGGTGAGCTGCCGTACATCCCGACCGACCCGGCGGACGGCGAGGTCAGCGGGGTGGCCGAGCTCGAGTCTCGGCGTCGCACCACTGCCTGAGGGCCGGCGGCCCCGGGCCGTAGGGTGACCGGCATGCCGCTGGACTACCCCATCCACCGCCGGACGCTCCCCAACGGGATGCGGGTCGTCGTCAGCCCCGACCACACGGTCCCGAACGTCACGGTCAACATCTGGGTCGGCGTCGGCTCGCGGCACGAGACGGCCGGGCCGCACCGGCTTCGCGCACCTCTTCGAGCACCTGATGTTCCAGGGCTCGCGCAGCGTGCGCAGCGGCGAGCACTTCGAGGCGCTGATGGCGCAGGGCGCGCGGCTGAACGCGACGACGTGGTTCGACCGCACCAACTACTTCGAGACCGTGCCCGACCGGGGCCGTCGAGCTCGCCCTGTGGCTCGAGGCCGACCGGCACGGGTACCTGCTCGACGCCGTCACCCAGGAGAACCTCGACAACCAGCGCGACGTCGTCAAGGAGGAGAAGCGCCAGCGGTACGACAACCAGCCCTACGGCAACGCCCTCATCGACGTCTACGCCGCGGTGTTCCCGCAGGGCCACCCCTACCACCACCCGACGATCGGCTCGATGGAGGACCTCGACGCCGCGAGCCTGGACGACGTGCACGCAGTTCTTCCGCGCCCACTACGGCCCCGACAACACCGTGCTCACCCTGTGCGGTGACGTCACCGCCGAGGACGGGTTCGCCCTCGTCGAGCGCTACTTCGGCGACCTGCCGGCGAGCGCCGCGCCGCGCCGGCCCGACCACCCGCAGCTCGCCCCGCTCGAGGGGCCGACCCGCGTCGAGCGGCACGAGGTCGTGCCCAACGACCGCCTGCACGTCGCCTTCCGCCTCCCGGTCGACGAGACCGACGAGTTCATCGCGGCCGCGGTGGCGCTCGACTGCATCGGCGGCCTCGCCACGTCGCGGCTGGTGCGCCGGCTGGTCCGCCGCGAGCAGACCGCGCTCGGTGCCCACGCCACGGCGTGGGGGTTCGTCGACGGCGCCTCGCTGGGCTTCGTCGTGCTCGACGTCGCGCCGGGCACCGACCCCGACGTCGTCGAGGCCGCGTTCGTCGAGGAGCTCGAGGGCTTCCTCGAGCACGGCCCCACCGAGGTCGAGCTGGAGGCCTCGCTGGCGCAGTCCGAGCGGTCCTGGCTGTCCGCGCTCGCCAGCCAGGAGGAGCGCGCCGACCTGGTCAGCCACCACCTGCTGCTCCACGACGACCCGGACGTCGTCAACACCCACCTCGACCGGCTGCGCGACGTGACCGCCGAGCAGGTGCGTCGACGCCGCGCGGCGGTGGCTGCGGCCGGACAGCCGCGCCACGGTCGCCTACCTGGTCGCCGACGACGCGTCGGATGCCGAGCCCGCCACCACCGAGGACGTCGCATGAGCGCCCCCCGCCCGGACGTCACCCCGCCGCAGCCGTGGACCTTCCCGGTGCCGACCGAGCACGTGCTCGGCAACGGGGTGCGCGTGCTCGCCCACGACCTGCCCGGCCAGTACGTGCTCTCGCTGCGCGTCGTCGTGCCCACCGCCCTGTCGGCCGAGCCGGCCGGCAAGGAGGGCATCGGCGCGATGACCGCCCGGCTGCTCGACGAGGGCACCGCCGCGCACGGGTCCGACGAGTTCGCCGAGCTGATGGAGCGCCACGGGATGGTGCTCGGCGCCGGCGTCTCCGACGGCGGCCTGCTCGTCGACGTCGACGTGCCGCAGCGTCACCTCGCCACCGCGGCGGCGCTGGTCACCGAGGCCCTGGCCGACCCGGTCTTCCCCGAGGACGAGGTGCGCCGCATCCTGCGCAACCGGCTGGCCGAGATCGAGCAGGAGCGGGCCTCCTCCGCCCACCGCGCCGCCCGCGAGCTGGCCCGCACCCTGTGGCACGCCGACGACCGGGCCAGCCGGCCGACCGCCGGCACCACCGAGACCATCGGTGCGCTCACCCGCGACGACCTCGTCGAGTTCCACGCGACCGCGGTCGGCCCGCAGGGCGCGACCGTGGTCGTGGCGGGCGACCTCACCGGCGTCGACGTCGTCGGGGTGCTCGAGAGCACCCTCGGCACCTGGTCGGCACCCCGGCACCGCCCCGCCGCCCGGCCCGTCGCCCCGGTGCCCGCGCCGGACGCCGCCCGCGTCGTCGTCGTCGACCGCCCCGGCTCGGTGCAGACCGAGATCGCCGTCGGCCGCCCCGGCCCCGACCGGTCCACCCCGGACGGCTGGGCGCCCTACCCGGTGCTGTCCTTCGTGCTCGGCGGCTCGCCCAGCGCCCGCATCGACGCCGTGCTGCGCGAGGAGAAGGGCTACACCTACGGCATCCGCAGCTCGTTCCGGCCCCGGGTGGCGGGCGGCTCGTTCGTCACCTCCGGCTCGGTGCGCTCCGAGGTGACCGGGGAGGCGGTCGAGATCCTGCTCGGCATCCTCGACGGCGCCCGCGACGGGTTCACCGACGCCGAGGTGCGCTCGGGCGTCGACTACGTCGGCAAGACCGCGCCCGGCCGCTACGCCACGGCGGATGCCGTCGCCGACGAGACCGCGGCCCTGGCCCTGGAGGGGCTGCCGCTCGACTTCACGACCCGCAACCTGCGCGCGGTCGCCGAGCTGGGCCGCGACGACCTCGACGCCGCCTACCGCAGGGTCGCGACGGGGGAGTGGAGCGTGGTCCTCGTCGGGGACGCCGGCACCGTGGTGCCGGCCCTCGACGGCCGGGTGGGTGAGCCGGTGAGCACGGTTGCCCTCTGAGCCCGGGGGCTCCCGCTCGGTCGTCATGGGGTCGCCCATCGGCCGGCTCGAGCTCGTCGAGGAGGGTGGCGCGCTGGTCGCCATCCACTTCGACGCGCCCGCCGACGGCTCGCCGCGGCACGAGCGCGGCGGGTCGGCCGTCCTCGCCGAGGCGCACCGGCAGCTCGTCGGAGTACTTCGCCGGCACCCGGCGCGAGTTCGACCTGCCGCTGCGCCCGGTCGGCACCGAGTTCCAGCGCCGGGTCTGGGACGTGCTCGCGACCGTGCCCTGGGGCACGACGACGACCTACGGCGCCATCGCCGCGCGGCTCGACCTGCCACCGGGGGCGTCGCGGGCCGTCGGTGCCGCCAACGGCGCGAACCCGCTGCCGGTCGTGCTGCCCTGCCACCGGGTGATCGGCTCCGACGGCACGCTCACCGGGTACGCCGGCGGCCTGGAGCGCAAGGCGCTGCTGCTCCGCCTCGAGGGCGTCGCGACCGAGGCCGACCAGGACAGCCTGTTCTGAGAACGGCTGGGTCAGAGGCCGATCCGGCTCATGACCTCGTCGTGCAGGAGGCCGTTGGTCGCCACCGCGTTGCCGCCGAACGGCCCGTCGACCCCGGCCAGCGAGGTGAACCGGCCCGCCGGCCTCGGTGACGATCGGCACCAGGGCCGCCATGTCGTGCAGGCCCAGCTCGGGCTCGGCCGCGATGTCGACCGCGCCCTCGGCGAGCAGCATGTACGACCAGAAGTCGCCGTAGGCGCGCTCGCGCCAGCAGGCCCGGGCCAGGTCGAGCACCTCCTCCTGGCGGCCGACGGCCCCCCACGAGGTCCAGCTCGAGCAGGAGATCGAGGCGTCCTCGAGCCGCGACACCTGCGAGACGTGCATCTGCTTGGCCGAGGTCAGGCTGCGGCCGGCCCAGGCGCCCGAGCCCAGGGCGGCCCACCAGCGCCGGCCCAGGGCCGGCGCCGCGACCAGGCCGATGACCGGGATGCCGTCGTCGACGAGCGAGATGAGGGTCGCCCAGACCGGCACCCCGCGCACGAAGTTGTGCGTGCCGTCGATCGGGTCGACGACCCACTGCCGCGGGCTGGACCCGGTGTTGGGGAACTCCTCGCCGATCGACGGCGTCGCGCGGCCGGGTGCGCTTGAGCTGGGAGCGGATCAGCTCCTCGGCGTCGCGGTCGGCGTCGCTGACCAGGGTCAGGTCGGGCTTGGTGTCGACCCGCAGGTCCTCGGCGCGGAACCGCGCGACGGTGATGCGCTCGACGGCATCCGCGAGCACGTGGGCGAGGCGCAGGTCGTCGTCGTAGCCGGGCACGACGCCCAACCTAGCGGCCGGGCGCCGAAGAATCTTCGGCCCGGCGACGATCCGGTCGCGCTTCGGTCACAATCCAGTCTCGGGCGCATCTAATGCTTCCGTTGGGGCCAACCATGGTCTTACATGGTGCACGCACGCCGGAGGGCGATGCACTGCGAGGTGCCCCCGATCGGGAGCAGCTCTCGGCACCCGGCCACCCGACCAACGGGTGGTGACACCACTTCACGTAGGAGGACATCCATGCGAGGAACCACTCGCACGGTCGCGGTTGCGGCCCTGTCCGCCGTCGCACTGCTCGCCGCAGGTTGCGGCAGCGGCGACGGCGGCGACACCGCGACCACGGCAGCCGGCGCCAAGACGGGCGGCGAGATCACCGTCCAGTGGGTGCAACCCGCAGAACCCGCTCGTCCCGAGCAACACCACGGAGACCTGTGGCGGCAACGTCATCGACGCCGTCTTCGCCAAGCTCGTCCACTACGACCCCGAGACGGCCAAGCCCGAGAACGACCTCGCCGAGTCCATCGAGACGACCGACAACCAGAACTTCACCGTCAAGCTGAAGCAAGGGCTACAAGTTCCACGACGGCACCGAGATCAAGGCCAAGAACTTCGTCGACGCCTGGAACTACGCCGCCTACGGCCCCAACGCCCAGGGCGAGCGGCTACTTCATGGAGCCGATCGAGGGCTACGCCGACCTCCAGTGCGCCGGTACCGCGAACCCCGACGACCCGTGTGAGGGCTACACGCCCGAAGGCCAAGGAGATGACCGGCCTCAAGGTCGTCGACGACTACACCTTCACCATCAAGACCACCGAGAAGGTCTCGAACCTCCCGGTGCGCCTCGGCTACTCGGCCTTCGCGCCGCTGCCCGACGTCTTCTTCACCGACCCGAAGGCCTTCGGTGACAAGCCGGTCGGATCGGGTCCGTTCAAGCTCGACTCGTGGACCAAGGAGCAGTCGATCGTCCTGTCGAAGTTCGCCGACTACCCGGGCGACTTCGCCGGCAAGCTCGACAAGGTCACCTTCAAGATCTACCAGGACCCCGACGCCGCCTACAACGACGTCCTCGCCAACAACCTCGACATCACCGACTCGATCCCGCCCAGCGCCCTGATCGACGACAAGTACAAGTCGGACCTGCCCGACCGCAACGCGGAGAAGGAGACCGGCGGTCATCCAGACGATCACCGCGAGCTCCGTCGCCAAGGTCGACCCGAACTGCGCCGACCCGAAGATCCGCCAGGCCATCTCGATGGCGATCGACCGCGACACCATCATCAAGCAGATCTTCAACGGCGCCCGCGTAGCCCGCCACCGGCTGGGTCTCCCCGGTCGTCGACGGCTACAAGGCCGACGCGTGCGGTGAGTTCTGCACGTTCGACCCGGCCAAGGCCAAGGCCCTGCTCGCCGAGGCCGGCGGCTACAAGGGTGCCAAGCTGACCCTCTCCTACAACGCCGACGGCCGCCACAAGGAGTGGACCGAGGCCACCTGCAACTCGCATCAAGCAGACCCTCGGCATCGAGTGCCACGCGCGACGAGCGTCGTCGACTTCGCGACCATGCTCAACCAGATCGAGGACCGCAAGATCAAGGGCCGATGTTCCGCACTCGGCTGGCAGATGGACTACCCGTCGATCGAGAACTTCCTGGCCCCGATCTACGAGCACCGGCGCGTGACTCGAACTACATGGACTACTCCAACCCGGCAGTTCGACAAGCTCCTCGTCGAGGCGGCGGCTGCACCGACGCGGCGGCGGCCAACGCCAAGTACCAGGAGGCCGAGGCGCTGCTCGCGCAGGACATGCCCGTCATCCCGATGTGGTACACGACGACCACGATGGGCTGGTCCGACAAGGTCGCCGCCGTGAAGATCACGCCTTCGGGACGATCGACCTCTCGTCGATCACCCTGAAGTGAGGTAGCTGAACCAGCAGGTCACCAGCCACGACGTCGTCGGCCTGCCAGCGCCCGCTGGCAGGCCGACGGCCGTGTGGGGCGGACCCACGTTCCTGACAGCCGCCGGGACCACGGGGTTCGGCCGCCTCACTGTGGGCTAGGTTCATCAGCGGTACATCGCAGACGACGCCGTCCGCAGCACCGCGACGGCCCGAGACGCAGGGAGGTGACGTGGGCACCTACATCATCCGCCGGCTGCTGCAGATGATCCCGGTGATCCTGGGCGCGACGTTCCTCATCTTCGCCATGGTCTTCGCCCTCCCGGGCGACCCGTTGGCCGGGAAGTGCGGGGAGCGGCCCGTGCCCGCCGGCGTACGCCGCGGCGTTCCGGGAGAAGTACAACCTCAACGACCCGCTGCCGGTCCAGTACGGCAAGTACCTCGGCAACCTCGCCCGGGGCGACCTCGGCGAGACCACCAACGGCATCAAGGTCACCGACCAGCTCAAGGTGCGCTATCCCGATCACCGCGAAGCTCGCCGCTCATGGCCATCCTCTTCGAGTCGATCATCGGCATCTTCGCCGGCGTCGCTCACCGGCATCAAGAAGGGCGGCTTCCTCGACAACCTCGTCCTGGTCTCGACCCTGGTCGTGATCTCCATCCCGGTCTTCGTCATCGGCGGTCTCTCGCCAGTACTTCCTCGGCGTCAAGCTCGGGCCTGTTCCCGGTCACCGTCACCTCCGCCAACCCCACGCTCTACGAGCTGTTGCTGCCCGGCCATGGTGCTGGGCTCGATCTCGCTCGCCTACGTCACCCGGCTGACCCGCACCAGCCTCATCGAGAACCTGCGCGCCGACTACGTGCGCACGGCGATGGCCAAGGGCCTCACCCGGCGCCGGGCCATCGGCCTGCACGCCCTGCGCAACTCGCTGATCCCGGTCATCACCTTCATCGGCTTCGACTTCGGCGCCCTGATGGGCGGCGCCATCGTCACCGAGGCGCATCTTCAACATCCCCGGCGTCGGCGGCTACCTCTACCGGTCCATCCGCAACCGTGACGGCGCCTCCGTGGTCGGGCGTGACGGTCCTCGTCATCGTCTACCTGTTCGTCAACCTGCTCGTGGACCTGCTCTACGGCCTGCTCGACCCGAGGATCAGCCATGACTGAAGCCGCCATCGCCGAACGTCCAGCGTCGCCGAGCAACCACGACCGGGTGGCCGACGTCGAACGAGGAGCGCTCCGCTCGCCTCCGACGCCTGGCGCTCGACTGCGGCGCAACCCGGTCTTCTGGGTCGTCGCGCCGTGCTCATCGCGGTCTTCGTGCTCATGGCCATCTTGCCGAGCCTGTTCACCAGCACCGACCCGCGAAGCCGTCCTCGCCAAGTCGCGCGAGCGGCCCGGTCGCCGGCGCGTGGTTCGGGCGCGACATCCAGGGCTACGACATCTACGCCCGCTGCATCTACGGCGCCCGCGCCTCGATCCTGGTCGGCCTGCTGTCGCACCGCTCGGCACGCGTGCTCATCGGCGGCGTCATCGGCGTGATCGCCGGCTACCTCGGCGGCTGGGTCGACGCCGTGCTGTCGCGCATCGGCGACGTGTTCTTCGCGATCCCGCTGCTCCTCGGCGCGATCATCTTCCTGGTCTCGCTGCCCGAGCTTCTTCAACGACAACTACTTCCTCATCGTCATGAAGGTCGTGCTCGCCCTGGTCATCCTCGGCTGGCCGCAGCCTGGCCCGGCTGATGCGCAGCAGCGTCATCCAGGTCAAGCCCAACGACTACGTCGCAGGCCGCCCGGGCGCTCGGTGCGAGCCCCGGACCGGATCATGCGCTCGCACATCCTGCCGAACTCGCTGGCCCCGGTCATCGTCGTCGCCACCATCAACCTCGGCGCCTACATCGCCGCCGAGGCGACGCTGTCCTTCCTCGGCATCGGCCTGCAGCCGCCGGCCATCTCCTGGGGCATCGACATCAGCGCGGCGCTCGTCGGCCTGCGCACCACGCCGCACATGCTGTTCTTCCCCAGCGTCTTCCTCGTCCCTGACGGTGCTGGCGTTCATCATGCTCGGCGACGCGGTGCGCGACGCCCTCGACCCGAAGCTCCGCTGAGCCGACGGAGGAACGCATGACCACCCAGGACACCACGCCCCGGTCGAAGACCTCGGCAGCCAGTCACCTACACCGCCGCAGGACGGCCTGCTGCTCGAGGTCGACGACCTCTACGTCGAGTTCCGCACCCGCGACGGCGTCGCCAAGGCGATCAACGGCGTGTCGTTCACCTGCACGCAGGGCGAGACGCTCGCCGATCCTCGGCGAGTCCGGCTCCGGCAAGTCCGTGACCGCGCAGGCCATCATGGGCATCCTCGACATGCCGCCCGGCGGTCATCCCGGCCGGGCAGATCCGCTACTGCGGCCAGGACCTGCTCGTCGATGCCGCGAGGAGCAGCGCCGGCTGACCCGCGGCCAGGAGATCGCGATGATCTTCCAGGACGCGCTGTCCTCGCTGAACCCGGTCTTCCCGGTCGGCTGGCAGATCGCCGAGATGTTCCGCACGCACCGGGGCATGAACAAGTCCGACGCGCTCGAGCAGGCGATCGAGCTGATGGACCGGGTCCAGATCCCGGCCGCGCGCGAGCGCGTCAAGGCCTACCCGCACCAGTTCTCCGGCGGCATGCGCCAGCGCATCATGATCGCGATGGCGCTCGCGCTCGACCCGGAGGTGCTCATCGCCGACGAGCCGACCACCGCGCTCGACGTGACCGTCCAGGCCCAGATCATGGACGCTGCTCGCCGAGCTGCAGCGAGGAGCGCCAGCATGGGCCTGATCCTGATCACCCACGACCTCGGCGTCGTCGCCGACGTCGCCGACCGGATCGCCGTGATGTACGCCGGCCGGATCGTCGAGACGGCCGACGGTCCACGAGCTCTACGCCGCGCCCGGCGCACCCCTACACCCGGGGCCTGCTCGAGTCGATCCCGCGGCTGGACCAGAAGGGCCAGACGCTCGCCGCGATCAAGGGCCTGCCGCCGAACCTGATGCGGATCCCGCCGGGCTGCCCGTTCAACCCGCGCTGCCCGGATGGCGCAGGACGTCTGCCGCGACGGACCGTCCCGCGCTGCGCGAGGTCGTCGCCGCGGCCGCGTCTCAGCGCCTGCCACTTCGCCGAGGAGGTCATCGAACCGTGCCTGAGCGTCATTCTCGAGCGTCACAGGACCTGGTCAAGCACTTCCCGCTCACCGCAGGGGTCGTGCTGCGCCGCACCGTCGGCGCAGGTCAAGGCCGTCGACGGCGTCGAGCTTCGACCTGCACAAGGGCGAGACGCTCGGCATCGTCGGCGAGTCCGGCTGCGGCAAGTCGACCCTGGCGCCGGCTGCTCATGCGGCTCGAGAAGCCGACCGCGGGCAAGGTGCATCTTCGAGGGCGCGGACATGGAGCGGCGCGTCCGGGCGGCGAGCTGCGCCGGCATGCGCCGCGACATCCAGATGGTCTTCCAGGACCCGTACACCTCGCTGAACCCCCGGATGACGGTCGGCGACATCATCGGCGAGCCGTTCGAGATCCACCCCGACGTCGCGCCCAAGGGCGGCCGCCGCAGGCGGGTCCAGGAGCTGCTCGACCTGGTCGGGCTCAACCCCGAGCACATCAACCGCTACCCGCACCAGTTCTCCGGCGGCCAGCGGCAGCGCATCGGCATCGCCCGCGGCACTCGCCCTGCAACCCCGAGGTGCATCGTCTGCGACGAGCCGGTCTCCGCGCTCGACGTGTCGGTCCAGGCGCAGGTCGTCAACCTGCTGGAGAAGCTGCAGGACGAGCTCGGCCTGGCCTACATCTTCATCGCCCACGACCTGTCGGTCGTGCGGCACATCTCCGACCGGGTCGGCGGTCATGTACCTCGGGCAAGATGGTCGAGCTGGGCGACGGAGGACGAGGTCTACGACCCGCCCGACGCACCCGTACACCCAGGCGCTGCTGTCGGCCGTGCCGGTGCCCGACCCGACGCTGCGCGGCAAGCGCGACGCAGATCGTGCTGGCCGGGCGACGTCCCCTCGCCGGCCAACCCGCCGTCGGGCTGCCGGTTCCGCACCCGGTGCTGGAAGGCGCAGGACGATCTGCGTCGCAGGAGGAGCCGCTGCTCGAGATGCGCGCGGACGGCGCCGGCGAGCACCTGTCGGCGTGCCACTTCGCCGAGCCGCGCACGATCGTCGAGACCGTCGACGTCGTCGGCCATCGAGCCGGACTCCCGGTTCGTCGACACCGACCTGCGCGACGACGCCCTCGCCGCCGACGACCCGGTCGACCTCGGCCAGATGGCCGAGCGGTCGGGTCAGCTGCAACGACGACGCGGGCCGCGCCCCCCAGGACACGACCCGGATGATCGACGAGCAGCCCGGCGACCAGCGCCCCTCGAACGGCTGACGCCACCCCGCACGACGATCGGCGGCCCCCGGGAGCACTCCCGGGGGCCGCGTCGTCGTGCGGGTCGGTTCAGTAGTCGTCGGTCGTCGGCGTGCGCGCCCGCAGGAGGCGGCGCAGCGAGTCCAGGCGCGACGCACCCGCCGGCCCGGCGGCGCCGCTCGTCGACCCAGGCGTCGAGGGCGCACTCCTCCTCGTCGTGCGTGCAGCCGCGCGGGCACTGCGCCGTGCCGGGCTCGAGGTCGGGGAAGTGCTGGATGATCCGGGCCGGGTCGACGTGGGCCAGCCCGAACGAGCGGATGCCGGGGGTGTCGATGATCCAGCCGTCGTCGTCGGGCAGGGCGAGCGCGACCGCCGACGACGAGGTGTGCCGGCCCCGGCCGGTGACGTCGTTGACGACGCCGGTGGCCCGCAGCGCCAGCGGCACCAGCGCGTTGACCAGGGTGCTCTTGCCGACCCCGGAGTGGCCCGACGAGCACGCTGACCCGGCCGGAGAGGGCCTCCCGCAGGGCGTCGAGGCCGTCGGTGCTGCCGTCGTGGCGCGCCGTGACCAGGTGACGCACCGACAGCGCGGCGTACTGCTCGAGGAAGGGTGCCGGGTCGGTGAGGTCGGCCTTGGTGAGCACCAGGAGGGGCTCCATCCCGGCGTCGTAGGCGGCGACCAGGCACCGGTCGATCAGCCGGGGGCGCGGCTCGGGGTTGGCCAGGGCGGAGACGACGACGAGCTGGTCGGCGTTGGCCACGAGGACGCGCTCGACCGGGTCGGTGTCGTCGGCGGTGCGGCGCAGCACGGTCTGGCGGGGGGCCACCCGCACGATGCGGGCCAGGCTGCCGTCGGCGCCCGTGGTGTCGCCGACCAGGAAGACGTCGTCGCCGACGACGATGCCCTTGCGGCCGAGCTCGCGGGCCCGCATCGCGATGACGACGTGGCGGTGGTCGTCGTCGCCGACGAGGGTCGTGTAGCGGCCCCGGTCGACACCGGTCACCCGGCCGGGCACGGCATCCTCGTGGGCGGGGCGGTCCTTGCTGCGCGGGCGAGTTCCCCTGCGGTTGGGGCGGATTCGCACGTCTGACTCGTCGTAGGAGCCGGTCGCCCGGGCCATCAGGCGCCTGCCGCGACCCGGTCGCTGAGCATGTGGTCCCACAGCCGGGTGAACTCGGGCATGGTCTTGGCGACGGTGCCGACGTCCTCGACGACCAGGCCGGGAACCACCAGCCCGAGCACCGCCGCGGCCATGACCATGCGGTGGTCGGCGTAGGTGTGGAAGGTGCCGCCGTGCAGCGGGCCCGGCGTGATCCGCAGCCCGTCGGCGGTCTCGTCGACCCCCACGCCGAGGCCGGTCAGCTCGGTGCGCAGGGCCGCGAGCCGGTCGGTCTCGTGCCCGCGGATGTGGGCGACCCCGCGGATGATGCTCGGGGAGTCGGCGAGGGCGCACAGCGCCGCGACCACCGGGGTGAGCTCGCTGGAGTCGTGCAGGTCGACGTCGATGCCGGAGAAGCTGCCGCCGCCGCTGACGGTGAGGCCGGCCCGGTCGAGCACGACCTCGGCGCCCATCATGTCGAGCACGTCGCGGATGAAGTCGCCGCCCTGGGTCGTGTACTGCGGCCACCCCGGCACCTGGACCCGGCCGTCGGTGACCAGCGCCGCCGCGAGGAACTGGGCGGCGTTGGACAGGTCGGGCTCGACCTGCACGTCGAGCGCGTTGACCTCGCTCGGCTCGACCCGCCAGGTGTGCTCGTCGCCGTCGTCGACCACGACGCCCGCGTCGCGCAGCGTCTCGACGGTCATCTCGATGTGCGGCAGGCTCGGCACCGCCTTGCCGTCGTGGTGCACCGTGACGCCCTCGTCGAAGCGGGCGCCGGACAGCAGCAGCCCGGACACGAACTGCGACGACGCCGAGGCGTCGAGGGTGACCGCCCCGCCGCGCACCGACCCGCGGCCGTGGACGGTGAACGGCAGGCCACCGCGGCCGTCGTCGTCGACCTCGACGCCGAGGGTGCGCAGCGCGCCGAGCACCGGTGCCATGGGCCGCAGCCGGGCGTGCGGGTCGCCGTCGAAGCGCACCGGCCCGTCGGCCAGGCCGGCCACCGCGGGGACGAAGCGCATGACGTTGCCGGCGAGCCCGCAGTCGACGGTGCCCCCGCCGACCAGGCGACCCGGGGTGACGAGCCAGTCACCGTCGTCGACGTCCTCGACCACCGCGCCCAGGGTGCGCAGCGCCTGCACCATGAGCAGGGTGTCGCGCGACCGGAGCGGGGAGCGCAGCAGGGAGACGTCGCTCGCCAGGGCGGCGAGCACGAGGTAGCGGTTGGTGAGGGACTTGCTGCCCGGGAGGACGACGCGCGCGTCGACCGGCCCGGTGGCGGTGGGTGCCGTCCAGTCAGCCGATGGCATGTTGCGCCTGGACCGCCTTCAGCTTGGCCTCGCGGGCCGCCGCGTGCGCCAGGTGACGTGCCTCGCGGCGGGTCTGGCGAGCCGTGCGGTGCGCGCTGTCGTTGACCATGTGCGCCCGGTAGGCGAGCCCCGGCTTGCCCGCCGTGTCGACGGCGGCGATGAGCAGGCCGCCGAGCAGGCTGACGTTCTTGAAGAACTGGACCTTCTGCTGGGCCCGCACCTTCGGGTCCTGCTCGTTCCAGAACGAGTGTGCCGCAACGGTGGTGGGCACGAGGGTCGCGGCGAGGACGGTCGATGCCAGGCGGGGGAGCCGGCCCAGGGCCAGGAGTGCTCCGGCGCCGACCATCGCGGCACCGTTGGCTCGGACCAGCAGCTCGGTGTCGTCGGGCAGGCCGATGGCGGGCGCCAGCTTCTCGACGAGCGGCCGGGCCGTGTCGGCCTTGGTGCCCGGGTGCTTGAGCTGGTCGAGCCCGCCGACGACGAACATCGCGGCGAGCATGGGGCGGGCGACGCGTCGCACCAAGGTCATCAGGGGTCCTCCCGGTCAGTTCCTGCTGGACTGATGTGAAGTCCCTACGGTAGTTGCTCGGCGCCCGGGTAAGTAGCCTGACGTCCATGTGTGGTCGGTATGCCGCGACGGCGAACCCTGACGAGCTGGTGCTCGAGTTCGAGGTCGACGAGGACCGCACCGGCGAGCCCGGCCGCAGCGTCCTGGTCAACCCCCAGGAACCGCCGGCCGGGCGCCCCGACCACAACATGGCACCGACCAAGCGCGCCCCCGTCGTGCTCGCCCGGGCCCCCCGCGAGGACCGCGACGCCCCGCCGCGCCGCCAGCTGCGGCTGCTCACCTGGGGCCTGGTGCCGAGCTGGTCCAAGGACCCCGGCGGCGCGGCCCGGATGATCAACGCCCGGGTCGAGTCCGTCGCCGACAAGCCCGCCTTCGCCCGCGCCCTGGCCTCGCGGCGCTGCCTGGTGCCCGCCCGCGGGTGGTACGAGTGGCAGGCCTCGCCGACCGCGCTGGACCCCAAGGGCAAGCCGCGCAAGCAGCCGTTCTTCACCGCCCGGGTCGACGGCACGAGCGTCGCGATGGCCGGGCTCTACGAGTTCTGGCGGGACCCCACGGTGACGGATGCCGACGACCCCCTCGCGTGGCTGACCACCTTCACCGTGGTCACCGGCCCCGCGGAGCCGGGGCTGGACCGCATCCACGACCGCCAGCCGCTCGTGCTCGAGCCGGAGGAGTGGGCCACCTGGCTCGACCCCGCGACCGGGGCCGCCGACGTGCTCGGCCTGCTCGAGCCGCGGGGCCCGGGCCGTTTCACGGCCTACCCCGTGTCGCGGGCCGTCAGCAGCAACCGGTCGAACGGCCCGCAGCTGCTCGACCGCGTGCCGACCGAGGAGCTCGTCGGCGTGGTCGACCCGGTCACGGGCGAGATCATCGGCGGTCAGGGGTGAGCGACCCGGGGGAGGGGGCGCCCGGCGCCACCGAGGCCACCGGGGCCGCCGAGGTGCGGCTGGTCGACACCCCGCTCGGACCGGCGCGGGCCACGACGACCCGGCCCGACGGCATCCCGGCCGGTGCCCTCGTGCTCGGCCACGGCGCCGGCGGGCTGCGCTGGACCCTCGACGTGCTCGCCACCCGCGACGCCGCCGTCGCCGCCGGCTGGGTCGTCGTGCTCGTCGACCAGCCCTGGCGGGTGGCCGGCAAGAGGCTCGGCCCGGCCCCCGCGTCGCTCGACGTGGCCTGGCTGCCGCTGCTCGAAGCCCTCACGCCCGACCTCGGGCCGGGCCCGCTGGTCGTGGGCGGGCGCAGCGCGGGTGCCCGCGTCGCCTGCCGGACCGCCGCCGCCGTGGGCGCGAGCGCGGTCGTCGCGCTGTCCTTCCCGCTGCACCCGCCCGGGAAGCCGGCGAGCTCGCGCGCCCCGGAGCTCGCCATGCCGTCGGCCCACGGCATCCCGGTGCACGTGGTGCAGGGCCGCACCGACCCGTTCGGCACCCCGGCCGAGGTCGAGGCCGTGCTGCCGCCCGGCGCGACCCTCGACGTCGTGACCGGCGCCCACTCGATCGGCGGCTCGGCGCCCCAGGTGGCCGCCCTGGTGGTGCAGCGGCTCCTCGGCGGCTGAGCCCGACCGAGCCGCCGGCGGGGAATGTCGTCGTCGGGGAGGGCGTTGACCGACCTGTCCGCGTAGCGCCCAGGAAAGGTCACGACCTCGTGTTCGTCCTCGACACCACAGCCCCCAGCCGGGCCCGGATAGGCTGGGAGACGATGACCACTCCACCGACACCCGTCGACAGCCCCCCGGACTCCGAGGTCGACCTCGCCACCGAGACCACCGCCGAGCGCCAGGCCCGCTTCGAGCGTGAGGCCCTGCCCCTGCTCGACCAGCTCTACGCCGCCGCCATGCGCACCACGCGCAACCCGGCCGACGCCGAGGACCTGCTCCAGGAGACCTACGCCAAGGCGTACGCCGCGTTCCACCAGTACCGGCCCGGCACGAACCTCAAGGCGTGGATGTACCGCATCCTCACCAACACCTACATCAACACCTACCGCAAGCGGCAGCGCGAGCCGCTGCAGTCCGACGCCGCCGAGGTCGAGGACTACCAGCTCGCGCGGGCCGAGTCGCACACGTCGGTGGGCCTGAAGTCGGCCGAGGTCGCCGCGCTGGAGCACCTGCCCGACACCGAGGTGAAGCGGGCCCTGCAGGAGCTGCCCGAGGACTTCCGGATGGCCGTGTACCTCGCCGACGTCGAGGGCTTCGCCTACAAGGAGATCGCCGAGATCATGGGTACGCCCATCGGCACCGTGATGTCGCGGCTGCACCGCGGCCGTCGCCAGCTGCGCGGCCTGCTCACCGAGTACGCCAAGGACCGTGGCTTCGGCACCGGCACCCAGGAGGAGTCATGACCCAGGACGCCCACGCCGGCCACGGCGACTGCTCCGAGGTCCTGCACCGCATCTACGAGTACCTCGACGGCGAGATGAGCGCCGACGACGTGCGACGTGTCGCGGCTCACCTCAACGAGTGCCAGCCGTGCCTGGCCGAGCACGACCTCGACGTCGCGCTGAAGCAGGTCGTGCGGCGCTCGTGCTCCGGTGAGACGGCGCCGCCGGCGGTGCGGATGCAGATCATGCAGCGCATCACGATGGTGCGGTTCGACACCGAGGGCTGAACCCCGCTGGGCCGCAACGCGAGCGGCTCCGAACGAGAACACCCGGTATGCCGTGAGGCCTACCGGGTGTTTCTTCGTACGCGCTCAGGCGTTGGGCTTGCGGCCGTGGTTGGCCTTGTTGCCCTTGCGCGAGCGGCGCTTGCGGGCGCGCTTGCTCATGGGGTGCCTTTCGTCGGGGGACGGTCTGCCTGATGGTGCGTTGAGACGCACGGGGCTCCGGATCATTGTCGCACACCGCTGTGCGTGCGAGACTCGTGGTGTCCGGCCCCAGCCGTCCATGGACCGGACGTCCGCCTCTGAAAGGGATTCACCATGCGCAAGTTCCGTACCCTCGCCGCCGTCGCCGCCCTCGCCGCCGTGGCCCTGCTCGTCCCCGCCACCGCCCAGGCCGGCTCCTCCTCGCACGACACCATCGTGTCCGCCGCCGCGCAGCGCGCCAACGGCTGGAACGGCTGATACTTGACCGATGACGACTGAGGCTTCTCCCACCGCGGGCGGGGCCCCACGACGCGTCGCGTACGCGACGAACATCTATGTCGGCGCCGTCGCCGCGGCCGGGATCTGCCTGACCGCGGCGGCGATCCGCCTCGACGGCATCGAGGTCAACGCCACCTTCGGCGTCCTGCTGCTGCTTGCCCTGCTGTCCTGGCTGTTGGGCTCGGTGGAGTCCGACGGCGGGCGGACCCAGGTGTCGTTGAACGGGATCGTCATGCTCGCCGCCATGGCCCTCGTGGGCCCTGCCGGGGCAGGCATCGTGGGCACGCTCGTGGGTCCGTTCCACAACGGGCGCGCCCCGATGCGGGCGCGCATCTTCAACTCCGGCATGTTCGCGACGATGGGCGTCGTCGGAGGTGCCGCCTACATCGTGGCCGGTGGCCGCCCCGGCGGACCCTGGCCGGTGGGCACGTGGGAGATCGCCCTCCAGATCGGGATCCCCGTCCTGGTCGCCGACGTCGTGCAGTTCGCCGTCAACCTGGTGCTGCTCGCCCTGGTGGTCCGGCTGGCGGCGGGTGTCTCGATGCGCACCCAGATGGGCCAGATCATCAGCTCCTCCGGCTCCGCACAGATCGGCTACGGCATCATCGCCTTCATCATGGTCGTGCTCTGGGGGCCGGCGCGTCTCGGGTCGGCCAGCGTGTTCCTCATCCTCCCGCCGCTCCTCGCCGCCCAGTGGGCCTACCGGCAGTACGCCGAGGAGAGGAAGGGCCATGACCGTGCCCTGCACGTGCTCGTGGCGGCGGTCGAGGCGAAGGCTCCGCACCTGACCGGCCACAGCACCCGGGTCGCCGAGCTGAGCGCCTCCATGGCCGAGCACCTCGGGCTGCGGGCCCAGACGGTGGCCGACGCCCGGGTCGCCGGCATGCTGCACGACCTCGGGCCTCACCAGCCTGCCCACCGGCCTCGTCCGCAGCACCGGGGTGATCGGTGGCGGCGCGATCAGCAGCTACCCGGCGCGTGGGGTGGCCCTGCTGCGTGGGTTGAGCTTCCTGTCGGGTGCCCTCGACGCCATCGCCCACCACCGCGACGCCGTGGCGCCGCGGGCGACGGGCGAGGAGCTGGGGGTCGAGGCGCTCATCGTCGGGCTGGCCGACGAGTACGACCTGCTCACCGAGGTGGGTACTCCCGACGGTGCCCTGGTCAGCAGGGACGCAGCCCTGGCCAGGCTTGCGGCGCCACCCCGTCCGGCAGCGAGGAGATGGTGCGTGCCCTCGAGCACGCGCTGACCCTTCGCGTCGAGGTGTCGCCCTCATGACGCTGCTGCCTCCGCCGCACTTCGCTCCGGGCCTGGACCGTGCTGCGTGCTCGGTGGCGGTGCTCCTCGTCGTCGGGCTGTACTCGCCGGAGGCGAGTCGCTGCTGGCGCTGCTCGTCACTCCACCGGCTCACGGTCGCCGTCTTCGTCGTCGCGATCACCGTCGGCGAGACTCTTCCGGCTGCGGATGCCGAGCGGTCGGGCCGCCACGCCCCTGGCCACCGCGTCCGCCCTGGCCCTGGTGTTCCTCGGCCGCATCGACGGTGAGCCCACCTTCGACGTCACCGCCGGCTTCGTGGTGCTGGTCGTCGCGGCCGGGCTGGTCCTGCCCGCCGTCCTGCGCGGGCTCCGTGGGCGGTGCGGTCGGCCTGGAGCAGGTGGCCGCCCGGCTGATCGGTGTCGGGGTGGCCGCCTGGCTGGCCCGCGACTTCTCGCCCGACGTGCGGTCGCTGTGGGACCTCGAGGTCGACCGGGGCGGTCTCGCCGTGGCGGGTGGCCATCGGCATGGTCGCCGTGGCCGGGATCGGGGCATCGGGTCGAGCTCGTCCTGTCCGTCGGCGGTGCGCTCCGAACGGCAGCGCACGCCGTGGCTCGCCGCCCTGCGTGACGAGTTCGGTGAGGCGGCACCGCTGACCGTCGCGGTCGTCGCCTCGGGCCCGATGGTCGCGCTGATGGCACCCGCCCTCGGGCTGCTCTCGCTCCCGGTGGCCCTCTTCCCGCTCGCGATCACCTACTTCGCGGTCGGCCGCTACGTGCAGAACCGGGTGACCTACCGGCAGACCATCGCGACCCTGTCGCACCTCACCGAGCACGGCGGCTACACCCCGGCGGGCCACGCCGAACGGGTCGCCGACCTGAGCGTGCGGACCGGGCGCGTGCTCGGCATGTCCGACCGCGACCTGCGTGACCTGGAGTACGCCGCCCTGCTGCACGACCTGGGCCAGATCTCGCTGATCGAGCCGATCCCGGGCGGGGCCACGATGCTCGCCGCACCGAGCGACCAGCGCGACATCGCCGACGAGGGGGCGCGCATCATCCGGCACGCCGAGGGCCTGGACACGGTGGCCGACTACGTCGAGGCGCAGACCACGCCGTACCGCCAGGTGCGCGAGCTGGGCGAGGAGGTGCCGATGGCGAGCCGGATCATCAAGGTGGCCAACGCCTTCGACGACCTGACGGGGGGCAGGGACGACCCGGCGGAGATCCAGGCGGCCAACGAGCGCATCCACCTCGGGCTGGGCTACCAGTACGACCCGGACGTGGTCGAGGCGCTGGCCGTCGCCACCGCGGACACGACGGTGGGCAGGGTCGGGGAGCGCGAGCCCGCCGCGCGTTAGCATCGGGTGCCCCGCCCCACCCTCCGGAGAGGTCCCGTGGATCGCCTGACGCCCGTCATCTTCACCGACGCGTGGGGATCGAACGTGTCCATCGCCAGCCTGCAGGGGCGCGACATCCCGAGCCCGGAGCCGGAGTCCGAGCTGTGGATGGGCGCGCACGAGGAGGGCCCCGCCGGCACCGACCGGGACGGCGCCCCCGACCTCGCGGCGGTCGTGGCGGCCGACCCGGTGGGCGAGCTCGGCGAGGAGTGCGTGGCGCGGTTCGGGCCGCGGCTGCCGTTCCTGCTCAAGGTGCTGGCCCCCGGCCGGGCGATCTCGATCCAGGCGCACCCCAGCGCCGAGCAGGCCACGACGGTGCGGGCGACCACCGGTGACGAGGTCTACGTCGACGACTGGGCCAAGCCCGAGCTGCTGCTCGCGATCTCGCCGTTCGAGGTGTTCGTCGGCATGCGTGAGCACGCCGCCGTCGCCAAGCTCGCCGGCCGCCTGCGGGTGCCGCGGCTCACCGAGCTCGTCGAGAAGGCCGCCGTCGCCGACGACCCCGCCCACGCCCTGCTCGGGTCGGTGCTCGCCACCCCTGCCGACGAGGTCGCCGGCTTCGCCCGGGAGGTCGTCGCGGCCTGCGTGCGCCTGGAGTCGCGCGGTGGCGAGCTGGGCGACGCCGCCGCCGCCGTGGTGCGGGTGGCGGAGGAGCACCCCGACGACATCGGCCTGGTCGTGCTGCTGCTCATGCACCACCGGGTGCTGCAGCCGGGCGAGTACATCGACGTCGCGGCCGGCGTGCTGCACTCCTACGTGCGCGGGCTCGGCATCGAGGTGCTCGCCAACTCCGACAACGTCGTGCGGGCCGGCCTGACCAGCAAGCCGGTCAACGTGGCCGAGCTGCTGCGCATCGTCGACCCCCTCGCGGGCGGCGTGGCCGGCCGCGGCCGCGTGGTCGAGCCCGGGCTCGAGGCGTACGACAGCGCCTCGGACCGGTTCCAGCTGTACCGGGTGACCCCGGGGCGCGCCCTCCCCGGCGAGCACCGGCCGCGCATCGTCTTCTGCCTGCGCGGGCGGGTGACCCTGGCGTCGGCCGCCCGCACCCTCGAGCTGGGCGACGTCGACTCGGCGTTCCTCCCCGCCGGCGAGGGCGCCGTCGACCTCGAGGGCGTCGGCGAGGTCTTCGTCGTCACCGTGCCCGGAGGCGTAGCCTCCTGAGTCGGGTGCTCAAGTGGTCGCGGGGGCAGCCGCCTGAGCACCCAACTCGGGACGACGACGGCCGCCCCTGTCCGGGGGCGGCCGTCGTGGTGATGCGGGAGGTCAGGCCTTCTTCGTCTCCGCGAAGATGCGCGCGATCTCGTCGATCTTGGCGAGCAGCTCGTCGGCCTTGGCGGCGTCGAGCTCACCCTTGGTGCCGGACGCGCCCGCGAGCTTGGTGGCCTCGTTGACGAGGGTGTGCAGCTCGGGGTACTTCTCGAAGTGCGGGGGCTTGAAGTAGTCGGTCCACAGCACCCAGAGGTGGTGCTTGACCAGCTCGGAGCGCTGCTCCTTGATGATGATGGCGCGGGTGCGGAAGTCGGGGTCGTCGTTGTCTGCGACCTTGGCGATGATCGCCTTGATCGACTCCGCCTCGATGCGGGCCTGGGCGGGGTCGTACACGCCGCACGGCAGGTCGCAGTGCGCCGAGACGTCAGTGATGCGGAACAGGGACAGCATGGGTCTCTCTCCTCGGGGTTCGGGACGTGCGGTTCTGCCAAACCTACCCCAGCGGCCGCCACACCAACCCGACGACCACCGCCAGGATGTCCTCACCGGCCAGGGACCCCACGTCGAACGACGTGACGCCCTCGGCGGCGTTGTCGCAGTCGATCCACCAGCGCTGCGGCGCAGCCGGATCGCGGCCCGGTCACCCGCTTCACCGACAGCGGTCGCGGGTGCCCGGCGGCATCCGGCGGCAGGCGCACCACCGCGGCCCTCCCGGGACGCGGTCGGATGCCGCGCAGCACGAGCAGCACGTCGCCGTCGCGGTAGGTGGGCAGCATCGACCGGCCACGGACCCGCACGAGGGCGGGCCACGGCATCCGGGGCGTTCGGGTGCGGCGGGTCACCGCTGCCCGGTGGCGTCCCTCGCGTTGTCGATGGCCGCCTGCGCGGCCTGGTCGTGCTCGGCGTCCGCGGCCGCGATCGCCGCCAGGGCCTCGGCATTCTCGGTGACCGTGGCGACGACGGCCTCGGCGTGGGCGGCCTCCTCCTGCCGCATCCGCGACAGGAACGCCTTGGTGCGCTTGTGCTGGGGGTTGGCGATGACCTGGGAGGGCGGGCCCTCCTCGACGACGACGCCGGCATCCATGAAGACGACGCGGTCGGCGACCTCGCGGGCGAAGCCCATCTCGTGCGTGACGACGATCATCGTCATCCCGCCGTTGGCGAGGTCGCGCATGACCTTGAGCACCTCACCGACGAGCTCGGGGTCGAGCGCGCTCGTCGGCTCGTCGAAGAGCATCAGCTTGGGGTCCATCGCCAGCGCCCGGGCGATCGCCACCCGCTGCTGCTGGCCACCCGAGAGCTGCGACGGGGTAGGCCGACGGCTTGTCGCCGAGGCCCACCTGCTCGAGCAGCTCGAGGCGCCTTCGCCGTGGCCTCCTTCTTCTTCACGCCCTTGACCTGCACCGGCGCCTCGATGACGTTCTCGAGCACCGTCTTGTGCGGGAAGAGGTTGAACCGCTGGAAGCACATGCCGATGTCGCGGCGCTGGGCGGCGATCTGCTTGTCGGTGAGGCGGTGCAGCGTGCCGCCGCGGTCCTCGTAGCCCATCAGGTCGCCGTCGACCCAGATCCGGCCGCCGTCGATGGTCTCGAGCTGGTTGATGCAGCGCAGGAAGGTGGTCTTGCCCGACCCCGAGGGGCCGAGCAGCACGACGACCTCGCCGCGGCGCACGTCCATGTCGATGCCCTTGAGCACCTCGGTGCCGTGGAAGGCCTTGGTGACGTTGACCGCGTGGACGAGGGCGGTGCCGCTCGCCGGTGGTCGCGGTGGTGGCGGTCGGCTCGCTCATCAGTGGTCCGCCCCGATCTCGGTGAGCTTCTGCTGGGTCTTCTTCGGCATCGCGCCGAAGCCGCGGCCGTAGTACCGCTCGAGGCGCGACTGCCCGACCATCAGGATCGAGCAGACGATGAGGTACCAGATGGTCGCGGCGACGATGCCGGGCATGATCTGGAAGCTGCGCTGGCCGAACTGGTAGCTCTGGTAGAACAGCTCGACGATGACGGGCACCGCCGACGAGCAGCGAGGTGTCCTTGACCATGGCGATCGTCTCGTTGCCGGTCGGGGGGACGATGACCCGCATGGCCTGGGGGAGCACGACGCGCCGCATGGTCTTGCCGCGGCGGCATGCCGAGCGCCTGCGCGGCCTCGGCCTGGCCCTTGTCGACCGACAGGATGCCGGCGCGGGCGATCTCGGCCATGTAGGCGGCCTCGGACAGGCCCAGGCCCAGGATGCCGACCCAGATGGTGCTCGAGATGGCGTTGTAGTCGAGCGTGAAGAACGTGAAGTTCGTGTCGAGGCCCAGCAGCGCTCGCGATCTGCTGGCCGAACGGCACGCCCGATGTCGAAGTCGGGGTAGAGGAAGCCGATGCCGCGTGCCGAGCAGCACGAGCAGCACGTAGCGCGGGATGGCCCGGAAGAACCAGGTGTAGACGAACGCGACCCCGCGCAGCACGGGGTTGGTCGACAGCCGCATCACCGCGAGGATGATGCCCAGGCCGATGCCCAGGATCATCGCGCCGACCGTGCCGAAGATGGTGCCCTTCCACAGGCCCTCGATGACCGGGGTCTGCTGCATGATCTCGAACGCGAACGGGAAGTTCCACTTCTCGTTGGTCACGAACGAGCTGATGATCATCGCGACGACGATCGCGATGATGACCAAGGCCACCCACCGTCCGGGGTGCCGGACCGGCCGGGCGTCGATGGCGCCCGGCCGGTCCTGCGTCGACGCGGTCATGGCGTCAGCTGACCGTCGGGTTCACGGCGAAGTCGCTGATGGCGCCACCCTCGGTCTTCCACTTGCTGAGGATCTGGTCGTAGGTGCCGTCGGCCTTGAGCTGCTTGAGCGCCTCGACGATGGCCTCGCCGAAGGCGGTGCCGGCGCTCCTTCGGCAGCACGTAGCCGTAGGGGGCCGAGTCGTACTGCTCGCCGAGCAGCTCGAGCGTGCCGCCCGTGGAGTCGACGGCGGCGATGGCCGGCGGCAGGTCGACGAGCATGGCGTCGGCCTTGCCGGACTGCACGGCCGCGGTGACCTTGGCCTGGTCGGCGTCGACGAGCACGTTGATCTCGGGCTTGCCGGCGTCGGTGCACGCCTTCTGGCGGGCGGGCAGGTCGACGTCGGCCTGCACGGTGCCCTTCTGCACGGCGACGTTCTTGCCGCAGGCGTCGTCGGGGTTGATCCCCTTGGGGTTGCCCTTCTGGGTGACCCACTGGGTGCCGGCCTTGAAGTAGCTGACCATCGTGGCCTGCCTTCATCGCGGTCGGCGTTGACGGTGAAGCTCGAGACGCCGACGTCGTACTTGCCGCTCTGCGACGCCGAGGATGATCGCGTCGAACGCCGAGGGGACCCAGTTGGTCTTGATGCCGAACTTGGCCATGACGGCGTCGAACAGCTCGACGTCCATGCCGATGACGGTCTTGCCGTCGGCGTCGAGGTACTCGTTGGGCTGGTAGGTGGCGTCGGTGCCGATGTTGATGGTGCCGGCATCCTTGATCTTGGCCGGCAGCTTGGCGACCAGGGCGGGGTCGACAGTGGGGGCGGCGGCCGACGTGGTGGCCGATGCGGAGCTCGAGCTGCCCGAGGAGAGCGAGTCGGAGCCGCAGGCGGTCAGGGCGAGGGCAGTCGTGGCGATGGCGGCCACCGCCAGGGCACGGGTGCGGAACATGGGGGTCCTTTCACGGGGTTGCACCGGCGCGGGGGCAGCGTCGGCACGGTGTACGGGGCCGATCCTGCCACCGTGGTGCGTCGCGTGCGTCACACCCCGGTAACTATCTCGCTGTGCGATGATGCACACCCGCGGACACCCCCGCGCGCTGCGAACGGCCGAGAAGCACCCCCCTCAGCCTCGCGAACTGCCCGGCCCCCGCCTCGCGCTGGTGGGCCACCCGCGTCTGAACTGCCGAGGAGCTGCCCCCATGGCCGCGTCGCCCCACGCCCCCTTCTTCGACCCGGAGAGCCCGGTCTTCCGTGCTCACGAGGGTGGGAAGCTGGGGGTACACGCGACGAAGCCGCTGGAGGGTCGCGAGGACCTGGCGCTGCTCTACACCCCCGGCGTCGCGGAGGTCTCGCTCGCGATCGCCGCGGACCCGGCCCTGTCGATGCGCTACACCGCGCGGCGCAACACCGTGGCCGTCATCAGCGACGGCACCGCGGTGCTGGGCCTGGGCGACATCGGCCCGCTCGGGGCGATGCCGGTGATGGAGGGCAAGGCGGTGCTGTTCAAGCACTTCGCCGGGATCGACGCCGTGCCGGTGGTGCATGGAGACCGGCACCGTCGAGGAGCTGGTCGAGGCGATCGCCCGGATCGCGCCGTCGTACGGCGGCATCAACCTCGAGGACATCTCGGCGCCGCGCTGCTTCGACATCGAGGAGCAGCTCAAGGAGCGCCTCGACATCCCGGTCTTCCACGACGACCAGCACGGCACGGCGATCGTGGTGCTCGCCGGGCTGCTCAACGCCGCGAAGGTGCTCGGCCGCCAGGTGCCCGACCTGCGGGTCGTCGTCTCCGGTGCCGGGGCGGCCGGGGTGGCCGTGACCCGCCTGCTGCAGCGGGCCGGGGTGCGCGACGTCGTGGTGTGCGACTCGCGCGGCATCATCTCGCCGGAGCGCCAGGACCTCACCGGCCACAAGAGCCGGCTGGCGGCCTCGACCAACCCGCGCGCCGTGCACGGGCGCCTGGGCGTGGCCCTCGAGGGCGCCGACGTGTTCGTCGGCGTCTCGGGCGGCCAGGTGCCGGAGGAGGAGATCGCCTCGATGGCCTCGAACAGCATCGTGTTCGCGCTGGCGAACCCGACGCCCGAGGTGCACCCCGACGTCGCCCGCCGGCACGCCGCGGTGGTGGCCACGGGTCGCTCGGACTTCCCGAACCAGATCAACAACGTGCTCGCCTTCCCGGGCATCTTCCGTGGTGCGCTGGATGCCGGCGCGACCCAGATCACCGAGGCGATGAAGCTCGCGGCGGCCCGGGCCATCGCGGACCTCGTCGAGGAGCCGACCGTCGACCGCATCGTGCCGTCGGTGTTCCAGGAGGGCGTCGCCGAGGCCGTGGCGGCCGCGGTGCGGGCCCTCGCGCCGAGCGCCGGCCACCGGGACCGCCCGACGCCCGCGTGACCTAGGCTGACGGCGACATGGACGCCGCCGACCCCAGCCCCGAGCCCACCGAGCGGGTCCGCCTGCTCACCGTGTGCACGGGGAACATCTGCCGGTCGCCGTACGCCGCGGTGCTGCTGCGCGCGGGCCTGGAGTGGGCCCGCCCGGGGGCCTTCGAGGTGACCAGTGCGGGCACCCACGCGCTGGTCGGCCGGCCGATGGACGAGCACTCGGCCGCGCGGCTGCAGGCGAAGGGCCTGGCCGACGACGCGTTCCGGGCCCGGCTGATCACGCCGCGCCTGCTCGCCGAGCAGGCCGCCGTGCTCCTCATGGCCACCGAGCACAAGGAGCCGGTGCTCGACGAGGCCCCCGCGGCGCACCGGCGCACCTTCACCATCCGCGAGCTCGCGCACGCCATCGACGACATCGGGGCCCGGCACGACTGGCCGACCCTGCTCGACGAGGCCGGCGCCACCGACGTGGTCTCCCGCTGGAAGGCACTCCCGGCGCTCGTGGCGGCGCACCGCAGCCGTGGCCGGGACGGTCGCCGCGACCGCGACGTCAGCGACCCCTACAAGCGCGGCGACCGCGCGTTCGACCAGATGGTCGCCGAGCTCGACCCGGCGGTGCGCTCGATCGTGGTGTGGGAGCGTCAGTTCCCGCGCTGAGCGAGCTCGGCCGACCAGGCCGCGCACGTGTCGGAGGTCGGCAGCCGGCCGGACGCCACGGCATCCGCCAGCGAGGGTGCGGCGTCGTCCTTGGGTGACAGCAGCGGCTCCAGCCCGGGCGGCAGCACGAGCCCGACCTCGGGGTCGAGCGGGTGGATGCCGTGCTCGGCCGTCGGGTTGTACGTGGCCGTGCACAGGTACATCGCGGTGGTGCCGTCCTCGAGCGCGCAGAAGGCGTGGCCCAGCCCCTCGGAGAGGTAGACCGCCTTGCGGTCGACGGCGTCGAGGGTGACGGCCTCCCACGTGCCGAAGGTGGGCGAGCCGACCCGGATGTCGACGACGTAGTCGACCAGCGAGCCGTGCAGCACGGTGACGTACTTGCCCTGGCCGGGCGGCACGTCGGCGAAGTGGATGCCGCGCACCGTGCCGCGCGCGGACACCGACACGTTGGTCTGCACGATGTCGGGGCGGTGGCCGAGGTGCTCGGCCAGCTTGTCGCCGCGGAACGACTCGAGGAAGACGCCGCGCTCGTCGGGGAACTGCCGCGGCGTGATGACGTAGGCGCCCGCGATCGACAGGGGCTCGATCCGCATCAGCGGCCGGTCTTCCCGCGCGCCAGGCACTCGTGGATGTAGGCGCCGTAGCCGGACTTGACCAGCTCGTCGCCGAGCCGGGCGAAGGTCTCGTCGTCGACCCAGCCGGCCCGCCAGGCGATCTCCTCGACGCAGCCGATCTTGTAGCCCTGCCGGGCCTCGACGACGTGCACGAACTGGCTGGCGTCCATCAGGCCCTCGAAGGTGCCCGTGTCGAACCAGGCCGTGCCGCGGGGGAGCACGGTCACGGTGAGGTCGCCGCGCCTGAGGTAGGCGTCGTTGACGGCGGTGATCTCGAGCTCGCCGCGGGGGCTCGGCGTGAGCGTGCCGGCGATCTCGACGACGTCGTTGTCGTAGAAGTACAGCCCGGGCACGGCGTAGTTCGAGCGCGGGTGCTCGGGCTTCTCCTCGATCGAGAGCACCGTGCCGTCGGGGTCGAACTCGACGACGCCGTAGGCGGTGGGCTCGCTGACGTGGTAGGCGAAGATGTGCCCGCCGCGCACGTCGGTGAGCTCGCGCAGGGCGGTGCCGAGGCCGGTGCCGTAGAAGATGTTGTCGCCGAGCACCAGGGCCACGGCGTCGTCGCCGATGAAGTCGGCGCCGATCACGAAGGCCTGCGCGAGGCCGTCCGGGCTGGGCTGGACGGCGTAGGTGATCTCGATGCCCCACTGCCGGCCGTCGCCGAGCAGCCGCTCGAACTGGTCGGCGTCCTGGGGCGTGGTGATGACGAGCACCTCGCGGATGCCGGCCATCATCAGCGTCGAGAGCGGGTAGTAGACCATCGGCTTGTCGTAGATCGGCATGAGCTGCTTGGAGATGCCCCGGGTGATGGGGTGCAGCCGCGTGCCCGAGCCGCCGGCGAGGATGATGCCCTTCATGGGGGTCGAGCCTAACGGCGTCGCACCCCCGGCCCGGGCGCTGGCCCCGTCGGCGGGGCCGGAGCCGCCGTGCCGACCGTTACCCTGTCGCGCATGAAGGTTCTCGTCACCGGTGGGGCCGGTTTCATCGGCAGCAACTTCGTCCACCTCACCCTCGCGACCCGCCCGGACGTCGAGGTCACCGTGCTCGACGCGCTCACCTACGCGGGCTCGACGGCCTCGCTCGACGGCGCGATGGAGCGGATCACCTTCGTCGAGGGCGACGTGGCGGATGCCGCGCTGGTCGACCGGCTCGTCGCCGACGCCGACGTCGTGGTGCACTTCGCGGCCGAGTCGCACAACGACAACTCGCTCGACGACCCGAGCCCCTTCGTGCGCACCAACCTGATCGGCACGTTCACCCTGCTCGAGGCCGCCCGCCGGCACGACGTGCGCTACCACCACATCTCGACCGACGAGGTCTACGGCGACCTCGAGCTCGACGACCCCAAGAAGTTCACCGAGGACACCCCGTACAACCCGAGCTCGCCCTACTCCTCGACCAAGGCCGGGCTCCGACCTGCTGGTGCGGGCCTGGGTGCGCTCCTTCGGGCTGCGGGCCACGATCTCCAACTGCTCGAACAACTACGGCCCGCGCCAGCACGTCGAGAAGTTCATCCCGCGGCAGGTCACCAACGTCATCGACGGCATCCGGCCCAAGCTCTACGGCGCCGGGCTCAACGTGCGCGACTGGATCCACGTCGACGACCACAACGCGGCCGTCTGGACGATCATCGACAAGGGCGTGATCGGCGAGACCTACCTGATCGGCGCCGACGGCGAGGTCAACAACCGCGACGTCGTGCGCCTCATCCTCGAGCTGATGGGCCAGGAGCCCGACGCCTACGACCACGTCACCGACCGCGCCGGCCACGACCTGCGCTACGCCATCGAGGCCGGCCGGCTGCGCACCGAGCTCGGCTGGACGCCGCGGTACGGCAGCTTCCGCGACGGCCTCGCCGCGACGATCGACTGGTACCGCGACAACGAGGCCTGGTGGCGGCCGATGAAGGACGCCACCGAGGCGAAGTACGCGCGCACCCAGCAGGTCGTGACCGGCTGATGGCCCGTTGGTTCGTCGCCGGCGCCGCCGGCATGCTCGGCCAGGACCTGTGCGAGGTGCTCGAGGCCGCGGGCCACGCGGTGACCCGCGCTGACCTGCCCGGGCTCGACATCCTCGACCCCGCCCAGTGCGTGGACCAGGTGGCCGGGCACGACGTCGTCGTCAACAGCGCCGCCTACACCGCGGTCGACGCGGCCGAGACCGACGAGGCCCGCGCCTTCGCGGTCAACGCCGTGGGCGCCGCCAACCTCGCCCGCGCGGCCCACGTGGCGGGGGCCTCGATGGTGCAGCTGTCGACCGACTACGTGGTCGCCGGCGACGGGCGCGAGCCGTACGCCGCCGACGCTCCGGTCGCGCCGGCCACGGCCTACGGCCGCACCAAGGCGGCCGGGGAGTGGGCGGTGCGTGCGGAGTGCCCGCGCAGCTGGGTCGTGCGCACGGCGTGGCTCTACGGCGCCCGGGGCAAGAACTTCCCGGCGACCATGCAGCGCCTCGCGGGGGAGCGCGAGCGGCTCACGGTGGTCGCCGACCAGGTCGGCCAGCCCACCTGGACCGTCGACCTCGCCGAGGGCCTGGTGCGCATCGTCGACGGTGGTGCGCCGTTCGGCATCTGGCACGCGACCGGTGCGGGGGAGTGCTCGTGGTTCGAGCTGGCCCGGGCCGTGTTCGAGGAGCTCGGGCTCGACCCCGAGCGGGTCGCGCCGATCTCGACCGACGAGTTCCCCCTCCCGGCGCCGCGGCCGCCGTACAGCGTGCTGTCGCACGCGATGTGGGCCGACGCGGGCATCGAACCGCTGCCGCACTGGCGCGACGCCCTGCACCGGGCGGCGCCGTCGGTGCTCGGCGGAGCCGGCGCCCCGGGGGCGTGAGCGCGGTGCGGGTCGGCGTGGCCATGGCGGTCTACGAGCCCGACGAGGGCTACCTCCGCCAGCAGGTGGACTCGATGCGGGCCCAGGTCGGCGTGACCTGGACGGCGCACGTCGTCGACGACGCGTCGAGCGACCGCTCGTTCGAGCACACCCGGGCGCTGCTCGAGGGCGACGACCGCTTCGTGCTGCACCGGGCCCCGGTCAACCTCGGCTCGGTCGGTGCCTTCGGCGAGGCGCTGCGGCACGTGGCCGGCGAGAGCGTGGACGCCGTGGCCCTGGCCGACCAGGACGACGTGTGGCACCCCGAGCGGCTCGCCGCCACGGCGGCCGCCCTCGGCCCCGACGTGGCGGCGGTGCACAGCGACCTGCGGCTGATCGACGGCGAGGGCGCGGTCATCGCCGACTCGGTGTGGCGGCGCGAACGACGGTGGACCACGACCGACCTGCGCCGCACCGTCTTCCGCAACTCGGTCACCGGGTGCGCGCTGACCGTGCGCCCCGACGTGCTCGACCTCGCACTACCGCTTCCCGACCGGCCCCGCCCCGCCCCGTACCACCACGACGCGTGGCTCACCCTCCACGCCCTGCGCCTCGGGACGGTGCGCGGGCTGGAGCGGCCGCTGGTCGACTACCGCGCCCACGGCTCCAACGTGGTCGGGGTGGCCCAGACCGGGCTCGTCTCCGTGCTGCGGCGTCGCCGCCGCAGCCTGGCGTCATCGCTGCACGACTCCGTGCCGGCAAGCGGGCCCTGGCGCAGGACTTCCTGGACCGGGTGCACGAGCACCCGCTGCGGCCCGGCGAGGCTGCCGACGTGGCCGCGTCGGTCGGTCTCTTCGTGGGGTCGGGCACGCTCGCCGACCACCGCGCGCTGCTGGCGCAGACCCGGGGCAACGCCGACCTGACCCGCAGGCTGGCCCAGTGGTACGCCGGGCTGGCCGCGGGCCGCCTCGGCCGGCATCCGGTGCCGTAGGGTCGGTCGCATGCTCGCCGTCACCTGCGTCAGCCAGTCCGACACCGACCCGCTCTCCGGGCTCGAGGTGGGGGAGCGGCCCGAGCCGCAGGTGCCCGAGGGGTGGACGACCGTGCGGCTGCGCACCACGGCGCTGAACCACCACGACATCTTCTCGCTGCGCGGCATCGGCCTGCCCGCCGACCGCCTGCCGATGGTGCTCGGCTGCGACGGCGCCGGGGTCGACGCCGACGGCAACGAGGTGCTCGTGCACGCCGTGGTCGCCTCGCCGGGGTGGGCCGGCGACGAGACGCTCGACCCGCGGCGCAGCCTGCTCAGCGAGGTGCACGACGGCACCCTGGCCGAGGTCGTGGCCGTGCCCCGGCACAACGTCGTGCCCAAGCCCGAGGGGCTGTCCTGGGAGCACGCGGCGTGCCTGCCGACCGCCTGGCTGACCGCCTACCGGATGCTGTTCACCAACTCCGGCGTCCAGCCCGGCGGCACGGTGCTGGTCCAGGGCGCGGGCGGCGGGGTCGCGACGGCGCTGGTGCAGCTCGGCACCGCGGCCGGCATCCGGATGTGGGTCACCAGCCGGGATGCCGCCAAGGGCGAGCACGCGGTCGCGCTCGGCGCCGACCGGGCGTTCGAGAGCGGTGCCCGCCTGCCCGAGCGGGTCGACGCCGTGATGGAGACCGTCGGGGCCGCGACCTGGTCGCACTCGGTGAACAGCCTGCGCCCGGGCGGCACGGTCGTCATCTCCGGCGCGACCTCGGGCGACGCCCCGGCCAAGGCCGAGCTGACCAAGATCTTCTTCAAGCAGCTGCGGGTCGTCGGGTCGACGATGGGCACCCGCGACGAGCTGTCGCGGCTGGCCCGCTTCGTCGTCGACTCCGGCATCGAGCCGCAGGTCGACTCGGTGCGGCCGCTCGCCGACGCCCGGGCCGGCTTCGAGCGGATGGTGCAGGGCGCGGTCTCGGGCAAGGTCGTCTTCACGCTCTGACCCGGTCGTCCACCGTGTGGGACCGGACACGACCGGTCGGCACGTCCACCTACCGGGCGGTAACATGGGGCGGACCCATCCGCCCACCCGAGGAGCTCTCGTGAGCGCGACGTCCGCTGAGCGCACCGTCACCCTGCACGGCCACGCGTTCTCCTACAGCGACAGCGGCACCGGGCCGGCCCTGCTCTTCATCCACGGCATCCTCGGCTCGCAGAAGCAGTGGGCCCACCTCGTCGACAAGCTCGACGAGGACCACCGGCTGATCGTGCCCGACCTGTTCGGCCACGGCGAGTCCGCGAAGCCGGTCGGCGACTACTCGCTCGGTGCGCACGCCGCGACCCTGCGCGACCTGCTCGACCGGCTCGGCATCGAGCAGGTCAGCCTGGTCGGCCACTCGCTCGGCGGCGGCATCGCCATGGTGTTCGCCTACCTCTTCCCCGAGCGCGTCGACAAGCTGGTGCTCGTCGCCAGCGGGGGCCTCGGGCGCGAGGTCAGCCCGTTGCTGCGCTCGGCCACCCTGCCGGGTGCGGAGTACGTGCTGCCGGTCATCGCGTCGGGGTGGATGCGTGACCGGATCGCCTCCGCGGGGCGCCTGCTCGGCTCGGTCGGGCTGCGGCCGGGTCGCGACCTCACCGAGGTCTGGGACGGCTTCACCTCGCTCGGCGACGCCGACACCCGCCGCGCGTTCCTGGCGACGACCCGGGCGGTCATCGACCCCGGGCGGCCAGAGCGTCAACGCCCACGACTACCTGCCCGACGCCACCCCGATCCCGACCCTCGTCGTGTGGGGCACCAAGGACCGGATGATCCCGGCGTGGCACGCCGCGTCCGCGACCGCGTCGATCGAGAACTGCCGGGTCGAGCTGTTCCAGGGTGCCGGGCACTTCCCGCACCTCGACGACCCCGACCGGTTCGCCGCGCTCGTGCGCGAGTTCGTCGGCGCGACGGACTGACCCCGGGCCGGGTGGCCCGGGCCGGCGGGTCAGGCGATCTGCAGCCAGTCGGCCCAGCCGTTGTGCAGCACCAGCCAGGCGATCAGGCCGTAGCCGGCCTGGCCGGGGTGGTTCTCGACGCTGCTGGCCGCGAGGTCGGTGCGCCACTGGTCGTGGCCCATGAGCGGGGCGTAGCAGTCGACGAAGGGCACGCCGCGGCGGGCGCAGACGTCGGCCTGGGCGTCGACGAGCACCTCCAGCCGCTCGTTGAGCTCGGTGTCGGCCGTGGGCGGCGGGCTGACGACGAACGCGCCCACCCCCGAGGACGCCGCGTCGTCGAGCAGGTTCGCGAGGTTGAGCCGGTGCCGGGCCAGGGTGATGCCGCTCGACGACGTCGTTGGTGCCCACGGACAGCACCACGCGGCGCTCGGTGCGGCCGGCCCAGCGCAGCGGCACCTCGGTGGCCCAGCGGGCCAGCACGTCGGCGGAGGTGTCGCCGCGCACGCCGAGGTTGTAGGCGGTCAGCTCGAGGTCGGGGTGCTGGGTGCGCCCCACGACGCGGGTGACCCAGCCCTGGCCCTTCGGGTCGCCGACCCCGGCGACCAGCGAGGCCCCGAGGAAGACGATCGCGAGGTCGCGGGTGCCCTCGGGCACCACCTGGGCGTCCAGGCTCGGTCGGAACTCGATCGGCGCGCTCGCGTCGTCGGGCTGCTGGTCAGACATCTGCTCGTTCACTCGTCCTCGTCGTCCAGGCGGGCCAACCACGTGGCCAGCCGCTCCACCGGGACCTCGAAGTCGGGGTTGAGGTCGACGAACGTCCGTAGCTGCTCGGCCAACCAGTCGAAGGTGACCTCCTCGTCACCCCGGCGGGCCTGCAGCTCCTCGATGCCGCGGTCCGTGAAGTACACGCTGCGAGGTTACCTGCCCGTGCGCCGCCACCACCGACGCCCCGCCGGTGGTGGCGACGGCGCAGGTCAGCGGTCGAACGCCTGGGCGACGAGGTCGGCCTGCTCGGCCTGGTGCTTCTTGGTCGAGCCGGTGGCGGGGGAGGCCGACGCGGCGCGCGAGATGACGCGCAGCGGACGGTGCTCGCCGCGGTCGGCCAGCGCCTCCGGGAGGTTGAGCGCGAGGAACGGCCAGGCGCCCTGGTTCTTCGGCTCGTCCTGCACGATGACGACCTCGGCGTCCGGGGTACTTGCCGAGCTCCTTGGCCAGGTCGGCCGCCGGGATCGGGTAGTACTGCTCGAGCCGCAGCACCGCCGTCGAGGTGTCGCCGCGCTTGTCGCGCTCGGCGAGCAGGTCGTAGACGACCTTGCCGGCCGCGATGAGCACGCGCGTGACCTCGCTGGTGGTGCCGAGGTCGGGCATGACCGGGCGGAAGGTGCCCGTGGTGAAGTCCTCGGGGGCGCTGCTCGCGGCCTTCAGGCGCAGCATCGACTTCGGGGTGAAGACGATGAGCGGGCGGCGCGGGCCGGGCGTACGCCTGGCGGCGCAGCAGGTGGAAGTACGACGCGGGGGTCGAGGGGTAGGCGACGGTCATGTTGTCCTCGGCGCACATCGTGAGGAAGCGCTCGATGCGGGCGGAGGAGTGGTCGGGCCCCTGGCCCTCGTAGCCGTGCGGCAGCAGCAGCACGACGGAGGAGCGCTGGCCCCACTTCTGCTCCGAGCTCGAGATGAACTCGTCGATGATGGTCTGCGCGCCGTTGACGAAGTCGCCGAACTGCGCCTCCCAGAGCACCAGGGCGTCGGGCCGCTCGACGGAGTAGCCGTACTCGAAGCCCATGGCGGCGTACTCGGACAGCAGGGTGTCGTAGACCCAGAACTTGCCCTGGCCCTCGCCGAGGTAGAGCAGCGGGGTCCACTCGGCGGCGTTCTCCTTGTCGATGAGCACCGCGTGGCGCTGCACGAAGGTGCCGCGCCGGGTGTCCTGCCCGGCGAGGCGCACCGGGGTGCCCTCGATGAGCAGCGAGCCGAAGGCGAGGAGCTCGCCGGTGCCCCAGTCGATGCCGCCCTCGCGCACGCTGAGCGCGCGCTTCTCGAGCATCTGGCGCAGCTTGGGGTGCACGGTGAAGCCGTCGGGCACGTCGACGAACGCGTCGCCGAGCCGCTGCAGCACCTCGGGCTGATCGCCGTCTCGGTCGAGGAGTGCGCGGTGCGGTCGGCGTTGCGGGCCTGCGCGGCCGGCGGCTCGAGCCCGGTGTGGCCCTCGACGTCGGTGCCGGAGTAGCTGGCGTCGGCGGCCTCGAGCTCGGCCTCCTTCAGGGCGGCCTTGGTCTCGACGAAGACCCGCTCGAGCTGCTGCTGGTAGTCGCGCAGCGCGGCCTCGGCCTCCTCGACGGTGATGTCGCCGCGGCCGATGAGCGACTCGGTGTAGAGCTTGCGGACGCTGCGCTTGGCCTCGATCAGGTTGTACATCAGCGGCTGGGTCATCGACGGGTCGTCGCCCTCGTTGTGGCCGCGGCGGCGGTAGCAGACCATGTCGATGACGACGTCCTTGTGGAACTCCTTGCGGAACTCGAAGGCGAGCTCGGCCACCCGCACGCAGGCCTCGGGGTCGTCGCCGTTGACGTGGAAGATCGGCGCCTGGATCATCCGGGCGACGTCGGTGGAGTAGGTCGAGGAGCGCGAGCTGCTCGGCGAGGTCGTGAAGCCGACCTGGTTGTTGATGACGACGTGGACCGTGCCGCCGGTGCGGTAGCCGCGCAGCTGCGAGAGGTTGAGCGTCTCGGCGACGACGCCCTGGCCGGCGAACGCCGCGTCGCCGTGCATCAGCACGGGCAGCACGGTGAAGTCCTCGCCGGCGAGGTTGAGGCGGTCCTGCTTGGCGCGCACGATGCCCTCGAGCACCGGGTTGACCGCCTCGAGGTGCGAGGGGTTGGCGGCGAGGTAGACCTTGGTCGTCGTGCCGCCCTCGCGCGGTGAAGGTGCCCTCGGTGCCGAGGTGGTACTTCACGTCGCCGGAGCCCTGCACCGAGCGGGGGTCCTGCTTGCCCTCGAACTCGCGGAAGATCTGGCCGTAGGTCTTGCCCGCGATGTTGGCGAGCACGTTGAGCCGGCCGCGGTGCGGCATCCCGATGCAGACCTCGTCGAGCTCGTCCTCGGCGGCGCGCGACAGGATGCGGTCGAGCAGCGCGATCACCGACTCGCCGCCCTCGAGCGAGAAGCGCTTCTGGCCGACGAACTTGGTCTGCAGGAAGGTCTCGAACGCCTCGGCCGCGTTGAGCCGGCGCAGGATGCGCAGCTGCTCCTCGCGGGTGGGCTTGGCGTAGCCGACCTCGATCTTGTCCTGGATCCACTCGCGCTGCTCGGGGTCCTGGATGTGCATGTACTCGATGCCGATGGTGCGGCAGTACGAGTCGCGCAGGATGCCGAGGATCTTGCGCAGCTTGAGGAACGGCTGGCCGCCGAACCCGCCGGTGGCGAACTCGCGGTCGAGGTCCCACAGGGTCAGGCCGTGGCTGGTGACGTCGAGGTCCGGGTGGCGGCGCTGCTTGTACTCCAGCGGGTCGGTGTCGGCCATCAGGTGGCCGCGCACGCGGTAGGCGTGGATGAGCTCCTGCACCCGGGCGACCTTGTTGATGTCGTCGTCGTGCGAGGTGTCGACGTCGCGCACCCAGCGGATCGGCTCGTAGGGGATGCGCAGGCTCGCGAAGATCTCGTCGTAGAAGCCGTGCTCGCCGAGCAGCAGCGCGTGCACCATCCGCAGGAACTCGCCGGACTGGGCGCCCTGGATGATGCGGTGGTCGTAGGTGGTGGTGAGGGTGATGATCTTGCTGACCGCGTTGCGGTTGAGCGTCTCCAGGCTGGCGCCGTGCCACTCGGCGGGGTACTCGAGCGCGCCGACGCCGATGATCGCGCCCTGGCCCTGCATCAGGCGGGGCACCGAGTGCACGGTGCCGATGGTGCCCGGGTTGGTCAGCGAGATCGTGGTGCCCTGGAAGTCCTCGACGGTCAGCTTGCCGCCGCGGGCCTTCCTGACCATCTCCTCGTAGGCGGTCCAGAAGTGGGCGAAGTCCATCGTCTCGGCGGCCTTGATGGAGGGCACGAGCAGCTGGCGGGTGCCGTCGGGCTTGGCGAGGTCGATGGCGAGGCCGAGGTTGACGTGGGCCGGGGTGACGAGCACCGGCTTGCCGCGCTCGTCGTGCCCGAAGCCGTTGTTCATCTCGGGCATCACGCCGAGGGCCTTGACCAGCGCGAAGCCGATGAGGTGGGTGAAGCTGACCTTGCCGCCGCGGCTGCGGGCGAGGTGGTTGTTGATGACGATGCGGTTGTCGATGAGCAGCTTGGCGGGCACCGCGCGCACCGAGGTGGCGGTCGGCACGTCGAGCGAGGACTCCATGTTGGTGACGACGCGGGCGCTGGCACCGCGGATGGGGGTCTGGCTGGCGTCGCTGAGCGGGCCGGACGCCTTCGGGGCCTCGGCCTCGCGCGGCTTCGGGGTGACGGTGGCCGCGGGCTCCGGGCGGGTGCTCGGCGCCTCCTTGGCGGCGGGGGCCGGGGCCGGGGCCGCCGGGGCGCGGAGCCGGGGCGGCGGCGCGCGGTGCGGGCGCGCGCGGCGGCGGGCGGCGGGAGCCGCCGGGCGGGTGGCCGGCGCGGGCGCGGGGCCGGCGGCGGGGGTCGGGGCCTTGGCCGGGGCGTGGGTGCCCGCGCCGTTGGTCGGCCGGGGCGGCGGCGCGGCGGCGGTCGCGCGCTTCGCGGCGGCGGCCGCGTCACGACCCAGGGCGCCCTCGCCCGGGGTGTAGTCCTTGAAGAAGTCCCACCACGCGCGGTCGACGCTGTTGCGGTCCTTCGTGTACTGCTCGTACAGCTCGTCGACCAGCCACTCGTTGGGTCCGAAGGAGGTCAGGGGGTCGCTGGACGGGGACTGCTCGGCCACGGAGGATGCGCCTCTTTCTCGGCTCGTCGATAGTCGTGGGGTTGTCGGCCAAGCCTATCCCCGCTGCTGGGGCGGCACACCGTTGCACGGCGAGTGGTGCGCACGCTGCGGCGGCCGGTCCGCCGTGGTCGCGGCGGACCGGCCGCCGTCGCCGACGTCCGTCCAACGGCCCCCGCAGGGGCCGGGGTCAGCTGATGTCGGCCCGGGTGGTGCGCCAGATGCCGAACCCGGCGAGCGCGACGGCGTAGGCCGCGAGCACCAGGGCACCGCCCCACCACTCGAGGCGCACCTCATCGCGGGTTCTGCGAGATGCCGTTGACCACCGCGTTGGTGGCCTGCGACGGCATGAACTCGACGATGTGCTCGCGCCCGAACTCCCAGGCGCCCATCGCCAAGCCCGAGCAGCGGCTCGACGATCCAGGCCACGCCGATGCCGATGAGCAGGGCCGCCACCTGGTTGGGGATCAGGATGCCGATGCCGAGGCCGATCAGCGCCCAGAGCCCGAGCACCAGCAGGCTGAGCGCGAGCGAGCGGACGACCGCCGAGGAGGGGAAGAGCGGGCGGTCGATCAGGGTGAGGCCCACCGCACCGACCGCGACCGACCCGACCAGGCTGATCAGGCCGTAGACGGCGCCGATGCCGATGAGCGCGACGACCTTGGCCAGCATGGCGCGGGTGCGCTTGCGGGGTGGCCAGGAAGGTGGCGCTGATCGTCTTGTGGCGGTACTCCGAGCCGATCGACATCACGCCGATGGTGAGCAGCAGCAGGTAGCCGACGCTGATGCCGGACGTGTAGACGGTGTTGGCGATCTGGGTGTCGTCGCCGATGATCCGCCTGGCCGCCGGGCCCGCCGGTCGTGCCCTGGTTGACGACGAAGGTGAACAGGGCGGCGAAGGCCGCCGCCGGCGACGAAGATCGCGATGGCCATGCCCCACCACATCCGGGTGGTGAAGAACTTGCGGAACTCGCTGCGGATCGCGGGGATCACAGGTTCGCTCCTTCCTGGCCGGTCACGGCATCCGCCTCGGGCGGCGCGCCCCCGGGCGACTCGTTGCGGTTGGTGCCCTCGGTGAGCTCGAAGAACAGGGCCTCGAGGTCGGCCCGCTTGGGCTCCAGGCCGTAGATCGGCAGGCCGGCGCGCAGCGCGACGTCGCCGACGAGGCGCAGGTCGGTGGTGTCGGCGACGAGGGTGTCGTCGTCGCCGGGCGTGCTGGTGACGTCGGCGACGCGCAGCGCCCCGGCGAGGCGCTCGCGGTCGGACGTGCGCATGATCGGCGCCGGGTGCGCCGTGCAGGTCGGCCATCGCGCCGGCCCGCACGAGGCGGCCGTTGGCGATGATGACGACCTCGTCGACGGTCTGCTCGACCTCCTGCAGCAGGTGGCTGGAGACCAGGATCGTCTTGCCCTCGTGGCTGAGGTGGCGCAGGAAGCCGCGCAGCCAGCGGATGCCCTCGGGGTCCAGGCCGTTCGAGGGCTCGTCGAGGACGAGCACCTGCGGGTCGCCGAGCAGGGCGGCGGCCAGGCCGAGCCGCTGGCGCATGCCCATGCTGTACTCCCCGGCGCGCTTGCGGGCCGCCGCCGGGATGCCGGTGAGCTCGAGCAGCTCGTCGACCCGGCCGTGCGGGATGGAGCCGGCGTCGGCCAGCACCCGCAGGTGGTCGCGGCCGCTGCGGCCGGGGTGGAAGTTCGTGGCCTCGAGGGCCGCGCCGACCGTGGACTGCGGCGTCGGGAGGTCGACGTAGCGCTGCCCGTCGATGGTGGCGGTGCCGCTGGTCGAGTGGACCAGGCCCGAGCAGCATCCGCAGCGTCGTGGTCTTGCCGGCGCCGTTGGGGCCGAGGAAGCCGGTGATCCGGCCGGGCTCGACGTCGAACGTCAGGTCGTCGACCGCGACGAAGGAGCCGAAGCGCTTGGTGAGCCCTCGGATCTCGATCCTTGCCCCCGTCGCGGTGGTCGTGCTCATGGGGTACCTCGTGGTGTCATGCCCCGATCCTTGCAGCCTCACCCCACGTGCAGGGTCAGCCCCCCGGTGGATCCGGGCTCCGCCTCGAGGTGGACCCGGGGGGACCGGGAACGCGCGAGGCCTCCCCATACGATGGTCCGATCATGACCCCATGGCTGCTGCTGCTCCTCGGCGTCGTCCTCACCGTGGGCACAGCCCTGTTCGTCGCGGCCGAGTTCTCGCTCGTCGCCCTCGACCGGCCCGCCGTGCAGCGGGCCGTCGACGCGGGTGAGCCGGGGGCGAAGTCGGTGCTCACCTCGCACCGCCGGCTCTCGACCCAGCTGTCGGCGTGCCAGCTCGGCATCACCCTGACCACCCTGGTGCTCGGCTTCATCGCGAGCCCGTCGATCGGCGTGCTGCTGCAGGGCCCGCTGGAGTCGCTGGGCCTGTCGGCGTCGACCGCGTCGTCGGTGGCGTCGGTGCTCGCGATGCTGATCGCCACCGTGTTCTCGATGATCGTCGGCGAGATGGTGCCCAAGACGCTGGCCGTGTCGCTGCCGATGGCCACCGCGAAGGTCGCGGCCGCGCCCGTGCGGTGGTTCGGCATCGCGATGAAGCCGATGATCCTGCTGCTCAACGGGGTCGCGAACCGCACCCTGCTGGCGCTCGGCATCGAGCCGCAGGAGGAGCTGTCCGCGGCCCGCAGCCCGGCCGAGCTGGCCTCGCTGGTGCGCTCCTCGGCCGAGGCGGGCACCCTCGACCGCAGCACCGCGCGGCTCGTCACGGCATCCCTCGGGTTCGCCGACCAGACCGCCGCCGACGTGATGACGCCGCGCTCGCGGGCGACCTCGATCGACCGCACCGAGACCGCGGCCGACCTGGTCGCGGCTGGCCCGGCGCACCGGGCACTCGCGGTTCCCGGTCGTCGGCGACGACTGGGACGACATCGACGGCATCGTGCACGTCAAGAAGGCGATCGCCGTGCCGTTCGACCGGCGCAACGACGTGCCGGTCTCGGCGCTGATGGTGCCGGCGGTGCTCGTGCCCGAGACGCTGCGGCTCGACCCGCTGCTGCTCCAGCTGCGGCAGGGCGGCATGCAGCTCGCCGTCGTCGTCGACGAGTACGGCGGCACGTCGGGCGTGGTCACCCTCGAGGACCTCGTCGAGGAGATCGTCGGCGAGGTCAACGACGAGCACGACCGCTCGCAGACCACCGGCCGCCAGCTGCGTGACGGGTCGTGGACCGTGCCCGGGCTGTGGCGCCCCGACGAGGTGCGCGCCCGGGTCGGCGTCGCCATCCCCGACGGGCCGGCCTACGAGACCGTCGGCGGCTGGGTGATGTCGACCCTGGGCCGCGTGCCGACCGTGGGCGACACCGTGCCGGCCGACGGCTGGGTCGCGCGGGTCGTCGACATGGACGGCCACCGGGTCGACCGGGTGCGCCTCGAGCGCGACGACGCCGCAGCCCGAGCCGAGCGACGACGACGAGCAGGAGGAGCGGTCGTGAGCGGCTGGTTCGTCGTGCTCGTCACGCTGGTGCTGCTCGGCGCCAACGCCTTCTTCGTCGGTGCCGAGTTCGCCGCGATGTCGGCCCGCCGCAGCCAGCTCGAGCCGCTCGCCGACGCGGGCAGCAAGCGCGCCGCGGTGGCCCTGCAGGCGATGCACCGCACCGGCCTGCTGCTCGCGACCGCCCAGCTCGGCATCACGGTGTGCTCGGTGCTGCTCGGCGCGGTGTCGGAGGCGGCGCTGCACCACGCGCTCGTGCCCGTCACCGAGGCGGCTCGGCCTGTCCGAGGTCGTCGCCGACGCCGTGGCGCTCGTCATCGCGCTCGCGATCGTCGTCTTCCTGCACGTCGTCTACGGCGAGATGATCCCCAAGAACATCTCCATCGCCCGCCCCGAGCGCTCCGCCGTGGCGCTGGTGCCGGCCCTGGTCATGGTCGCCCGGGTGCTGGCGCCGGTCATCCACGCGATGGACTGGCTGGCCAAGGCCGGCATCCGGCTCTTCGGCGTCGAACCCAAGGACGAGGTCGCCTCGGCGTTCACGGCCGAGGAGGTCGCGCACATCCTCGACGAGTCGCGCGACGAGGGCCTGGTCGAGCGGCAGCACTACGAACGGCTCGGTGCCGCCCTCGAGTTCAGCGACAAGGACGCCGCCGACGTCGGCGTGCCGCTGGCCGGGCTGGTCACGGTCACCAGCGCCGCGACACCGCTGGACATCGAGCGGCTCGTCGCCAAGCACGGCTTCTCCCGCTACCCGGTGCGTCGACGACCTCGGCGACCTCGGCGGCTACCTGCACCTCAAGGACGTGCTCTACGCCGACGAGGTCGAGCGGCTCGAGCCGGTGCCGGCCAAGCGGGTGCGCCGGATGGCCAACGTGCGCCGCGACGACGAGGTCGAGTCGGTGCTGCAGACCATGCAGATCACCGGGTCGCACCTGGCCCGCGTGGTCGCCGACGACGGCGAGGTCGTCGGCGTGGTCTTCCTCGAGGACGTCATCGAGGAGCTCGTCGGCGAGGTCTCCGACTCGTCCCAACGGTGAGTCCGGCCGGCGCCGGCCTCCCGTGGGGGCCCGCCAACGGTGATCCGGCCGGCTCCGGTGTGAAGGTGGCGACACCCGGCATCCACCGCCCCGCCGTCGCGCCAGCATGGTGGGGACCGGAAGGAGCAGGCGGATGACGACGGTGCCGCAACGGTGGGACGTGACCCCGAGACGGGGCTGGGCCGGGGGAGCGCTGCTCGTGGTGCTGGTCCTCGTGGCCGTGAACGCGATCTACGGGGGGATCGGGCTGGTCGTCAACGGCATGGGGATGCCGTCGGAGTGGCTCGACCGGCTGCCGGTCGACACCTGGACCTGGCCCGGCGTCGCCCTGGTGCTCACCGTCGCGGTGCCCCAGCTGGTGGCGGCCTGGTTCGTCTGGCGCAAGGACCCGCGCGCCGGGGTGATCGGGCTGGTCGCCGGCGCCGCGCTGGTGCTCTGGATCGCCGTGCAGCTGCTCGTGCTGCAGCGCTACTTCTTCCTCCAGCCGGTCATCGCCGGGTTCGGGGTGCTGGAGATGGCGCTCGCCTGGTGGTGGATCCACCGCTCCCGCACGGCGACCTGACCTCGGCTTCCGGCCCGGATCGAGGGGCGCGCGGAGTCGCTCATTTCACTCCGAGGTCCGCGCAGGGCCTCAGGGCGCGCATACTGGCACTGATGGCAACTTCAACTGGCAACCCGCGCCCACGTCACGCGAGCAGCCCCTTCCAGCCCCAGCCCGAACCCGTGATCGAGGAGTACGTGCTCGACGACCGGGTCTCGCACGACTCGCACGGGCTGGGTCGGGTCGTCGGGGTCGACGCCGGTGGGGTGACGGTGGACTTCAGCGGTACGAAGATCCGGGTCACCACGCCCTTCCGCAAGATGACCAAGCTCTAGCCCGGTCGTCCTGCTCGGCTCGCACCGGGGTCAGCCCACGTGGCTGACGGTCACCCGGCCGTCCTCGACGTGCCAGCGCTGGTCGAGCCGCACGGTGTCGAGCAGCCGGCGGTCGTGCGAGACCAGCAGCAGCGACCCGTCGTAGGCCTCCAGGGCCTGCTCGAGCTGCTCGATCGCCGGCAGGTCGAGGTGGTTGGTCGGCTCGTCGAGCACCAGCAGGTTGACCCCGCGGGCCTGCAGCAGGGCCATCGCGGCGCGGGTCCGCTCGCCGGGCGAGAGCGTCCCGACCCGGCTGGTGACCTGGTCGGCCCTGCAGGCCGAACTTCGCCAGCAGGGTGCGCACCTCGGCCGGGGTCATCCGCGGCATCGCCGCCTCGAAGGCGTCGCCCAGGGGCAGGTCGTCGGCCAGCCCGGTGCGGGCCTGGTCGATCTCGCCGACCGCCACCGAGGCGCCCAGGCTGGCGCGGCCGGCGTCCGGGCGCGAGCCGGCCGAGCAGCAGCCGCAGCAGGGTCGTCTTGCCGGCGCCGTTGGGGCCGGTGATGCCGATCCGGTCGCCGCGCGCTGACCTGCAGCGACACCGGGCCGAACGTGAAGCCGCCCAGGCTCACGGTGGCCTCGGTCGAGCGTCGCGACGACCGAGCTGGAGCGGGGCGCCGCTGCCGATGGTGAACTGCAGCGCCCACTCCTTGCGCGGCTCCTCGACCTCGTCGAGCCGGGCGATCCGCGACTCCATCTGGCGCACCTTCTGGGCCTGCTTCTCGGACGACTCCGCCTGGCGCCTTGCGGCGGATCTTGTCGTTGTCGGGGGACTTCTTCATGGCGTTGCGCACGCCCTGGCGAGCTCCACTCCCGCTGGGTCCGGGCCGCGACCGACCAGGTCGGCCTTGCGTGTCGGCGAACTCCTCGTAGGCCTCGCGGGCGTGCCGGCGGGCGATGGCCCGCTCCTCGAGGAACGCGTCGTAGCCGCCGTCGTAGACCGCGACCCGGCCCTGGGCGAGGTCGAGCTCGACGATGCGGGTCACGCACCCGGGCGAGGAACTCGCGGTCGTGGGAGACCAGCACCACGCCGCCGCGCAGGCCGCTGCACGAACCCCTCCAGCCGCTCCAGGCCGGCGAGGTCGAGGTCGTTGGTGGGCTCGTCGAGCAGCACCACGTCGAAGCGGCTGAGCAGCAGGGCGGCCAGCGCGGCCCGGGCGGCCTGCCCGCCGGACAGCGAGGTCATCAGGGCGTCCGGCGTCGACGTCGAGGCCGAGGTCGGCCAGCACCGGCGGGAGCCGTTCGTCGAGGTCGGGGGCGCCGCTGGCCTGCCAGTGGTCGAGGCTGTGGGCGTAGGCGTCCTCGGCGGCCCGGGAGTGCGTGGCCAGCCCCGTGGCGGCCGCGCTCCATCGCCTCGGTCGCGGCGGCGGCCCCGGTGCGGCGGGCGACGTACCCCGCGACGGTCTCGCCCGGCGACGCGCTCGTGCTCCTGCGGCAGCCAGCCGACGAAGGCGTCGCTCGGGCGCGGTCGAGACGACGCCGTCGAGCGGCTCCAGGTCGCCGGCGAGGATCCGCAGCAGGGTGGTCTTGCCGGCGCCGTTGGCGCCGACCACGCCGACGACGTCGCCCGGCGCGACGGTCAGGTCGAGTGACTCGAACAGGGTGCGGTGAGCGTGGCCGCCGGCCAGGCTGGTGATGACGAGGTCCGCGCTCATCCCGCGATCGTAGGTTCCCCGGGTGGCCCGCTCGGCCCGGGTGTCAGGTGTGTGGGGGAGGGGCGTGCGGCACGTTGACGGTGGGGATGCCGACCCCGGCCCGGGCGATGACGGCCAGTGACGGTTCACGCCCGGGGTTCGACTCCCGGTGCACCGTGAACGCCGGCACCCGGACGTAGTCGCCCGCGACGGCGTCGACCCAGCCCTCGACCCCCTCGCACTCGAGGCGGAGCACGCCGCGCACGACGTAGAGCATCGAGCTGTTGGAGTCGTGGTGGTGCCACCCCGAGAAGACACCGGGCTCGGTCACCACCTGGCCGGCCCACAGGCCGGGTGCCTCGAAGGCGCGCCGGCGCAGCATCCCCGACGTCGGGTCGGCCTCGAGCAGCTCGGCATCACGGATGACGCGGACCGGCTCGGGAGGCTCCATCAGCTGAACTGTGCCAGGAAGGCCCGTGAGTAGGTCGTGTCAACCCGCTGGTACGCGCCAGTTGCGTTGCAGGTGAGCGAGTTCACGAAGGACGCATCGCCCACGACGTACTGGCCGAGGAACACGGCGCCGCCGGAGTCACCGAAGCAGGACCCGCCGCCGGCCTTGGAGTCGCGGTCGTTGATCTGGAAGGCGACGACCTCGTCCTGCACGTTCTTGAGGAACGACGTGGTGGAGCGCCGCTCCGACACCGACGACCTGCGTCTTCTTGTCGCCGATGTCGACGCCGTAGCCGACCAGGGTGAACGTCTGGTTCTTCAGTGCGCCCTGGTTGGTGTCCAGCGTGCCGACCGGCAGCAGCGGAGCGGGCGTGATGCCCGGCCACTTGGTGGTGGCCGGGGCGTCGAGCACCACGACGCCCTGGTCGTGCTGCTTCGAGATCGACAGCGCGCCGGTCCAGCCGGGGTCCGGGTGCGCCGTGCCGGTGATGTAGTTGGCGGCGCGCGCCGCGCTCTCGGCCGGCGTGATGCCGGCAGCGAGCGGGTCGGCCGGCAGGTCGGTGTTGAACGAGACGTACACGTTCGTGGCCGGACTGCTGCCGGTCTCACCCGTGCAGTGGCCGGCCGTGAGGACCACCGTCGGCGAGATCAGCGTGCCGGAGCAGCGGAAGCGGCCCGCTTCGGTGGTGAACCGGATGACGCCCACGTTGGTGTGCACGTCATCGCGCTGCCCACCGACGATCGCGGCGGCCGGTTGGGCCGTCACGACCACCCCGACGGCGAGCGCCAGCCCGCTGACGACCGCACCCACACTGATGCTCCGACTCCGCCACATCGCGCAACTCCTCACCGAGGTCTCGTCGCAGTATGGGCACGTTCCGCTGCGGGCAGCAATAGCCGGATGCCGGGAGACGGTCGGGTGGCGGGCCGGCCCGAGGTCTGGCCCAGGGGGCCGGCACGTGAAGCGAGCCACACGATCGGCCCGGGCCCACCTGTCCCGGAGGACAATTCATGGGTCCGGTTCCACGCGAGCACAGGAGGGCCATGAGATCCCCGGCGGGAGGTTCGTCCCCGCTGGCCATCGAGGTCGCGGGCCTCGCGCGGTCCTTCGGCGACACCCAGGTGCTCACCGGAGTCGACCTCGACCTGGAGCCGGGTGGGGTCTTCGGCCTGCTGGGCGCGAACGGTGCCGGCAAGACCACGACGGTGCGGATCCTGACCGGGGTGCTGCACCCCGACCGGGCGGGCTGCCTGCGGGTGCTCGGTCACGACCTCCCCGAGCAGATCGCCGCGGTCCGGCCGCACATCGGCGTGCAGACCGACACCGCCCTGTACGACCGGCTCACCGGCCTGGACAACCTCATCTTCTTCGGCCGGCTCTACGGCATGTCCGCCGCGGATGCCGCGAGGGCGGCGCGCGCGCTGCTGGACCGGTTCGGCCTGGCCGACCGGCAGGCCGACCGCGTGGGCGCCTACTCCAAGGGCATGAAGCAGAAGACGCTGATCGCCCGGGCCCTCATCGCCGACCCGCAGCTGGTCTTCCTCGACGAGCCGACGGCCGGGCTCGACCCGGAGGCGGCGCACGAGCTGATGACCTACATCCACGACCTGTCCATCGAGCAGGGCCGCACGTTCTTCATCACCTCGCACCGCCTCGAGGAGATGGAGTCGGTCTGCACCAAGGTGGGCGTGCTCTCCGGCGGCCGGATCGCGGCGCAGGGCGCGCCCGCCGACGTCGCGCGCACGCTGGTGCCCGAGGTGCGTGTCCGGGTCACCGTGGCGCCCCGGACGGTGCTCGACGAGCCGGGGATCGCCGCCCTCGACGGTGTCCGGGCGGTCACCCCGGTGGACGGTGGCGCGATCGTCGAGCTCACCGGCCGGCGGGCCGTTCCGGCCGTCGTCCGCGCGATCGCGGGGATGCCGGGTGACCTGCTCGGTGTCGCCGAGGAGCCGCCCACGCTCGAGGAGGCCTACCTGCGCCTCGTCCACCAGCAGGAGGCGCAGGCCGTGACCGTGGGAGGTGCCCGATGAGGGGCGGCACGATCTGGACGATCGCGGCCAAGGACCTGCGCGAGAGCACCGCGACCGGCCAGGTGCTGGCACCGGTGGCGATCGTGCCGTTCGTCTTCGTCGTGCTCTACCCGGTCGGGCTGCTGCTCGCGCTGCGCTCGATGAGCGCGGCCGACGCGCAGGAGCTCATCGCGAAGATCCCCACCTCCGCCTTCCCCGGGGCCGGGGAGCTGACCGTGCAGGGCCAGGCCGCGTACATCGCCACCGTCTACCTGTTCGCCGGCTTCTTCCTGATCATCCCCACCATGGTGGCCGTCGTGCTGGCGGCGAACAGCTTCGCCGGGGAGAAGGAGCGGCACACGCTCGAGGGGGTGCTCTACACCCCGGTGACCGACACCGCCCTCGTCGTGGGCAAGATCCTCGGCGCGGTCATCCCCGCGGTGGTCGTGTCGTGGGTGTGCTTCGGCGTCTACACGCTCCTCGTCAACCTGCTCGGCAACCCCCTGGTCGGGCACTGGTACTTCCCGACCCTCAACTGGTGGGTGCTGATGCTGCTGCTGGTGCCCGCCGTCGCCACGTTCGTGACGGCCTGCGTCGTCTGGGTCTCGGCCCGGGTCAGCTCGTACCAGTCGGCCAACTCGATCGCCGGCTTCGCGATCCTGCCGTTGATCCTGCTCGTGGTCGGTCAGGCCACCGGCGTGATGCTCCTCGGTTCCACCCTGTTCGCGGTGATCGGTGTCGTCCTGGTGGTGCTCGACGTGCTGATGATGCGGTGGATCATCGCCACCTTCGACCGCGAGAAGGTCGTCGCCTCCTTCCTCTGAGCGAGGGTGCGCGGCACCGGCATCCGGCGTCAGCCCTCCCGCTGCGCCTTGACGTCGTACCTGAAGTGCACCCCGGCGTCGAGGCTGCCGTCCGGCTTCTGCGCCCGGTACTCGAGGTCGACCTTCGCGAACGTGAGCACGACGCCCTCGGTGGCCTCGCCCTGCTCGCTGACGCTGGGGAGGACGGCGGTCACGAGCACGTCGGTCATCGTGATGACGAGGTACTCCTGCTGGCCCGCGCCGGCCTTGCGCACGGTGACCCGCGCGTCGCTGACGTGCCGACCGGTGGCGCACGCCCTCATCAGCAGCGGTGACGCCTTGTCGACGTGGTGGGTGAACGTGAAGTCGTGGAAGCTCGCCCTGCCCGCACCGGCACCCCCGCCGGCGTGGCCCGCCGGGCCGGACTGGGAGACACCCCACGACCAGGACAGCACGTCGATCTCGTCGCGGTGCCGGGCGTCGTGCGACTCACCCTTGATCGTGCCGATGCGAGCAAAGATCGACATGGCCGTGACCCTCTTCCCCGTGGGCTGTGCTGCCGGACCATCCCAAGGTCGCCCGGTCGCCGGCCGGTGTCAATCGCGCCGGGTCGCTGGCAGCGTCAGCCGATGCGGGCGGCGAGGGACACGATGATCCCCTCGGGCCCGCGCACGTACGCCATCCGCCAGGTGTTCTCGTACTCGCCGATGCCGCCGACCAGCGCGTACCCGTCGGCGGCCAGGTCGTCGACGGCGGCCTGGACGTCGTCGACCTCGAACGCCACGTTGCGCAGGCCGAGCTCGTTGGCCATCGCCGCCGGGGACCCGGGCTCGTGGTCGGGGCGCTCGAAGCTCGAGAGCTCGAGCAGGGTCCCGCCGCCGGGCGGACGCAGCATGACGATCTCGCTGCGGGAGTCCGGGATGCCGGTGACGATGTCGACGAAGTCGCCCTCCACGACCGTGCGTCCCTCGACCTCGAGGCCCAGGCCGACGAAGAACGCGGTCACCGCGTCGAGGTCCGCGACGGTGATGCCGACATGGTCGAAACGTCGTACGTGTGGCATGGGGGTGGTCCTCCTGTGGTTGTGGTGGCTGTTCGGTACGGGGACGGAGCCGACGCCGGGTTCTCGACATCCGCCGGTCGGGTCGTTGTGAGATCCACGGCGCCGGTCAGGCCAGCACCTCCGCCAGCAGGCCTCCCATGGCCCGCACCCCGGCGACGAGCCGCGCATCCGGCACCCCGGAGAAGCTCATCCGGGCGTGGTTGGCCTCGGGGCGGTCGGCGAAGAAGGGCGTCCCCGGCACGACGATCACCCCGGCGCGCGGGATGAGGACGTCGCGCTGGAACGCCGCGAGGTCGAGCCCCCGCGGGAAGGTCACCCAGGTGAACAGGCCACCGTGGGCGCGGGTCCAGGTGATGCCGGCCGGGAAGTGCTCGGCCATGGTCGCGAGCATGAGGTCTCGCTGGTGCCGGTACGTGGGGAGCATGTCGGCGATGTGCTGCTCGATGTCGAACCGGGTGAGGTAGGCCGCCGCCGCCCGCATGTTCAGCGTGCCGTTCTGGGTGTCGGCCGCGAGCTTGAGCAGCGAGAGCTTCTCGCGGACCTCGGGCGCCGCGAGGGCCCAGCCGAGCCGGAGCCCGGGCGCGAGGATCTTCGAGAAGCTGCCCAGGTGCACGACCCGGCCGTTGGGGTCGAGGCTCGCGATCGTGGGCAGGCGCTCGCCCTCGTAGCGCAGCTCGCGGTACGGCGTGTCCTCGAGGATGACGACGTCGTACTCCTCGGCGAGCTCGACCAGCCGCCGACGCCGGGCCAGGCTCATCGTGCGACCCGTGGGGTTCTGGTAGTCGGGAACGGTGTAGACGAGCTTGACCCGCTCGGTGCTGCGCAGCACCTCCTCGAGGGCGTCGGTGTCCATGCCCTCGTCGTCCATGGGCACCGAGCGGTAGTCCGGCTCGCAGGGGTTGAAGGCGATGAGTGCGCCGAGGAAGGTCGGCCGCTCGGTGACGATGACGTCGCCGGCGTCGATGAACAGCTTGGCCGTGAGGTCCAGGCCCTGCTGCCCGCCCTGGGTGATGAGGACGTCGTCGGCGGTGCACGGCATCCCGTCGGCGGTCAGCCGGGCAGCGACCAGCGCGCGCAGCTCGGGCAACCCGTCGGATGCCGTGTACTGCAGCGCCGCTGCGTTCTGCGGCGAGAGCAGGTCGGCGTAGATGCCGTGCAGCTCGTCCATGGGGAAGAGCGTGGGGTCGGGGTAGCCGCCGGCGAAGGACGTGATGGCGGGATCGCCTGCGAGAGCGAGGAACTCGCGGATCGCGGACGGCTGCACGCGCTCGGCGCGATGGGCGAACGTGGTCATGTCCAACCTCCTGAGGTCAACGGTTCGGGCGGCGCGACGGTCAGCCGAACGCCAGGCCGCCCGGGCGCCCGTCACGCAGCGCCGCGAGGTGCTCGTCGTAGTTCATGACGTCGAAGAGCGAGGCGCCGTCGAGCAGTCGGGCCTGGAGGCCCTTCTCCCTGGCCTCGATGGCCTCGGCTCCGTCGACGGCGGCGGCGAACTCGTCGTCCGACCCGACGACGAGGCCGTCGTCGTCGCCGACGACCAGCTCACCCGGGTCGACCCGGACTCCCTCGAGGGACAGGCTGACGCCGGTCTCCGGCAGTGCCGTCGCCGCGTAGGCGTTGGGGGCGAACCCGGTCGACCACACCGGCATCCGCAGGTCGGCGAGCGTGGCGGTGTCGCGCGAGCGCCCGAGGATGACGAGCCCGGCCAGGCCGCGCCGCTGCGCCTCGGTGCCGAACAGCTCACCCGCGACGGCCCGGTCGTCGCCGCCGGCGTCCACGACGAGGACGTCCCCGGGGCCGGACTCGCGCAGCGCGTGGATGACCGACATCAGGTCGCGGTTGGCCCGGGCCGTGACGACGCGGCCGACCAGGTGGCCCCCGGGCGCGACCGGGCGCAGGCGGGGCGGCAGGACGCGCAACGCGGGGAAGGCGTCGACGAGGCTGGTCGTCGAGAGCCGGCCCAGGCGGTCGAGCAGGGTCGTGGTCGTCATGCGCTGGTCCTCACGTCACGCGGTGGGGGAGTGGTGCGGCACGGGTAGCGTCCGACGGCGACCCGCGACCACGCAACCCTTGCGCATGAGCGGGTTCGGCGCCCACGCGCGTCCGACGGCTGATCGGTACCGGGCTGTCCGGTGGGAGCGCGAACGTGTCCGACCGACGCGAGCGGACGCACGGCAGCGCGGCTGCAGGATCGGGTGGTCGCACCAGCGGCACCGAACTCACCGTCAGGAGAACCCCATGCTCATCGCCGTCCTCGACCTGCACACCACCCCGGCGGACCGGGTGGCCGCACTGGCCCAGCTCGACGCCGAACGCGACGAGATCCGCGCCATGCCGGGCAACCTCGACTTCCGCGTCTACGCGGATCGCGACGGACGACGGCGGCGTCACCGTCATCCACGAATGGGTCGACGAGCCGTCGTTCGCGGCCTACCTCTCGTCCGGCGCTTTCGAACGCTCCGGCGCGGTGCTGCGCCCGCTGATGGCCGCCCCGCCGCTGAGCCGCCGCTTCCTGGCCGAGCTGTTCGAGACGGTCTGACGCCGCCGTCCCTGGCGCCCACCCCGCCGTCTAGGGTGAACGCGTGCGAGGCGGTGCGTGATGCGCGAGGCGTTCGCCTTCGCGCGGGACTTCGCGGCCGCACCGCCGTCCGAGCTGCGCGTCGACCGGCACTACCTGCTCTGCGCCTCACGCGGTGCCCTGCGGCTGGAGGCGCACGGCGCGTCCTGGGTGCTCCCCCCGGCGCGAGCGGCCCTGATCGCCGCCGGCGAGCCGATCCAGGTCGCCATCCCGCACCCGGTGACCACGTCGTCGGTGCTGTTCGACCCCGGCTTCGCCCCGGACCCGCCCGCGCCGCTCACCGTGTTCGACCTCAGCCCACTGGCTCGGGCCCTGGTGTCGGAGTGCGTCGCCTGGCCCGACGCGCAGGAGCCGCTGCCGCCCTATGCGCGCAGCGTGTTCGGTGCGCTGGCCGCGGTGGCGTGGCAGCTGGCCGAGCACCCCAGCCCGGTCACGGTCCCGGCCGGCCGGTCGCCGGAGCTCCGCCGGGCCATCGCCCTGACCGGCGACGGGCTGGCCGAGGACCTCCGGTTCGAGGAGGTGGCGCGTGAGGTCGGGCTGGTGCCCCGGTCGCTGGCCCGCCGCTTCGAGGACGAGTGCGGGATGACGTGGCGCGCGGTGCTGCGCCGGATGCGGGTGCTGCGGGCGGTCGAACAGCTGGCCTCGACCGAGGAGTCCGTCACGACCATCGCCCACCGGGTCGGGTACACCTCGCTGTCGGCGTTCAACGCGGCGTTTCGCGACCTCACCGGCCGGACGCCGACGCGACTACCGCGCGACGTTCCGCCCCTGACGGGCTCATCGAGTCGGGGCGTCAGCGGCTCCGCCCTAGCCCGGCCAGCCCCTGGCGCCGATGAACCAGACGGCCGACGTCATCACCGCGCCGATGAGAAGCGCGAAGAGCAGCCCGCCGGCCACGGGCAGGAACCAGCCCGGGGCGCGCCCGGACCGCACCGCGACCACCTTGACCACCAGCGCGCCGATGACGGCGCAGCCGAGCAGGCCGTGCACCACCGTGCGCGCGGTCACGGGCCTGCCGTCGGCCCACGTCCCGGAGACCAGCCCGAGCGTCCACAGGCAGTGGTAGGCGACGAACACGACGAGCACCACGGTGATCGCGCCGCAGACCCGGTGGGCCGTGCCGAGCCACGCCGGTGCGGGCCGGCCCAGCCGGCCGTAGATCCAGAGGGCGCCGACGAGCTGGAGGACGGCGAGCACCCCGATCGCCACGGACAGCACGACCTTCATGTCGATGACGGTGCGGAAGCCGAGGGTGGTCGTGCCGGCGAGGGTCGGGTCGTGCACCGTGCCGAGCAGCCCCACGAGCAGCGCCACGACCGCACCCGCGGCGAAGGCCGCGAGGGGGATGGCCGTGCTCCTGCGCCGAGCGTTGTCCGCCATGGGGTCAGGATCCTCCTGCACCGGCGCGGGCGGGGGCCGAGCGCCCGCCGGTGACGGGCCGCCGCTCCCGGCTGATGCGGCGAGGGCGCGTCGGGCACTGGTCGGCGGCCCGCGGAATAGCGCCGTCGGCCCCACCGCTGCATGCGGGGTGAGTGACACTTCCCCCGCCCTGTCCGTGCTCGACCTCGTGCCGGTGCGCGCCGACCAGAGCACCGGTGACGCCCTGGCCGCGACGCGCCGGCTGGCCCGGGTGGCGGACGAGCTGGGCTACCGCCGGTACTGGCTCGCGGAGCACCACAACATGCCCGCGGTCGCCGCGACCAACCCGCCGGTGCTCGTGGCGATGGTCGCCGCGGCGACCGGGCGGATCCGGGTGGGCTCGGGCGGCGTGATGCTGCCCAACCACGCGCCGCTCGTCGTCGCCGAGCAGTTCGCCCTGCTCGAGGCGGCCCATCCCGGGCGGATCGACCTCGGGATCGGCCGGGCGCCCGGCACCGACCCGGTCACCGCCTGGGCCCTGCGCCACGGTGGCGGCGGGGTGGAGGACGACGCGGTGGCCCGCTTCCCCGAGTACGTCGACACCATCGCGGCGATGCTCTCGCCCGACGGGGTCGGGCTCCGCCTGGCCAGCGGGACCCACACGCTGCGGGCGACGCCGCGCGCGACGTCGGTGCCGGAAGTCTGGCTGCTGGGCTCGTCCGACTACTCGGCCCGGCTCGCCGCCGCGAAGGGGCTGCCCTACGTCTTCGCGCACCACTTCTCCGGCCGGGGCACCGCCGAGGCGCTCGCGCTCTACCGCACCGAGTTCCAGCCGTCGGCCGAGCACCCCGAGCCGCGCACCTTCCTGACCGTCAACGCCGTCGTGGCGCCCACCCAGCAGGAGGCCGACCGGCTCGTCCTGCCGAACCTGCGGTCGATGGTCGCGCTGCGCACCGGGCAGCCGTTGACGGCGCAGCAGCTCGTCGAGGACGTCGAGGAGAGCGACCCCGACGCTCGCCCGCGGCGACCTCGCCCGGCAGATGCTGGAGCGCTGGGTGGTCGGCACGCCCGAGTCGGCGGCCGCGCAGGTGCGCGAGCTCGCGACCACCTTCGGGGTCGACGAGGTGATGGTGCACCCGGTGGCCGGTGCCCTTCGTGGCACGCCGGCCGACGCGGCCCCTGCTCGTGAGGAGACCCTCCGCCTCCTGGCCGCGGCCCTCGCCTGACGGCGCGGCGGTCGCGGTGAATACGGTTCCGTGATGAACGAGCGGGCGCTGGTCCTCGGTGGTGGCGGCTCGGCCGGCAACGCGTGGCTGATCGGCGTGGTCGCCGGCCTGTCCGATGCCGGTCTCGACGTCACCGACGCCGACCTGGTCATCGGGACGTCGGCCGGAGCGACGGCCGCGGCCCAGCTGACCGGCGCCGGCGCGGACCGCCAGCTGGCCGGCATCCTCGCCGCGGTTCCCCCTCGACGGCCCGCGCCGGAGGGCTCCGAGGGTGGGCGCGCCCGCCCGGCGCCGGCGGTCGACCACCTGGCGAGGACCGGCCGGATCATCGCCGCTGCCTCGGATGCGGCTGACATGCGGCGCCGGATGGGTGCGGCTGCTCTCGAGCTGGAGGCGGCGACCGACGGCACCTGGTCCGCGACGTGGCGCGCTGCGGTCGGGGCCCGGCTGCCGAGCCCGCTCTGGCCGGACCGCGAGGTGCTCATCACGGCGGTGGACGCCCGCACCGGTGAGCCGTTCGTGTTCGACCGGCACGGCGGGGTCGACCTGGTCGACGCCGTCGCCGCGAGCACGTCCAGCGCCTTCCCCTACGCCATCGGCGACGACCGGTACATCGACGGCGGCTACCGTCGCAACGAGAACGCCGACCTGGCAGCCGGGTTCGCGCGGGTGCTGGTGCTCTCACCGCTGGGGGGCCGGACCCGGCACCCCGTGCGAGTGGGGGATGCAGCTGGCGGCGCAGGTCGACGAGCTGCGGGTGGGCGGCAGCACCGTCGAGACGGTCCTGCCGGATGGCACCTCCCTCGAGGCCTTCGGAACCAACCTGATGGATCCGTCGACGCGCCCGCCCGCCGCCCGGGCGGGTCACGAGCAGGGCCGCGCGCTGGCCGGCCGGCTCGCCGGGTTCTGGCGCTGACGTCCCGGCCCATGGCGGTCGAAACCGGCGAGCGGGAAAGTGTCGCATCGGTGTGGTGTCGTTCGTGGAGGTGGTGAGCGTCGGCCGTCCGGCCGCCGCGACCGAGGATCCACGAGGATGGCCTCGCAGTGGGTGAGAGGAGAAGGCAGTGACGCAGTATCTGATCGCGTTCAACGACGAGTGGGTGCACGAGCACACGGCGGAGGAGCTCTACGAGAAGAGCGTCGCCGGCAAGGCCGTGCTCGCGGACATGGAGGCCGCCGGGGTCTTCGTGTTCGCCGACGGGGGTATCGACGCCTCGACCGTGGTGTGCAGCGTCGAGGCGAAGGAGGGGAAGCCGATGTTCATCGACGGCCCCTACGCCGAGACCAAGGAGCACCTGGGCGGCTTCACCGTCATCAACGTCCCGGATGACGCCGCGGCGCGGTACTGGGCCGGTCGGCTCGCCGTCGCCCTCGACTGGCCGCAGGAGGTGCACCGGTTCCCCAGCCCCCCGCCGGAGCCGACGGCCGCCACGGCGGGCACGGCGGGCACCGGCGGGCTAGGGCGTCTCGGTGCTCCCGGGCTCACGGCCGAGGGACTGCTGGTACAGGTCCGCGTAGGTGGGCGAGTCCTTCACCAGGTCGTCGCAGAAGGCGGCGACGTCGGTGCCGATGAGGTCGAGCACCCCCTGTGCCGTCGCGGCTCCCTGCTCGAAGAACTCGACGATGTCGGAGAGCAGGGAGCCGTCCTCCAGCCCCACCGGCCCCACCTTGAAGTAGTACCGCTGGATCTCCGTGTAGACGATCTGGTAGTCCGGCGGAAGCGCCTTGACCCGAGCCGTGTGGGCCCGCCACCGCTTCTTGCCCTCGATGATGTCGTGGATGCCCATCGTCAGCCTCCCTGCCCCAGCTTGCGGGCGACGTTGCGGTTCAGCTGCTCACGCCACCGGTCGCGGTAGCTCCTGGCTCCCTCGCCACCGGCCACCGCCGCACAGAACCCCGGGATGTCGTCGCCCAGCACCTCGCGGACGTCCTGGCCGTCGGCCGCGGTCTCTTCCAGCAGCCCCAGGACCCCGTCGAGGATCGGCATCAGGTTGCGGCCCGTGAAGCTCCCGTAGGGGAGGAGGTGCACCTTGATCTCGTCCCACGCCGCCCGGTGGTCGGCCGGCAGCGCCGCGGCCCGAGCCTCGAACGCCGTGGTACTCCCGCGTGAGGTCGCTGCCGGTGACCCGTTCCCAGAAGTTCATCGTTCGCCCTCCTTGAGCTGGTCGATCCGTGAGGAGACGTAGGTCCACTTCGCCCAGAAGGCCGCGAGCTCGGCCCGCCCCGCGTCGTTGAGCGCGTAGAACTTGCGCGGCGGTCCCTGCTCGGACGGGCGTTTGGTCACCTGCGACGAGCCCTTGCGCTCCAGGCGGAGCAGGATCGTGTAGACCGTTCCCTCGACCACGTCGACGAAGCCGAGCTCGTTCAGCCGGCGGGTGATCGCGTAGCCGTAGGTCTCGTCGCGGTCGAGGATCTGGAGCACGCAGCCCTCGAGGGTGCCCTTCAGCAGCTCCGTCAGATCGTCCATCCCGGCCCGACACCCTCACTACGACTCGCACTACCTAGTACCACTTTGTTCCACTATACGGTAGCACAGAGTAGTGGATCGGCGCACGAGCTGTCGGATGCCGGTGCGAGGGTGGGGGAGTGAGCGCGTCGACGGAGGCTTCGGTCACCTGGGCGCAGGCGCTGGCGTGGCGGTTGGAGCGACAGCTGCTCGACCCCGTCGGGTCCGAGTCGGTCGCGGGGGTCGTCCGCCGGCTCGGCGCGGTGCTCTCGATGGACGAGTCGCTCGCCGAGCTCGCCGTCCGGACCCGCCGCACGACGTCGCGCCCGGGCGAGCTCGCGGAGGCCCTGGCCGACGGCGAGGTGATCAAGGCATTCGCGTTCCGCGGGTCGATGCACTACCTCTCGCCCGAGGAGGGCGGCATCTACCTGGCCCTCCGATCGGCCGGCCGGCAGTGGGAGCTGCGCGAGCTGGGTGGAGTACTACCGGCTCACTCCCTCGGACTGGCCGGACTTCCGGGCCGCGGTGCGCGCGGCCGCTGAGCGACGGACCGTTGACCGTCGTCGAGCTCGGCGAGGCGCTGGCGAGGCACCGCGCGTACCGGCACCTGAAGCCGGTCTTCGACGAGGGCGCGGGCACGCTGATCAAGCCGCTGACCTGGCAGGGAGACCTGAGCTTCGGCCCGCCGCGAGACGGACGGCACACCTTCCAGCGCCTCGACAGCAACCCGAGGTGGCGCGGCATCCCCGACCTCGACGACGCGGGCCCGCGGGCCGTCACGGCGTACCTGCGGACGTACGGGCCGGCGACGCTCGACCACCTCCACTACTGGCTCGGCGACGGCCTGAGCGCGGGACGCAAGCGGCTCGAGGCCTGGTTCGCCGGGCTCGGCGACCGGCTGGTCGCGGTCGACGTCGAGGGCACCGCGGCGTATGTCGTGCGCGAGGACGTCGACGCCCTCGAGGCCGCGCGTCCGTCGGATGCGGTGCGATTCCTTCCCGGGCACGACCAGTGGGTGATGGGTCCTGGCACCAAGGACGCCCACGTCACCCCGCCGACGCGACGCGACCTCATGACCCGCAAGGCCAACCCGGTGGTCGTCGGCGGGGTCGTGATGCGGCACCTGGGCGCGAAAGGGCGACGAGCTCACGGTCGACCTGGCTCGACGAGCAGCCCCGACCCGACGCGGCGATCGAGCAGGAAGCCGGCCGCCTGGCCGACCTCCTCGGCAGGGACCTGCGGTTGAGCCTCACGCCCTGACCGGGCGGACGTACGGGGCTCGCCGCCCCCGTCAGAGGTGCGCGCCCAGCCAGGCGACGACGTCGGCGGTGACCTCGTCGCGGTTGGTCTCGTTGAGGATCTCGTGCCGGGCGCCGTCGTACACCTTCAGCGTCACGTCGACCAGGCCGGCATCCCGGTAGCGCTGGCCGAGCACCTGCACGAGCTGACCGCCACCGGCCAGCGGGTCCTGCGAGCCGGAGACGACCAGCAGCGGCAGGTCGGGCCGGATGCCGGCGAGTGCGGCCGGATCCGCGAGCGTCGCCGCGGCACCGAACAGCGCCGGCACGGTCTCGTCCGGCAGGTCGAAGCCGCACAGCGGGTCGGCCACGTAGAGGTCGACCTCGGCCTCGTCGCGGGACAACCACTCGTAGCCGGTGCGGTTCTCGAAGCCGGCGTTGAAGGCCTCGAGCCCGACCGGGCCCCTCGGCCTGCGCCAGACCGGCGGCCAGCAGGTCCAGGGCGGTGCTGCCGGACAGGACGACGCCGGCGTACTGCGTCGGAGTGGGTGAGGATGACCGACTGCGCCGCGAACGAGCCCATCGAGTGGGCGAAGAGGAACAGCGGCAGGTCGCCGTGCAGGCTGGCGCCGTACGCCGCCACGTCGGCGATCAGCCCGTCGAACCCGGGGGCGCCGAAGTCGCCGGGCGTGCCGGCGATCGAGTCGCCGTGCCCGCGGTGGTCGACGGCGCGCGACGTGAAGCCGGCGTCGTTGAGGGCGCGCGCGAACCGGTCGTAGCGGGCCGAGTGCTCGGCGAGGCCGTGGGCGACCTGCACCACGCCGCGCGGATCGGGGACGTCCCAGGCGTAGCCGGCCAGCTCGAGACCGTCGACGGGCGAGGTGAAGGTGGAGCGCTGCATGGTCATGAGCGTCATTCTGCTCCGCCCTCACCCCCGCCCCAGCGGCCGCCGTGCAGGTGTCCAGCTGGGCGCCCGGGCGCGGGCCAGCGGGGCAGGCGGGCGGCGCGCGGTTCCGGCCCGCTCGAGGACCTCGACGGCCAGGACGGTGGGCAGGTGCCGGGCGATCTCGTCCCAGGTCTCGCCCTCGTCGCGGCTGGCGAAGACCGAGCCCGATGTTCGTCCCGAAGTACACCCCTGCGGGGTCCGGCCGGTCGCCGCTCATGCCCTGGCGCAGCACGGTGAAGAAGCAGGCCTCCTGCGGCAGCCCGGCCCGCATGCGCCTCCCAGGACGCACCGGCATCCCGGGAGCGCCAGACCGCGGCGGCGGCATCCGGCGGGTACCGGCCCTCGGTGTCGCCGTTGAGCGGCACGGTCCAGATCGGTCCGAGCGTCACGCGGGTGCGCCCACAGCGGGAAGCCGAACGTCGACGGCAGGCCCGGCGGTGATGTCGTGCCAGCTGCGGCCACCGTCCGGCGAGCGCCAGACCCCGTGGTGGTTCTGCTGGTAGAGCAGGTCCCCGCGCCCGGCGGCGCGTTCGACGTGGTGCACGCAGAACCCGGTGTGCCCGTCGGACGCCGCTGCCGGATGGGCGTGGCCCTCACCGGCGCTGGGGTCCGCGAGGTCGTTGCGCCGCTCCCAGGTCACCCCACCGTCCTCGGTGGCGAAGACCCCGGCGGCCGAGATCGCCGACCCACAGCCGCTCGGGATCCTCGGGGTCGGCGACGATCGTGTGCAGGACCAGCCCCGCGGCGCCGGGCCCCCACTCCGCGGCCGACGGGTGGTCGGTCAGGCCCTTGACCGTCTCCCACGACGCGCCGTCGTCGTCGCTCACCAGCAGGGTCGCCGGCTTGGTGCCCGCGTAGAGCCGGCGCCGACCCGGCCGAGCGACCACACCTGCGAGAAGCCGTCACCGAACGGGGCCGGCTCCTCGGTCCAGCCGATCGACTCGGCGAACTGCGGGGTCGTCCGCGGCCCAGGCGTCCATCTGGCCCGAGGTCAGCCTCGACCTCCCAGCTGCGCGCCGTCGTCGTCCGAGCGCCAGACGCCCGGCACCGGACCAGTCGCCGCCGCCGCCGGCCCAGATCGTGCCGGTCGCCGGGTCGCCGATGACGTGGTTGATCGGCCACCCCTCGCAGTACGGCCCGCGGACCGCCCAGCCGGTGCGGTCGGCGTCCCCGTCGAGCACGAAGGCGCCCTTGGTCGTCCCCACCAGCAGGCGGATGGCTGCAGCAGACATCGACACCCCTTCCTCGCAGCCCGTCGCCCTTCATGGGCACCGGACGGTCCGTCCAGTGTCACCACGCGTGCGCGACCCGGCAAGGCCACGGCACCCGACATCCGACACACTCCGGGCGTGGGCGGCGACTCGATCTGGGAGACTGCGGACATCCGGGCAAGCACCCGCTCGGGACCTCTGGGACGAATGATGACGATGTCGACTCCGGACGCTGACAACGCGTCGCGCTCCGAGACCGCTCCGCCCGTCGTGGTTCCGGCGACGCGGAGCGGCCTGGACGTCACCGTGCACTTCGACCGCGCGTCGGTCTGGCGGGCGGCGCTCGTCCTCGCGGGTCTGGGGGTGGGGCTGCTGCTGTTCCTGTGGCTGTTCTCCGTGCTCAGCCACTTCCTGTTCCTGCTCGTGCTGGCGTGGCTGTTCGCCACCGCCCTGGAACCCGGCATCCGGTGGCTGGTCCAGCGCGGCCGGTCGCGAGGGGTGTCGACCGCCATCATGGGCGGAAGCGCCGTCCTCCTGGCCCTCGGCCTGGCCGTGGTCTTCGGGCAGCTGTTCTTCAACCAGGTCACCGACTTCGTGCACGGCCTGCCCGACCTGACGACCTCGGTGATCGACTGGGTCAACCACCGGTTCAGGACCAACCTCGACCCGACCACGATCGCCTCGCAGCTGCACCTCGACCCCTCGCAGATCGCCACGTGGGCCGGTTCCCTGTCCGGCGGGGTGCTCGGTGTCGTCGGGTCGCTGTCCTCGGTCCTGTTCGACCTCGTCACGGTCCTGGTGTTCGGCTTCTACTTCGCCGGCGCCGGCCCCAAGCTCGTCCACAGCCTCGCCTCGTGGATGCCGCCGCGCGTCCAGGAGGTCTTCATCACGATCACCGAGATCACGATCGCCAAGACCGGCGGGTACGTCGTCTCCAAGATCGTGCTCGCGGCGGCGTCCGCCTTCTTCCACGGCATCTTCTTCGCCGCCATCGGCGTTCCCTACTGGTTGCCGTTCGCCCTGTTCGCCGGCATCACGGCGCAGTTCGTCCCCATCGTCGGGACCTACCTCGGGGTCATCCTCCCCGCCCTGGCGACCGTGTTCGACAGCCCGTGGAAGGCGGTCGCGATCGTCGCCTTCGCCGCGGTGTACCAGCAGATCGAGACGTACTTCTTCACCCCACGGGTCAGCGAGCGGACGATGGACGTCAACCCGGCCATCGCCCTGGGTGCGGTGTTCGTCGGCGCCGCCATCTGGGGCCCGCTCGGCGCGCTGATCGGCATCCCGCTCGCCGCGGCCGCGGTCGCCATCCTCGACACCTACAGCCACCGCTACGAGCTGGTTCCCGACGTCCTCAACGTCGGCGACATGACCGACGAGCCAGAACCGGCCTGACCGTCAGGTCGGCGACCGCCGGCCCGTTGGTGCCGGCGCGGAGGCAGGTCTCACCCACCGACCGGAGGCGGTGCCTGGCGAGCGCCCGCATCCCGTCCGTTCAGCTCGAGCACCTGGTCGACCTCGTCCTGGGTCAGGTGCCGCGCCACGCGCGAGGCCGCCAGGACGAGGTCCCCGAGGAGCCTGATCTCCTGGGACAACGGCTCGTCGGTGAGCTCGTCGGCGGCTCTGGAGTCCACACGCCTCCCTTCTGTGGCGGCCGGCCGGCCCGGTCAGTCGTCATCGTCGCCCGGAGACCTTTGGATCTCCTTGGCGTCGACCGGGCGGGGCCACCCCGGCAGTCATCGACGAGACCGCGTGTGAGATCGACCTCGATGGTTGCACCACGCCACCCGCGCTGCCACGCTGAGGCTGGCCCGTCGGGGCCGTCGCGCTGGTCCACGACCCGGCCTCGGTCCACCTGGGTGAAACCCAGCAACGTTCGAAGGAGGAGCACATGGTGCTCGGCATCGGTGGCTTCAGTGACGGCAAGGCCGGCGGCCCGGTCTACGAGATCGAGGTGAACGAGGGCTCGGTCAACATGCGGCACTTCACCAAGGTCGCGAACCAGCGTGCTGCGAACGGCTACCGGATGGCCCACGTGTACAGCCAGGACCGCAACACGATCGTCGTGTGGGAGCGCACCAACAGCTGAGCGCCGGGCCGGCCTACAGGCCGTTGAAGCCGTCGTTGGTGTCGATGTGCCGGGGCCGTCCCTCCTTGGTGCCCGGAAGGTCGAGGCTGCGGCTCGCACCCTGCGAACCGCGGCTGCGGTCCATCCACTGGGCCAGGAGGACGACGGTGGTCACGACGATGATGATGACTGCCCACATCCACATGATGAGTCCCTTCCGGCTCCGGGGAGCCTTCTGCCACAACCTCTGGGCGAACTGACCCCTCAGTTGTCCCGCACCCGGCGATCGCCGTATGTACCCGGCGGCACACCCGGTGGTGATCTCCGGGCACGCAACGGTGGGGCACCGCGACCCGACGCGCACACTCGTGGAGGTGAAGACCTACACGCTGCTCGGTCGGGACGGACGCCCTACCCGTCGCAGGCCCCCGGCACCCTGGGCGGACACCGGCGCAGCAAGATCTACGGGCGGCTCGACTGCCCCTCGGCCCTGCGCTGGATCGCCCAGGGCACGTACGTCCAGCACCGGGTGTTCTTCGCGGACGAGGAGGTCGCCATCGCTGCCGGCTACCGACCCTGTGGCGCCTGCCTGCGGTCGAGGTACCGGCAGTGGCTGGCCGACCACGGCGGCGAACCGCAGCGGCTGAGGTCGTTCACCGACCTCCGCCGGGGGTCGGCAGTCACTCACGGCTGGCCTTCAGGGCTCGGGTGGTCCACTCCTCGTTGGGGTCGTAGACGAGGCAGATCAGGCTGCGGTCCCCGTCCTCCCACCCGGCGCGGTCCGCCGAGATGTAGTCGACGTCGAGCAGCGACTCGTCGAGGGCCAGCCCGACGTAGCGCGGGAAGGCCGCTGCGCAGACCTTCAGGCCTGCTCGTCCACGGCATCCTCGCCGGGCCAGGCACCACCGGGGGGGGGGGGAGTCGCAGCGGGTTTCGTCGCGGATGCTGCGGCGCCGGTCGCGCCCTGGTTGACCTGTGACAGGGCGCCACACCCGCCCAACAGGACCACTGCCCCGGTCAGTGCCGCGTAGGCCGTGCGCTTCATGTCTGCCTCCTCAGGTGCGTGTGGGTCGTTCCACCCCTCCGTTATCGCCCCTGCCCGCGCGCCTGACTGTGCCGGGCCGAACACACCCCGTGTGCCGCTCGTACGGGAACCCACCGGCGGCGACCCCGGCGACGCATAGCATCGGGCGCATGATGCGCGAGTGGTCGGCCGCGTGTCGGACACGCCCGTCCCGAGGGGTGGGCGGGCGACGGGCCCGGTGGTGGTGGCTGGGGCTGCCCGTCGTGCCGATCCAGGGCTACCGGCTCGCCCGCACGCTCCCACGGTTCGCCGATGCCGACGGCGTCACCGGACGAGTCGGCTCGGGCGATCGCCGGATGAAGGTCGTCGCGCTCGGGGACAGTGTCACGGCCGGATACGCCGTCGACCACCACCGGTCGTCCGTCGCGGGCCAGCTCGCCGTCCGGCTCGCCGAGCGCTACGGCGCGACGGTCGACTGGCAGGCCTGCGCCCAGACCGGGGCCACCGCAGGGCGGGCCGTGGGCCTCGTCTCTGCCGAAGCACTGGTCGACGCCGACCTCGTCTTCGTCTCGATCGGTGTCAACGACCTCAAGAACCTCCACAGCACGGCCCGCTTCCGGCGCGAGCTCGACGAGCTCCTCGACGCGATCCTCGCCGCCGCGCCACGGGCCCAGGTCTGCCTCCTCGGCATCCCACCGCTCGACCACTTCCCGGCGTTCCCCCGGCCCCTCGCCGACGCCCTCGGCTGGCGAGGCCGGGTCTTCGACGCGATCGGGGTCGCAGCGGTCCGGGCCCGCGAGAGGGCCTTCCGGATCGAGACCTCCGAACCGCTCGGGCCGGAGATGTTCGCCGGCGACGGGTTCCACCCGAGCCCGACGCTGCACGCCGCGTTCGCCGACGCCGTGATGGCGGGCCTGTCGGTGCCGGGCTAGAGCGTGACGACCCATTCGGCGTAGAACAGGCTGAGTCCCGCGAGGACGCAGATGCCGGCGACGATCCAGAAGCGGATGACGATCGTGATCTCCTCCCAGCCGACGACCTCGAAGTGGTGGTGAAGGGGCGCGATCCGGAAGACACGCTTCCCGGTGAGCCGGAAGCTGGCGACCTGGATGATGACGGACAGGGTGATGATGACGAAGAGCCCACCCAGCAGGCCCAGGAGCAGCTCCGTGCGGGTGAGGATGGCCAGGCCGGCCATGCGCCGCGCCCAGGGAGAGCGATCCCGTGTCGCCCATGATGATCTTGGCGGGGGCGGCATTCCACCACAGGAACCCGAAGCAGGCCCCGGCGACGGCGGCGGCGACGACGGCGAGGTCGAGTGCGTCCGCGATCGGGTAGCAGCTGGGGCCGGGCGCGACGGTGCAGTTCTCGTTGTGCTGCCAGAGGCTGATCATCGTGTACGCCCCGAAGACCATGACGCAGGCGCCGGTCGCGAGGCCGTCCAGACCGTCGGTGAGGTTGACCCCGTTGGAGGCGCCGGTGATGAGGAGGTTGGACCACAGGAGGAACAGCAGGGCGCCGAGCACCGGGCCGGCGAAGGCCAGGTCCAGTCTCGTGTCCCGCACGAACGAGATCGCGGTCGACGCCGGTGCGCGGCCGTTTCCGTCGGTGGTCCACAGGGCCAGCGCGACGAAGACCACGGTCACCAGCGTCTGCCCCGCGAGCTTCTGCCGCGACGTCAGGCCGAGGCTGCGCTCCGCGCGGATCTTGGTGAAGTCGTCGAGGAAGCCGACGACTCCGAGCCCGACCAGGAGGAAGAGGACCAGCAGGGCGCTGACGGAGACCGGGTCGCCGGTCACTCCGGCCAAGCCACCGGCATCCACGGCGATCAGGATGCCGTGCGAGCGCCAGGTAGCCGATCAGCGTCGCCGCGATGATCACGGCGCCACCCATGGTGGGCTTGCCGCGCTTGACGTGGTGCAGGGTCAGGTCGTCGTGGATCGGCTGCCCGTAGCCGCGGCCGAGCAGGAACCGGATGAACGACGGTGTCCCGAGCAGCGCCACGAGCATGGCGATCCCACCGGCGAGCATCACGTTGACCACTTGACTCTCCTGGACACGACGTCGGGCATGGTCGGGCGACTGCTGGTGGCCGGTCCCGGGGGCAGGGGTGGTCGAACCGGCCCTGCCCCATCGGCATCGGACCTGCACCACCCCGGCCAAGCACCCTAGCCGCGAACGGCGTGGGTTCCCGCTGTCGTGACGCGGCGAATCGACCTCGATGCTCGGCGGCGGCTGACCGCGCTGGGGGCCCGCAGTGCCCGGCCGCGGCCCCGCGCTCAGCCGAAGTCGAGCCCGTCGAGGTCGGCGGCGGGTTCGACGTCGGGCAGCCGCAGCATCCGGAACGAGTTGCCGAGCCCGAGCAGCGACGCCAGGAGGGGCACCAGCAGGGCGACCTGCAGCGAGCGGTTGCGGGCGTCGTCGTTGATGGCCAGGACCGCCGCCTCGACCTCGGGTGGCTGGCCGGTGATCTGCTCGGCCGAGCTGCGGTGTTGCTCATGACCTCGGCGTCGTCCTCGAGGGCGGCGGCGATCTGCTGCTGCTGGGCCGGCGGGATGACCGTGCTGTTCTCGGTCAGGTGGGTGAAGCTGAACGACAGCGCGGCGAGCATGAGGCCGCCGGCCATGGCCAGACCGAAGGACAGGCCGAACGACCCGGCGGCGGAGTTCACCCCGGCGGCCTCGCTGACCCGCTCCTCCTCGATCGGGGCGAGGGTGTAGTTGTTCAGCTGCGACACCAGCAGGCCCAGGCCGCAGCCGGCGATGACCAGCGGGACCACGAGGTACCAGCCGCTGTCCACCCGCGGCACGAGCGGGATGATGATCGCGATCCCGACGGCTGGCCAGCAGGAAGCCGGCGCGGATGATCGCCGCCGGTCGCCGGTCGCCGGCCCTCTTCCCGGCGACCAGGGCGGCGGCGAACATGGTCAGCGACAGCGGGGCCAGCGACAGGCCGGCCTGCATCGCGTTGTACTCCAGGGTCATCTGGAGGAACAGCGGCAGCGCGATCATCGCGCCGCCGAGGGTGACCTGCTGCAGCATCTGCCCGGAGATGCCGGCGGTGAAGTTCGGGTGCGCGGAACAGGTCCGGGTCGAGCAGGGTCACCCGGCCCTCGCGCTTGCGCCGGACCAGCCACCGGGCCAGCGAGCACCAGCGCGACCGCGCCGACGGCCATGAGCAGGCACGACGAACTCGCCGCCCTCCTGCCAGACCAGGATGCCGAGCACGACGCCGCCCATGCCGACGACCGACAGGACCGCGCCGACCACGTCGATCTCGCGGGAGCCGGTGTAGGGGACGTCGCTGGACCAGCCGGATCTGGCTCAGCACGACGGCGATGATGACGACCTCGAGCGCGAACCCGACCCGCCACGACAGGTACGTCGTGACGAAGCCGCCGAGCAGCGGCCCGACCGCGGCGGCGATGGCGGCCGCGGCGCCGACCAGCGCGTACGCCTGCTTCTGCGCGGCGCCGGCGAAGTTGCCGTGGATCAGCGACTGCATGGCCGGCAGCAGCAGCGACGCGCCGAGCCCGCCGATGATCGCCCAGAAGATGACGATCGCGGTCAGGCTCTGGGCCAGCGTCATCGCCAGCGCGCCGACGGCGTACGCCAGCAGCCCCAGGACGTAGGCCCGCTTGCGGCCGATCAGGTCGCCGACCTTGCTGTTGATCAGGATGAACGCCGCCGAGACCAGCGCCTCGAGGGCGATGGCGGACTGCACGCCGCTGGCGGTGGTGTCCAGGTCGTCGATCGACGGCCGAGATCGACACGTTCATCAGCGAGGTGTCGACCACCAGGACGAACATCGCCATCGCCAGCAGCACCATCAGGCGCTTGCTGCCCTGCACCACCGGCTCGGTCCCGGGTGTCGGCTGAGTGGTCATCTGAGCCCCCTCCTGCAGTCCTCGTCACCAGCCGCGATGGCAGGTGCCCGACGAGGGCGTGACACAGCACCACCGACGAGGACGTCGCCGTACCCGGCCGCCTCTGTGGCGAGACTAGGAGCGAACCACGCGCGACGGCATCACCCTCGCCGTGTGACCGCGGGTACACCTCGGACGAGTCGTCGACCTGCCCTCGACCGGCAGGTCAGTGGCGAGGTGTCGAGCCCACGCTGTACGGGGCCGTGGTGCGGGTCAGGCGCAGTCGCGGCAGATGCTCACTCCGGGCTTGGACTCCTGCGAGCGGTGTGCCACCAGGAAGCAGCGCATGCAGGTGAACTCGTCCGACTGCTTCGGGAGCACCTGCACCTCCAGCGACAGGTCCGACAGGTCCGCGCCGGGCAGCTCCAGGCCGCCGTCGGGGTCGCCCTCCTCGAGCAGGTCCACCGCGCGCGATCCGGTCGAGTGCAGCCCTTCCAAGGTCTCGGGCTTGTCCTCATCGCCCTCGCGGAGTCGCGGGGCGTCGTAGTCGGTCGCCATCTGTGGTGCCTTTCCCGTACGGGGTGGAACCGGAACAACGTCTGAGCAGCCCCGAACATGCCCGAACGACGACATCACCTGCCGGCGGAGGTGACGCACCCAGCCCGACGGCCGTCGGATGAGGGATCGCGGCATCATCATGGCGGGCCGGTGGGCTGATGTCGAGGGAGAACCGCCGCGATCGTCGAGGGTTGTCACTGGTCAGGGGGTGGGCTTTCGGGCGATCCGGTAGTGCAGGGTGAGGAACGGAAAGCCGAACAGCCAGAACGCGTGCTCTGCGCGCAGGACCCCGTCGTCGACGAAGACGTCGAGCTGCTCCTCGAAGCCGTGGACCGCCAAGGCCGTGAGCTCGTCCGCGGCCGTGTCGACGTAGGTGAGGTAGTGCCCGGTCTGGCCGTCGTCGGCGCGGCTGGTCAGGGTCAGGCCGCGGTCGGGGCGGATCGCGGGAGCAGGGTGGCGGTGAAGCTGCCCTCCGGGACCGGGAACCCGACGCTGACGTAGCCGGTCTCCTCGTGGGTGTAGGTGGTGTAGATGCCGACCATGATCGGTTCGTCGTCGTCGGCGAACGACCTGATCCAGCCGCGCACGGACACGGTGCCGTCGACGCCGGTGACGGTGTCGATCCGGCTGCGGATCCCGCGCTGGGCCTCGTGCTGGTTCATCGGGATGCTGGCCTGGCCCAAGGGCCGCGCCACCGCGGTGCGGTACAGGAGGTAGCCGGGCCGCACCCACATCCGCCACTGCGGGACGATGTCCAGGGCGAACCGCGTGGTGTGCTCGTAGAACTCACGGACGAGCGGGTCGACCTGTGCGGGGTCGAACGCCGGCCCGGCCAACGCGTCGAGGGAGGCCACGATCCCGGCATCCGGCGCGCCTTCGGTGTACCGGGCACCGAGCTCTTCGGCGAGCTCCCTGACGTACCCGGTGCCGACGTACCTCGACCGCGCCGGGCGCGGGACGACGAACGGCAGGTCGGCGGCGCTGACCCGGTCGGCGAGCAGGCTGACCTGTTGGTCGCGGAAGACCAGCGCCGACAGGCTGCGGTACGCCAGCACGGTGCTGCTCGCCACGACGGCCGCCGGCGCGGGCCCGCGGGAGAGCGCTTGCCCCACCACGGCTCCGACGACCGGGCCCATCACCACCTTCTGGGGTCGGATGCCCATCGCCCCGACCACGCCGCCGGTGGCCGCGCCGATGGTGCGTGCACCCGCGGGGGTCAGGCGCCCGGCAAGCCAGCCGAGGGGTGCCGCCAACGCCGTGCTCACCGCGATGCGCTGCCACAGCGCCGGGATCTCCCCCTCCTTCTGGCGAGCCCTGGCCACGGCCTCGGACACGCCCAGGGCGACGGCCCCGACCACAGCGGCGCCGGCCGCCGCCCGCAGGCCTCGGTGCGCCGCCAGCGACGCCCCGGCGAGGCCGCCGACCGAGGCCGCGAAACCGATGGAGGAGCTCGTCGCCATGCGAGCGAACCTAGCCCTCGACGCGCGACGTCGACAACGACGATCGGTTCCCTCAGTCGTGGAGAGTGACCTGGTAGCCGTCGGGGTCGGCGAAGGTGAACGTCCGACCGAAGGGGCCGTCGATCGGTGCGGAGACGATGGTGTGGCCGTCGGCGACGAGAGCATCGTGAATGGCCTGGACGTCTGTGGCGTGGAGCCAGATCGCGGCACCGATGCCGGGCTGGGCAACGGATGCGAGATCGGTGCCGGGAACGACGTCGCGGAGTGCGAACGCGATCGGCTTCGTCTCGAAGACGACGGCGTGCGGAGGTCCGGCCGGCGAGCGGACGAGGCCGAGGTACTGCTCGTAGAACGCCTGCGACGCGTCGAGGTCGCGCGCCTGGAGCGAGATGAAGTCGGGGCCGGTGGCGGGCATGATGATGCTCCTTCGTTTCGTGTCAGTTTCCTGACACGCGACAATCTATGTCAGAATACTGACATGAGTCAAGACGGTGCCGGCGTCGACCTGGAGACGTCACTGGGCTACCTGCTGAAAGAGGCGTCGAGCGCCCTCCGCGCAGCCATGGAGGAGGTGCTGCGGCCGCTCGGGATGAGCGTGACGCACTACTCCTGCCTCGAGCTGCTGGCTCAACGACCGGGCCTGTCGAACTCCGAGCTCGCGCGGGGCGCGTTCGTGACCCGGCAGTCGATGAACGTGCTGCTCCAGGCCCTGGAACGAGACGGCTACGTGACCAGGCCCGCGGAGGCACCCGTCGGGAAGGTCCTTCCCACGCGGCTCACGCCTCGCGGCCGACGGAGCCTAGAGAAGGCGACCGTAGCGGTCCGGTCCGTCGAGGTCAGGATGCTGGCCGGCATGACCCAGGCCGAGCAGTCGGACGCGTTCCGGATCCTGCAGAGCATGATCCGACTCCCTGCGCGACCGCGATGACGAGGTGTAGCCCTCTCACCGTCGCGCACCTGTGATGCTCGCGTCACTGGCTGCGAAACGCCTGGTCCTCGGGGAGGCGACGAGAGCCCCGTGCACAGGTCGGCACGGGGCTCTCGAGCGAGCTGGGTCAGTACCAGGTCTTGAAGTACGCCCTCCCGTTCCAGAAGCCGATCGACACGGTGTCGCCGTTTGCCTGCTTCCAGACGTACGAGTAGAAGTATCGAGTCGCCGTAGTCGGTGAAGTCGGTGCGCGAGCCGTTGGAGCCGATGATCGCCCGGACGTGGGCGAGCGTGTCGCCGTTGTCGCCTGTAGAAGGGGGCCTTGATCATCTTGAACTCGGTGTAGGACACCGTGGGAGCGTTGTAGACCTTCTTGACCGTGGCGTACCGGTACCTGTACCTGTTGGCGGCGTAGACGTACTTGTACCTCGTCTGCGTGGTCTTGTAGGTGACCGTTCCGCCCCCATGAGGCCAGCTCTTCGAACATGGGGTCACCGGCGCTGACGACATCTCCGACGGCGTAGCCGGCGACGGGCATTCCCATCGCGTCACGCGCCGTTGCCGGGTGACCGTTGTACGTCCCGGTGCAGTGTCGCCTCAACGACGTCCGGGATGCCGGTGATGGTGCACGAGGTCAGCGTCATGCGCTCGTAGAGGGTGCTCAGGTAGTCCGTCTCGGTGACGGTCACCTTGTACGGGACCGACTTGCGGTACTTGAAGGTCGAGTACACCTTGTAGGTGCCCCTGCCGAGCCACTTGGAGGTGACGGCCTTGGCGACGTAGGTGCCCGAGAGTTCTTGACGCTCATCGTCTTCGAGTACACCGAGTAGCCCGACACGGACGGGGCCGCGACGGCGTCACCTTGGCCCTGTACGCGTTCCACGAGTACGCGTTCTGGGTCGTGCTGGCTGTCTTGGTCCACGTCGCGGCCTGCGCGCTCGGCGCGACAAGGCCCAGGGCGACAGTGGCCGCCGCGACCAGGGCGAGCTTGCGGGTGGTGCTGCCGAACATGAGTTGACTCCGTCCCCCGGATCGGTTGCGAAGTCAACGCTTGCCGGAGGTCAGCGGAGTCAGCGAGGCCACCTACCAAGTGCCAGAACGGAATCGGTAGCGCGTGGGATCTTGAGGCGTGCTGCCTCGCGTCGCCATGGCGGCCCTAGCCACACCCAACCACCTCAGCCGAACACGACGCAGCCAAACGGTTGGCATAGGACGCAGGTCACCCTGCTCCCGAACTCGGGGAGGGCGCCCCCACGATTGCCGGCTGCGGCGTCTGGACTCCGGCGTACGGAACTGACCATTCTGCAGCGGGCCCTGGTGCATGAGAATCGTCTTGGCAGCGATGCCTGGCGGCCAGCCTTGGTCCGAAGCTGGCCCGAGGTCGACCTCGACCCCGGGGCCGGGGTCGGGGTCGGGGTCGCGAGGCAGCGCTACGCGAGAAACCCGACGATCAACACCGTCACGAGCAGGTTCGTGGTGAGCAGGGCGATCGCCACACCGGTCGTGAGGGGCTTGCCGAGCCATGCCCTCTCGGACTCTCGTTGGCGTCGGTAGCCGTCCTTGTCGGTGCTGGTCATCGCTCCACCTCGTCGTCGCCGTGCGGGTATGTCGGCATCCTGACAGGGGTGGACCCGGATCCGGCGCCGGGTTGCGAGAACTCGCAGCGGGGCCCTGACCTGTCGCCGGCCACGACGCCCTCGTCTGCGCGGTTCGCCGACGTTAGGTTGGGCGGGTGACCCCCACCCAGCTCCGGGCCTTCGCCGCCGTGGTGCGGCTGGGGTCGGTGAAGGCCGCCGCCGACGAGCTCGGCGTCAGCGAGGCGGCCGTCTCCATGCACGTCGCGCAGCTGCGCAAGGAGTTCGACGACCTGCTCTTCACCCGCACCGCCTCCGGCCTGGCGTTCACCCCCGGCGGGCTGCGGCTGGCCAGCCGGGCGGTGGAGATCCTCGGCCTCCAGGACCGCACCGTCCGCGAGGTCAGCCAGGCCGGGCGACGGCCGGCGGCTGCTGCGGGTGGCGGCCTCCGAGCCTCTTCGCCGAGCACGCCGCCCCCGGCCTGATCGAGCTGTTCGCCGAGCCGGGCCGCCGACCTCGACGTCGAGCTCAGCGTGCAGCCCGGTCGCCAGTTCCCCGCGCTGCTCGCGGCCCGCACCGTCGACGTCGCGATCGGCCCGGCGCCAGCGCCCCGCCCGCCGGGCCTCGTCGCAGCAGCCGTTCCTGAACTACGAGGTGCTCGCCGTCGCCGGCCCGGACCACCCGCTGGCCGGGCGCAGCGCCGACGCCGCGACCAGGCTCCGCGCGCAGACCTGGTGCTCGGGCCGTCGGCCGCCGACGAGCGACGGGCGTGGTGCCCGAGCATGCTGCGACGACTCGGCGTGCCCGAGCAGCACCAGCGCATCTTCCAGAGCGACGCGGCCGCCCTCGAGGAGACCAAGCGCACCGACGGCCTCGTCCCTGGCGCGTGCGCTTCGCGGTGGCCGCGCGACCTGGCCGCGGGCCGGCTGGTGACGCTCGACGGGCCCGGCCTGCGCGGCACAGGGCCGCTGGGCGGCGATGGCGCTGCCCGCGCACAGCCAGACTGCCGGCGGCCGCCGAGCTGCTGCGGTTCATCACCACCCCGCGCGCCACCCAGGCCATGGTGCGCGGCGCCGGCGTCAACCTCGGCCGGTTCAAGCCGGCGGTGCACGTCACGCTCTGGAGCTGACCCGTCGCGCGGTCGTCCGGCGATCGCGTCGAAGACGTCGGCAGCGCCCGCAGCGGTGTGCGCCGGGCAGGAACGCGTCGCAGTACGGCAGCGCGGCCGCCATCGAGCCGACCAGCGGCTCGAAGCCCGGGCGCCGCGGCCCGCGGGTTGAGCCACACGACCCGGTGCGCGCGGCGCCGCGCCCGCGCCATCACCGCGGCGAGCTCGTCCGGGTCGTCGCTGTCCCAGCCGTCGGAGGCGATCACCAGCACGCCGCCGCGCACCGCGTTGCCGTGCCGCGACGCCGAGCAGCTCGCCGAGGCTGGTGGCCAGGTGCGTGCCGCCGAACCGGTCGGTCGACCTGCTCGCTCGCCAGCGCGATCGCCGCCGCGGCCGACTGGTGCGCGAGCGCCGGGGTCAGCCGGGTCAGCGAGGTCGAGAAGGCGAACGTCTCGGCCCGGCCGGGTGCGCGCGAACGCGCGCATCAGGTGCAGGTAGGCGCGTGGCGTAGCGCCTGCATCGACTGGCTGACGTCGCACGAGCAGCATGACCGGTCGCGGGCGGCGCACCGGCGCGGTCGCGCTGCAGCTCCATCGGCTCCCAGCCGGTGCGCCGGGAGCGCGGCGATCGTCTCGCGCAGCGCGACCCGGTGGCCCGTCGGCCGGACCCGCTGGCGCGCGGCTGCGCCGGGTCGGCCAGCGCGGCGCGGACTCCTCCAGCCAGCGGCCGAGCAACGCCAGCTCTGCCTCGTCGAGCTCCTCGAGCGGGGTGTCGGCGATCCGCGCCGACCGCGCTCGGCAGCAGCTCGGGCAGCGCGCGCTCGTCGGCCGGCCTCGTCGTCGGCCGACGAGGTCCGCGGCAGCGTGTGCCACGGCAGGTCGCCGGTCGACGTCCCCGCCCGCCGGGTCGCCCGCCGCATCGGGCGCGAGCGACGTCGTCGGTCGCTCGGCCTGGTGCGCCGTCCGGCGGGCGTGCGGGTCGACCGGGAGCACCGCGTCGCCGAAGACCGCCTCGAAGACCGCGTCGAAGACGGCCAGGTCGTGCTGCGCGGTTGACCAGGGTGAGCCGGGCCAGCCAGTAGAGCGAGTCGCACCGTGCGCCGGCGGCGCGACGTCGAGCGCCTCGGTGAACGCCGACATCGACCGCAAGGTGACCGGCACGCCGGCCGCCCGCAGCCGGTGGCCGAGCGGCAGCCACGAACGCCGCCCGGTCGACGCCGCCAGCACCGGGCCGGCGACGGGCGGGGTGTCCACGGCGTCAGCCGAACGCGTAGGTCTCGAGCGAGCGCGAGCGACCAGGTCGCGGTCGTCGGGGGTCTTGGCCAGCGCCCCGAGCGTCGGCACCGCGAGCTCGCGGACCAGCTCGGTCGCACCCGAGCGCGGAGAGCGCCGCGACCCAGTTGATCGCCTCGGCGACCCCGGGCGGCTTGTCGAGGTCCAGCTCGCGCACGTGGCCGACGAACTGGGCGGCCGACTCGATCAGCGCCGCGTTCGCCGCGGGCGCGCTGCGGCGCAGGATCGCGACGACCCGGGCCGGCTCGGGGTACTCGAGCCAGTGGTAGAGGCAGCGCCGCCGCAGCGCGTCGTGCAGGTCGCGGCTGCGGTTGGAGGTGAGCACCACGATCGGCGGCCGCTCGGCGGTGAACGTGCCGAGCTCGGGCACGGTCACCGACCCCTCGCCGAGCGCCTCCAGCAGCAGCGCCTCGAACTCGTCGTCGGCCCGGTCGACCTCGTCGATCAGCAGCACCGGCGGCCGCGGCCCGTCGTACCGGATGCAGCGCAGGATCGGCCGCTCGACGAGGAACTCCTCGCTGAACAGGTCGGCCTCGCCGAGCGTCTCGTGCTGCGACTCGGCGAGCCGGATGGCCAGCAGCTGGCGCTGGTGGTTCCAGTCGTAGAGCGCCTCGCTCGCGGTGAGGCCCTCGTAGCACTGGAGGCGCACCAGCGGCGCGTCGAGCGCCTTGGCGAGCACCTGGGCGGCGGCGGTCTTGCCGACGCCCGGCTCGCCCTCGAGCAGCAGCGGCAGGCCCAGCCGCAGGGTGAGGAACACCGCGGTGGACATGCCCTCGTCGGCGAGGTAGCCGTGGTCGTCGAACCGCCGGCGGACCTCCTCGGCGGACGACAGGTCCGTCATCGCGGCGTGCGTCCGCCACGAAGCGGTCGCGGCAGCCGGTCATGCAGAACCAGTGGTCGACGCCGTCCACGACCGCGTGGGCGGTGTCCGGGCCGACCGTGACGGTCATGCCGCACACCGGGTCGATCGGCCTGGCGGGGGCCGGCGCGCACCTGTGCCGGCGGTGCGCGCGATCAACCCCTCGACCCGGATGCCGCGCACGATCGCGGCCATGATCGACAGGCGCCACCTCCGGCGCGGTGCGCGCGCCGATGTCGAGCCCGACGTGCGCGTGGACCCGCGCGGCCGTCCGCGGCGGTCAGGTCGAGCTCGGCCAGCAGCGACTCGCCCGCGGGTGCGGCTGCAGACCACGCCGACGAAGCCGACCCCGGCGTCGAGCGCCGCCCGGATCTCCCCGGCCTCGTCGCCCCCGTGGCTGGAGACGACCACGGCGGTCGCGCCCGCCGGGCGCGGCGCCTCGGCCGCGCGGTCGACCACGAAGCCCGAGCGGCGGCGCGAGCGTCGGCCACGGCGTCGGCCATCGGCGAGGTGCCGACCAGGTGCAGCAGCGGGCGCGGGCAGCAGCGGCTCGAGGTAGATCTCCAGCGCTCCGCCGGACAGGCACGGGTTGACCACGATGCTCGCACCCGGGCGACTCCGGGAACACGTCGTCGCCGTCGGGCAGCACCCGCAGCAGCATGCTCTCGCCCGAGTCGAGGGCGTCGAGCGCCGCCGTGCGCACCGACCCGGCGGCGCAGTGGCCGCCGACGAAGCCCTCGATGGAGCCGTCGGCCAGCACGATCGCCCGGTCGCCCGGCGTGCGCCGAGCTCGGCTCCTGGGCGCGCACCACCGTGGCCTGCACGAAGGGCACGCCGGTCGCGCGGTCAGCTCGTCGATCCGCGTGCCGACAGCGGTCATGGTCATCGGCTCGGTCCTCGGTCAGATCGGCGGCGTCGGGTCGGCCCTGCATGGCGTCCCACACCCGCGACGGCGTGAGCGGCATGTCGGCGTGCCGGATGCCGAACGGCTTGAGCGCGTCGACCACCGCGTTGACCACGGCCGGCGGCGAGCCGACGGTCGCGGACTCGCCGACGCCCTTGGCCCCGATCGGGTGGTGCGGCGACGGCGTCACCGTGTGGCCGGTCTCCCAGTGCGGCACCTCGAGCGCGGTCGGGATCAGGTAGTCCATCAGCGAGCCGCCCAGGCAGTTGCCGTCCTCGTCGAAGGCGATCATCTCCATCAGCGCCATGCCGACGCCGTCGGTCAGCCCGCCGTGCACCTGGCCCTCGATGATCATCGGGTTGATCCGGGTGCCGCAGTCGTCGACGGCGATGAACCGGCGCACCTTGACCACGGCCGGTGCCGGGGTCGATGTCGACGACGCAGATGTAGGCACCGAACGGGTAGGTGAGGTTCGAGGGGTTGTAGCAGATCTGGGCCTCCAGCCCGCCCTCGATGCCCTCGGGCAGGTCGCCCGCGCCGTGGCGCGCATGGCGATGTCCTGGATGGTCACCGACCGGCTCGGGTCGCCCTTCACGTGGAAGGAGCCCTTCTGCCACTCGAGGTCGGCCACCGACACCTCGAGCATCCCCGAGGCGATGATCTGGGCCTTGTCGCGCACCTTGCGGGCCACCAGCGCGGCGGCCGCGCCGGACACCGGCGTCGACCGGCTGCCGTAGGTGCCGAGACCGAACGGCGTCTGGTCGGTGTCGCCGTTGACCACCTGGATGTCGGCCGGCGGGATGCCGATCTCCTCGGCGACGATCTGGGCGAACGTCGTCTCGTGGCCCTGGCCCTGGCTCATGCACGGACAGCGCGGACGACGGCCTTGCCGGTCGGGTGCACCCGCAGCTCGCAGCCGTCGGCCATGCCGAGGCCGAGGATGTCCATGTCCTTGCGGGGCCCGGCGCCGACGGCCTCGGTGAAGAACGCGACGCCGATGCCCATCAGCTCGCCGCGTGGCGCGCTTCTCGGCCTGCTCGCGCGCGCAGGTCGTCGTACCCGGCCATCTCGAGCGCCAGGTCGCATGCGCGCGCTCGTACTCGCCGGAGTCGTAGACCCAGCCGGTCTTGCGTCGTGTACGGGAACTGGTCGGGCTGGATGAAGTTCTTCAGCCGCAGCTCGACCGGGTCCATCTCCAGGTCGTAGGCCAGGCAGTCGACGATCCGCTCGACGAGGTAGACCGCCTCGGTGATCCGGAACGAGCAGGCGTAGGCCACGCCGCCGGGCGCCTTGTTGGTGTAGACCGCCGTCATCGAGCAGTAGGCCGCCTCGAGGTCGTAGCTGCCGGTGAAGACGCCGAAGAAGCCGGCGGGGTACTTGATCGGCGCGGCGGTGCCGTTGAAGGCGCCGTGGTCGGCGAGCACGTTGGTGCGGATGGCGAGGATCTTGCCCTCCTTGGTGGCCGCGATCTCGCCGCGCATCACGTAGTCGCGGGCGAAGCCGGTGCTGACGAGGTTCTCGGTGCGGTCCTCCATCCACTTGACCGGCTTGCCGATCACCAGCGAGGCGACGATCGCGCAGACGTAGCCGGGGTAGATCGGCACCTTGTTGCCGAAGCCGCCGCCGATGTCGGGCGCGATGACCCGGATCTTGTGCTCGGGCAGCCCGGACACCAGCGCGTAGACGGTGCGGTGGGCGTGCGGCGCCTGGCTGGTCGTCCACAGCGTGAGCTTGCCGCCGACCCGCTCGTAGTCGGCGACGCAGCCGCAGGTCTCCATCGGGGCCGGGTGCACGCGCGGGTAGACGATGTCCTCGGTCGACCACGACGTCGGCCTTGGCGAAGACCGCCTCGGTCGCCGCCTCGTCGCCGGTCTCCCAGTCGAAGCAGTGGTTGTCGGCCTTGCCCTCGAGGTCGGTGCGGATCACCGGCGCGTCGGGCGCGAGCGCCTGTGCGTACGTCGATCGACCGGCGGGAGGATGTCGTACTCGACGTCGATCAGCTCGAGCGCGTCGCGCGCGGAGTAGCGGTCCTCGGCCACCACGAAGGCGACCTCCTGGCCCTGGAAGCGCACCTTGTCGGTGGCCAGCACGGCCTGCACGTCGTTGGACAGGGTCGGCATCCAGGCCAGGCCCTTCTCGGCCAGGTCGGCGCCGGTGATGACGGCCTTGACCTTGGGGTGCGCCTGGGCGGCGCTGATGTCGATGCTGACGATGCGTGGCGTGCGCCACCGGCGACCGCAGGATCGCGAGGTGCAGCATGCCCGTGCAGCTGGATGTCGTCGACGTACCTGCCCATGCCGCGGATGAAGCGCGGGTCCTCCTTGCGGAGCATCCGGCCGTGGCCGACGGGGTGCTGGTCGTTGTCGGCGTGCTCGAGGTCCTCGGCGGTCGCGTCGGCTCGTCCGACGGTGGTCATGACGCGCCTCCCCACGGTCTCGGCTCGCGGCGCGGCTCGTGCCGTCGGCGTGCGCGGCCGCCCACTGCACCGAGCGGACGATCGTCGTGTAGCCGGTGCACCGGCAGATCTGCCCGGAGATCGCCTCGCGGATGGTCTCCTCGCTCGGGTCCGGGTCGCGGTCGAGCAGCGCCCGGGCGGTCATCAGCATCCCGGGGGTGCAGAAGCCGCACTGCAGGCCGTGGCACTGCATGAAGCCCTCCTGGATCGGGTCGAGCACGCCGTCCTGCTCGAGGCCCTCGACGGTGCGGACCTCGCGGCCGCCGGCCATCGCGGCCAGCACGGTGCAGGTCTTGACCGGCTCGCCGTCCATCCAGGCCACGCAGGTGCCGCAGTTGCTGGTGTCGCAGCCCCAGTGGGTGCCGGTCAGCCCGAGCTCGTCGCGCAGGAAGTGCACGAGCAGCATCCGGCCCTCGATCTCGCGGGTCACCGGTCTCGCCGTTGACGGTCATCGACACCTGCATGTCAGCCGTTCCTTCCCGGTCGCCCGCGCCTGGTCGCCGGCGATGCCGGCCCGGATCCGCTCGACGGCCGTGCGCAGGGTCGGCGGGTCAGCTCGTCGGCGAGGTGGCGCTTGTAGTCGGCGGTGCCCGCGGTTGTCGGTGGCGGGCGAGCAGCTCTCGGCCGCGATCGCCCCGGCCCGGGCGTAGAGCTCCTCGGACGGGCTGCTGGCCACGCAGCGCCTCGGAGATGGCCGGGATGCCGGTGGTGTTCGGGCCGACGGCCGCCAGCCCGACCCGGGCGTCGGAGATCACGCCGCCGTCCATCCAGACCGCGGCGCCGGCCGAGGTGACCGCCCAGTCACCGGCCCGGCGCTCGACCTTCGCGTAGGCGCTCGAGCCGTCCGGCCGGATCGGGATCCGGATCTCGGTGAGCATCTCGGCGTGCTCGACCGCGGTCTCGTAGGGCCCGCGGTGGAACTCCTCCATGGTGACCACCCGCTCGCCGCCGCGCGCCGCGGATCACGCAGCTGGCGTCGAGCGTCGTGCACACCGCGGACAGGTCCTCGGACGGGTCCGCCTGGCACAGCGAGCCGCCGAGCGTGCCGCGGTTGCGCACGACCGGGTCGGCGATCACCGCGCTCGGCGTCGGCGAAGATCGGGAAGAGCGCGGCCAGCTCGGCGGACTCGAGCAGCTCGCGGTGGCGGGTCATCGCCCCGATCCGGACCTCGTCGGCGCCCGACCCGGACGTAGCCGAGCTCGTCGTGGAGGTCGTTGATGTCGATGAGGTACTCGAGGTTGGCCAGCCGGAGCTTCATCATCGGCAGCAGGCTGTGGCCGCCGGCGACCAGCCGGGCCTCGCTGCCGAGGCGGTCGAGCAGCCCGATCGCGTGGTCGACGCTGGTGGCGCGCTCGTACTCGAACGGTGCGGGGACCTGCATGGGCGACCTCCCGGTGAACCGCTGTGACCGCGGTCACACGACTCTCGCCCTCCGCAGGGCGGCCGTCAACGGCCACCTCAGGCAAAGTGTTGATTTGGTTCAGAGGAAGGCGGCGAGCATGTAGCCCATCGCCGCGGCCATCGCCACGTCACAGCAGGCGGCCAGCCGACCGGCCACGGTCTCACCCCCGCGGAACGTGCCGGCCAGGCGGACCACGAGGATCACGGCGAAGGCCGTGAGCAGGGCCAGCACGAGCAGCGCGTCGGCGGGGTCAGGGGGGTCGTCCACGTGGGGGTGGTCGGGGCGAGGCGCGCCTGGTCCATCGGCATCGCGTGCACCATCGCGGGCACGCTCGACGGCGCGGCGGCGGAGGCCGTCGCCACCGGCAGCAGCATCGCGGCCATCGCCGAGCAGCCCAGGCCGAGGCGGAGGTACGCCGCGCGCGCATCCGGGGCCGCGAGCCGCACGACCGACCAGCCGACGCCGACCACGAACACCGTCAGGGCGAGCAGCGCGGCCACCGGGGCGTACGTGAGCACCAGCATCGCGGCCATCGCGACGCCCATCAGGGCATGCCATCCGTCCAGGTCGCGCCGGTGGCCCGGGTCGGCGAAGGACGGCCGGACCATCCGGGCGAGGCAGTAGGTGACCACGACCACCATCGCGGCGGCCAGCAGAAGGGCCATCGGCCGAGCATCGACCCGGCCGGCGCCCCGGGTCAACAGTCACCTCAGCCTTCGTTGAGGTGGGGTCGGGGGCTGCATGCTGCGAGGTCGGTCTTCCGGATCGGGCGGCCCGGGCCGTGTGACCTTGCAGGCAGCCGACGACCACCGGTGTGGGCTGGCGGGATGCTGGACGGGGCGGGGCAGTGGGTCCGGCCCGTCGGAGTTGGTCGTGGACACGTTCGGGTTCAGCCGCCGGGGATCCTGCTGGGGGCCGACCCAACCGATGTCGTCGCCGGCCGCCCCAGTGCCCCGCTGCCCCCGCGGGCCCCGACCGGATCGGCTCATCCCGCAGCACTGACCGGGGCCCCTCGAAACGGCCGCTCCTCTCGACACGAACGGAAAGCAGGAAGCACCATGGTCACGCCTCAGGAGACGTACAGCGCTCGCCTCGACATCGACTACCCCGACCAGCTGGACCGGTTCACCACGCTGTTCCGGGTCGTTCTTCATCATCCCCATCGCCATCGTGCTCTCGCTGGTGAGTGCCGCCGCGACCTCGACCACGGTCATCTACCAGTCGGGCGAGGTCATCAAGAAGACGACGAGCACCGGTGGCGGCATCGCCGGTGGGCTGTTCGCCGCCACGGCGCTGATGCTCCTCTTCCGGCAGCGCTACCCGCGCTGGTGGTTCGACTTCGTCCTCGCAGTTCAACCGCTTCGGGATGCGCGTCGGCGCCTACCTCGCGCTGCTCACCGACCGGTACCCCTCGACCGAGGACGAGCAGTCCGTCCACCTCGACCTGGACTACCCCGACGCGCGCGAGGGCCTCAACCGGTGGCTGCCGCTGGTCAAGTGGCTCCTGGCCCTGCCCCACTACATCGTGCTGCTGTTCCTCGGGCTGGGCGCCTTCGTGGCCGTGGTGATCGCGTGGTTCGCGATCCTGTTCACCGGTCGCTACCCGCGCGGACTGTTCGACTACGTCGTCGGGGTCGGCCGGCTGGGCGCTGCGGGCGGGCCAACCGCAGGTAGCGCTGGACGTACGGGAAGATGCTGTACCGGTGCAGGGTCGCGCGGATGAACGCGGCCGCCTTGGTGTGCGGGTAGAAGAAGACGTTCTCCCAGGGGATCTCCACGTCGTCGAAGACGATCATCGTGTCGATCTCGTCGTACCGGCTGGTCAGCGGGTAGTCCTCGGGGTCGCGGCCGCCCGGCGAAGGCGGGACCGGCAGTTGCTTGATGCCGGCGCGCCCATGTCGGCCAGGAAGCCGACCGCGTAGTCGGACAGCACCTCGTTGTTCCACTCGCCGATCGTCGGCTTGACGAACGCCTGGTTCGCATCGGCCGCCGCGGTCTCGAACTTGGCGCCGCGCGCCACGATGCCGTTCCCGGTCTCGCCGACCACGTGCAGCAGCACGTCGGGGTCCTGGTCCTGCGGCCGCAGGGCCCGGTTTCCCTTCGGGTCGGTGTTGGCCGAGACGTCGAACTGGTCGAGTAGCTGGGCGCGCCGGACGTGCTGGGCGATGTTCGCGGAGAACGCCGGGTCGATCTCGTTCAGCACGTTCTGCCCGTCGAACAGCGACCACATCTCGCCGACCGTCTCGTCGCCGACCCGGGTAACTACGCCGCCGGCGTCGTCGAGGATGGCGTCGACCGAGTCCCGTTTGGCCCGCCAGTCCTCGCGGGTGCGCGGCGGGCGCGAGGTGGTGGCGCAGCGTTCCGCGGTCTCCTCGTCGGTATACGTCAGCAGGTCCCTGGTGCCGGCCTCGTGGCCGAGATCGTAGATCCGCGCGCGGACGCTCACCATCGGCGCGAACGCCGGGTGCGTGGCCACGTCCGTGACCTGCTCGCCGTCGATCCACACCTCCCGGCCGTCGCGGAGCGACTCGATGTAGTCCTTGCCGGTTCGCAGCACTGTTCGTTCCTCAGCTCTTGATGGTTTCGATGGGCCGTCAGTCACAGCGGACACGTCACACTCAGCTGAATCAGGAATCACTCGTCTGGTTGGCGTGCTGGGCTTGCTGAGCCGAAGGGAACCGGGGCGCGCGCTTCTCGGTGAGCGCCGCCGCGCCTTCGACGACGTCGGGGCCCATAAACGTGAGCATCTCGTAGGCCGCGGACTGGTCGAAGATCGGGCCGGCCATCTTGAGCCAGTTGTTCAGCGCCCGCTTCGTCCACCGGATCGCGGGCTGCGAGCCGGTGGCCAGGCTGTCCGCGATGCGCAACGCCTCGTCGAGCACCTGGTCGCGGGGGACGGCCTTGCTGACCATGCCGAGCCGTTCGGCCTCCTCGCCGGTGATCATCTCGCCGGTCAGCAGGTAGTAGCGGGCCTTGGCCATGCCGCACAGCAACGGCCACAAGATCGCGGCGTGGTCGCCGGCGGCCACGCCGAGCCGGACGTGACCGTCGCCGAGCCTGGCGTCCAGGGCACAGATCGAGATGTCGGCCAGCAGCGCCACCACCGTGCCCGCGCCCACGGCCACGCCGTTAATCGCGGACACCACCGGCTTCTCGCAGTTGATTATGTTGTAGACCAGATCGCTCATCTCGCGGAGCATGTGCGCCACGCGGTCGTGATCGCCAGCCATCCGCCGGACCATGTCCAGGTCGCCGCCAGCCGAGAACGCCCGGCCGGCGCCGGTGATCACGGCGACCCGCGTCTCCGGGTCGGCCGAGACCTCGGCCCAGACCCGGGCGAGCTCGCCGTGCATCTGCTCGTCGGCGGCGTTGTACTTATCCGGCCGGTCCATGGTGATGAGCAGCACGCCGTGGTCCCGGCGTTCGAATCGGAGCTGCTCGTACTCGGAGAACTTCATGGACTGCTCCCTGGGTTCAGCTCATCGTGAGGCCGCCGCTGACGCTGACGGTCTGGCCGGTGACGAAGGATGCCTCGTCCGAGGCGAGGAACGCGACGACGTTGGCCACGTCGTCCGGCTGGCCGAGCCGCCGGAACGGGATCGCCCTGGTGAGGGCCTCCCGCAGCTTCGGCCCCGCGAACGACGCGAACAGCGCGGTGTCGGTGGGACCGGGACAGACGCAGTTGACCCTGACCTGGTGGCGTGCCATCTCCCGGGCCAGCGACTTGGTGAAGGCGATGATCCCGCCCTTGGCCGCGGAGTAAACCGCCTCGCCGGACGAGCCCACCCGGCCGGCGTCCGAGCCCAGGTTCACCACCGCCCCGCCGCCCCGTTCGGCCATGAGCGGCAGCACCGCCTTACAGGTGTGCAGCACGCCGTACAGGTTGACGGCGATCGCGCGGTCCCAGTCGGCCGGGTCGGAGTCAACGAACGAGCTGGCCTTGTCCCAGCCGGCGTTGTTGACCAGGACGTCGACGCGGCCGAACTGCTCCACGACCCGGCTGACCATCGCCTGGACGCCCTGGCGGTCGGTGACGTCGGCGCGGATCGCGACGGCGCCCGGCAGCGCGTCCGCCGTTTCCTTGGCGCTGGCCTCGTCCAGGTCGGTGACGACGACGGTCGCCCCCTCCGCGGCCAGCTTCCCGGCGATGGCCTTGCCGATACCCTGCCCGCCACCGGTCACGATCGCGATCTTGTCCTCGAGCCTGCCCATCACCGGCTCCTCTCTGGGCCCATGGCCGGCCCTCGCCTCCGTCACCGAACCGAATCTATAGTCACGTGTGCGACACCAGCGCAGCCGGCGGAGGGAGAACGGCAATGCAGGTCGGGCTCGTGGTCATGGACGAGGACCCCGCCGACGCCCTGACGATCGTCCGGGCGGCCGACCGGGCCGGCATCCATTCCCTCTGGTCGATCGACTACTACAACCGAAGCAGCCTGACCCGCGCGGCGGCGTTCGCCGCGGTTTCCGAGACCGCGATCGTCGGCACCAGCGTGACCCCGCTGTTCGCCCGTGCGCCGCTGGCCCTGGCCGCGGCAGCGGCCGACGTCCAGGGGATCGCCGGCGGCCGTTTCGTGCTGGGGGTGGGCAGCAGCACGCGCCGGATGAACCAGGACTGGTACGGAACCGCGCTGCAGCATCCCGCGCCTCAGGTCCGGGAGCGGATCGAGCTGATCAGGCAGCTGACGGCGCATCGCAGCGGGCCGTTCCGGTACGAGGGCCAGTTCGACCACGTTCTCGATGGCGCACTACGACCGTACCGCGCTGCCGGATAGCCTGACGATCCTCGCGGCGGGCGTGGGTGAGCACATGGTCAGGGTCGCGGGGGAATGCGCCGACGGGTTCGTCGGGCACACCATCGCCTCGGCCGGCTATCTGCGTGACACGGCGCGCCCGCTGCTGGCCGAGGGTGCGGCCAGGGCAGGCCGGGACGCGGCGCGGCTGCGGATGACCACGCAGATCGTGGCCGCGGCCAGCACCGACCCGCGCGCCGCGCGCCGGGACGCCGCGGCTCAGGTCGGCTTCTACTCCACGCCGAAGGGCTACGACGCGCTCTTCCCCGACGGGCAGTTCGCCGCCGAGCGCATCGCGGCCCGCGAAGCCCTTGCCCGCGGCGACGCGGCCGGCGTGATCGCCGCGGGGGATGCGATGGTCGAGGAGCGGGCCGTGTTCGGCGCGCCGGAAGACGTGGCTGGCCAGTTGCGCCGCTACGCCGACGTGGTGGACTGGGCGATTCTCTATCCGCCGCACTTCGGCGT
>CAWAKY010000018.1:0-19851 GCA_963782695.1 uncultured Actinomycetota bacterium | reverse complement strand
CCTGGCCGCCGCCACCCCCGCCTGACCCCAACTTTCTCGCCCGATCCCGGAACCTTCACCTCGACACCCCTTCCGTTCCGGTGCCGAGGTGAAGCTCGGGGTGCGAAGTACGCCGGATGCCGTGCCACGGCATCCGCGCTCGTCCCGCCGTGGGAAGTGGCCCCCACCAGCCATGAAAGAATCGGTGGCGTGACTGCTACCACGTTGGACGGCAAGGCGATCCTCGGCACGATCAAGGAGGAGCTGCGCCAGCGCGTCGCCGTGCTCGCGGAACACGGGGTGGTCCCGGGCCTCGGCACCGTGCTCGTCGGCGACGACCCCGGCAGCCAGTGGTACGTCGGCGCCAAGCACCGCGACTGCGCCGAGATCGGCATCCGCAGCCTGCGCCGCGACCTGCCGGCCGGCACCTCGCTCGACGAGGTGCTCGCCGTGGTGCACGAGCTCAACGACGACCCCGAGTGCACCGGCTTCATCGTGCAGCAGCCCACCGGCCTCGACGAGAACGCCATCCTGTCGGCCGTCGACCCCGCCAAGGACGTCGACGGGCTGCACCCCACCAACCTCGGCTGGCTGGTGCTCGGCCACCCCGCGCCGCTGCCGTGCACGCCGGTCGGCTGCATCGAGCTGCTCCGCCGCTACGACGTGCCGATCGCCGGCGCGAAGGTCGTCGTGGTCGGCCGCGGCATCACCGTGGGGCGCCCGCTGGGCCTGATCCTCACCCGCAAGTCCGAGAACGCGACCGTCACGCTGTGCCACACCGGCACGCGTGACCTGGCCGCCGAGGTGCGCCAGGCCGACATCGTGGTGGCGGCCGCCGGCGTGCCGGGCATCATCACCGCCGACATGGTCAAGCCCGGTGCCGCCGTGCTCGACGTCGGCGTCTCCCGCGTGCTCGACCCGGCCACCGGCAAGTCGGTCGTCGCGGGCGACGTCGCCCCCGACGTCTGGGACGTCGCCGGCTTCGTCAGCCCCAACCCCGGCGGGGTCGGCCCGATGACCCGGGCGATGCTCCTGTCCAACGTGGTCGAGGCCGCCGAACGATCGCTCGCCGAGTCGTCGGCCGGCGTCCGGGGCTGACCGTGGCCGCCTCCGCACGCACCACGACGCTGGTGTGGCGGGTCCTGCCGGTCGTCGCGCTGCTGGCGCTCGTCGCCACCTGGGGCCGTGACATCGGCATCGCCGTGGTCGTGCTCGTCGCGCTGCTGCTCGCCGGTGCCGTGCTCGCCGCCGTGCACCATGCCGAGGTGGTGGCCCACCGGGTGGGGGAGCCGTTCGGCTCGCTCGTGCTCGCGGTCGCCGTCACCGTCATCGAGGTCTCGCTCATCGTCACGCTGATGCTGTCCGGCGGCGACGAGGCGGCCACCCTCGCCCGGGAGACCGTCTTCGCCGCGGTGATGATCACGATCAACGGCATCCTCGGACTGTCCCTGCTGATGGGCGCGCGCCGCTTCGGCACCGTCCGCTTCAACGCCGAGGGCACCGGGGGCGCGCTCGCGACCGTCGCGACCCTGGCCACCGTCTGCCTCGTCCTGCCGACCGTCACCGAGAGCCAGCCGGGGCCGGAGTTCACCTCGGCCCAGCTCGCCTTCGCCGCCGTCGCGTCGCTGGCCCTCTACCTCGCGTTCGTCGTGACCCAGACCGTGCGCCACCGCGACTTCTTCCTGCCCGTCTCACGCAAGGGCGCCACCCTCACCGAGGACGACCACGCCGACCCGCCGACGACCCGCGAGGCCTACACCTCGCTCGGCTTCCTCGTGCTCTCGCTCGTCGCCGTCGTGGGCCTGGCGAAGATCGAGTCGCCGGCCATCGAGGACGGCGTGCTCGCGGTGGGCCTGCCGGTGTCGTTCGTCGGTGTCGTCATCGCGCTGCTCGTGCTGCTGCCCGAGACGATCGCCGCCGTCAACGCGGCCCGCCGCGACCGCATCCAGACCTCGCTCAACCTCGCGATGGGGTCGGCGATGGCGAGCATCGGCCTGACCATCCCGACCCTGGCCGTGGCCTCGATCTGGATCCCGACGCCGCTGCACCTCGGCCTCGGCGCGACCCAGATCGTGCTGCTGGCGATCACGGTCGTCGTCGCGGTGCTGACCGTCGTGCCGGGGCGGGCGACCCGGCTGCAGGCGAGCGTGCACCTCACGCTCTTCGCGGCGTTCCTCTTCCTCGCGATGTCCCCCTGACCCCCCACGTCACAACTTTTTCGCCCGATGCGGGAACCTTCACCTCAGCACCACTTCGGTTGGGGTGCTGAGGTGAAGGTTCCGGTGTGAAGGTCGGGCTCCGCCCGCGGTGCGGCGTCGTCCACAGGGCACCGGATGCCGGTCCGCTCGTCCACAGGTCGGCGCGCAGTCTGGTCGGTAGCCGGGTTCGCGGGCGAGCCTTCCGGCCCATGACGACACACCCCACGACCACTGCACCCACGGCTCCCTCACCCGTCGAGGCTCCCCGTGTCCCCGAACCTCCCACCACCGACACCGCGTCGCTGACGTCCTTGGATGCCGCGCTGGTCACGACCGCACGAACCCAGCAGGGCATGCTCACCACCGCCCAGGCAACGGCGGCCGGCCTCTCGGCTCCGGTACTGGTGAAGCTCGTCAAGGCGGGCGTCCTGCGGCATCCGGGCCGAGGCCTCTACGCCGTCGAGGCACTCGCCGCACCAGACGCCGAGAGCTGGCACCGCCAGCTCTGCGCCGGCGCATTCCTGCTCTACCCGGATGCCGTGCTCGCCGGAACGTCGGCGCTGCTGGCGCACGGCATCACCGTCTGGGGCGCGCCGCTGGGAACGCCGAGCATCGCGCGGCCCATCCAGCGCGCCGGCGGGATGAGCGCCTTCTGGGTGCGCCCCGCCCGCGGAGAGTCGGTCTCGACCGACTGGGGCCCGGCATCCCCGCCGGCAGCAGCCGTGGTGCAGCACGCGGTCGACCACGGCATCGTCACTGGTGTGGTGAGTGCGGATGCCGCCCTGCGCGAGGGTGTGGTCACTCTGGACGAGCTCGCCGTGCAGCTCGCGGCGGTGGCGACCTGGCCGCACAGCAGCCGGGCGGCATCCATGCTGCGGCTCGTCGACGGGCGGCGCGAGTCGGTGGGGGAGTCCAGGTGTGGCGTGGCGCTCGCGATGGCCGGCATCGACGTGACACCGCAGGTGCCGATCGTCGACGAGCGCGGCGACTTCGTGGCGAGGGTCGACTTCCTGGTCAACGGCACCAAAGTGGTCATCGAGTTCGACGGCAAGGTCAAGTACGCCGCCGGTGACCCGAAGGTGCTGTGGCAGGAGAAGCGGCGTGAGGACCGACTCCGCCGGCTGGGCTACGTCGTCGTCCGGATCACCTGGGCGCAGCTCGAGCGGCCCGGAGCGGTCGCCGCCGCGGTGCGCGCCGCCTTGCGCGACCGCTGACGCCCGGTCCCGGCCCGCCACCTCCCCGAGAGCCGGGGATGCCGGACGCGCTCCACATCAGAACCTTCACCTTCGCACCCGAACGGAAGGGGTGCGAAGGTGAAGGTTCTCGCATCGGGCGAAAAAGTTGTGGCAGGTGGGGTTACTGGGCGCGTTCCTCCGGGGTGGCGCGGCGCACGACGAGCCGGGTCCAGGCGCCGACGTAGATCCGGTCGTCCTCGGACAGCTCGCGGCGCTGGCCCGGGCGGCACCGGGTCGGTCGGCAGCGGGCCCGCTCGCCGGGCCGACGTAGGTGCCGTTGGAGGACTGGAGGTCCTCGACCCACCAGCGCTGGCCGTCGGTGGTCAGCTGCGCCTGGCGCCGGCTCACGCCCGGGTCGCCGGTGCAGTCGATCTCCGGGTGGATGTTGCGGCTGGTCGACGGGCGGCCGACGAGCACGCTCTTCGCGGCGAGCTCGACGACGGCCGGGCAGCCCCGGCGACGGGCAGGGGTCGTCGCTCTCCTGGGCCTCGTACCAGTCGGGGTCGACCCAGACCTCGGCCACCCAGTCGGCGGCGATGGCCGGGGCCAGCGGCGCCGGGTCGCCGCCGGCACCCGCGGCGTTGGCGTCCGCGCCGGTCGAGGGGTCGGGCGGTCGCGGGAGCGAGCCGGTCGTGAAGTCGTAGCCGCAGGCCTCGCAGAACAGCGCCGCGGCGCCGCGGGGTGAGCCGCAGTTGGGGCAGACCTGCGGGTCGGGCGCGACCGGGTCCGGCGTCGCGGCGCGGGGCGGCCGGCGTCGCCCGGCGCCGGCGGGCCGCGGCACCGGCCGGGATGGGGACCCCGCAGGTGTCGCAGTAGTCGCTCGAGGCCGACGCGTGCCCGTTGGGGCAGGTGAAGGTGCTCACGGGTTCAGCCTCGCGCCCTGCGCGCGCCCGCACGTCGCGCAGGACGGCCTCACTTCTTCACCCGGGTCGTCTTGGTCGACGCGGTGTCGAGCGCCATCTCGTCGAGCTTGTCGACGCTGCGCTTGAGCCGAACGGTGCCGGTGCCGGCGTCCTCGATCTCGACGATCTTGCGCAGCCGGGTCGTCGCCTCCTCGTTGCCGGTCTCGGCGGCGAGCTGCACCGCGCGGCCCAGCTTGACCGTCGCCGTGTCGGTGTCGCCCGCCGCCTTGGCCGCCAGGCCGTCCTGGATGGCCTCGGCCAGCTCGGCCTGACCGGTGTAGTGGGCGACGGCCGGGTCGATGCGGGTCGGTCAGGGTGTCGTCGTTGGACCACATCGCCTTGACCAGGCCCTGCGCGACGACCGCGTCGGCGACGGCGACCTGCACCCGCGCGGCCAGCTGCTCCTGGCCGACCGCCTTCGCCGGCAGGCGCACCGCCACGTGGTAGTCGCGCGACTCGTCGCCCCAGGCGCCGGTCGGGTAGGCCCCGGTCAGCGCGTTGACGTCCTGCCGCCGTGCGGTGAGGTCCTCGACGGTCGGCGAGACCTGGCGCACGAAGAGCACCTGCGCCCCCTGCGGCGCCCACACCCGCAGCGCCGCGCTCGGCGACCCCGCGGCCCATCGACTGCGCGCATGATCCGCTCGAAGTCGGCCGCCATCTGCGTCGGGCTCGGCGATGAGGTCGACGCTGCCGAGCAGGGCCGTGGCGATCCTGCGCACCTCGGCCACCTGCCAGTCGGACGCCGACGCCGCGGCAGTCGCACTGGAACTGGCCGCGGGCGCCCTCGATCGCCGCGTCGAGCTGCTCCGGGGTCTCGTGCTGGTTGTCGCCGTCGGTGAGCAGGATGGCGTGCCGCTGGGTCGGCGCTCGGCACCGCGGCGAACAGCCGGGTGGCCAGCGTGAGCCAGGTGCCCATCGCCGTGCCGCCGTCGGCCCGGAAGCCGGCCACGGCGGCCTTGGCCTCGGCGCGGGTGCGCGCGGTCCATCCGCACCATGGCTGGGCTCCGGGCCGTGCGGGAAGGCCAGCCGCGCCTGGTGGCTGCCGGCGATGACCGCGAACCACACGCCGTCGAGCACCTGGTCCAGAGCGGCCGCTGGCCGCGCGCTGGGCGGCCGCGATGTTCTCGCCGCTCATCGAGCCGGAGGTGTCGACGATGACGATCTCGGCGGCGTCCCCCGACGCCGGACTGCCCCGCCTCGCCCGCGCCGGAGCAGGTGACGGTGACGATGGCGTGGACGTCGGTGCCGCCGTCGGGCAGGAACTCGTTCTGGTAGACGTCAGCTGAGAACGTTGCCATCTGGCCGGACTTCCTCTCGTGGTGCCGCGGGCTGCGAGGCCGCAGCGGCGGTTGGCTGGGTGGGCTGCGCCGTGGCGTCCTGCCGGGCGGGTCCACCCGGGCGAGCGCCACCGTGATGTTGTCCTGGCCCGCCCTGGGCGTTGGCCCAGTCGACGAGTGCCCCGGCCAGCCGGAGGGGCTCGGGCGCCCGCCGTCCGAGCCGTGGACGACACCAGGGCGGCCAGGTCGTCGCGGCTCCGAGCAGTAGTTCCACAGCCCGTCGGAGCAGACCAGGACCCACCCCGGGGCGTCGAGGTCGAGGGACACCGTGCGCGGGGTGTGGTCCGGGGCGTCGACGCCCAGCCACCGGGTGATGGCGTGGGCCTGCGGCCCGTTCTCCGCGACGGCGCGGGCCACCCCGTCGGCGATCTGCTCCGCGGCGAACGAGTCGTCGGTGGTCAGCAGCCGGGCGTCCCCGGCGTCGGGCAGCCAGTAGGCCCGGCTGTCGCCGACCCAGCCCGACGACGAGGAGCGGCCCGTCGCACGACGGCGGCGACGAACGTGCACGACGCCGGGTTCCCGGGGCCCGGCGTGGTGTGGGCGATGACGGCCTCGTTGGCCGCGTCCGCCGCCGCCTCGAGGGCCTGAGCGCTCGCCGCGACGCGCGTGGCGGCCGTGCCCATGCCCCTGCGGGTCGGAGGCGGCCAGGACGTCGCGGGCGGCCCGAGCGGCCGCCAGGCTGGCGACGTCCGAGTCGGTCGACGAGGACACCCCGTCGCAGACCACGAGCACGGCGTGGCTGCCCGGCTCGGGCCCGGCGTGCAGGGCGACGGCGTCCTCGTTGCGGGTGTGCCGGACGCCGCGGTCGCACACGGCCGCCACCCAGCGGCCGGCTGCTCGGTGAAGTGGTCGCGCAGGCTCGGCCGCCCCGGCGCCGCACTGGTGCAGTAGCCGTCGTCCGCGACGTCACCGCCGCACTCGCGGCAGGTCGCGCCGTGCGTGGCGACCTCGGGCGGGACCGGCTGCGCCGCAGCCGGTGCCGGCGGGCCCGAGGTCGGCACCGCAGGCCTCGCAGAACCGCTCGCCGGCGGCGACCGGGCTGGCGCAGGACGGGCAGGAGAGGCCCCGGCATGGTCCTCGACGGCCGCACCGGCGGGCCCCACGGACCCCTCCGCCCCCCGGTCGCGTCATCGCAGCGTCCATCGGCGGACCGCGTTGGCCTGGTCGACGAGGTGGACCCGCTCCTCACGGCTCGAGGCGTAGCCGGCCAGGTCGCGGTAGGCCGCCTCCAGCCCGTCGCGCAGGGCGGGCTCGGCCGCGGGCCGGCCGGCGATGACGACCGTCGGTGTCGGCGCCCGTGCGACTCGACGAGGCCCAGCGCCGCGGTCGAGCACCTCGACCCGGAAGCGCGACCGGTCGACGGGGTCGATCGTGAGGCTCTCGATGCTGTCCAGGGCGGCCGCGAGCGACGGCAGCCCGCCGCCCGACTCGGCGAGCAGGCCGGCCCGGCGGCGCCGAGCCTGGGTGAACGCCCGGCTCGTCGCCGGGACCAGGTCCAGGGCGCGGACCGCGCCCGTCGACGTCGCCGCGGCCGGAGCGGATCCGGGCCAGGCCGAAGGCGGCCGGCGCGATGTAGTTGGCGTCGGTGCGGGCGCAGACCACGTAGAGCGACTCGGCGACGTCGGTGCTCGCCGCCGGTCTCGCAGGCGAACGCGAGGGCCAGCTTGGGCGCCAGCTCGCCGGGCACCTGGCCGTAGACCGCGTTGAAGGCGCCCTGCGCCTCGGCCGTCTGGCGCGCGGGCGAGGGCGACCAGGCCCGGACATCCAGACGGCCCGCCACTCCCACGGGTCGTCCGCGAGCAGCGTCCGCACGGCGTCGTCGACCTGCTCGAGCTGCCCGGCCTCGAGCGCGGCGCGGGCCCGGGCGAGCAGCACCTCGGGGCTGTTCGCGGGCGCACCCGCCAGGGCGGCCAGGCGCTGCACCGGGTCGTCGATGCTGACCGTCCGCAGCCACGGCATCTGCGGGTCGCTGTCGTCGGTGCGCAGGCGGGGGAGGTCCTGCCAGTCGAGCGAGTCGTCGGCGACCGTGGGGACGTCGAAGAGCAGGGATGACGTCGAGTGCTCGGCCGCGCCCTCGCGCTCGAGGGCCACGACCTCGCGCAGCACGCCGAGGAGCTGCACCCGCAGCTCGTCCGCGGAGACGAAGCGGTCGGCCGGGTCGGGGGCGCACGCCTTGAGCAGCAGCCGGTACAACGAGTCGTGCTTCTGGAACAGCGGCGTCTCGTCGACCGGGGGGAGGGAGGCGACGTAGGTGCTCTGGTAGCCGCGGAACTCCATCGCGAGCACGGTCAGCGTGCGCCCGATCGTGTAGATGTCGGAGGCCACCGACGGGCCCGACGTGCGGGCACCTCCGGCGCCTGGTAGCCCGTCGTGCCGTAGATCGCGGAGTCGAGGTCGTCGAGGCGGCGCACGCCACCGAGGTCGATGAGCTTGACCGCGTCGCCGACCTGGATGAGGTTGTCGGGCTTGAAGTCGCAGAACACCAGGTTGAGGTCGTGCAGGTACTGGAAGGCGGGCAGGACCTCGATGATGAAGGCGATCGCCTGGTCGACCGGCAGCGGGTCGTACGCTGCCGCCCGCCGCGCGCATCCGCTCCTTGAGCAGCTGCTTGAGCGAGGTGCCGCCGACGTACTCCATGACGATGTAGCCGGCGCCCTCGTGCGTCACGAAGTTGTAGATCTCGACGATGAGCGGGTGCTCGACCTGGGCGAGGAACTGCCGCTCGGCGATGGCGGCGGCGAGGGCGTCGGGGTCGCCGGAGTTCAGCAGGCCCTTGAGCACCACCCAGCGGTCCGAGACGTTGCGGTCGCGGGCGGCGTAGATCCAGCCCAGGCCGCCGTGGGCGATGGCGCCGGCGACGACGTACTGGCCGCCGACCACGTCGCCGGCCTTGCAGCTTGGGCGTGAAGGAGAACGGGTTGCGGCAGGTCGGGCAGAAGCCCTCGGTCCGCCCCGGCTGGCCGTCGCGGGAGCGCCCCACCGGCGACCCGCACGACGGGCAGGTCCGCCGGTCCTCCGGCACCATCGGGTCCTTCAGGACGGCTCCGGCCGCGTCGACCGCCGGCACCGGCGGGATGGAGGTCAGGCCCGGCGCCGAGCCGGGCTCCGCGCAGCCGGGTCGAGGACGTGCCGACCCGCCGGGTGACCCTGCTGCCGTCGGCGCCTGCGCGCGCCGAGCCGAGCGCCGTCGTGGCGAGCTGGTCGGACGTCGCGCGACACGGTCGAGGGCGACTGCGCCACGCCGGCCGGCATCGTGGCGACCGAGGCGGTGTCGAGGGTGCCGCCGCGGCCCCGGCCGCCGGCCGGTGTCGCGCCCTGCGGGCCCGGTGACCCGCAGACGTCGCAGTACCCGTCGACGATCGTGCCGGAGCAGCCGGGCTGGGTGCACCGGCGCGGACGCCACCGATGGTCGATGCCGGTCGACGTGGCCGCGGCGCCCGACGGGCCGGCCGACGCGGGTCCGGGCGACCCGCAGACGTCGCAGTAGCCGTCGAGGATGCTGCCCGTGCAGCCGGGCTGGGCGCAGGCGGTCGTGCTCATCGGTGCCCCTCCCCCGTCGGGACGTGCCTGCGTGTGGCTGCTCGCGGGCGCTGCCCAGGTAGGCCAGGTAGGCCGCGACGAGGGCGCGGGCGCGGACGAGGTCGGCCGGCTCACGGTCCAGCGCCTCGCCGGCGCGGCGCTCGAGCTCCGCGAGGTCTGCTGCGACGAGTCCGAGCCGGACGAGGCGCGTCGGGCCGCGGCCTTCGCGGCGTACGCCCCCAGCGTCCCCCTGCAGCTCGTCGCGCTCGGCCAGCGCCGAGGCGTAGGCGTCCTGGGCCATCGTCATCGCCCGGCCGACGGCGTCCAGCCGCACCAGGTAGGCGTCGACGGCGGCGGGGTCGGTGGGCACCGGCCCGAGCGCCGACACGTCGGGCACCGCCAGGCGCGGAGCGGGCGTCGACCTGCGCCACGCACCGCGCCGCGAGGTCGCGCAGTGCCGCACCCCGGGCCTCGAGCTCGGTACGCAGCGCCCGGGCCCGTGGCCTCGTCGTGGGCGTCGGCGCGGCGGTTCGAGGCGCCGACGATGAGGTCGCGCTCGGCGCGGGCGGCATCCTGCTCCAGCGGGCCCACCAGGCCGCCGACGTCGGCGCCCCGCTGGACCCTGGCCAGCACGTCGGCGATGCGGGTGTCGAGCCGGTCGAGCGTCGACGAGGCCGCGGCCCGTGCCTGGGCGGGTTCGCGGTCGACGAGGTCGCGGACCCGCTCCACGGAGGCGCGCAGCGCACGCACCCGCGCCTGCAGGTCGGCCTCCGACGGGTCGATGCCCAGCCGGGCCCGCAGCGAGGCGGCGAGCGCGTCGGAGAGCCGGCAGGCCTCGGGCAGCGACACGGCCAGCGCTCCGGCCGGCACGTGGGGCGCCGGCGGCGCCGCAGCCGGACGCCGCCGGCGCGCGGTCGTCGCGGCGTCGAGCCGGCCCCAGACGAGGGTGGAGAGTCGCTCCAGCTCGGTCGGCCCGACCCGGCCGGAGTCCCAGGTCGCCACGAGCAGGTCGTGCCGGTCGGCCACGGCCTTCCACAGCGCCATCGAGAGCAGCAGGTCGCCGGTGTACGCCGCGCTGTCGGGCGCACCGAGGGCCGCCTCGTCGAGCACGTCGAGCTCGGCCTTGCGCTCGTCGCGCCAGGTGCCGAGGGCCTCGAGGTAGCGCAGCGCGTCCTGGGCGACGAGGGGCTGGCCGAGCCGGCCGGGAGCGGTCGGTGCGGTGGCGCCGCGCGTCGCGGAGATCACGGTGCCCGTCCGTACACCGGCTGCGGAGGGGCCGGGGCCTTGCCGAGGGAGTCGGCGAGCCAGGTGTTGTAGCTCTTGGTCCACCGGCCGTCGGCGCGCATCTGCTCGAGCACGCCGTTGACGAAGCGCACGAAGTCGACGTGCTCCTGGTTGACGCCGAGGCCGTACGGCTCGGCGGTGAACGCCGGCGCCTGGACGACCTCGGCGTAGGGGTCCTGCGCGGCCAGCCCGGCGAGCACCGTGTCGTCGCCGGTGATGGCGTCGACGGCTCCCTGCTGGAACAGCACCAGGCAGCCGGTGTGCGTGTCGGCCCCGACGGCCTCGACGTCCTTGAAGGTCCGCAGCTTGGTCCATGCTCGTCGACCCGTTGGGCGCGCAGACCTTCTTGCCGGCGAGGTCCTCGATGCCCGTGATCGGGGCGCCGCTGTCGGTCGTCTCGCCCTTGCGCACCAGGACCTTCTGGCCCGAGCGGTAGTACTCGCTGGAGAAGGCGATCTCCTTCCAGCGGGCGCAGGTGATCGTCATGTTGCGGGCCACGATGTCGACGCTGCCGTCCTGGAGGGCCGGCAGCGCGCTGGGCGGCGGTGATGACCTTCAGCTCGATCTTGTTCGGGTCGCCGAAGATGGCCTGCGAGACCGCGTGGAGCATGTCGATGTCGAAGCCCTCGATCTGGCCCGGAGACCGGGTTGCGGGCGCCGAGCAGCAGCGTGTCGGCCGAGACGCCCGCGATGAGGCGGCCGCGCTGCTGGATCGTGCTCATGGTAGCTGCCGGACGGCATCTGGCCGGGGGTCGGCATGGGGCCGGCGGCGCGTACGACTGCAGGCAGTTCGTGGCCACGATGTCGGTGCCCGACGGCGCGGGCGACGGGCGTCGGCGACGGTGCCGCGCTGGGCGACGGTGCGCGCGCGGGGTCGGCGTCGGCGTGTACAGGGGCGTCGGGTCGTAGACCCCGGCCGTCGTGCAGGCCCCGACGCCCAGGCCGGCGGCCAGCACGGTGACGACGGCGAGCGCGCGCCGCTGCCGGCGGCTCATCGGTACTCCTCCAGTCGCAGCGAGACGCCCCACCAGGCACAGGCGGCCGCGACCAGACCCAGCCAGCAGCCCGAGCGCACCGGCGACCGGCAACCACCCGCCGGCGTCGTCGAGCTGCTGCGCGGTCTGGCCGCTCAGGGCGGCCAGCTGCGTCGTCGGAGCTCGTGTCGAACGCGGCGAAGGTGGTGTTGCCCGTGCCGGTCCCGGTGCCCGTCGCGAGCGCGACCGCACCCTCCCAGTCCCCGGACGTCGTCGAGCGCGCGGATCTGCTGGTGGACCGCGGCGTACGTCGGACCACGGCAGCGGGGTCAGGTCGGAGGACGCCGGGTTCTGCCCGAGCTCGGTGAGCTCGGCGGTGACGGCCGCGGCCGAGGCCTGCCAGGCCTTCTCGAACGCGGCGCCCGAACCGCGGGCGATGAGGGTGAGGCTCTCGTTCGACTTGGCGTCGAACCCGGCGATCCGGGCCTGGGCCGTGGACAGCGTGGCGGCGTAGACGCCGTCGCGGGTGGTGTCGACGTCCGCCTTGACCGCCAGCAGCCCGACCGTGCCGACCACCAGCGTCACGAGCACCACCAGCGCGGCGGCCGCGAGCGGGAGGTTGACGTAGCGCCGGGTCCGTCGGGCCAGCCAGACCAGGGCGAGGCCGAGCACGAGCAGGGTGAGCAGGCCCGGGACGACGAGCCACAGGGCGGCCCGGCCGGCCCGGTCGAACTCCTCGGTCGACGCGGGCGTTGTTGGCCTCACCGAGGTTCGTGAGCAGCGGGCAGGGCGTCGGCGCGCAGGTCGGCGCTGGCGCTCCTTGAGGTACTGCGCCCCGATCGGCAGGGCCTGGCGGTTGTTCGCCCGGGCCTGTTCGACCTGGCTGGTGTAGGCGACCAGCGCCTGGTTGAGCGCGCCGAGGGCGTTCCCGTCGGCCGGCTGGTGCTGCGCGGCCTCGCGCGATCAGCTGGGATGCCGCCGCGATCGCCGCGGTGTAGTCCGCGCGCTGGGCCGCCGGCTCGAGCCCGCCGACGAGGAAGGCGTTGGTGGCGTCGGCATCCGCCTGCACCACGTTGGTCTGGATGGCCTGGATGCGCACGAGCTGGTCGGAGTTCGCGGCCGCACGGCTCAGGGCGCCGTCGGCGGACCGGAAGGCCTGGCCCGCCGCGAGCCCGAACAGCAGGGTCGCGGCGACGCTGACGATGCCCACGAGCCCGCAGCCGCCCCGGGGTGCCGGCCAGACCGGCCGCGGATCGTGGCCCCCACCGCCTCCAGCCGGCCCCGGACTCCGGGGGTGGGTCCCGCCGCGGATGGCGCCGGTGACCCGTCGGGTCCTGACCGGGGAGCGACGTGGGCGCCGGCCGGCCGGCGGGCCGCAGCGGGTGCAGTGCCGGGGGTGCGGGGCGCGGCCGTGACCGGGGGCTGGGTCGTCACGAGGTGCCTCCGGGGTCAGGGGTGGGGTCGCCGGTGCCAGGGTCCGCCGGTGCCGGTCCTGAGTGGGACGCAGGCCCGGGGGCCGGCGGCTCCCTCGTCGAGCGGTTCCTCGTCGAAGTCGCGGGCCACGAGGAGGCGGAGCTGCTCGAGGGTCGGGCTGGCCGTCTCGCGCAGCCGCCAGGCGTGGTGGCCGATGGCCGCCTCGAGGGCGTTGCGGGCGTACCGGCCGTTGCCGAACGAGCTGTCCCGCGGCACCCGGCCGAGCACCTCGCGGAACCGCTCGACGGCGGCGGGCTCGAGCTCGTAGTCGGCGCCCTCGGCCAGGTGGCGCAGGATGGCGACGAGCTCGTCGTCGGTGTAGTCCTCGAACTCGATGGTGGTGCGGAACCGGCTCGCCAGACCGGGGTTCGCGGCGATGAAGGCCGCCATCGGCGCCGGGTAGCCGGCCACGATGACGACGAGGTCGTCGCGGCGGTCCTCCATCTCCTTGACCAGGGTGTCGACCGACTCCTGGCCGTACTGGTCGCCCCCGGGGCCGCTGGCCGTGAGGCTGTAGGCCTCGTCGATGAAGAGCACCCCGCCCGCGGCGGACGCGACGACCTCCGCCGTCTTGGTCGCGGTCTGGCCGAGGTAGCCCGCGACCAGCTCGGAGCGGTCGACCTCGACCAGGTGACCGCCGGACAGCAGCCCGAGCGCCTGGTAGATGCCGCCGACGAGTCGCGCGACGGTGGTCTTGCCGGTGCCGGGGTTGCCCGTGAACACGAGGTGACGGGTCATCGTGGGGCTCTTCAGGCCGGCATCCACCCGCAGCTTCTCGACCCGCAGCAGGGCGACCTGCCGGTGGATCTCGCGCTTGACCCGCTGCAGCCCGATGAGGGCGTCGAGCTCGGCCAGCAGCTCGTCGAGGCTCCGTCGGCGGCGTCGCCGGTGCCGGCGCGGCCTGGCCCGCGGCAGCCGGCCGCCGTCGCGACGGCAACCGGCGCGGTGGGCGCGTCGGCCGTCGGGCCCGGCGACCCGCAGCGGCTCAGCGACGGCACCCGGGCCGGGCGGCGGCTCGGGCCGCACGACGGACAGCTGCGCGGCCGCGGCGACCGAGGCGTTGCCGACGACGCGCATCGTCGGCTCGCCGAGGTCGCAGGCGGCCGCGGTGACCTCGGCCAGGGCCTGCGCGTACGCGGTGGCGTGCGGGGACCGCTGGTCCGCGAGCGTGCGCAGGGTCGCCGTCGGCGCCTCGCGCCAGCGGCGCCCGCGGCTCGCCGCGTCGAAGAAGTCCTGGGTGCTGGCACCCCCGACGGCGGCCGCCCAGTCGCCCGCCGCCCCCGGCGCGGACTCGGCCACCGCGGCGGCGAGGGCCAGCGCCTCGGCGCGGGCGGTCGCGGCGTCGGCGCCGGCGGTCGAGGCGAGGCTCGCCACCGCGGCGACGGCCTCGGCCAGCGTGGCCGTGCGCGGCGGGCTCGACGGAGGGTTCGGCGGGCTCATCACGCGTCCCGCCCGGCCGGCGGCTGCAGACGACCGAGCCCACCGGCATCCTCGCTGCGTCGGCTGCGACGCGGGGGAGCCGGGCATCGGGGGCAGCGGCGCCGACCCCATGTCGAGGGCCCCGCCGGTCGAGGCCGACCCGAACTTCTCGGACAGGAAGCGCCCGTGGGCGACGAGGGCGTCGGCGTCGGCCCGGCAGACGGCGTCGAAGACCTTGTCCATCGTGGCGGCGAGCAGGTCGAGCTGGTCGATGAGCACCATCAGCGAGGACTTGCCCCGGTCGACCGGCCGGTTGTCGGCGAACTGGCGGGGCAGCCTGAGGTAGCCGCCCACCGCCTCGGGCAGGTAGTCGGTCGCGGTCGCCATCACCGAGTAGGCCTGGGGGCTGCCGGCGCCGAGGCTGGGCAGCCGGGGGATGGTGTCGCGCACGACCTGGTCGACCCGCCGCACCCGCGACGCGACCGGCGCGGGCACCGCCCCCGCGGTGATCATCGACTCGACCCGGTCGAGCGACGCGAGCAGGTCGGCGCTGGTCGGCACGGCGGGCACGACGAACCGATCACCCTGCTCGACGTTCTGGCCGCGGCCGAAGAGGCGGCCGAGGAACCCACCCGACATGTGCTCACTATGCCTGAGCGGGTTCTCAGTGCCCAGCACCCCCGGCGCCGCCGAGGTCGAGGGACCCGCTGGCCACCCGGTCGTCGTGGCGCTGGACGCGCTCGAGGTAGGCCTGCGACTTGCCGACCTCGGTCTCCAGGGTGCCGATCGTGGCGGCCATGGTGTCGAGGGCCTGCACCTTGAAGGTGTCGATCGCGTCCATCGTCGCGTAGATGTTCTGCGAAGGCCGCCTGCAGCTGGGGCAGGCCGATCGTCGCCGACGCCGCCTGCTGCTGGATCTGCACCGAGTTGTCGCGGAGCATCTCGCTGGTGCGCTCGATCATCCCGCTCGTCGTGGTGTTGAGGGCGGTGATCTGGTCGAGCACGAGCTTCTGGTTGCCCAGCGCCTGCGCCACGATGACCGCCGTGCGCAGCGCCGACACCGTGGTGGTCGACGCGCGGTCGACGCCCTTGATCAGCTCGAGGTTGTTCTTGATGACGATGTCGATGGCGAGGTAGTTCTGGATCGAGACCGCCAGCTGGGTCAGCAGGTCCTGGTGCTTCTGGCGCACGTAGAAGAGCACGTCGTCGCGCAGCGCCTTGGCCTTGTCGGGGTCGGTCGCCTCCAGCTCGGAGATGCGGGCGGCGAGCCGTGCGTCGAGCCGCTCGGCGACGTAGACGTACTGGTTGAGCCGGGCCATCGCGTCCCAGAGGTACTGCTTCTCGATGTTGAGGGCCGCGTTGTCCTTGCCGAGCTCGTCCTGCCCGTCGCGCAGGGCGTGCAGGATGCCGTCGAGGTGGGTCTGCGCCGACTGGTACTTGCGGAAGTAGTCGGTGACCTTGTCGCCGAAGGGGACCATGCCGAGGAACTTCTTGGCGCCGGTCGCCTCCTTCGGGTCGAGGTCCTCGATGGTGCGGCGCAGCTCGAGCAGCGTCGAGCCGACCTTCGACCCCTCGGCCAGCCCGCCCTCCTGCAGCGCCTTGACCGGGGACTTGAGCAGCCGGTTGGAGGTCTCGGCGGCCTGCCGGATGTCGACGTCACCCATGGTGCGCACGTCGGTGGCCTTGGCCGCGAACTCCGGGGAGCGGGGGGCCGCCGCGAGCAGCGCCTCGAGGTAGCCGTCGACCTTGGCGTCGAGGCCGGGCAGCGCCGCCGCCTCGACGGCGGGAGCCATCCGCGGTGCCGCCGTCGCGGCCACCGGCTGCGGAGGGGCCGGCGCGGTGAGCGTGAGGGCAGCGGCCGTGGCGGGCGGCTGGAGGGGGGCAGGCTGTTGGTCGGTCACGGTGCTCCTTGTGTTCGAGCTGACCACGAGCGGCGCTCGCTCCCGGGTGGACGAACGGCCAATCTACGCGGTTCCCCCCGCCGCTGATCAGCGGAACGTCGATCGCAGCGACTCGATCGCGGTGTGCTGCGGCCTCCAACCGAGCTCGGTCCGCGCCTTGGTCGTGTCCATGATGGCCGGGTGGCTGAAGGCCTCGACCCACTGCGCTCGCGAGGGCAGGTACGGCAGCTTCGCGACGCCTCGCGCCAGGGCAGCGACCGGCCCACCCGGGAGCCGCACCGGCCGCAGGCCGAGCTCCCGGGCGATGTCGACGAGCGTGACCACGTCGTCGGCGGCGATGTTGTAGGCCCCGGGCGCTCCGGCGCCGACGACGCACAGGCGCAGCGCCTCGGCCACGTCGTCCTGGTGGATGACCTGCAGGGGCAGGTCCGGCACGAGGGCCGGCAGGCCGGGCAGGTGCCACCACGCTGCGCCCGCCGCCTGCGCCAGGGGTGCGAGCACCGCGGGGACGCTGGCCTTGGCGCCGACCGCGTCGGGGCCGAGCACGACCGGGGGCCGCAGCAGGTAGAGCGCGGTCTGCGGGTGCGCGGCGGCCTCCTCGCCGCAGGAGGTGCTCGAGCTCGGCCTTCTCCTGGGCGTAGAAGAGGCGGTCGGCGGGCCGGGTCTCCCAGTCCTCGCTGATGCCGATCGGGTTGTCGCGATGGAACCCGTAGGCCGCGACGGACGACGCGTACACGAATCGCTCGACCCCGGCGTCGACAGCCGCGCGGAAGGCGTTCAGGGTGCCCTCGACGTTGATCGCCCGGGTCGTCTCCCGGCTGCCGCTCGTGATCAGGAAGGCCAGGTGCACGACCACGTCGGCCCCCTCGAAGGCGGCCCGCAGCGCATCGGCGTCGCGGACGTCGCCGCGGCGGTACTCCAGCTTCGACCAGCCGCGCTCGGCCGGGTCGAACGGCCGCCGGGCGATGCCGATGACCCGGTCGACCCGGTCGTCGTCCTCGAGCAGGGGCAGCAGCGCGAGCCCGAAGGTCCCGGTGGGCCCGGTGACCGCCACCGTCAGTCCACCGGCATCCGCCATCCGCCCACCCTAGTCACGCCGGCGAGGCGCCTCCGGCAGGGCCACGACGACGTCGGCGTAGGGCCCGTCCTGGGTGGTCGCGACGTCCCAGCCCGAGTGCCGGATCAGGCCGAGCACCGCTCGGTTGTCGGCGAGGATGCTGGCGGTGAAGTGGGTGATGCCGTCGTCGGCCGCGAGCCGGGAGAGCTCGCGAACCAGTCGGCCGCCGACCCCGCGCCGGTGGTGGCTGTCGGCGACCTCGACGGCGACCTCCGCGTGGTCGGGCCGCTGCGCCGATCGGAAGTACTGCGCGACACCGACCAGGACGTCGCCGTCGAACGCGCCGACCGCCAGGTGGTCGGGGCTCAGGGTGACGAAGCGCGCGATGTCGGCCGGCGCCAGCGAGCGCACCAGCCGGAAGTACCGCTGGTAGCGGGAGTCCGGCGACAGTCGTGCGTGGAGGTCGCTCACGTGGCGCCCGTCGGCGGGCGTCAGGCAGCGCAGCCGGATGGCGCCGTCGGTCGCGGTCGCGGGAGGACGGGTGTGCCCGGGCGGCCGCGACGGGGATGGTGCAGCCGCGGGCGGCCACGGTGGTGCGCCGTCGTCTCCGGGTCGGTGAGAGCGCCGCGATGAAGGAGAGCTGCACGGGACTGCCTTTCCTGGCGAGGTCCGTGGGCACCGGGCCCACGGGGCCGGCTACGAGATGGCCGTGCCGGCGATGTGGGTGTTGAAGGGCACGAAGGGCGAGCGGACCCGGTAGTGCGTGAGGTCGACGCTGCTGAAGCCGGCGGACCGGATGACGCCCGCGAGGTCTCGTTCGCAGGAACAGCCCTCGAAGGTCCACGCCCACGGCCGACGCAGGACCCGCTGCGTCCAGCGCGTCGCCGTGCCGGGCTCGGCCGCGACGTGCTCGGCGAAGCTGAACCGGCCTCCGGGTCGCAGGACGCGGCGGACCTCGGCGACGACCGCCTGCGGGTCACGGACGCTGCACAGGACCAGGCTGGAGATGACGGCATCCGCGCTGGCGTCGGGCAGGTCGATGCGTTCGCCGACGACGCTGCGGATCTCGAGGTCGACGCCGCGGGAACGGGCCGCACGCCGCAGCCGCGGGTGCATGTAGGGGTTGGGCTCGATCGCGATGAGGCGCGCGCCTGCGGGCAGGTAGCGCAGGTTGGCGCCGACTCCCGCCCCGAGCTCGACGACGGTCGCCGGGAGGTCGGCAAAGACCGTGGACTTGCGTTCGCGCAGGTGCCGGTCGATGTAGCCGCCCATGACCGAGAAGAAGGCCGCGTTGAACCGGCCGCGAGCCGGATGGGCGTCGAACTGCTCGAGCTCCGCTCCGTCGCGCAGCGGCTCGGGTGCCGGGGAGCGTCATGGTCGCGGCGGGATGCGTGGGGTGACTGGTCATGCCTCGAGCCTGCCGGGCGGGTGGGCACGCCGTCAGCAGTGGAAATACCGCACTTGAGCCGTCAGTCGGCCGCGTTCGACGCGACGTACCACGCCGCGATCTGCGCACGGGAACGGAACCCGAGGCGGCCGCGGATCCGTTCGACGTGCGACTCGGCGGAGCGCTCGGTGATCACCAGCTCGTCGGCGATCTGCCGGTTCGACCAGCCCTGCGCCACCAGCGCCGCCACCTGCAGCTGGCGCGGGGTCAGCGTGGGCGGCGCCTCGCGCTCGAGCGGGGCCAGCCCCAGGCCGCTGGCGCATCGCGTTGAGGACGGAGTGCGCGTCGCCGGCGAAGGGGATGTGCGTGCGACCGTCCAGCACGGTCAGCGTCGCGCCCGTCGATGCCGGCGGCCAGCCGCTCACCCTCGGCGAGCGGCACCGCGCGGTCATCCCGGCGGTGGATGACCGAGGTGGGTGCCGTGATCCGGCCGAGGTCGTCGGAGACGTCGATGTCGTAGCAGGCCGCCAGCAGCTGGTGCGCCCGTGCGGCGGACGACGACTCCCGCTGGTAGCGGGAGAACACCGCCCGGAACCCGGCGTCCGCCTCGGGGGCGAAGATCTCGGTCAGCACGTCCGACGCGAGTCCCCAGTGCTGGTCGACCAGGCCGAGCACGTGCTCCCGGACGGCGGGTGCGGCCACCGCGTCACCCTCGACCCACCCGCCGTAGAGGACCAGGTGCGACACGGACTGCCGGGTGGCGAGCGGCCCACCGCACCGCGAGGGGCGCACCGAACGAGGCGCCGATCAGGTCGAAGCGGTCGACGCCCGACCGCGGTCGCGACCGCCTGCAGCACCTCCAGCTCGAGCTCGACGACGTCGGTGCGGCTGGTGCTCCCGGACAGCCCGCACCCCGGCCGGTCGTAGCGCACGAGCGTGAGCCCGTGCGGCCAGCCCCTCGTAGAACTGGCGCTCCGCCGGCAGCGCCCAGCCCGAGCTCGAGGTGCGACACCCACCCCGGCACGTAGATCGCGACCGGACCCCTGCCGACGACGGCGAACCGCACCGCCGTGCCGTCCTCGAGGTCGGGCCAGCCGAGCCGCTGCTCCACGAGCGACATTGTGTCCCGGGCGATCGGCCGACGGAAGCGCGCGGGCACGGGGTTCGGCCGAGGGCAAGCACGGAT
>CAWAKY010000017.1:0-70009 GCA_963782695.1 uncultured Actinomycetota bacterium | reverse complement strand
GAACGACTCGTTGCCGAAGTTCTTCACCCTGCCGCGGCGTCCGTTGGCCGTCGGGGCGCCCGGGTCGGCGAACTCCTCGAAGTACTGCGGGCTGGCGCCGGACAGGCGCGACTTGAGGCTGAAGTCGCCCGACTGCAGCGCGGCGATCAGGGTGAAGATCTTGAACGTCGAGCCGGCCTGCATCTCGTCCTGGGTCGCGAGTTCAGCTGGCGCTTCTGGAGTCCTCGCCGCCGTAGATGGCGACGATGGCGCCGTTGCCCGGGATCGAGGCCATGCCGACCTGGACATCCGGGGCCTCCTTGGGCAGCTCCTTCTGGACCGCCGTGACCATGTCGGCCTGCTTGGCCCTTGTCGATCGTCGAGACGATGCGCAGGCCGCCGCGGTCGATGTCGGAGTCCGAGATCTTGTACTTGCTGACGACCTCGTTCTTGACCATCGGGTGAGGTAGCCGGTCGGGCCCGCTCTGGGTGCGCGGCTTGTTAGCTTGCGGGAACGTGTCGGGAAGGTCGCCGCGTCGCGCTCGGCCTGGCTCAGCCAGCCCTTCTCCACCATGCGCGTCGAGGATGTAGCCCGAGCGCTCCTTGGCGTTGGCCTCCTGCTTGTCGCCCAGCGCCGGGTCGTAGAGCGACGGCCCGCCGATGACGGCGGCGAGGAAGGCGCTCTCGGCGGGCGTCAGCTTCGAGACGTCCTTGTTGAAGTACGCCCTGGACGCGGTCTGGATGCCGTACGCGCCGCGGCCGTAGTAGATCGTGTTGAGGTAGTTCTCGAGGATCTGGTCCTTGGACTGCTGCTGGTCGATCTTGAGCGAGATGAGGATCTCGCGGGCCTTGCGCGACAGCGTGCGGTCGGCCGTGAGGAAGTAGTTCTTGACGTACTGCTGGGTGATCGTCGACCCGCCCTGGGTCGCCTGGCCGCCCTTGACCGCGACGCAGACCGCCCGGGCGATGCCGGTCGGCGAGATGCCGTTGTTCTGGTAGAAGTCCTGGTCCTCCGCCGCGAGCATCGCCTTCTGCATGTGGTCGGGCACCTTGCTGAGCGGCACCGACTCGCGGTTGCCCTGCGCGTCGGAGAGCCGGGCCATCTCGGTCTTGCCGTCGGAGTAGTAGACGATCGAGGCCTGGGCGGTGGCGAGCTCGTTCGGCGTCGGGGATGTCGGTGCGGGCGTAGGCGATGCCCACGGCGACCAGCCCCAGGACGCCGAGCGCGAGCACGGTCCAGAGGGCGCGCAGCACCCACTTCTTGCCGCGGGAGCGGCCGGGGGTTGCCGTGGAGCGGCCGGCGCCGGACCCCCGGAGCCGCCGGAGCGGACCGAGGGGGAACGGGTGGCCTGGGCCTGCTTGGCTTCGGCGCGGGTGGCTGGCGTGCGTTGACTCATGCTGCTTCCGGGGACGGGGACGGGGGCTGTCGAGGGGCGTGCGGACGGGGCGGAGACGCACGAACCCAACGTTCAGTATGGCGGTCAACCTTGGAGATTCCTGAATCCGGTGCCGGGTGACCCGGCCCGTGACGGCATCCTCGATGTATCGCGTCGATATATCTGTGTTAGCGTCTCGACCTGACAAACGCCTCGTATGTCAGCACCGTTCCCGCCCGTCGCCGCACCGCCAGGAGGTCCCCGTGGTCACCACCCGCCGCGCCCGCCTGCTCGAGTTCGCCGTGCTGGGCCTGCTCCACGAGGGCCCGACCCACGGCTACGACCTGCGCCGCCGGCTCAACTCCGCGCTCGGCCCGTTCCGCGCCCTGTCGTACGGCACGCTCTACCCCGCGCTGAAGGGCCTGCTCGACCGCGGCCTGATCGCGCAGACCTCCGACCCGGCCGGCCCCAGGGGCAAGCGACCGCGCGTGGTCTACGAGCTCACCGCCGCGGGCAAGGAGCACTTCGCCGACCTGGTCGCGCGCACCGACGCCTCGGCGTGGGACGACGACGGCTTCGACGTGCGCTTCGCCTTCTTCGCCCGCACCGAGCGCGAGGTGCGCATCCGCATCCTCGAGGGACGCCGGTCGCGCGTGCAGGAGGACCTCGAGCGGGTCCGCGACGCCTCAGCCCGCAGCCGCGAGCGGATCGACGCGTACACCTCGGCCCTCCAGCGCCACGGCGAGGAGACCACCGAGCGCGAGGTGCGCTGGCTCAGCGAGCTCATCGACGCCGAGCGGCGTCACCCCACCGACCCCGGCCCCCAGCCGTAGGTGCCGGGCGCGCCCCCGGGCGCACCCGGCATCGAAAGTTCCACCCCGTCCAGTCCATCCACCACCGACCTCTCCAGGAGAAGCACATGGGTTCCATTCGCGTCGCCGTCGTCGGCGTCGGCAACTGTGCGTCGTCGCTCGTCCAGGGCGTGCACTACTACCGGGACGCCGACCCGTCCCAGACCGTCCCCGGCCTGATGCACGTCATGTTCGGCGACTACCACGTCCGCGACGTGGAGTTCGTCGCGGCGTTCGACGTCGACGACAAGAAGGTCGGCAAGGACCTCGCCGAGGCCATCAACGCCTCCGAGAACAACACGATCACGATCGCCGACGTCCCCACCACGGGCATCACCGTGCAGCGCGGCCACACCCTCGACGGCCTGGGCAAGTACTACCGCCAGACCATCGACGAGTCCGGCGCCGAGCCGGTCGACATCGTCGCCGCCCTGCGCGACGCGAAGGTCGACGTGCTCGTGTCGTACCTCCCGGTGGGCTCGGAGAACGCCGACAAGTTCTACGCCCAGTGCGCCATCGACGCGGGCGTGGCCTTCGTCAACGCCCTGCCGGTGTTCATCGCGTCCGACCCCGAGTGGGCCGCGAAGTTCGAGGAGGCCGGCGTGCCGGTCATCGGTGACGACATCAAGAGCCAGGTCGGCGCCACCATCACGCACCGCGTCATGGCCAAGCTGTTCGAGGACCGCGGCGTGCAGCTCGACCGCACCTACCAGCTCAACGTCGGCGGCAACATGGACTTCAAGAACATGCTCGAGCGCGAGCGCCTGGAGTCCAAGAAGATCTCCAAGACCCAGTCGGTCACCTCGAACCTCACCGGCGCGCTGGCCGGCAAGACCGACGACCGCAACGTGCACATCGGCCCGTCGGACTACGTCGCCTGGCTCGACGACCGCAAGTGGGCCTACGTGCGCCTCGAGGGTCGCGCCTTCGGTGACGTTCCGCTCAACCTCGAGTACAAGCTCGAGGTCTGGGACAGCCCGAACTCGGCCGGCATCATCATCGACGCCATCCGCGCGGCGAAGATCGCCAAGGACCGCGGCATCGGCGGCGCCCTGCTGTCGGCGTCCTCCTACCTGATGAAGTCCCCGCCGGAGCAGCGCCCCGACGACCTCGGTCGCGCCAAGCTCGAGGCCTTCATCCGCGGGGAGGAGGAGCGCTGACCGCGCTCTGACCCCTCACCGTGAGCGGGCGGCATCGAAGACCTTCGTGGTCCGGGTGCCGCCCGCTCCGCTGTACAGCAGCACCAGCGGAGCAGCGGATCCCGGGGGCGAGCCGATGGACGGGTCTGGCCGCGGGGTCCCACGCTTCTGCGTGGGCGGGGGTGCGGATGGTCAACGGCCGCCCACGGTGACGGACCGAGTCTGGCGACGGGTTGGCCGATACCCCTCGCCGTGGAGGGTCGGTTCACGCCACCATGGAGGGGTCCCGGAGGAGGCCGACGTGCACGTGACCGTGGCCATCATCCCGCCCGACGACGTGCTCGACGACGTGGAGGCGGCAGTGGCGCGCACCCCGGCGCCCGCGGGTGAGTTCGACCGTGTGCACCGCGGTGCGCTGATGCTCCCGGTGTTCTCGCTCGGCAACGTCGCCCGACCGGAGGTCACCGCCGTCGCACAGTTCCTGCGCGACGCGCTCGACCGCAGCGCGACGCCACCGCAGGTGCACTTCGCCGGGGTGTGGGCCCTCGAGGCCGAGGGCGACCCCACCGTGGGACTGCCCCTCGACGGCGAGGTCGGCCGGGTCGACGAGCTGGTGCGCACTCTCTGGGACCTGGTCACCGTGCGCGGCTTCTTCGTCGACCGGCGCGGGTGGGCGGGGCCGGCTCACCGTGGGGTCGGTCACCGCGACCACGTCGCTGCCCTTCCTGGAGCGCCTCGTGGCCGATCTCGGGACCTACACCTCACCGTCGTGGCCGGTGTCGGCCATCTCGCTGGTCCGGCAGCGCTTCGACACCCCCGGCCTGGACAGCTCCGACGTCGTGGACGAGGTGCTCACCGGCCTGGACTGACGGCCTGGGGCGCAGCTCTCAGCCGCGCGGCAGACCGGCCCGCGGCGCGGTGCCGGTCTCGAGCTCACCGGACAGGCCGTCGCTGCAGATGAAGAACCGCTCACCCTGGGGGCAGCCAGGGACGGGCTTCGGGCTGCTCCGCCCACCAGGCTGAGCAGCCGCTCGCGCGCGACGTCCTTGCCGACCGGCCCCTCGTCCATCCGCACGGCGAGCAGGTGCTTGTACGCCCGCCCGAGCACCGGGCCCGGGCCGGATGCCGAGCACGGCCGCGATCTCGTTGCCGTCGAGCTCGGGGCGCACCGCCTTGAGCTCCTCCAGCTCGAGCAGCGCGTCGATCCGGGTCTCGAGGTCGTCGTAGGTGGCCGCGAGCCGCGCGGGCCTTGCGCACGTTGCGGGTCGTGCAGTCGGCGCGGGTGAGGCGGTGCAGGCGCGGAGGAGCGGCCCGGCATCCGTGACGTACCGGCGCACGGCGGAGTCGGTCCACTGCCCCTCGCCGTACCCGTGGAAGCGCAGGTGCAGCTCGACCAGGCGGGCGACCGCCTTGGTCGTCTCCTTGTCGAAGCGCAGCGCCCGCAGCCGCTTGGCGACCAGCTTGGCCCCGACCACCTCGTGGTGGTGGAACGACACCCCGCCGCCGCCCTCGAAGCGCCGCGTCGCCGGCTTGCCGACGTCGTGCAGCAGGGCGGCCAGGCGCAGCACGAGGTCGGGGCCGGGCACCGACTCCGGCGGCCCGTCGGCCGGGCCCTCGAGGTCGATGGCCTGCTCGAGCACCGTCATCGAGTGCTCGTAGACGTCCTTGTGGCGGTGGTGCTCGTCGACCTCGAGCTGCAGCGCGGGCAGCTCGGGGAGACGTGGGTCGCCAGCCCGCTGGCGCAGAGCAGCTCGAGCCCGGCCCGGGGGTGCGGCGCCGATCAGCAGCTTGACCAGCTCGTCGCGCACCCGCTCGGCCGAGACGATCTCGATGGTCGCCGCCATCTCGCGCATCGCCGCGTAGCACCTCGGGGGCGGGCACGAACCCGAGCTGGGCGACGAACCGGGCGGCGCGCATCATCCGCAGCGGGTCGTCGCCGAACGACACCTCGGGCGGCGACGGGCGTGCGCAGCAGCCCGGCGTCGAGGTCGACCAGGCCGCCGTGCGGGTCGACGAAGGTGAGGTCGGGCAGCCGCAGGGCCATCGCGTTGACCGTGAAGTCGCGCCGCACCAGGTCGTCCTCGAGCGAGTCGCCGAACGCCACGACCGGCTTGCGGGTCTGCCCGGTCGTAGGCGTCGGCGCGGTAGGTGGTCACCTCGACCGTGACGTGCGCCGCGCCGGGCGCCGATGGTGCCGAAGTCGCGCCCCATGTCCCACGTCGCGCTGCCCCAGGCCTTGAGCACGGCCTCGGTGACGTCGGGCCGGGCCGAGGTGGTGAAGTCGAGGTCGGTCGACGGGCGGCCGAGCAGTGCGTCGCGCACCGGGCCCCCGACGAGGGCGAGGTCGTGCCCGACGGCCGCGAACCGCTCACCGAGGTCGGTCAGCAGCGGCAGGTCCGGCGCCAGGTGGGCGACGGCCTGGCGCAGCAGGGCGGCCGGTGGCTGACGGGTGGACACGAGGACCAAGGGTATGCCGCCCGCGACCCTGCCGCGGTCGCGGCACCGGTCCGCGTGGCCACCGGCCGCCGCGCGCCGCACTGGTTACAGTGACCAGATGAGCCACGTCGCCGCAGACCAGCCCGGGGTCAGTCCCCGGCGGCTGCCGGCGGTCGAGGAGCGCAGCGCGGGCGGGGTGGTCGTCGACGTGCACGAGGGCGAGGCGCGGATCGCCGTGATCGCCCGGCGCAACCGGGCCGGCCGGGTCGAGTGGTGCCTGCCCAAGGGGCACATCGAGGGCGACGAGACGCTGCCCCAGACCGCCGCGCGCGAGGTGGCCGAGGAGACCGGCATCGAGGGCCGGGTGCTCATCGAGCTGGGCACCATCGACTACTGGTTCGCCGCCGGCGAGCGCCGCATCCACAAGTACGTGCACCACTACCTGCTCGAGGCGGTCGGTGGCCACCTCACCATCGAGAACGACCCCGACCACGAGGCGATCGACGTCGCGTGGCTACCCTTGCGCGACGCCCACCGCCACCTGACCTTCCCGAACGAGCGGCGCATCGCGCGGGTCGCGTGGCAGCGGCTCGCGGGCGACGCCTGAGCCCTCCCTCCCCGGAAGACCCCCACCGCGATGACGACCGAGCCCCCCGCGCCCACGCCCGGCGACCGCTCCGACGACGGGCGACCCGACGACGCCGGGTCGACGAGGCACCGGGTCGACGAGGTCGACGAGACGCAGGTCGACCCCGGCGGCGCGACGCTGGCGGCCGAGGCCGGCCAGAACCCCACCGCGCCGCGGCAGAGCCTCGGACGGGCCGGGGCGGTCATGGCCTCGGGCACCCTGGTCAGCCGGATGCTGGGCCTGGTGCGGGCCGCCCTGCTCACCGGCGTCATCGGCACCACCGGCTACGCGGCCGACGGCTTCACCGCCGCCAACTCGCTGCCCAACACGTTCTACCTGCTCATCGCCGGCGGCGCGGTCAACGCCATCTTCGTGCCGCAGATCGTGCGCGCGAAGCTGCGGCCCGACGGCGACGAGTTCGTCAACCGGATCATCACCATCTCGCTGGCCATCCTCGCCGGCGGCGACCGTGGTCATGGCGCTGCTGCGCACCCCTGGCCGTGCGGCTCTACTACAACGTCGACAACGCGGCCGCCCTGAGCCTCGCGACGGTGTTCGCGGTCATCTGCCTGCCGCAGATCTTCTTCTACGGCCTCTACACGATCCTGGGCCAGGTGCTCAACGCCCACGGCCGGTTCGCCGGCTACATGTGGGCGCCGGCGCTGGCCAACATCGTGGCCATCGGCGGGCTGGTCTGGTTCCAGCGGGCCGGCTTCCCCACCTCCGCCGCGCCGGCCGACTGGACCCCCGAGATGATCGCGATCCTGGCCGGGTCGGCGACCCTGTCGATCGTCGTGCAGGCCCTGTCGCTGCTCGTCCCGCTGCGCCGCATCGGCTTCCGCTACCGCCCGGTGTGGGGCATCCGCGGGCACGGCCTGGGCGAGGTCAGCACGGTCGCGAAGTGGACCTTCGGCTCCATCGTCGTCAGCACGCTCGGGCTTCGTCGTCACCTCACGGGTGCTCACCCGGGCCACCAACGCTGGGGGTGGCCGCCGGCGACCCGGTGGCCGGCCTCGCGGCCTTCAACCCGGCCCTGCTCATCGCCATGCTGCTGCACGGCCTGATCACGGTCTCGCTGATCACCGCGCTCTACACCCGGCTGTCCGAGGCGGCCAGCCGCGGCGACTCCGCCGAGGTGATGCGCTACCACCACCAGGGGCTGCGCCTGCCCTCGGTCATCCTCGTGCCCGGCGTCGTCTTCGTCGGCGTGCTGGCGCCCTACGTCGCCGTCCACGCTGTTCTTCAAGAACTCCCTCGAGGAGACCCGGGCGATCGCCGTCGTGCTGGCCGGCCTGATCTGGCTGGTCATCCCGATGGCCTGGACCTACCTCAACGACCGGGTCTTCTACGCCCACCAGATGACCTGGATGACGTTCCGCCTCCAGTGCGTCTCGACCGGCCTCTCGACGGTCGGCGCGCTCGTCGCCGCGACGATGGTGCCGAGCCTGACGGCCTTCACGCTCAGCATCGGCCAGGCGCTGGCCTACGTCGTCACGGCGTCCGTCGGGTTCTGGGTGCTGCGCCGCCAGCACGGCCACCTCGGCCTGCGCGGCACGGGCCTGGTCTACCTCAAGCTCGCGGTGCCCGCGGTGGCCACCGCGCTGGCGCTGTCCTGGCTCATCCGCACCCTCCTGCCCGACCTCGGCGAGACCCGCGGGCGTGCGCGGGTTCGTCGCCGGCGTGCGTCGTGCTGGGGGTGGCCGGCATCATCCAGCTCACCGTCACCTGGGGCGTCGCGCACCCCTGGGGGTGCGCGAGATCGGCGCGGCGCTCGAGCCGTTCACGCGGCGGCTCCGACGACGCTGAGCCCTCAGTGCCTACTATGGGCGCACACCTGCTGGTCGCGGGTGGTCAGCGACGTGCGCGCGTCGTGACCGACGAGGGAGAGGAGCAGCGGTGAGGGGTGTAGGTCCCGGCACCGTCCTCGGTGGCCGTTACACCGTTCGCCGACGGCTCGAGCAGCTGCACGACACCGAACGCTGGTCGGCCGACGACACCACCCTCGGTCGCACCGTCTCGATGCTGTGCATCGCCGGCCGACGACCACCGCACACCGGCCCTGCTCGACGGCGCCCGCCGCGCCGCCTCGGTCACCCACGGGGTGTTCGTCCGCATCCTCGACGTCGGCAGCGACGAGGGCGTCGCCTACGTCGTCGAGGAGGACCTCGGCGAGGCCCGCACCCTCGCCGAGCTGGTCACCGACGGCGGCGTGCCCGGCGACGAGGTGCGCCGCATCAGCGGTGAGGTCGCGGCCGCCCTGGAGTCCGCCGGCCAGCGCGGCATGCACCACCTCGACCTCAAGCCCGACGACGTGCTGCGCACCCCCGACGGCGACGTGCGGCTGCGCGGCCTCGAGACCGCCTCGGTGCGCGCCGGCGAGGACGGCACCGAGGCCGAGGACGCCGCCCGCCGCGACGCCGTCGGTGTCGTGGCCCTCGACCTACGCCGGCCTCACCGGCCTGTGGCCGCTCGGCGCCGGTGGTTCCGGGCTGGCCGCCGCCCCCCGGGTGCCCGGTGGCGTGGCCGCACCGTCCGAGATCGCCGCGGGCGTGCCCCGCGACCTCGACGCCATCTGCCGCCTCACCCTCAACGACGACCAGGGCCCGACCAGCCCCGGTGACTTCGCCCGCCAGGTCGCGCCGTGGCCCTCGCGCCAGGTCGTGGGCCGCCCGGTCACCCGCACCGTCCCCGCCGTCGCAGCCGCCGACCCTCGACGACGCGGATGCCGCAGACGTCGCGGATGCCGCGCGACGCGCGGCCTTCGAGACCTCCGACACGCTCGAGCAGCCGCTCGTGCCCGGCCTGCCGGCCGAGCGACCGCCGAGCCGGCGCCGCCTCCGCGCGGCCGACCCCACGACCGAGCCGCCCGCGCAAGCGCCCCCTCGGCCGCAAGGGTGCGGCGGCCGCCGGTGTCGCGGGAGGCGCCGCCCTCGCGGGAGGCGCGGCCGCGGCATCCACGGCCGGCACGGCATCCGGCACCGCTGCCAGCGCGGCAGGCGCGGCCCCCGGTGGGGTGTCGAGCGTGTTCGACGTCGAGGCCGACGAGGCGACCCGCGTCATCCCGGTCGAGGACCAGACCCCCGACTGGCTGCGCGCCACCCCCACGGCGTCACCCGCGGTGGCCGCCGCGCCGCGTCCCGACCTCGACGAGCACCGCGACGCGCGCGACGGCGAGGTCGACGAGAGCCCCGTCGCACGCCGGTGCCGCCGCTGCGGGAGCCGGTGCCGGTGCGGCCGTCGCCGGCGCGCTCGGGTCGGTCGGTGGGCGCGTGGGCAACCTCGCGCGGCGGGCCGTCGACAAGGTCTCCGAGCTCAGCCCCGACACCGCACCGCGCGCCGACCAGGGCGACCTCGAGGCGCCGGCCCCGCTGGTGCCGGCCGAGCCGCTCACCAAGGACGAGTCGAAGCTCGCCCTGGGCATCGTGGTCGGCTTCGTCGTGCTGGCGCTGATCATCGGCATCTACGGCGTCTCCCGGATCGGCTCCGGCAGCGACTCCCCCGGTGGCGCGGCCGCGCCCGGCCACCCGCACGACCACCGTCGCCCCGTCCTCCGCGGCCCCGATCGGGCAGCGCGTCGCCGACGGGGGCCGCGACGGGCGCTCCGCCCGAGCCGCTCGCCATCCTCAAGGTCGAGGCCTACGACCCCGAGGGCGACGGCGCCGAGAACAACAACCTCACCCCCAAGGTCTACGACGGCGACAAGAGCACCGGCTGGTTCTCCGAGAACTACCGCTCCGACACCTTCGGCGGCCTGAAGAAGGGCGTGGGCGTCATCGTCGACCTCGGCCCGAACAAGAAGCCGCAGACCGTCGAGCTGAACATCCCGCACCCCAGCGACGTCGAGGTCTACGTCGGCCCCGACAACCGGCTCGAGGGCGCCACCAAGATCGGCGAGAAGGCCGACGCCGACGGCACGGTCACCTTCGACGTCCCGGCCGACGTCAGCGGCCAGTACATCGTCGTGTGGTTCACCAAGCTCAACGCCGACGACAACGGCAAGCGCCGCGCCTGGCTCGACGAGGTCGTCGTCACCGGCTGACGCCGGAGCCCGCGATGCCCGACGACCTCAGCGCCCTCACCGACCACGAGCTGCTCCAGCGGCACGTCGTCGGCGACGGCGGCGCCGCCTTCGGTGAGCTCTTCCGCCGGCACCGCGACCGGATGTACGCGGTGGCGCTGCGCACGACGTCCAACCGCGAGCTGGCCGCGGATGCCGTGCAGGAGGCGTTCATCTCCGCGTTCCGGCGCGCCGACGCCTTCCGCGGCGAGGCCGCCGTCACCACCTGGCTGCACCGCATCGTCGTCAACGCCTGCCTGGACCGGCTGCGCCGCGAGAAGGTGTCCGTGCGCCGGGCCGGCGACCTCGGTGAGCTCGACCTGCCCGACCTGCACGACCGGCACGCGTCGGTCGAGACCCGGCTCGACGTGCGCGAGGCCCTCGACCGGCTGCCCGAGGGGCAGCGGATGGCCCTGGTGCTCGTCGACATGCACGGCCTCCCGGTCGCCGAGGCCGCCCAGGTGCTCGGCGTGGCCGAGGGCACCGTGAAGTCGCGGTGCTTCCGCGGCCGCGAGGCGCTCGCCGAGATGCTCGGCGGGCCCGACGGCGACCCGCGCGGCCGGCTGACGGGTGATCGGGCCGAGCAGGGCGGCCGTGGCGCCGACCCGGCCGTCGTCCCGGGCCCGACGGAACCGCAGGGGGCCCCATGACGTCCCACCCGTGGCCCGGCCCCTGCGACCGGCGCCCCCCGACCCCGACACCACCGCCCGAGGGCACGTCCCGGAGGACCCCGTGAGCCCAGCCCACGACGACACCGCACCCGTCGAGCACGACCCGACGGGGATGCGTGCTCTCCTGGCGAGCCTTCCCGAGCCCGGGCCGATGCCCGACGACCTCGTCGCACGGATCAGCGCCGCCCTGGCCGCCGAGGAGCAGCGCGGCGACGGCATCGAGCAGCTCTGGCACCTCGACGACGACCACGTCGACGCTGCGGTCGCCGCGGCGCCGCCGGTGACGACCAGGATGCCGGGCGGGCAGGTCGTGCCGCTGCGCCGACGCGGTCGGGCTGCGCCACCTGGCGGTGGCCGCCGCCGTGGTGGGCGTGCTGGGCCTGGGCGGGTTCCTCGTCAGTCCGTGCCCGGTGACGTCATGGCGTCGCTTCGGCACCACCGCCGGGTCCGCCGACAGCGCGCGCCGCCGCCGAGGACTCGGCCGCGGGGGCCAAGGCCCAGGCCCTGGTGGCGCCCGCGGCGGGCTCCGGTGAGGTCGTCGTCGTGATGTCCGGGGTCGACCACGCCTCCGACCGGCTCGCCGTCACCGCCCGCGAGCTCGACGACGGCACCCTCGACCCGATCGCCGACCTCACCGCCGAGTCGCCCTCGCTCGGGCCGATCGCGACCCCGATCGGGGCCCGTGCCTGTGCCACCGCGCTCGGCATCCCGGCCGACGCCGGCATCCTCGTCGACGTCTCCGAGGTCGACGGCGTCTCGGCGGCCGTCCTCGTCGTGCACTCCGACGCAGGGCCGCACGGCCTGGGCGGTCGACCGCTCCTGCACCACCGGCAACACCGGCCTCATCCGTGGCCCGGTGTCGCTCGACTGAGGCCGACCCGCGTGCCGCGCGCAGCTCGTCCGCGACCGGCGGGGCGTGACCGCCGCGGGAACACCCCGGCCGTAGGATCGGTTCAACGAAGGCACCGCATGTTGCGGTTGCCGCCCGCGACCACCACAAGGGGATGTGTCCCGTGACCTCCGACGTCCGCAACGTCATCATCATCGGCTCCGGCCCGGCCGGGTGCACGGCTGCCGTCTACGCCGCGCGCGCCAACCTCGAGCCGCTGGTCTTCGAGGGCTGCGGTCACCGCCGGTGGCGCGCTGATGAACACCACCGAGGTCGAGAACTTCCCCGGCTTCCGCGACGGCATCATGGGCCCGGACCTCATGGAGAACATGCGCGCCCAGGCCGAGCGGTTCGGCGCCGAGATCGTCACCGACGACGTGGAGTCGGTGCGACCTCGAGGGCGACATCAAGGTCGTCACCGACGCCGAGGGCGTCGAGCACCGGGCCCGCGCGGTCATCCTGGCGATGGGCTCGGCCTACCGCGAGCTCGGCCTGCCGGACGAGAAGCGGCTGTCCGGCCACGGCGTGTCGTGGTGCGCCACCTGCGACGGGTTCTTCTTCCGCGAGCAGGACATCGCGGTCGTCGGCGGCGGCGACTCCGCCGTCGAGGAGGCCACCTTCCTCACCAAGTTCGCCAGGACGGTGACGATCGTGCACCGCCGCGACGAGCTGCGCGCCTCGGCGATCATGGCCGAGCGCGCCCACGCCAACGACAAGATCCGCTTCGCGTGGAACAGCGCGGTCGACGCCATCCACGGCGAGGACAAGCTGACCGGGGTCACCCTGCGCGACACCGTCACCGGCGAGACCCGCGAGCTGCCGGTGACCGGCCTGTTCGTCGCGATCGGGCACGACCCGCGCAACGAGCTGGTCAAGGGCGTCGTCGAGCTCGACGCCGAGGGCTACGTCCTCGTCGAGGGCCGCACCACCCGCACCAACGTCCCCGGCGTCTTCGCCTGCGGCGACCTCGTCGACCACACCTACCGCCAGGCGATCACCGCCGCCGGCTCCGGCTGCGCCGCCGCCCTCGACGCCGAACGGTTCCTCGCCCACTGACCACCGTCGATGCTGTCGGACCCGTCCGGCAGGATCGACCCCAGACCCCGCCCCTCACCCCGCTGTTGAAAGGACCCCCCATGGGAGCCGTCTCCAAGACCACCGACGCCACGTTCGAGGCCGACGTCCTCAAGAGTGACAAGCCCGTGCTCGTCGACTTCTGGGCCGAGTGGTGCGGCCCGTGCCGCGCCGTCGCGCCCGATCCTCGACGAGATCGCGCGCGACCACGACGAGGTCACCATCGTCAAGCTCAACACCGACGAGAACCCGGCCATCACCGGCAAGCTCGGCATCACCAGCATCCCGACGATGCACGTCTACCAGAACGGCGAGATCGTCAAGACGATCATCGGCGCGATGCCCAAGCCGAAGCTGCTCCGCGAGCTCGAGCCGTTCCTGGCGCCCGATCGCCAGCTGAACGCACTGGAGGCGCGGAACCCGTTGTCCCACAACGGGTTCCGCGCCTCTTGTCATGTCCGGATGCCGCGGTCCGGCGTCGCTGACGCCGGGCCCGGATGCCGTGCCGCTCAGCTCTCGCGGGCCTCGCGCAGGTGCATCGCGTCGAGGATCCGGTTGAGGTCCTCGACCGAGGCGAACTCCACCGTGAGGCGGCCCTTGCGCTGACCCAGCGCGATGCGCACCCGCGTCTCGAGCCGGTCGGACAGGTCGGCCGCCAGGTCGTCGAGCTGCGGCCGGCGGGTGCCGGGGCGCGGGGCGCGGCGGGTGGCCGGGGTGTCGTCGTCACCGAGGGTGACGAGCTCCTCGACGGTGCGCACCGAGAGGCCCTCGGCCACGATCCGCTGCGCCATCCGCTCCATCGCGGCGGCGTCGGGCAGGCCGAGCAGCGCCCGGGCGTGGCCGGCGCTGAGCACCCCGGCCGCGACCCGGCGCTGCACGAGCGGGGGCAGCTTGAGCAGGCGCAGGGTGTTCGAGATCTGCGGGCGTGACCGGTGGATGCGCCGGGCGAGCTCCTCCTGGGTGCAGCCGAAGTCGTCGAGCAGCTGCTGGTAGGCGGCGGCCTCCTCGAGGGCGTTGAGCTGGCTGCGGTGGAGGTTCTCCAGCAGCGCGTCGCGCAGGAGGTCGTCCTCCTCGGTGACCTTGATGATGGCCGGGACGACGTCCTTGCCCGCCACCCGCGACGCGCGCCAGCGCCGCTCGCCCATGATCAGCTCGTAGCGCACCTCGCCGTCCTCGGTGCCCGGCGGCACCCGCCGGACGACGACGGGCTGGAGGACGCCGATCTCCTGGATCGAGTGCACCAGCTCGGCGAGCTCGTCCTCGTCGAAGACGGTGCGCGGCTGGCGCGGGTTGGGCCGGATCTGGTCGAGCGGGATCTCGGCGAACTCGGCGCCCGGCACCGGCCGGAGCTCGGTGCCCGAGTCGGCGAGCCTCGGGGGTCGGCGCAGGCGGCTGACCTGCGGAGTCACCGGACTCCGTGGCCGCACCGGGCGTCGTGGACCGGGCCCGGGGCCGACCGGCCGGTCCTGGTCGCGGAAGAAGACGTCGACCGGGCGGTCGGTGGTGGCGGTGCCGCTCGGGATGAGGGCGCCCAGGCCACGGCCCAGGGCGCGGCGCTTCTCGCTCATGCGGACTCCTTCGAGGTCGGCGACGTGGCGGCGCCTCGCTCGGCGAGCTCGACGGCCGCCTCGAGGTAGGACAGGGCACCACTGCTGTTGGGGTCGTAGGTCATCACGGTCTGGCCGTGGCTCGGGGCCTCGGAGATGCGCACCGAGCGCGGGACGCTGGCCCGCAGGGTCTGGTCGGGGAAGTGCTCGCGCACCTCGTCGGCCACCTGGGCCGACAGCCGGGTGCGGCCGTCGTACATCGTCAGCAGGATGGTCGACACGTGCAGCTGCGGGTTGAGGTGGTTGCGGATCAGCTCGATGTTCTTCAGCAGCTGCGACAGCCCCTCGAGCGCGTAGTACTCGCACTGGATCGGGATGAACACCTCGGTGGCGGCCACGAAGGCGTTCACCGTGAGCAGCCCCAGGCTCGGCGGGCAGTCGATGAGCACGTAGTCGAGGCGCTCCCCCGCTGCGTCGCGGTCGTCGACGTAGGCCGAGACGGCCTTCTCGAGGCGGGTCTCGCGGGCGACGAGCGAGACCAGCTCGATCTCGGCGCCGGCCAGGTCGATGGTGGCGGGGACGCAGAACAGGCCCGGGATGTCCGGGCACTCCTGGACGACCTCGCCGATCGGCCTCGCCCTCGACGAGCACGTCGTAGACGCTCGGCACCTCGGCGTGGTGCTCGATGCCGAGGGCGGTGCTGGCGTTGCCCTGCGGGTCGAGGTCGATGACGAGCACGGTGCTGCCGGCCTGGGCCAGCGCGGCCGCGACGTTGACCGTGGTCGTCGTCTTGCCGACGCCACCCTTCTGGTTCGCCACCGTCATGACCCGGGTGTGCGCCGGCCGCGGCACGGTGCGGCCGCTGAGGGTGATCCGCTTCCGGGCGTCGGCGGCCACGGCCGCGGCCAGCGGCGTCTGCGCGTCCGCGCCGGGCATCGCCGCGGCGATCTGGGCGCGCACCTCGGTGTCGTCGTGGGTGGTGGCGTCCATGCGGTCCTCTCGGGTGCCGGCGGGGGTCTCCGGCGTGGTGTGCTCGCTCGGGGCGGGCGCCGGCGTGGCCGGCTCGGTGATCTCGTTCGTGGGGGTTGCGGGCGGCGCCGAGGGCGCCGGCGGCTCGGGGGGCGCAGCGGGGGTCGATGTTTCACGTGAAACACGGTCCGGGGCGGGCCACCCCAGGGGGGCCGTCGACCGGCCGGACAGTTGCGGGAAACCGAGGCCGGGAGCAGCCGTGCGGATCTCGGCGACGTCGATCGCAGAACTCACGCCATCACCTTCGTCGTGGAGCAGGGGCGACGCCAATCCAACATCACCATGGGTCAACACGCCAAAGCGCCACGGCGCCCGGTGGACAACCCCGCGCCGAACGGTGCCTGTGGACGACCAGGGCCTCTCGCAGACCGACGACTCACCGCGCGAACGCCTGCACGAGCCTGATGGTCACTCCGCACGCGGGCACGGCGGCCGGTCATCAGGAGCGCCGCCCTCGAGCCGAGGTCGAGCTCACCGATGCTCGGCACTGCCGAGCAGCGCAGACACGTGGTCTGCAGGCAATGTTTCACGTGAAACGCGCGCCGACTGCCGAAGCCGCACCGGATGCGCCGATCGTGATGCCCTATCTAGCGGGTGACCGGCCTCCCGCATGACAGTCAGAACGACGCTGGTGGGGAGCGGGTGGCTGCAGGTGGCGCCGCCGCAGCGGGGACCGCGCAGGCAGCCAAGGAGAGCGGTGACCGACGGGCCGCCAGGCCCGCGGGCCCGCCAGCCGGCCGAGACCCGCGCAGGGCAGCAGCGAGCGCGGGGGCGAGGAGGTGGCGGCCCGGCTGGATCAGCCGATGCCGGCCCCGCCGTCAGGCCGGTGTCGAGACGCGCGAGATCGGCCTCAGTGCCGCCGCCGCCAGTGGTCGAGCCAGGCCCCCTCGCGGGCAGCGGTCGGACGAGCGCCGGCCGGTCTCGGCCCTGCCCTCGAGGGCTGGACGATCCACTGACCCGTCGCGGCCGGACCCCGACCACGCGGAGGCCATCGGTCGTGGGAGCCACGGTCAGCGCGTCAGAGACCGGTGCACCGATCAGCCCCTGGGCATCGGGGACGACGGCCGTCAGCGATGTTTCACGTGAAACGGACGCGCGGGCTGATCCGTGGTGAGGCGACAGCCGCACCGGGCTTCCGCACCGCGACCCGGTCCAGCTCGCTGGTCCGGCGTCACCCGGGCCGAGGCGGCCCGACGAGAGGTCCGCCGACGCCAAGCCCGCGCTCCGGGCTCCGGCGACCTCCGGTCGACGTCCGGCACCCCCGCTCGACCGAATGGCCGACCCGTCCGGCTGCGCCGGTCGGCGAGGTTCGACCAGCTGCCGGCCGGGGTCCGCCGACACCACACCCCGGGCTGCCGCGCCGCCACACGACCCGGTCGACGTCCGCGCGACCGCTCGAGCGCCGGTACGATCCGCGGGCGCCGGCAGGCAGCGGCTCGACGCTACCCAGCCGCGCGGATCGACGGTGGGTCGGCATCGATCCGGACGTACGCGGCAGCCCTTACGACCCCGGTCGGAGTCGGACCCTCGACGTCACGTGTCGATGTTTCACGTGAAACATCCAGGACGATCTGGGCGCGCGATCCCGTTGCCTCCGGCGATGTGGAACCCGTTGCTCCCCGCGAGTTGCCTGACCAGGGCGCGCCGCAAGTGCCCTGCGAGCAGGCACTCCAGCAGTTCACCGTTCCCCGCTGACCGCGCGGTCGGTTCCGTGCCCGACGCGGTGCAGCCGCTCCACGTCCTTCTGCTCGACCGACTCACTCAGGTCCGACGGGCTCGATGTTTCACGTGAAACATCCGGTCGAGCCCAGCCCGTCAGAACCGTCGCTGGCAACATCGACCCGGTCCCTTCCGGAGGTGACTGACGAGTGCTCGACGCGCGTACCGACGCCCTGCCGGGACCGGGAAGCTCACGGTTGCGGCTGGCCGGCCGAGGGAGCTCACGCCGGACACGCGGTTCAGCCGCTCCACGGACTGCTGGCTCGACCGGCTCACTCAGGTCCGACAGGACGATGTTTCACGTGAAACGTCCCACGCCGGTCGACGACCGCGGCCTGCGGTGCGCATCGACGACCTCGAGCGCCAGCCTGCGTGACCGCGACGTCCGGCTCGACCGGGTCCTCCGACGTGCCGTCGGACCTGCGCGGTGCGCAGTCCCGGTGCCCAGGCAGACGGCCTCCTGGGCCGCTGCGTCAGCCGTGGCCCTTGCGCCGTCAGCGGCTCGGCGGGGCCTTGCGGGCCTTCTTCGACTTCCCGGACCTGCCGCCAGAACGCTTCGGCTGGAAGCGGAGGTCCACCGTGAGCACCGGCTCCTCGAGCAGCTCACCACCGTGCTCGCTGACCACGGCGTCGACCATCCCGAGGCGCACCAGGGCCGGCCGGTCGGCCGCCAGCTCCTCGGCCGCCGAGCGACCCTTCATCGCGACCAGGGTGCCGCCGGGCTCGAGCAGCGGCACGCACCAGCGGGCCAGCTTGTCGAGCCGGGCCACCGCGCGGGCGGTCACGTACGGAGCCGACACGGTGCCGGCGAGCTCCTCGGCCCGGCCCCGGTGCACCGTCACCGTCTCGAGCCCCAGCTCGGCCACCACCCCCGACAGCCACTCGGTGCGCCGCAGCATCGGCTCGACCAGGTGCACGTCGAGGTCGGGTCGCGCGATCGCCAGGGCGATGCCGGGCAGACCCGCCCCCGACCCCACGTCGACCACCCGAGCGCCCTGCGGGAAGGCGTCGGCCACGACCGCGCAGTTGAGCACGTGCCGCTCCCAGAGCCGCGGCACCTCGCGTGGCCCGATCAGCCCGTGGCTGACGCCGGTGTCGGCGAGGATCTCGGCGAACCGCACCGCGAGCGGCATCCGCTCGCCAAACACCGCAGCCGCACCCGAAGGTGCGGCTGGCAGTGCGACCGGAGACTCGTCCGGGTCGTCATGTTTCACGTGAAACGTCGCCTCACGCCGGGAGGATGACGACGAAGCGGCGCGGCTCGGCACCCTCGGACTCCGACACCAGACCGGCGGCGAGGACCTCGTCGTGCACGACCTTGCGCTCGAAGGCCGTCATCGGGCTGAGCGGCTTGCGCTCCCCGGTGCTGCGCACCTCGTCGATGGCCTCCTTGGCCAGGGTGACGAGGGTGGCGCGCCGCTCCGCGCGGTGGCCCGCCACGTCGAGCATCAGGCGGCTGCGCTCACCCGTGGCGGACTGCACCGCGAGCCGGGTGAGCTCCTGCAGGGCCTCGAGCACCTGCCCGTTCGGGCCGACGAGGCGGCGCGGCACGCGACCGTCCTCGGAGTCGACCACCGAGACGGCAGCACGGTCGCCGTCGATGTCGACGTCGATGTCGCCGTCGAGGTCGCAGATGTCCAGCAGCGTCTCGAGGAAGTCGGCGGCCACCTCACCCTCGCGCTCGAGGTTGGCCCGCCGGTTGCTCGGCGCGGGCGCCGCGGGGGCGTCGCTACCCGCGTCGTCGTCCTCCGCGTCGTCCGGTCCGTCGTCGTCGTCGGCATCGACGTCGTCGTCATCGGCCGCGGACGGCTCGCTGACCTGAGCCTCCGCGGACTCGAGGGACTCCTGCGAACCCTCGACGTCCTGCTCGGGTTCGGTCGTCACGTGGTCCTGGGTGAGGTTGTCGCTCATGGGTTTCTCCTACGTTCAGGGGGGATCAGGTCGTGGGGGGCTTGGCCGCGTTGCCGGTCTTCTTGCCGGCTGACGTGGGTCCGTCCTGCTTCTGGCCGTTCTGCGTCGGTGTGGGCGCATCCTGGGTCGACGCCTTCGGCGTGTCCTGGATGCCCGCCTTGGCACCGCCCTGGCCGGCCGGCTTGGCGCCGGCAGCCTTGCTCTTCTTGCGCTTCTTCGAGGCCGGCTGCTGACGCTGCCCGGACTGCTTGGCCAGCTCGGCGACCTCCGCCGCCTCGGCATCGGCCTTGGCCTTCGCGGCGTCGGCCCCGGGGATCGGCTTGCCCTTGCGCTCGAGGCGCGCGTGGTAGGCCTTCTCGGCCGCCGAGCCGGGCGCCGGCATCCGCCGGATGACGTAGAACTGCTGGCACATCGACCACACGTTGGTGGTGAACCAGTAGATGAGCACACCGATCGGGAAGTTGACACCGGAGACGGCGAAGACGAGCGGGAGCACGTAGAGCAGCACCTTCTGCTGCTTCGCGAACGGGTTGTCCAGCGCCGAGGCCGGCATGTTCTTGGTCATCAGCTGGCGCTGGGTGGTGAACGTGGTGGCCGACATCAGGATGATCAGCACGACCGTGACGACCTGGGTCGCCAGGTTGGGGGCCTGCATGAACGTCGAGGACAGCGACGCGCCGAAGATCGTGGCCTGCTCGAACTGCTCCGCGACCGGCTGGGTGATCGGCCCGATCGCGCGTGTGCTTGCCCGGAGGCGATCTCGTCCATGCTGTTGAGCACCCGGAACAGACCGAAGAAGAACGGCGACTGCACCAGGATCGGCAGGCACGAGCTGAAGGGGTTGGTCCCCTCCTTCTTGTACAGCTCCATCGTCTCCTGGGTCATCGCCTGGCGTGACTCGGGGTCGGACTTGCCCTTGTACTTCTTCTGGATCTTCTGCAGCTCGGGCTGGATCATCTGCATCTTGCGCGACGCCATGATCTGCTTGACGAACAGCGGGATCATCGCCGCCCGCATGACGATGACCAGCCCGACGATCGACAGGGCCCAGGTCCACCCCGAGGCCGGGTTCATCCCGATCCACGTGAAGGCCTGGTGGAACCCGTACATGATCCACGCCACGAGCCACTCGATTGGCCCGATGATCGTGTTGAAAAGGTCGCCCATGTCGTCCTTACGGCTGTGCCGGCCAGGGCCGGCGGGGTGAGGTCACGGTCGTGACGTGGTCAGGGGGTCTGGTGCGGGGTGTGACCCGCGGGATGCCGGTGCGTCGCGTCGTCGCCGACGCCGCGCGGCCCGGTGGTGCCGGGGATCGGCCGGCCGGTGTCAGGGTCGCGCAGCGGCACGTGGTCGACGCCGCCGGGGGTCCACGGGTGGCAGCGGCCCAGCCGGCGCGCCGCCATCCACGAGCCGCGCAGCACGCCGTACCGCTCCAGGGCGGTGACCGCGTAGGCCGAGCACGAGGGGTAGTAGCGGCAGGTGGCCGGGCGCATCGGCGAGATGAGCCGCTGGTACGCGCGGATCAGCCAGATCAGGGGGGCAGACAGCACCCGACCGATGCTCACACCACACCTCCCAGTCGACCGATCACCTTGTGCAACAACGGATCCAGTGCCTTCGCGAGTTCCCCGTAGGTCGCGGTGGCCGCCGGCGGGTTCGCTCGGACGACCAGGTCGAGACCCGTCGGGATGCCGGTGAGCCGGTCGGCGACCAGGGCCCGCAGCCGGCGCTTGGTGCGGTTGCGGACCACCGCGCCCCCGACGGCCTTGGACACGACGAAACCGACCCGCGGCGGTAGACCCGCACGCGTGTCGGTCGAGGTGGCGTGGACCACGAGCAGCCTGGAGCCGGCTCGGCAACCCCCGGAGGAGCGCACCGCCGACGTGAAGTCCGCCCGCTCTCGCAGTCGGTTCGGCGCCGGCAGCACCGCCGGCCTCAGGCGGAGAGCTCGGAGCGGCCCTTACGGCGACGAGCGGCGAGGATGCTGCGACCCGCGCGGGTGCGCATCCGCAGACGGAAGCCGTGGGTCTTGGCCCGGCGGCGGTTGTTCGGCTGGAAAGTCCGCTTGCTCACGATGTTCTCTCATCTGCACTGGTGGGCCTGGTTGGGCCCGGGTGGTCGGGGAGCCGGTGGCTGTCGGCTGCCATCGGAAACCCATGACCTTCGCGGGGAAGCAGCACCCTTTCGGGTGCGGGTCACGGGCATGCGAAAACAGCCGAACCACAGGCCCGTTAACGGTACGCGAGAGCGACCACGGGGGTCAAACCAGCCGATGCGGTACCCCGGGCTGGAGAAAACGCCCTAGGATCGCACGGAGCACGGCCCGCCACCCGGCGCGACACACCCTCGGTGACCACCCGGCATACCCACAACCTGTGGACAACCATGTGGACGGGGCACGGGTCACGCAGGCCGGGCACCGATGATGGACCCGGTGGGCATCGAAAGGGATGGGGACGCGAGTGGCGGACGCGACGATGACCCAGCTGTGGCGCACGACCCTGGAGGTGCTCGACTCCGACGGGATCCCGGTGCAGCAGAGGGCGTTCCTGTCGCTCGCCAAGCTCGTCGGCCTGCTCGACGACACCGCCCTGATCGCGGTGCCGAACGACTTCACCAAGGACATCGTCGAGACCCGGCTGCGTGACCGGGTCACCGCCACCCTGGGCAGCCAGCTCGGCCGCGACGTGCGGCTCGCCGTCACCGTCGACCCCTCCCTGGCCGAGGCCCCCGCGCTCGAGCTCGACGACGACGGGCAGCCGCTGGCCGACCTCAACGACGAGGGCCACGACCTGCGGGCCGCCGACCGGCGCCGCCAGATCGACGACCTCGACATCGGCGTCGACGAGGTCGACGGCACCGAGACCTCGGCCTTCACGGTCAGCGTGCCCGAGCACGGCGCCGCCGATGCCGCCCGCGGCCCCGACCACGCCGCGAGCCCCCGCCTCGTCGAGGTGCCCGGCGCCCGCCGCCCCCGGCCCGGCAGCCAGGTGCCCGAGCAGGTCGAGCTGACCCGGCTGAACCCGAAGTACACCTTCGACACCTTCGTCATCGGCGCGAGCAACCGGTTCGCGCACGCCGCGGCCGTCGCGGTCGCCGAGGCGCCGGCCAAGGCGTACAACCCGCTGTTCATCTACGGCGACTCCGGGCTGGGCAAGACCCACCTGCTGCACGCCATCGGCCACTACGCCCGCAACCTGTTCCCGCACGTCAAGGTGCGCTACGTGAACTCCGAGGAGTTCACCAACGACTTCATCAACAGCATCCGCGACGACAAGGCCGCCAACTTCCAGCGCCGCTACCGCGACGTCGACGTGCTGCTCATCGACGACATCCAGTTCCTGCAGGGCAAGGTGCAGACCCAGGAGGAGTTCTTCCACACCTTCAACACCCTGCACAACGCCAACAAGCAGGTCGTCATCACCAGCGACGTGCCGCCCAAGCTGCTCAGCGGCTTCGAGGCCCGGATGCGCAGCCGGTTCGAGATGGGCCTGCTCACCGACGTCCAGCCCCCCGACCTCGAGACCCGGATCGCCATCCTGCGCAAGAAGGCCATCCAGGAGCGGCTGTCGGTGCCCGACGACGTGCTGGAGTTCATCGCGTCGCCGGATCTCCACCAACATCCGCGAGCTCGAGGGCGCCCTGATCCGGGTCACCGCCTTCGCCAGCCTGAACCGCCAGCCGGTCGACATGAGCCTGGCCGAGATCGTGCTGCGCGACCTGATCCCGGATGACGCGTCGAGCCAGGTCACGCCGGCGACGATCATGGCCCAGACGGCCGCCTACTTCGGGCTGACCCTCGACGACCTGCAGGGCCAGTCGCGCTCCCGGGTGCTCGTCACCGCCCGCCAGATCGCCATGTACCTGTGCCGCGAGCTCACCGACCTGTCGCTGCCCAAGATCGGCCAGCAGTTCGGCGGCCGCGACCACACCACGGTGATGCACGCCGACAAGAAGATCCGCCAGCTGATGGCCGAGCGGCGCGCGATCTACAACCAGGTCACCGAGCTGACCAACCGGATCAAGCAGCAGTCGCACTGAGCCGGCCGTCCCGCTGACCCGGACGACCCCGTTCGTCCACCGCCGCGAGGCCCGCTCCACGCTCGTCCACCATGTTGTCCACAGGTCGTCCACACCCCGGTGTACAGACCCTGTCCAACCTTGGGCCCAGCGTGGGTGAGCGTGACCAGTGCTCGGGCGACGGCATCCGCCGTGTTACGGGCAGGTACCGAGCGCATCCACCTCTGTGGGCAACCCTGTGGACAACTCTGCCCGATCACCACGAGTCACACGAGCCACAGCGAAGTTGTCCACACCTCCTGTGGACAGCTGTGGACGAGCAGCGTGTCGAGGTGGACGGATCGCGACGCCGGGGTGGAGCACCTGTGAACGCCACCCGACCGTCAACACCCGGGGCTGGTTGTCCACCGCGTCGTCCACGGCTCGTCCACACCCGGGATCGCCGCGCCGACCTGCACCGACCCCACGCCGTCCACAGGATCCACAGCTCCTACAACTACGACGAGATCCCCAGAACTCCGATTCGGCCCCGAGTACGACCTGGAACGACACGACCGACGGCCCGCCTCGAGGTGCACCGGATCAGGTACCGCCACGTCAAGGCGTGCACTAGTGTCATGACCCCGCCTGCGTCGGCGTCGCCTCAAGGGTGCGCCACGACCTCGTGGACGGGGATCCAGGTGTGCACGAGCAGGCGCGATGTCCTCGCGCCGGACGAAGGTGGTAAGCCGTGAAGTTCCGCGTCGAGCGCGACGTCCTGGCCGAGGCGGTCACCTGGGTGGCCCGCGGCCTGCCCGCCCGCCCCCCGGTACCGGTGCTCGCCGGCATCCTGATGCAGGCCGACGACGACGGCACGCTGACCCTGTCGGCGTTCGACTACGAGGTCTCGGCCAAGATCACCGTCGCGGCCGAGGTCGCCGAGGGCGGCACCGTGCTCGTGCTCGGCCGGCTGCTCGCCGACATCTCGCGCAACCTGCCCGACCGGCCGATCGACGTCGCCACCGACGGCTCGAAGGTCCAGGTCACCTGCGGGTCCTCGCGGTTCAGCCTGCTGATGATGCCGGCCGACGACTACCCGACGCTGCCCACCTCGCCCGAGGCCAGCGGCACCATCGACGGCCACGTGTTCACCCAGGCCGTCGCCCAGGTGTCGGTCGCCGCCGACCGCGGCGACACCCTGCCGATCCTCACCGGCGTGCGGGTCGAGATCGAGGGCGACACGATGACGCTGCTCGCCACCGACCGCTACCGGCTGGCCATGCGCGAGCTGCACTGGAACCCCACCTCGACCGACGCCAGCCACGTCGTGCTGATCCCCGCGCGCACGCTGTCCGACACCGCGCGCTCGCTGGGCGCCAGCGGCTCGATCGACGTCGCGCTCGGCACCGCCGCCGGTGGCGACGGCCTGGTCGGCTTCGAGGCCGGGCAGCGCCGCACCACCACCCGGCTGCTCGACGGCGAGTACCCGAAGGTCTCCTCGATCTTCCCCACCACCTCCGAGACCGAGTCGGTCATCAAGACCGCCGACCTCGTCGAGGCGGTCAAGCGCGTGGCGCTGGTCGCCGAGCGCAACACCCCGGTGCGGCTGCGGTTCAGCGAGGGCCAGGTGGCCATCGAGGCCGGCGCCGGCGACGACGCCCAGGCGTCCGAGGCGGTCGAGGCCGTGCTGACCGGCCCCGAGATCGAGATCGCGTTCAACCCGACCTACCTGCTCGACGGCCTCGGCGCCGTCGGCACGCCCTACAGCCGGATCTCGTTCACCCAGGCCTCGCGCCCCGCGGTGCTCTCCGGCCAGGCCGAGGAGGACGGCGAGGCCGACACCTCGTACCGGTACGTCCTGATGCCCGTCCGCTTCGCCTCCTGACCGGTCTCGACCGAACAGGCCAGGTCGGATGCCGCGGGCGTAGCCTTTCGCTCCAACGCACCTCATCGTCGCCGCACCACACACCACGAGGAGTTCCGAGATGCAGCTGGGTCTGGTCGGTCTGGGCAAGATGGGCGGCAACATGCGCGAGCGGATCCGCCGCGCCGGGCACGAGGTCGTGGGCTACGACCGCAACAAGACCGTCTCCGACGCCCGCTCGCTCGCCGACATGGTCAAGAAGCTCGACGCGCCGCGCGTGGTGTGGATCATGGTTCCGCACGGGGCGCCGACCCGCGACACGGTCGTGAAGCTCGCCGACCTGCTCGACAAGGGTGACCTGGTCATCGACGGCGGCAACAGCCGGTTCACCGACGACACCGAGAACGAGAAGCTGCTCAAGACCAAGGGCATCGGCTACCTCGACTGCGGTGTCTCCGGCGGCATCTGGGGGCTCGACAACGGCTACGGCCTGATGGTCGGCGGGTCACGCGGCCAACGTGAAGAAGGCGATGCCGATCTTCGACGCGCTGCGCCCCGAGGGCCCGCGCGACGAGGGCTTCGTGCACGCCGGCAAGGTCGGCGCCGGGCACTACACGAAGATGGTGCACAACGGCATCGAGTACGGCCTGATGGCCGCGTACGCCGAGGGCTACGAGCTGCTCGAGAAGAAGGACATCGTCGAGAACGTGCCCGGGGCCTTCAAGGCCTGGAGCCGCGGCACGGTCGTGCGGTCCTGGCTGCTCGACCTCATGGTCAAGGCGCTGGAGGAGAACCCCTCGCTCGAGGACGTCTCCGACTACACCGCCGACTCCGGCGAGGGCCGCTGGACCGTCGAGGAGGCGATCGCCCTCTCGGTGCCGATGCCGGTGATCTCGGCCTCGCTGTTCGCCCGGTTCGCCTCCCGCCAGCAGAGCTCGCCGAGCATGCAGGCCGTCGCCGCGCTGCGTGGCCAGTTCGGTGGGCACGAGGTCATGTCGATCGCCGAGGGCGAGAAGCTGCGCGCCGAGGCCGCCGCCGGCCCGACCAGCGCCGCCGCCGCCACCGCGAAGACCTCGCGCAAGGAGACGCCGCCGAAGTCGAGCCGGGCCGCGGCGGCCAAGGGACGCAAGGCCGCCAGTGCCGGGCCGTCCTCCGGCGCGGGCGCCACCACCTCGAGCCGCACGGGGAGCACGGCCGCCGCCGGCCCGACCTCGGGCACCGGTTCGACGCGGAAGCGCGCCGCCAAGAAGAGCTGAGCCCCAGGTGCACGTGCGGCACCTGACCGTCGCCGACTTCCGCAGCTACACCAGCGCCGAGCTGCCGCTCGAGCCCGGGCGTGACGACGTTGGTCGGCCTGAACGGACAGGGCAAGACCAACCTGGTCGAGGCCCTGGGCTACCTGGCGACGCTGTCCAGCCACCGGGTCGCCACCGACGCGCCGCTGGTGCGGTTCGGCGCGAGCCAGGCCGTGGTGCGCGGCGCCGTGATCCGCGACGGCCGCGAGACGATGGTCGAGCTCGAGATCACCCCGGGCCGCGCGAACCGGGCCCGGCTCAACCGTTCTCCGATGAGCCGGCCGCGCGACGTGCTCGGCACCCTGCGCACCGTGCTCTTCGCGCCCGAGGACCTCGCGCTGGTCAAGGGTGACCCCGGCGAGCGACGTCGCTTCCTCGACGAGCTGCTCGTCGCCCGCCAGCCCCGGTGGTCGGGGGTGCGCTCCGACTACGACAAGATCCTCAAGCAGCGCGGGGCGTTGCTGAAGTCGGCCGCACCCGTGCTGCAGGCGAGGCGGTCGCCGTGGTGCGCGACCGGCATCCGAGGGCAGTGACGTTGTCGCAGAACGTGATTCGGCGCTGCACACCCTCGATGTCTGGGACTCGCACCTCGCCCAGGTCGGCTCGCAGCTGCTCTACGCCCGGCTGCGGCTGCTGCGCGACCTCGGCCCCTACCTCGGCAAGGCCTACGACGAGGTCAGCGCCGGCCAGAGCGACGCCAAGGTGCACTACAAGTCGTCGCTGCGCGAGGAGACCGCGCTGCGCATCGCCGGCGGCGAGGTGCCGGAGGCGGAGGAGCTGCGCACCGAGATCCTGGCGTCGCTGGCGGAGGTGCGTGGCCAGGAGGTCGAGCGCGGGGTGTGCCTGGTCGGCCCGCACCGCGACGACATGGTGCTGACCCTCGGCGAGCTGCCGGCGAAGGGGTACGCCAGCCACGGCGAGTCGTGGTCGTTCGCGCTGGGGCTCAAGCTCGCTGCCTTCCAGCTGCTGCGGCACGACCTGGGCGACGACCCGGTGCTCGTGCTCGACGACGTGTTCGCCGAGCTCGACTCGGGGCGACGCGAGCGGCTGGCGGCGATGATCGCGGACTGCGAGCAGGTGGTCATCACGGCGGCGGTGCCCGAGGACGTGCCGGCCGAGCTCGCCGGGCGCACGTACGTCGTGACCCTGGGCTCGGTGACCGAACGTGAGTGACGAGAACGCTCCGCGTGACGACGCGGAAAACGGTTCCGGCACAGGCGAACCCGGTGACGAGCACGCCCCAAGCAGTGGGGGACGCCGCCGAGGCCGCGGCCGCCGCGCTCGCCCGCGCCCGCGCGGCTGCCAAGGCGAAGGGCCTGCGGCCGGGCCTGCGCCCGCGCCGCCGGGTCAAGGACGTGCCGGTCGGTGAGCGCTCGAGCGCCGGCCGCGACCCCAAGCTGCTCGGCGACCAGCTCGACCAGTTCGTCACCGAGCGAGGGTGGGTCGGCGACGTCGCGGTCGGGGCGGTCATCGGGCGGTGGTCGCAGATCGTCGGCCCGGAGATCGCGCAGCACTGCGCCCCGCTCGACTTCGTCGACGGCATCCTCACCGTGCGCGCCGACTCCACCGCGTGGGCGACCCAGCTGCGGCTGCTCTCGTCGAGCCTGCTGACCCGGCTGGCCGAGGACGTCGGCGAGGGCACCGTCGGCGAGCTGCGGGTCGTCGGGCCCGGGGCGCCGACCTGGTCGCGCGGGCAGCGGCGCGTCCAGGACGGCCGCGGCCCCCGTGACACCTACGGCTGAGGTTGGCAGGATGCCGGGATGAGCCAGAGCGCGGATGCCGTCGACCGCTACCTCGAGACCGCCCCCGAGACCGGGCGCGACTTCTACCGGGCCGTGCACGACCTGGTGCTGCGGCACGCACCGCAGGCCACCACGACGCTGTCGTACAACATGCCGACCTTCGTGGTCGACGGGCACCGGCTGCTGCACGCCTCGGCGTGGAAGGAGCACCTGGCGATCTACCCGCTGCCGCCCGCCGAGGACCTCGACGCCGAGGCGACCGCCGCGCTCGAGGCGCACAGCTCGGGGGCGAGCACGCTGAAGCTGCTCTACCGCGAGGAGTTCCCCACCGACCTGGTCGACGCCGTGGTGCGCGCCCACGTCGCGCAGGGTCGCCGCCGGCCGCTAGACCGGTGCGCCCGACTTCGCGGGGAGATCGACGCAGGGTGAGGTCTCCGCGCAGGACCGCGAGGGCCATCCGGACCTGCTGGTCGTAGGCCTGGCTCGGGTCGCGGAAGGTGTCGGCGCCGTACTGGCCGAACACCTCCAGGCTGGTTGCCCCCGACCACCGTGGCCCAGAGCAGCAGGGCCCGCGAGAGCACGGCGGGGTGGGTGCCGAGGCCGACCTCGGCGCCGACGACCCGCAGGTCGGTGGCCAGCGGCTCGGGTGGGTCGTGCGGCGCCGGCCCGTCGGGCACCTCGCCCGCGGCCACCCCCTCGGCGACCAGGCCGAGCAGGATGCCGATGACGCGCGTCCCCGGCTCGACGGTCACCTCGGGCGGGGCGGCGTAACCGGGCACCGGGCTGCCGTAGAGCAGGGCGTAGCGGCTCGGCTCGGCCACCGCCCAGGCCCGGAACGCGTGCGCGCCGGCCAGCAGCCGCACGTGCCAGGGCTGGTCGGCGACCGCGTCGACCGCGGCGTCGACGGCATCCGCCTGCGCGCCGTAGGCGTCGACGAGCAGCAGGGTGAGCAGCTCGTCGCGGTTGGCGACGTAGCGGTAGACCGCCGACGACACCATGCCCAGGTCGCGGGTGACCGCCCGCAGCGACAGCCCGGCGGCGCCGTGCTCGGCGAGGTGCTCGCGCCCGATCTCGAGCACGCGGGCGGTGACGTCCTCGCGGCGCCGGGCGCGGGTGGTGGGCATGACGGCATCCTGCCACAGAAACGAGAGCACTGCTCTTGACATCGGCGCGGCGACGGGTGGACAGTGGTGACAACGAACCGAGAGCAGTGCTCTCCACAGACCACCAGGAGCACCCGATGAGCCAGCCCACCAGCGACCGAACCCCACCCCGGCACCGAAGCCGGTCGACCCGAACCGCTACGTGGTCCCCGGCGGCCGGATGGACGCCTGGTCCGCGGCCGCCGTGCGCTGGCTGACCGCGCACGGCATCAGCCTGTATGGCTCGCGGGTGCTGCGTCGTGCGCGGCCGCAAGACCGGCGAGCTGCGCAGCACCCCGGTCAACCTGCTCGAGCTCGACGGCGAGCGCTACCTCGTCGCCCCGCGCGGCAACACCCAGTGGGTGCGCAACGCCCGGCGCCGCCGGCGTCGCCGAGCTGCAGCTGGGCAAGCGCTCCGAGGCCGTCGAGCTCGTCGAGCTGCCCGCCGACCAGCGGGTGCCGGTGCTGCGGGTCTACCTCACCAAGTGGGGCTGGGAGGTCGGCCGGTTCGTCGAGGGCCTGTCGAAGAAGTCCACCGATGCCGAGATCGCCGCGGTCGCACCCGGGATGCCGGTCTTCCACGTCCGTACCGCCGCCTGACGTCGAGTTGGGTGCTCAGGTGGCTGCCCGAGCGACCACCTGAGCACCCAACTGCGGAGGAACTGGCTAGGGTCGGGCCCGTGAGCGACGCGCTGGTGCACCGGGACGACGACGACCGCATCGCGGTGATCACCCTCGACTCCCCCGCCAACCGCAACGCGCTCTCCCGCCGCCTGGTCGCCGAGCTGACCGCACACCTGGCCGAGGCCGGCGCCGACGAGTCGCTGCACGGCGTGCTGCTGCGCTCGTCGCACCCGGTGTTCTGCGCCGGCGCCGACCTCAAGGAGGCCGCGACCGTCGACATGGTCGAGGCCGCGCGGACCATCATCGCCCTGCAGCGCGCGATCGCCGACCTGCCGGTACCGGTGGTCTGCCGGCTCGACGGCCCGGTGCGCGCCGGTGGCCTGGGCCTGGTCGCCTCCGCCGACATCGTGGTCTGCCGCGACGACGTGACCTTCGCCCTCACCGAGGTGCGCCTGGGCCTCGCGGCGGCTGTGATCTCCATCCCGCTGCGGGCGAGGCTGAGCCCGCGCGCGGCATCCGACTGGTTCCTCACCGGCCGCGCGGTGGATGCCGGCCAGGCCCGCGAGCAGGGCCTGGTCACCCACGTCGTGCCCGCCGACCGGGTCGATGCCACCGTGCAGGCGGGTGCTCGACGACCTGCGCGCCGGCGCCCGCCAGGGCCTGGTCGAGGCCAAGCGGCTGCTCAACACCGACCTCGTCGCGGCCTTCGACGAGCGCGGCGACGAGATGGCGCGGCTGAGCGGGCTGCTGTTCCACTCGGCGGTCGCCCAGGAGCGGATGGCCGCGGCGCTGCGCCGCTGAGCCGACGCCGCACCAGCGCGGCCCGACCCACGCGTCGGGGAACGCCCCGACGTTCCCGTATGAGGAACGTGTGTGGTCGCGACCCCCGTGGCCCGGCGACTCTCAGTGGGGAGGCGGCACGGCGCCGTCCCACCACTGAACGCAAGGGAGCGCCAGTGCCGACCGTGACGATCCACCCCACGGGCGAGGTCATCTACCTCGAACCGGGAGAGACCGTGCTCAGCGGCCTCTACAAGGCGGGGTTCGCCTACACGGTCGGCTGTCGGCGCGGTGGCTGCGCGATCTGCAAGGTCGACTGCCGTTCCGGAGAGTTCCAGTACAACCACCCCGTCGCCGACACCGTCATCACCGATGCCGAGCGCCATGACGGCACCTGCCTGAGCTGCCGTGCCGTCCCGAGACGGACATCACCATCGAGCTGCGGGGCGAGCACGTTCGCCTCGTCAGCACCTTCCTGCACCAGATCAACGAGAAGGCCCGGCAGCGCGCCGAGGCCCACGCAGCCGCGTCCTCCCCGACCGGCACCACCCACAAGGAGTAGCAATGGGAGTCATGAGGTTGGGCTACGCCCATGTCCGCGTCACGGACCTGGCCGAGGCCAAGGAGCACTACGCCAACACGATGGGCCTGTACGAGACCCACGCCGAGGGCAACAAGGTCTACTACAAGGCCTGGGACGAGTGGGACCACCACTCGGTCGTGCTCGAGGAGGGCGGCGTCGGCCTGGTCAAGTTCGGCTGGAAGGTCGAGAACTCCAGCGACATCGACGACATCGAGAAGAAGGCCCAGGCCTTCGGCGTCACCGTCGAGCGGATGAGCAAGGGCGAGAACCCGGAGATCGGCGACGGCATCCGGTTCACCACCCCCGTCCGACCACGTCTTCGAGGTCTACCACGAGGCCACCCTGCGTCGGCACCGAGGTCGGCACCCACAACCCGGACGCCTTCCCCCGCCACCTCGTCGGTGTCGGCGTGCCGGCGCTCGACCACTCGCTGATCACCGCCGAGGACCCGGGCCTGATGGACCGCTTCCTCACCGCGCGTCTTCGACTTCTACGCCGACCGAGCGCGTGCAGACCAGCCTCGACGTCCGACGCCGACATCATCGCGACCTGGATGACGAGCAACAACCAGATCCACCAGCTCGCCGTGCTCGCCGGCCCCCAGGGCAAGCTGCACCACTTCGCCTTCCGGCTCGGCGACTGGGTCGAGGTCGGCCGCGCCGCGGACCTGTTCTCGATGGACGACGTGCCGATCGACATCGGCCCCACCCGCCACGGCATCACCCGCGGCCAGACGGTCTACTTCTTCGACCCGTCGGGCAACCGCAACGAGGTCTTCGCCGGTGGCTACCTGGCCTACCGCGACCGCCCGATGCAGCGTGTGGACCCCCGAGGCGCTCGGCAAGGGCGTGTTCTACCACGCCCGCGAGCTGAACGACGCGTTCACCTCGGTCCTCACCTGATCCGTACCTGACCCCATCGTCACCGCCCGGTGACGGCGGCGCGCCGTCGGCCGCCGTCACCGTGGTGGCGCCTGCCCGTACCCCGATCCACCCATCCGTCACCGTCGACGAGGAGCCGCAGATGCTGGTGCGCACCGAGACCGCCCTGACGTATGCCGGGGCGCGGGTGGCCCTCGACGCGGCCCTCGCCCGGGCCGAGCAGCTCGGTGGTGCGTTCAACATCGCGGTCACCGACACCGCCGGTGGCCTGCTGGCCTTCGCGCGGATGGACGGGGCCTTCGCCGTGCTCCGGGGCGATCGCCCAGGACAAGGCCTGGACCGTCGCCGGCTTCGGCGGCCTCCCGACCGACGTCTTCTACGACGCCATCGCCGGTGAGGACGCCGTGCGCGAGGGCATCGGCCAGCGCGGCCGGGTCGCGGCCTTCGGCGGCGGCGTCCCCGTCGTCGTCGACGGCACCTTCGTCGGGGCGGTCGGCGCGTCCGGCGGCTCCGCCAGCCAGGACAAGGACGTCGCCGCCGCCGGTGCCGCCGCGGTCGCCGCCGCCCTGGATGCCGCGCGGCTCGAGGCCGCCGGCGCACACCGCCAGACCCGAGAGGACGCACGATGACTCCGTTCATGCAGCGCGTGGCCGAGCTCGTCGGCACGCCCGAGGAGGACCTGCCCGGCATCGAGGAGATCGCCCCGATGCCGGACACCCGGATCAGCCGCCGGATCGCCACGGGCACCGGTGCCGACCGGCAGGTGGCCATCCGGTCGCTGGCCGAACAGCTGGTCAGCGAGGCCAACGCGATCCTCGCCGAGTCCGACGACCGGCTCGGCCTGGTCGACGAGACGCTGCCCCACGAGCTCGCCTTCCGGCGTGACGCACCGGGACCGAGCGGCTCGGGTGTCGACGACCTTCGAGGACGGCACGGCCTACGGCCGGCTGGTCGGCGACGGCTTCGACTCCGAGCTCCCCCAGGAGCTCGACGGACCGGACGCCCTGCCCGACCTCATCGTGCGCCTGCTCGTCGAGTCCGGCGTCACCCACCACCACGTCGCCTGAACCCCCCACGCTCCACCGCCCTCAAGGAGGCACCGTGCAGTACGAACTGCGAACCCAGGTCATCGAGCCGCCGCGCAAGACCTTCACCCACCTCGTCAAGCGCTACGGCGACCGCCCGGCCTCCCGGTACGAGGAGGGCACGCATCGACATCCAGGCCAAGGAGAACTTCCACTACCGGCCGCTGTGGGACCCCGAGCACGACATCTACGACGAGGCCTTCAGCGCGTTCCGGCTGACCGACCCCTACTCGTTCACCGACCCGCGGCAGTTCTACTACGCCCCCTACGTGACCTCGCGGGCCGCGATGGCGGATGCCGTGGCCTCCACCCTGGACTACCTCGACTCGCGTGACCTGCTGGCCCGGCTGCCCGACGCCTGGTCGGCCCTGCTCGGCGAGCTGACCGTGCCGCTGCGGCACTACGAGTCGGGCGCCCAGATGGTCTCGTGCGACATCGCCCGGTTCGGCTTCGGCACCACGATCACCCAGTGCGCCGCGTACGCCGCGTTCGACCGGATCGGCAACGCGCAGGCGCTCAGCCGGGTCGGCATCGCCCTCGGTGGCGGCACCGCCGAGCTGCTCGGTGAGGCCAAGACCCGCTGGGTCGAGGACGCCTCGCTGCAGGGCCTGCGCCGCTACATGGAGGAGCTGCTCATCGAGAAGGACTGGGGCAAGGCCCTGATCCGCCTCGACGTGCGCGGACCGCCTCATCTACTCGCTGTTCTACACGCACCTCGACGACGCCGCGATCGACCAGGGCGCCGGCTCGTACAGCCTGGTCGCCCAGCACCTCTCGTCGTGGTTCAAGGACCAGCGCAAGTGGGTCGACGCCCTCTACAAGGCGTGGGTCGCCGACCCCGAGACGGGCGCCACGAACAAGGCGCTGCTCGCCGCGACCTCGGCCGAGGCCCTCGTCGCCGCGCTCGCCGCGATCGCGCCCGTCGCGGCCCGCGCCGACGAGCTCGTCGGCGCCGGCGCCGCCGCGGCGCTCGACGCCACCGCCACCACCGTCCGCGACGCCGTCGCGGCGCTGACCGCCTGACCGGGAAGGACCAGAGCATGAGCACCACCGCCCCCACCCGCCCCGTCGGCGTGGACATCCAGGAGAGCGAGACCAACCGCTCCGTCGTCGAGGCCATCGAGCTGACGAACGACGGCTGCACCGTCCAGCACATGCCGGGGCTCGTGCGGATCACCGCACCCGGCCGCCTCGTCATCACCCGTGAGTCGGTCGAGGAGCGCCTCGGCCGCGAGTGGGAGACCCACGAGTTCCAGCTCGCCATCGTGAGCTACTTCGGGCACATCAAGGAATGGGATGACGACGAGATCGTCATCGCCTGGGACCACTGAGAAAGGCTGCGAGACATGACGATCGCCCCCAAGGCCCCGCGCAAGCTGACCATGAAGCAGCGCTACGAGGCGCTGACCCGAGACCTCGACTGGGAGCCGACCTACGTCGACAAGTCCGACGTGTTCCCCCACACCGAGTTCGAGGGCATCAAGATCCACGACTGGAGCAAGTGGGAGGACCCCTTCCGCCTGACGGTCGACGCCTACACGAAGTACCAGGCGGAGAAGGACAAGCGGCTCTACGCCGTGCTCGACGGGTTCGCCCAGAGCCAGGGCCACCTGTCCCTGACCGAGGCGTCGCTACCTCAACGCGATGAAGCTGTTCCTCCAGGGCGTCACGCCGCTGGAGTACCAGGCGCACCGCAACTTCGCCTACCTCGCCCGCCACCTCAACGGCCCCGGCCCGCGGTTCGCGGCGCTGTGCCAGTCGATCGACGAGATGCGCCACACGCAGACCGAGATCCACACGCTCTCCAACTACAACAAGTACTACGGCGGCTTCCACAACTACCTCGAGCAGCACGACCGGGTCTGGTACCTCTCGGTGCCGAAGTCGTTCTTCGACGACGCCCTCACCGGCGGGCCCGTTCGAGTTCCTCATCGCCATCGGGTTCTCGCTTCGAGTACCTGCTGACCAACCTGCTGTTCGTGCCGTTCATGTCGGGCGCCTCGTTCAACGGCGACCTGCCGACGATGACCTTCGGCTTCTCGGCGCAGAGCGACGAGTCGCGGCACATGACCCTCGGCCTCGAGGCGATCAAGTTCCTCCTCGAGCAGGACGAGGCGCAACGTGCCGATCGTGCAGGCCTGGATCGACAAGTGGTTCTGGCGCGGCTACCGCGTCACGGCGCTGGTCGCCCAGATGCTCGACTACATGCTCCCGCGCAAGGTGATGAGCTGGAAGGAGGCGTTCGAGCTCTACTTCGAGGAGCAGATGCTCGGCGGCCTGTTCCAGGACCTCGCCTTCTACGGCATCACGCCCGCCGAAGCACGTCGACGACGCGATCGCCGAGAAGGAGGTCCTCTCGCCACCAGGTGTACTGGACCCTCTACCAGTTCTCGCACGCGGCGGCCTTCACCACGACGATGCCCGACGCCGACGCCCAGACGTGGCTGTCGGAGAACTACGCCGACACCTTCGACCAGCTCTACAAGCCGCTCTGGGACAAGGAGCAGAAGAACCTGCGATGCCGGTGGCCGGCACTTCGTGCGCGGGCCTGCCCCAGCTGTGCCAGGTCTGCCAGATCCCGATGCTCTTCACCGAGCCGGGCGACCCGACGACGCTGTGCCAGCGCGACTCGGTCTACAAGGGCGAGAAGTTCCAGACCTGCTCCAACGGGTGCCAGTGGATCTTCGAGCGCGAGCCGGAGAAGTACGTCCAGGCGTGGCTGCCGGTGCACCAGATCTACCAGGGCAACTGCGGCGGCGCGACCATCCCCGACGTCCTGGCCTGGTACGGCATCCAGGAGGGCGACGGCGGCGAGTACAAGGGCTCGGTCGACGACAACAACTGGAACACGTGGCACAACGCCGCGGACCACTCCCACATCGGATCGGAGGGCTGATCATGGCCGTCAAGAGCATCGGCACGTACGACTTCCCGTCCCGCTCCCGCCAGGAGCTGTACGGCGACGACCAGCTCGTGCACCTGTGGTTCCAGGAGAACCCGTGGTTCTGCGCCGCGGCCTGCTTCCGGGCCCCGAAGGCGATGACGTGGGGTGACTTCTGGAACGCCCTCGTCGTGCCCTTCGCCGAGGAGGACCCGGACTTCGACCCGTCGGCCAACCGGGTGTGGACCCTGCACGGCGAGCCCTTCGTGCCGCGCGACGACCAGACCCTCGAGGAGATCGGCGTCGAGCACAAGGACGTCATCGGGATGAAGGTCGTCGCCTGAGGCGACCGCTCCAGCCCGCCCGCTGACCCGACGCCCGGGTCAGCGGGCGGGAGCACCACCCCTACGCAGCCAGGAAGCCAGCCATGACCCAGACCCACACCATCACCGTCGAGCCGCTCGGCCGCGAGGTCGAGTGCCGTGAGGACCAGACCATCCTCGACGCCTGCCTGCGCAGCGGCGTCTGGCTGCCGCACTCCTGCACCCACGGCACCTGCGCCACGTGCAAGGCCGACGTGCTCGACGGCGAGGTCGACCACGGCGCGGCCAGCACCTTCGCGCTGATGGACTACGAGCGCGACGAGGGCAAGCTGCTGCCGTGCACGGCCTGCCCGCGCTCCGACGTCACCATCGAGGCCGACATCGACGTCGACGAGTCGATCGAGGTCTTCCCGGTGCAGGACTACACCGGCACGGTCATCGAGCTCGACCGAGATCGCCCGCGACACCGTGCGCCTGGTCATCGAGCTCGACCGCGAGATCGGCTTCAACGCCGGGCAGTACCTGAAGTTCCAGGTGCCGGCCCGCGACGGGCTGCCGGCGGTCGACCGCACCTGGTCGATCGCGTCCCCGCCCACCGAGCCCCGCGAGCTGGAGTTCCACATCCGCAACGTGCCCGGCGGGCGCGGCACCGACGGCTGGGTGTTCGGCGGCCTGGCGCTCGGCGACACCGTGTCGGTCTCCGGCCCCTACGGCCGCTTCGTGCTCAAGACCGAGGACGACCGGCACGCCATCCTCGTCGGCGGCGGCACCGGCCTCGCGCCGCTGAAGTCGATGATCCGGCACGCCCTCGAGGACGGCGCCTACGAGGGCCACCTCACCCTCTACCAGGGCGCCCGGTCGCGCGAGTGGCTCTACGACGTGGAGTTCTTCCGCGCTCTCGCAGCCGAGTTCCCCGACCAGTTCACCTACCGCCCGTGCCTGTCCGAGGAGACCGCGGACGACTGTCGGTGCCGACGCGGCGGCCTACGGCTTCGGCATGGTCACCGACGTCATCGCCGCCGACCACGCCGACGCTCAACGGGTGCGCCGGCTACCTCTGCGGCCCGCCGCCGATGGTCGAGGCCGCGCTGAAGACGCTGATGGGCAAGCGGCTCTTCCCGCGCGACATCCACCGCGAGGACTTCTTCAACGAGGGCGACAAGGCCACCGGCGGGGTCCGCTCCCCCCTGATCAAGCGCTGACCTTTCCGAGTTGCGGTGCTCAGGTGGTCGCTCCAGCGTACCACGCTGAGTCACCCGACGTCCGGAGAGTCAGAGGCCGGACTCGCGCAGCAGCCGGCTCAGGGTGAACGCGGCGGTGCGCACCGCCGGGCCCGAGGGTGCCCGGGTCGACCGACGCCGTCGCCCCGGTCACCGACAGCGCCGCGGCGACCTTGCGGTCGGCGCCGAACACCGGTGCCGCGACGCACGACACGCCGACGTGCGACTCCTCGAGGTCCAGCGCCATGCCCGACGGAGCGGATCTTGCGCAGCTCGCGGGTCAGGCCCCCGGGCGTCGCAGATCGTGCGCGGCGTCAGCCGGGGCAGCCCGGCGTCGATCCGGGCCCGGACGGTGGCGGCCGGCGAGTACGCGAGCATCGCCTTCCCCACCCCGGTCGCGTGCGCGGGAAGCGGCCCCCGGTGCGCGAGGCCACGTCGATGCCGCCGGTGCCGAGGATCTCGACGTAGACGACGTCGACCCCCTCGAGCACCGCGAGGTGGATGCGCTGGCGGGTCACCTCGCGCAGGTCCTCCATGAGCGGCAGCGCGGCGTCGGACAGCGACCGGTGCTCGGGCACCAGCTCGCCGCGCTCGAACAGCCACATGCCCAGCCGGTAGCCCTCGCCCGACGGCCGACTCCTGGCGCTCCAGCACCCGGAGGGTCACCAGCTCCGCGACGATGCGGTGCACGGTCGACTTGGGCAGCCCGGTGCGCCGGGACGAGCTCGACCAGGCTCAGCACCGGGTCGCGCTCGTCGAAGGCCCCGACGATCGCCGCGGCCCGTGAGAGCAGGCTCACAGGCGGTGCTGTTCCGCTCAGTGGAACGCATTCGTTGATCGAACCACGGCGCGCGGCCGCAGTGTCAGCCCATCGACCCACCGGGCAAGGGAGCCACAAGCATGTCGATCGTCGCTGCAGGAGCAGGCGTGGTGCGCCACGACCCCCAAGCGGTCGCAGGTGCGACGACCCCCACGGCTCGGGCCTGAAGTCGGTCGGCAGCGCCCTCGACGTGCTCGAGTGCTTCGCGACTCGACGGCGAGCTCGGGGTCTCCGACATCGCCCGCCGGCTCGGGGTCGCCAAGTCCACCGCGCACCGGCTGCTGCAGACCCTCGCCAGCCGCGGCTTCGTCGAGCAGGACGCCCACTCGCGGGCAGTACCGCCTCGGCATGCACATCTACGAGCTCGGCGCGCTGGCCCTGGCGCGCAACGAGCTGCGCCACGTCGCCCTGCCGATCCTGCGCCAGGTCGCCGCCGCGCACCGGCCTCACCGTCAACTTCTCGGTGCCCGACGGCCCCGACGTCGTCTTCGTCGAGCGCATCGAGAACACGCGACGGCGTGCGCATCCTCGGCCACTTCGGCCGGCGCCTGCCCGTCGCACACGACGAGCAGCGGCAAGGCGATCGCCGCCTGGAACCCCGAGGCCGACCTGGCCCGCCGCCGCGCCGGCTTCCCGCCCCGGGTCAGCAAGACGGTGCGCACCGAGGCCGACTGGCTGCGGTGCCTGGAGTCGGTGCGCAAGGTCGGGTACGCCGTGTCGCACAGCGAGTCCTTCGACGGCGCCTCGTCGGTGGCCGTGCCGGTCATCTCGCGCCGGGTGGCCATCGCCTCGGTGTCGGTCTTCGGCCCCACCGAGGCCATCGCAGCCCCAGGTCGACCGCCTCGTTCCGGTGCTCGTCGCCGCCAGCCGCCGGATCGCCCGCGCGCACAGCGCCTGACCCGCCGACACCCGCACCACCTCGGGCCACCACCCGGCCCACGCCGTGCCATGTTCCCGGGAGCGGAACGTGGCACGCGCCCGCCCCGTCACGCTCCGTACCGTCGTGACGGACGGCGCCACCGCGCCCCGCCCCCGCGCCGTTCTGCGTGGGCTCCCAGGAAGGACAGACCGTGGACCACCAGACCCGCACGCAGGTCGCCGGCGCGCTGCTCGCGGCGTACGACTCCAAGGAGCCGCTCGAGCCGCTGACCGCGACCCACGAGGGGATGACCCTCGAGGACGCCTACGCGATCCAGCTGCTCCAGATCGAGCAGCGGCTGGTCGCAGCGGCCGCACCGTGCAGGGCCACAAGGTCGGCCTCACCAGCGCCGCGATGCAGCGCCTGCTCGGCGTCACCGAGCCCGACTACGGCCACCTGCTCGACGACTTCTTCCACCTCGAGCACATGCCGATCCCGATCGACCTGTTCGTGCAGCCGCGCATCGAGCCCGAGGTCGCCTTCGTGCTGAAGAAGCCGCTCAAGGGCCCGGGCGTCACCGTGCACGAGGCGCTGCGCGCCGTCGACTTCGTGCTGCCGGCGCTCGAGATCGTCGACAGCCGGATCCGCGACTGGAAGATCGGCCTGTTCGACACCATCGCCGACAACGCCAGCTCGGGCGCCGTCGTGCTCGGCTCGACCCCCACCGACGTCGGCGCGGTCGACCTGCGCCTGGCCGGTGCCACCTTCCACCGCAACGGCGAGGTCGTCGGCACCGGTGCCGGCGGCGCCGTGCTCGGCTCGCCGCTCAACTCGCTGGTCTGGCTCGCCAACACCGTCGGCGCCCGCGGGCGTCACCCTCGAGGAGGGCGCACGTCGTGCTGCCCGGCTCGGTCTGCGCCATGTCCGCCGTCGCCGCCGGCGACACCTTCACCGCGACGTTCGCCGGGCTCGGCAGCGTCACCGCTCGCTTCGTCTGAACCGTCCCAACGCTTTGAGGAGCGCCATGTCCACCACCCCCAGGACCAAGGGCACCGCCGCCATCGTCGGGTCCCGGCAACATCGGCACCGACCTGATGTTCAAGCTGATGCGCCGCAGCGACGTGCTCGACCCGCGCTGGATGATCGGCGTCGACCCGGCATCCGACGGCCTGCGCCGCGCCAAGTCGCTCGGCCTCGAGGCCAGCGCACGAGGGCGTCGACTGGCTGCTCGCCCAGGACGAGCTGCCCGACATCGTCTTCGAGTGCACCTCGGCCAAGGCGCACGCGGCGAACGCACCGCGCTACGCCGAGGCCGGCATCCTCGCCGTCGACCTGACCCCCGCCGCGGTCGGCCCGTACCTCTGCCCGCCGGTCAACCTCGACTTCAACCTCGACGCGATCAACGTCAACATGATCACCTGCGGTGGCCAGGCCACGACGCCGATGGTCAAGGCCGTCTCCTCGCGTCGTCCCCGTGCCGTACGCCGAGATCGTCGCCTCGATCTCGAGCAAGTCGGCCGGCCCGGGCACCCGCGCCAACATCGACGAGTTCACCGAGACGACCTCCGAGGCGCTCGAGGTCGTCGGTGGCGCCGAGCGCGGCAAGGCGATCATCATCCTCAACCCGGTCGAGCCGCCGCTGATGATGCGCAACTCGGTCTTCTGCGCGATCCCGCGCCGAGGCCGCGGAGCCCGGCGAGCTGCAGGACCGCATCCTCGCCTCCATCCACGCGATGGTCGCCGAGGTGCAGGACTACGTGCCCGGCTACCACCTGCGCGCCGACCCCCAGTTCGACCACGCCCGCGACACCTGGAAGGGCATGGCCCGCGTGTTCGTGCCCATCGAGGTCAAGGGCCGCGGCGACTACCTGCCCGACTACGCGGGCAACCTCGACATCATCACCGCGGCCGCGGCCCGGGTCGGCGACATCATGGTCGCCCACCGGCTCGGCGTCGCGTCCACGTGGAAGTCGTCGGCCCAGCTCGGCGACGTCCCTGACCCGCTCGTCGGCGCCGGCGCCGACGCGCAGAAGGCCGGTGTCTGACATGGGTGACATGACCATCCGCCCCGAGGACGTCCCCGTCGTCGTCGAGGAGCTGACCGAGACCGACGTGCTCGCCAACACCCCCAAGGCCGGTGGCGAGCGCGACCTGCGGATCACCGACTCCACGCTGCGCGACGGCTCGCACGCGATGAGCCACCAGTTCACCGAGGAGCAGGTGCGCGGCGTCGTGCACGCCCTCGACAGCGGCCGGCGTGCAGGTCATCGAGGTCTCGCACGGCGACGGCCTCGGCGGCTCGAGCTTCAACTACGGCTTCTCCAAGGTCGACGAGATGAAGCTCATCGCGGCCGCCGTCGAGGAGGCCACCCAGGCCAAGATCGCCATCCTGATGCTCCCCGGGCCTCGGCACGGTGCACGACCTGAAGCACGCCCACGCGGCCGGCGCCTCGGTGGCGCGCATCGCCACCCACTGCACCGAGGCCGACGTCTCGATCCAGCACTTCGGCGCGGCCCGCGCGCTCGGCATGGAGACCGTCGGCTTCCTCATGCTCAGCCACAAGGCCTCGCCGGAGAAGCTCGCCGAGCAGGCCCGGATCATGGTGGACGCCGGCGCCCAGTGCGTCTACGTCGTCGACTCCGCGGGTGCGCTGGTGCTCTCCGACGCGCAGGAGCGGATCACCGCCGTGATCGACGAGATCGGCGGCGAGGCGCAGGTCGGCTTCCACGGCCACCAGAACCTCAGCCTCGGCATCGCGAACTCGGTGCTCGCCTACCAGGCCGGCGCGCTGCAGATCGACGGCGCGCTGTGCGCCCTCGGCGCCGGCGCGGGCAACAGCCCCGACCGAGGTGCTCGCCGCGACCTTCGAGCGGATGGGCATCCGCACCGGCGTCGACCTCGGCGAGGTGCTGTCCGCCGCCGAGGACGTCGTGCGCCCCTTCATCCCGCGCCTGCCGTGGATGGACCGCGCGTCGATCACCCAGGGCTACGCCGGTGTCTACAGCTCGTTCCTGCTGCACGCCGAGCGGGCCGCCGAGCGCTACGGCGTGCCGGCCCACGAGATCCTGCAGAAGGTCGGCGAGTACGGCTACGTCGGCGGCCAGGAGGACATGATCATCGACATCGCCCTCCAGCTCGCCGAGGAGAAGTCGCACCTGATCGAGCTCGGCGACCTCGCCGGCATGGGCGTGCGCTGATGGCCCCGAGACCGAAGCAGGCGCGGCACCCGCCGGCGGCTGGGACGTCGAGTCCGTCGCCGCCGAGCTGCTGCGCTGCGAGGACGAGCGGCGCGAGCGCGAGCCGTTCACCGACGAGTGGCCCGGCCTCGACCTCGACACCGGCGTACGCAGTCCAGGACCTGAACCTGCGGCAAGCGGCTCGACCGCGGCGAGAAGCTGATCGGCGTCAAGCTGGGCCTGACCAGCCGCGCCAAGCAGCAGCGGATGGGCGTGCACTTCCCGTTCGTCGCCTGGCTCACCGACGCGATGGTGCTGCCGGTCGGCGACCCGGTGCCCCAGGACCGGCTGATCCACCCGCGCATCGAGCCCGAGATCGTGTTCGTCATGGGCGAGCGGCTCGAGGGCCCGGGCGTCACGTGCGCGCCAGGCGATGGCGCGCGGTCGAGTCGGTGTGGGGCGGCGCCGAGGTCATCGACAGCCGCTACCGCGACTTCCGGTTCACCGCGGGCGACGTCGCGGCCGACAACGCGTCGTCCGGCGCCTTCGTCACCGGGCCGATCGGGCTGCCGCCCGCCGAGCTCGACCTCGCGCTCGAGGCCGTGCTCGTCGAGGTCGACGGCGTCGATCGTCGACTCGGCCACCGGCGCGGCCGTGCAGGGCCACCCCGGCGAGGCGCTGGCGCTCGCCGCCAACGACCTGGCCCGCCGCGGCCACGCCATCGAGGCCGGCTGGATCGTGCTCACCGGCGGCATGACGGATGCCGTGTTCGCACCTCCCGGGTCGAGCACCGCGCTGCACTTCACCAACCTCGGCTCGGTCTTCATCAACGGCGGGAAGGCGCTGACGCCGATGCCGCTCATCGAGGTGACCCTGGCCGAGGGCCGCACGCCCGTGCAGCTGCGCACCCTGATCTCCGCGCTCACCCACGCCGCCGCCGAGGCCGTCGACGCCCCGGTCGACAGCATCCGGGTCGTCATCCGCGAGGTGCCGACCACGCACTGGGGCGCCGGCGACGTGACCATCGCCGAGCGCCGCGGCGCACCTGATCCCCGAAACCAACCCGACCCCGACGCCAGAGGGTGAACCCATGAGCGAGCTGCAGTTCTTCGGCCACATCATCGACGGCGAGGAGGTCGAGTCGCTCGACGGCGCCCGCTTCGACGTCTGGAACCCCTGGACCCGCGAGGTGTGGGCCGCAGGCCGCGCGAGGCGGCGCGGCCGACGCCGACCGCGCCGTCGCGGCGCCGCGCAGGGCCTTCGACGAGGGCCCGTGGCCGCGGATGGGCCGGGTCGAGCGGGCCGGCGCTGATCCACCGGCTCGCCGACCTCATGGAGGAGCACGCCGACGAGCTGGCCGCATGGCCGACACCCGCGACATGGGCAAGCCGATCGCTGCAGGCCCAGCACGACGTCGCGCGCTCGGTCGTGGAACTTCCGCTTCTTCGCCGACCACGCGCGACATGTCGACGGCCGAGGCGCTACCCGATGGACTCCGGCCACCACGCCTACACGCGAGTTCGAGCCCGGCCGGCGTCGTCGCGGCCATCTGCGCCGTGGAACTTCCCGCTGATGCTGGCGACCTGGAAGATCGCGCCGGCGCTCGCCTGGGGCAACACCGTCGTCATCAAGCCGCGCGAGGACACCCCGGCGTCGGCGACGATCGCTCGGCCGGCTCGCGGTCGAGGCCGGCTTCCCGCCGGGCGTGCTCAACGTGCGTGCACGGCTACGGGCCCGACTCGGCCGGCTCGGCGCTCACCGGCGACCCCGAGTCGACCGGATCACCTTCACCGGCGAGTCCGGCACCGGCAAGCGATCATCGGCGCGGCCGCGTCCGCAACCTCGCCCCGGTCTGCCTCGAGCTCGGCGGCAAGGGCGCCAACATCGTCTTCGACGACGCCGACCTCGACAACGCCGTCGCACTGGGCGGTCGCAGGCGATCTTCCGCAACGCCGGGCAGATCTGCCTCGCCGGGCTCGCGGCTGTACGTGCAGTCCGGCATCTACGACGAGTTCCTCGAGCGGTTCGTCGACGGCGGCCGAGGCGCTGACCATCGGCGACCCGAACGACCCGGGCACGCAGTTCTCGGCCGCTCGCCAGCCAGGAGCACTTCGACAAGGTGCAGCGGCTACGTGGAGTACGGTCGAGGAGGACGGGCGGCAAGATCCTCACCGGCGGGGTCGCCGACGACGGCCTGGCTGGTGCGGCCGACGATCATCACCGGACCTGCCGCTCGACGCCGCGCACGTGCCGCGAGGAGATCTTCGGCCCGGTCTGCGTCGTCAACAAGTTCGAGACCGAGGACGAGGTCGTGCGCGCTGGCCAACGACACCCGCTACGGCCTCAACGCGATGCTGTTCACCGAGAACCTGTCCCGCGCGCACCGGGTCGCCGCGAAGCTGCGGGCCGGCACGGTGTGGGTCAACTGCTTCTTCATCCGCGACCTGCGCACGCCGTTCGGCGGCGTCGGCGACTCGGGGGTCGGCCGCGAGGGCGGCAACTTCTGCCGGGAGTTCTTCACCGAGCCCAAGGCCGTCGTCATGCAGATCGACCGCGGCTGAGGCGCCCCACCCGCCTCCGGTGCGCTGGTGTCGGTGGGGCGGGGCAGGGTTGGCCGCATGCCGTTCCACCAGCCGTCGTCGTCCCACCGCGGTGGCACTGCTCGATCGTGCCGCCGTACCTGCTCGAGGCGCTCGCGTCGTCCGACGACCCGCACGTCGCCGCGCACGCGCAGGCCACCCTCGACGTCGACGCCGAGCTGCGGCAGAGCCGGCGCACCTCCGGCCTGCGCGCCGACCGCACGGCCCGGCCGCAGACCCCCCGCCAGCGGCTGGCCCCCGGCACCACGGCCGGGCCGGTGCGCGCCATCCACGACGCGAAGCACGGCACGACGCTGCCCGGCACCCTGGTGCGCTCCGAGGGTGAGCCGGCCACCGGCGACCAGGGGGTCACCGAGGCCTACGACGGGCTGGGCGCCACCTGGCAGCTGTGGCAGGAGGCCTACGGGCGCAACTCGCTCGACGGCAAGGGCCTGCCCCTGGTCGCCACCGTGCACTTCGGCACCAACTACGACAACGCCTTCTGGGACGGCACCCAGATGGTCTTCGGCGACGGCGACGGGGTGGTCTTCCTGCCGTTCACCCGCAGCGTCGACGTCATCGGCCACGAGCTCGCGCACGGGGTCACCCAGTACACCTCGGGGCTGAACTACCAGGGCCAGTCCGGCGCGCTCAACGAGTCGGTGTCCGACGTGTTCGGCGTGCTGGTCAAGCAGCGGCTGCTCGGCCAGAGCGCCGACCAGGCCGACTGGCTGGTCGGGGCCGAGCTGCTCGCCCCCGGGGTCAACGGCGTGGCCCTGCGCTCGATGGCCGCGCCCGGCACCGCCTACGACGACCCGCGCCTGGGCAAGGACCCCCAGCCGGCCCACCTGCGCGACTACGTCGACACCACCGACGACAACGGCGGCGTGCACATCAACTCGGGCATCCCCAACAAGGCCTTCCACGTCGTCGCCACCACCCTGGGCGGCAACGCCTGGGAGGTCGCCGGCCAGGTCTGGGTCGACACCATCACCGGCGACATCAGCGCCGACTGCGACTTCGCCACCTTCGCCCGGCTCACCGTCGCGGCCGCCACCGCCCGGCACGGCGCCGGCTCCGAGGTGGTCTCGGCGGTGCAGGCCGGGTGGGATGCCGTGGGCGTCGCGACCGGGGCCGCCGCACCGTCCGCGCCCAGCCACCTCCGCGCCCTCCACCCCCTCCGCGCCGGAGCCGCCCGCCGGGCCCGCTCCCACCCCCGGCCCGGCCACCGAGGTCAGCGTGCGCCGCACCGGCGGGTTCGCCGGGCGCACCGTCGAGCGCACCGTCGCCCTGGGCGAGCTGCCCAACGGCGACGCCCGGGCCTGGCACTCCCTGCTCGCCGACGACGGCCTTCCCGCGCTGGCCGAGCAGGTCGCCGACCGGCCGCGGATGCCCGACACCTACTGCTACGGCGTGCGCTGCGAGGCGCCGCCGCTCGACCTCGAGCTGCCCGAGCTCGAGCTCACCGACACCGTGCGCAGCCTCTTCGAGCGCACCCTCGCAGGCGGCCCGCCCCCGGCCACCGACCCGGGGCCGCGCACTGACCCCTCCCCACGAGACGTGTCCCACCGGCATACGATCGACCCATGACCGAACCGGACCCCCGGGCGCTCACGCGCGAGGACTTCGACGTGCTCCAGCCCGTCACGACCCGCTGGTCCGACAACGACATGTTCGGCCACCTCAACAACGCGGTCTACCTCGAGCTGTTCGACACGCGTGCTCAACGCCTGGATGATGCGCGAGACCGGCATCGACGAGAGCGTCGCGCCGGTGCTCGGCGTCGTCGCCGAGACCAGCTGTCGCTACTCACCGAGGTCGTCCTTCCCCGGTCCGGTCGAGGTCGGGGTCCGCGTGGCCCGGCTGGGCCGCACCAGCGTGGTGTTCGAGTTCGGCGTGTTCCTGCCGGACGACGACCGCCATCGCCGCGCACGGGCAGTGGGTGCAGGTCTACGTCGACCGCGAGACCCGACGCCCGGTGCCGATCCCCGACGCCGTGCGCGCCCACCTCGAGGGCACCGTCGCACGGCGCCCCGTCCTCGCGGGAGAGCCGGCCTGAGCGGGTCGGCGTCGCACCCGGGGTCCAGCGGCCACCCGCCCGCCCGGGTGCACTGACCGGCCCGGCATCCGGTGGCCGACCTGCTGGTGAGCGCCTGGCGCGGCCCCCGCCCGACGGTCGACGGCGCGTGGGCCCGGGTCGCCCCGTGGCGCGACGGCGTGCACGCCGTGGTCGCCGTCACCGGCCGGGCCATGGTGAGCGGCCCCGACGACGTCACCGACGCCGAGCTCGCCGCCCTCGGTGTCGACGGCTGGGGCCACGCCCACGACCCCCGGGTCATGACCCGGCTCGCGGGCGAGCGCGGCTGGGTCGACGTGCTGGATGCCGTGCTCCTCGCCGAGGGCACCGGCGCCCCCGAGCCGTGGCTGGTCGACCGGCCCGACCTGCGCGACCACCCGCGGGTGCAGCACGCCCTGCCGATCCGCGGCGACGTGCGGGTGTTCGGCCTCGAGGGCGACGACGAGACGGTGCTGACCCTGGCCACCGGCATCGGTGGCCTGCCCGAGCTGAGCTTCCAGGTGGCGCCGGCCCGGCGCGGCACCGGCCTCGGCACCGCCCTGGCCCGGGCCGCCCGGGGCCTGGTGCCCGCGGGCGAACCGGTCGCGGCCTGCGTCTCGCCGGCCAACGTGCCGAGCCTGCGGGCGCTGCTGCGCGCCGGGTTCGACCCGGTCGGGTCGGTGCAGGTCTACCGGCCGGAGCGGTAGGTCAGATCGTGGCGACGTTGTCGAGGATGGCCTGGGTGAGCTTGTCGGCCTCGGCCTTCGACACGTGCGAGACGGTGAGCGTGGCGATCCCGTCGGGTGTCTCGAGCAGGATCGAGCGGCCCTGGATCGTGCCGTTCGGCAGCTTCAGGCTGTAGGGCACCACCAAGGACTTGCCGAACGTGGTGGTGCCGGCGACCGGGGTGCCGACCTTGCCGCCGAGCTTCTCGAGCTGCTCGCTGGCCAACCGCGCCGTCGGCAGGGTGGTGCCCGGCTGCCCGATGGCGTTGATGTTCACCGCGAACTTGTCGACCGTCGGCCCGAAGACGATGACCTCGAGCTGGTCGGCGAGCGCCTGGAGCTGGTCGGGGGTGACCCCCATCATCTTCGCGGCCTCGTCCATGGCCTTGGTGTCGCCGGAGTCGAGCACCTCCTGGAAGGACACGGTCCTCCAGTCGTCCGGCACCGGGAACCGGATCCCGGCCTTGGGTGCCTCGATCCACATGCTGCCGCTGGGCAGCTCGGCCGCCTCGGTCGGTGACGGCGACGCGGTCGGGCTGGCGGTGGCGGCCGTCGACCCGGTGGTCGCCGCCGACCCCGTGGTGGGCGGTGACTGGCCTCCGCACCCGGCCACCGCCAGAGCGGCGATGGTGACGGCCACGGACGACCTCAGGACGGCGCTGTTCCCCCTCATGGCGCACACCGTAGCGGCATCGGAGCCACCTCGCGACGGGTCCGAGGAACGGCCGTCAGCGGCCCTGAGGGGGCTGGTGGCGTGTCGGGGGTCGGATCCGGGCCTGAATTCGCGGGAAAAGTGCCCCCACGGGCCTCTCCGGGGCAGGTCTGTCGGCTCCTGACCGGTAGACTGGAGCCAGAAATCACGCCCAAGGCGTTCGTCGCCCTTGGGCGTGCGCCATGAGCCCGGCCGGTCGCTCCGGCAGGGCCCAGCGACAAAGGAGAACCGTGGCGGAACAGCAGCCCGACCAGACCCCCGACCAGACCCCGGAACCGGTGCTCGACCCGGTCGCCGAGGTCGAGGTCCCCGAGGACGACGGTCAGGCCTACGACGCCGGCTCGATCACCGTCCTCGAAGGGCTCGAGGCGGTCCGCAAGCGCCCCGGCATGTACATCGGCTCCACCGGCGAGCGCGGCCTGCACCACCTGGTGTGGGAGATCGTCGACAACGCGGTCGACGAGGCCCTGGCCGGCTACGCCGACACCATCGACGTCACGCCTGATGGAGAACGGCGCGGTCCGCGTCAAGGACAACGGGCGCGGCATCCCCACCGACATGCACCCGACCGAGGGCGTCAGCGCCGTCGAGCTCGTGCTCACCCAGCTGCACGCCGGCGGCAAGTTCGGCGGCGGCGGCTACAAGGTCTCCGGTGGCCTGCACGGCGTCGGCTCCTCGGTCGTCAACGCGCTGTCCACCCGGCTCGACGTCGTGCGTGCGCCAGAAGGGCCACGCCTTCCGGATGTCCTTCGACCACGGCGTGCCCGTCGCGCCGCTGGAGATGATGGAGGAGACCGACCGCACCGGCACCACGATCACCTACTGGGCCAACGCCGAGATCTTCGAGACCGTCGAGTACGACTACGAGACGATCCGCGCCCGCTTCCAGCAGATAGCCTTCCTCAACAAGGGCCTGCGCATCAACCTGGTCGACGAGCGGGTGGCCGACGTCGCCGCCGAGGGCGGCGAGCCCGACCTCGACGGCGTCGACGCCGACATCGAGGTCGTCGAGGACCACGAGGACGAGGACGTCCGGCGGCGAGACCCGCACCGACCACGGCTCGCTCGGTCTCCTACCGCTACGACAACGGCCTGGTCGACTACGTCAACCACCTCGGTCAGCTCGCAAGAAGAGCGACCCGGTGCACGCCGACGTCATCGGCATCGAGGTCGAGGACCCCGACCGCACGCTCGCCCTCGAGCTCGCGATGCAGTGGACCACCGCCTACTCCGAGTCGGTGCACACCTACGCCAACACGATCAACACCCACGAGGGCGGCACCCACGAGGAGGGCTTCCGCGCGGCGCTGACCAAGCTGGTCAACGACTTCGCGCGCAAGCAGAACCAGCTCAAGGACAAGGACGAGAACCTCACCGGCGACGACGTCCGCGAGGGCCTCACCGCCGTCATCTCGGTCAAGCTCGGCGAGCCGCAGTTCGAGGGCCAGACCAAGACCAAGCTCGGCAACTCCGAGGTCAAGGGCTTCGTGCAGAGCGCCATGACCGACGAGTTCGGCGACTGGCTCGACAGCCACCCCAACGAGGGCCGCGAGATCGTCCGCAAGGCGATCCAGGCCGTCGGCCGCGCGGATGGCCGCCCGCAAGGCCCGCGAGGCCACGCCGCAAGCGGCGTGCTCGAGAGCGGCGGCCTGCCCGGCAAGCTGCAGCGACTGCCAGGCCAAGGACCCCGCCGTCTCCGAGGTGTTCATCGTCGAGGGCGACTCGGCCGGCGGCTCCGCCGTGCAGGGCCGCAACCCGCACACCCAGGCGATCCTGCCGATCCGCGGCAAGATCCTCAACGTCGAGCGGGCGCGCCTCGACAAGGCCCTGGGCAACCAGCGAGGTGCAGGCGCTGATCTCCGGCGTTCGGCACCGGCATCGGCGAGGACTTCGACATCGAGAAGGCCAGGTACCACAAGATCGTGCTGATGGCCGATGCCGACGTCGACGGCATGCACATCCGCACGCTGCTGCTGACCCTGCTCTTCCGCTTCATGCAGCCGCTCATCGAGGCCGGCTACGTCTACCTCGCGCAGCCGCCGCTGTTCCGCCTGAAGTGGAGCAACGCCGCGCACGAGTTCGTCGTACACCGACCGCGAGCGCGACGCGCCTGATCGCCGAGGGCCAGAGCAAGGGCCGGCGCCTCCCGAAGGACAACCCGATCCAGCGCTACAAGGGTCTCGGCGAGATGAACTACCAGGAGCTGTGGGAGACCACGATGGACCCCGAGCACGCGGACGCTGCTGCAGGTCACCCTCGACGACGCGGCCGCCGCCGACGAGATCTTCTCGATCCTGATGGGCGAGGACGTCGAGTCGCGCCGCTCCTTCATCCAGCGCAACGCGCGCGACGTCCGCTTCCTCGACATCTGATGCCGCAACTCCCGTCGATGCCAGCAGCTTCGCCTGCGCAGGGGAACGGTCCCGCGCGACGTGAAGCTTCCGATGCGAAGCCAGAACAGCACGAAGGAACACGATGACCGAGCAGCCCCCGGTCGAGACCGACCGGCACGATCGAGCCGGTCGACCTCAACCCGAGATGCAGCGGTCAGCTACCTCGACTACGCGATGAGCGTCATCGTCAGCCGCGCGCTGCCCGACGTGCGCGACGGCCTCAAGCCCGTGCACCGCCGCGTGATCTACGCGATGTACGACGGCGGCTACCGCCCCGACCGCGGCTTCACCAAGTGCAGCCGCGTCGTCGGCGAGGTCATGGGTGCAGTACCACCCGCACGGTGACCAGTCGATCTACGACGCCCTCGTGCGCCTCGTGCAGGACTGGTCGCTGCGCTACCCGCTCGTCGCACGGCCAGGGCAACTTCGGCTCGCCCGGGCAACGACCGGCGCGCCGCCCCGCGGTACACCGAGTGCCGGATGGCGCCGCTCGCCATGGAGATGGTGCGCGACATCGACGAGGAGACCGTCGACTTCCGCGCCAACTACGACGGCCAGACCCACGAGCCCGACGTCCTGCCGAGCCGCTTCCCGAACCTGCTCGTCAACGGCTCGGCCGGCATCGCGGTCGGCATGGCCACCAACATCCCGCCGCACAACCTGCGCGAGGTCGCCGCGGGCGCGCAGTGGGCGCTCGACGCACCCCGACGCGCACGCGCGAGGAGCTGCTCGAGGCGCTCATGCAGCGCATCAAGGGCCCGGACTTCCCGACCGGCGCGCTGATCCTGGGCACCCGCGGCATCGAGGACGCCTACCGCACCGGCCGCGGCTCGATCACGATGCGCGCGGTCGTCGAGGTCGAGGAGATCCAGGGCCGCAGTGCCTCGTCGTCACCGAGCTGCCCTACCAGGTCAACCCCGACAACCTCGCGCTGAAGATCGCCGACCTCGTCAAGGACGGCAAGCTCGCCGGCATCGCCGACATCCGCGACGAGACCTCGGGCCGCACCGGCCAGCGCCTCGTCATCGTGCTCAAGCGCGACGCCGTCGCCAAGGTCGTGCTCAACAACCTCTACAAGCACACCCAGCTGCAGGACAACTTCGGCGCCAACATGCTCGCGCTCGTCGACGGCGTGCCGCGCACCCTGCCGCTCGACGGCTTCATCACGCACTGGGTCGAGCACCAGATCGAGGTCATCCTGCGCCGCACGCGCTTACCGGCTGCGCAAGGCCGAGGAGCGCATCCACATCCTGCGCGGCCTCCTCAAGGCGCTCGACGCGCTCGACGAGGTCATCGCGCTCATCCGCCGCTCGCCGACCGTCGACGAGGCGCGCGACGGGCCTGATGGAGCTGCTCGAGATCGACGAGGTGCAGGCCCACGCGATCCTCGACATGCAGCTGCGCCGGCTCGCCGCCCTCGAGCGCCAGAAGATCATCGACGACCACGACGAGCTCGAGGCGCATGATCGCCGACTTCAACGACATCCTCGCCAAGCCGGGTCGCCAGCGCGACATCGTCAGCGAGGAGCTCGCCGAGATCGTCGAGCAAGTACGGCGACGACCGGCGCACGCAAGATCATGCCGCTTCGACGGCGACATGTCGATGGAGGACCTCATCCCCGAGGAGGACGTCGTCGTCACCGATCACCCGCGGCGGCTACGCCAAGCGCACCCGCGGTCGACGCACTACCGCTCGCAGCAGCGCGGCGGCAAGGGCGTGCGCGGGGCGCTCGCTGCGCGGCGACGACGTCGTCGACCACTTCTTCACGACCACGACGCACCACTGGCTGCTGTTCTTCACCAACCTGGGCCGCGTCTACCGCGCCAAGGCCTACGAGCTGCCGGATGCCGGCCGCGACGCGCAAGGGCCAGCACGTCGCCAACCTGCTGGCCTTCCAGCCGGGCGAGCAGATCGCCCAGGTGCTCGACATGCGCGACTACGCGTCGGCGGCCTACCTGGTGCTCGCCACCAAGGCCGGGCCTGGTCAAGAAGACCCGGCTCGCCGAGTACGACAGCCCGCGCAGCGGCGGCCTCATCGCCATCAACCTGCGCGACGGCGACGAGCTGGTCGGGGCCGGGCTGGCCGAGTCGACGCGACGACCTGCTGCTCGTCTCGCGCAAGGGCCAGTCGGTGCGCTTCCACGCCGACGACGCCACGCTGCGCCCGATGGGCCGGTCGACCTCCGGCGTCACCGGCATGAAGTTCCGCGACGGCGACTCGATGCTCGCCATGTCGGTCGTGCACCAGGGCACCGACCCCGACGTGTTCGTCGTGTTCGAGTCGGGCCTGGCCAAGCGCTCCAAGGTCTCGGAGTGGAACGTCAAGGGCCGCGCCATCTACGGCGTCGCCGTCGCCAAGCTGTCCGACAAGGGCGGTGACCTCGTCGGGGCGCTGACCGTCGACGAGGACGACGAGGTGCTGGTGATCTTCGAGAAGGGCAACGTCGTGCGCTCGCGGGTCGACGAGGTGCGCCTCACCGGCCGCAACACGATGGGCGTGCAGTTCGCCAAGGCCGGCAAGAACGACGCGATCGTCGGCATCGCCCTCAACCCCGAGCGCGAGGTCGAGGAAGCGGTCGAGGCCGCGAGGCCGCCGGAGGACGCCGAGCGTGACCGGCACGGCATCCGAGGTTCTCGACGGTGACGATGACGTCTCGGGTTCTGGGCCCGCCGGGTCAGGTGTCGCAGACGAGGCTGACGATGCCGTACCGTCGGTGGACGACGAGGACTCAGGAGGTCGTGAGTGAGCACCGCAGAAAGCGCGGGGCGCCCAGTGCGCCCGGCCGCGTCCTCCTCTGGTTCCGCCAGTCGCGCCCCGTACGCCGACGGCGGTTCCGCGGGGGGTCGCGGTACTGAGAGTGGCGCGCTGCGCCGGATGGCCGACGGCGACGCCGGCTCGTCCAGTGCACCCACCACCCCCGTTCCGGTGGCTCCCGTGGCCCGCACCGCGCCGGCCACCGCGTCGCCGGCTCCGGCCGCCGTCGCCGCTCCGGCCGTCGCCGTCGGTCGGGGCCAGGCCCAGACCGCTCCCGCCGCCCCGCGGCAGGCGCCGCGCCCGGCATCCGCCCGTCGGGTGCGCCTCACGGTCTCGCGGGTCGACCCGTGGTCGGCGATGAAGATCGCCTTCCTGCTCTCGGTCGCCCTGGGCATCGCCGGCGTCGTCATGGTCTTCGTGCTGTGGACGATCCTGGCCGGCATGGGCGTCTTCGACCAGATCAACGGCATCGTCGGCCAGGTGGTGCAGGACGGCCAGCAGCGCTTCGACATCATGGACTTCATCGGTCTGGGTCGGGTGCTCTCGCTGTCCATCGTCATCGCCGTGATCGACGTGATCCTGGTGACCGCGATCGCCACCCTCGCCGCGTTCCTCTACAACGTGTCGAGCGCCCTGGTCGGCGGCGTGCAGCTCACCCTCACCGACGACTGACCTGCACCGTCACGGCATCCGGGCCGTTTTGAGTGCAGGTGCCGTGGTGGGGTAACCTCGTGCACCGTGCCACCCTCCGCGGGTGGTGCAACCGATCGCGGTGAACGGGCCTATAGCTCAGACGGTTAGAGCGCTTCCCTGATAAGGAAGAGGCCACAGGTTCAAGTCCTGTTAGGCCCACCACCCGATCCTCACTCCCAAGGTGGTGAACCCCGTGAAGAAGATCCTTCTGCTGGCCGCGACGGCCATCGGCGCCCTCGCGATCTCCAAGCAGATCGCGGCCAAGAAGGCCGAGAACCAGCTCTGGGCCGAGGCCACGGACACCCCGAAGGGCTGAGCTCGTTCGTTCGATCCTTCGGATGCCGCCCGCTCGCCTCGTGCGTGCGGGTTCGGTGTTCTCGGGGCCATGGCGCAATTGGTAGCGCACCTGCTTTGCAAGCAGGGGGTTAGGGGTTCGAGTCCCCTTGGCTCCACCGCAGGTCAGAGGCCCTTTCCGCTCGTCGGGAGGGGCCTCTGTCGCGTCCGTACCCCAGAGAAGTACTGCAGTTGGCCTAGAGTCAGTGCTGACCTAGCGATCCGTCCGGCCACAGGCCGGCCCGGTCGCTAGTCGATCGACCTTGCCATATTCCTAGTGCGGATCGCAGATTGAGCGAAGCAATGGCCGCTGTCTTCCTCGAAGTCGTACCCGCACGACCGGCGAGATGGCAACATTCGCGGAGTTGACAGGTACGAGGAGTTCGCTGACGGCAAGACCGTGCGTGGTGTTGAGCGGGCGGGATCGGCAAGGGCGAAGCGACACGGCCTTGGGCTTCGTCAGGACGGAAATCGTGGCTATCGGGCGCTGTCGTCTCCGAGGCGTCTCATCGTTTGGCATGGTCTGAGTCACTCGGGACGGCACACGGACGGCACGACGTGGTACGCGCAGCGTGCCGATGAGAACGGCGGACTTCCTCAGCCAAGGCACCACGAATGAGGACATGAGCACGAAGCTCGAGGCACAGCCGCGGTCCTCGGCGACGCGGGCAACTCGCTCGCACCGATGGCGGTGACCTTCGACAGGCATGCGACATGGATTTCGACGACGATCCACTCCGAGCAACTGAGACGTTCGGTGGCGACGGGTGCGTTCCGAGGTCCGAGTACGCGCGAGTCACGCCAAGTGACCGAAGCAGTCCGTCAAGATGGGGATCTGTTCGACTGACGGTCATTGAGTTGGGGTGCTGAGTGCTCGAGTACCAAGTCCTCCGCGTGGCCTGGAAGCGCTGTCTTGAGCAGAGGCCATCGAAGGACATGCCCAAGCGACTGGCGTCCGAGCCGAGGGAACTCGGCTGAGCGTTGAGCCTCAAGGTGCAGTTCACCGTCGCCGGGCACCAGAGCTGACGGCAGCGGCACTTCGCCAGCTGTCGAGGCGCTGGATGTGGCCAGCGGGGAATGAGGCCACGTCCTTCGACAGCCTGGCGCGAGCCAACGATTGCGGACTGGATCGGGCCCTGGACTCGACCGCGATGCCGCACGGATGCAGCGCAAGGCGTAGAGCTGGCCACGTCCGCCACTCCAGGCACCGGCCCCGATGCCGAACCCTGGCGTGCGCGGTGACGATGCGTCGTCGTGTGCGACCGGAGCGCTTCGTCGGAGCCACTCGTCGCGTGGCATGAGACACATGCGGCAGCCTAGGACTGCCTGAGGAGCTCTTGCAGGCCCGAGCGCCCGGTCGCGTCTCGTGTCAATCCCGGCGAGATGCGTCGGCGGTCAGCCGCTAGCCGACAGCTCGCCTCCGAGACGCTCTGAGTGCATCTCGGGTCGACGTTGACGAGACCTGGGAGTAGATCTCCATCGTGAGGGCGATGCGGCTGTGGCGTAGGACGGCCATCGCGACCCGCGGGTGGACGTCCAGGGCGACGAGCAGGCTGGCGCAGGTCCGCCGAGTCGAGTGAATCGGGACGACCGGCACGCCGGCCTTCGCGGCCCTCAGCTTGAAGTCGCGGTGGAAGTTGCGTGGGTCGACCGGATCGCCGAGCCGGGTCGTGAAGACCAAGCCGCAGTCGCCCCACATGTCGCCGGCCGCGAGCCGCCGCCTGGCCTCCTCGACCCGATGCCGCTCGAGTGCCCGCACCGCGATCTCCGGCAGCGGCAGCGGGGCATCCGAGGACGGCGTCTTCGTGTGGCGCCGGAGCAGCTGGTGATCGACCCGCTGTACCTGCCACGCGATGAGCGCCTCGCCACCCTCGAGGTCGACGTCCTCCCAGGCCAGCCCGAGCATCTCCCCGCGCCGCAGCCCGAGCGTGAGCAGCAGGACGTACCCGGCGTACATCGGGTCACCATCCGCGCGCGCCGACTCGAGGAACCGCCGCGCCTCGTCGACGGTCCACACCGGCATCTTCTTCGACCGCGGCATGGGTACCCGCACGAGCGCGGCAACGTTGCGGAAGACGAGCTCCTCGCGCATCGCCTGGGTCAGCGCACCGCGCAGCACCCGCCACGCCTGGTGGACCGTCCAGTCCGAGGCGACCTCGTGGCAGCACGCGCCGAGGGCGCAGCACTGCGGCTCGGGGCGCGCGGCATCCTTGCCCTGGAAGCAGCACTGGCAGCGGACCCGCAGCGTGTTCACCCACACCTGGACGTCGCGGACCATCAGCTTGTCGAGCTTGCGGTCGCCGAGGTCCGGGATGATGTACAGCCGCGAGAACATCTCGTAGTTCGAGGTGGTGGCCGGCGACAGGGTCGGCCGCACCGTCTCCTCCAGCCACCGCTCGAGGAAGTCCCGCAGGCGCGGGGAGACCGGCACCATCGGTCCCCGCCGCGCCTGCTCGTGGAGCCGAAGCCACTTGTCGTGGACCTCCGGCCGGGTCTTCCCGTAGACGGTCTTGCGCTGCCGGCGACCCTTCGGCGTCACGATCCACACGTGCGCCGCGAAGCCGTTCCGGTACGGGTAGATCGACCCCTCGCCGTTCGCCCGCCGGCTCACGGCCAGTCCGCCTCCGCCTCGGCCGCGCGCATCGCGACGTACTCGTCGACCCACGCCGGCAGGATGCGGCGCGACCCGCCGTCCTTGAGCGACCGAAGGTCGCCGGTGATGCACATCATCCGCACCTTCGTCGGGCCGTAGCCGAGCATCTCGGCGACCTCCGGCACCGTGTACCACCGCCGCTGGATCGGGCCGATCGGCGCCTTCCGCCGGTACTGCGACCCACCGCTGTTTCGTGCCGTCGTTGACATGTCCACTCCCTTCGTCAGGGACCGACCTCCAGTAGGCCACGTCCCACTTGGACTCAACAGGCCTCCACCGCCCCTGTGGATAACCCACCCGACGACTCGACCTGCTACCCCCTGAAGCCTCGTCACCCCCCGTTCCCGGCCACCTTGCGACGAGCAACTTCACGCAACATCGCGACGGCCCGACGGCCGGCCACCCCAGATCGAGAACACACCTGGTGCACTTCGTGTCCCCCCCGTGGCCGGGAAGCGCCTGTCGAGAACGCATCAGGAGGTGTGATGACCTTGCACAAGCTCGCCGCCGGCAGCGGGTACACCTACCTGACGCAGCAGGTCGCTGCCCACGACGCCACCGAGCGGGGCCAGCTCGGGCTGGCCGCCTACTACGAGGAGAAGGGCGAGTCGCCGGGCCGCTGGATGGGCAGCGGCCTCGCCGGTCTCGACCTTGCCGACGGAGACGTCGTCACCGAGGAGCAGATGAAGCTCCTCTTCGGCCAGGGCTGGCACCCGCGCTCCAATGAGCCGGATGCCGTCGCCCGCCGCTGGGGTGCGCTCGGCCGACCCTTCCCCACCTTCGGGGCCACCACCCTTCGCCAGGAGATCGCCACCGCCTTCAGCGCGCACAACACCTCGCGAGGACGCCCCTGGAACGCCCCCATCGCGACCGAGGATCGAGCCCGCATCCGGACCGAGGTCATCGCTCGCGCCTTCGCCCGGACGCATGGCCGCGCCCCGCGTGACGACACCGAGCTGACCGGTTTCGTCGCCACCGCGTCGAAGCCGGCCCAGACCCCGGTCGCCGGGTACGACCTGACCTTCAGCCCGGTGAAGTCGGTGTCGGCGCTGTGGGCGCTCGCCGCACCCGAGGTGGCCCGCGAGGTCGAGGCCGCCCACGAGGCGGCGGTCCGGGCGACGATCGGCCTCCTCGAGCGAGAGGTCGCCTTCACCCGCGTCGGCAAGGGCGGCATCCGGCAAGTGCCGGTCGCCGGCCTCGTCGCGGCGGCGTTCGACCACCGCGACTCCCGCGCCGGCGACCCCGACCTGCACACCCACGTCGTGATCTCCAACAAGGTGCAGACCCTGCCGAACGAAGGAGGCAAGTGGCTCACCCTCGACGGCCGGATGGTCTTCAAGGCCAAGGTCATGGCCTCCGAGCACTACAACACCCGGCTCGAGGCCGAGCTCACCGAGCGGCTCGGCGTCCGGTTCACCGAACGTCCCTCCCCCCAGGGACGCCGCCCCGTGCGCGAGATCGAGGGCATCGACGCACGGCTCCTTCAGGAGTGGTCCTCCCGTCGTGGCGACATCACGAGCCGGCAGCGTCAGCTCGCGGCCTCGTTCCAGGCTGACCACGGCCGTGCGCCGACCCGGATCGAGTCCCTCGCCCTTGCCCAGCAGGCCAACCTCGAGACGCGCCCCGACAAGCACGAGCCGCGCAGCCTGCGTGAGCAGCGCGAGCAGTGGCGCGCCCAGGCGGACGCCGTCCTGGCCGCCGGCGACCGCGCTGGTCCCACGACCGTCGCCAACATGGTCGCGACCGTGCTCGGTCGTGACGGGGACACAACCCTTGTCAGGGGGAGGGACGAAACCGGGGACGAACTCGCGAGGCGTGTGGTCGACGTCCTGGAGTCGTCCCGGTCGACCTGGCAGGTGTGGCACGTCCAGGCCGAGGCGCTCCGCCAGGCCAGGTACGCCGGCATCCCCTTGACCTCCCTCGACGAAACGGTCGGGGACGTCGTTGAGCGGGTGACCCAAGGATTGTCCCTACCTGTGGATGCCGCCCCCGACCTCGGCGAGCCCGAGTGGCTACTTCGCGCGGACGGCACGTCGGTCTACACCGTCCACGGGAGTCGGACGTACACCTCGGCCGCGATCCTCGACGCCGAGCGACGCCTCCTCGAGGCCGCGGAACGAACCGACGGGCACGTCATCCCGGAGATCCTCGTCGACCTCACCGTCCGTCGGGACGCCGCGGATGGAGTGGGGCTCGACACCGGTCAGGCCGAGCTGGTCAAGGCTCTCGCCACGAGCGGGGCTCGCATTCAGGTGGCCCTGGCACCTGCCGGGAGCGGCAAGACCACTGCGATGACCACCCTCGCCAAGGCCTGGCGCAGTGGCGGCGGGCACGTCATCGGGCTCGCGCCCACCGCGGTCGCGGCAGACGAGCTCGGCCAGGCGATCGACATGCCTGCCGAGACCATCGCCAAGTTCCTCCACAGCGCCATGGCCGCCGCGAGCGACGGCCGGGTTGCGGCCTTCCCGCCCATCGGGCCGCGCACTCTCGTCGTCATCGACGAGGCGGGGATGGTGGGGACCAAGGACCTCGCGGCGGTCGTCGACCGTGTCCTCGAGCGAGGCGGCAGCGTCCGCCTGGTCGGGGACGACCAGCAGCTGACCGCGGTCGCCGCGAGTGGCGTCTTCCGCGACCTGGCCGAGCAGGGCTCTGCGCTGGGGACGACGGTCCGCCTCACCGAACTCCACCGCTTCTCCGACCGCGGAGGAGGCGGCGGCGACGCTCGGCATCCGGAGCGGCGACCCGGCCGCGCTTGAGCACTACCTCTCGCAGGGTCGTGTCCACGTCGGGGTAGCCGGCGCCGCCGTCGACCAGGCATTCGACGCCTGGAGAGTCTGACCTTGCCGCCGGCAGGTCGAGCCTGCTCCTGGCCGCCAGCCGCGACACGGTCCGCGGGCTGAACGAACTGGCTCGCGATGACCGGCTGGCTGCGCAGTCGGGGCGTCCGGGCCGGGAGGCCGTGCTTGCCGACGGCACTCGAGCCAGTGCTGGGGACGTCGTCATCACGCGGCACAACGACCGCTCACTTCGCGGCCGCGACGGGTCGTGGGTGAAGAACGGGGACCGCTGGGTCGTTCGAAGCGTCGACCGCAACGGCGACCTCCACGTTGCACGGGCGGGTCATCATGCTCGCCGGCTCGGCGCGGGGCTCAGGCTGCCGGCCGAATACGTCGGGCACCACGTACAGCTCGGGTACGCCAGCACCATCCACGGCGCCCAGGGCGCCACCGTCGACACGACTCACACCGTGATCGCCGGCACCGAGAGTCGACAGGGGCTGTACGTCGCGCTCTCCAGGGGACGGCACGCGAACCACCTCTACCTGTCGGATGACGAGCCGGCCCCTGATGGATTCGCCCTCGACCTGCCCGCCGACCACGGTCCCCGCGAGGTGCTCACCCGGATCCTCGAACGAGACGACCGCGCGGAATCTGCGACGCGGGCGATGGCTACCGACCCGGCCCGAGAGCTCGCGCGGACCATCCGGCAGTACGAAGATGGCCTGCCCTTGCTCGCCGAGCACCTCCTCGGTGACTCGAAGATCCGCGCTCTCGACGCGGCGCTCGAGCGTTGGATGCCCGGCCTGACCAACCAGCCGGGCTACGCCGGGCTCCGCGGCCAGATCGCGCTCCGATGGGTCGATGGCGAGTCCCCGAAGGAGGTTGTCGAGGAGGCAACCTGGTGGCAGAGCCAGGCCGATCTCCTCGCCTCCGAAGACCCTGCCACGGTTCTGGCTCGTGGCGTCTCAAGGTGCGGCCCGGTACCAGTGGAGATCAGCCCCCGCGCATGGCTAACCGTGGTGCCTGAGGCACTACGTACCCACCCAGAGATTGGCCCGTACCTGGAGCGCATGATGGCTGCCATCGGTGACGGTGCTGTCGCCGCCGGGCACTACACGGCTGCGCCGGAGCCACTCGAGAGCAGATTCTCGGCCGCTCAACGTAACCAGGACCTGCGATCTCTCCACTCTCCGGAGGCGGGCCGGCCGGCTTCAGGGTTCGGCCGCTGACCGGCTCCGTCACGAGATCTTGGGCGAGCCCTCCGTCACGTCGACGAGGAGACGGGACGGTCAGTGCGGACGATGTATATGGCCCCCATCCAGGCATGGCCACGCAGAGGATCACCGGCCTGACTCGCTGCGACCGGACGCGTCGAGAGGTTCATGACCAGAGCCGCCACCGTGGGAGGACCCACGGCTTCAGCGGGTGGCCCTGAACCTCCACCGCCGCCCGCGCTAGCCGCTCAGGAACCGAGGATTCTGCAGAACATATTGCGAGGCATCGAGCGTGTTGTGGGACTCCCCTCAGGAGTGTGGCAAGCAAGATGGATCACATCGCCGCTCACCCCGGCGTGGCGGCAGTTCTAGAAGCCACCACGATGACCGGCCGCACACATCGATCGTCTCTAGCCGTTGGCTCACCCTTTCCTAGACTGTCGTGAAATCGAAGGGAGGCTGCTGGCTGGGCGCGCGCACATCCAGGTGGTCGGGGCGGTGATCGTCAAGGACAATGCTCCGTGCTGTGTGCACAGCGCGGATCTTGGAGTTCTGGCGCGCTGCCCGGGTTGTGGGAGTTTCCTGGCGGAAAGATCGAACATGGCGAGACAGCCCACGGAGCACTCGAGCGGGAAATCGCTGGAGGAGCTGAGCTGCGTCGATTGAAGTGGGGGAAGAGGTCACTACTACCACGCACTATACGAGTTCGGGGTAGTCACCCTCACCACCTTCCGCTGCAGCCTTGTCGGGGGGTCGCCTACGCTTACCGAACACGTGAGCATCAAGTGGTTGCCGCCAGAGCCGACTCGATTCGCTCGAATGGGCGCCCGCGGCATCCCGGCAGTGCGCCCGGATTCAGAGCAGAACTCCTCAATGGAATCTGACTTCCGCTGGGCCGACGGCTTCCAGAAGGACATCCAGTTTGGGTACGTCGGCGGAGATGACGGAGGGCCACCGGCGATTACAAGCCCCACATTGTTCTGAATCGCAAAGACGGCAGCACCGTGGCGCACGCGATCGTCGAGGAACTTGATAGGTGTCGAAGCTTCACCTTCTCAGTGGCCTTCGTGCTCGGCGGCAGCGATCGCGCAGCTCAAGCAGCACCTGCGCGACTTCTCCGGCAGCGGACGCATCATCACGTCAAGCTACCTCGACTTCAACCAACCGAGGGCATTCGCCGAGCTGCTCAATCTCCAGAAGCGGCTCGGCATCGAGCGTCGGCTCCATTCGGCCGAAGGCTTTCACCGAAGGGATACATCTTCGAACGTCACCGCAGCGTCACGGCCATGATCGGAAGCTCCGAATCTGACGAGCAGTGCGCTGTCCCAGCAACCATGATGGAACCTGAGGGTCTCGGCAGCCCCGGCAGCGACCTGGCCGAGCAGGTGGAAGGACCTACCTGAGGCGCCAGCTCGCCGGCATCGGAACCGCTCACCCAAGAATGGATTGATGAGTACGCCGCGAGTACGTCGCGCCGCCCCTCGCGCTCGCGACATCGCCCGACGATGCGGGCCCACCCCGGGAGTCCGGATTTCGAGCCCCAACGGATGCAGCGCGATGCCCTGCTGGCCTCTGGACCTCGCCAGGGCTACAGGTCGCCGAACGCGCAATCATCATCTCGGCCACCGGGCACCGGCAAAACCATACTGTCCGCATTGGACGTTCGAGCCGTAAACCCTTCTCGCCTGCTGTTCCCGTCGTGCACCGCGAACAGATTCTCGACCGCACCATTGCGGAATATCGACGCGTACTACCGGTCGCGGCCCGAACGACTACGGCAAGCTCACCGGGGGCCCCTAAGCAGTCCGGATCGTCGCTACGTGTTCGCCGACATTCCAAACCCTCTCGCGAGCCTCGGTTCTGATCCGAGTTAGCCCCGGACGCATTCGACTACGTCATCATCGATGAGGCCCACCGCGCTGGAGCTAGACTCGTACCAGCGGGTGATCGACCACCTCCGGCCGGAGTTCCTCCTGGGGATGACCGCGACTCCGGAACGGACCGACGGCTTCAATGTCTTTGAGCTCTTTCACTACACGTTCCTTACGAGATCCGGCTCAAGGATGCGCTGGAGCCGAAGATGCTTGCGCCCTTTCACTACTACGGAATCAGCGACGTCACCTACGAGGATGGCACTACCACTACAGAGGAAACCGACCTCAGGCTTCTTATTTCCCCGGAACGCGTGCAACTACCTGCTCGACGCGCTGGCGCTCTACGGGCAGGCGGGTATCGCCCCGCGTGGTTTGATCTTCTGCAGCCGCAAGGAGGAAGCACGAGCGCTGTCGGCCGAGCTCAACCGTGCACCCTTCGAGGCGACCGGCTTCGGACTGTCGCTCTCACCGGCGACGACTCCATCGAGTCGCGGGAACAGCAGCGTCGCCGAGCTCGAGACCGGGCCGGCTCGACTACATCCTGACAGTCGACGTCTTCAACGAGGGTGTCGACATCCCCTCGGTCAACCAGGTGGTCATGCTGCGGCAGACCCAGTCGGCGATCGTCTTCGTTCAGCAACTTGGTCGTGGCTTCGCACTCGCGGACGGCAAGGACTACCTGGTCGTCATCGACTTTATCGGCAACTACACCAACAACTTCCTCATCCCCGTCGCCCTCTTCGGAGACGAGTCCCTCAACAGGGAGTCCTTGCGCGAGCGGCTCAACGAGACTGTCGACGGTGGCACGCTCTTCCCGGGCTCTCAAGCGTGAGCTTCGACGAGGTGGCCCGTGAGCGCATCCTTAGCGTCCATCGTGAATACAAACTCGACAGTATGACCGAACCTAAAGACGCACTCCTCGCGATGCGAAACCGCGTCGGACGGTGTACCGGCGCTTTGGGATTTCTACCGGTTTGAGTCGGTCGACCCCTTGTTCCTCGCAACGAGAAGGGAACTTACCCCGCTCTAGTGCAAGCGCTCCTTCGGGAGGACAGCCAATTGACGACGCCGCGAATCGGGCGCTTGGGCTGTTGTCGCACGAGGTGCTGGCTGCCGAGCGTTCTGCACGAGTTCGTTCTACTTGGCCTTCTGCTTCATTGAGAGCCCGTCACGTCTGACAGATCGCTGGAGCGTTCTGGGCAGGGTCTGCCCTCGGATGACCTGCAGTCCGACCGGCGATCGACACCCTGGCGCCTCGGGGCTACTCGCAACCGACGTGAACCGCTACAGATTCGGCGTCGCGGTGCAGTCCGCAATATGTCGCAACTCACCCCGGCGTTCGCGAGTGGTCTCCGCCTCGGCCTCCGTACGGCGGTCGACGACCTGCTGATAACGGGCATTGCGCTAACTCAGATCGATATCCGACAATGCCCCTTACTCCAGGTATGCAGTACTCACGGCGTGACGCCGCACGCATCGTTGGATGGACTCGAAGCACGGCGATCACGATCTTCGGATACAAGACCGACGAGGAGCTTGGTGTGTGCGCGATCTTTGTGACGTTGCACAAGGCCAACGACGTGGAGGCAAGCACGGCGTACCATGATGCACTTCTCGACCAGTCGACGATGCGGTGGTTCTCGAAAAACAATCGCAACTTGATGAGTAAAGACGTGAGGCCCATCGTCAAGGTAAGGTCTACTCTGCACGTGTTCGTGAAAAAGGATGATGCAGAAGGCAGCGATCACTACTATCTTGGAAACGCGATGGTGCCCGATGCGGAAGAGACGACTATGCCGGATGCGCGGGCCAACCGCTGCCCGTTGTCGTGATGACCCTGAAATTCCGGGAGCCGATCAGGCAAGGCCTGTTCGACTACTTCCGTCCCGCCCAATAGAGCTTAGTGGTACCTGTGGCGCCCGATCTGGCGTGACCGCAGCCCGCGGGATCGGCCTTCGCCGCGAGCCGCCGGCACGTCTTGCTGCCCTGTCAGACGGAGGTAGGAATCTCCTATGTCACATGACGCCCAGCCTCCTAGCCCCCACGGCGCCGGAGCCGCCTCCGGACCGCGAGTGGGTTACTACGGAGCTCATCCACGAGAGTCCCCGACCGCCCGCAAGCCAAAAGCCTGTCGAGCATCCTGGGGATGGGTCATGAGCGACGAGGAGCAAGGCGGTCACGTGCCCCCCGAGCCGCCCGCCCCAGCTCCAGAACCGCCGCCGACCCGAGAGTGGGTGAATACCGTGAGCCTCAGAGCTAGCGGAGCTCCGGCTGAGGACCAGGGCGAATAGCGTCCCCGTGACCGGCAGCGAACAAGGCGCGACGTACTCGGCATTCATCGACGACCAACTGAATGCGAGCACACGACAGGCGTCACTCGACGAGCGCGCGGTCAAACTGCAACAGTCTGCGAGCGTGGCCGTTGGGCTCTTTGCTACCGCTCTAGGTCTCCTTCTGGGTGAGGCCGACTAGAGTTAGGGGCCCCTCACTGATCCTGTTTGTCGGCACGGTGGCCGTACTGCTCGGCGCCTTCGGGTGCGCTCTTGGTGCGACGACGCTTGTCGCGTACGAGGTCGCCGACGCCACCACTCTCAGCCAGATGGTGGAGGGCCGTTGGGGTGACAACGAGGTCGCAAGCCGGAACATCACGGCTTGGCTGAACGCCCGAACGATCGAAGGGCTACGGCCCCCAGGAAGCCGTCCAAAGCCACGTGGCTCCAGCGGGGGATCATCCTCCAGGGCGTCGGCGTCGTGCTCGGTGCCGCCGCTTTCGTCGTGGCCTTCGGGGACTTGATCAACACACCTGTCGGCTGAGCAACGCGCCTTCCTCGCCGGGTCGCCGATCGCTCTCGTACCCGAGATGCCCAAAACCACCGGGCGTGCCCAGGCTCTGAATCTCACCGCGAACTCCTCGAAGCTGTCCACGCCACAAGTCGCGTTACGCCTTTGATCGTGCTCCGCCGGACGAGGACGCGCCGGACCAAGGCGACCTCCTCTCGACCTCGACCTACGTGGGCGGCACCCAGATTCGTACCCCAGAAAAGTACTGCAGTGCGGCACGAAAATCGGCGCGATCGGGTACCCCACAACGCCCTGACCGCGTGCTCAATCACCCTCTCGCGGAACCGCTTCGGGGATTTTGCAAGCAGGGGGTCAAGGGTTCGAGTCCCCTTGGCTCCACCGCAGGTCAGAGCACGCTCCGCGTCGAGTTGCCGCAGTCACAGGTACTCGGCGCCTGATCGACGCCAGCCAGGGCTTGCGGCGTGGCGGCGGGACACCGGATCCGGCACCGCCGGAGAATCGGGCGGGTGATAGCGAGCCGCGATGACGGCTGACGTCATCGACCGACCCGCGCCCACCGCAGTGCGCAGCGGGCGGCTGCAGCGCATGCCCGGCCTCGAGGGCGTGCGGGCGGTCGCCGTCACGGCAGTCCTCATCTTCCACGCGAACCCGAACTGGCTGCCCGGTGGCTTCCTCGGTGTCGACGTCTTCTTCACCCTGTCCGGGTTCCTCATCACCTCGCTGCTGCTGAGCGAGCTCGAGGCACGGGGCGGCCTGCGCCTCGGCCGCTTCTACCAGCACCGCGCGAGACGGCTCCTGCCGGCGCTGGTCCTCGTGCTGGTCGCCACCTCACTGCTCGCGATGACGGTCGCCCAGGATGCCGCCGCGCGAGTACGCGAGGACGCCATCGCCGCCGCGCTGTACGTCACCAACTGGGGGTACGTGCTGCACGGCACCCCGTACTTCGAGGCCACCGGCCGGCCTCCGCTGCTGCAGCACCTGTGGTCGCTCGCGGTGGAGGAGCAGTTCTACCTCGTCTGGCCGCTGCTGCTCTACGCGCTCTGGCGCCTCGGCGGGCGTCCTAGGCGGTGCGCATCGGCGCGGTCGCCGGGGTGCTCGCGTCGACGACGCTGATGGCGTGGATCGCGGTCCGCGACGGCATCCCCTCCTTCACCGACTCGGGCCGGGTCTACTTCGGCACCGACACCCACGCCATGACCCTGCTGGTCGGAGCGGTCCTGGCCACGTACTGGTCGCAACGGGGCGCGATCGCGGCCCTCACCGCCGCAGGCCCGCCGGACGGTGAGCGGCATCGGGCCTGGCGTCACTGGTCGGTCTCGTCGCGGCCTTCCGGTTCGTCGACCCGATGTCGTGGGCGCTGTACCGGGGCGGCTTCCTGTGGGTGGGCGTGCTCACCGCCGGGGTCGTGGCAGCGGCCGCCGTCAACGGAACCGGGTTCGCCCGGGCCCTGTCGGTGCAACCCCTGCGCTGGGTCGGTCAGCGGTCGTACGGCATCTACCTCTGGCACTGGCCGATCTTCATGGTGCTGCGCCCGGGAGCCGACCTCGAGGCGCGTGGCTGGCCCGTCGAGGTGGCCCGCTTCGGCCTCACCCTCCTGGCCGCGTCGCTCTCGTACCGGTACGTCGAGATGCCGGTGCGTCGCGGAGCGGTCGGCCGGGTCTGGGCCGGCCTCGAACCAGCCGAGCGGCCTGGGCTCCCTGACCCGGCGGCACCTGGCCGTCGGCGCGACCGTCTGCACGGTCGTCGCGCTCGGCGTGGGGCTCAGCGTGGTGCGCGAGCCGGCCCTGCCGGCCGAGCTGAGAGCGCTCGCCCCGGTCGGCACGGGCCCGCTCACCGAGGCCGATGGACGCCGCCGCACCCAGCGCCCCGAAACCGGCCACGCCCGCACCGAGAACGTCGCGGTCGCCGCGCGCGGTCCCGCCCGCGCCCCGCCGGCAAAGCCCCAACCCAACGACACGGCAGCCACCTCGACCACCGCGGTCGGCGACTCCGTGATGCTCGCCGCCTCCGCGGCGCTGGACACCCAGCTCCCCAAGGTCACCGTCGACGCCGCCGTGAGCCGGCAGCCCGAGGTGATCTTCGACCGCATCCGGGAGCGCAAGAGGCTCGGCCGGCTCGGTGACGTGGTCGTCATCGGCGCGGGCACCAACGGCCGGATCCGCAGCGCCGACCTCACCTCGATCCTCGACCTGCTCCAGGACCGCAAGCGCGTCGTCCTGGTGACCTGCCACGCGGACCGGTCCTGGACCGCCCAGTCCAACGCGTCGATCCGCAGCGCGGGCCGACGGTTCGCCACGGGGAACGTGGTCGTCGTCGACTGGGACACCTACGCCGCCCAGCACCCCCGGCTGCTGTACGCCGACGGCATCCACCCGCGGCCCGGCGCCGGGGCCAAGGCCTACGCCCGCCTGATCCGAGCCGCGATCAGCCGGTGACCGGGCGCTCGCGCCAGACGAATACGGCAGCCCAACCCGCAGGTCAGGGGGCCGGCCGGGCCCCCGATCGGTGGTCGACGGCCTCGGGGGCCTGTCGCAACAGACCTGACAGGCCTACTCTGAAGGGGTACGGCTGCCCTGGACCCCGGTGGCGAGAGCACCATCGTGGGAGTCCGGCATGGCAGCCATCGAAGCGCATCGGCACGCTCGGCGTGTGCAGGTGTGCCCTCGTCATGCTGACCCACGCGCGGTCAGGCCGTCCCTGCGCCACCCGGCAGGGCGCCGCCTCCGCGCTGCCGGGCCGGCGCCGGCCGCCCGGCCCCACACCACCAAGCACGCTGGCGCCAGTAGTGATGAGCACGCTGGTGCCAGCGGTGATCGAGGAACCGCCGATCCGACGCGTCTCCCTCCTAGGGCGACGGATCAGCGGCCCCCAGGGGCCCTCCCCCGGACGCAGTAACGGGCCCCGGGGCCGTCGTGCGTGGCCAGCGTCCCTGCAGACCGGCCACGCACGGCGGCCTCTCAAGGCGGTCCTCGGCGACGCTGCGGTCATACGAGCAGTCGGTGGGATGCCGGCCGCGACGGCGTCCCAGACCAGCTCGGCCCGGTCGTGGCCACCCAGCCCCCGGGTCAGGTAGGCGGCGCCGTAGCCCGCGGCGGGTTCCGCCCAGGCCGAGCAGCCGCCCGCCCCACCCATCCCCAGGGCGACCCGCCCGTCCTCCTCGTCGACCTGGAAGCCGAGCGTCCAGGTGACGGGCCGGTCGAGCACCAGGTCGTGGCCGACCGCCGCGGGCGACACGTAGGCGCGCCACAGGTCGTGGCCGAGCCGGCCGGCGACGACACCCGAGGGCCGGACCACGTCGTCGTAGAAGCGAGCCAGGGACAGGGCGGAGGCGTGCAGGCCCACGGCCGGGAACGGCGTGCCCCGGAACCGGGCGGAGTTCAGCACCTCGACGTCGAGCAGCCCGGGTGGCCGGCCCAGCGCCGGGCCCCAGCGCGGGTCCGCGAGGTAGTCGGAGCGCCAGCGTCCGGTGGCTCCACGAGCGTTGCCACCCGGGAGAGGTCGGACGGCTCGACCCGCAGGTGCAGGTCCCACCCGCCGGCGGCAGCGATGCGGGCGAACCGCTCGACCAGTGGCTCGCCGGTGGCCCGGCGCAGCACCTCGTCGAGCAGGTGGCCGTAGGTGAGGGCGTGCTCGGCCACCCCGGCACCCGGCGGATGCACCGGGGCAGCCGCCGCGAGGAGGTCGACGAGCGCCTCACGGTCGTCGTACTCGACCTGCAGCGCGGCCTCGGGAAAGGCGGGGAGCCCGGCCTGGTGGGCGAGCAGGTGCCGCATCGTCGTGTCGCCCTTGCCCGCCTGCCCGAACGCGGGCCAGACCGAGGTGACTACCTGGTCGAGCCCGACCACCCCCTCGGCCATG
>CAWAKY010000016.1:0-17277 GCA_963782695.1 uncultured Actinomycetota bacterium | reverse complement strand
AGGAGGCGGCCGCGGCCATCGTGGTGGCGGTCAAGCGGGCCGCGAGCTCGTTGAGCGCCCGCCTCGGCCGCCCCGCGCCCTGACCGGGGCGGACCCCGGCGGCGCCAGGCCGCGGTGGCCCGGCTTGGTGGGATCAGCCGAGGAGCAGACCCTTGAACGACGGGTTGGTGCCCTCATACGACTTCTTCTCCCGGCCGCATCTCGAGCAGAGGTCGTAGGTGGCGCCCTTTCCCGCCCATCTCGCGGTTGACGTGGTGCTCCCAGTGGTGCGCACCGACCAGACAGAGGACGTGCCGCATGTCCCACCTCCGCGACGAAGACTCCCATCCTCCGCGTTCGACGACCCTGCGGGCAATGGCCCGATCAGGTCATCGCCCGCGCGATCGGGCGCCGGGCGCGCCCGGGCGGGCGCGCGCCGGGCGGGCCGACGGCATACGGTGGCGGGATGAAGGCCATCACCCTCCCCGAGTTCGGCGGACCGGACGCGCTCGTGCTCGCCGACGTCGACACCCCCACTCCCCGCGCCGGCGAGGTGCTGGTCGGGTCGCCGCCGCCGGCGTCAACCGCGCCGACCTGCTGCAACGCCAGGGCCACTACGCCCGCCGCCCGGCGAGTCGGACGTTCCCGGGCTCGAGGTGAGCGGGGTCGATCGAGGCCCTGGGCGAGGGCGTGGAGGGCTGGGCGGTCGGCGACGAGGTGTGCGCCCTGCTCGCCGGCGGCGGCTACGCCGAACAGGTGCGGGTCCCCGCCGGGCAGCTGCTGCCCGTGCCGGAGGGCGTGTCGCTGGTCGATGCCGCGGCGCTGCCCGAGGTCGCCTGCACCGTCTGGTCGAACGTCTTCCTCATCGCCAACCTCCAGCCCGGCGAGACGCTGCTGGTGCACGGCGGCTCGTCCGGCATCGGCACGATGGCGATCCAGCTGGCCCGCCGGTCGGGGCGCACGTCATCGTGACGGCCGGGTCCGCGGCGAAGCTCGAGGCGTGCCGCGAGCTCGGCGCCGAGGTGCTCGATCAACTACCGCGAGCGAGGACTTCGTCGAGCGGGTGGCGGAGGCGACCGACGGCCACGGCGCGGACGTCATCCTCGACATCATGGGCGCGAAGTACCTGTCCCGCAACGTTTCTGCCTTGGCGACGAGCGGGCGCCTCGTCGATCATCGGCATGCAGGGCGGCACCCGTGGCGAGCTCGACATCGCCGCGCTGCTGGGCAAGCGCGGCGCCGTCATCGCGACGTCGCTGCGCGCCCGGCCGGCCGGCGAGAAGGCGACCATCGTGGCGGCGGTGCGCGAGCACGTCTGGCCGCTGATCGCCGCCGGGCAGGTGCCAGCCGATCGTGCAGTCGCGGCATCCCCTCGCCGAGGCCGCGACGCGCACCGCGAGCTCGAGGCGAGCGACCACGTCGGCAAGGTCCTGCTCACCACCGGCTGAGACCCGCCCTCGGCCATGCGCCCCGTCGGGACGCCGCGGGCGGCTGGTGCGGTAGACATCGGGGATGACAGCGATCGCCATGGTCCTCACCGCCCTCGTGGCGCTCATCCACGTCTACATCGTCGTGCTCGAGATGGCCCTGTGGGAGACACCGCGCGGACGGGCGGCGTTCGGCACGACGCCCGAGTTCGCCGCCGAGACCAAGCCCTGGCCGCCAACCAGGGGCTCTACAACGGGTTCCTCGTCGCGGCGCTGGTGCTCGGCCTGGTCGGGCCGGCCGACCACCGCTTCGCGTTCGCCGTCTTCGGGCTCTCCTGCGTGGTCGTGGCCGGGCTCTACGGGGCGGCGACCGTGAGCCGCCGGATCCTGTTCGTGCAGGCCGTCCCCGCAGGGCTCGCCCTCATCGCCGTGCTCGTGGCCGGCTGACGCCCGGTCAGCGCAGCAGCAGGTTCAGCCCCACCGTCAGCAGCACCGACAGCACGACGGAGACGAGGAGCATGACGAGGCAGCCGGCGGCGCCTCCGACGGGTCTGACCTGAAGTGGACTCACCGCGTCCTCCTGCCCCGTCCGTCGTCGACCATGCTTGACGCTCCCCCACATACTCGGTATACATGGGTCCAACACGCACGGCATACCCGGTATGTGGTGCCACGAGAGGGGGACCGCGATGTCGGTCAGGTCGGGCCTGATGGCCCTGCTCGCCGAGGGCGAGAAGTACGGCGCCCAGCTGCGCAGCGAGTTCGAGACGCGCACCGGGGGCACCTGGCCGCTCAACGTCGGGCAGGTCTACACGACCCTCGACCGGCTCGTGCGCGACGGCCTCGTCGAGTCCGCCGGCGAGCCGGATGCCGAGGGCCGCATCGCCTACCGGCTCACCCCCGCGGGCCACGCCGAGCTCGGCGCCTGGTGGAGCACGCCCGTCGACCGCACCAACACCCCGCGCGACGAGCTGACCATCAAGCTGGCCCTGGCCGTCACCGCCCCGGACGTCGACGTGCAGCGGGTCGTGCAGACCCAGCGCACCGCCACCCTGCGCCACCTCCACGACCTCACCCGGCTCAAGCGGGAGTCCCTCGGCCGCGCGGAGGGGGCGGCCGAGGGCCGCGTCCGGCCGGATGCCGTGGCGCGCCTCGGTGCGCTCGCCGAGCCGCGTGCGGACGACGACAACGGCCTCGCCTGGCTCCTCGTCCTGGAGAACCTCGTCTTCGCCGCCGAGGCGGAGGTCCGCTGGCTCGACCACGTCGAGACGATGCTGGCCCGCCGACCCGCGCGCCCGGCATCCGTAAACACCGCCACGACCGGCACCACCGCACCCGCAGCCACCGCGACCCGGCACCAGCCGGCCGTCGTCAGCAGCAGCAACCCCGGGGGGGACCACTCATGAGCACCGCACCGCACGTCGTCATCACCGACGTCACCCGCATCCACGGCAGCGGCGAGACCGCCGTACCGCGCTCGCCGGCGTCAACCTCGAGATCCACCCGGGCGAGCTCGTCGCGGTGATGGGGCCGAGCGGCTCGGGCAAGTCGACCCTGCTCAACATCGCCGGCGGCCTCGACCGGCCGACGTCGCGGCACCGTCTCGATCGGCGGCGACACGCTGACCGACCTCGGCCCGCGCGACCTGGCCAAGCTGCGCCGCCGGCGGATGGGCTTCGTCTTCCAGGACTACAACCTGATCCCGAGCCTCACCGCGGCCGAGAACGTCGCCCTGCCGCTCGAGCTCGACGGCACCCGGGCGCGACAGGCCCGCCGGCAGGCCCGGCACACCCTCGACCTGATGGGCCTGATGGACCTCTCCGACCGCTACCCCGACCAGATGTCCGGCGGCCAGCAGCAGCGGGTCGCCATCGCCCGGGCGCTGGTCGGCAGCCGCCGCTTCGTGCTCGCCGACGAGCCGACCGGGGCGCTCGACAGCCACACCGGCGAGGAGGTGCTGCGGGTGCTGCGCGACCGCTGCGACGAGGGCGTCGCGGGGCTGCTCGTCACCCACGAGGCGCGGCACGCGGCCTGGGCCGACCGGGTCGTGTTCCTGCGCGACGGCGTCGTCGTCGACACCACCGGGCACCGCGAGAGCCCGGAGGACCTGCTCGCCGCCGGCGAGGCCGCCCGATGACCACCCTGGTCCGCCCCGACGCCCCCACCGACGGGGGCGGGGGCGAGGCACCGCCGCGACCCCACGAGCCGAGCCGCTACGCCGCCTGGCGCTCGAGCTGGGCGGTCGCCCTGCGGATGGCACGGCGAGACGTGCGCCGGCACCAGGGCCGCAGCGCCCTGATCGTCGTCATGGTCACCGTGCCGACCCTGCTGCTCAGCGCACTCGTGACCATCGCGCCACGTCCGACGTCGCCGGCACCGAGCTCATCGGCCGCACGATGGGAACGGGCCAGGCCTACCTGGAAGGCGTGTCCCCGACCAAGGTCGCCCAGACCGCCAACCCCGACGAGGGCACGAGCTCGGGGTGCCGACCCCTCCCGCCCCATCCCCGGGTTCGACCCGGCGGCGAGCCCGCACGCCAACGCGGATGCCGTGTCGCGCGTCGTCGGTGCCCCCGTCGTGCCGATGTCGGACTTCCTCGCGCGGACCACGATCGGCGACCGGCGGATCAGCGTCGACGGGGTCGCGCTCGACGGTCGCCGCGGCCTCGGCGACAAGCTCCGCCTGGTCTCGGGTCGCTGGCCGGAGGGCAAGGGCCAGGCGCTCGTCACCGCCTACGGGATGTCCCGCGGGCTCCCCGACAGCGGCCGCCTCACCGTCACCGTCGACGGCGCCGAGCACACCCTCGACGTCGTCGGTGTCGCCACCGTCCACGGGGCCTGGGGCGGTGGGGGCCTCGTGGTCGCGCGAGCCCCTGGACGACAGCCAGGCGTCCGGTGGCTGGATCGTCATGGGCAAGGACCCGGTCACCTGGCCGGACGTCCTGTCCCTGAACGAGTACGGCTTCCTGGTCACCTCCGCCGAGGTGCTCCGCCACCCGCCGTCGGATGCCGAGCTCTCGCCGGACATCCGCGGTGGGTTCAGCAGCCAGGCCCAGCAGATGAGCCTCATGGTGGCCCTGGGCGCGGTGATGCTGCTCATCATCACGGCGCTGCTCGTCGGGCCGGCCTTCGCCGTCAGCGCCGCCCGCCAGCGACGCACGCTGGCCCTCGCGGCGAGCAACGGCGCCAGCACGGCGGTGCTCCGCCGCACCGTCCTCGCGTCGGCCCTGGTGCTCGGCACGGCGTCCGCGCTCCTGGGGGTGGTGCTGGGTGTGGGGGTGGCCCGAGCCGCGGTCGCGTGGACGGCCCGCGACGGTCTGGGCATCGACGGGCCCTTCGACATCCGCTGGGCCCTGCTCGCCGGCATCGCGGTGTGCGCCATCGCGAGCACCCTGATCGCCGCGCTCGCGCCGGCCCGGCGGCTCGGTCGGCTCGACATCGTGGGTGTCATGCGGGGGCAGAGCGTGTCCCCTCGGCCGAGCATCCTGCTCTTCATCGGAGGGCTGGTGCTCGCGGGCGTCGGTTCGCTGGCCATCTTCAGGGCCATCGCGGCAGGTCAGGTCGTGTACCTCGGCCTGTCCGCGGAGTACCTCGTCACGATCGGCGCGGTCCTCCTCATCCTCGGTGCGTTGTTCCTCGTGCCGGTGCTGCTCACCCTGGTCGGCCGGCTCGGCAGCCGGATGCCGACGTCGCTGCGGATGGCGGCGCGTGACCTGGCCCGGCACCGGTCGCGCAGCGCCCCGTCGGTCGCCGCCGTGCTCGCGGCCGTCGCAGGCCTGACCTTCGGGCTGACCGGGTTGTCGAGCGACACGGCCCAGCGCGAGCGCGAGTACGTCCCGTCGACGCTGCCCGGGGAGGTGCTCGTCAGCGCATGGAACGCGCCGCTCACGACCGAGCAGGTTCGTGGCGCCGCACCGGGGCTCGTCGTCTCGGAGAACCTGATCTTCGCCGGCGACCCCGGTCGGTACGCCATGGACCCGATCACGAAGCCCTACCGTGCCGAGTTCGTGAGCATGGTCCCGTCCGGCTGCGAGGTGGGCCAGACCCTCACCAGCTTCGCGTTCAGCGGAACCGATGGCGGCACGATCGACCGCTGCGCCGTCGCCGGCTCGGAGAGCATCGGAACCGGCCAGGTGCTGCTGCTGCCCGCTGACGAGCTGGTGCGCCGGCTCGGGTTGAACGCCGAGGACGCCGCCGCGGTGCGGAACGGCGCGGCCGTCGTCACGACCGGCGGCGACTCCGTTCGGATCGCCCGGGGTTCCTACGCCGTCGACCCCACGGCCACGGAACCGACGGATCCGGCCCTGGAGGTGACGAGCGACGAGACCGTCCCCGCCGTGTCGGTGCCCGCGGACCAAGGACTCCGTCGGCCGGCTGCTCGCCGGCAACCTCGCCTTCGCCACCGGGACCTCCACGACCGAGGGTTGGCCCACGCGAGGCCTCGGCTGGACCGTGCGAACCACCGACGGCTCACCCGTCCCGGACGCCACGGTGGAGCAGCTGCAGCAGACGTTCGGCGACGACGTCGGCGTCCAGCTCGAGAACGGCTTCCAGCGCGACGACCGTCTCGTCGTCGGCATCCTGCTCGGCGTGTTCGGGATGCTCATCCTGGTCATCACGCTGACCTCCACGGCGCTGACCCTCGCCGAGCAGCAGAGCGACCAGGCGACGCTGGCGGCGTTGGGGGCCACCCGCGGGACCCGGCGGGTCATGGCCGCAGCGCAGGCGTTCCTCCTCGCGGCGGTCGGCTGCGTGCTGGGAGTGGCCGTCGGGCTCGTGCCCGGCATCGCCATCTCGCGGCCGCTCACGAGCCAGGGGTACGACCCGCTCACCGGGGCCTCGACGACGCAGGGGACGATCCTCGCCATCCCGTGGCTGTCCCTGCTCGTCGTGGCGCTGGCGGTCCCCCTGGTCGCGGGCGCGATCGCGTGGGCCGGCATCCGCAGGGCACCGCAGGTCACCCGCCGCACCACCTGACCCGCCTCGTTTCTCGCCCGATCCCGCAGCCTCACCTTCGCACCGAAACGGTCTGGGGTGCGAAGGTGAGGTTCCCGCACCGGGCGAGAAGTCGCAGGGAGCGGGGGCGGGGCCGGGAGCGCCGGTAGAATCGGTCGCAGCACAGGGTCCTGGTGCGTCCTTGGAGGCGGGTACGGCGCACGCTCGCTCCGCCCTACCCGGGCGCCGACCTCGGAAGACCCTGATGTCCCCCCTCACCTCCTACCGGCGGCTGTTCACCCTCGCCGGCCCCCTCTACGTCATCGTCGCCTTCATCGGGCGGCTCCCGCTGGCCATGGCCCAGATGGGCACCCTCCTGCTGGTCGCCGGCACCACCGGCTCGTACGGCACCGGCGGCGCCGCGGCCGGGGCCCTGGCCGTCGCCAACGCCGTGGGCGCGCCCGTCGCCGGCAGCCTCGCCGACCGGGTCGGCCAGCGCCCCGTGGTGCTCGTGCAGTCGGTGCTCGGCGGCCTCGGGCTGCTCGCCCTCGTCGCCCTGGCCCAGGCGGACGTCGACCCGGCCCTGGTCGTGGCGATGGCCGCCGTCGCCGGCGCCGCGATGCCGCAGATCGGGCCGCTGGCCCGGGTGCGCTGGCGCCCGATCACCCGCAAGGAGGAGCACCACCAGCCGCACCTGATGGAGGCCGCCTTCTCCTACGAGGGCGCCGCCGACGAGGCGTCGTTCGTGCTCGGCCCGGCCCTGCTCGGCCTGATCGTGGTCGTGGCCAGCCCCCAGCTCGGCGATCGTCGTGGCGGCGAGCATCCTGCTCGTGTTCGGGTGCGCGTTCGCCCTGCACCCGACCGCCCGGCTCGCGCACGCGCACCGCGCCGCGGTCGTGACGGGCGCCCGCCTGGTCACGGCGACCTTCGTCGTGCTGCTCGTGGCGCAGCTGCTCATCGGCGTGGTGTTCGGGTCCATCCAGACCGGCACGACGGTGCTCGCGACGGATGCCGGGCAGGCCGGGATCGCCGGTCTCGTGCACGCCTCGCTCGGGGTGGGTTCGGTGATCGCGGGGCTCGCGGTGGCCGCGCTGCCGGCCCGGTTCGGCTACGCGTCAAGGGTTCTCGTCGCCGCGCTGGGCCTCGCGCTGCTGTCGCTGCCGCTGCTGGTGACCGACACGATCCCCCGCCTGTTCGTCGTGGTGCTCGTGCTCGGGTTCGTCGTCGCGCCGTACATGATCAGCGTCTTCATGCTCGGCGAGCGCGCCGCCCCGGCCTCCCGGGTCGGTGCCGCGATGACCCTGCTCGCCGGCGCGACCGGCATCGGGTACGCCGTGGGGTCGGCCGTCGCCGGTCGCCTCGCCGACGTGCACGGCCACACCGGCGCGTTCGCGGTCACGGTGACGGCCGCGGCATCCGCCGCCGTGCTGGCGGCCGCCGCGCAACCCCTGCTCCGCCGGATCGGCAACCCCGACTCCCCCGAGCTGGGTGCTGGAACGGCTGCCAGGGCAGCCACCTGAGCACCCGACGCGCTCGAGCCAACCCGCGGTGAGTGCGGAAGTGGTTGCCCTGGCGACCACTTCCGCACTCCGCGGAATGCGAGGTCAGGCGGTGGTGCCGTCGGGGTGGCGGTGAGGACGGCCAGGGGCAGGTCGCCGCAGGTGACGAACCGCCACGCGCTGCCGTCGCCGTCACCCGTGCGCCGGCGCCCGGTGAACCACGCCGTGTCGGGCAGCCCGTGCACCAGGTCGCCGACCACGTGCTCGAGGTCGGTCGACGCGACCACGCGCCCGACCCGGTTGACCACGACGTGCACCCCCTCGGTGGCGTCGAGGTCGGCCCCGAGCAGCCGCTCGACGGTGGCGGCGAGCAGGTCGACGCCCACCACCCCCATGAAGGTCGAGCCCACGACGACCGGCTGGGTCACGGTGAGCGTGTGCTGGTCGGTGCAGACGTAGTCGACGTACGGCCCGGTCATCTGGATCGTGCCGGTCTCGCGCGGCGTCACGAACCACGGCAGCTCGGTGTAGTCGCGAAAGCCCACCGACGCCGGGTCGGTGTCGGCCGCCAGCTGCCGGCAGCTCTCGATGCCGACGTCGGGGTTGGCCGTCCACCACTCCAGCCAGTACGGCGCGTCGTGCAGCACCCCGGTCTCCGCCACGAAGCCCGGCGCCGGCCAGCGGCACCTCGCGCTGCTCGAGCAGGGCCCGGCAGTGCGCCTCGATCTCGAGGTCGCTGCGTCGCGGGCTCGGCCCCGCCAGCTGCCGCGCCACCTCCTCGGCCAGCGCGCCGACGGTGGCCTCGACCCAGCCGGCCGAGCGCCTCGATGCGCACCCGCAGCGCCTGCGCCTCGTGCTCGTCCGTCACCGTGCTCATCTCGACCTCCGTGCGTTGACCACCATGCGGCGCACCGCGCCGAAGAGCTCCCCCACGTGGGCCTCGGCCTCGGCCCGGGCCACCTCGGGCGCGCCGTCGCGCACGGCCGCCGCGATGGCGCGGTGCCGGGCGCCGGCCTGCTCGAGCGAGCCCTCCTTGCGAGTGCGCGAGCCAGAGCACCGGCCCGAGCTCGGCCTGCAGGGCCATCTCCTCGCGGGTCAGCCGCGCCGACTGCGCGGTGGCCGCGAGGTCGAGGTGGAACTGCCCCTCGAGACGCTGGATGCCGGCCCGCGCCGCCGTGGGTTCGCGCCGGGCGAGCACCTCCAGGCGCGCGACGTCGGCGTCGTCGGCGCGGCCGGCCGCCAGCCGCGCGCAGCCACCGCTCACCGTCGCGTAGTGGTCGGCGAGGTCACGCCACTCGCCGATGCCGGTGCGCCGCAACCGTTCCAGCAACGCCGCGCGGCCCGCCGTCGGCCGGCGCGCAGACGAAGGAGCCGCCGCCGCGGCCACGCCGGGTGCGGATCAGGCCCTCACGCGCGCAGCACGCTGAGCGCCTCGCGCACCGTCACGGTCGCCACCCCGAACCGCTCGGCGAGGTCGCTCTCGGCGGGCAGCGGTGACGCGTCCGGGAGGAGCCCGAAGGCGATGGAGTCGCCGAGCCGGCGCGCCACGGCATCCGCCCGGCGTTCGGCGTCGAGCGGGGCGAAGACGGCGGCGTAGGGGCCCAGCTGGATGGAGGCGCCGCTCGGCATCACCTGCTCGCTCACCGACCCTCCCTCGACCCTCGCTGGCGTACGCCCCGCGTTCCCGGGGAGTTCCCGGGGGAGGACACCGTTTCATAACGGAGCCCGGCCGGTGCTTGCGGTAAAACCTATGGTCCCATATGTTTCCCCGGCAAGCGCAGGGACGGGCTCGTCTCCGCGCACCCGAACGAGGAGAGACGACGTGGCCCCCTCGGCACCCGCGATCCGCCTGCGCGGCCTGCGCAAGGAGTTCGCCGGGACCCCTCCGGTGGTCGCCGTCGACGGCGCCGAGCTGGAGATCGCGCACCGGGGAGTTCTTCTCGATGCTCGGCCCGTCCGGGTCCGGCAAGACGACCGTGCTGCGGATGATCGCCGGCTTCGAGGAGCCCACGGCCGGCACCGTCGAGCTGGTCGGCGAGGACGTCACGAACCTCCCGCCCAACCGCCGCGACGTCAACACCGTCTTCCAGGACTACGCGCTGTTCCCGCACATGAGCGTGCTCGCGAACGTCGAGTACGGCCTGCGGGTGAAGAAGGTCTCCGGCGCCGAGGTGCGCCGCCGCGCCCAGGAGGCCCTCGAGCAGGTGCGCCTCGGCGACCACGCCACCCGCCGCCCCGACCAGCTGTCCGGCGGCCAGCGCCAGCGCGTGGCCCTCGCCCGCGCGCTGGTCAACCGCCCGCAGGTGCTGCTGCTCGACGAGCCGCTGGGCGCCCTCGACCTCAAGCTGCGCGAGCAGATGCAGGTCGAGCTCAAGGCGATCCAGCGCGACGTCGGCATCACCTTCCTGTTCGTCACGCACGACCAGGAGGAGGCGCTGACCCTCTCCGACCGGGTGGCCGTGTTCAACGCCGGCCGGATCGAGCAGGTCGGCACCGCGCGCGAGGTCTACGAGCAGCCGGCCAGCGGGTTCGTCGCCGGGTTCGTCGGCACGTCCAACCTGCTCTCCGGGCGCGGTCGCCCGGTCGGTGCTGGGCCGCGACGGCTCGTTCGGCATCCGGCCGGAGAAGATCCACCTCGAGGTGCCGGGGGCAGCCGCCGAGGACGGTGCCGTGCGGGCACCGGGAACCATCGCCGAGGTCGTCTACGCGGGGCCGGTCACCCGCTACGTCGTCGACCTCGCCGCCGGGGGGCGTCTCGTCGTCCTGGAGCAGAACGGCCACCGCAACCCGCCCGAGGGCGCGGTCCGCGGTGCACCGGTCGACCTGCTCTGGGCCGCGCGCCACGTCATCGAGATCCCGACCCACAACTGAACACGCGTCACCCCCACCCCGCACATCCCCCAAGGAGAACCCCGTGCGCACCACCCACACCCTCCGTCTCGGCGCCGCCCTCGCCGTCGCGGCGCTGGCCCTGACGGCCTGCGGCTCCGACTCGGGCAGCGGCTCCGGCAGCACCGCCACCGCCGCCGGCGGCTTCCAGGTTCCCGACCTGAAGCCGATGTCCGCACTGGGCACCCCCGAGGGCAAGGTCAGCGTCCTCGCCTGGCCCGGCTACGTCGAGGACGGCTCGAACGACCCGGCCGTCGACTGGATCTCCGACTTCGAGAAGGAGAGCGGCTGCGAGGTCACCGTCAAGACCTTCGGCACCTCCGACGAGGCCGTGCAGCTGATGCGCACCGGGCAGTACGACGTCGTGTCCGCCTCCGGCGACGCCACCCTGCGCCTCATCGCCGGCGGCGACGTCGAGCCGATGAACACCGGCCTGGTCACCAACTACCCCGACATCTTCGAGTCGCTGAAGAACCAGCCGTGGAACTCGGTCAACGGCCAGATGTACGGCGTCCCGCACGGCCGCGGCGCCAACCTGCTGATGTACAACAAGGATGCCGTGTCGCCGGCTCCCGACAGCTGGTCGGCCGTGTTCGACCAGGCCTCGACGCAGACCGGCAAGGTGACCGCCTACGACTCGCCGATCTACATCGCCGACGCCGCCCTCTACCTCAAGGCCACCAAGCCCGAGCTCGGCATCAAGGACCCCTACGCCCTCGACGAGAAGCAGCTGGCCGCGGCCGTCGACCTGCTCAAGTCGCAGAGCCAGCACGTCGGCGAGTACTGGGCCGACTACCTCAAGGAGATCCAGGCCTTCAAGTCGGGCTCCTCGACCGTCGGCACCACCTGGCAGGTCATCGCCAACCTGGCCAAGGCCGAGAAGGCCAACGTCGAGGCGGTGCTGCCCAAGGAGGGCGCGACCGGCTGGTCGGACACCTGGATGGTCGGCGCCAAGAGCCAGGCCAAGACCTGCGCCTACAAGCTGATCGACCACCTCGTGTCGCCGAAGACCAACGCGGCCATCGCCGAGTACTTCGGTGAGGCCCCGGCCAACAAGAAGGCCTGCGCCGAGACCGCCGACCCGAACCACTGCACCACGTTCCACGCCGAGGACGAGGACTACTTCTCCAAGGTCGCGTACTGGAACACCCCGATCAAGGCCTGCCTCGACGGCCGCACCGACGTCAAGTGCACCGACTACGCCGAGTGGACCAAGGCCTGGACCGAGATCCGCAACAGCTGATCTCCCCGAACCGGCGCCGGGCCCCCCGGTACCCCTGCCCGAGGGGCCCGGCGCCACGTCACCGCAGCACCACCCGCACCACCCCTGAACCCCACCGCTGAACCCAGCGACGACGACGACGAAGGACGGCACGATGCGCAGGAAGGTCCCCGTGGGCCTGCTCGCGGCACCGCTCGCGTGGCTGCTCGTCGCCTACCTCGGCGCCCTGGCGATGATCTTCGCGACGGCGTTCTTCACGACCGACTCGTTCACCGGCGCCGTGGTGCGCGACTTCTCGCTCGAGAACTACCGCGAGGTGCTCACCCCGACGTACATCGGCATCATCGTGCGCACCGTGCTCATCGCCTCGCTGGTGACCGTGCTCTGCATCCTCATCGCCGTGCCCTACGCGTGGTTCATGGCCCGCATCGTGCCGTCCCGGTGGCGCGGCGCCGCCGTGGCGCTGGTGCTGGTGCCGCTGTGGGCGTCGTACCTCGTCAAGGCGTACGCCTGGCGCGCGATGGTGCAGCCCAGCGGGGTGCTCGACTCGGTCTTCGGCGCGACCCCCGGCTACGGCCTGGCCGCCGTCGTGCTCACCCTGACCTACCTGTGGCTGCCCTACATGGTGCTGCCGGTGTACGCCGGGCTCGACCGGCTCCCGGCGTCGCACCTCGAGGCGTCGGCCGACCTCGGGGCCGGCGCGTGGACCACGTTCCGCCGGGTCGTGCTGCCGGCGGTCAAGCCGTCGATCGCGGCCGGCACGATCTTCACCTTCAGCCTGTCGCTGGGCGACTACATCGCCGTCTCGATCGTCGGCGGCAAGCTGCAGGTGCTCGGCACCGCGGTGCTGCAGAACAACACCCTCGACCTGCCCTTCGCGGCGGCCCTGGGCACCGTGTCGGTGTTCATCATGGTCGCCTACCTGCTCGCCGTGCGCCGCACCGGCGCCCTGGACAACCTGTGAGGTGGCGACGATGAGGACCAGCAGACGGGCCCGCATCGCCTGGTGGGTGTTCGGCGCCGTCGTGCTCACCTTCGTCTACGTGCCGCTGGCCGTCATCGCCATCAACTCGTTCAACCAGGACAAGACCTTCGGCTGGCCGCCCACCGGGTTCACCACCCAGTGGTGGTCGCTGGCCTTCGACGCCCCGGGGCCGCGCGAGGCGTTCCTCACCTCGGTCAAGGCCGGCATCGGCGCCACGGCGCTCGCCCTCGTGCTCGGCGCGCTGCTGTCGCTGGCCCTGGCCCGCTACGACTTCTTCGGCAAGACCGCGGTGAACCTGCTCGTCATCCTGCCCATCGCGCTGCCCGGCATCGTCACCGGCCTGGCGCTGCAGTCGGTGATCACCGGCTTCCTCACCCCCGTGCTCGGCATCCCGGCCGGCCTGTTCACGATCATCGTCGGCCACGCGACGTTCTGCATCGTCGTCGTCTTCAACAACGCCACCGCCCGGCTGCGCCGGATGGGCACCTCGCTCGAGGCCGCCTCGGCCGACCTCGGTGCCGGCGCCTGGATGACGTTCCGCCGGATCACCCTGCCGCTGCTGACCCCGTCGCTGGTCGCCGGTGCGCTGCTCGCGTTCGGCCTGTCCTTCGACGAGATCGTCGTGACCACCTTCACCGCCGGCCCCGGCACGCCCACGCTGCCGATCTGGATCTACAACAACCTGTTCCGGCCCAACCAGGCCCCGGTCGTCAACGTCGTCGCGGTGGTGCTCGTGCTCGTGTCGATCCTGCCGGTCTGGCTGGCGCAGCGGCTGAGCGGCGGGGATGCCGCCGGCTCGCCGGACGCCACCCCCTGAGCGGCGTGGTCGGGCGGTACCCCTGCAGCCGCCCGGCCACGCACCCTCACCGGCCCGAGCCCGGATGCCGTCAGCCCGCCTCCCGCTCGACGCTCAGCACGTCGCCGACCTGGCACTGCAGGACCTCGCAGATGGCCGTGACGGTGCTGAACCGCACGGCCTTGGCCCGGTTGTTCTTGAGCACCGAGAGGTTGACGACCGTCACTCCCACCGCCTCCGCGAGGGCGGCGAGCGTCATCCCCCGGTCCTCGAGCAGCCGGTCGAGGTGGCAGACCGACGCGGTGCGGCTCGTCGACCGGCATCAGACCGAGCCCGTCGACGTCGTCGCGCAGCCGGCTGCCGGCCTTGAACGCCTCGGCGAGCATGGCGACGACCAGACCGGCGCAGCATCGGTACCCAGGGGATGTCGAGCCGTGCAACGGCAGGTCCAGGGCGCCGACGTCGATGGCCTACCGAGCACGCACCGGCGTCGACGAGCGGCCTGGAGGACGTCGACGACCGGCACGCCGAGGACGAGCGCCGCCGCGACGACCCGCAGCCGGGTGACGTTCACCGGGTCGAACGGGTCGCCCGCGGCGACCGTGCGCAGCAGGAGCACGATGCACCAGCAGGCAGCACCACGAGCACCGCCACCGAGCACCCCGGGCACGAGGGCGAGCAGCCGTTGACCCGCGCTCGGGTCGACCACGTCGACGGCGTAGGACGCCGGACCGTAGCCGATCCCGGCTGCGTCGAGCGGCGGGCACGGTCACGGTCGCTGACCACTCCGGGGGTCAGCGGGGCGCCGGTCACCCAGTCGGCCACCGGCTGCGACCACCCGGCGAGGACCAGCACGCCGAGGGCGACCGCGCCCAGGAGGAAGACCAGCCCCCAGCGGTCGATAGCGGTCGAAGGCCAGCAGGTCGCGGCGCGGCTTCCCCGCCGCTGCCGGTCCGGTCGGTGTGGTCGGTCGTCGGCACGCTCCCCCGCGTCTGCATATCGACTGACGATAACAACGACAAACGATCATGCATATCGAAAGTCGATGTCAACGCCCCAGCAGCGCCGTCCGAGGCCGGGGTCGGGTGCCCGGTCGGCTGCCCCGGCAGCCACCTGAGCACCCGACCCCGACCGGGCCCGGGTCGTGGGGCAGGATGGGGGCCATGAGCGAGCAGCACCGGCCCGAGCCCGACCAGGACGACTCCGAGCGCCAGGGAGTGCCGGTCACCGTGACCAGTGACGGCGAGCGCGTCGTCGTCGTCACCCCCGACGGGATGGGCGTCTCCGAGCACGGCGACCCGCCGGCCGACGAGACCCGCGAGCGCCCCACGAACCCGGCCGACCTGGTCGAGCAGCCGGCCAAGGTGATGCGGATCGGCTCGATGGTCAAGCAGCTGCTCGACGAGGTGCGCAGCGCCCCGCTCGACGAGAAGGGCCGGGCCCGCCTCGCCGAGATCCACCAGCGCTCGATCGCCGAGCTCGAGGACGGCCTGGCCCCCGAGCTGGTCGAGGAGCTCGAGCGGATCACCCTGCCGTTCTCGGACGAGTCGCCCTCCGACGCCGAGCTGCGGATCGCCCAGGCCCAGCTGGTCGGGTGGCTGGAAGGCCTGTTCCACGGCATCCAGACCGCCCTGGTCGCGCAGCAGATGGCGGCCCAGGCGCAGCTGCAGCAGATGCGCCAGCTGCCGCCCGGCACCTGCCACCAGGGGATGCCGTCGCCGGGCGCACCCGGGATGCCGCAGCCCCCGCGGCCGGGCGAGCCGGGTCACGCCGAGGGCACCGGCCAGTACCTCTGACTCCACCTCGGGGGCTCACACCCTGACGGTGCGCGGGCGGGCCGGCCCTACCGTGGGCCATGGACGCACCGCCGCCGACCTTCGACCCCACGATGTACGACGCCCCGCTGCGCCGACAGTTCGACGCGTTCCTCGACGACCACCGCCAGATCCTGCTCGACTGCCTCGACGGGCTGACCGAGGAGCAGGCCCGCCGCGGCTGGTGCCCTCGCGGACCACGCTGCTCAGCCTGCTCAAGCACGCGACCTTCGTCGAGAAGGTCTGGTTCGACGAGGCGGTGACCGGCCGACCGCGGACCGAGATCGGCATCCCGGAGACGCAGTGCGACTCCTTCGACCTCGACGACGACGACACCGTCGCGTCGGTGCGGGCGGCCTACCTCGCCGCCTGCGACGACTCCCGGCGGGCGATCGCCGGCCTGGGCCTGGACGACGTGCTGCCGGCAACCGGCGCGGCCCGCTGCCGCTGCGCTGGGTCATGCTGCACATGCTGCGCGAGCTGGCCCAGCACTGCGGCCACGCCGAGATCCTGCGCGAGCAGGTGCTCGCCGCCGACGCCTGACCGGGTTCGGCCGACCTCCTCTCGCCCGGCCGCGGTGGCACATTGGCTGGATGACGACCGACTAGCGACCCGCCTCCGCGCGACGTCCGTCACCGTGATGACGCCCGAGCCGCTGCGACTTGCCGAGTTCTACGCCCGCCTACTCGGCGTGGAGGTGTCGCCACGGAGCCGGCGCCAGCCGGGCGCACCCGAGGTGGCCGGGTAAGCCCAGCTCCGGATGCCGCACCTCACCCTGAACTTCGAGTACGAGGAGCAGTGGGCCCGCCCGGTGTGGCCGGCGCGACCCGGGCGCCAGACCGCCACCCAGCACCTCGACCTCTGGGTCGACGACCTCGCGGCCGCCGGCGACTGGGCCATCCGTGCGGCGCGACCCTGGCCGACACCCAGCCGCAGGACGACGTCCGGGTCTTCCTCGACCCGTCCGGCCACCCGTTCTGCCTCTTCCGGTAGCCCCAGCCGTCAAGAGCGGTGCGGCCGGAACACGACCGGTGGCCGAAGAAGACCACCTGCCCCGGGCGGAACCGTGCCGACGACGAGCGGCAGCTCAAGAGCGAGCTGGCGAACGGCCCGACCACCGCGACGACGGCCTCGCGGGTGTCGCTGACCGGCGCGAGCGGCTCATCGGTGGAGGCCCTCGTCTGGCCCGCCGCGACGAGCGGCACGAACAGCGCGGCGTACGCCAGCATCATCCGGGCGTAGGCCTGCACGTAACCGCCCACGCCGACGGGCACCCGGTCGCGGACCAGCCCACGGACCGACCACCCCAGGGCGAGGAAGCCGAGGCCGCCGAGCACGACGACGGTCAGCCACGGACTGCGCACCGGCGACCACGGCAGGATGGTGAACAGCCCCACGGCGAAGGGCACCAGCGCAAAGCCCCCGTAGTGGAACCCGAAGAACACCACGGCGAAGGAGCCGACGGTCCCCGACCGCGGGTGCGCAGGATCCGGACCATCGTCCACGCGTAGATGGTGAGCACCTCGATGGCCAGCCAGAGCCAGACGTCGCCGTAGCCGATCGTGCCCGTGAGCACCGCGACGACCGGGGCCAGCCCGGCCACGAGAACCACGATCCCCAGCAGCGCCGCGATGCCCGCGGGGACAGACCCGACCCAGGCCGGCCGCCACCTGCACGCCGAGCATCAGGCCAGCCCCGCGAGCAGCGCCCTCGCGGGGACACCACCGCCGGG
>CAWAKY010000015.1:0-8623 GCA_963782695.1 uncultured Actinomycetota bacterium | reverse complement strand
GACCCCGCCGGCGGCGACCGGTCCGATTCTTCGGAATGTGGCTCCCTTTGGAATACTGGCCCATCGTGCGCGACCACCCTGAAGTCCAGGCCATGCCGAGGCTCAGTGTGGTGGTCCCGATCTACAACGTCGAGGACTATCTCATCTCGTGCCTGGAGTCGATCGCCGACCAGACGTTCGCCGACCTCGAGGTCGTGCTCGTCGACGACGGCTCGCCGGACCGGTCCGGCGAGATCGCGGAGGAGTTCGCGCGGGGGCGCGAGGGCTGGAAGGTGCTCCACGTCGAGAACGGCGGGCTGGGTCGCGCCCGCAACGTCGGCCTCGACGCGGCCGCTGCCGACTACGTGGCGTTCGTCGACTCCGACGACGTCGTGCCCCGGGACGCGTACGAGCTGATGATGCACGCGATCGAGGGCAGCGGCAGCGACATCGTGAGCGGCGGGGTGCTGCGCTTCGACGGGGCCAGAACCCGTCCGTCCCCCCTGCACCGGCGCGCCGTCCCGGAGACACGGGTGGCCACCCACGTGCGGGCGATGCCCTCGCTGCTGTACGACACCACGGCGTGGAACAAGATCTTCCGGCGCGCCTTCCTCCTCGAGCACGGTCTGCGCTTTCCCGAGGGCGTGTACTACGAGGACATCCCGCTCACGGTGCCGGCGCACTTCCTGGCCCGCTCGGTCGACCTGATCCAGGAGCCCGTCTACTGTGGCGCGAGCGCCAGACGGCCGAGCAGTCGATCACCCAGCGCCGGGCCGAGAGCCGCAACCTCATCGACCGTATGGCAGCGGTCTCCTCGGTCAACGAGTTCCTCGAGCGCACCGGTGAGGTCGAGGGCAAGCGACTGCACGACATCAAGGTGCTCACCCTGGACATGCCGTTGTTCCTCGACGTCCTCCACGAGGGTGACGACGCCTTCGCCGAGACCTTGGTGCGGGTGTTCCGCGAGTACCTCGCCGACGTCGACCCCGCTGTCGTCGCCAAGCCTGCCCCCGAAGCGCCGCCTGGCGTACCACCTCATCAGCCAGGGCCGTACCGACCGGCTCGTCCAGGCTCACATGCAGCAGCTTCGCGACCCGAGGCCCGCGGTGGTGCGCACGGGGAGTTCGTCTCTTCGTGCGGCTGCCCTTCTTCGGCGACCAGTCCGTCGGCGTGCCGGACGCCGTCTACGACGTGACGCGTTCGCAGCGTCTGGTCACCGGCATCCGCGACGTGCGCTGGCGCGGCTCCACGCTCGAGGTCGACGGGCACGGCTTCATCGACGGCGTGCCCGACATCGGGCCGGGGTCGACCGTTGCACCGCCTGCAGCTGCGGCTCGTCGGCGGGCGCGCGGATCGTCGCACCGTCCGGGCCCGCCGGGTGCGCCGCCCGGACGTCACCGGCCGGTCGCAGCTGCGCGCCGTCAACTACGACGGCAGCGGGTTCCTGGCCCGCATCCCCGCGGCGGACCTCGCCCTGCCCGACGGCAAGGACGCCGTCGAGTACGAGCTCGTCGCCCAGGTCGCCGCACCCGCCGCACGACGCGGGTCGACGGTCGATCGCCCCGAGGCCACCCGCGCCCTGCACCCGCCGCGCGGGTGGGCGCCCGAACGGGGTCCTGGTCGTGCCGGGCTACCGGGGAAGGAAGCTGCGGCTCGCTGTCCGCCGGACCCTGGCTGTGGCCCAGGACGTGACCGTGGACGGCGAGCAGGTGCTGCTCAGCCTCGCTGCGGCTCCGGGCAGCGCTGATGCCCGACCTCTACGTGCACCTGCGCCGCCTCGACGCGTCCGAGGGCGTCACCGTGCGGGTCGAGCGAACTGGTTCCACGGGCGTCGCGCGGGTCCCGGCCCAGAGCCTCGAGATCACCTCTCGGTCCCTTGCCGAACGACAGTGGCGGCTGTGGTTCGCCGAGGCGCGTGACGACGACCCGGTGGAGGCCGGGGCCCTCGTCGACGAGCTGGTCACGGTCGCCTCCGCCGACGAGAGGGAGGCTCCCCGTGCCCTGACGGTGAAGGGCCGGTTCGTCGGACCCCTCGACGTCGGCCCCGACCCCGGGCCGGGCCGGGCCCGCCTGCACGGTCGGCTCGTCCACCTGCGAGAGCGCGGCGTCACGGGTGCCATGCTCGTCGACGGCCCGCTGCGCCCGGAGCTGACCGACTTCGCGTTCACCCCGCGAGGGCCTCGAGCTGCACGGTGAGACGTCCGGCATCGACTTCGAGCGGATCGTCCTGCTGTCGCCCACGGGCCGGATGGAGATGCCCGTCGAGGTGGTCGGCGACACCTGGCGCGCCGTCGTCCCGGCGACCGACGAAGCGGGCCGCATGTCGCTGCGCGGGCTGCGTCCCGGCCGGTGGAGAGTCGTCGCGGCCGCCCCCGGCGAGGCCGACCCCGACCTCGGGGTGCTCGTCTCCGCCGCCGCCGAGACCCACCTCTCCGACGTCGGGGGCGACCCGGTCAGCGTGCTCGCTGCGCACCTCTCCCTCGCACGAGCTGCGGCTGGTCGCCGACGGCGGTGGGCCATGGAGCCAGCGAGGCGCGTTCAACGAGAACATCGCGCGCAAGGTCCACTACCGCGTGGCCCGGCGGCTGCCCCTGACCGACACCGTCTTCTTCGAGGCCTGGAAGGGCCGGCAGTACTCCGACAACCCTCGTGCCATCTTCGAGGAGCTCGTCCGCCGAGAGGACGACCGCCGTCTGGTGTGGGCGGTGGCGCACCACGGCGTCGAGGTGCCCGACGGCGTCAAGACCGTCGTCGTGGGCAGCCGCGACTACTACCGCGCGCTGGGTCGCGCCCGCTGGGTGGTCAGCAACGACTCGATGCCCAAGCACTACGTCAAGCGTGCGGGGTCGTTCTACGGGCAGACCTGGCACGGCACCCCGCTCAAGCGGATCGGCTTCGACATCGAGAACCTCCAGATGGCGAACAAGAACTACCTCACCCAGTTCGCCGCCGAGGTCGCGAAGTGGGACGCCCTGGTGTCCCCGAACGCGTACTCCACCGAGATCTTCCGCCGGGCCTTCCGCTACGACGGGCCGATCCTCGAGATCGGCTACCCCCGCAACGACGTCTTCCACCGACCTGAGGACCGAGCCGCCCGCACCGCTGCCGCCGCGGAGCGGCTCGGCATCGAGCCCGGCAAGCGGGTGATCCTGTACGCGCCGACGTGGCGGGACAACCACTACGACAGGGCAGGTCGGTACAAGTTCGCGATGAAGCTCGACCTCGAGCGGATGTATCGCGAGTTCAAGGACGACACGGTGCTGCTCATCCGCGGGCACCAGCTCGTGGCCGACCGGGTCGACACCTCGATGTTCGGTGGCTTCGCCCGCAACGTGTCGCACTATCCCGACATCAGCGACCTGTACCTCGTGGCCGACGTGCTCATCACCGACTACTCCTCCGTGATGTTCGACTTCGTCAACACCGGGCGCCCCATGTTGTTCTTCACCCACGACCTCGAGGCCTACCGCGACGAGCTGCGGGGGTTCTACATCGACTTCGAGAGCGGAGGCGCCGGGGCCGTTGCTGCCCCACACCAGCGACGTCATCGCCGCCCTGTCCGATCTCGACAACGTGTCGATCGAGCACGCAGGGCGCTATGCGGCATTCCGCGAGAAGTACGCCTCCCTGGAGGACGGGCGGGCTGCAGCCCGCTTCGTCGACCAGCTCCTGACGGACGGATCGTGATGCTCAGCAAGTCCTACTCGCTCCTCAACTTCCTCAACCGGTCGCACTCACCCGCGTTCCGGTACGGAGTGGGGGGCGCGGCCTACGCGGGCACGTTCGCCGTGACCGGGCGGCCGTCGATCGCCCGGCTGGTGCGCACCCAGTTCGTCGACGACGAGACCAAGTACGCGTTCCGGCTCGCCGGGTGGGTGCTGCGCCGCGGCTGGCCCGGGGTCGAGACCGTCACCGACGACTTCTTCGACTTCACCCTGGGCGCGAGCCCGGCCGACCTCGAGGCCCTCGAGGCGTTCATCGCCCACCGCCGGGCCGCCCTGCCCGAGCACCTGTGGCGCGCCGACGACCTGTTCGTGCGGGCCGCCCGCATCCACGCCCAGCTCGACGCGGGTGCCCGCGACATCGAGGCGCTGCGGGCCGACTTCCGCGAGCACGCCGACGCACTGCTGCCGCTGATCAGCACCGCCCAGGGTGAGCCGTCCGGCCCGACGTCGGACCGCGAGGGCGACTTCTCGGTCGACGACGCCCGCACCGCGCTGCACGACCTCGCCGCGGCGCTGCCCGTGGAGCAGTGGCACTGGTACGTCATCTCGGGCACCTTCCTCGGCATCGTGCGCGAGGGCGGCTTCCTGGCCCACGACTACGACATCGACGTGGGCGTCACCTTCGACCCCGAGCACCCCGAGGTGCTCGACCGCCTCGTCGGGGCCCTCGAGCGCTCGCCGCACTACGTCGTCAAGAAGCTCGACGACGCCCAGACCGTCGTCGAGACCGAGCCGGGCCGGTACGCCGTGGAGCGTGCGCCCGCGCTGGTCAAGCTGATCCACGAGAACGGCATCAACGTCGACGTGTTCGTTCACCACCGTGAGGGCGACCGGCTGTGGCACGGCTCGTCGATCCACCGGTGGGAGAACAGCGTCTTCGAGCTCACCGACTACACCCTGGCCGGGGTGCCGGTGCTCGGGCCGGCCGACGCCGACCGCTACCTCACCGAGAACTACGGCGACTGGCGCACGCCGGTCACCGAGTTCAACTGCACCACCGGCACGCCGAACCTGGTCATCAGCCGCACCTTCCGGTCGGTGGCCCTGTTCCTCACCCGGCTCGCGCACTTCGCGCACGGCGACCCCGACGAGTACGCCAAGCTGCGGGCGACCCTGGTGGCCGACGGCATGCTTCGCGACGACGGCGGCGTGCTGCGCCTCGAGCGTGACATCTGATGCCGGCTCCCCGGCCCCGGCAGGGGGGTGCCGTATCCTCGCCACGGCACCCGGACCCGTGCCGCCCGCTCCCCGCCCACGCCGAATTGAGGTCGCCGCGTTGATCAGCCGGATGGCAGCGGTGACCCGTCGTCGCGGGATCGTGTGGACCCTCGTGCAGCGCGACCTGCGGGTGCGCTACTCGCGCAGCCTGCTCGGTTACGTCTGGACCGTGCTCGACCCGCTGCTCATGGCGTCGGTCTACTTCGTCGTCTTCACCTTCATCTTCAAGGCCGGCGCCCGGGTCGCCGACAAGCCCTACTTCCTCTACCTGCTCTCCGGCCTGCTGGCCTGGCAGTGGTTCACCGGCTCGGTCAACGACACCGCCAAGAGCCTGATCCAGGAGGCCAAGCTGGTTCGCTCGACCAACCTGCCGCGCGAGGTCTGGGTCATCCGCTGCGTGGTCGCCAAGGGTGTCGAGTTCGTCCTGTCGCTGCCGGTGCTGGTCGGCTTCGTCCTGTACTACCTCGTCCGGGGGCGGGTCGACCTCGACTGGGAGCTGGTCTTCTTCCCGCTCGGCATGCTGCTGCAGTTCGTGCTGCTCGTCGGGCTCGGCCTGCTCCTCGCCCCGGTCACCGTGCTGGCCACCGACATGCAGCGGGTCGTGCGCATCGTGCTGCGGTTCATGTTCTACCTGTCACCGGTGCTGTACGGCACGCACGCCGTCCCCGACTTCCTGCGGGTGATCCTGGCGTTCAACCCGCTCAACGGCATCCTGTCGCTCTACCGCGGCGGCCTGTTCGAACGCGGAGTGTCCTGGATCGACGTGGGGGTCAGCGTGGGGGTCTCGCTCGTCCTGTTCGTCGTCGGGCTTCTGGTCCTTCTCACGGCTCGAGCGCACCGTGCTGAAGGAGATCTGAGCCGATGAGCGTGGTCATCAGCGCCCACGACGTGGGGATCGAGTTCTACCTCGCCCGCCGCCGGAAGATGCAGGTGCGCGACCTGCTCTTCCACGGTGCGCCCACGACGACGTCCGACACCTTCTGGGCGCTGCGCAACATCAGCTTCGACATCCACGCGGGGGAAGCCGTGGGCCTGGTCGGGGGCAACGGAAGCGGCAAGAGCACCCTGCTGAAGATGATCGCCGGGCGTGCTGCTGCCCGACGAGGGCCACGTCCGGTCACCGGTGGTGTCGCCCCGCTCATCGAGCTCACCGGCGGCTTCCGCGGCGAGCTGACCTGCCGCGACAACCTGCACATCCAGGCGGCGCTGCACGGGCTGTCCAAGGACCAGGTCGAGGAGCGCTTCGAGAGCATGGTCGACTTCGCCGGTCCCCAGGTCCGCGAGGCGCTCGACCGGCCCTACCGTCACCTCTCGTCGGGCATGCAGGTGCGCCTCGGCTTCGCGGTGATCAGCTCGCTCGACGAGCCGATCTTCCTCGTCGACGAGGTGCTCGCGGTCGGCGACAAGGCCTTCCGGGAGAAGTGCTACCGGCGCATGGAGAGCCTGCTCTCGCAGGCCGGCGCACCCTGTTCCTGGTGTCGCACTCCGAACGCGACCTCAAGCGTTTCGGCACTCGTGGTCTCTACCTGCGCAGGGGCGAGCTCGTCATGGACGCCCCGATGGACGAGGTCCTCGAGCGCTACAACCACGACCTCGCGGCCGGCGCCTGACCCTCAGCGCTGCAGGCAGGTGTTGCCGGCCTTCTCTTGTCGACGACCCGGAAGCCGTGGGCCTGGAGAAGCCGGATGCCGCCGCCGCGGTGGTTGCGCAGGCAGACGGTGCGCACGTCGAGCAGGGTCAGTGCATCCTCGATGGCCGTGAGGCCTGGTCCTTGGGGGTCGTGACGTCGACGAACTGCTGCAGGTGCGACGTGCGCCGGCATGGGCCGCGGGGATGCCCGCGTAGTTGGGCAGGTAGAACGGCCGGGCCGAGACCAGGTGGATGTCGACGGTGAGCGCTGCGAGCGCCCGCGCGGTGCCCGCGGGCACGAGCACCACGTCGCCGGGTCGCTGAGCCTCTCGACGGCCTTGGCCTGCTCCAGAGCCCGGTCGGGCACCTTCCAGTCGAGCGGGTCGACCCAGCGGGCGTTGTTGCGCGGGTCGCCGACCCAGCGCCCGTCGACCAGCGGCACCAGGGCGACCAGCAGGCTGTGCGCGCCGATGGCGACGGGGGCCAGGCGCCGGCCGCGGACCCAGTGCGCCGCCGCCCCGACGGTCCCGGCGAGCAGCAGGGTGATCGGGATCGCCCACCACATCCGCCAGACGACCGACCACAGGCCGAGGTCGCGCAGCACGTCGCGCACCGGTGGGAGCAGGGCCAGGCCACCGGTGACGATCGTGCCGGCCGCACCGAGCCGCATCGCCGTGTTGCCGATGCCCAGGGCCCCGACGCCGATCGCGACGGCCGTGACGACGCCGCATCCGCCGGCCCCGGGAACGGTCTGCACCGGGTCGATGGTCAGGTGATCGGGCCGACGTCGAACCCCGCGGCGGGCAGCGGGCGCGCGTCGGTGCCGTCGGTGCCAGCGCCACGCTCAGCACCCCCATGGCCGCGGGGTAGATCGTCCAGACGGCCAGGCGCAGGGCGCCGCGCCACTCGGCCTGCGCCAGCGCGGCGAGGACAAGGCCCGCGACGAGGACCGGCACGAGGAACGCGGCGGCGTTCGAGACGCCGATGCTGGCGACGAGCGCCGCCGCGAACAGGGCGTGGTCGCGGGCGCTGCGGTGCCGCATCAGCCGGGCGCCGTGGAGGAAGACGAGGGGCAGCACCACCGCGGCGAGCATCGCCTTGCCCTGCCAGTGCGTAGGGCAAAGAACCAGCCCCAGGCCGTATCCGCTCGAGGCCGGTGGCCCAGAGGTAGAGCGGCCGTCCCCCCCAGCAGGGCCACCGGGGCGGCCGGGATGCCCGCCTCCGCGATGAGCAGGGTCAGCACGAGCACGACGAGCATCGTGACGAGCGGCGGCACAAGCACGTAGGTGACCGTGCCGGCCTCGAGGCCCAGGACCCGGGCGATCGACCCGATCAGCCCCTCGACCGAGTGGATGGGCGGCGAGTGGCCCTGGATCGCGGGGAAGACCCCACTGCTGATCATGGTGTCGCGCAACGGGAAGTTGCCGCGCTCGGCGACCCAGGTCGACAGGTTCACGAAGTAGGCGTCGTCACCGTCGGGGGTGGCGAGGAAGGCGGCCAGGCCACCGCAGACCAGGGCGACCAGCCAGCCGGTGGCCCACAGCCAGGGGGCGGACCCGGGACGGCCCGGGGCGGATGCCGGGCTGTCACCGATCTCGTCGGCCGCCGGTTCGTCGGGGGTGGCTGCGGAGGGCTGCGCTGTCGGCGCTGTCGGCCCGGAACCGGCGCAGCACCTCAAGGCGCGGTGCCCACCGCGACGACAGCACCAGGGCGACCAGGGCCGTGACGACACCGAGGGTCAGGCCCGCGAGGCGCAGCCCGTTCGTGGCCAGGAGCGTGGCGACCAGCACCACCGGCAGCACGGCGAGGGCGGCGCGGCCCCCGGGGAAGGTCAGCGGGTCACGGCTGCCGTCGGGGCGCAACCGCGACAGGGCCACCAGGGCGAGGACCCCGAGCACGGCGGCGACGGCCAGGCTCGGCGTCGCGGGCAGGCCCGTGAACAGCGCCACCTGGTAGACGAGGGTCCAGAGGCGAAGAGCACGAGGGCGCCGGTCACGACCGAACGCCCGGCGCGCTCCGGGAGGTTTGCGAGAGTCATGCGGCGGGGTCGTCGTTCCGTTCGGTGGGTCGCG
>CAWAKY010000014.1:0-94270 GCA_963782695.1 uncultured Actinomycetota bacterium | reverse complement strand
CGTCGGGGGTGAGCGGCACCTCGAGGGTCGACAGCCAGTCGTCGAGCTCGCCCTCGCGCAGGGGCCGGTGCTCCGTGGGCTGACCGGGCCGGCGGACGGTGAGCGACTCGTGGGTCACCGTGACATGGCGCCCCGGCAGGTGCCTGCCGACCATCAGGCCGGTGGTGAAGTGCGACCCGGGGTAGGTGCTCGTGAAGTGGTGCCCCATGACGACGTCGACCGGCCTGACCTGCGAGCTCGTCGGTCGTGTGGGCGACCTCCCAGCCCCCGTCACGGTGCCGGTCCAGCGCCCAGGCGCCGGCGTCGGTGCGGCGCACGCGGTACCGCCATCCCGGTGGGTGGTCGTCCTCGGCACCGTCGACCAGCGGAAGCGGCCGCAGGAGGCTCAGCCCGAAGCCCGGGTCGCAGAGCAGCCGCTCACCGTCGAGCACCACCTCGACCACCATGTGCGTGCGCCCCTGCTGGCCGCCGGTGGCCGGGTCGCCGACCCGGCCCAGGTGCCGCCGCACCCGGTAGCCGAGCCGTTCCAGGGCCGCCGCGAGGATCGTGCTGTGCTCGAAGCAGTAGCCACCGCGGCCACGCCCGACGAACTTCTCCTGCACGGCATCCAGTGAGACGCCCGGGTGCTGGCCGAGCAGCACGTCGATGTTGTCGAACGTGAACGCGCGCACGTGCGCCTCGTGCAGCTCCGCGAGCGCCTCGCGGCTCGGCTCACGCCCAGGTACGCCAAGGCGACCCAGGTAGCCGGTGAGGTCGAGCGCGTCGACCTGCCAGTCGTCGATCGGCATGCGACCAGTCAAGCGCAGCAACGAGGCCCGGATGCCGGTGGCCGCGCGACGATCTGCGCGCGGACGTCGCGCGTGGTGCAGTGGGGACGCCGCCGGCATCCCTTGTCTCCAGTCGGACCTCGGGGACACGATGACCTGCGTGGACGCACCTGCCTTTCGGATCTGGCCACCGGTGGCCCTGGGCGTGCCGCTGGCCGCCGGGCTCGTGCTCACCGCCACCGCAGGTGACCCGGTCTCGATCGACGGCCCGGTCGCCCGCTGGGTCGGCTGGGCCCTGGTCGTCGCGTTCGTGCTGTGGAACGGGTGGACCCTGTGGGTCATGGCGCACCACGGCACCGGCATCCTGCCGGGCGGGACGACGGTGCTCGTTCTCCAGTCGGGGCCGTTCTCGGTCAGCCGGAACCCCCTCTACGTGGGCCTGGTCGCCCTGGACGTCGCGATCGCGCTGCTCGCCCCGTCGTTCTGGGCGCTGGCGTTCGTGCCGCTCGGCGTGGTCGCCCTGTCCTGGGGGGCGATCCGGCCGGAGGAGCGCTACCTGTCGGACAAGTTCGGCGCCGAGTACGAGGCCTACCGGTCGCGGGTGCGCCGCTGGCTCTGAAGGGCGCCGAGCCCTAGCCGAGCACCTCGTCGACGTAGCACCAGCGCCACGCCTCGCCCGGCTCGATGCTGCGCATCACCGGGTGGTCGGTCTCGTGGAAGTGCGCCTCGGCGTGCTTGCCGACCGAGGAGTCGCAGCAGCCGACCTCGCCGCACTCGGCGCAGGCGCGCAGGTGCACCCAGGTGCAGGCCCTCGGCGAGGCACCGTCTGGCAGCCCTCGGCGCTCGTCGGCGCCTTGGGGGTCTCGGCGGCGGCGAGGTGCTCGCAGGCGCCGGCGATCCGGTCCGGCGGCCGCAGGGGTGACTGGCGCACCGCGCCCGACCGCGTGGCGTTCCAGATCAGCGCCGACTCCTCCGCGTCGAGCTGGCCGAGCACCGAGGTGAGCACCTCGTGGTCGACCCCGCCGAGGTCGCGGATGCGGAGCAGCTCGGCCCGCTCCTCGCGGATCATCTCGGTGCGCACCCGGGCGCGGGCCTCGCTCGGGGTCTCGTCGTCGCCGGGGCCCAGGGTGCCCAGCCGCTCCCAGCTGCGGTTGACCCGGGCGGTGGCCTGGTCGCGGATGGCGGCCACGGTCGCCTCGTCGGCCGTCGTCGTCCGCCTCGATCAGCCGCAGCCCTGCGCCGGTGGTGGCGCCGAGCACGGTGGCCTCCTGCAGGGCGTCCTCGCGCGGGTCGGGGCCGCGCACGTCGAGCCGGCGCGCGAGCCAGGGCAGGGTCGAGCCCTGCAGCAGCAGGGTGCCGACCGTGACGACCAGGGCGATGACGACCAGCTGGGCCCGCAGCGGGGTGTTCTCGGGCAGCGTCAGGGCCGCCGCGAGGGTGACCACACCGCGCATCCCGGCCCAGGCGCCGACCACGCCACCGCGCAGCCGGTCGCCCCGGTCGACGGTGGCGTCGGCGTGCCGGTTGGTGAGCAGGGTGAACGGGATCATCCACACCGGCCGCAGCACGAGGCAGGTGACGAGCACCGCGAGCCCGACCACGAGGGTGCGGCCGGTCGAGAGCTCGTCGTCGTTGACGACGTCGTCGAGCAGCCCGGCGATCTGCAGCCCGATGAGGAGGAAGACCGAGTTCTCGAGCACGAAGGTGATGCTCGACCAGTTGATCCGCTCGGACAGGCGCGACGGCGCGGTCTGCAGCACCGGCGCCTTGTGGGCGAGCAGCAGCCCGGCGGTGACGACGGCCAGCACCCCGGAGGCGCCCACCTGCTCGGCCGGCACGTAGGCGAGGTACGGGGCGACGAAGGACAGCGCGGTGTCGGCCGGCACCTCGGTGAGGTGCTTGCGCATCAGCCCGATGACGAAGAACGCGAGCACCCCGATGGCGACGCCGCCGACCGAGGCGACCAGCAGGTCGATGCCGACCGACGAGACGGTCACCTCCGGGGCGTCCTCGGCGCCTCCGCCGCCGCCCACGCCGTGCGCCACGTAGAGCCCCGCCGCCGCCAGCGCGGTGCGCAGGGTGACCAGGGCGGTGGCGTCGTTGAGCAGCGACTCGCCCTCGAGGATGGTCGTGATCCGCCGTGGGAGGCCGATCCGGCGGGCCACGGCGGTGGCGGCCACGGCATCCGGCGGGGCGACGATGGCACCCAGGGCGAGCGCCAGCACGAACGGGATGGGCAGCATCAGCCAGGCGACCAGCCCCACCCCGGCGGCGGTGAAGAGCACCAGCCCCACCGACAGGCTGAGGATGGCGCCCCGGTGCGCCGCGCACGTCGAGCAGCGAGGTCGACAGCGCCGCGGCGTAGAGCAGCGGCGGCAGCAGGCCGTAGAGCACCAGCTCGCTGGACAGGCGCACCTCGGGGATGCCGGGCACGAACGACAGCACGGCCCCGACCACGAGCAGGGCGATGGGCGTCGGGATGCCGGACGGCGTCACCCGGCTGACCAGGATGACGACGAGGACGATGGCGACGACGAGTGCGGCGAGCTCCACGGGAGGATTGTCGCTGCTAGAGCGGCTTCGGGGAGAGATCGCCCGTCAGGTAGTGCTCGAGGACCGGCCCGATGGCCGCGACGAGCTCGTCGCGGGAGGCGTCGACGAGGCGGGGAACCCCGACGACGTGCCGGGCGAAGGCGAGCCCCGCGATCTGCGCGGCGGTGAGCGCGGCGCGCAGCTCGGGCTGGTCGCCGCCGAGGTGTCGGGCGAGCGGGCCGAGCAGCCGCTCCATGAGCAGGTCGCGCACCCGCTCGGCCGCCTCCTCCTCGGATGCCGCGGCGCGCAGCAGCCCGGTCATCGTGCGGCGCGCCTCGGGCGTGTCGAGCATGCCGACGGCGAACCCGGCGAGGCGGAAGCCGACGCCCTCGCGGCCCGGGGCGAGCAGGGCCGGCATCACCTGCTCGGGGTCGAAGGGCAGCTCGACGACCGCGACGAACAGGTCCTGCTTGCTGCCGAAGTAGTGGGTGACCAGCCGGGTGTCGACGCCGGCGTCCCGGGCGATGCCGCGCAGCGTGGTGCGGGGGTAGCCCTGCTCGCCGAAGGCCCGCGACGCGGCGGCGAGGATCGCCTCGCGCGTGCCGCTGCCCGCGGGCCTGCGGCCCCTCGTGCCGGCTGCCACCCGGGCCTCCTCGTCGACGACCTTCATTCCTCAGGTGAGGAAAGTATGCCGTGCCGACGGGTCAGGCGAGGATCGCCTCCCGCATGACGTCGAGCCCGACCGAGCCGAGGTCGAGCGAGCGGCGGTGGAAGTCCTTGAGCGAGAAGGCGGCTCCCTCGCGCTGGGCCACCTCGTCGCGCAGCTGGAGCCAGAGCCGCTCGCCGATCTTGTAGCTCGGCGCCTGGCCGGGCCAGCCGAGGTAGCGGTTGAGCTCGAAGCGCATCATCTCCTCGCCCTGGTTGGCGTGGGCGGTGAGGAAGGACCAGGCCTTGTCGTAGGTCCAGTCCCCGCCACCGACCTCGGCCGGGGCCTCGAAGCCGCAGTGCACGCCGATGTCGAGCACGACGCGGGCGGCCCGCAGCGACTGGCCGTCGAGCAGCCCGAGGTAGTTGCCCGGGTCGTCCATGTAGCCCAGCTCGGCCATCAGGCGCTCGGCGTAGAGGGCCCAGCCCTCGCCGTGCCCGCTGACCCAGCACATCATCCGGCGCCACCGGTTGAGCAGCTCGCGGCGGTACACGGTCTGGGCGACCTGGAGGTGGTGGCCCGGGACGCCCTCGTGGTAGACGGTCGTCAGCTCGCGCCAGGTGCCGAACTCGGTGACGCCCTTGGGCACCGACCACCACATCCGGCCCGGGCGGGTGAAGTCGTCGCTGGGCCCGGTGTAGTAGATGCCGCCGGTCTGCGTGGGCGCGATCCGCCCCTCGATGGTGCGCACCGGGCCCGGGATGTCGAAGTGGGTGTCGGCCATGTCGGCGATGACCTCGTCGGCGCGGGCCTGCATCCAGTCGCGCAGCGCGTCGGTGCCGTGCAGCAGGTACTGCGGGTCGTGGTCGAGGTGCTCGATGGCCTCCTTGACGGAGGCGCCGGGCACGATCCGGTCGGCGGTGGCGCACCATGTCGGCCTCGATCCGGGCCAGCTCCTCCTGCCCCCAGGCGTAGGTCTCCTCGAGGTCGACGCTGGCGCCGAGGAACTGGCGCGAGGCGAGCCGGTAGCGCTCGCGACCCGCGGCATCCGACTCGGGGGCGCGGTCGAGCAGGTGGGTGCGCAGGTCGACGCCGATCCGCTGGTAGGCGGCGGCCGCCGCCTCGACGCCCCGCTCGAGGTCGGCGCGCACGGCGTCGTCGAGCGGTGCCCCGTCGGCCGACGCCCGGGCGAGGAAGGTGGCGAAGAAGCCGTCGGGGGAGGTGAGCTCGCTCGCACTGGGTGATGCACTCGGTCGACCTGGCGGCGGGGCGTCACCAGCCCGCGGTCGGCCGACTCGCGCAGGGTCGTGGTCCACTGCTCGAGGGCGGTCGGGCACCGCGGTGAGCCGGGTGGCGATGGTCGCCCAGTCGTCCTGGGTCGCGGTGGGCATGAGGTCGAAGACGTCGCGGCAGCCCTGCAGCGGCGAGGCGATGACGTTGAGCTCCATCCGGTCGTAGCCGGCCTCGTGGATCTCGAGGCCGAGCTCGAGCCGCTCGCGCATCGCCGCCACGGTGACCCGGTCGACCGCGTCGACGGGCTCGACGGTGTCGAGGCGGGCCAGGGTGTCGCGGGCGATCTGCGCGTGGTGGGCGTAGCCGTCGGGCGACAGGTCGTCGAGCTCGGTCTCGGCGCCGGGCACGCCCAGGTAGGTCGCCTCCATCGGGCTCGACGCCACCACGGCGTCGAAGTGGGCCTCGGCGACGGCGTCGACGGCGGTGGGCTGGCGGGTCGTGGGGGTCGGTGCAGTCACCCGCGGGACGCTACCCGAGGGCGCGGCCGTGGTCGCGCTGGTTTACGGCCCGATCCGACCGGGGTGCTCCGGCGGTCGGGGACGGTCGCCGGCCGACATAGCCTCTCCTGCATGGAGCCCGTGGTGAGGTCGGTCAACGTCGGTGGCGCGCGCGGCGGCATCCGGCGCCGTGGCGGGGAGACGGCGATCGACAAGCGCCCGGTGGCATCGGTGCAGGTGCGCGACCCGGGGCCGAAGCGCGGCGGCCTCGGCAGCGGCGTCGTGGGCGACGACGTCGTCAGCCGCAAGCACCACGGGGGGTCGCGCCAGGCGGTGTACGCCGTGGCCCGCGAGGAGCTCGACTGGTGGGGGGCCGCGCTGGGGCGTGACCTGGCCGACGGGATGTTCGGCGAGAACCTCACGACCTCGGGGCTCGACGTCGACGGCGCGGTCGTCGGGGAGCGCTGGCGGGTCGGGTCGGCGCTGCTCGAGGTGACCGGGCCCCGCATCCCCTGCGCGACGTTCGCCGCCTGGATGGGGGAGCGCGGCTGGGTGCGCCGGTTCACCGAGCGGGGCCGCACCGGCGCCTACCTGGCCGTGGTCGAGCCCGGGGTGGTGGGTGCGGGCGACGCGGTCGAGGTGGTCGGGCCGGCCCGGGCACGGCATCACCGTGCCCGAGGTGTTCCGCGCGTTCACCGGCGACGACGGCGAGGCCGAGCGGGTGCTGGCGGCCGGCATCCTCGGTGCGGAGGACCACCGGTGGCTCGAGCAGCGCCTCGCCCGCCGCCGCGCGACATCGGCGCCGGGCTGATCGTCCAGCGCCACCTACCGCGTGGGCTACCGCGCGGTAGGTGAGGTGATCGCGACGACTACCGCGCTGGTAGCCCGCGACGTAGCCCGGTCAGGAGCGCAGGGAGGTGCGCCAGGCGCCGGGGCCGTGGTTCACCGGGTGGCGCATCGCCGCCGAGTGCGCGGCCCAGGTGGACGTCGAGCCGTCGGATGCCGGTTCGTCGCCACCCGACGCGGCCGACAGCACCGCGACCAGCGCCGCCAGCTGCTCGGGCGTCGCGTCGCCGCGCACCACGATCGACCGGGGCCGCGGGCGGTGCCGCAGCCGTCGCGTCGGCGTCGGGGCCGGTCGTGTCGTCGGCCATCACAGCGGGATGTTGCCGTGCTTCTTGGGCGGCAGCGTGTCGCGCTTGGTGCGCAGCGCCCGCAGCGCCTTGGCGACGTTGCAGCCGGGTGTTCGACGGCGTGATGACGGCGTCGATGTAGCCGCGCTCGGCCGCGATGTAGGGGTTGGCCAGCGCGTCCTCGTACTCCTTGATGAGCTCGGCGCGCGCGGCCGCCTCGACCGGTCGCCGGCCTCGGCGGCCTTGGCGCAGCTCCTTGCGGTAGAGGATGTTGACCGCGCCCTGCGCGCCCATGACCGCGATCTGCGCGGTCGGCCAGGCGAGGTTGATGTCGGCGCCGAGGTGCTTGGACCCCATGACGTCGTACGCGCCGCCGTAGGCCTTGCGGGTGATCACGGTGACCAGCGGGACGGTGGCCTCGGCGTACGCGTAGATCAGCTTGGCGCCGCGGCGGATGATGCCGTCCCACTCCTGGTCGGTGCCCGGCAGGAAGCCCGGCACGTCGACGAAGGTCAGGACCGGCACGTTGAACGCGTCGCAGGTGCGCACGAACCGCGCGGCCTTCTCCGAGGCGTCGATGTCGAGGCGTGCCGGCGAACTGCATCGGCTTGGTTGGCGACGACGCCGACCGGGCGGCCCTCGACCCGGCCGAAGCCGACGATGATGTTCGGCGCGAACAGCGGCTGCACCTCGAGGAACTCGCTGTCGTCGAGCGACCGCCTCGATGACCTGGTGCATGTCGTAGGGCTGGTTGGGCGAGTCCGGGATGATCGTGTCGAGCGATCCGGTCGTCGTCGGTGACCTCGAGGTCGTGCCTCGGTCGCCGAAGACCGGCGGGTCGTCGAGGTTGTTCGACGGCAGGTACGACAGCAGCGCCTTGACGTACTCGATGGCGTCGTCCTCGTCGGTGGCCATGTAGTGCGCGACGCCCGACTTGGTGTTGTGCGTGCGCGCGCCGCCGAGCTCCTCCATGCCGACGTCCTCGCCGGTGACGGTCTTGATGACGTCGGGGCCGGTGATGAACATGTGCGAGGTCTTGTCGACCATGACGGTGAAGTCGGTGACCGCGGGGGAGTAGACCGCGCCGCCGGCGCACGGGCCCATGATCAGCGAGATCTGCGGGATGACGCCCGAGGCGTGCACGTTGCGGCGGAAGATCTCGCCGTACAGGCCGAGCGAGACGACGCCCTCCTGGATGCGCGCGCCGCCGGAGTCGTTGATGCCGACGATCGGGCAGCCGATCTTCATCGCGAAGTCCATGACCTTGACGATCTTCTCGCCGAAGACCTCGCCGAGCGAGCCGCCGAAGACCGTGAAGTCCTGGGCGAACACGCAGACCGGTGCGGCCGTCGACGGTGCCGTAGCCGGTGACGACGCCGTCGCCGTAGGGGCGGTTCTCGTCGCCGCCGAACGCGTCGAGCGGTGCCGGGCGTACTCGTCCATCTCGACGAACGAGCCCTCGTCGAGCAGCAGCTCGATGCGCTCGCGGGCGGTCTTCTTGCCGCGGGCGTGCTGCTTCTCGACGGCCCGCTCGGAGCCGGCGTGGCGACCTCGTCGACCCGGCGCTTCAGGTCCGCGAGCTTGCCCGCCGTCGTGGAGGTGTCGATGTCCTTCGGGACGTCGGTGCCGCCGATGGACTGGGTGTCGCTCTTGGACATGCTCCGAGCCTAGCCTTGCCCTCGTGGACGAGATGCACCGATCCCTACCGCTCGGCGAGCGATCCGTCACACCCGGCGCACCGTGGGGTCCCGTGGAGGTCTTCGACCGCCTCGGGTCGACCAACGACGAGGTCAGGGCGCGGCCCGCGACCTGGCGCGTCGTGGTCGCGGAGGTGCAGGATGCCGGCCGCGGTCGCCTCGGTCGGGCGTGGACGACGACCCCCGGCAGCAGCCTGGCGGTCTCGGTGCTGGTGCCGCCCCCGGCGTCCGGCGCCTCGTGGGTGCCGCTGCTCGCCGGCGTCGCCGTGCACCGCGCGGTCGAGGAGGTCGCCGGCGTGGTGACCTCGCTGAAGTGGCCCAACGACGTGCTCGTGCCCGGCGACGACGACCGCAAGCTGGCCGGCCTGCTCTGCGAGTGGACCGAGGCCGGGGTCGTGGTCGGGATGGGCCTCAACGTCGACACCGCCCGCGACGACCTGCCGCTCGACACCGCCACCTCGCTGCGGGCCGCGGGCGCCCCGGGGGTCGACCGCGCGGCGCTGCTCACGGCCTACCTCGTGCACCTCGCCCGGGTGCTCGCCGAGGACACCGGCCCCGGCGGCGCCGCCCAGACGCGCCTACGTCGCCGCCTGCGCGACGGTGGGCCGCGAGGTCGAGGTGCACGAGCCGGGTGGGACGGTCCGACACGGGCGTCGCGACAGGCGTCGACGATGCAGGCAGACTGACCGTGCGCTCCGCCGAGGGCGTGACTGCCGTGTCCGCCGGCGACGTGGTCCACGTCCGGGCACGCTGACCCGTCCGAGAGGAGCCTCGATGTCCGTGGAGGATCTCGGCCTGCCCGCAGCCGCCGACGCCGACCCGGCTGCCGGGGCCGAGGGCCGACACGGCCCGAGGGCGGGACGGCCGACGGCCACGGCGACCGGCGACGGGCGCCGCCGAGCCGGCCGGGCTCCTCGACGACTCCGGGCCGCGTCGCCGTGGCGCCGGACGACGTGGCCGAGCGGGTCGAGCGGATGCTGCTCGGCCGGCCGGCCTCGATGGGGCGGCGCGAGGTGTCCGAGGGCGCCGGCGTCGAGGCCGTCACCGCCCGGCGGTTCTGGCACGCGATGGGCTTCCAGAACGTCGGGGACGACGAGGCGATGTTCACCGAGGCCGACACCCAGGCGCTGCGCCGGGTGGCCCGGATCATCAGCGAGGGCCGGGTCAGCGAGGACCTCGCCCTGGGCATGACCCGCGCCTTCGCCCGCACCGCCGACCGGCTGGCCGTCTGGCAGACCCAGCTCGTCGCCGAGTCGCTCGACCTCGCCGTTCTCCGAGGAGCTCGAGGGGCGCGACAGCCGCTCGGTGCCGGAGCCGCAGGTGGCCGCCGAGGCCGCCGAGCTGCTCGCGGGGATCTCCACCGAGATCGAGCCGCTCCTGGTCTACGTCTGGCGCCGCCACCTCACCAACGCCATCGCCCGCATGCTCGCGGACGCCGACCCGGCCGTGCACTCCGACCCCTCCGCCCCGATCCGGGTCGTCGGCTTCGCCGACCTGGTCTCGTTCACCAGCTTCGTCCGGCGGATGAGCGAGCGGCAGCTCGCGCGGCTCGTGCAGCGCTTCGAGCTGCTCGCCAGCGACGTCATCACCGAGCACGGTGGCCGGGTCATCAAGACGGTGGGCGACGAGGTGCTCTTCGTGCACACCGAGGCGGCCGCGGCATCCGCCATCGCCCTCGACCTGGTCGACGCCATGGCCGAGGACGAGCTGCTGCCGCCGGTGCGGGTCGGGCTGGCCCACGGCCGGGTGGTCTCGCGGCTCGGCGACGTGTTCGGGATGACGGTCAACAAGGCCAGCCGGATCACCGCGGTGACCCCGTCGGGCCACGTCTACGTCGACGACGACATGGCCCGCGTGCTCGGCTAGGTGTCGGGGTTCTCGGCCATCGAACGGCGTCGCCGGATCCTGCGCGGCATCGGCGTCGTGACGCTCCACGAGCTGCAACGCGCACCGGGCGGACGTCGCCCTCCGCCGTCAGGAGGGTCGGCGTGACTACGATCGGGCCCATGACCAAGGTGCTCCTCGCGGAGGACGACCCCGCGATCTCGGACCCGTTGGCCCGCGCGCTCCGGCGCGAGGGCTACGACGTCGACGTGTGCACTGACGGCGTCTCGGCCCTGGAGGAGGCCCTGCGGTCGCCTGACCTGCTGGTCCTCGACCTCGGCCTGCCGAAGATGGACGGTCTCGAGGTGTGCCGGCGGCTGCGGCAGGAGGGCAGCACCGTGCCGGTGCTCGTGCTCACGGCCCGCGCCGACGAGGTCGACACGGTCGTGGGGCTGGATGCCGGCGCCGACGACTACGTCACCAAACCGTTCCGGCTCGCCGAGCTGCTGGCCCGCGCGCGGGCCCTGCTCCGGCGTGGCGTCGTGGAGCCTCCGGCCCCCGAGGCACTGGTCAAGATCGACCCCGAGGGTCGCCGCGTCTTCCTGCAACGGCCAGGAGGTCGCGCTCACCGGCAAGGAGTTCGAGCTGCTCAAGGTGCTCGTCGCCAACGAGGGCAAGGTCGTCTCCCGCGAGAAGCTGATGCGCGACGTCTGGGACAGCGCCTGGTACGGCTCGACCAAGACGCTCGACATGCACATCTCGGTGCTGCGCCGGAAGCTCGGCGACGACGCCTCGCACCCCAGCTACATCACCACCATCCGTGGGGTCGGCTTCCGTTTCGACGCCCCGGAGGACTGAGGCCGGCGTGCGGCGACTGCTCGTCGTCACCGTCGCCCAGGCGGTGGCCATCACCGCGGTGCTCGTCGGCGTGGCCGTCGGCGCCCTGCTGCTGTGGCCCGGTGACCCGCTGAAGGCCCTCGCCCCGGCATCCGACCAGGACTTCGCCGGCACCCCGCCGGTGCCCGTCGTCATCGCGGCGCTCACCGCCGCGGTGCTCGTGGCCGGTGGCCTCGCCCTGGCGATCGCCGCCCTGATGGCCGACCGCCGGGCGACCCGCCTCGCCCACTTCCTCGCCACCCTCGGCGAGCGCGCCGAGCGGCTCGGCCCCGGCGACCCGCGCCCGGTGCCGCTGCGCTCCGGCATCGAGGAGATCGACCGGCTCGACGCCGCCCTGGCCCGCGGCGCGCAGCAGGGGGCCAAGCGGCTGGCGTCCGAGCGCGACTTCGCCGCCGACGCGTCGCACCAGCTGCGCACCCCCCTGACCGCCCTGCTCATGCGCCTGGAGGAGATCGCCAGCACCGACGACCTCGAGGTCGTCGAGGAGGAGGCGAACATCGCGATGGAGCAGGTCGAGCGGCTCGCGCGGGTCGTCGACGACCTGATGAGCCGCACCCGCAGCGGCACCGAGACCAACCCGGCCGTCTCGCTCGACTCGGTGCTGGCCTCGCTGCAGCGCGAGTGGCAGCCGGCCTTCGCCGGGGCCCGGCGCAGCATCCACGTCAGCGGCGAGCGTGGCCTCGGCATCCGGGCCACGCCGACCGCGCTGGCCCAGATCCTCACGACCCTGCTCGAGAACTCGCTGATGTACGGCCGCGGCACCGTCGAGATCGCCGCCCGCCGGGCCGGGCCGTCGGTCGTCATCGAGGTGGCCGACGAGGGCGACGGCGTGCCCGCCGCGATCGCCCCGCACATCTTCGAGCGCTCGGTGTCGTCGTCGGGCAGCGGGCTGGGGCTCTCGCTGGCCCGCGACCTCGCCGAGGCCGCCGGTGGCCGGCTCGAGCTGGTGCGCGCGAAGCCGCCGCTCTTCGCCGTGTTCCTCTCCGCCAGCGCCCTCTGACGCTGGCCCCGAGGCGGCCGGACTCGGCGTGCGCGGCCATCGCCACGGCGCCCCGCCGAGGTCTACCGTGGGCAGATGGGCCCGCGGACACCGTGGCTCGGGCTGATGGTCACGACGCTCCTCGTCGGCCTCGGGTTGACCGAGGACGCCGATCGCGCACGCGGCGTGGAGACCGGGGTGCTGCTGCCGGTGGGGGTGCTCGTCGGGGGTGGGCTGCTCGTGCTCGCCGGCACCATCCTGGAGGGTGTGCTCCCGGGGCCGGCCCTGGTGCTGACGGCGCTCGGGTGCGGCGCCAGCATCCCGGCCGCCCTGTGGACCGTGGTCGTGCCGGTGCTGCTGGTCGCCCTCTTCGTGCGGCGCGCCTGGCAGCTGAGCGACGACCCGCGCCGGTTCGGGCGCCGCGGCCGTGGCGAGCCGCAGCCCGGGTGTCCGCCGTCGGGCCGTCCGCCTAGGACCCCACGGCGCCCTGCGGCGGTGGCTCAGGTGCGCGTCGACCTCGAGGCCGAGCAGCGCTGCGAGCGAACGGATCTCGCGCTCGACCGCGCTCGGGTGGATGCCGTGAGCGGCACGTCCTCGTGCAGCGCGTCGACCCGCAGCAGCCCGGCCTCCGGGTCGGCGGTGGCGTCGAGCTTGCCGACGAGCCGGTCGCCGTGGAGCACCGGCATCGCCCAGTAGCCCCAGCGCCGGGCGGCGGCCGGCTTGTACATCTCGAGCTGGTAGTCGAACTCGAACAGGTCGGCCATCCGCTTGCGGTCGAACACCAGCCGGTCGAGCGGCGAGAGCAGCGCGGTGCGCCCGCGGAACGGCCGGCCGAGCGCCTCGAGCTGCGCCGGGGTCGACCCGCCAGGTGCCCCGCACGCCCTCGATCACCGCCGGCTCACCGGCATCCGCGACGTCGTTGGGCTCGCCGAGGGTCTGGGTGGCGCGCGCCCGGGCGATGCCGAGCGAGGCCAGCCGGCGCCGGTCGCGCTCGGCGGCGGCCTCCTGCCACGGCACGGCCGGGTCGTCGGGCAGCACCCGGTCGGCGAGGTCCCAGAGCCGCTCGCGGCCCTCGCGGGAGGAGACCGCCACCTCGCCGCGGCGCTCCATGCAGTGCAGCAGCATCAGCACGTTCTTGCCGGAGTTCCACCCGCTGGAGCGCCACGGCAGCACGCAGGTGTCGGGCAGCGCGCGCGCCGGCAACGGCCCCTCGGCGCGCAGCAGCTCGAGGATGTCGTCGCGGCAGGCGGAGTTGGCCTCGACCCAGTCGGCGGTGTCCTCCTGCCACTCGCGCAGCGGCGGGCGGCCCGGCCAGTCGTGCATGTCGGCACGGAACAGGGCCAGGTCGTCGGCGGCGCGCAGCATGCCGTCGTGCTCGACGACGGCGCGGTCGACGACCAGGGTGTCGAGGTCGCCGGGGCGGTAGGCCGGGCCGAGCCGGCTCCACAGCACGAGGTCGGCACTGGGGGCCACGGCCGCGGTGAGGTCGACCTGCACCACCCACAGGCGGCGCACGACCTCCATCAGGTCGGTGGGGCGCGGGGCGTCGAGCAGCTGGGCCCGCACCGCGATGCGGCGGGCCTGCTGCCGGGTCAGCCGGTGCACCATGAGCCGACGCTAGGGCAGCGCACCGACGCCGGGGCCGACCGAGGCCCAGCCGGTCAGATCGGCTCGCCCGCGAAGACGAACTTGCGGTAGGCCCAGAACCGGAACAGCGTGCCGAGGCCGATGCCGATGATCGTCGCGATGTTGTCGGCGAGGATCGTGGTGAAGCCCAGGGCGTAGTGCGAGATGGTCAGCGTGATGGCCGAGATGACCAGGGCGATGCCGTTGACGCCGAAGAACAGGATCACCTCGTGGTGGGCCGGGCGGCTGCGGCGGTGGCGGAAGGTCCACTGCCGGTTGCCGACCCAGGAGAAGAGCGTCGCGACGGCGCCGGAGATGATCTTGGCGGTGGTGACCTTGTCGGAGAGCACCGTGTGCCAGAGCAGGTTCGCCAGGCCGATGTCGATGATGAAGGCCATGATGCCGACGACGCCGAACTTGATCATCTCGCGGTAGATGACGTCCATCGCGCCGCGCGCCCGGTCGAAGATGCGGGAGATGCCGCCGGTGGGGGGCGGGGCGGTCGTGGGCACCGAAGCAGCCTACCGACCTGCGGTCGCTATCCTCGCCGGGTGACCACCCCACGTCGCGCACCCGGAGGATTCCCCGTCGTCGGCATCATCGGTGGTGGCCAGCTCGCCCGGATGTGCGCCGGGCCGGCCGCCGAGCTGGGGGTGACCCTGAGCGTGTTCGCCGAGGCCGACGACGCCAGCGCCGCGCTCGTCGTGCCGAGCTCGCCGGTCGGCGACCACACCGAGGCCGACGCCGTGCACGCCTTCGCCCAGCACTGCGACGTCGTCACCTTCGACCACGAGCACGTGCCGGCCCACGTGCTCGACCTGCTCGTCGCCGAGGGGGTCGAGCTGCACCCGCGCCCGGAGGCGCTGCGCTTCGCCCAGGACAAGCTCGCCATGCGCGAGCGGCTCACCGAGCTGGGCGTCCCCTGCCCGCGGTGGGCACGGGCCGACACCGCGGCCGAGGTCACCGCCTTCGGCGACGCCGTGGGCTGGCCGGTCGTCGCCAAGACGCCGCGCGGCGGCTACGACGGCAAGGGCGTGACGCTCGTGGCGGATGCCGGTGAGCTCACCGACTGGCTGGAGCGGGCGGCATCCGAGGGCACCGGTCTGCTGCTCGAGGAGCGGGTGCCGTTCGTCCGCGAGCTCGCGGTGCTCCTCGCGCGCAGCCCGTCGGGCCAGGCCGCGGCGTGGCCGGTGGTCGAGACCGTGCAGACCGACGGCATCTGCACCGAGGTGCTCGCCCCCGCCCCCGAGCTGGATGCCGGGCTGGCGGCCGCCGCCGTGCACGCCGGTCTGCGGGTGGCCGGCGAGCTCGGCGTCACCGGGGTGCTGGCCGTGGAGCTGTTCGAGGTGACCGGGGCCGACGGTGCGCCGTCGTTCGTGGTGAACGAGCTGGCGATGCGGCCGCACAACTCCGGCCACTGGTCGATGGACGGCGCGGTCACCGGGCAGTTCGAGCAGCACCTGCGGGCGGTGCTCGACCTGCCGCTCGGGTCGCCGCGGCCGCACGGGCCGTGGACCGTGATGGCCAACGTGCTGGGCGGCGACTACGCCGAGCTGTACCCGGCCTACCGTCACGTCATGGCGCGCGACCCGGAGGCGAAGGTGCACATGTACGGCAAGGGCGTGCGGCCGGGTCGCAAGATCGGGCACGTCAACATCGGCGGCGACGACCTCGCCGACCTGCGTGAGCGGGCCCGGCACGCGGCGGACTACATCCAGGGAACGGTGACCGAGTGAGCACGCAGGCGGACGCGACGGGTGGCACGCCGGTGGTCGGCGTCGTCATGGGGTCGGACTCGGACTGGCCGGTCATGGAGGCCGCGGTCGTGGCGCTGGAGGAGCTGGGGGTGGCGTGCGAGGTCGACGTGGTGTCGGCGCACCGGATGCCGGAGGAGATGGTCGAGTACGGGCGCTCGGCCGAGGCGCGCGGGCTGCGGGTGATCGTCGCGGGCGCCGGGGGTGCCGCGCACCTGCCGGGGATGCTGGCGTCGGTCACCTCGCTGCCGGTGATCGGGGTGCCGGTGCCGCTGAAGTACCTCGACGGGATGGACTCGCTGCTCTCGATCGTGCAGATGCCGGCGGGGGTGCCGGTGGCCACCGTGTCGGTGGGTGGGGCGCTGAACGCCGGGCTGCTGGCGGCGCGCATCCTCGGTGCGGGGGAGGGCCCGGAGGCGGAGCGGATCCGGGCCGCGTTGGCGCAGTTCCGCGAGAACCTGCGCGACCAGGCCCACGCCAAGGGGGCCGCGTTGCGGGAGCGTCGCGCCGGGTCGTGACCGCTCGGGTTCGGTTCTGCTCCATCGATGAGCAGGACGTGCCCGGGCAGGTCGACGTCTGTCGGCATGTCCTGCTCACTCGACCGGGCCGCGGCGGGAAACCGGTTGACCGGGGTGTGGTGGCGCGCCCAATGGTGCGGTGAACCTGCCCCGCTCGGTCGTGCTCGTCGAGGGGAACAGTGACCGGGTCGCGCTGCACACCCTGGCGCAGTGCCTCGGCCGTGACCTCGAGGCGGAAGGGGTCGAGGTCGTCGCGATGGGCGGCATCACCAACACCCGGGCCTTCGCGACGCGGTACGGGCCGCACGGGCTCGGCCTCCCGCTGGCCGGCCTCTACGACGTCGGGGAGCAGTCGGTGCTGCGGCGCGGCCTGGCGGCGGCGGGTCTGCCGGGCGCCCTCGAGCCGCACGGGCCCGAGCGGCTGGGCTTCTACGCGTGCTCGAGCGACCTCGAGGACGAGCTGATCCGCGCGCTCGGCGTCGACGGCGTCGAGGCCGTCATCGAGGCAGCGGGTGAGGCGCAGTCGCTGCGGCTGCTCACCGGCATGCCCGCCCAGCGCGGCTGGACGCGCGTGGCGCTGCTGCGGCGGTTCCTCGGGTCGCAGTCGGGGCGCAAGGCGCGCTACGCGGCGCCTGTTCGTGCGGGCCCTGGCCCCCGGTCGGGTGCCCGAGCCGCTGGCCGCGGTGCTCGCCCGAAGTGCCTAGCGCTGCATCCCCTCGCGGCCCAGCTTCGGCCACTCGATCTTGGGGCAGGTGTCCATGACGACGTCGAGCCCGGCGGCCCGGGCCCGCTCGGCCGCCGCCTCGTCGACCACGCCGAGCTGCAGCCAGACGGCGTCGATCTGCAGGCGGTCCTTGTTGCGGATGACGTCGTCGACGACGGCACCGACGTGCTCGCTGTTGACGAAGCAGTCGACGACCTTGATGTCCTGGTCGGGGATGTCGTCGATCGACGCGTAGCCCTGGCAGCCGTGCACGGTCTCGGCCTTGGGGTGCACCGGGATGATCGGCGTGCCCAGCTCGACGTGCATCCACCGCGAGATCCGGTGGGCGGTGCGCTGGCGGTTGTTCGACAGGCCGACCACCACCCAGATGCCGGGATCCATGAGCAGCGCACGGATGAGCGTCGGGGTCGTTCTGGTGCTGGAGGCCCATGCGTCCATCATGCCCGCGACGGGCCGGGCCAAACCGGTCTCGAGGCAGGGCGTCAGTCGTTGCCGAACAGGTCGCGCGTGTAGACCTTGTCGGCCACGTCGCGCAGCTCGTCGACCAGCCGGTTGGCGACGATGACGTCGCTGCGCCGCTTCAGCTCGTCGAGGTCGCGCACGACCTCCGAGCCGTAGAACCGGTCGTCGTCGAGCTCGGGCTCGTAGACGATGACCTCGATGCCCTTGGCCTTGACCCGCTTCATCACGCCCTGGACGCTGCTCGAGCGGAAGTTGTCCGAGCCGGCCTTCATGATCAGGCGGTGGATGCCGACCACCTTCGGCGCCCGCGACACGATGTCGGCGGCGACGAAGTCCTTGCGGGTGGTGTTGGCGGTGACGATCGCGCTGATCAGGGTCTGCGGCACGTCGGCGTAGTTGGCGAGCAGCTGCTTGGTGTCCTTGGGCAGGCAGTAGCCGCCGTAGCCGAACGAGGGGTTGTTGTAGTGCGGCCCGATGCGCGGGTCGAGCCCGACCCCCTCGATGATCTGGCGGGTGTCGAGGCCGTGCGTCGCGGCGTAGGTGTCGAGCTCGTTGAAGAAGGCGACCCGCATCGCGAGGTAGGTGTTGGCGAACAGCTTGATCGCCTCGGCCTCGGTGCTGTCGGTGAGCAGCACCGGCACGTCGTCGTCGAGCGCGGCCTCGGCCAGCAGGTCGGCGAACCGCTGACCGCGCGGGCCCTGGTCGCCGACGATGATCCGCGACGGGTGCAGGTTGTCGTGCAGGGCCCGGCCCTCGCGCAGGAACTCCGGCGAGAAGACGATGTTCTCCGACCCCAGCCGGCGGCGCAGGCCCGCGGTGTAGCCGACCGGGACGGTCGACTTGATCACGGCGGTGGCGTCCGGGTTGATCGCCACGACGTCGCCCGACGACCTGCTCGACGGTGCTCGTGTCGAAGTAGTTGGTGCGCTCGTCGTAGTTGGTGGGGGTGGCGACGACGACGTACTCGGCACCGGCGTACGCCTCGTGCTTGTCGGTGGTCACCCGCAGCCGCAGGTCGGGGGAGGCCAGCCGCGCCTCGATGTCGGGGTCGGAGATGGGGCTGCGCCGGTTGCGCAGCATCTCGATGCGCCGCTCGTCGATGTCGTAGGCGACGACGTCGTGGTGCTCGGCGAGCAGGACCGCCATGGACAGACCGACGTACGAGGTGCCGACGACGCAGATGGTTCGAGTCACGCCGAGCAACGATACGGGGCGGGAAGTTGCGTCGCGGACCGCGGCAGAGTTGGCTGGGCACGCGCGCACCCGGTCGTGCGCTGTCGCCGCAGGGCGGCGCGACCCACCGTGCGACCCGTCCGACGGGCCGCACGACTTCGAGAGGACCCCCAGTGCAGTTCGGACTTTTCATCCCGCAGGGCTGGCGCCACGACCTCGTCGGCATCGACCCGGCGCAGCACTGGGGTGTCATGGCGGGCCTGGCCCGCCGGGTCGACGGCAACCCGGACTGGTCCTCGATCTGGGTCTACGACCACATGCACACCACGCCGCGGCCCAGCGAGGAGGCCACCCACGAGGCGTGGACCCTGATGGCCGCGTTCGCCGGCGTCACCGGCCGGATCCGGCTCGGCCAGATGTGCACCTGCATGGGCTACCGCAACCCCGCGCACCTCGCGAAGACCGCCGCGACCGTCGACGTCGTCTCCGAGGGCCGCCTCGAGATGGGCATCGGCGCCGGCTGGTACGAGCACGAGTGGCGCGCCTACGGCTACGGCTTCCCGCGCCGCCGGCGAGCGGCTCGAGGCGCTGCGCGAGGGCGTCGAGATCATGCGCGAGCTGTGGACCACCGGCCGGTCGACGTACGCCGGCGACCACTTCACCACCGACGGCGCGCTGTGCTTCCCGCGCCCGCTGCAGGGTGACTCGACCGCCGGGAGCCCGCACAACGGCATCCCGCTGTGGATCGCGGGCGGCGGCGAGAAGAAGACCCTGCGGATCGCCGCGGAGTACGCCGACTACACCAACTTCTCCCCGATGCCCGAGGAGTTCAGCGCCAAGAGCGAGATCCTGCGCCAGCACTGCGCGGACATCGGCCGCCCGTTCGAGGAGATCGTCCGCAGCGCCAACTACAACGTCGTCATCGGCCGCGACGAGGCCGAGGTGCAGGAGCGCCTGGGCTGGATCCGCGACCACTACACCTCGGCCGGCCTGCCCGCCGACGTCGTCGAGTCGACCGTGAAGTCGTTCGAGAACGGCCCCCTGGTGGGCACGCCCGAGCAGATCGTCGAGACCCTCGTCGACCTGCAGGAGCGCGGCATGCGCTACGCCATCACCTACTTCGTCGAGCAGGCCTACGACATCTCCGGCGTCGAGCTGTTCGAGCAGCAGGTCATCCCGGCGTTCATCGAGCAGGAGCCGCACGGCAACCTCTGGCACTTCATGCACGGTCGGTAGGCCCCGGGACGGTTAGCCTCGTCGGCATGTGGCCCGCGCTCGTCGTCCCCTACGCCGCGGCCGCCGTGCTGCTCGGCGTCGCCGGCGTGCCGAAGGTGCGCGACCCCGGTGACCTCGTGCGCGCGGTGCGCTCGGTCGGGATGCCGTTCGGCCGCCGCTCGGTGCGCGCGTTCGCCGCGGCCGAGGTGGTCGTCGCCGTCGCGGCGCTCGTCGCTGCCGAGCCGGCTCACCGCGGCGCTGCTGGGCGCTGGTGTACGCCGGGTTCACCGCCTTCGTCGTCGCCGCGCTGCGCCGCGGCGGCGTGCTGTCGAGCTGCGGCTGCTTCGGCAAGGCCGACACCCCGCCGACCCGGGCGCACGCCCTGGTGACCGGCGCGGCATCCGTCACCGGCCTGCTCGTGGCGGTCGACCCGCCCGGCGCCGGTGCCTGGTCGGCGCTGACCGACTCGGGCGGCGCTCGCGGTGGTCGGGTTCGTCGCCCTGGTCGCCCTCGTCGGGTTCCTCGCCTGGCAGGTCATGGCCGTGCTGCCCACCGTGCAGCCGGCCGCCATCCGCAGCCGTACCCGAGGAAGGGTCTGACCGTGCTCGCCGTCGTCATCGCCGAGGGGGTCGCGATCGCCCTGCTCGCCGTCCTCGTGCTCGGGCTGCTGCGCAGCCACGCGCTGATCCTGCGGGCCCTGCACGAGCTCGGGGCCGGGCTCGAGCTCGAGAAGGATGCCGCGGCCGGCGCCGGCGACGCTGCCGGCGCTCCCGGCCCGGTCGCCGTGCAGATCGAGCCGGGCGTGGTGCCCGCGACCCGGGACGGCGTCCAGCCGGGCCCACGACGTCGTCGGGAGGACCTGCGCGGGCGGCCCGCCGCAGGTCGAGCTCGCCGGCGCCGGTTCCGGCGCGACGCTGCTGGCGTTCCTCACCTCGGGCTGCAGCGTCTGCCTCGACCTTCTGGGAGGAGCTCGGCCCCGACACGCACGACCCCGGGGGACGCCCGGCTCGTCGTCGTCGCCAAGGGCAGCGCCGAGGAGTCCCCGGCCACGCTGGCCAAGCTGGCCCGGCCGGGGGTCGAGGTCGTCGCGTCGAGCGGCGCCTGGGTCGACTACGACATCCCCGGGTCGCCCTACTTCGTGCTCGTCGAGGACGGCGTCGTCACCGGCGAGGGCTCGGCCACCAACTGGCCCAGCGTGCGCGACCTGCTCCAGCAGGCCGTCCACGAGAGCGCCCACGCCCGGGCGGCCGCCGGGCGCACCGGCCCGGGTGGCGACCCCGCCGCGGCGCTCCGCCGGCCGTCGCGACGGGCGCCACGGCGCGCGGGCGGCCGTGACGACCTGAGCCGGATCGACGCCGAGCTGGCCGCGGCCGGCATCCACCCCGGCCACCACAGCCTGTTCGAGCCGGCCGACCCGGTCGACGACGACGAGGCGACCGGCCGGTGACGGCATCCGTCGTCGCCCTGGTCATCGGGCTGCCGATGGCCGTGATCGCCGCGGTGCGGGCCACCTGGTCCCCTTGAGGCGAGTCGATGCTCACGAGCATCAGCCCGCTCGGTGAGCGGGCCCGCGCCTCCCGGTGGTGGTTGACCACCACTCGCGTACGTCGTGTCGTCGGTGGTCGGCGGCCTGGCCCTCGGCCTGCTCGCCGCCCTCGTCGGGCAGCCTGGTGCCGGCGTCGTGGCGCTCGTCGCCGGCGGCGTACCTGGTCGTGGCCGTGGCCCTGGTCGTCGGGCTGCTGCTCGACCTCGGGGTGGGCGGGCGCCGGCTGCCCTCCTGGCGGCGCCAGGTCGACCGGGGCTGGCTCGACCGCTACCGCGGCTGGGTCGTCGGGGTCGGCTTCGGGGCCCAGCTCGGCTTCGGCCTGGTCACGATCGTCACCAGCGCCACGACCTACGCCGTGGCGCTGCTCTGCGCTGCTCTCCGGGGACCCGGCCGTGGGGCTGCTGGTCGGCGGCACGTTCGGGCTGGTCAGGGCGCTGCCGTCGGCGTTCATGGGCCGGGTCGTCACCCGCGAGCAGCTCTGGCGGGTGCTTTCCGGGGTGGAGCGTGCCGCGCCGGCAGCCGATCTCGCGGCTAGGCTGGCGCTCGCCGCAGCAGCGGCCGCGTTGGCCGTGATCGCCATGAGGGGAACATCATGAGACGGACCGGCCAGGGAATCTCCGTCGAGGTGCCGGTGGGGTGGTCGGCGGCCGTCGTGCGGCGACCGGCCCCGCCGACGACGGGTCCGGCCTGGACGGCTTCGACGCCCGGGCGCCCCAGGGGGCCGCGCCCGACCCGGCCGACCTGCTCACCGAGCGCACCCTGCCGGTGCTGCACGTCTCGACCCGCCCGCTTCCCGCCACGGTCGGCGACTTCGGCTCCGGCGCCGTGGAGGCCCTGGGCCCGGAGGACGTCTTCGTCGCGCTGATCGAGTACGGCTCCGACCTCGCCGACACCGGCCTGTTCGAGAAGCAGGGCGTGCCGCGCCTCGCGCCCTCGCAGTTCGGCCCGCACCGGATGCCGCGCGACATCGTCGGCCGCAGCGCCAGCCAGCACTTCTTCAGCGTCGGGGGCCGGGCGTTCTGCCTGTTCACCGTGCTGGGCAGCCACTCCCGCCGGATGGCCACCGTGCCCCGCGCGGCCGCCGTCGCACGCTCGCTCGAGATCGTGCCGGCGGCGACGATGCACGCGCGGGGGGTGAGCGTGTGAGCACCACCGGAACCGACCCGTCCGACGCCCTGGCCGAGGTCGTCGAGCGACCCACCGGGCTGGTCAAGCTGATCGACCGGCTCGCCCGCCGCGGTGGGGTGTCGCGGCGCGGGCTGTTCGTGGGCGCCGCGGTCGCCGGGTCCGCGCTGGCCACCGACCCCAAGGCCTACGCCCTGCTGCCGCAGACGGCGTACGCGACGATCTGCGGCCCGGGCAACACCTCCACCAGCGGGTGGACCATCTTCTGCGCCACGGTCAACAAGGGCGCCAACGCCTGCCCGCCCGGGCAGCTTCACCGCGGGCTGGTGGAAGGCCGCCGACTCGTCGTGGTGCGGCGGCGGCTACCGCTACATCGTCGACTGCAACGCCAAGTGCACCAAGTGCTCCACCGGCTGCTGCCGACCACATCTGCGACAGCAAGTGCTGGAACTGCTCGTGCACCCGGGGCTCCACCGCCACCTGCGACCAGCGGGTCAACTGCTGCAACGCTTTTCGCTACGGCCAGTGCAACACCCAGGTCAAGTGCAGCGGTGGCGTGCACTGCCGGGTCGTGTCGTGCGTGGCGCCGTACAAGTGGGACAACTGCTCGACCACGTCGTTCCGCAGCGACGCCACCGCCGAGCACAGCTCGCCGTACCTGCCGGCGTGGGGCCCGATGGAGAAGCTCTACACCGCGATGGGCGCCCAGCGGTCCTACCTCAAGGCCTCGACCGGGCCGATCCGCAGCGTCGGCGACGGGCGCGGGCGCTACGTCACCTACCAGGGCGGCCGGATCTGGTCGACGAGCACGACCGCCGGCCGTCGCCATGTCGACTTCGTCGATGCCCGCTACCACCGCGAACGGCGGTGCCTCGAACCTCGGCTACCCCACGGCCGCGTTGCGCAGGGGGCTCAAGGACGGCGGGTGGATCCACGTCTTCGAGAAGGGTTGCCTGGTCGACAGCGCCTCCACCACCACCACCGCCGTGTGGGGCCTCCGCTGGACCCGCTGGGTCGCGGCCGGCCGCGAGAACGGCGTGCTTGGCTACCCGTTGGCGGCCGTGGAGCAGCTGCCGACGGCGCGTGGATCCAGCGCTTCCAAGGTGGCTGCTTCGTCGACAGCACGAGCACGACCACCCGCATGGTCGCCGGTGCCACCTGGACCGCCTGGCAGCAGGTGGGGCGCGCAGGGCGGCGTCCTCGGCTTCCCGACCGAGCGAGCAGCAGGCCGTCCCGGGCGGCACCCGGCAGCGCTTCCAGCGGGGCGGCATCTGGGGGCGCACCGGGCTCGGCCGCATGGGCGGTGCGTGGGGCGGTGTGCTCACCGCCTGGGAGGCCGCGGGCGGGACCACGCGGCAGCTACGGGTTCCCGACCGCGCACGTCGTCGACAACGGCGACGGCACGCTGACCGGCACCTTCGAGGGCGGCACGATCACCGCCTGACGCCGCACCACCTCGTCGAGATCGGCACACCCCTGCGCGGCCGGGACAGGTGGTCGGCGCACGGACGGGCGACCGGCCGCTCACGTCGGCACGGACGGCGGCTCCCGGGACCCGCGCAGGGTGCGGGTGCCGTCGCGGTGGCGCACCGTGACCGCGCGCGCGTCGAGCCGCTCGAGCACCGGGATGGCGACCCGCCGGCTGGTGCCCAGCGCCCGCGCCGCGTCGCCGGGCGAGAACCGCGCCGGCAGGCCCGCGAGCCGGGCGGCCGCCACCTCGACGGTTCCGCCGGGCAGGGTCAGGCCGCCGAGCCGCACGAGCCGCCCGGCCCGCTCCGCCCCGGCGAGCTCGGCCGCGGTGACCGGTGTCGAGCAGCCCGGCCGGGGCCGGCTCGAGGGGGTGCTCGTCGAGCCACGCCAGCAGGGCGAGCAACGGCCCGGATGCCGTGGGCGTGCCACCCGCGCCCGGCGCGCCGCCCGCGCCCGGCGCGCTGCCGCATCCGCCGTGCCGACGCTCGGTGCCCCGGCGCCGACCGGTCCCGACGTCGGTCGAGGCCGCGGTCAGCGCGGCGGCCCGGCGCACGGCATCCCCACGTCGGGTCAACGGCGGAGGGTGGGCGTCGAGCACCGTCGCGCCCGCCAGCACCTCGTGCGCGGCGGGGTCGCGCAGCACGACCCGGTCGCCGACGACGAGCGGAAGGCGGCGTGACGCGTCGTCGAGGGTGAGCCGCGCGTGGGCGCGTGCCCAGCGGCCGCACCCGCACCGCCGCGGAGGTGGTGCCGACGTGGAGGGTGGCGTGCGACGGCATCCGGTCGGCGAGCGGGTGCAGCACGACGTCGACCACGCCGGTCGCGTGCCGGCCAGCCGGGGGAGAGCAGGGCGCTGCCGCGGGGCACCGCGTCGGCGGCCACCGCCGCGCAGGTTGACGGCCAGCCGGGTGGGGCCGGTCGCCGCCTCGACCGGCTCGCCGTGCACCTGCAGGCCGCGCACCCGCACCGGCTCGCCGTCGAGCAGCAGCGTGCCGCCGCGGGTCACCGACCCGGTGGGCAGGGTGCCGGTGACGACCGTGCCGGCGCCGGTGACGGTGAACGAGCGGTCGACCCACAGCCGCACCGGGGCCATCGGGTCGCCAGCCGGTGCCAGGTCGGCCAGCGCGGCCAGCGCCGCGCGCACCTCGGCGAGCCCGGCCCCGGTGCGGGCCGAGGCGGCGGCCACCGCGACCGGCGCGATGCCGTGCGCCGCCAGCCGGGCGAGCGCGTCGGCCGTGGCGGGGCCCGGGTCGGCGAGGTCGGACCGGGTCACCACCAGGGCGACGTCGGTGAGCCCCAGCGCCCGCACGGCCGCCACGTGCTCCTCGGTCTGGGCCCGCCAGCCCTCGTCGGCCGCGACGACGAGCAGCACCCCGGCCACCGGCCCGAGCCCGGCGAGGGTGGTGCCGACGAGCCGGTCGTGCCCGGGCACGTCGACGACGGCCACCCGGCGCCCGTCGACGTCGGCCCACACGTGGCCGAGCTCGATGGTCATGCCGCGTCGGCGCTCCTCGGGCAGCCGGTCGGGGTCGGTGCCGGTGATCGCCCGCACCAGGGCGGACTTGCCGTGGTCGACGTGGCCGGCCGTCGCGACGACCGCCACGTCAGCGGGCCGGTCGGGACGGGGCGGCCCCGGCGCCGGCCGGTGCGGCCGCACGCACGGCGGCGACCAGCACGGCGTCGTGGCGCGGGTCGAGGGCGCGCAGGTCGAGCACGGTGCGACCGCCCTGCACCCGGGCGAGCACGGCGGGGTCGCCGAGCCGCAGCGGCTCGGCCCAGGCCTCGGGCAGCGCCACGGCCCAGCCCTCCAGCGACAGCGCGGGCGCCGAGCCGCCGCCGACGCGACCGAGCGACGGCACGACCTCGGCCGGGATGCCGGCCCGGGCCAGGTGCGTCGCGACCGCGTCGCAGCGCCGCTTCAGCGCGGCCGCACCGATCTCGAGCGCGGCGACGGCCGGGGGCGTGGGGCCGCGCAGCGTCGCCTCGAGGGCCGCGAGGGTCGTCTTGCCGGCCCGCAGCGCCCGGGCGAGCGGGTGGCGGCGCAACCGCTCGACGACGTCGTGGCGGCCGAGCACGAGGCCGGCCTGCGGGCCGCCGAGCAGCTTGTCGCCGCTGCAGGTCACGACCGCGGCGCCGTCGCGCAGGGAGGTGGTGGCGTCCGGCTCGTCGGGCAGCAGCGGCCACGGGCGCAGCAGCCCGCTGCCGATGTCGTGCACGACGGGCGGGCCGAGCCGCGCGAGCTCGCTGACCGACACCGAGCTCGTGAACCCCTCGACCGTGAAGTTGCTCGGGTGCACCTTGAGCACCGCGCCGGTGTCCGGCCCGACCGCGTCGACGTAGTCGCGCAGGTGGGTGCGGTTGGTCGTGCCGACCTCGCGCAGCCGGGCGCCGCACGAGGCGATCAGGTCGGGCAGCCGGAACCCGTCGCCGATCTCGACCATCTCGCCGCGGCTCACGACCACCTCGCCGCCGGCGGCGAGCGCCGTCGTGGCGAGCACCAGCGCGGCGGCGCCGTTGTTGACGACGAGGGCGTCCTCGGCGTCGGGCACGAGCTCGAGCAGCGCGTCGACCGGCCCGGCGCCACGTCGGCCCCGCCGCCCGGTCGCGAGGTCGAGCTCGACGTCGACGGCGCCGGCGGCCGTGGTGAGCGCCTCGATGGCGGCGGCGCTCAGCGGCGCCCGGCCGAGGTTGGTGTGCAGCACGACCCCGGTCGCGTTGAGCACCGGGCGTCAGGGTGGTGGAGCGCGGCGGGAGGGCGGCGAGCACGGCGTCGACGACGTCGTCCGGGGCCAGGTCGCGCGGCGCGCACGCGGTCCTGCGCGGCACCCACGGCGCGGCGCACGGCATCCGGCCCGGCCGTCTGCGACGCGGCCTGCACCCGCGGGTCGGCGAGCACGGTGTCGGTGCGCGGCACCGAGCGGCGCGGGTCGGGCGCCTCGTCGTCGGCCACCGGGTCCTCCTCACGTCTGGCGGAGGCGGACGGGAATCGAACCCGCCAAGCCGAGCTGCTCGACTTCACCGGTGTTGAAGACCGGGAGGGCCACCAGGCGCCTGTACGCCTCCGCTGGTGAGGGTAGCCGAGGTGCTGGAAGGGTGGTGCCCATGACGGTGCGGATGACGCAGTACGCGGCGGGCGGCGGGTGCGCGTGCAAGGTGCCGATCGGCGAGCTCGAGCGGCTGCTCGCGGGGGTCGACCTGCCCGGCGGCCCCGACCTGCTGGTCGGTGCCGACGGCGACGACGCCGCGGTCGTGCGCCTCGACGCCGGCCGGGCGGTGATCAGCACCGCCGACTTCTTCACCCCGGTCGTCGACGACCCGTTCGACTGGGGGCGCATCGTCGCCGCGAACGCGATGTCCGACGTGTGGGCGATGGGCGGCGAGTGCGTGCTCGCGATCAACCTGGTCGGCTGGCCGCGGTCGGTGCTCGACCTCGACCTGCTCGCCGAGGTGCTCCGCGGTGGTGCGGCCGTCGCGCGCGAGGCGGGCTGCCCGGTCGCCGGCGGGCACACCATCGACTCCCCGGAGCCGCTGTACGGGATGGCCGTCACCGGCATCGGCGACCCGAACCGGTTGCTGCGCAAGGATGCCGCGCGCGCCGGCCTGCCGCTGACGCCTCACCAAGCCGCTCGGCGTCGGCGTGCTCAACTCGCGGCACAAGGCCACCGGAGAGGTGTTCCCGCAGGCGGTCGCGACGATGGTCGCCCTCAACGCCGAGGCGTCGCGCGCGGCGCTCGCGGCCGGGGCGCAGGCCGCGACCGACGTCACCGGCTTCGGGCTGCTCGGCCACCTCGCGACGATGCTGCGGTCGTCCGGGGTCGGGGCGCGGCTCGACGTCGCGGCGGTGCCGCTGCTCGACGGGGCGCGGGATGCCGTGCGCGACGGTTTCGTCAGCGGTGGCACCCGGCGCAACCTGGAGTGGGTGCGGCCGTTCCTCGACGTCGGGGCCGGGGTGTCGGAGGACGACCTCCTGCTGCTCGCCGACGCGCAGACCAGCGGTGGGCTGCTCGTCGTGGGCGAGGTGCCCGGTGGCGTCGTCATCGGCGAGACGGTCGCCGGGCCGGCGCGGATCGCCCTGTCCTGAGCCCGGCCGGCAGGGGCGCGGTCCGGCAGAATCCGGGGATGAGCGGCGACGAGGTGGTCGAGGGAGTCGACGAGGCGGTCGAGGTCAGTGCGCTGGCGATCAACGTCACGGTGCCGGAGTCGCGCCGCTGGACCGACACCCGGCGCGGCGAGGAGTTCGTGCTCAGCACGCTGAACGTGCGGATGCTGCCCGACGGCCACCTCGCCGTGAAGGCCTACGGCCGCCCGGTCGCCGGCGGTCGGGGCGCCTACGTCTCCTTCCCGGTGCCCGACGACCCCGAGCTGGCCGCCCTCGTGGCGGCGGCCGCGGACCGCGCCGGCGAGATCTGGGCAGCCCACCGCGGCCTGCGCTGACCTCGCGATCGGGCCGACGCGGCGGACCGCCCACCGGTGGCACCCGGCATACCGCTCAGTAACATGAGCGGCATGAGCGGCAACCCCGATTTCGACACCTACCGGCTCTCGGAGGACCACGAGGCGATCCGTGAGGCGGTGCGCGCGGTGTCCGAGGACAAGATCGCGCCCTACGCGGCCGCGGTCGACGAGGAGGCCCGCTACCCGCAGGAGGCGCACGACGCGCTCGTGGCGAGCGACTTCTTCGCCCCGCACGTGCCCGAGGAGTACGGCGGCGTCGGGGCCGACGCCCTCGCGACCTGCATCGTCATCGAGGAGGTCGCCCGGGTCTGCGCGAGCAGCTCGCTCATCCCCGCGGTCAACAAGCTCGGGTCGATGCCGCTGATCATCGCCGCGAACGACGACCTGAAGCAGCGCTACCTCACCCCGCTCGCGGCGGGCGAGTCGACGTTCTCCTACGGGCTCTCCGAGCGCGAGGCCGGCTCCGACACCGCGGCGATGAAGTGCCGCGCGGTGCGCGACGGCGACGACTGGGTGCTCACACGGCCAGAAGTCGTGGATCACCAATGCCGGTGTCTCGCAGTACTACACGGTGCTCGCCGTCACCGACCCCGACGGCCAGCGCGGCAACAACATCACCGCGTTCGTCGTCGAGAAGAGCGACGAGGGCTTCACCTTCGGCGAGAAGGAGCGCAAGCTCGGCATCAAGGGCAGCCCCACCCGCGAGCTGATCTTCGACCACACCCGCATCCCCGGTGACCGCGTGGTCGGCGAGGTCGGCGCCGGCCTGAAGATCGCCCTCGCGACGCTCGACCACACCCGGGTGACCATCGGGGCCCAGGCCGTCGGCATCGCCCAGGGCGCGCTCGACCACGCCCTCGCCTACGTCAAGGAGCGCCGCCAGTTCGGCAAGGCGGTCGCCGACTTCCAGGGCGTGCAGTTCATGCTCGCCGACATGGCCATGGAGCTCGAGGCCGCGCGCCAGATGGTCTACGTCGCGGCGGCCAAGTCCGAGCGCGGCGACGCCGACCTGCCGTTCTTCGGGGCGGCCGCGAAGTGCTACGCCTCCGACGTCGCCATGCGGGTGACCACGGATGCCGTGCAGCTGCTCGGCGGCGCCGGGCTACACCCGCGACTTCCCGCTCGAGCGGATGATGCGCGACGCCAAGATCACCCAGATCTACGAGGGCACCAACCAGGTGCAGCGCATCGTCATGGCCCGCCAGCTGCTCAAGGGCTGACCGGGCGGGGACCCGCCCCAGCGCTGCCGAACGCGCGGCATCCTGCGCCAGGGCAGCGCCGGGCGGTGCGGTGCCGTCAGGAGCAGATGTCGGTGTCGGCGTTGCGGGTCGCGATCGACTCGGTGGGCTCGGGCTCGGACGAGATGCTCGGCGAGGGCAGCGGGGCGCTGCCGAGCCGGTTCGGCACCTCGACGACGTCGGGCGCGCCACGGCCCAGGGTCACCCGCACCCGCGCGCCCAGGCCGCTGGTCTTCTCGACGACCGCCCCGGGGAACGCCGCCGCGACGGTGCGGGCGTCCTCGGCGTGCTCGCCGGAGTACTCGACGACGACCGGCGTGGTCGTGGTGGCCGCGGTGGCGGTGGTGACGCCGGCTGAACCCCTGCACCTCGAGGGCCTTGGCGGCCTGGCGGGCCAGCCCGGACACGCCGGTGGCGTTGGCCACGGTGACCTTGACGTCGGCGGGGGAGACGGTGAGCGGCGAGCTGCGTCGGCGACGGGGTGGCGCTGGGCTTCTTCGGCTTGGCGCCCACCGCGCGGTCGGCGCGCAGGGCCGACCAGATCTGCTCCGCGGAACGCCTTCCACTGCACCCGGTTCGGGTCGGGGACGTAGGGCTCGTTCGGCACGGTGACGAACTGGATCTTGTCCAGGCCGATGCCCTTGACGCTGCCGGCGAGGTCACGCATGGTGCCCACCCCGAACTCCGGGTCGGTCGTCAGCGACTTCGTGGCGGCGTTGAGGAACGAGTAGAGCTTGGTGGGCTCGAACAGCAGCTGGGTCGAGGTGGCCTTCTGGATGACCGAGGAGAGGAAGGCCTGCTGGCGGTTGATCCGCTGCAGGTCCGACCCGTCGCCGATCGACTTGCGCACCCGCACGTACTGCAGCGCCTGGCGCCCGTCGAGGGTGTGCTTGCCGGCGGTGAGCTGCAGGTGGGTGTGCGCGTCGTCGATCGCCACCGGGGTGCAGACCTTCACGCCGCCGAGGCGCGTCGACCATCTGCTTGAAGCCGCGGAAGTCGACGACGGCGTAGTGGTCGATGAACACGCCGGTGTTGCCCTCGAGGGTGCGGATCAGGCAGCCGGTGCCGCCGATCGCGTAGTTCTGGTTCCACTGCCGCATGCCCCACTCGCTCTTGGGCGCCTTGGCCGAGCAGTCCGGCGGGGCCGAGCGTCATCGAGTCGCGGGGGATCGACACCACGGTCGCGGACGGAGCGGTCGGCGGACAGGTGCACGAGCAGGTTGGTGTCGGAGTGCGCGCCGCCGCCGAGGGTGCCGTCGCGGTCGGCGTAGGCGTCGTTGCCCTCACCCTCGCGGGTGTCGGACCCGATGAGCAGGATGTTGACCGGCCTCGGTCGGCCCTCGGGCGCCTGGGTGGGCCGGTCGGTGCCGATCGCCGCCGACACGTCGAGCTTGGTGATGTTGCGCGTTGAGCCGCCAGGCGGCGTAGGCGGTGCCCCCGAGCACCACCACCAGCACGGTCACCACCGTCAGCACGGCCCAGGAGCGCCAGGTGCGGCGCGGCCGGCCGTGCAGGTCGCGGCGGGTGAGGCCCTCGACCGCGGGGTCGCCGGCGTCCGTGGGCGCGTCCGCCGGCGTCACTGGGGCGTCGTGCGGCGGCCGGGAGGCGGGGCAGGGGTGAGCCGGTCGTCGGAGCCGCTCACTCACCCTCCCTGCGTCGTGGTCGTGGGCGGCGTGGTCGTCGCCCCGGTCGTGGTCGTCGGTGCGGCCACCGTCGGCGAGCCGCGGCGGGTGATTCTAACGGCCGGCGCTGGGTGGTCCGTTCAGGAAGGGGTGCTGGGCCACGCTCATCCGCCGCTGGGGACGCCGTCGGTGCCGGCCGGTGCCTCCTCGATCGGCTCGCCGTTGCGCAGCATCGTGAACAGCGCCTTGGCCCGCTTGTCGTCCCACAGCACCGAGCTGCCCGCGGAGGTCGTCGCGTTGGTCGACGACAGCGGCACGACGAGGCTGAGGGCCTGGTCGGACGACACCTTCCTCATCGTCGACAGCACCCGGTAGGTGTCGACGAGCGAGGTGTCCTCACCGACGATGACGCTCGACGCGGCGGTGTGGGTGAAGCCCCACCAGCGCCACGGGATGAGCACGGTGGCCGGGGTCGCCGCCTTCTTCATGATCGCGCCGAGGAACTGGCGCTGCCGCTCGGCCCGGCCGAGGTCGCCCTTGGGGTCGGAGTAGCGCGCCCGCACGTAGCCCAGGGCGTTCTTGCCGTTCAGCGTCTGGCAGCCCTTCTTGAGGTTGATGTGGGCCTTGGCGTCCTTGATGTCGCGCTTCACGCACACGTCGACGCCGCCGAGGCTGTCGACCACGCCCGCGAACCCGCCGAAGCCGATCTCGACGTAGCCGTCGATCGGCAGGCCGGTGGCCTGCTCCAGGGTCTTGGCCAGCAGCTTGGGGCCGCCGATCGCGAACGCCGCGTTGACCTTGTTCCGGCCGTGCCCGGGGATCGGCAGGTAGCTGTCGCGCGGGATCGAGATGAGCACCGGCTTCCCGGACCCGCCGGGGGTGTGCACGAGGATGATCGAGTCGGTGCGCCGGCCGCTCGCGTCGCCGCCGACCCCGAGGGCCTTGCGCTCCGCGGCGGTCAGGCCGGCGCGGCTGTCGCTGCCGACCAGCAGGTAGGTGTGCCCGTCGGCCGTCCGCGGGGCGCGACGCCGGTGGGGGTGGTGTTCTCGCGGGTGACCTGCGACCACGCGTGCACCGGTGTCACGACGATGAAGGCGGCCCAGGCGAGCAGGGCCACCACGAGCACGGTCACCACGCGCTTGGCGCGGCCCGGCCGCGCGCGCGCGGGGCTCGCGCGGCCCCGCCGGCGCCCGCGGCGGGGCGGCCGGCGGTGCGACGCCCCCGGCACCGACCGGCCGGCCGAGCTCGTCGTAGGCGCCCGGGTCGCCGACCGGTGAGGGGCCCGCCGAGGACGGCCGGGCGGATGCCGGTCGCGCCGCCCGCCGGACCCGCGGCCGCCGGACCCGCGGTGGCCGCGCTGCGGTCACCACGACGGCGCCCCGTGCGGCGGGTGTCGACGACGTACACGTCGTCGTCGGCGGGCGGCTCGGGTCGGGTCCCCTGGGGGATCGGCCGGGCGTGGTCGTCGTTCATCGCGGTGTCGGGTGCTCTCTGCGGGGGCGGGGGGCCGACCCAGTGTGCCAACACTGTCTGGGATCTCACGCCACACGGATCTCCTGCACCACGGCGCGCCTGAGTCACGACAGCCCCACGCGCCCCGATACTCACAGGCCATGGGACCTCAGAGCGGCTCCGCGGTGCTCGAGCGCCGGGAGATCGAGGCGCCGATCCGCGTCGACACCCGCACCCCGGGTGACGCCCGCCGTGGTCGGCGCCGCTCGGTGACCCTCCTCGCGCTCACCGTCGTCATGCCCGGCACCGCCCAGCTCGCGGCCGGCAACCGCCGCCTCGGCCGGTTCGCCCTGCGCGTCTGGTTCGGGATGTGGGCCGCCGTCGCGCTCGTCGCGCTGCTCGCCCTGGTCAGCCGCACCGCGGCCCTCACCGTGGTGACCCACCGCTGGACGCTGCTCGTGGTGCAGGTCGTGCTGCTCGCCTGGGCGGTGCTGTGGGCCGTGCTGCTCGTCGACGCCTGGCGGCTCGGCCAGCCCGACCGGCTGCCCCGCCGCGACCGCCGCGGCCTGCTGGTGCTGCTGCTCGCCATGCTGCTCGTGCTGCCCGGTGGCGCCGCCTACGCCGGCAAGAACGTCGGGGCCGCCCGGGCCGCGATGACCTCGGTGTTCGCCAGCGGCGAGGCCGCCGGTGCGGTCAACGGCCGCTACAACATCCTCCTGCTCGGCGGCGACAGCGGCGTGGGGCGCGTCGGGCATGCGCCCGGACAGCATGCAGCTCGCCAGCGTCGACGCCGAGACCGGGCGGGCGGTGCTCTTCGGCTTCTCCCGCGAGACCGAGAACATCCGGTTCCGGCCCGGGTCGATCATGGCCGGGCTGATGCCGCGAGGGCTGGGCCTGCGGCGACGAGTGCCTGCTCAACGCGCCTGTACACCTGGGGCACCGAGCACAAGAAGCTGTTCCCGAAGGGCACCAAGGACCCCGGCCTGGTCGCCACGAAGGAGGCGATCGAGGGGCTCACCGGCCTGGACATCCAGTACTACGTGCTCGTCGACCTCAAGGGCTTCAAGAGCCTGGTCAACGCCGTCGGCGGCCTCGACATCGCCGTGCAGCGGCGCACGCCGATCGGCTCCCAGCACCTCATCAAGGGCTGGATCGAGCCCGGCAACCGGCACCTGAACGGGTACGAGGCCCTCTGGTACGCCCGCAGCCGGGCCAACTCCACGAACTACGAGCGGATGGCGCGCCAGCGCTGCGTGATCACCTCGATGGTCAACCAGCTCGACCCGCAGACCGTCGTGCTGCACTTCTCCGACATCGCCAAGGCGACCAAGGGGGTCTTCCGCACCGACATCCCGCAGGAGGCCCTCGCCAGCCTCGCCACCCTCGCGGTGAAGACCAAGCAGACCAAGATCACCTCGGTCAACTTCGTGCCGCCGCTGATCCAGCCCTACAAGTACGACCCGCAGGTCGTGCGCGACATCGTCACCTCGACGATCGACAAGGCCGAGACGGCCGACGAGCAGGCGGCGGCCAAGGCGGACGGCTCGGACCAGGCCGCCCCGGCGGCCGTCGGCCCCGGCCGGCACCGGCAAGGCGTCGAAGCCGAAGAAGCAGGCCGTCATGGACCGGCCCGGAGCCGACCCGGACGCCAACACCAGCGACCTGGCGAGCGTCTGCTCGGTCAGCTGACCGCGGCCGCGGCGGCACGGCATCCCGCCCGCCGGATGTGAGGCGACCGCGCCTCCTTTGCCATACTGATCCGTGCACGCACTGCCACGGTTCCCGGGCGCTCGGCGGTGTGCTCCCACCCGCACCGGCACCCGCGCCCCCACGGACGGATCGTGATGCTCAGCAAGTCCTACTCGCTGCTCAACTTCCTCAACCGGTCGCACTCACCCGCGTTCCGGTACGGAGTGGGGGGCGCGGCCTACGCGGGCACGTTCGCCGTGACCGGGCGGCCGTCGATCGCCCGGCTGGTGCGCACCCAGTTCGTCGACGACGAGACCAAGTACGCGTTCCGGCTCGCCGGGTGGGTGCTGCGCCGCGGCTGGCCCGGGGTCGAGACCGTCACCGACGACTTCTTCGACTTCACCCTGGGCGCGAGCCCGGCCGACCTCGAGGCCCTCGAGGCGTTCATCGCCCACCGCCGGGCCGCCCTGCCCGAGCACCTGTGGCGCGCCGACGACCTCTTCGTGCGGGCCGCCCGCATCCACGCCCAGCTCGACGCCGGCGCGCGCGACATCGAGGCGCTGCGGGCCGACTTCCGCGAGCACGCCGACGCGCTGCTGCCGCTGATCAGCACCGCCCAGGGTGAGCCGTCCGGCCCGACGTCGGACCGCGAGGGCGACTTCTCGGTCGACGACGCCCGCACCGCGCTGCACGACCTCGCCGCGGCGCTGCCGGTGGAGCAGTGGCACTGGTACGTCATCTCGGGCACCTTCCTCGGCATCGTGCGCGAGGGCGGCTTCCTGGCCCACGACTACGACATCGACGTGGGCGTCACCTTCGACCCCGAGCACCCCGAGGTGCTCGACCGCCTCGTCGAGGCCCTCGAGCGCTCGCCGCACTACGTCGTCAAGAAGCTCGACGACGCCCAGACCGTCGTCGAGACCGAGCCGGGCCGGTACGCCGTGGAGCGGGCCCCCGCGCTGGTCAAGCTGATCCACGAGAACGGCATCAACGTCGACGTCTTCGTGCACCACCGCGAGGGTGACCGGCTGTGGCACGGCTCGTCGATCCACCGGTGGGAGAACAGCGCGTTCGAGCTCACCGACTACACGCTGGCCGGCGTGCCCGTGCTCGGGCCGGCCGACGCCGACCGCTACCTGACCGAGAACTACGGCGACTGGCGCACCCCGGTCACCGAGTTCAACTGCACCACCGGCACGCCGAACCTGGTCATCAGCCGCACCTTCCGGTCGGTGGCCCTGTTCCTCACCCGGCTCGGCCACTTCGCGCACGGCGACCCCGCCGAGTACGCCAAGCTGCGGGCGACCCTGGTGGCCGACGGCATGCTGCGCGACGAGGACGGCGTGCTGCGCCTCGAGCGCGACATCTGATGCCGGCTCGCCGGGCCGCGCACGGGTGTGCCGTATCCTCGCCACGGCGCCCTGACGGGCGCCGGTCGCCCACCGTCCACGCCGAATCGAGGTCACCGCGTTGATCACCCGGATCGCAGCGGTGATCCGTCGTCGGTCGATCGTGTGGACCCTCGTCCAGCGCGACCTGCGCGTCCGCTACTCGCGCAGCCTGCTCGGCTACGTCTGGACCGTCCTCGACCCGCTGCTCATGGCGTCGGTCTACTTCGTGGTCTTCACGTTCATCTTCAAGGCCGGCCGGGTCGCCGACAAGCCCGTACTTCCTCTACCTGCTCTCCGGCCTCCTGGCCTGGCAGTGGTTCACGGCGTCGGTCAACGACACGACCAAGAGCCTGATCCAGGAGGCCCGGCTGGTCCGCTCGACCAACCTGCCCCGCGAGATCTGGGTCATCCGGTGCGTCGTCGCCAAGGGTGTCGAGTACGTCCTGTCGCTGCCGGTGCTCGTCGGCTTCGTCATCTACTACCTCGTCCGTGGGGCGGGTCGAGCTCGACTGGGAGCTCGTCTTCTTCCCCCTCGGCATGCTGCTGCAGTTCGTGCTGCTCGTCGGGCTGGGGCTGCTCCTCGCCCCGCTCACGGTGCTCGCCACCGACATGCAGCGGGTCGTGCGCATCGTGCTGCGGTTCCTGTTCTACCTGTCGCCGGTGCTCTACGGCACGCACGCGGTGCCCGAGTACCTGCGCGTGATGCTGGCGTTCAACCCGCTCAACGGCATCCTGTCGCTCTACCGTGGGGGTCTGTTCGCCCGCGGGGTGTCCTGGGTCGACGTCGGCATCAGCCCCGTGATCTCGCTCGTCCTCCTCGTCGTGGGGTTCTGGACCTTCGGGCGCCTCGAGCGCACCGTCCTCAAGGAGATCTGAGCCGATGAGCGTGGTGATCAGTGCCCAGGACATCGGGGTCGAGTTCTACACCTCCCGCCGGCGCAAGCTGCAGCTGCGCGACCTGCTCTTCCACGGGTCGCCGAGCACGTCGTCCGGACACCTTCTGGGCGCTGCGCGACATCAGCTTCGACATCCGCAAGGGCGAGGCCGTCGGCCTGGTCGGGGGCAACGGCAGCGGCAAGAGCACCCTGCTCAAGGTGATCGCCGGTGTCCTGCTCCCCGACGAGGGTCGGTCTCGGTCGACGGCGGTGTCGCGCCGCTCATCGAGCTGACCGGCGGGTTCCGCGGCGAGCTCACCTGCCGCGACAACCTGCACATCCAGGCGGCGCTGCACGGGCTGTCGAAGGACCAGATCGAGGAGCGCTTCGAGAGCATGGTCGACTTCGCCGGCCCCCAGGTGCGCGAGGCCCTCGACCGCCCCTACCGCCACCTGTCGTCGGGCATGCAGGTGCGGCTCGGCTTCGCCGTGATCTCCTCGCTCGACGAACCGATCTTCCTCGTCGACGAGGTGCTCGCCGTCGGGGACAAGGCCTTCCGCGAGAAGTGCTACGAGCGGATGGAGGGGCTGCTCGCCGAGGGCCGCACGCTCTTCCTCGTGTCGCACTCGGAGAGCGACCTCAAGCGGTTCGGCGCGCGGGGTCTCTACCTTCGCCAGGGCCGGCTGGTCATGGACGGGCCGATGGACGAGGTCCTCGCACGCTACAACGAGGACCAGGGCACCGTCCGCTCGTGAGTCGGCGGCGGCGGCGGGGGCGTCTATCTTGAGGGCCCCCCCCGCTTCCTGGAAGACCCCACGATGCTGCCTGCCGTTGACCGTGTTGGTCTCGACCCCGATTCTGTCTCCGCCCGCTCGGAGGCGGACCGGATCCGCTGAGAGGCGCTCCGCCGAGCAGGCGAGACGCCGTGGCCGCCATCGGCGTCGCGAGCCTGGTCGCGCTCGTTCGCCTTCGTATGGCGCTCTCCCATCGTGCCCACCGACCCGTACCACTACGTGCTCCAGACCCTGCAGTTCCCGAGCGACGACTGGGTCCCGTTGGGTCTGTCGCGCTACGGGATCTTCCTCGCGAACCTCGCCCCGGCCTTCCTGTTCGAGAACGCCGAGGCGACCTACTACTTCTGGCCGCTGCTGCTCGACCGCCCTCCTGGCGGCGATGGTCTACCTCATCGGACGCCGTCTGGGGGGTCGCCGCCGGGCTCGTGGCCGTCGTCGTCCTGTTCTCCAACACCCTGGTCCTCTACAACACCACGCGCTTCTACCCCGACGTGATGGCGATCGCGCTCGTCTACGCGGCCGCCTTCGCCGCCCTGATGGCGCGCGACCGAGACTTCCGTGGGCGGTCGGCCATCGTGTGGCTCCTCGTGACCGGGTTCTTCCTCGGCTGGAGCTTCGAGGTCCGTGAGACGGCGATGCTCAGCGTGGCCCATCGTCATGCTCCTCCTCTGGCGGAGGGGGTCGATCCTGCGGGCGTTCGGCGTCGCCGCCATCACCGTCGCCTTGTGGCTCGCGATCGACGTGGGGATCAGCTGGTTCGTCTACGGGGACCCCCTCCTGAAGGCCCACATCCTCATCGGGGAGAACCCGGCCGGCGCCGGTTACGAACCACCGCGCCGGCCGGTCTCGGCCGTGCCGGCTCAGCCCGTGCTGCACACCCGGTGGGAGTGGTTCCTCACCATCCCGAAGACTGCCCTCGCGGCGCGACCCGACGGCGTCTGGATGGTCCTCAGCGGGGTGGTCGCCGCGCTGGCGGTGTTCGCCCGCAGCCGCCCGCTGCGGGTGTTCGCCGTCGGCTTCATCGCCGTCTATGGCCTCAACCTGCTCGCCGGGGGCGTCCTGCTCCCTCAGCGCCCCTTCGGCGCCCTGGCGAACTCGCGGTACTGGATCCAGTACTTCCCGGCCATCGCCCTGGTCGTGGGCGGCCTCACCGGCACCGCGATCCGGTGGCTGGGCTCCAGGCCGCTGCCCCGGTGGGGACGGGTGGCGGCCACCGCGACCGTCGTGGGTGTCGTCTGCGTAGTGCCCGTCTGGCACGCGCAGCAGTTCGTCACCACCACGGAGGCCTTCGCGCCCAACGGGGGAGACGCTCTGGAGGAGCTGCGCGACTTCGCCGCCGGGTCCGGCCTGAGCCGCCGACACGGTCTGGAGCGACAGCCGCACGCTCCGCCTGTTGCCCGTCTTCCAGCGCCCGGTCTTCGGCGGGGACAAGCTCTGGACGGGCAAGGGGCGAGCCCTCACCAAGGATGCGGACCCGCAACCGGGCGATCTCGTCCTGTTCTACAGCGCCCACGACACCGGGGTCTGCATCCACTGCAACTGGAACATCCAGGGCTGGCTGAAGGAGCATCCCCAGGTGCCGACGAACTGGGAGCTGATCTTCGCCACGCAGGACAAGAACATCGAGCTCTACCGCGTCGGCTGAGCACCGGAAGCTTCACCTGTGCACCCGAACGGTTCCCCGGCGAAGATGAGGGTTCCCGCATCGGGCGGGAAAGTTGTGGCTCAGCGGGGGGTGTCGTGCCCCTCGTCGTCGCGATCGGCCGGTCGTGCTGCCTCGGTGAGGGCGATCCGCCGGGCCAGCCGGGTGTAGTTGGTCTCGAGGTCGCGAAAGCGCAGGTAGGTCGTCACGGTGAAGCTGAGGAACGCGACGACCAGGGCGTAGAGCACCAGGTCGGTGCCACGGCCGACGCCGACCATCCGGGCCAGCCGGCTCCACACGTCGGGGAAGAGGATCGACACGGCCGCGAACGCCGCGAAGACGACCAGCCCGATCCGGCGGATCGCCTGGGCCCGGGCCCCGCGGGAGCGGAACAGGCGGGCGACGACGAGGATGACGACGACGATGAGCAGGACCTGGATGACGATCACCGTGTTCATCGGAACATCAGCTCCACGAGGATGTTGACGGAGTTCCACAGGGACTGGCCCTTGGACTTCGAGTAGTCGGTGTAGAGGATGTGCACCGGGCTCTCGCCGTAGCGGCACCTTCATCTCGCCGATCTGCGCAACCAGCTCGGAGGCGTGCGCCATCCGGTTCTGGGTGATGTCGAGGCGACTCGACGACGTCGCGGCTCATGACCCGCAGCCCGTTGTGCGCGTCGGTGAGCTTGGTGCCGGTGGTGAGGTTCGTGTAGCCACGGCGAGGCGCAGGATGACCTTCTTCATCAGGCTCGGGGTCGGTGCGGTCGTCGAGGAACCGCGACCCGAACACGACCTGGAGGTCCTCGGCGCGGGCCTTCTCGAGCATCTCGAGCACGTCGCTCACCTGGTGCTGGCCGTCGGCGTCGAAGGTGACCACCCACCGCATCGACGGCACCGACCGGGCGTACTCGAACCCGGTCTGCAGCGCGGCGCCCTGGCCGAGGTTGACCGGGTGGCGAACCACGAAGCGCCCCGGCGGTGGCCGCGGCGTCGGCACCGCGGTCGGAGGAGCCGTCGTCGACGACGACGACGTTCGGGAAGGTGCGGCGGGCGTCGCGGACGACGTCGGCGATCACGGTCTCCTCGTTGAAGAGGGGGACCACGAGCCAGACGTCGTCGGTGGAGGGGGCGCTGGTGCTCATCGCGGCCAGCCTACGGTGGTGCGAGCCCCACGTCGGGACGGCACTCGGGGTGCCGTCACCAGCCCGCCTCCTTGGCGGCGCGCGACCAGTAGCGCAGCCCCTCGAACTTGACCCGGGCGACGGCGCCGCGGCGGGTGCGCCCGGTGGCGGCGTGCTCGGTGTGGCGCAGCACGGCGCTGGGCACGTAGCGGACCTCGAGGCCGAGCCGGTCGCACTCGCGCCCGAACCACAGCTCCTCCCCGAACAGGGCGAACGGGTAGTCGCACGACCCTCCCGCGGCGAAGAACCGGGGGGTGAGCACGATGCAGGAGCCGTGCCCTGCGAACACCGTGCTGCCGGGCTCGACCCCGCTGACGGTGCGCGAGCTGTGGCCCTCCTTGCGCAGCAGCAGCAGGTCGGCCACCTGGGGCACCCGGTGCACCGCCGCGAGGGCACGCAGCCACCGGGCCGAGGGCGGCGCGAGCAGGTTCGGGTTCTGGTCGACGCCCAGGCTGCCGATCACCGCGGGAGCCAGCCACCCGGCATCCGGGTAGGTGTCGGCCAGGCGCAGCAGCTCGGTGACCAGGCCGGGGTCGGCGACCAGGTCGCAGTTGGCCAGCACGACCGGGCGCGAGGTGTCGACGTGGGGGAGCGCGCGCTGCAGCGCGGGCAGGTAGCCCGGGTTGTCCTCGAACGAGAGCACCCGCACCCGCGGGTCGTCGGCGAAGGCCGCCGTCGCGGCCTCGGTGTCGCCCGGCTTGTTCGCGCACAGCACGACGTCGAGGGGGGTGTCGGTGCCCGAGCGAGGCGACCAGGCGGGTGGCGTCGTCGACCCCACCGAAGGACACGACGACGAAGGTGATGGCGCCCGCGGTCATCGGCCCACCTCCGGGCGGTCGCCGGTGGCGGCGGTCGGCACCGCGGGGGCGTCGTGGCCCGCGCCGGAAGAGCACGGCGTAGACCTTCTTGAGCAGGGTGGGCGGGATGACGCGGAACGCGCCGCGCACGACCATGTTGCGGGCCAGCAGGACGTTGCCGATCGTGCCGGTGTCGCGCAGCCGGCGCTGGACGTCCCACTCGTGGGGCAGCATCCGCCAGCCGCCGCGCCGCGCGATCATGCCGTCGCCGGCGTTGAACAGCACGAGCGGCTCGTCGAGGTTCTCGGCGCGGGCGCCGGCGGCGAGCATCCGCGCGAACAGGTCGTAGTCCTGCATGTAGCGCAGGTCGGCGTAGCCCCCGGCGTCGAGGGCGAGCCGGCGCCGGAAGACGACCGTGGGGTTGTTGATCGGGTTGTTCAGGCGCATCCGCTTGGTGATCTGCTCGTGGGTGCGCGGGTTGCGACGCACCCCGATGACGTTCTCGGGGGTGCCCTCGAACTCGAGCATCGCCGACCCGACCAGGTCGAGGTGGTGCTGCTCGACGGCGGCCATCTCACGCTCGAGCCGGTGGGGGAGCGAGACGTCGTCGGAGTCGTGCCGGGCCACGAAGTCACCGGTCGCGACGTCGAGCCCATGGGCCGAGGCCAGACCGCTGCCGACGTTGCGCGGCAGCCGCTCGACGCGCAGGGCGGGGTGGGCGGCCACGGCAGCGGCGAGCGAAGCGTCGAGCGCAGCGGGGACCGGGCCGTCGACGACGACGAGGAACTCCTCGGGTGGGCGGGTCTGGCCGGTGATCGAGGCGACCGACCGCTCCAGCTCCTCGACCGTGGTGCCGTGGTACGTGGTCATCAACACGGTGAGGGAGGGCGGCACCCGAACGATTCTAGGTGCTCGCGGGGGTCGTGCCGCGCCCGCGGACGGTGGCCCACAGGGCCGCCACCTCGTGCCGGTTGAGCAGCAGCCACGCCACCGCGAAGGCCGCCGCGGCGCCGAGCTGGGCGACGACACCGGCCGGGCCCTGCACCCGCCGGGCCAGCTCGGCCAGCACGAGCACGACGAGCGTGCCGCCGACCAGCTTGGCCGCGAGGTCGAGCCAGTGGTGCCGCTCGACCCACCACACGGTGGCGAGCATGCCGAGCGAGGCCAGGCCCGACCCGATGAGGTAGCCCAGGGCCACCCCGACGGTGCCGTGGCTGGGGGCGAGGAAGGGCCACACCGCGAGGCTCACGACGCAGGCCGGAGACGTTGACCATCGCCACGGCGCGGGGTCCGCGCACGCGGGTGGACACCAGGGTCGTCGCCGCACCGAGCGCGATCGACGCGAGCATCACCGCGACGAGCAGGATCGGCAGCACGGCGGCGGCCTTGGCGTACTCCGCGCCCCAGACGACGGCGATGGCGAGCGGGCTGACGATGACGAGCACGCCGAACAGCCCGACGAAGATCGCGGTGAGCCGGCGGGCGATGGCGTCGCTCTGGGCGTGCACCGCGGCCCGGTCGCCCCGGCCCGCGGCGGCGACCAGCGGGGGGACCAGCACCGTGCCGAGGGCCAGCGAGAGCATCGACGCCGGCGTCGCCAGGTTCAGCGCCGCCGCGAAGTCACCGGCCTCGCCCGCCCCGGCGTAGGCGTGCGCGGCGAGCTGGGACAGCTGCAGCAGCCCGCCGGTCGCGAGCCCGCTGACGGCGCCGAACAGGATGAAGTGGTCGATCTGGCGGCGCAGCGCAGGGTCGACCCGGCCGGCGGCCCGGGCCGGCCACGAGACGACCGCGAACAGGCGCGTAGCCCAGCGCGAGCGGCAGCAGGGTCAGGGCGGTGCACGTCGAGCGCGAGCACCACCGTGACGACGACCAGGGCCAGCGCCCCGGAGATGGTGTCCCAGACGGCCACCTGGCGGAAGCGGAGCTGGCCGTACTGGATGCCGCGCAGCGTGGTGTACATCGTGTAGGTCGACCGCCACGACGACCGTGCCGATGGTGTGCGCCGGGCTGAACCCGAGCCGCCAGGAGCCGATGAGGGCGACCGTCGTGGGCAGCACCAGGGCGATCCGGGCGGTGCGGGTCGCGAGGTGGCGGGCGACCACGGCGGCACCCTCCGGGTCGGCGAGCGTCGCGCGGGCGGCGACGAACCGGGTGCCGGCCGCCGACGCCGGCGCACCCCCAGAGCTGGCTGGCCAGCACCGAGAGCGACAGCGAGGTGTTGGTCTGGCCGAACAGCTCGCGCGAGCCGAGGTGCCCGACGAGCACGCCGTAGAGCAGCCGCGCCAGCCCCTGGACCGCGGTCGCGTAGGTGCTCAGGGCGGCCCGGGAGCGCAGGCTGGCCCCCGGAGGAGGGGCCGGAGGGGCGTCGGGGTCGAGCCTGCCGGCGCCGGTCGCGTCGGGGTGCACCACGATCGGACGGCGGTCGCCGGAGGGTGGCGTGACGCTCTCGGGCCCGGGGTCCGGCCCGTCGAGGGCGGACGGCTCCTGCGGCATCCTGACAGCATACTGAGCCGTGCTCGGTCCCGATTTTTCTGGTACGGAAGGTACGAGTGTGTTCGCTGTGACACACTCGCCGGTGCAACCGCAGCACCCTCCGGGCCCCCTGAAACCGTTCCGCCGCGGCCGACCCGACGGGTGCGTCACCGATCACGACTGGGTCGAACCATGAGAACTCTCCGCATCGTCACTGCGTCCACCCTGCTGGCCGGCGCCGCCGTCGTGGTCCCCGTCGTGTCCGTCGGCGCGACGCCGCACGCGGTCAAGCCCTCGCTGCAGCGGGTGCCCGATGCCGGCCGCGCACGCCGCGGCCTCGGGCGCGGCGCTGGCCGCGACCGCGGAGCCGCCGGGCGGCCCCCGCCGCGGTGCCCGGCACGCATCCGAGAGCGTCGCTGACCCGTGACACGCGACGGCGCCGACGTCGTCGGCGTCGGCTTCCCGGACCGCGCCTCCGCCGACGGGCGTCACCGTGTCGGTGCGCAGCAAGGACCGACGGCCGCTGGGGCTCGTGGACCCCGGTCGGGCTCAGCGACTCGGCGCCCGACCCCGGCACCGCCGAGGCCGCGCAGCGCCAAGGTCGCGACCGAACCGGTCGGCGTCGCCGGGTCCGACGCAGGTGCAGGTCCGGGTGACCGCCCGCAACGGCCACGGCCCGGCTCGACCGGCTCGAGGCCACCTTCGTCGACGGCGGCACCAGCGCCGCCGACGCGACTCCTCGGGCAGACGCCGGCCGCGACCGCCGGCGCCGCGGCCGTCAAGCCGACGATCATCAGCCGCGCCCAGTGGGGCGCCGACGAGAGCCTGCGGACCTGCGGGCCCGACTACGTCGACAAGGTCAAGGGCGCGGTCGTGCACCACACGGTGAACTCCAACACCTACTCGGCCGACCGACGTGCCGGCGCTGCTGCGCGGCATCTACGCGTACCACGTCAACGGCAACGGCTGGTGCGACATCGGCTACCAGTTCTTCGTCGACCGCTTCGGCCGGCTCTACGAGGGCCGCTTCGGCGGCGACTACAAGAACGTCGTCGGCGCCCAGGCCCAGGGCTTCAACATGCAGACCTTCGGCATCTCCTCCCTCGGCAACCACGACCCGGGCACCACGGGCGCCGTCGCTCCCACGTCGACCGTGCTGTCGGCCATCGGCAAGCTGATCGGCTGGAAGGCCTGGCTCAACGGCTGGGACCCCGCGACGTCGGTGAGCTACACCTCCGCGGGCAGCTCGCGCTGGCCGGACGGCACGGTCATCACCAAGCCGCGGGTCTCCGGGCACCGCGACTTCAACCTCACCGACTGCCCGGGTGACCTGATGTTCAGCAAGCTGCCGTCGATCCGCTCGACGGCGGCGACGTCGTACAAGGCCGGCCTGGCGTCGACGACGGCCGAGGTCGCGGCCGCGAGCGTCGTCGAGACGTACACCCGGCCGTCGGGCACCTCGTTCGCCCTCTCCGGCCGCGGCTACGGCCACGGCCGTGGGATGAGCCAGTACGGCGCCTACGGGGCCGCGCTCAGCGGTCTGACGCGCGACGAGATCCTCGCGTTCTACTACCCCAACACCACCCGGTCCACGGCGATCGGCAACCCGACGGTTCGGGTGCAAGCTCACCGCGCTGGGTACCGCCGTCGACGCAGGTCGTCACGACGCCGAACCTCGTCGTCACCGACGGCACGCAGGACCGGCCCGCTCTACGTCAAGAACTCCGACGGCACGCTGCGCACGCGCTGGCGGGTCGTCCCCGGCGGCACCGGCCTGACCCTGCAGTGGCTGCAGAGCGGCGCCTGGCGCAGCGCGGCCAGCTGGACCGGCGTCACCAAGCCGCTGTCCTTCAGCGACGCCACGCTCGGCAAGGTGCGGGTGGTCATGCCCGACGGCACCCAGCGCGACTACCGCCGCACCGTGCGCACGCGTGCGGCTCCGGCGGCGAGCCTGATGACGCTGAGCGTCGTGCCGATGGACTACTACCTGCAGAGCGTGGTCCCCTCGGAGATGCCGCCGTCCTGGTCGCCCGCGGCCCTGCAGGTGCAGGCGGTCGCCGCCCGCACCTACGCGGCCTACGAGATCGGCCACCAGGCGGCCGGCTCGGCGTACGACCTGTGCGACAGCACCGCGTGCCAGGTCTACAAGGGCCTGGCCGGCTACACCGCCAGCGGCACCCCGTGCCGCACGAGTACGCCGCGTCCACCGCGGCCGTCGCCGCCACGGCGGGCTCGGCGTCTTCTACGGCGGCGCCCCGGCGTTCACCCAGTTCGGCTCGCTCGAACGGCGGCCAGACCGTGGCGTCCTCGCTGGCCTACCAGGTCTCCAAGGCCGACCCGTACGACGACGTGCCCTCGGGCAGCTCGAGCCGCGTGGACCACCTCGCTGTCGATCAGCACGATCGAGGGCGCCTACCCGACCACCGGCACCCTCAAGGCGCCTGCGGATCGACAAGCGCGACGGCATCAACGCCTGGGGCGGGCGCATCTCGAGCGTGACGATCATCGGCTCGGCGGGCTCCAAGACCGTCACCGGCGACTCGTTCCGCTCCACGATGGGCCTGCGCAGCACGTGGTGGACCGTCACCTCGGCCCCGGCGACGTCGCGCGGCCTCCTGGCCCAAGGACCTCGACGGCAACGACCGCGGGCGACCTGCTCGCGGTCGACACCGCCGGGCACGCTGCGGCTGCTGTCCGGCAGCGGCACCGGGCGCGTTCACCGCCGAAGTCGATGGGCACCGGCTGGGGCAGCCGTCGGCCTGGTCGCCGACGTGGGCTCCTGGGACGGTGACAACCGCCACGACGTCATCGAGCGCGACGGCGACCACGCTCTACTACCACCCGGGCAACGGGGCCGGCGGGTTCTACCCGCGGGTCGCCGATCAGCACCGGCTGGGACACGCGTCAACCTGGTCTCGGGCACCGGCGACATGGACCGCGACGGGCACACCGACTTCCTCGCGCGCACCACGTCCGGGCAGCTGAAGGTCTACCGCGGTGACGGCCGGGGCAAGACGCTCACCACCGATCTACATCGGCATCGGGCTGGAGCGCCTTCCGCGCCGTCCTGTCGCCCGGCGACCTCACCGGCGACGGCAAGGTCGACGTGCTGGCCGTGCGCAGCAGCGACAACGCCATGCTGCTCTACCCGGGCACCGGCACCGGCAAGCTCGGCTCCCCGACCACGGTCAGCGGGTCCTGGGCCGGCTACAGCGCGCTTCATGGCCTCCGGCGACGTCACCGGCGACGGTCGCGACGACGTCGTGGCCCGCCGCACCTCCGACGGCGCGCTCGTCGTCTTCGCGCGGCAACGACATGGGGGCGCTACCCTGCACAGCGTCGTCACGCGGCACGGCCACCTGGGCGGCCTGGACCCGCTGGACCCCCTGACCGCCGGGCCGCGCGAGCTCGGCACGACGAGCGCGGATGCCGCACCACGGCATCCGCTCTCGGTCGTCAGCGTGCGTCGAGCGGGCTCAGGCCAGGTCGACGGTGAACGGGGCGCCGGTCGCCTCGCGCACCTGCTCCTCGGTGACGTCGGGGGCCAGCTCGCGCAGCACCAGCCCGTCGTCGGTGACGTCGATGACGGCGAGGTCGGTGATGATCCGCTGCACGACCTTCTTGCCGGTCAGCGGCAGCGAGCACTCCTGCGACGATCTTGTGCGAGCCGTCCTTGGCGACGTGCTCCATCAGCACGATGACCTTCTTGGCGCCGTGGACGAGGTCCATCGCGCCGCCCATCCCCTTGACCATCTTCCCGGGGATCATCCAGTTGGCGATGTCGCCGCCGGCCGAGACCTGCATGGCGCCGAGGATCGCCGCGTCGACCTTGCCGCCGCGGATCATCCCGAACGACGGTGGCCGAGTCGAAGAACGACGCGCCCCGGCGCACCGTGACGGTCTCCTTGCCGGCGTTGATCAGGTCGGGGTCGACGTCGTCGTCGGTCGGGTAGGCGCCCACGCCGAGGATGCCGTTCTCGGACTGCAGGACGATCTCGACGTCGTCGGGCACGTAGTTGGGCACGAGGGTCGGCAGGCCGATGCCGAGGTTGACGTAGGCGCCGTCCTCGAGCTCGGCGGCGGCGCGGGCGGCCATCTGCTCACGGGTCAGGGGCATGGCTCAGGACTCCTCTCGTGGCGTCGGCGGCGGGGGTGACGGTGCGGCGCTCGATGCGCTTGTCGGCGACCTGCTCGGGGGTGAGCGGCAGCACCCGCTGGACGTAGATGCCGGGCAGGTGGACGTCGTCGGGGTCGATCTCGCCGGGCTCGACGAGCTGCTCGACCTCGGCGATGGTGACCCGCCCGGCCATCGCGGCGAGCGGGTTGAAGTTGCGGCTGCTCTTGTTGAAGACGAGGTTGCCGTGGCGGTCGCCCTTCCAGGCGCGCACGAGGGCGAAGTCGGCGACGATGGCGTGCTCGAGCACGTACTCGCGCTCCTCGCCGTCGAGCTCGAAGTCGCGCACCTCCTTGGCCGGGGAGGCCACGGCGACGCGCGCCGTCGGCGGCGTACCGCCAGGGCAGGCCGCCGTCGGCGACCTGGCGTGCCGACGCCCGGTCGGGGTGAAGAACGCGGGGATGCCGGCGCCGCCGGCGCGCAGCCGCTCGGCCAGGGTGCCCTGGGGGGTCAGCTCGACCTCGAGCTCGCCGGCGAGGTACTGCCGCTCGAACTCCTTGTTCTCGCCGACGTAGGAGGCGACGCATCGCGGCGGATCTGGCGCTGGCGCGCGAGCAGGACGCCGAGGCCCCAGTCGTCGACGCCGCAGTTGTTGGAGACGACCTCGAGGTCGGTGACGCCGGTGTCGTGCGAGCTCGGCGATGAGCACGGAGGGGATGCCGCAGAGCCCGAACCCGCCGACGGCGAGGGTGGCCCCGTCGGTGATCCCGGCGACGGCCTCGGCGGCGGTGGAGACGACTTTGTCCATGCCCGGAACTCTAGTGAGCGCCGCCGGCCCGCCGACCGTGGGGAGGCACCACCAGCCGCCGAAGGATGTGTGGCGGTGCTCACCTGCAGGTGGAGATCGTGCTGCGGGGATGAGACTCGCTGAGAAGAACAGCGTTGTAATTCAACCGTTTCGGTAGCGGCACCCTCGTGACCAATGGGACAACTAGGGGAGCAGGTTGTCTGGTGTGGCGGATGTGACGGTTGTGACCTCCGGTACATGAGGTGCCTGTGCGTCTTCTTCCCCCTGCCGAAGGCGCCCCCTGCATGAGGAGCACTCCGCCGTGTCCACGCCCTGCCCTTGAGCCTCGCCGTGAGCGCCGCCTGCCGGTGCGCACCATCGGTGCGGTCTCCGCCTCGGTCATCGCCTTCCCCCTGCTCGCGTCGCCGGCCCAGGCCGCCACGACCTACCCGTACCCGAAGCCGTCGCGCACGCTGCCGTCCGCGCTCGACGTGGCCGCGTTCTACCAGGAGGGCACCCGCTGCCTCACCGAGAACCAGCCCGGTGCCGTCGCGTTCGCCAAGCTGCTCAACGCGACCTACGGGACCCACGTCTACGGCATCCTGCGCAAGTGCGCCGCCGAGCACGGTGAGGGTCGCGCGCTGGACTGGATGATCGACTCGACCAAGCCCGCCAACCTGGCCCTGGCCAACGCGCTGACCCGCTGGCTGGCCGCGCCCGACGCGCAGGGCCGCCCCGGCGCGATGGCCCGCCGGTTCGGCATCAACTACATCATCTTCAACCGCCAGCAGTGGAAGGCCTGGGCGCCCGAGCGCGGCTGGACCGCCTACTACGGCGTCTCGCCGCACACCGACCACATCCACTTCTCGTTCAACTGGGACGGCGCCTACAAGCGCACCTCGTGGTGGAGCGGCGTCGCCGTGACCAAGCCGCTCACCGGCCCGACCGGCTCGACGACGACCCCGCCGCCGCCGCCGCCGCCGCCCCGGCGCCGACGCTGACGGCCAGCGGCTACCCGCTGCTCGAGCAGGGCGCCACCGGCGCCGACGTGGTGCTCGCCCAGAAGGTCATCGGCGTCACCGCCGACGGCAGGTTCGGGCCGATCACGGCGGCCGCGCTCGGCACCTGGCAGTCCAAGCACGGCGTGCCGGCGACCAAGAAGCTCGACAACCCGACCTGGGCGACCATGGTCTACCTCAAGCTCGTCCCGGCCCGCAGCAACCCGCTGGCGCCGTACGTCAACGTCGTGCTCCGGCGCGGGCTCGACCGGCACGGCCGTCAAGGCGCTGCAGAAGGCGATCGGCAAGCTCACCGTCGACGGCTCCTTCGGGCCGGCCACCGAGGCGCGGGTCAAGGAGTACCAGAAGGCCAAGGGCCTGACCGTCACCGGCGTCGTCGACCGCAAGGTCTGGGCCGCCCTGATGGGCGCGGTCACCGCACCCGCCGCGGCCACCCCGGCCCCGGCCCCGGCCCCCGCACCGGCACCGGCCCCGGCTCCGACCACCACCACGAGCCCGCTCGCGAAGTACGCCGGGCTGACCCTGAAGCTGTGGTCGAAGGGCGAGGCCGTCAAGGCGCTGCAGAAGGCGATCGGCAAGCTCACCGTCGACGGCTCCTACGGCCGGCTCACCGAGGCGCGGGTCAAGGAGTACCAGAAGGCCAAGGGCCTGACCGTCACCGGCGTGACCGACGCCAAGGTCTGGAAGGCGCTGATGGCGTCGACCGCCGCCCCGGCCCCGGCCCCGGCACCGACCACCACCTTCGCCACCGAGTTCACCGCGGTGAAGGCCACGACCCTCAAGGTCGGCTCGACCGGCTCCGCCGTCAAGGTGCTCCAGCGGGCGCTCGGCGGGATGGTCGTCGACGGCACCTACCGCTCGACCACCGCCGCCGCGGTCAAGGCGTTCCAGACCGCCCACAAGCTCACGGCCACGGGCGTCGTCGACGCGAAGACCTGGGCGGCCCTCGAGCTCAAGGTGCACCCGCTCCTGCCGTACTGGGGCACCGTGCTCAAGTCGCGGCTCGACGGGCACGGCCGTCGTGGCGCTGCAGAAGGCGCTGCGGATCAAGGCCGACGGCACCTACGGCGCGACCACCGGTCACCGCGGTCAAGGCGCTGCAGAAGGCCGCCAAGCTGACCCAGACCGGCGTCGTCGGCACCGTCACCTGGAAGGCCGTCGAAGCCCGGATGCCGCGCTGACCGGCTCGTTCCCTCGCCGCCCGTCCGCCGCGAGTGCGGAGGTGGCCGCCGGAGCAACCGGTTCCGCACTCACGACCAGGAGAGGGGCCGTCAGCGCGAGTCGGTGACTCCCTCGGCCACCAGGCGCGACGCCAGCACGGCCGGGTCGGGCTCGCCCCGGGTCACGACCAGCGAGCCGTCGGCCGCCCAGACCGCCAGGGCGAGCCGGAGGAACGCCGCGGTGTCGGTCGTGGCCGTGTGCACCCGCTGTGCCGTGCCGGCCGGCGTCGGCACCAGGTCCGCGTAGGTGACGACCGCATCCGGCGTGCGCAGGGCGGGGTCGCTCGGGTCGGGGTCGTCCCACGCGTCGAAGACGTCGCCGTGCGTCGCCAGCTCACGGGCCTCGTCGACGACCCCGGCGGGCACCGGCCCGGCGGCCGCGCGGGCCAGCCCGGCGAGGGTGACCAGCACCGCCTCGTCCGCGGCGGCGGCGACGTCGACGGCATCCGTCACGACGACGTCGGGGGCCGCGGAGGTGACGGCCGCGGGCGCGCGGCCCGGCCCGGCATCCACGCCGGTGCGGTGGGCGGGCACCTCGACGCACGCGCCGACCGACCAGGCGGCGAACGCCCAGTAGAGGGTGCGCCAGTGCGGCGGCAGGTCGAGCAGCACGACCGAGCCGGGGCCGGCGTCGAGGTCGTCGCGCAGCAGGTTGGCGGCCTTGGCCACCCAGTTGGCGAGCACCCGGGCGGACAGCTCGATGCGCTCGCCGCGGGTGGGGGAGTCGGTGTCGTCGTAGACGGTGACGCGGGGGCGGCCGGGGTCGCTGGCCACCAGCCGGCGCAGCAGGGCGGCCGGGGGCTCGGCGGGGTCGCGGGTGGCGTCGTGGGTGGGGTGGTCACCGTGGCGACCCTAGTGCGCGGCGGCCTGAGGGGCGCCGCGCGGCCACTAGGCTCACCCGCATGAGTGGACGCACGGTCATCACCTTCGGCACCTTCGACGTGTTCCACGTCGGCCACATCCGGGTGCTGCAGCGGGCCGCCGCGCTCGGCGACCGGCTCGTCGTGGGGGTCTCGGCCGACGCGCTCAACATCGCGAAGAAGGGCCGGGCGCCGGTCTACAGCCAGGACGAGCGGATGGAGATCGTCGCCAGCCTGCGGGTCGTCGACGAGGTCTTCGTCGAGGAGTCGCTCGAGCTCAAGCGCGACTACATCCTGCAGTTCGGCGCCGACGTGCTCGTCATGGGCGACGACTGGGCCGGCAAGTTCGACTGGGTCAGCGACGTCTGCGAGGTCGTCTACCTGCCGCGCACGCCCTCGGTGTCGACCACCGGCATCATCGAGCACATCGCCAGCCTGGGGTCGTGAGGGCCCGCCTCCTCCCCGCGCTCGCCGTCGGAACGGCCCTCTGGGTCGTCGCGGTGAGCGCCGTCGCCGCGGGCCTGTCGGCGCTCGGCTGGTGGTCGCCGTGGCTGGGGTGGCCGGTGGCCGTGGCCGTGGCGGTCGGGTGCTGGTGGTGCGTGCGCCTGCTGCCGTCGGTGCGGATGCCGGTCGCCGCGTCGGTCGCGCTGGTGGCCGTGGTGGTCGGCTTCACGGTCTGGGCGGGGGCCACGCACTCCGAGCAGGTGCTGCCGCGGCGGGACGCCGCGAGCAACCTGCAGGCCGCGGTCAGCCTGGCGACGACCGGGTCGCGGGTGGTCGCGGTCGACCCCGAGTCGGTCGGCGGCTCGGGGGTGCTCGACCTTCCGGGGGTGACCCTGGCGAGCCCGGCGTTCTTCGAGGTCGGGTCGAGTGCGTCGCCCGCCGTGCAGCCGCAGTTCGTCGTCGGCCCGGCGGTGGTCTACGCCTTCGGCTGGTGGGCCGGGGGAGCCGCGGTCGCCATGGTGCTGCCGGCGCTGGCGATGGGGCTGGCGCTGCTGGCGCTCGGGTTGCTGGTCGCTCGGGTGGCCGGTGCGTGGGCGGGGGTCGCGACGGCGGCCGTGACCGGCATCCTCTTCCCGGTGGTGCACACCGCGCGGGCGACGTACTCCGAGCCGCTGGCGATGCTGACCCTGACGGCGGGGCTGCTCGCGGTGACGCTCGCCGTCGCCGCGGGTCGGGAGCCGCCGGGCCGGGCGGCGCCGCGCCCGCCGGGCTGGATGCCGCTGGGGCGCGGCGGGTACGGGCGGGGTCGGTGCGGCTGAGGGGGCGGCCGGGTTCGTGGGCGACGCCTCGTCGCAGGGGATGGTCGTGGGGCGGGCGCCGCTGCGCTCGCTGGTGCTGCGCGACGCGTCCGCCCGCGCCGGGCTGCTGGCGGGCCTGCTCGTCGGCGGCACCGGGCTGGTGCGGGTCGACGCGCTGCGCGAGGTCGTGCTGCTGCTGCCGGTGGTCGCCCTCGGCGCGGCGTTCGGTGGGCGCTGGCCGCGGCCGGTGCTGCTCGGGCTGGCGGTGTCGCTGCTCGTGGCGGCGGTGGCGGCGGTCGGGCTGTCCTGGCAGTACCTGGCGTCCATCGCGGCCAGCCTGGTGCCGCTGCTGGCCCTGGGCGTGCTGATCGGTGGGGGGTCGTGGCTCGCGCTGGTGCTGTGGCGGCGCGGGTGGCGGCTGCCGTCGGTCGTGGTGCGCTGGCTGCCCGACGCGGCGGCGGCCCTGGTGGTGGTCGCGGGGCTCTACCTCGCGAGCCGGCCGCTGTGGCAGACCGTGCGCCAGGACCCGAACGACCCCGGGTCGCGGTACGTCGCGGGCATGCAGGCGCGCCAGGGGCTGCCGGTCGACGGTGGCCGCACCTACGCGGAGCAGACCGTGGCGTGGCTGTCCTGGTACGTCGGGCCGGTCGCGCTGGCCGTGGCCCTGGTGGTGCTGGCCCTGCTCGTGCGGCGGGCGGTGCTGGCGGCGGAGTCGCGCCGGGTCGACGCCTGGCTGCCGGCGCTGCTCGTGGCGTCCGGGTCGACCCTGCTCACCCTGGCGCGGCCCGGCATCACGCCCGACCACCCGTGGGCCGACCGCCGGCTGCTCATCGCGCTGCCCCTGGTGGTGGCGCTGGTCGTGGTCGCGGTGGCGTGGGCCGTGCAGCGGTCGCGGGCCGTGGGGCGGGCGTGGGTGGGCGTCGTGGCCGCCGGTGTCGTCGGCGCCCTCGTGGTGGTGCCGGCCGTCGTGGCGACCTGGCCGCACCGGGGCGGTGGGGTCGAGCGCGGGTCCCTCGCCGCCGTCGACGCGGTGTGCGGCGCCCTCGACCCCGAGACCGACGTCGCGCTGGCCGTCGACTCCCGGGCCGCCAACGAGTGGCCCCAGGTGGTGCGCGGCATGTGCGGCGTCCCGATGCTGTCGACGACCTCGGGGCTGCGGTCCGACCCGGCGGCGCTGGACTCCACCGTCGCGACCGTGCGCGAGCAGCTGGCGGCTCGCGGGCTGCGCCTGGTGCTCCTGTCGGCCGACTCCCCGGACCCGATCGCCCGGCTCGGCGTCGACCCCGTGCTCGCGGCCGACACGACGGTGCGCGAGGACGAGCACGTCCTGGAGCAGCGGCCGTCGCACACCGACCCGCTCCCCATCCGGGTCTGGCTCGCCCCGGCCCCTGGCCCCCCACCGGCCCACCGCCCGCCCAGCCACCCCGCGCCAGCCTGAGTGCGGAAGTGGCTGCCAGGGCGACCGTTTCCGCACTCAGGCGAGGATGCGGAGCCCGTCAGGTCGGCACCGTCACGGGCTACCGCGTCGTACTGGTCGCGACGCAGCGAGTCCTCGCGGTGTTGCACGCTGACCCGGCATGCTGCCTGGGCTGGACCGTCCCTCAGCACTGGCCGACTCGAGGGCCGGCCGGGCGGCGGGTCAGCGGGTGAAGACGGGCGCCACCCGGCGCTGCACCACGGCACACGTCGACCGGTCGACGGCCACGACCAGCCCGGGGCGCAGCGAGCGCGGCCCGTAGGCCGACCCGTCCGGGTGGCACACCGACCCGCCGGCCTCGGTGACCATCAGGGTGCCCGGCGCGTGGTCCCACGGGTTGGAGCGGCTGTAGACGATGTAGTCGGCCGCCCCCTCGATGAGCCGCGGGTAGTCGACGCCGCAGCACACCCACGACAGCCGCATCGCGGGCAGGTCGCCGAGCCGCTGGTCGCGCATCGACCACATCGACGTGACGCCCTGCGGCTCGCGGTCGTCGGGCACCGGCACGGTGTGCACCTGCACGCCGTCGCGCCAGGTTCCGGCGCCGCGCTCGGCGACCCAGGCCACCTCGTGCTCGGGCTGCCAGATCCAGCCGCGCACCGTCTCGCCGCCGACCGTCTCGGCCACCATGACCGCGTGGTCGGGGGAGCCGTTGACGAAGTTCTTGGTGCCGTCGACCGGGTCGACCGTGAACGCGTGCTCGGCGGCCAGGTAACGGTCCATCAGCGCGTGGTCGGCCGCGAAGGCCTCCTCGCCGAGCACCACGGCATCCGGGTAGGCGTCGTTCAGCCGGGCGGTGATCAGCTCCTCGGCCTCGCGGTCGGCCACCGTGACGAGGTCGCCGGGGTTCTTCTCCATGACCTCACCCGCCGTGAGCGAGCGGAAGCGAGGGGTGATGACCTCTGCGGCGACCTCACGCAGGAGGTCGAGGACGGCGTCGCTCGACAGACCGGGCATGGGGCAACCGTCGCACAGCGGGCGGATGCCGCCAAACCGGTCGCGGTCAGGCGGTGACGGCGGCGCGCACCCCGGGCCCCGGGCGGCCGACGACCGTTCGCGGGTCGTCGCAGCTCGTGCCCCTCGGCGCAGCGCAGGTGCACCTCGACGAGCGACCCGCAGTCGCGGTGCACGAACTCGATCGGGGGGCCCGTCGGGGTCGGCCAGGTAGCGGTCACCCCAGCCGGCGATCGCCACCAGCACCGGCCCCAGCGCGAACCCCTTCTCGGTGAGCCGGTACTCGTGGCGCTCCCGCTGCCCGGGCTCGCGGTAGGCCTCCCGGCGCAGCACGCCCTGCTCGACGAGCAGGGTGAGCCGGTTCGTCAGCACCTGCCGGGGGATGCCGGTGTGCCGGCGCATGTCGTCGAAGCGGCGGATGCCGTTGAACACCTCGCGCAGCACGACGAAGGTCCAGCGCTCGCCGAGGATCTCCATGGCCCGGCCGATGGTGCAGTTGTCCGTCGAGAACGCGAGGGCGGGGGGCGTGGCCATGCACCCATGCTAGGTCCACTTGACAGACTCAGCAACGACCGGCGATGCTCGGTCCATGACGCAGACCCAGCCCGAGACCGACCTGCAGCCCTTCCGCACCGAGTCGCGCACCTTCACCTGGGCCACCCCGGGCCAGGCCGACCCGCGGCAGCTGATGGCGCTCGACGGCCTCGGCCAGCTCCGGGCCATGGCCGCCGGCGAGCTGCCCGCGCCGCCGATCATGGCGACCCTCGGCTTCACCGACTTCCGGCCCGAGCCGGGGCGGGTCGTCGTCGCGATGCCGGCCGCCGAGTTCCACTACAACCCGCTCGGCGGCGTGCACGGCGGGGTCATCTCGACCCTGCTCGACACCGCGGCCGGGTGCGCCGTGCACTCCACGCTCGCGGTGGGGGAGGGCTACACCTCGCTCGACCTCACCGTGAAGTTCCTGCGCCCGGTCACGGTCGACTCCGGCCTGCTCACCTGCGAGGGCACCGTCATCCAGCGCGGCCGCCGCACGGCCCTGGCCCAGGCCCAGCTCACCGACGAGTCGGGCCGGCTCGTGGCCCACGCGACGAGCAGCTGCATGATCTTCGCCTGATGCCGTCGAAGGCCTGTTGACCTGCGGGGTTGCCGCCCCGCGCCGCGGGTAGGGTCCGAGACATGGCGCGGTTGCGGCGGGTCTCCCCGCAGATGAAGGGGTGGACCCGCAAGCGCGCGGGGAAGGGTTTCGCCTACCTCGACGCCGACGGCAACGGCTCCCGGCCGACGAGGTCGAGCGGATCCGGTCCCTGGCCATCCCCCCGGCCTGGCGCGACGTGTGGATCTGCCCGTACCCCAACGGCCACATCCAGGCCCTCGGCACCGACGACGCCGGCCGCCGCCAGTACCTCTACCACCCCGACTGGCGCACCAAGCGCGACCAGCTCAAGTTCGACCGGGTCAAGGTCGCCGGCGCCCGGCTGGCCCGCGCCCGCGAGCGGATGATCGAGGACCTCCAGGCCGAGGGGATGCCGCTCTCGCGCGCCGCCGCGACCGCCACCCGCCTGCTCGACCTGGGCTACTTCCGGATCGGCAGCGACGCCTACGCCGACGCCAACGGCTCGTTCGGCCTGACCACCCTCGAGCGCCGGCACGTGCGGCCGGTCAGGGTGGCGACCTCGTCTTCAGCTTCGTCGGCAAGTCGGGCATCGAGCACTCGATCACGATCAGCGACCCGCACGTCATCGAGTCGCTCAACCTGATGCGCAAGCGCCGCGGCGGCTCGACCCGCCTGCTCGCCTACCGCGGCGAGGCCCGCTGGGCCGACCTCGACGCCTCCGCCGTGAACGCCTACATCGCCAGATGGTCGCCGAGGACCTCACCGCCAAGGACTTCCGCACCTGGCACGCCACCGTGCTCGCCGCGGTCGCGCTGGCCGAGAGCCCCGAGAAGGGCGACACCAAGGCCTCGCGGAAGCGCGCGGTCAAGGCCGCCGTCGAGGAGGTCGCCGCCTACCTCGGCAACACCCCGACCATCGCCCGCAAGTCCTACGTCGACCCGCGGGTCATCGACCAGTACGAGTCGGGCGTCACCATCGCCGCGACCCTCGCCAAGAGGTACCGCGACGACGCCAGGCGCCAGGCGGCCGATCGAGAAGGCCGTCGCCCGGCTCATCGACAACGCCGACTGACCGCCCGCACCTTCGCACCCGAAACCTCACCTTCGCGCGGGAACGGTTCCGGTGCGAAGGTGAAGGTTTCTCGCATCGGGCGGGAAAGTTGTGGCGGCGGGGAGACGGCAGCCGCCGCCGGTAGGCTCGCGGGCGATGACTGAGCACCAGCACGACCACGACGACCTCCATGCCGCCCCCACCGAGAAGATCTCGGTGCGTGCCGGTGAGCAGGCCGGCCGCAGCGACGACCCGGCCGTCACCACCCGCATCCCCGGTCTCGCCACCGCCCGGATGCCGTGACGTCACCGCCCGGCCACCGCGCCGACCGCTGCCGTCGCCGCGAGCGCCGAGGGTGCCGCCGTCGCCCCGAGCGAGTCCGCCGCCCCGGCCGCGCCCGGCGCCCGACCCGGCCACCCGTCGTACCCGATCGAGGACGAGCGGCCGGCGCCGGCCCCGCGCCCTACGTCACCATCGTGCTGCCCTGCTACAACGAGGGCGCCCACGTGCTGCAGGAGATCGAGCGGATCACCGCGGCGATGAGCGCCAGCGAGCTCACCTACGAGGTGCTCTGCATCGACGACGCGAGCACCGACGACACCCTCGACGTGCTCCGCGCACGCCCAGCGCACCTACCCGCACCTGCGGATCCTGCCGTTCCGCCGCAACGGCGGCTCCGGCACGGCCCGCCGGATCGGCACCCAGCAGGCCCGCGGCGAGATCGTCGTGTGGACCGACGCCGACATGACCTACGAGAACGAGCGCATCCCCGAGCTCGTGCGGATCCTGCGCGACGACTCCACCTACGACCAGGTCGTCGGCGCGCGCACCACCGAGGAGGGCACCCACAAGTGGGCCCGGGTGCCCGCGAAGTGGCTGATCCGCAAGATCGCCGAGTGGCTCACGAAGTCGAAGATCCCCGACCTCAACTCCGGCCTGCGCGCCTTCCGCCGCGACGTGAGCCTGCCCTACCTGCGGCTGCTGCCGGCCGGGTTCTCGTGCGTCACGACGATCACCATCGCGTTCCTCAGCAACCAGCACGACATCAAGTACGTCGAGACGAGCTACGCCAAGCGGGCCGGCGTCAGCAAGTTCCACTTCGTCAACGACGCCTACCGCTACATCCTCCAGGTGCTGCGCATGGTCATGTACTTCGACCCGCTCAAGGTGCTCATGCCGCCGGCGCTGTGGATGATCGTCATCGGCCTGGTCAAGGCCGTCGTCGACATGTTCCGCCACCCGTTCTACTTCCCCGCGAGCACCGTGCTGCTCATCGTCAGCGGCATCATGATCGCCAGCCTGGCGCTGCTCTCCGACCTCGTGGTGAGGTCGAGAGACGGTGTCTGACAGCGCTTCGCTCAAGGTCGCGCTCGTCGGGCCCACCCACCCCTACAAGGGCGGGGTCGCCGCGCACACCACCACCCTCGCGCACGAGCTGACCGAGGCCGGGCACGAGGTCACCCTCGTCTCGTGGAGCCACCTCTACCCCTCGGCGCTCTACCCGGGCGAGCAGTCGGTGCCCGGTGGCTCGGCCGACGTCGACCCCTTCCCGCGCACCCTGCGGGTGCTCTCCTGGGCCCGCCCCGACACCTGGGTGCGCGCCGGCCGCCGGCTGCGTGACGTCGACGTCATCGTCGTGGTGCACGTCATCCCCGCCGTCGTGCCCGCCCACCTCGCCCTGCTCCGGGCCGCCGGCGTCGGCCGCACCAACGCGACCGGCCACGGGCCGCGCAGCGTGCTCATCGCGCACAACGTGCTGCCGCACGAGGGCCACCCCGGCGACCGACGGCTCATGGAGGCGCTCCTGCGGCGCGTCGATGCCGTCGTCGTCCACTCCGACGAGCAGGCCCGGCCTCGCCGCCGAGCTCGGCGCGCAGCACGTGCGCGAGCTCGACCTGCCGCCGCACCTGCCCGGTGGCCCGCCCCGCGCCCCGCCCCGAGTACCACGGGCCGCCGCCGGCTGCTCTCGCTCGGCATCGTGCGCGACTACAAGGGCGTCGACCTCCTCGTCGACGCCCTGCGCGACGTGCCCGACCTGACCCTCACCGTCGCCGGCGAGATGTGGGGGGATGCCGGTCGCCGGGTCCACGAGCTGGCCGCCGACCCTCGCCTGCAGGGTCGCGTCGACGTGCACTCCGGCTACGTGCCCGCCGACCGGATCCCCGAGCTGATGGCGCACCACGACGTCGTCGCGCTCACCTACCGCGCCGCCACCGCCTCGCAGAACGCCCTGCTCGCCCTGAGCCACGGGGTCCCGGTGCTGGCCAGCGCGGTCGGCACCTTCCCCGACCAGGTGCGCGACGGCGTCGACGGCCTGCTCGTGCCGCCCTCCGACCGCGACGCCCTGGTCGCCGCGCTGCGCCGCCTCGCCGAGCCCGGCGTCGTCGACCGGCTGCGGGCCGAGGTGCGCGCGCCCGACCTCTCCGGCCCCTGGGCCAACTACGTCGGCGGCATCGAGGCCCTGGCCGCCGCCCCGGTCGACGTCGAGCCGGCGCGTCCGGTCGTGCCCCTCGGGCCGGTGGCCCGCGCGCGGGCGACCGTGGCCGGCATCCGGGCCCGCCGTGGCCCCGTCGTCGAGCTCGCCCCCACCGACATCCCCGAGCGGGTGCGCGCCACCGACCTCCTCGCCGTCGACGACGACGCCCGGGATGCCGTGGGCATCGCCCGCGCGCTCGGCCTGCCGCGGCCCGGTGAGCCGGTCGCCGCCTGGTCGGCCCTGGGGGCCCTCGCCGCCATCGTGCGGATCCGCGACGACGGGCACCGCTCGTCGGTCGTCGTCGACGAGAGCGGCAGCGGCAGCCCGATGGGCCGCTGGTCGCGCGCGGTCGGCTTCGCCCCGGTCGAGCTCGAGCTGACCGGCCGGCGGGCGGCCGTCGAGGTGCTCGACGTCGACACCGCGAGCCTCGACGTCATCACCCGGCTGCACCCCGGCGGGTGCACGGCATCCGACGTCGACCACGCCATCGGGCAGGCCTCGTGGGCGCTGCGCTCGGGCGGGCCTGCTCGTGCTCACCGTGCCGATCGGCGACGACGACCCCGACTTCGCGGTGCGCCCGGCCGACGTGCGCGGCATCCTCGCCCGCGCCGACGACCTGGGCCTGAAGCTGGTCGGCGACGTCGACGGCGACGTGCTCGACCGGATGCGCGACGCCCGCACCGAGGCCGCGGGAGGTGACGCACCGGCCTACGCCGTGCTGCGGCTGACCTTCCGGCGCCGATGAGCACGGGGGAGGCGTCGGTGACCAGGGCCAGGGCGCTCAACGCGCTGCGCATCGGCCTGCTCGTCGTCATCGTCGCCGCGTGCGTCATCGCGCTGTGGGCGAACTGGCAGGAGGTGTCCGGCCAGCTGCGCAAGCTGAGCGTGCCGGTCGTGGTCGGGGCCTTCGTGCTGGTGACGCTCGCGCCGATCCTCACCCTGATGGGCTGGCGGGTGCTGCTCGAGGACCTCGGCACGCACCTCGCCCTGCCGCCGGCGTCGAGCGTCTTCCTCGTCGGCCAGCTCGGCAAGTACCTCCCGGGCTCGGTGTGGACCGTGCGTCGCCCAGGCCGAGATGGGGGCCAAGCTCGCGGTGCCGCGACGGCGGATGGCGGTCGTCGGCATCCTCTCGATCGGGCTCGCCGTGCTCACCGGCTGCCTGCTCGGCATCCCCGCGGTGCAGCCGCTCGTGGCCTCGCGCGGCGACGCGTTCTCGTGGTGGTGGGTCGTGCTCGCCGTGGCGCTGGGCTGCGTGCTGCTCTGGCCGCGGCTGCTCAACGCGATCATCGCCCGCGGGCTGAAGCTGCTCCGCCGTGAGCCGCTCGAGCACGACCTGTCCGGCAAGGCCGTCGCCCTGACCTCGGCGTGGTTCGTCGCCGCGTGGGTCTCGACCGGGATGGGCACCTTCGTGCTGGCCCGCAGCGTGGCGCCCGAGGCCCCGCTCGGGCCGCTGCTCGTGACCTGCGTGGGTGGGTTCGCCCTGGCCTCGGCGGCCGGGATGTTCAGCATCCTCGTGCCCGCCGGCGTCGGGGTGCGCGACGGCGTGCTCGCGCTGCTGCTCGTCACCCTGATGCCGTTGCCCGCCGCGCACCGCCGTCGTCGTCGTGGCGCGCTTCCTCGCGGTGCTCGCCGACCTGCTGCTGGCCGGGTCCGCGTGGGCCTGGGGGCGGCGCCACCACCTCCTAGGATCGACGCCGTGACCGACTCCGCTGGCCAGGGCCCCGGCGACCGCGAGGAGCAGCTCGCCTACTCCGAGATCATGGCCAAGATGCTCGACGAGGAGGGCGCGCCGGCAGAAGGCCGCCAAGATCGTCGCGGTGGTGCAGCACGCGCTGGGGGTGCCGTCGCTCGACGGGCTGCGGGCGGTCGACGTCGGGTGCTCGGCCGGGTTCATCGCCGACGAGCTGGCCCTGGCCGGGGCGACCACCAGCGGGGTCGACATCGACGAGCCGGGGCTGGAGAAGGCCCGGGCGCGGTTCGGCGAGCGGGTCGACTTCCGGCTGGCCCGCGGTGAGGACCTGCCCTTCGACGACGACTCGATGGACGTCGCGGTGCTCAACCACATCTACGAGCACGTCGTCGACCCCGAGGCCGTCGTCGCCGACATCTTCCGGGTGCTGCGACCCGGGGGCCTGCTCTACCTCGGCATCGGGCACCGCTTCCAGGTGGTCGAGCCGCACCACCGGCTGCCCTTCCTGTCGTGGCTGCCCCGGGGCGCCGCCGACCGGTACATGCGGCTCACCGGCAAGGGCGACCACTACTACGAGCGCTACTACACGCCGGCCGGGCTGCGCCGGCTGTTCGCGGCGTACGACGTCTGGGACTACACGCTGCCGGTGCTCACCGACCCGGCCTCCTTCGCCGCGGGCGACAACGTGCCGGCGTGGGCGGCGAAGGTGCCCCCGGCGGCGTTCCGGGCGGCCCTGCCGCTGGTGCCCACCTACGTCTGGGCGGCCTTCAAGGGGCCGTCGAGGCCCGCCGGGCCCGCGCTGCGCGTTCCGCCCCGTCATCTGACCTGAAGTCTGCGACTCCGGGTGCAGCGGGGGAGCCGTGGGCGCAGGATGGGGCGGTGATGACACGGCGTGGCCTCCGCAGGGGTCTGGCAGCGATCATGGTCAGCATCGTCGGGGTCCTGGGGGGCGCAGCCGCGGTCGCGGCGGTGGCGGCACCGGCCCCCGGCGTGGCCCGCCCGGCGCCCACCGTCCCGCTGCTGTCAGCGTCGCCGTCGCCCTCCGCGCCGACATCGTCGTCGTCATCCGCGCCGTCGCCGACACCGTCGTCATCCGCGCCGACACCGAACACCGACACCGACACCGTCGTCGGCATCCGCGTCGCCGTCCCCCTCACCGTCCCCGTCACCCGGTGACCCCGGGCCGCCGCCCGCCGACCCACCTGCTCCCGCACCCGCCGAGGCGGCCGCCGCAGAAGCCGACGCGAGGGTGACCCTGGCGGTCGGTGGTGAGGTGGCCCCGGGCGGCCGGCACTTCATCGAGGCCTATGCCGACCTGGTCTCCGGCGCGGCCGATGCGGTCGTGCTGGAGGTCGACCTGCCAACCGGGGTGAGCTACGTCCCGGCGGACGCGCACACGTCCGTGGGCCGTTCCTGTCGGGCTGTCGGCCAGCTCGTGACCTGCCGGGACGAGCAGCCCGACGTCGGCGGCGGGACCGCAGCCGGGGGGTTCCTGGAGCTGGAGGTCGGCCGTGACGTGCCGGTCGGCACCGTGCTGGGCGTTGCCGCGCGGGCCGGTGTCGAGGGAGCGACCGACCCGGATCCGGGCAACGACGCGGCGGCCGGCTCCTTCCGCGTGGTGGCGGAGCGCAACGTGGCGATCAGCTGGGGGGCGGCCCAGTACTCGGCACGGGCGCCCGCGAACCTGGTGGTGGCGCTGACCGTCGTGAACCACGGCGCCGACCCGGTCGAGACCGGCATCCTCCTCTTTGACCCCGAATATGCCGACGGGACCCCGGGCCATCCCAGGTCGACCGTGTCGGACCTGCCACCGGACCAGCCGGGGCGCAGCTGTTTCTCGGACCCGGGCTCGAGCCGGTGCACCCTCACGCTCGAGGGTGGCCAGCAGGACGTGCTGGAGTACGTCCTGCGGATCGACCCGGCCGATGCCGGTCACACCCTGTCCGTTCACGCGCGGTCGGAGACCGGCAGCCTCGACGGCACGGTGGGGGACGACGTGTCGGTGACCCGAATCGTGGTGGGCCAGCGGACCACCGCGTCCACGCCGGCGGGGGCGTCGACCGGAACGGCACCCGGTGCCGAGCTGGCCGCCACCGGGTCGGACGCGCGGGTGACTGCGGGGCTCGCCATGCTCGGCATCGCGTTCGTCACCGGCGGAGCCGCGGCGCTGAGGTTCTCACGGCGAGCGGCTGGACCTCGCCGAGGATGAGTCGGCGACCGGCGGGTCGCCGGAACGCCGCCCCCGGGTCGAACGGGGGGCGGAATGGTGGCCGCGACTGCACGGTTGGATCGCACACCATGCCGCCTCCCACCTCCCGTCCTGACCGTTCGTCGGGTCCCGCCGCCGTCGCACGGCTCCACGAGGAACGCGCGGCCCTGCGCGCCCGCACCGCGCACCTCGACGACGACATGGCCGCGCTCATCGCGGCGTCGCGCGACTCCAACGCCGACGACGAGCACGACCCGGAGGGGCAGACGATCGCCTACGAGCGCTCCCAGCTGTCGGCGGTCACCAGCCAGACTCGCGACCACCTGCAGGAGGTCGAGGCCGCCCTCGCACGGGTCGCGGACGGGACGTACGGCGTCTGCGAGGTCTGCCACCGCCCCATCGATCCGGCACGGCTGGAGGTCAGACCGACCGCGAGGACCTGCGTCCGCCACGTGAGTACCTGAACCCGTTCCACCGTCAGGCATGGAGGCTGACCCGACGCAGGGCCCGGACGTCGTCCCCGGCGTGACGGAGCTCCGGCGGCTCGGCGTCGAACCGGTGGAGGAGTGCACCGGGGCGCTGTGGGTGGCGGACGTGTGGCCGGACGACCACCGCCGCTTCGTCCCGCAGGAGGACGCCGACTTCATGCTGCCGGGTGTCGCCGACTTCCTGCGGTGGGACGAGTCCGAGGCGGCCCGGTGGCGACCGGGCCCGGAGACGCTCGAGGAGTGACCACCGCCGCGCGCACCCGGCCGGACCACCCCGACGAGGGCCGCCGAAGCTCAGCCCAGGTCTCGCCGCCGGAACCCGAGCACGCCGACGACGCACAGCACCACTGCAAGCCCAGACAGCGCCAACAGCGGTGCGGCAGAAACCTCCTCGTAGGGGACGCGCGGCGCGACCTCCACCGGTGAGAGGTTCATGGCCCACCCCGGCAGGTCGAGCAGCGACCCGAAGACGGCAGCGAACAGCGCCCACGAGACCGCGGCCCACGCCAGGCCCACCCACCGCGGCGCCACCCCGAACAGGGCCACGACCAGGCCCACGAACACCAGCACGGCCGGCCAGGTCACCAGGGCGTCGCCCGCGAGGTCGAGGGGCGCCGACCAGTCGCCCCCGTCCAGGGCCACGCCCACCCCCAGCCCGACCCCACCGGCGAGCTGCACCAGGAGCGTCGCCCCGCACACCACGAGCAGCCACGAGAGCAACCAGCGCATCCGCCCGGGGCCGGACGCGACGGCGACCGCCGCGGTGCCCGCCTGCTCCTCGTGGCGCAGGTGCAGCGCCGCCGTGACCGCGAACGCCGCGGTGCCGAGGGTGAAGTACGAGACCATCGCCGCGAGCAGCGTCTCGGTGACGGCATCCGGGTCGAGGGCCATCCACTCGCGGATGGTCGGGACGTCAGCCATCGCGTCGACCATCGTCGAGGTCATCGCCCCGAACAGCACCGCGAACGCGCCCAGCCCGGCCGCCCACGCGACGACGTCGCCGGTGAGCTCGTGCCACGCCAGCCCGGCCGGGGAGGCGAGCCACCGCGGACCCTGCCGGCGACCGGGGCGGCTCGGCACCAGCCCGGCCCCGAGGTCGCGCCGGGCGCCCAGCACCGACGCGATGCCGACCAGCGCCGCGGCCGCGGCGAGCGTGAGCGCCACCGGCCACCAGCGCAGGTCGACCCACGGGCGCACCTGCTGCAGCCACGCGAGCGGCGAGACCCACGACAGGGCCGTGCCGTCGACCGGGTCGCGCACGTCGCCGATGCCGCGCAGCACGTAGGTCGCGCCGAGCACGGTGAGGGCCAGGCCGGTCGCGGCGCGGGCGTGGTCGGCCACCTGTGCGGTGACCGCGGCGAGCGCCCCGAAGACGAGCCCGGCCGCGACGACCGAGACGCAGAACGGCGACCAGGTCGACCTCGGGCAGGCCGTGCCCCTGCAGGGCCACGAACAGCCCGAGCGCGACGGCGGCGTCGGCGACGGCCGTCACGCCGAGCGCGGCGACCGCCGGGGCGAAGCGGCCGTTGGCCAGTGAGCCGACGAGGTCGGCGCGGCCGGAGTCCTCCTCGGCCCGGGTGTGCCGGGTGACGAGCAGGATGCTCATGACCGCGACGGCGAGGAAGGTCATCATCCCGAGCTCGCTGGCGACCACCGACCCCAGGGTGACCTCGCCCGGGCGTGGCGAAGGTCGGGCCGTTGATCAGCACGGTGGCCGGGTTGCCGGCGACCTCGGCGCGCGCCTGCATCCCCTCCGGCCCGCCGTAGGCCGTCTCGACCGCGGGCACCGTGACCAGGGCCATCCCGGTCAGGCCGGCGGTCCACAGCGCGATGCGCAGCCGGTCCTCCCGCAGGGCGAGGCGCAGCAGCCGGCCCGAGCCGGCGCACGGCTGGTGCGGCGTGCCGGGTGCAGCGTGGTCGGCCGGTGACCGCCGTTGCCGTGGGGCCCGCGGGTCGCCGCGTCGTGCGGATGCCGTGGCGCCCGGTCTCCGTCGCCCGCACCGGGGTGCCGGAGACGCTCATGGCCGGGCCGCCCTCCCGGGGGTGGCGTCGTCGTAGTGGCGCAGGAAGAGGTCCTCGAGCGAGGCCGGCTGCCAGGTGATGTCGACGACGTCGAGCCAGGTCAGGGCGGTGAGCACGTCGCCGACCCCTTGGGTGTCGGTCTGGAAGGTGACGTCGTCGCCGTCGACGCGCAGGTCGTGAACCCCGGGAACGGCTGCGACACAGGCGAGCCCGCCCGGTCGGCGGATGCCGCACCGGGTGCGCAGGGTCACCGTCGAGCTGGTGAGGTGGCGCAGCTCGGCGAGGTTGCCGGACTCCACGACCCGGCCGTCGCGGATGATCGTCACGGTGTCGCACAGCCGCTCGACCTCACCCAGGACGTGGCTGCTGAGCAGCACCGTCGCGCCACGGTCACGCAGCCCCGCCACCTCGTCGCGGAAGGCGGCCTCCATCAGCGGGTCGAGACCGGCGGTCGGCTCGTCGAGGAGGAAGAGCTCGGCGTCGGTCGACAGCGCCGCGACCAGCGCCACCTTCTGCCGGTTGCCCTTCGAGTAGGCGCGCACCTTGGTCGTCGGGTCGAGCCGGAACCGCTCGACGAGCCGGGCCTGCCGCGCGGGGTCGACCGCGCCGTGCATCCGGGCGAGCAGGTCGAGCGTCTCGCCGCCCGACAGGGTCGGCCACAGCGCGACGTCGCCGGGCACGTGGGCGACGCGTGGGTGCAGCCGCACGGCATCGCGCCACGGGTCCAGGCCGAGCACCCGCGCCGAGCCCTGATCGACGCGGATGAGGCCCAGGAGGGCGCGGATCGTCGTGGTCTTGCCCGCCCCGTTGGGCCCGAGGAAACCGCTGACCTCCCCGGGCTGGACGACCAGGTCCAGACCATCGAGCGCAACGGTCGTGCCGAACGACTTCGACAGCGCCCTGACCTCGATGACCGGTGCACCCATGGCGAACACCTCCGTGGCCGTTCCATTCTCCCGCTGCTCCGGGTGCCGGGTGCCGGCTCGTGGCCCGTCTCACGTCGTCGGTGGCCGCGGCTAGGCTCGCGGGCGATCCACCCCTTCCAGGAGTGCCGTGACCGACCCCGTCCCCGCGCGGGCGACGCCCACCAGCCGCGTCGTCCGCACCCGCCGCCCCGTGCCGCTCGGGGCGGTCGTCAGCACGTTCCGCCGCGGCGGGGGCGACCCCACGAGCCGCCGTGACGACGCCGGCTGGTGGTTCGCCTGGCGCACCCCGGACGGGCCGGTCACGCTGCGCCTGGCCGCGCTGCCGGCGGCCGGCGAGGTGTCCGCGACGGCGTGGGGGAGCGGGGCCGGGTGGGCCCTGGCGCAGGTGCCCGACCTGCTCGGTGAGCGCGACGACCCGGCCGGCTTCGAACCCCTCCACCCGCCCGTCGCCGACGCGTGGCGGGTGTTCCCCGGCTGGCGGGTGCCGCGCTCGGGGCTCGTCGTGCAGGCCCTCGTGGCCTCGATCATCGAGCAGAAGGTCACCGGCAAGGAGGCCTTCGCGGGCTACCGCCGGCTCGTGCGCCGCTTCGGTGAGCCGGCGCCCGGGGCCGGGCGAAGACCTCGGCCTCGTCGTGCCGCCCGACCCGCGCGGCTGGGCCGCGATCCCGTCGTGGGAGTGGCTGGCGGCCGGCGTCGACCCGGGCCGCTCGCGCACCGTCGTGCGCGCCGTCGGCCACGCCGGGCGCCTCGAGGAGTGCGCCGACCTGCCCGCCGACCTGCGCCCGGGCCCGGCTCACCGCGCTGCCCGGCGTCGGGCGGTGGACCTGGGCCGAGGTGGCCCAGCGGGCCCTGGGGCTGCCCGACGAGGTGAGCTTCGGCGACTACCACGTGGCCAAGGACATCGGCTGGGCCCTCACCGGCACCCCGGTCGACGACGACGGCCTCGCCGAGCTGCTCGCGCCGTATGCCGGGCACCGCTACCGGGTGCAGCGCCTGCTCGAGCTCGGCGGCCACCACCGACCCCGGCGCGGGTCCCGGATGTCGCCGCCGACCCACCTCCCGGTTCGCGGGCGATCGCTGACGCCGCCGAACCTTCGACATCAGCCGTTCGGACAGAATTACATCAACCGTTCGGACGTGATCGGTGTCACAATGGGGTCATGACGTTCGACACGATCCGTCTCGGCCTGCGGTGGACCTTCTGGGTCCTGGTGTGGCTGATGACGAGTCTGCTGGGCGTCGTGCTCTTCCTCGGCACCGTTCCCGTACCGGTTCCCCTGCGTTGGGCGATGTTCGCCGTGGTGCTGGGAATCGTCGCCGAGGACGTCCGCCGCAAGCTGCAACCCACCACCGCGCAGTCCCGCCACTGACGGCTCGGCAGGTGGCACAGGTCCTTCCGGCGACGGGGGCCGCCCGTTCCCTGCTGACGGGCGGCCCTCAGCCGGTGGCCCGGACGTGGCGGCGGTCGGCCGGGGCGGCCGAGCCGTTCCGTGCAGGTCACGACGACGCCGGCGGCCGAGCGGCCACGACCTGCGCGGTCAGCCCCTCCGAGGCCGCCGCGACCTCGACCCGCACCACCAGCCGCCCGAGCTCGTAGTCGTCGGTCGCGCCCAGGGCCACCTCGGCCGTGCCCGACGCCGCGTCGACGCCGACGTCGGCCGACCCGTCGGGCACGTCGAGCAGCGCGAGCGCCACGACCCGGCCGACGCGCACGGCGAGCGGCTCGCCGGGCTGCACCGACCGGATGCCGACCTCCTCCGACGCCGCGCTCCCCGCGGTGACGCCGAGTGCGGCCCGCACGGCCTCGACGTGGCCGAGCGCGAACCAGTCGCCGGGCCCGACCCGCACGAGGGCTCGGGCGCCGGGGGCGTCGGGGGCGAACCACGCGGCGTCCAGCCCGCGCACGAGCGCGGCCGGGATGCCGTCCGCCTTGCCCTTCACGAGGTCCGCCGCCGACGCGACCTCGTCGGCCAGCGCGCGCATCGTCACGGCCAGCGGACGACCGTCGTGGTCGGTGCGCGCCGCGCAGGTCCTCGAGCACGGCCAGCCCCGCGCTGCCGAGGGCGAAGTCGGTCAGGCCGTCGCGCCACGGGCGCCCCGCGGTGTCGCTCAGCACGACGGCCAGCGGTGTGGCAGAGGGAAGTTCGAGCCGGGCGAGCAGGTCGCGCGCGGAGCCGGGCGGCCTCGGCGTCCGGGTCCTCGGGCAGCACCAGCAGCCGGGCCGACGGGCCGGTGTTGGAGGCGTCGACCCCGGCGGCGGCCATCACCGGCCCGGCCACCGACTCGACGACCCGGGTGACGGCGTCGGCACCACGACGCTCGGCGACGACGCGCACGGTGCCGGCCGCGACGGCATCCTCGCGGGGTCCGGCCCAGGTCAGGCCGAGCGCCTTCGAGACGACCTTGCTCGACACCACCAGGCAGTCGCCGGGCCGCAGCCCGACGCCGGATGCCGTGAGCGCGTCGAGCAGGAGGCCCGCCAGGTCGGTGCCCGCCTCGACCTCGCCGAGCCCGACCACCGGCACGACGGTGAGGCCGCCGCCCGAGGAGGGCGACGGCATCCGGGCCTCGGTCACGCGGGCACCGCGGCGGCGATGCGCAGCGCGTGCTCGGCGATCCGGGCGGTGGCCGGGACGTCGCTCATCAGCAGCGGGCCGTCGAAGGCCTCGACCCTGGCCCGGCGCAGCGTGGTGTCGGCGTCGGCCGGGTCGACCAGCCAGCCGTCGAGGAAGTCCTCGTAGAGCTCGCCGACCGCCTGGGCGGTGGTGTCGACCCCGATGGCCTCGAGGCACGCGTCGGCGTGGCCGCGCACCGGCCGGCCGGAGATCAGGGGGAGACGCCGACGACGGGAGCAGCGGTGCCGCGCAACGCGTCTCGCACACCGGGAACGCCGAGGACGATGCCGATCGACACGACCGGGTTGCTCGGCGGCAGCAGCACGACGTCGGCCCGGCGGATGGCGTCGAGCACCCCCGGCGCGGCGGTGGCGCGGTCGAGCCCCGCGACGACGAAGCGGCGTGCCGGCACCGCGGCCTGGTGGCGAACCCACCACTCCTGGAAGTGGATCGCGCGCTCGCCACCCTCTCCGTCGTCGACGACGACGTGCGTCTCGACGGGCACGTCGGTCATCGGCACCAGCTCGATGCGCTTCTCCGGCAGGCCCCACCGGGCCGCGAGCCGGGCGGTCACCTCGCTGAGCGAGGCTCCCTGCCCGAGCCACTGCGACCGCACGATGTGGGTGCCGAAGTCGAGGTCGCCGAGCGCGAACCACTGGGGGACCGCGCCGTAGGCCGCGAGCTCACCCTGCACGCGGTGGCTCTCGTCGGCGCGACCCCAGCCCTGGCCCTCGTGCACGCCGTCGCCGAGGGTGTAGAGCAGGGTGTCGAGGTCGGGGCAGACCCGCAGCCCGAACAGCGTGATGTCGTCGCCGGTGTTCGCGATGACGGTGATCGTCGAGTCCGCGAGCCCGGGTGTGGTGTCGAGGTGGTGGCGGAGGCCGCGGATGAACCGGGCGCCGCCGACGCCGCCGGCGAGGGCCGTGATGTGCATGTGCGAGAGTCTGTCAGTCGCGTTCGGGGCGCGGCGAGTCCGCCCCGAAACGCCGGGGGATCGGGAAAATGCGCACCAATAACACCAACCGGCTTGACGTGGAGTGCATGACACGCGTGTAATTCCACCCATGTACTCCGGAATCCCAGCCGGGGCACACGGGTCGAAGGGTCGAGGAGGGAAGCATGCACGAGCTCTATGTGATCGACGGGATGCTCGACGAGGGCGAGGCCGAGGACGGTGCGCTCTCCTGGCAGGAGCGTTCGCTGTGCGCGCAGACCGACCCGGAGGCGTTCTTCCCCGAGAAGGGCGGCTCCACCCGCGAGGCCAAGAAGGTCTGCGTCGGGTGCGACGTCCGCTCCGAGTGCCTCGAGTACGCCCTCGCCAACGACGAGCGCTTCGGCATCTGGGGCGGCCTGTCCGAGCGCGAGCGGCGCAAGCTGAAGAAGCGCGCGGTGTGACGCGGGGCCCCGCCCCGACCCACCGACACCTCGGATGACTCTGGCTCCAGCCCGACCCCTGTCCACCCCGTCCCAGCCGGACGGGGTGGACCCGAGCGTGACCGCCGTCGTCATCACCCGGCGCGACCCCCGCGGCCTGGCCGCCCTGCTCGACGCCGTGCTCGCCCAGACCCTGACCCCGGATGCCGTGCTGGTCCTGGACCGCACGGCCGGCGCAGCCCTCCCGGCCGCCCCCGAGGTCGACCCCGGCCGTGGCCCCGGCCCCGACAGTGCGCCCGGTGAACCAGCCGACGGCGAGACCGCTGACGCAGGCGCCGCTGAGCGCGAGCAGCCTGACGCGGACCCCGCTGCCTCGACGACCGCTGACGCGGAGTCGGAGCACGCTGACGCGGAGTCCGAGGCCGCTGACGCAGGTATCACCGTGTGCCGCCCGCGGACGCCGGTCACGGCCCGACCGACCGCATCACCCTCGACCACGGCCCGTCGACCGTCGCCGGCATCGTCGACGCCGCCCGCCGCACCCACCAGGTGCCGGTCATCGTGCTGGCCGTCGACCCGCGCACCCCGGCCCGTGCCGCCGCCCACCGCGCCCTGCTCGACCACGAGCTCGACGGCGCCCCCACCACCTTGGCCTGGCTGCTGCCGGTCGGCACCACCCCGGAGCCCGGCACCCTGGTCGCCCTCGTCGACACCTGGCGGCGCTCGCCGTCGGCCGGCCTGATCGGCCCCAAGCACCTCGACGCCGACGACCCGCACCTCCTGCGCGCCCTGGCCATCCGCACCACCCGCGGCGGCCGCCTGCTCTCGCGCCCCGCGCCCGGCGAGCCCGACCAGGGGCAGTACGACCGGTCCAGCGACGCCCTCGGGGTGCCGTTCGCCGGGTCCCTCGTCGAGCGCGACCTGCTCGTCGACCTGCGCGGCTGGGAGACCTCGTTCGGCGACGTCGGCGCCGACCTCGACCTCGGCTGGCGCGCCCACAACGCCGGTCGCCGGGTGGTCGTCGTGCCGGCGGCGCGGATGCACACCGAACCCGGGGTGGCACCCGCCGGCGCGAGCACGGCATCCCGGCGCCGTTCCGCACGCCGGGTCGCCCTGGCCCGCTCGCCGTGGTGGGCCTCGCCCTTCCTCGCCGCCTGGATCGCGGTCACCTCGGTCGTGGCCGCCGCTGGGCCTGCTGCTGCTGAAGCGCCCGCGCTCGGCCGGTGCCGAGCTGTCCTCGCTCGCCTCGCTCGACCCGTTCCGCGGCACCGCCGCCCGCTGGCGCACCCGGCACCGCCGCGAGGTCAGCCGCCGCGACCTGCGCGCCCTGTTCGAGCCCCGGCGCGCGGTGCTCACCGGGTGGGGCGACGCCGTGCACGACGCCCTGGTGTCGCCGCGTCCCCCGATCGGTGACGAGGCCAACGACCTCAACCCCCGGTCCTGGATGGTCAAGGTGGTGCGCCACCCCGGCGTGCTGGCCATGGCCGGTGCCGCCGTCGTCTCGGCCGTCGCGGGTCGCTCGCTCGGGGTCGGTGTCATCACCGGCGCCGGGTCCGGGCTGTCCGGCGGCGAGCTGATGGGCAACCGCGCCGACGCCTCCGTGCTCTGGCACGCCTGGACCGACGGCTGGACCGGCGCCGGCCTCGGTGGCCCCGACCCGGTCGGCCCCTGGGCGCCGCTGCTGGCGCTGCCCACCTGGCTGGTCGACCACCTCCCGCTGCTGCCCGCCCCCGGCTCCGCCGCCGGCCTCGTGGTCGCGCTCCTCGTCATCTTCGGGATGCCGCTCGCGGCCGTGAGCGCCTACGTGGCCCTGCGGCCCGTGGTCGCCACCCGCTGGGTGCGGGGCCTGGCCGCGTTCGCGTGGGCGACCACCGGGGTGGCCTCGGCGTCCGTGGCGCAGGGCCGGCTCGGGGCGCTCGTCGCCCTCATCCTGCTGCCGCCGATCGCGTGCGGGCTGTGGCTGCTCGCCACCCGCCGCTCCACCGCCACGAGTGCCTTCGCCACGGCGCTGGCCACCCTGGTGCTCGGCGCCTTCGCCCCGGTGCTGCTGGCGCTGGTGTGCACCGCTGGCGCTGGTGCTGGCCGTGGTCCGGTCGCAGGTGCGGCGGCACGCCCTGGTCGTCGCGGTGGTGCCCGGTCGCCGTGCTCGCACCGTGGTTCGTCCGCCAGGCGCGAGGCGTCCTGGCCGGTGCTCGTCGCCGGTGCCGGCCTGGCCCAGTGGGGCGGCCCGACCCCGAAGCCCTGGCAGCTCGCCCTGCTCAACCCGGGCGGCGCCGGCGCCCCCCTGGTCTGGACCGCCGTGCCGCTCGTCGCGGTGGCCGTGCTCGCGCTGCTGCGCGGCCGCGCCTGGGGCAGCGCGACGACCTCGCTGACCCTGCTCGCGCCGGTGCTGCTGGCGCTCGCGCTCGTGGCCCCCGGCATCCGGCTGGGCACCGTCCCCGCCGGGGTCGAGGGCGCCGGCGAGCCGATCATGCTCTGGTCGGGCCTGATGCTCCTGCCGTTCGCGCTGGTGCTCGTGCTGGCCGTCGCCCGCGGGCTCGACGGGGTGCCGCTGCGCCGTCCGGTCGACGCCGGTCGGGTGCCGGCCGTCGCGCGGCGCACCGGCGTCACGGTCGGGGTGGCCGCGGTCGTGGTCTCCGCCACCGGGGTCGCCTGGGCGACCCTGGGCACCGAGCTGGCCCCGTGGCAGGACCCGCGGCCGGCCGTCTCGGTCGACCAGGCCGAGGGCGCCTTCGCGACCCGGGCGCTGTTCGTCAGCCCGGGCACCCGCGGCGCCGGCTACCGCTTCGTCGGGCGTGAGGCGTCCGACCTCGTGCGCCCGCTGCCCGAGGTGGCCGACGCCGACGGCTCGCTCGCCGACCGGGTGAGCGCGGCCCTGGGCGACGCCTCGACCGGGCCCACCCTCTTCGCCGACACCGCGACCGACCTGCTCGCCGTGCGATCCGGGCTGGTGCCCGAGGTCGCCCGCCGGCTCGACGCCACCGACGGGCTGCAGCGCATCGCCCCCCGCGACGGCTGGGACATGTGGCGGGTCAGCCCCACGGGTACCGGGGTCGACCTCGTCGCGCCCCCGCGGCTGCGGCTGCAGACCCCCGACGGCTCGCTCCTGGTCACCACGACCGGCCAGACGGCGGGCACCCGCACCACCGTCGACGTGCCCCGGGGCAGCCGGCTCGTCGTCGCCGAGCCGCTCGGCTGGGCCGACCACGCCGTGGTCGCCGTCGACGGCGTCACCCTCTCCCCGGTCGGCGGCACCGCGACGCCCACCTACGCGCTGCCCGTCGGCACCAGCCGGCTGACCGTCACGATCCCCGACCCCTACCGCTGGTGGCACGTCGGCCAGGGGCTCGCCTTCCTCGCGCTCGCCTTCCTCGCCATCCCCTTCGGTCGCCGCGAGTCCCGAGTGGGTCGGCGATGAGCCGCCTGTCCGGCGTGGGTGCCGGCATCCGGCGTGGTGCGCGGCGGATCAACGCCGCGGGCGTCGCCCGGGTGGTGCTCGTGGCCGGCGCCGGGGTCGCCCTCGTGCACGTCGCCACCACCAACCCGGTCTCCGTCGACCTCGTCGCGGCCACGGGGGAGCAGCAGGCGCCGCTCGTCGGCACCTCGCTCGCCACCCGGGTCGCGCTGGTCTGCCCCGGCCCCGAGCTGGCCGGCATCCCCGGCATCCCCGACGTCGCGGTGAGCTCGTCGATCACGGCCTCCGCCGGCCCGGCCGAGCTGCTGCCCGTCCCGGCGCAGGGCAGCGGGCGGCTCGCTCGCCACCTCCGGCTCCACGACCCTGCTCTCGCTCGACCAGCGCCCGGGCAGCGCGTCCGCGGTGGTCCCGGGCAGCGCGGCCGCGCCGGCCTCCGGCGTCGGGCCGATCCTGCTCACCGGCGAGGGGCCGATGGCACCCGCGGTCGCGGGCACCCAGGAGTGGCAGACCGACACCAAGGACCTGCGCGGCCTCGTCACCACGCCGTGCAGCGCCGGTGGCTCCGACCTGTGGCTGCTCGCCGGCGGTGACGGCCCCGGCCGCCAGGAACGCCTCATCCTCACCAACCCCGGCGCCAACCCGGTCACCACCGACGTCACCGTGCACGGCACCGCCGGCCAGCTCGGCGACCCGGTCGTCGAGACCGTGCCGCCCGGGGGCCGGGTCAGCGTGCTGCTCGACGCCCGGTACGGCGAGGAGGAGCACCCCGCCGTGCACGTCCGCTCCGACGGCGGCGGCGTGCAGGCCACGCTCACCGACACCTGGGTCGACGGCAGCAACGCGCTCGGCGCCGAGACGACCGTGGCCGGCGGCGGCCCCCGCGACCGTGCAGGTGCGTGCCCGGGGTCGTCGTCGACGCCACGGGCAGCACCTCGCTGCGGGTGGCCGTGCCGGGCGACCAGGACGCCGTCGTGCGGGTCAGCGTGCTCAACCGTGACGGCCTGGTGCCCTGGACCGGCGAGAGCGTGCTCAGCGTCGCCGGCGGAGCGGTCGGCGAGCTGCCGCTCACCGGGCTGCCCGAGGGCACCTACGCCCTCGCGGTGCGCGCCGACGTGCCGGTGGCCGCCTCGGCGTTCGTCCGGATCGGCAACGGCAGCGTCCCCGGCGAGATCGCCTGGTCGCCGGCGGCCACCGGTGTGGAGTCGGTGGGTGGCGCGGCCTTCGCGCCGATCAGCACGCGTCGACCGCACCCTGCAGCTCGTGAGCACCGGCGGCAACAGCACCGCCGAGGTCACCACCGTCGTCAACGGCGCACCCGTGACCCGCCAGATCGACCTGCTCGCCGACCGGGTCGCGACCGTGCCCCTCGACGACGCGACCTCGGTCTGGGTCCGCCGGGTCACCGGCAGCGGCGAGCTGCGCGGCACCGTGGTGTCGTCGAGCGGCACCGGTGCCACCCGGATGCTCTCCTCGATGCCCCTCGGCGAGAGCGCGGTGACCTCCGAGGTCAGCCGCGCCTTCCCGCTTCCCTGACGCCCACCGCATCCGTTGGCGGACGCCCGACGCGTCCTTGGCGAACGCCACCAGCATCCCTGACGTCGGCTTCCGGGACGCCGGTTCGCTCGATGCCGGCCTCCAGCGCTCGAGCGGAGGCGCCGAAGTAGGGAACGCAGGGAGGCGTCCTCGTCGGCGTCAGGCGTCCGGGTCCATGCCGGGGTCGATCTCCTGCGGCGGCACCCCGAGCAGCGCGGCCACCTGCTCGGTGACGACCTCCCGGACGATGTCGGCGAGGTCCAGGTCGTCCTGGGCCCTGGCCTCGACCGGCCGCCGGTAGACCACGACCCGGTTCGGCCTCGTGGTGGTGCCCCGCAGCAGCCGGCCGAGCGGAGCGGTCTGCTCCTCCCAGGGCGCGGGGTCCTGCGGGGGCACCTCCTCGACCGCGAACTCGAGCCCCGGCGTAGCGCGTGCCGAGGTGCGGGCGCAGCCGGTCCGCGGCATCGAGCACCAAGGCGTCGAAGCGCGCCCGTCGGGTCTCCATGGCGGGCACCGGCGGCCACGCCAGCGGGCCCCGGACCCCCCGGCCGTGGCGCTCACGGCGTCGCGGACCAGTCACGACCGGCATGCTACGGCGTGCCTGCGGCCGGGTGTCGGCGGCGCCACCTAGAGTCACTGGAGTGAACTTGTCCCGCCGGTGCTCCAAGACGGCGTGCCGCGGCCCCGCGGTCGCCACCTTGACGTACGTCTACTCCGACCGGGCCGCCGTCCTGGGCCCGTTGGCGACGTACGCGGAGCCGCACACCTACGACCTGTGCGCCGAGCACGCGAACCGGATGACGGCCCCCCGCGGCTGGGAGGTCGTCCGCCTCGCGACCGACTACCCCGAGCCCCAACCGACCACCGACGACCTCCTCGCTCTCGCCGACGCGGTCCGCGAGGCCGGCCGCCCCCGCACCCCCGCCCCGGAGCCGGTCGACTCGACCCCGCCCGTCGTCCCGGGCGAGGTGCGTCGCGGACACCTCCGCGTCCTGCGCGGCAGCGCCGAGGGCTGACCCCCCGCGCCGCGCCGGCCCCGCGCACGCAGACAGCGCGCGCTGCAACCGCCGCCTGCGTCGAACCTGCGGTGACCGCCGCGCCGCGAGTGCAGCGGCCTCGACGCAGCTGCAGGCCGCCGGCGCCGGATGGCACGGCGACCGTGCGCGATGCGACTCACGCCCCTCAGTGCCGCAGGTGGAACGTCACGGTCTTGCGACCGGTGGCGTCGGTCGTGATCACGTGCTCGTACCTGGGATCGTGTGCTCGCTGGTGGTCGGGCCCGCACAGCGGCACCGCGAGGTGCAGGTCCGTTCGTCCGCCTCCGGCCCACGGGTCTTCGTGGTGCAGGTCGGTCCAGGCGTAGGGCCGGTCGCAGTGCTCGGCGGCGCACCGGTCGTAGGTGGTGGCCAGAGCGACTCGTTGCGCCTCGGTGAAGAAGCGTTTGGTGCGGCCGAGGTCGAGCGGCAGGGAGCTGCCGTCGAGGATCGCGGGCAGCACTCCGGCGGAGCAGGCGAGGCGTCGCGTTTCGGCGGCGGACAGGTCGTGGCCCGTGTCGAGGTGAGCGGCGCCGAGCTGGTCTCGCAGCCGATCGTGGTCGATGGTGACCACGACGGTGGCGGCGACCTTGCCGCTGAGCCGGTCGGTGGGGAGGTGCTCGAGCAGCTCGACGAACGCGGTGCCGTACTCGTGCGACCAGTCGCGCAGTGCGGATCGCCCTCCGTTGTGGCCGGCCGACCCGAGGGCCGAGGTCGGCGCCGCGCCGGGCACGCCACCGCGTACGGGGCCCACTCGGGGCCACCGCCCCGGGGCTATCGCGTACGGGGCCATCGTGGCGGGGCCATCGCGCACGGGGCCATCGTGGTCGCGGACGTCGGCACGCGCCTGATGCCGGCGGGGCGACACCATCTGCTGGATCGTCTTGCGCAGGATCGCTCCGGCCAGGGTGGGCACGGTGAAGTGGCCGGTGACGGTGCCGTCGAGGTTGTCGTGCATGGTCAGCCGGGTGCGGCGCCGAGCGCGGTCCTCCTCGCCCCGGAGCTCGGCATCCTCGTGCACCAGCGCCTCCTCGGCGGTGCGCTCGGCGGCCTCCAGCGCTCGCCTGGCGGACCGGCGCAGGCGCGCCGGGTCGACCAGCCTGGCCCGCGCGACGAGCGCGGCCTCGACCTTGGACCGTTCGGCGTCGGTCAGGCTCTCCGGCAGCCGGCTGGTGGTGCCGGCGATGACCGCGGCGTGTTCGGTGGACAGCGCGCCGACGGCCAGGGCCTCTCGAGTCAGCGGCAGCGAGCCGTCCAGGGCGGTGGCCAGTGCCACGTCGGCCGCAGCCTGCGCGCCCCACGGCTCGGGTGTGTGCCGCCAACCAGGTGCCCGTGCTCGTCATCCCGGCGCGCTCGGCGGCACCCTGCCGGTGGGCCGCGGCGACCATCGACAGCTTGGCGGCCGCCAGCCGCGACATCGCGCGGTCGACCTCGGCGACGTCGCGCCCGGACACCTCACCGGTGTCCGTCGCGCCCAGCTCGTCGATCGACGCGTGGACCCGCGCGAGGCCCTCGGCCACCGGCGTCGTACCGGTGGCCGAGGTCTGCGCCACGACAGCTGTCATGACCTCGACGCTAGGGATGCCCGAGGCGGATCAACAGGCAGGGCCCGAACCTGTGGACAACTCATGGGCGCCAGCCCGCCTGTGGATGACCAGAGGGGCCACCTGCGACCCGCAGCTGCCGCGTGCCGCCTGCACCTGCCGCGTGACGCCCGCACCTGCCGCGTCACACCCGCACCGAGCCCGCCTCACACCCGCACCAGCCCGCCTCACACCCGCACCAGCCCGCGTCACACCCGCACCAGCCCGCGTCACGCCCGACCAGCCGCGCCTCCCGTAGGCTCACCACCCGTGACTGCGATCTCCCTCGCCGACGTCGTGAAGGCCTACGACGTCCGCGGCATCGTCCCCGACCAGCTCGACGCCCGGGTCACCCGGGCCCTCGGGGCGGCCTTCGCCGAGGTGGTCGTCCTCGGCCACACGAGCGGCCACGACCGCCACGGCCACGGACACGACACGCCACCCAGCGCACACCACCACCCCCGCCTGCGTCATCGGCCACGACATGCGCGACTCCAGCCCCGAGCTCTCCCGCGCCTTCGCCGACGGCGCCCGCAGCCGCGGCGTCGACGTCACCCTGATCGGCCTCGCCAGCACCGACGGCCTCTACTACGCCAGCGGCGCCCTCGACCTGCCCGGCGCCATGTTCACCGCCAGCCACAACCCGGCCGCCTACAACGGCATCAAGATGTGCCGCGCCGGCGCCCGCCCGGTCGGCCAGGACACCGGCCTGGCCGAGGTCCGCGTGCTCGCCGAGCGCATCCTGACCGGCGACTTCGACGACTTCGGCGACTCCGACCACGCCGGCGTCAACGACCCGGCCACCGCCGACGGCAGCCTCACCGAGCGCGACGTCCTCGCCGACTACGCCGCCTTCCTGCGCGGCCTCGTCGACCTCTCCGGCATCCGCCCGCTCACGGTCGTCGTCGACGCCGGCAACGGCATGGGCGGCCACACCGTCCCCGCCGTCCTGGACACCGACGCCGGCCTCCCCGAGCCTCCCGCTCACCGTCATCCCCCTCTACTTCGAGCTCGACGGCAACTTCCCCAACCACGAGGCCAACCCCCTCGACCCCAAGAACCTCGTCGACCTCCAGGCCGCCGTCCGCGAGCACCACGCCGACATCGGCCTCGCCTTCGACGGTGACGCCGACCGCTGCTTCGTCGTCGACGAGCGCGGAGAACCGGTGAGCCCCAGCGCGATCACCGCGCTCATCGCCCGCCGCGAGGTCGCCCGTGCGGTCGCCGACGGCGCGGATGCCGGTGACGTCGCCGTCGTCTACAACGTCATCTGCTCGGCCCAGGTCCCCGAGGTCATCGCCGCGACCGGCGCCCGCGGGGTCCGCACCCGCGTCGGCCACTCGTTCATCAAGGGCGAGATGGCCCGCCACGACGCCGTGTTCGGCGGAGAGCACAGCGCCCACTACTACTTCCGCGACTTCTGGTTCGCCGACACCGGCATGCTCGCCGCCATGCACACCCTCGCCGCCCTCGGCGAGCAGGACGCCCCGCTCAGCACGGTCATGGCCGACCTCGCCCGCTACTCCGCGTCCGGCGAGATCAACTCCACGGTCACCGACGCGCCCGCCGCCACCGAGAAGGTCCGCGCCTGGGCGCAGCCGCACGGCGTCGACACCGACGAGCTCGACGGCCTCACCCTCACCCACGCCGGCGGCGACGGCGACCCGATGTGGTGGCTCAACCTGCGCGCCTCCAACACCGAGCCGCTGCTCCGGCTCAACGTCGAGGCCGCCGACCCCGCCACCATGGCGCGGGTGCGCGACGAGGTGCTCGCCGTCGTGCGCGCCTGACGCCGAACCGCGTCCGACGGCATCCGACCGGATGCCGTGTGCTCGACCTCGCGCGGGCGGCCCGCCGTCCGCTCGTCAGGTGAGGGCGGGCGGCGGGTGCTGCCCCGCGTCGTCGGCCCGGGCCTGGGCCCGGCGCAGCGCGGCGCGCTCCAGCCCCAGCGCCTCGCCCGCCCGACGGCGTCACCCTTCGCGTCGAGCACCGCCGGCGAGCACCTGGTAGCTGAACGCCACCGACAGCGGACGGTCGAGCGCACTGAACTCGTCGATGCCGCGACGCACCTCGGCCTCCGCCTCGTCGAGCCGCCCGAGCGCGAGCAGCGCCCTCCCGCGCGTGCGCCGGGCCCGCGCGGTGAGGAACGCGTCGCGCGACGCCACGGCCCGCTCGTGGGCCGTGCTCGCCTCCTCCAGCGCCTCGTCGGCACGCCCCGCCAGCAGGCTGACCTCGGCCCGTGCGTCGAGGGCGTACGAGTAGAGGTGCACGTCGCCGATCTGCGCGAACAGCCGCAGCGCCTCGTCGATGAGCAGGCTCGCCGGGCCCAGGTCGCCCTGGCGCCGACGCGCCCGCGACAGCTCGAGCGTCGCCAGCGCGTTGGCCACCGTCACCGGGCTGTCGGCCAGCAGCTCGCGCGCCAGGGTGAACTCCCGTGCCGCGTCGGCCAGCTCGTCGTAGTCGTTGTGCAGCGTCCCCCGCGCGACGGCCGCCCAGGCGGCCAGCGTGGCGTCCGGAACGAGCGCCAGCGACTCCTCGGCCCGGGCCACCGCGGCCTCGGCCTCGGCGCGCACCCCGAGCGACGTCGCGGCCTGTGCCACCACGAGCGCCGCGGCCGCCGCCGACCGGTGGGCGCCGAGCGACACCAGGCGCGCCCGGGCCTCCTCCGCGAGCTCGCCGGCCGCCCGTGACGCCGAGCGCTGGTCCTGCAGCAGCCACGCGCGGCACAGCATCAGGGATGCCGTGCCGAGCCGGCTGTCGTCGTCGTCACCGGTGAGCGCGGCCGCCACCACCGACTCGACGTCGAGCCACTGCTGCAGGTCCGACCAGGCGTCGTGGCCGAGCGCGCAGTCGGCCACCAGCCGCCACGACAGGTCGGGCCGCACGTCGGCCAGCAGCGAGGCACAGGCCAGCAGCAGCGGGGTGTCGGTGCGCAGCACGCGCACACCCGGCGCCCGCCGCGGGCCCGAGCGCCCGGCATCCGGTCGAACGGCGTCCGATCGCCGGTACCGGAGCGCACGGCGCCCGACACACCACCGCCCACCCGAACCAGAACCAGAACCCGAACCACCAACAGCCGGCCGCGGCACCGCCGGGATGAAGCGGGTCGGCAGCCGCTCGAGCGCCGGCCCGTTGCGGGCCAGCCCCCAGCTCGGCCACCGCGACCAGCTCCGCGCCCCCAGCGGACCCGACCTCGACACCGGACCCCACCGGACGGTCCAGCCGCCCCCGCACGTACGCCCGCACCAGGTCGTGCAGCCGGTACTGCGGCTCGTGGTCGTCGCGCACGACCGGGTCGACCAGGCTCGCCTCGACCAGCACGTCGAGCGCGGCGTCCCCGGCCCGCCGGTCGCCGAGCACCGCCCCGGCCACCCAGCCGCTGAACGTGTCGACCGGCAGGTGCGCCACCGCCTCGACCACCCGTCGGGCCCCGGCCGGCAGCCCGTCGACCACCCGGTCGAGCCCGGCGCGCAGCACCCCCATGTCGGCGGGCACGTCACCGGCGAACCCCAGCTGGTCGAGCCGGTCGGCCACCTCCTCGAGCGACAGGTCCGGCCGCTGCAGCGCGCGGCCACCGACGATCCGCACCGCGAGCGGCATCCCCGCCGCCAGCCGGGCCACCTCGCGCGCGCCGTCCGGCTCCGCCGCGACCCGCTCCGCCCCGATGATCCCGGCGAGCAGCGCCATCGTGTCGTCCGCGCCCAGCGAGCGCAGCGGCACCGGGTGGGTCGCCCCCAGCCGGGGGAGTGGGGAGCGTGACGTCGTGAGCGCCATCGACCCCGGCGAGGTGGGCAGCAGGTCGGTCACGTCGTCGCCCCCGGTCGGCCGAGCCGGCCGTCGCGAGGTTGTCGACCACCACGAGCACCCGCCGCCCGTCGAGCAGCGAGCGGAACAGCCCGACCCGCGACTCCCGTTCTGCCGGAACGGATTCCGGGGTGATGCCGAGCAGCCGCAGGAACGTCGCCAGCGCCGTGGCCACCCCGGCGTCGGACGGGTCGTTCGCGGCGTCGTGGTAGAGCGCACCGTCGGGGAACCTCGCCCGCAGCGAGTGCCCGGCCTCCAGCGCCAGCGCCGACTTGCCCACCCCGGTCAGCCCGGTCACGGCCACCACGACGGCCCGGTGGGCCGACTCCTCGGCCGCCGCCACCACCGCGGCCAGCTCGGCGCCGCGGCCGACCAGCTGGGTCGGTCGCCGGGGCAGCGTGCGCGGCACCGGCAGGGCGGATGCCGTGGGGCCGGCCACCCGCGCCCGCCGCACCGTCGTCGTCGCCCAGCCCCTCACCGGCGAGCACCAGCTGCTGGGCCCGGCGCAGCTGCTCCGAGGGCTGCACCCCGAGCTCCTCGTCGAGGCGCACCCGGGCCGACCGGTACACCTCCAGGGCCCGCGACTGCTGGCCCGCCGCCGCGAGCGCGAGCATGAACTGCGCGAGGAACCGCTCGTGGAACGGGTGCTGCGCGGTGAGCGCGTCGAGCTCGGCCACCAGCCCGTCGGTGCGGCCGGCTGCGCAGCGCGGCGTCGTGGCGCTCCTCGAGCACCGACAGCCGGGCCTGCCCCAGCCGGTTGCGCTCCACCTCGACGGCGGCGTTCTCCGGCGCCCCCTGCAGCGGCGTCTCCGCGAACAGGGCCAGGGCGGCGTCGTAGTGCGCCAGCGCCACCTCCGGGTCGCCCGCGCGCGACGAGCGGGCGAGGCCCACCGCGGCATCCCAGTCGTGCAGGTCGACGGTCACCGTGTCACCGAGCCGGTAGCCCCGGCCGTCGGTGACCACCACGGGCTCCCCGCCCGCGGTCTTGCGCCGGATGCCGCTCACCAGCGACTGCACCCGGTTGCGCGCCGACGGCGGCGGGTGCCCGGCCCAGAGCCAGTCGCCGAGCGAGTCGAGACCCACCCGGTCGCGCAGCGCGGCGAGCGCCAGCAGGCCGGTCTCGAGCCCGGTCAGGGGCACCACCCCCTGCGCCGTCACCAGCTGCACCCGCCCGAGGACGAGCAGCCGTGGATGAGGGCTCCCCCCGAGCGGTGACGACACGCCACGGACCCTAGGTCGTGCCCGCAACCTCGGCAAACGTGGCGGGCGGGGCGTCCTCACCGTGGACACAGGGAGGCCGGCCACCGGCCGCCACCCCACACCCGGCGCCGCCGACGACCAGCACCCGCGGCCCTCCCCGGACCCGGCCCGCACACCGTGTGGGAGGATCGACGACGACCTCGACACCGCCCCCAGGAAGGCCCCCACATGAGCGAGCAGGCCGCCCCCGCGTCGCCGATCGAGCCGTGGCTGCGCGAGATCCTGCGCTGCCCCGCGTGCCGCAGCGAGCTGCGCGACGCGACCGGTGACAGCGGCCCCGAGCTGGTCTGCACCTCCGACTCCTGCGGCCTGGCCTACCGGATCGACGACGGCGTGCCGGTCCTCCTCGTCGACGAGGCGCGCCGCCCCGCCTGAGCGGGGGGCGCGAGAGGACCACACCCCGGATGCCGTGGGTCGACGAGAGCCGCCTGGACGACCCTGACGCCCTGCGCGTGCTCGACACCCGCGACTCGCTGCGCTCGCTGGCCTCGGCCGGCGCCCAGGTGCGTCGCGCCCTGGTGTCGGCCGGCGAGGCCGGCGTCGAGCGACTGGCCGGTGACCGCCCGCGGTCGGTGCTCGTCGCGGCCCTGGGCGGGTCCTCGCTCGTCTGCGACGTGCTCGACCTGCTCGCCGAGCCCGGCTCGCCGGTGCCGGTGACCACCCGCCGCGACGCACCGCTGCCCGGCTGGGTCGGCCCGCTCGACCTGGTCATCGCCGTCTCGCAGTCCGGCCGCGCCGCCGGCCCGCTCGCGCTGGCCGCCGAGGCCGCCCGCCGCGGCGCCTCCCTGCTCACCGTCGGCGCGGCCGACTCACCGCTGGCCGAGGTCAGCGCCCGCGCCCGCGGCGTGCACGTCGAGGTGGCCCTGCCGACCCCGTCGTCGCGCACCGCGCTGTGGTCCCTGCTCACCCCGGTGCTGCTCGCCGCCGACGCGATGGGCCTGGTGCAGTGCCCGGCCGGCGTGCTCGAGCGGGTGGCCGACGTGCTCGACGGGGTCGCCGAGGAGTGCCGCCCCCGCTCGGAGTCGTTCGTCAACCCGGCCAAGATCCTCGCCGTCGGCCTCGGCGAGACGGTGCCGATCGTGCTCGGCGACGGCCCGCTCACCGGGGTCGCCGCGGCCCGCGCCGCCTCGATGCTGGCCCGCACCGCCCGCGTGCCGGCCACCTACGGCGCGCTGCCGGATGCCGCGTCCCAGGTCGTCGCCTGCCTCGACGGGCCGTTCGGCTCGGGTCTGACCGCGACCGCCGGGGGAGCCCCGCGCGGCGACGACATCTTCGCCGACCCCTTCCTCGACGCCCCGCCCGCGCCCCGGCTCGGCCTGCTCGCCCTGCGCGACCCCGACCTCGCCCCCGAGCAGGTCGCCCTCGCCGACGCCGTGGTCGAGTCGGCCCGCGAGGCCGGCGTCACGGTCTGGGAGCAGCAGGCGCGCTCCGGCCAGCCGATCGAGCGGCTCGCGTCGCTCGTCGCGCTCACCGACTTCGCGGCCACCTACCTCGCGCTCGGCCTCGGGCTCGACCCGTCGGTCTCGCGGCACGTCACCGAGCTCAAGGACCGCACCTCCTGAGCCGATCGGATGCCGGCGCGCGTGGGTGCGCCGCACCGAGCGGCCGTGAGACGACCGTCAGAGGAAGGTGCCCGACCCAGTCCAGGGCCCACGAGCGGTCCATCCGGAACGACCCCGAGCTGCCCTTGCACAGGGTGCTCTTGGCGGACGACGTCACCGCACCGATGACGTTGCTGTCGCCGATGAAGTTCGGGCCCCCGGAGTCGCCGTTGCAGGCACCGCCGGTGTTCGCGTTGGCCGAGAGCAGGATCGAGTAGTCACCCGTGGAGTTCGAGTTCGCCTGCAGCAGCCGCGGGGTCGCGACCATCCGCAGTCGCTGGGCTCTCGATCTTCCAGGCCGCCGCCTCCGGGAACATCCGCTGCACGCCGTACCCCACCGTGGTGAACGTTGCGGGCTGTCCCGGCTGCGCGGCCAAGCGCGTCGATGCTGTCGAGGGCGGGCAGCTCGCCGTACTCCGTCCACCGCCGACGGGCGGAGTCGAGCACCACGACACCGACGTCGCGGGTCACGAAGTTCGGCCGGGTCGTAGTCGGGGTGCACGTAGGTCGTGCCGTGACGCGTCACCGTTGGCCGGGAAGTCGATCGCCGCGGCGTCGGTGAGGTCGACGCCGAACCAGATCTCGGCCGAGGCCGCCGGGGCCGCCGTGCAGTGGCCCGCCGTGAGGTACACCGTGGGCGAGATCAGGGTGCCCGAGCAGAGCCACAGCGGGTTGCCGTCCGCGTCCTTGGCCACCATCAGGCCGACGGTCGGGGTGCCCGTCGCCGTCGAGGTCGCCGTGGGTGATGGCGCCCGCCGGGGCGGCGCTAGCGTCACGGTCAGGAGGGCGGCGGCCAGGGTCGCGACAGCCGCCGACCAGCGGGCGAGAAGCGAGCGGCGCACGGGTTCTCCTCGGGGACGGTCCGACGTTCCGACGAGCGTAAGGCCGCGCTCGCGCGCCGGCCGGGACCTACTGGGCCGTCGACCGCTCGTGTCGAGCCGCAGAGAGCCGAGCGAGGCCGGGCCGGGCGGATGCGGTCAGGCGACCGGCGACGCCAGCGCGAGCCGCTCGGCCCCGGGCAGGCCGAGCAGGGCCGCGCCGGTCAGCAGCAGCTTGCTGCGGCGCAGGCCGCTGCCGATCACGACCTCGCCGGCGGCGACCACGGCCTCGTCGACGAGCACCGGCCACCCCTCGGGCAGCCCGACCGGCGTGATGCCGCCGAACTCCATCCCGCTCAGCCCCACGGCATCCGCCATCGGGGCGAACGAGATCTTCCGGGCGCCGAGGTGGCGGCGCACCACGCCGTTGACGTCGGCGCGGTGGGTGGCCAGCACCATGACGGCGGCGTAGGTCGTCACGTCACCGCGACGGCCGCCACGACCACGCAGTTGGCGCTCGCCTCCAGGGCGACGTCGTAGGCGGCGCAGAAGGCGGCCGTGTCGGCGTGCATCGGGTCGATCGGCGCCACCAGGGCGCCGGGCACGTCACCGACCGCGGCGGCGACGGGCGCGGCGAGCAGGTCGGGGTGGGAGTCGGCAGGTGACCAGTCCAGGGTTCCGCGAGCAGACGGCATACGCCGGACGCTAGCCGACCCGACCGCTCGCCGGAGCCGTCACCGGTGGCCCCTGTTCCGGCATCCGCCGGGGTGGCGAGGATCAGGCCACCAGATGAGGGAGCACACATGAGCAACGCACCAAGGCGTCCAGCTCAGTCCGGTCGACCTGGCCGTCATCGGGTTCACCGGAGAGCTGCGGCAAGGAGGTATGCGCCAGGCCATCGCGGATGCCGTCGACCGGCGGCCGTGCGCGTGCTCGACGTGCTCCTGGTCCGCAAGGAGGCCGACGGCACGGTGCTGATGTTCGACGCCGAGACGGCCGAGGGCGACCGACGAGCTGCTCGGCTTCCCGACCGACCTGCCCGACCTGGTCGGCGAGGACGACGCCCTGGCCATCGCCGAGGAGATGCCGAACCGACTCCACCGTCGTCGTCATCGCCTGGGAGAACACCTGGGCCGCGCAGATCGCGGCCAGCATCCGTGAGCTGGACGGCCAGGTGCTCGTCATGGAGCGCATCCCGGCCGCCGACGTCGAACGCCGTCATCGACGCGTGAGCCGAGATCGAGGAGGAGCAGGTCATGAGGCGACGGATGGGACGACCCGGCTGGCCGGCGACGATGGCGCGCACGGCGGTCATCGCCGGCACCGCCACCGCCGTGAGCGGCAGCGTGCAGCGCAAGCAGGCAGGCCTCGGCCGCAGCAGGCCGCCGACGCCCAGGCCTACCAGCAGCAGCAGCAGGCGACGCGCGCAGCAGGCGGCCGCCGAGCAGGCGGCCCAGGCAGCGCAGGCCGCGCCACCAGGCCGCCGCCGGCACCGCCGCCGGCAGCGCCCGGCACCGGCCGCGCCGGTGACGACCTCATCGCCTCGCTCGAGCGGCTCGGCGCCCTGCACACCCAGGGCCTGCTCACCGACGAGGAGTTCAGCGCCGCCAAGGCCAAGCTGCTGGGACGAGCCAGGCGCCCGTCCGGCCGCCGTCGTCCACGGCTGTCGAAGGCCCGGGACGAGTCCGCCCGCGACCGCGACGGCACCCTAGGATCGCGACCATGTCGACCGAAGGTGGGACCACGGCCGTCGTCGCGGCGCTGCTCGCGAACCTCGGGATCGCGGTCGACGAAGTTCCTCGCGTTCTTCCTCACCGGGTTCTCGTCGATGCTCGCCGAGGCGATCCACTCGGTCGCCGACTCCGGCAACCAGATCCTGCTGCTCATCGGCGGCAAGCGCTCGCAGCGGGAGGCGACCCCGCAGCATCCGTTCGGGTTCGGGCGTGAGCGCTACGTCTACTCGTTCATCGTCTCGATCGTGCTGTTCACCCTCGGCGGCTGCTTCGCGCTCTACGAGGCGTGGCACAAGTGGCAGGAGACCCGCGGCGACGCCGACTTCGACCCGTTCGAGTCGCGCTGGTGGTGGGTGCCGATCGTCGTGCTCGTCGTGGCGATCGGCATGGAGGGCTTCAGCTTCCGCACCGCCGTGCGCGAGTCGAACAAGCTGCGCGGCTCGCGCTCCTGGCTGCGGTTCGTGCGCAGCTCGAAGGCGCCCGAGCTGCCGGTCATCCTGCTCGAGGACTTCGGCGCGCTGATCGGCCTGACCCTGGCCCTGTTCGGCGTCGGGCTGATGCTGCTCACCGGCAACCCGATCTTCGACGTGCTCGGCTCGGCAGCATCGGCGTGCTGCTCGTGGTCATCGCGGCGTTCCTCGCGGTCGAGATGAAGTCGCTGCTGGTGGGGAGAGCGCCACCACCGCGCACCAGAAGCGCATCCTCGACGCGCTGGCCGCGCCGGAGGCCGTGCGAGCGGGTCATCCACTCCAAGACCATGCACCTGGGCCCGGAGGAGCTGCTCGTGGCCGCCAAGCTCGCCGTCGCCGCCCACCGAGCGGGCCGACGAGGTGGCCGCGGCCATCGACGAGGCCGAGCGGCGGGCGAGGGATGCCGTGCCCGAGCTGACGCTCGTCATGTACCTCGAGCCCGACGTCGACCGCGGCGACGCGTACGTGCCCGCCGAGCGGCCGACACTGGCCAGTCCCTGCTCCGGGCGCCAGCGCAGGCCGGATGCCCTGGTCCGGGACGCATCCGCCTGCCGGATGCGCCCTGGCGAAGCGCTCGTGGTCGATGGCCGGACGCCGCCGGGGCTCGCGATTTCCGAGGATCAGGTCGCCGTCGGTACTGTGCCCTCCAGAGCGCGGTGAGAGACCCGCGCGCCCGATGAGGCAGAGGAGCACTCATGCCATTTCTTGAACTACACGAACGCGACGGGTTCCTCGTCTTGGACGACGAGGAATGCCGAGTCAAAGGTTCGGCCCTGAGATCGCGCTACGTGGATGCCTCGCCATCTCCGCACATCGTGCTGGATCACTTCATCGATCAGGCGGTCCTGCGCCGAGTCATCGACGAGTTCCCGAGTTCAGGCGACAGGCACTACTTCAACCGCGCACAGGAGCGACTGAAGTACCAGTACGCGCCCAAGCACTGGACCGGCGGGACCACCCACAACCTCTTCGCACTCTTCAACAGCGCGGCCTTCGTGTCATTCCTGGAGGAGATGACCGGCTTCGAGGGGTTGATACCCGACCCGAGGCTTCAAGCGCGGCGGTCTGCACGAGACCAAGCCCGGAGGGCACCTGGGCGTCCACGCCGACTTCAACCTGCACCAGAGCTTGCGTCTCATCCGCCAGTTGAATCTGCTCATCTATCTGAACGACGACTGGTCACCGGCGTATCGCGGGAATCTCGAACTTTGGGACAAGGCCATGACCGCGTGCGAAGCAGCGGTGCGCCGGAACTCGGCCGCGCGGTCGTCTTCACCACCGCGCTCGATAGCTTTCACGGCCATCCCGAACCGCTACCTGTCCACCGGACCGATCTCGCCGGTCGATGGCGCGCTACTACTACACGGCTCCGACAGAAGCGCTCGCCGACGTTCCGCGGCGCATCACCCAGTTTCAAGTCCGGCCGGGATCGCGTGACAAGACCGACTGGAAGATGAAGACTCGCCACGTTGCGAGCGACTGGGTGCCGTTCGCCATCCGGCGGCGACTGCCAAAGCGCAAGGGTCAATGACTGGTTCGGGACGACCCCACCACGCGCACGGGGTCCACCACTCGCGGACTCGTCCGGTTGCGCGCAGTTCGCGCGCTCGCGCGCGCCACCCGCTGTAGCGAAACCCGAGCGCATTCTCAATGCCTGTCGGCGAATCTCCGCGGTGGCCCCGCCGAGCGCGCCGTCGAAGGACGCGGCACGGTGACTCGTCGCGATGGCGCTCCGGATGGCTTGTTCGCGGCTAGATGCCCAGGCGGCGACGGACAGTGCCGAGCCGCCGTACCCCCTGCGAGTACGACGGCCCGGCGGCCTGTGGTGGGCGCAGCGTTGCGGGCGTGACCTCTCGGTCGCCGTCTGCGCAGCAGCGTCCCCTCCGACGCGTCGTCGACGGCGACCGTTCCGGGTTGCCCCGGTCCCTGAGAGATCACGGGAACGCTCGCCGAGGCGTCACGGCATCCGCCGGTCGCCTCACGCCGACTTCTCCAGCGTCTGGCGCCGCTCAACCCCTGCAGGATGCTTCGCGACGCACCCTCATATGCCACCACAGACAACCTTCGACGGGGGGTTCGTGACCAGCGGTTTCCTAGGTTCGACGGGCCCCTGCGGTAGAGTCGGGGTTCGCCGGCGCGGGTGATAACCCTCCACGAACGTGCGGCCCTGAAGGGCGACGCCGGGTCAACCAGACCGTCTTGACTCCCAAGGAGCTCACGCATGCCCGTTGACCACAAGGTCCGCGACCTCGGCCTGGCCGAGGCCGGCCGCCACCAGATCCGTCTTGCCGAGCACGAGATGCCGGGGCTGATGTCCCTGCGCGCCGAGTTCGGTGACAGCCAAGCCGCTCACCGGCGCCCGCATCGCCGGCTCGCTGCACATGACCGTGCAGACCGCGGTGCTCATCGAGACGCTCACCGCGCTCGGTGCCGAGGTCCGCTGGGCCTCCTGCAACATCTACTCCACCCAGGACGAGGCCGCCGCGGCCATCGTCGTGGGCCCGCACGGCACCCCCGAGGACCCCCAGGGCGTGCCGGTCTTCGCCTGGAAGGGCGAGACCCTCGAGGAGTACTGGGACTGCACCGAGCAGATCCTCACCTGGCCCGGCGGCGCAGCTCGCCAACATGATCCTCGACGACGGCGGCGACGCCACGATGCTCGTGCACAAGGGCAAGGAGTGGGAGGCCGCCGGTCAGGTGCCCCCCACCACCGAGGAGGACACCGAGGAGTTCGGCGTCTTCAAGGCCCTCGTGCGCCGCACCCTCGCCCAGGACCCGCAGAAGTGGACCAAGGTCGCCGCCGAGATCAAGGGCGTCACCGAGGAGACCACCACCGGCGTGCACCGCCTCTACCAGCTGGCCGAGGCCGGCGAGCTGCTCTTCCCGGCGATCAACGTCAACGACTCGGTCACCAAGAGCAAGTTCGACAACAAGTACGGCTGCCGCCACTCGCTCATCGACGGCCTCAACCGCGCCACCGACGTGCTCATCGGCGGCAAGGTCGCCGTCGTCGCCGGCTACGGCGACGTGGGCAAGGGCTGCGCCGAGTCGCTGCGCGGCCAGGGCGCCCGCGTCATCGTCACCGAGATCGACCCGATCTGCGCGCTGCAGGCCGCCATGGACGGCTACCAGGTCGCCAAGCTCGAGTCGGTCGTCGACAAGGCCGACATCATCGTCACCTCGACCGGCTGCTTCAACGTGGTCACCGCCGAGCACATGCAGCAGATGAAGAACAAGGCGATCCTCGCCAACATCGGCCACTTCGACAACGAGATCGACATGGCCGGCCTGGCGAAGGTGCCCGGCATCAGCAAGCAGGAGATCAAGCCGCAGGTGCACGAGTGGACCTTCGACGACGGTGACTCGATCATCGTGCTGTCCGAGGGCCGCCTGATGAACCTGGGCAACGCGACCGGCCACCCGTCGTTCGTCATGTCCAACTCGTTCTCGAACCAGACGATCGCCCAGATCGAGCTGTTCAACAAGACCGACGAGTACGTCGACGAGGAGGGTGCGCCGAAGGTCGAGACGCTGCCCAAGCACCTCGACGAGAAGGTCGCCCAGCTGCACCTCGACGCGCTCGGGGTCGAGCTCACCGAGCTCACCAAGGAGCAGGCCGAGTACCTCGGCGTCGACGTCGCCGGGCCGTACAAGCCGGAGCACTACCGCTACTGATCTGTAGCGGTGTCCTGTCAAGAGGCATCGTGAGGCGCCGTCGGGCCGTTGCCCGGCGGCGCCTCGTCAGTCTGGTCTGGGCCGCGACGCGGGCCTGTCGACGGCGCGGGGCAGTCTGATATCCGTGGGTTGGTTACCGCAGGGCGGTGTTTCGGCAGGAGCGTTCGCGCGGTCTTGAGGTCGAGCGTGGCCGGCGGCTCCACGAGCAGGCGACGGGCGTGGCTGTTGCCGGTCTTGGTGATCGAGCCTTGGGCGCGTTTGTCGCCGCTGGAGTGCTCGCTGGGCACCAGCCCGAGGAAGGCGCCGATGCCGGCCCCGTCGGGCCCGACAGGGAACCTGCAGCGTGTCGGCGGGTCGGCGACGGTCTGGAACGCGAGCACATCCCGCTTTCAGTTGGTGCTGCCATCGCAGCCTGCGGGGAGGCTGGCGGCCGGAGCGAGCAGCCCGGGTGCTGTGACCAGCTATTCCTAGGTGCTGTCGGTGTTCGTCGGCTGTCGGTAGTCCCTCCCATGCGTGTCCGAACGGGGGATGCGCGAGATCAACGGAAGACGCCGACGATTGGTGCGACAGCAGTGACGAAGGGTGGATGGGGGGACACGCAGGTGCGCCTCGACGCCGTGGCTTCGCGCGTAGCCACCCCGGTTGGTCGACTCAGCGATCGGCGCTGTCGACCTCGCTCTCCGAGGAGAAGCAGGCGCAGCGCCCGTCTCAGTTACCGCCAGCCAGGGCCCCCCTCTTCGGCGGGCGAGCCCGCACCATCCACCTCGCTGAGCTTGTGCATTGGCGGCGCGGTCTGCTCGGCGTGGACGGCGCGTGGCCTCCAGTTCTACTGGGACGACTGGGCCATCGTCTCAGCCCTGAACCGTGGCGACTTCTCGCTGTCGTGGCTGATGGCCAACCACAACGAGCACTGGATCCTGCTTCCCAAACTGGTCTACTCCTGCTCCACCGACCGTGGGCTTCGGGTCAGTCTGGCCATACATCGCGGTGACCCTGACGCTCCACCTCGTCCTGGGTCACCTTCTGTGGAGGCTGGCCATTCGGGTGGAGCGGACCCGTGGCTCGCGACCCTGGCCGCTCTCGGGTTCGCCCTCTACGCCGCCGGAGTCGAAGACATCCTCTTCCCGATCCAGATGGCGACTGATCGGAGAGCATGGTCCTAGGAACCTGGACCCTCCTCGAAGCCGGGCCGGGCCGCGTCTGCGCCCGGGGTGTTCGTCGGCTCTCCACGCTGAACGTGATGACTTTCGGTCTCGCTCCGGTATTCCTCCTCTTGTCGGGGTGCTGCTGCTCGACACAGCGACCGCCTTCGGCTTGCAGGGACGCCTGTCCCCGCCAGCGCCGTCTTCGCCCTCTGGTACCTTGTCGAGGCTCCGCGGGTCTCCGGGCCGCCCCACACGTCTCGCGGACCTGTTGCTGGTGCCGCTCTACTGGCTTCTCGGCATGGGCAACGCCATCGCCTCCGTCATCCCTTGGCGCTCGCCCGAGGAGCACGATCCTTCCCGGGTCTCGATCCGACTCCGCCTTCTTCGCCCTCGTGAGCGTGTGTGCCTCGTGGCGGTCCTTGGCCTCGTCGCCCGGCGACCCGCCTTCGGCCTGGGCCGGTGGCGTCACCGTCTTCCTGCTCGGTTCGCCCTGCTGATCGTCGTGACGAGCCTTTCCCGCGTCTCGTACGGGCTCGGCTACGCCGAGCGTTGTCCGGCTACACTACATCGGCACCGCTTTCCTTCTTCCGTTCCTCCTCGTGTTCCTCACCCGGGTGACTGACCGGCAGCCGGCCGAAGCGGACCGTCACCCTCGTCAGGGTCGCGGTGGTCGTCGGAGCCAACCTCGTGATGTGGCCGGCCGTGGCCCGGGAGTGGACCACGTCGACCCGCGACAGCGCTCGCACCCTCGCTGCCGGGCAGCGTGCTCGCGAGATCAGGGCCAACCGCTCTACCGTGAGATGGCCGCGACCCCGGAGTCGGTTTCCTGGCCCCGAAGGACCTTCCGGGACTGGACCTCCGGCAGGTCGCCGAGCGAGGTGACGCGTGCAGACCAACTCAGCGCCGTGCTGTCCGTCACAGGTGCGGATGGTTGCCGGCGAGACCCGACCGACACGCTGCGGGCGAAACCTCTAGGTGCTGAAATCCCACTGGCCTCGGCTCCGTTCACCATCAGGGTGCCGCAGAAGACCACCATTGCGCTCTCCGTGGCCGACCAGGAGGGCGGCCTCGCATGTACGAGCGACCAGGATCACGGCGGGCGTCTATGTGGTGACTTCGCTGGCCGACGACGGAG
>CAWAKY010000013.1:0-74650 GCA_963782695.1 uncultured Actinomycetota bacterium | reverse complement strand
TGTCGAGCACGTCGTTCTTCGACCAGGTCGAGCAGGTGCTGCCGCCCTTGATCACGTAGTCGACCGCCTCGGAATGTTCGGTGCCGGCGAAGCTGCCGCCTCAGCAGCTGGCCGAAGCCGAGCACGGCGTTCAGCGGCGTGCGCAGCTCGTGGCTCATCCGGGACAGGAACTGGTTCTTGGAGTCGTTGGCCGCGCGAGCCGCGGCCTCGGCGGTGCGCAGCGCCTCGGCGGACAGCACCCGCTCGGTGATGTCCTCGATGGTGATGACGGTGCGCTCGGTCACTGCATCCGGCACGAGCACCGGCGTCGCGACCGCGCTCACCCAGCGCACGTCCCCGTCCGGCGTGACCACCCGGTGCTCCGACACGGCCGCGAGCCCTGCCCCCGCGTCCGCGACGAAGCCCCGCTCCACCTCGCCGGAGGTCGTCCGGGTGCACCAGGCGCATCGCGTCGTGCAGGTCGGCGCCGACCGGTGACTCGGAGTCGATGCCGATCAACCGCCTCGCCTTCGGGCTGACGTAGAGGTAGGCGGGCGGGTCGAGCTGCAGCAGCAGGAACACCATGTCGACGCTCTCGGCGATCTGGCGCAGCCGCGCCTCGCTCTCCGCGGAGGCCGCCTCCAGGGCCCGCTGCTCGGACACGTCGCGGATCGCCGCGATCACCCAGCCCTGCTCACCTTCCAACCACGGCACCAGGCTCACCTCGACCGGGATCTCCGTGCCGTCGCGGTGCCGGGCGGCCAGCAGCAGACCCGACCCCATCGAGCGGACCTGGGGGTGGCGGTGGAAGCCGGCCCGGTGGGCGACGTGCCGGTCGCGCATGGCCTCGGGCAGGAGCAGCTCGACCTCGGCCCCGAGCAGCTCGTCGCGGCCGTAACCGAAGAGCTCGCCCACCCGCTCGTTCAGCTGGGCGATCCGGCCGCTGGGCTCCACGCACACGAGGGCGTCGGGGGCGGCCTCCAGAAGGGACGCCAACCGGTCGTCGAACGCCACCCCCACGGGGTCGGGCACGGGTCGCGAGGGTGCGGCACTGCCATAGTCACCTCCCCGTGACGCGAGGCCGCGCCCTGCCGGGCGTCGCCCGCCCGCGACCTGATCCCCACCGTACGCCCTGCCGCGTGCGACGACCGCCGCTCCCGGAGACCGGTCGGCACCGCCACCGCACCGGCTGCCCGCGGTCCTCGGAACTCGCGCGAACCCCGCTCCGGCGTGGACGCCCGGTCCCCCTCGGTTGCCTGCCGGAGCTGCCGGTGTGGTACGACTGGGTGCGACGTCGTGGCGGGATGAGCCCGTCGGGCCGAGGAACGGCAGGTGGCTGGTGGAGCCGAACGACGACGCGCCCGGTGAGGCCCTCGCCGCCGGTCGCCGACGCCGTCATCGAGGTCGACCCCAGCGGCCGCATCGAGGCTCGTCGACGAGCGGGCCGAGCAGCTCTTCGGCTGGCCCGCGGAGGACCTCGTCGGCTGCTCGATCGACGTGCTCGTCGCCGACCGGGTCGGCGAGCGCGAGGCGCGCCCGGCGGGCGTCGACCTGCTGCTCTCTGCGCGTCGCCGGAACGGCGCGCCGTTCCCCGCCGAGGTCCGCCTCGGCGTCGCGGGTGGCGCCGACGGCGGCCACCGGGTCGCCCTGGCGATCCGCGACCGCACCCCGGTCGCCGACCCCACGGCGGGCGGCTCGGACCCGGAGCAGGAGGGGCAGCCGGCGGCGCCTCCCGTGCCCCCGCGAGGGATCTCGACCATCGCGCACGACCTCAACAACGTCATCAGCGTCATGTTGATCTACAGCGAGCTGATCGAGCGGGCGGTCCAGGGCCGGTCCATGGACGAGTACCTCGGCGAGATCCGGGCCGCCGCCGAGCACGGCGCCGAGCTGACCGGTCAGCTCCGCGACGCTGGCCCGGCAGTCCACCCCTGACCCGGCGGCCGCGGCCGCACGCCCGCGGCTCGACGAGGACCTGTTGCTGCACGCCATCCGGCGTCGCGCCGCCCGTGACGCCGTCCCCGAGGCGATCACCGTGGTGGTCGTCGACGACCACCGGATGTTCGCCGAGGGCCTGTCGCGGCTGCTCGGCTTCGAGGACGACATCGAGGTGCTGGGCGTCGGCGCCACCGGGCGGGAGGCCGTCGCCCTGGTGGAGCAGCTCCGGCCGCGCGTGCTCCTGCTCGACTTCGACATGCCCGGGGGCAACGGCGTGCTGGCCGCGGCCGAGATCAAGGCCAGCCGGCCCGAGACGATGATCGTGATGATCTCCGGCTCGACCGACGACGGGCTGATCCTGCGGGCGGTCGACGCCGGGTGCTCGGGGTACCTCACCAAGGACCGGGCGGCGTCCGAGGTGGCCAGCGCCGTGCGCACCGTGGCGGCGGGCGAGGCGCTGATGTCCCCCACCCAGATGGCCAGGCTGCTGCCCCGGCTGCCGCGGTCGAACAGCGGGGTGGGCTCGGACCTCACCGAGCACCAGCGCACCGTGCTCGCGGCTGCTCGCCCGGGGCGCCACGAACACGACGATCGCCGCCGAGCTCTCGTCGAGCGTCGACGTCGCCCGTGACGACGTCGACGGCATCCTCACCAAGCTGGGGGCGCACTCCGCGCTCGAGGCGGTCGCGACGGCGATCCGCGAAGGGGTCATCGAGTACAACTCGCCGTTCTGACCACGGCGGGCTTCGCGAGCAGGGACCGCCCGGCGTCGCCTAGCCTCGCTCCATGGGTTCCGACCCCCGCCGCCTGGACGGGCTGCGCGCCGACGAACAGGTCGCAGCCCGCCTCGTCGAGCGCGCCACCGGGGCGACGGCCCGGGCCCACGACGTCGGCCACCGCCAGGGCGCCTACGACGTGCACCTCACCTACCCCGGTGGGCGCACCGCCGCGCTCGAGGTCACCACCCACGCCGGGGCGGCCTCACGCAACGGGATGGTGCTGCTCGGCCGCGACCGGCTGGCGCGGCCGACCTCGACGCGGCGGCCACCCCCCTCGTCGCCACCGGCGAGTGACCCGTCCCCGGTCACCGACCCGGTGCTCACCGCCCTGCCGGATGCCGTGAGCGACCTCCTCGTGGAGCCGCACGTCGCGCGCCGGGCCGCCAAGGTCGCGGGTGCCGGCCGGGTCGACGAGCGCCACCTGTTCGTCGGCATCGCCGAGGGTGGGCTGCCCCAGGCGCTCTACCAGCGGTTGAGCGCCCCGCTGGGCCCGCTCCCCGTCGAGCCACCCGAGGTGCCCGACGGGCTCACCCACCTGTGGCTGACCACCGAGTGGCCGGGCTCCCCCCTCATCGGGTGGCGCCGCGACCAGGGGTGGCACGCCTACCAGGTCTGACCGGCCGCCTCGGCTCAGAAGCCGCCGAAGTCGCCCCCGCCGAAGTCACCGCCACCGAAGTCACCGCCACCGCCGCCGCCCCAGTCGCCGCCACCAGCCCAGTCACCCCCGCTGTCGGTGCCGGACGCGTCGGCCGCGGACCCGGCGTCACCGCCGGCCTCCCCCGATCCGGCGTCACCGGAGTCGGACCCGCCGTCGCCGGAGTCGGACCCGCTGTCACCCGTGGTGTCGCCGGCGTCCTGCGCCTCGGGGCTCTGGTCGTAGCCGCCCAGGAGCACGTCGGCGATGGCCGAGCCGATCACGACGCCGGCGATCGTGCCCATCATCGAGCCGGCGAACATGCCGCCCATCCCCATCCCGCCGCCGAAGGAGCCGCGCGAGAAGGTGTTCTGCAGGGTGCCCGGCTGGCGCATCTCGGCACGGGTGGCGGCTCGGGCCAGGTCGGCGGGCTCGGCCGAGGTGCCCGCCTCGGTCGGGGATGCCGTCGCGAGCTCGCGCAGCAACGCCTGTCGCTGGTCGGGTGTCAGCTTCTCGAACGCCTCCGCGTGCAGCGCCTCGAGCTGCTCGGGCGGGGCGGTGCGCAGCAGGTAGCGGTAGCGGGCCACCGCGCGCTCCTCCTCGCTCGCCTGCGGACGTGGTGGGGTCGCGGCCGAGCGGAGGTTCCGCCCGCTGTCCCAGGCAGCGCCCTGCCGGTGCTGCTCGTTCGGCGTGCGGCCCAGGAGCCGGTCGAGAAAGCCCATCGTGGTGTCCCCTCGGTCTGCGGCCTCCCCGCGAGTGCCGTCACTGCCCCCAACGGTGCCACCCCGTGGTCGCGTTCCCGCCCTTGTGCCCACCACAGTTCGCTGGATGACGGACTTGCATTGAGTCGGGTTCACGTTGCAAAGTTGAGTCATAGTCACTCATGTACCCGAGGGCTCCGCCCCCGACCGATCAAGGAGGAACACCATGTCCACCGGATTCGACCCCTTCCGCGACCTCGACCGCATGCTGGCGGGCACGCTGCGCACCCCCGCCGCGGCCGCGATGCCGATGGACCTCTACCGCTCGGGAGACCGCTTCGTCGCGCAGGTCGACCTCCCCGGCGTCGACCCGTCCTCCATCGACGTCGACGTCGAGGACCGCACCCTCACCATCCGGGCCGAGCGCCGCGAGCAGGCCGAGCGCGACGTGCAGTGGCTCTCGCACGAGCGCCCGACCGGCACGTTCGCGCGCCAGCTCACGCTCGGCTACGGCGTCGCGTCGTCACGCATCGAGGCCGACTACTCCGACGGCGTCCTCACCCTCACCATCCCGGTCGCCGAGGAGGCCAAGCCGCGCAAGATCGCGGTCAGCCACACCGGTGGCCACCAGGTGATCGAGGGTCAGCCGGCGCAGGACCAGCCGCGTCGCCTGACCGTCGCGAACCGCGCCACGAACGGCCCGCCCCCGGTGCGAGGCGGGCCGTTCGCCCGGTGAGCGGACCGGCATCCGGCATGCGCGAGAATCGCGACATGACGACGCAGCGCGAGACCCTCATCGCCGAGCTGATCGACGCCGGACGCCACCTCGTCGAGCGCGGGCTGGTGCAGGCGAGCGGCGGCAACCTGTCGGTGCGGCTGCCCGGCTCCGACCGGTTCCTGGTCACCGGCACGGGCACCTGGCTCGACCGGCTCACCCCGCACGACTTCGCCGAGCTCACCCTCGACGGGGAGCGGGTCGGTGGGGCGGAGCGCCCGTCGGTGGAGTGGAAGCTGCACCAGCGCACCTACGCCGTGCGCCCCGACGCCGCCTGCATCGTGCACCTCCACCCGCAGCACGTGCTGCTCGTCGACATGCTCGGGGCGCCGTTGCGGTTCACCACGCTGGACCACCAGTACTACCTCGGCAGCGCGGGCCGGGTGCCCTTCCACCCGTCCGGCTCCAGGAGATCGCGGACGCGGCCGCGGAGGCCGCCCGCGACCACGACGCCGTGGTGCTGGCCCACCACGGCTGCTCGACCCTCGGCGACACGGTGTCGATGGCGCTGCGCCGGGCCCTGAACCTCGAGGAGGCGGCGACGATGACCTACCGGCTGCTGCTCGCCGGCGACCGCACCTCGGACTTCCCGGACCGGTGGAAGGGCAACATCATCAGCGTGTGAGGGCCAGGCTCCCCAGCGCCACCAGCCACGACACGAACGACCCCACGAGGAAGTACTCGGTGACGGCGTCGATGCCCACGCCGTCGACGCTGGTCGTGTCGTCGCGCTTGGCCTGCAGCTCGGGAAAGCGGATCAGGCCCTTCGCGGCGATCACCAGGCCGGCCGCGGTGAGCTGACCGGCCAGACCGAGCCCGATGATGAGCACCCGCTCCATCGGCCCGAGCAGCCGCCCGCCCCGCAGCTGGTCGGAGGGCTGGGGGTCGCTGCCGGTGCCCAGCGGCAGCACCGGCCGCATCGCCCCGACGCCGACCAGCACCAGCCGCACCACGACGTTGGCGGTGGCGAGGTTGACCAGCAGCAGCCCGGCGACGAGCAGCACGTGGGCCGGCTCGCGCACCCGGCCCGACCAGGGGGAGGTCGGCCCACTGCAGCCAGCGGCCGAACGGCCCCCCGGCCGGCGACGCCCAGCCGCTCAGCACGACGAGCCCCACCGCTCCCGCGGCCAACGCCGCCAGGGCCGGCCAGTGGCCGGTGCCGGTGGTGGCCGCCTGGTCGGACCACCGCACCCAGAGCACCAGCGGCACCAGGGAGGCGGCCAGGCAGACGAGGTCGACCGGCGCGGTGAGACCGGTCAGCACGGCGAGCACGGCGACCGCGGCGGCACCCGACGCCATGGCCGCGCGCAGCGCCGTGGTGCCCGACCCCGCGACGGCGCGCACGAGGTCGGCCAGGCCCACCCCGACCAGCCAGACCGCGAGCCACGTCACGCCAGGCCCCGCAGCAGGTCTTCGGCGGCGAGGACCGCGCCGATGCCGTCGGCGCGCACGCGCTGCGACACGGCCGAGGCGCTGATGCCCTCGAGCGTGGCCAGCTCGCTCTGGGTGGTGTGCGGATCCATGAGCCCCCTCAACAGTCGGACCGAACGGTGCGACAACGAGCCAACCAGATGGTCCCGACAGAGCAGGGCCGCGTTGACGGCATCCGCGCCCCCGCCGCCGCCGGGCGCGTCCGGGCCGCCGGGCGCCGTCGGCCGCGGCGGCCTCGGGTGCCGGGTGGTAGGCGGTGCGCAGGTGGCGGGTGGCGGCCCGGCCGGCGGCCTGCTCGACCGCCTCGATCGCCGCGCGGGCCGCCCACCACCCGGGGCCGTCCTCGATGCCGCGCTCGGCGTCGAGCAGCTGCACCGGGCCGCGGCCGATGCCGACCCGCACGTCGGCGCCGGGCAGCAGCTCCAGGCGCACCCGCAGGGCCGCCTCGATCGCCGCCCCGAGCGTCGCGTAGGCCCCCTGGAACTCGTCGCCCACGGTGATCCGCAGCTCGGTGACGGCGGGCACGGCGGCGTTGACGGTCACCAGCGCCTTCTCGACGGCGCGGTGCAGGGCGCGCCGGTTGGGGGCGTCGCGCGACCCGACGAGGTCGCCGATGACGACGCACCGTGAAGCCTGGTCCTTCATCGCGCTCATCTGAAGATCATACCTTCATTTGCCCCGGATGAAGCAATGGACTTACGTCAGATGGGCGGGCCAGTCGGCCGGTCGACCCGTTGCACGATCCGCGCCGCCCGGGCGCGCTCCCGGACCACCCGGCATCCACGGTCAGGCGAAGCGCCCGCAGGTCGGTGCCGGTGCGGGGCTCGGCGACCCCGCGCTCGGTCGCGACCGCGTCGACCAGCCGCGCCGGCGTGACGTCGAACGCCGGGTTGAACCCCGGCGACGCCTCGGGCGCCAGCCGCACTCCCCCGAGCACGGTGACCTCCTCGCCGGGCCGCTCCTCGATCTCGATGTGCGAGCCGTCGGCCATCGACAGGTCGACCGTCGACCACGGCGCGGCGACCATGAACGGGATGCCGGCGTCGCGGCAGGCGAGCGCCACCCCGAGGGTGCCGATCTTGTTCGCGGCGTCGCCGTTGGCGGCGATCCGGTCGGCGCCGACGACGGCGAGGTCGACCAGGCCGCGCAGGATCGTCGAGGCGGCGGCGCCGTCGGCCTGCACCCGGTGCGGGATGCCGTCGGCGGCGAGCTCGAACGCGGTCAGCCGCGAGCCCTGCAGCGAGCGGGCGGGTCTCGTCGGCGTAGACCAGCTCGAGCCGGTCGCGGGCGTGCAGCTCGCGGATGACCCCCAGGGCGGTGCCCCAGGCCGAGGTGGCGAGCGAGCCGGTGTTGCAGTGGGTGAGCACCCGCAGCCGGGGCCGGTCGATCCGGGCGAGCAGCCAGTCGGCGCCGAGCCGGGACAGCTCGCGGTTGGCGGCCTCGTCCTCGGTGGCGACCCGCCGCGCGGCGACGAGCACGGCATCGCGGCCCCGGCCCATCAGCGGGCGCACCTGGTCGACGCCCCACGCGAGGTTGACCGCGGTCGGGCGGGCGTGGCGCACCCGGTCGACCGCCGCCTGCACCCGGGCGTCGTCCCACCCCTCGCGCGCACCCTCGTCCATGGCGAGCACGACCCCCAGCGCCCCGGCGACACCGAGGGCGGGCGCACCGCGCACGGCCAGCTCGGCGATCGCGACGACGAGCTCGTCGGTGGTGACGATCTCGCGGTAGGCGGTGGTGCCGGGCAGCAGGGTCTGGTCGAGGAGCCGCACCGCGCCACGGCCGTCGCGGCCGGCGTCGTCGTCCCAGGCGATGGCGATCAGCGTCATGGCCGCAGCCTATGCCGCGCCCCCACCCCGACCCGTGCGGATCACGCACGCCCGAGGGCCCAGCCGGCCTCCCCGGGTGGCCGATCCGCAGCCGGTCGCGACATCGGGCGTGCCTGCGCGCGCGGCCAGCCCGGCATCCCCGCTAGGTTCGCGTCCATGACCCCGGAACCTCGCCCCCGTCGTCGCACCGTCCGCCGCCGCACCGCCGCGGGCCTGCTCACCCTGGCCGTGGTCGCCGCACCGGTCGCCGTCACCGCCTCCGGCAGTGCCGTCGGCGCCGAGCCGACCGTGCTCACCCCGATCGGTGGCGGCTACGAGGACTCGACGCTGACCGGCTTCTCCCGGCACGGCGGCCGAGGGCGCCAGCGGGCCGACCGTCGACATCGTGGTCGTGCCCTCGGCCTACGGCGACACCGCCAAGGAGCGCAAGGCCAACCTCGCTCTCGCGCAGCAGCGCACCGACCAGGTCGATGCCGCGTGCGACGCCGCGGTGGCGGCACCCGTTCACCGGGTGCACGGCCACCCTGGCGGTGCTGCTCAACCGGGCCGACGCCCTGGACCCGGCCAACTCCGTGGCCCTCGACGCGCCCACGACCGACGGCATCTACGTGCTCGGCGGCGACCAGGAGATCGCGATGGACGTGCTCGCGAACTCCCCGGCGGAGACCGCGATCACCGCCGCCGTGCGGCAGCGCGGCGTGGTGCTCGGCGGCACCAGCGCCGGTGCGGCCGTCGAGTCGCGCAACATGATCAACGGCTACACCACCCTGTCGGACAACCCCGAGCTCGGCCTGCAGCGCGACTCGACGCTGATGTGGTGGGACGACGGCGACGCCGACCCCACCCGCGGGCTCGCCGTCGGCTCGTCCCGGGCGATCTTCGACCAGCACTTCTACCAGCGCGGCCGCTTCGGCCGCACCCTGTCGACCCTGGCCACCGCCGACGAGCGCTTCGGCGGCACCAGCCCGGTCGGCGTCGGCGTCGACTACGCGACCGGCATCCGCGACACCGGCGACACCCTGCTGTCCGGCCTGTTCGGCGACAGCTCGGTGGCCGTCGTCGACCTCGAGACGCTGCAGGCCACCCACGCCTGGGCGGGCGCCCCGGCCACCCTCTCGGCCCGCAAGGTGCTGACCCACCTGATGACCGACGGCACCACCTACGACCTGGTCTCGCGCACCTTCTCCCGCAACGGAACCCCGGTCGCGCCGCCGTCGGGCGCGGCCTGGTCGGCACCGGCATCACCCTCCACGGTGGGCGGCACGGTCTTCCTCGGCGGCGGCGTGCTCGGCAGCGACGTCATCGGCGACGCCGTGACGGCGGCCCGGGCCGTGAGCACCTCGAAGACGGCCAAGCTCGTCGTCCTGGGTGCCGGTGCGAGCTCGAGCACGCTGGCCAACTCCTACGCGCAGGCGGTCAAGAAGGCCGGCTGGGGCGGCACCGTCACCACGGTGGTCCACGGCAGCAAGGGCTGGTCGAACAAGACCCTGGCCGGCGCCACCGCCGTCGTGCTCGCCGGCGACGCCCCCGCGGCGCTCGCCTCGACGATGGCGGACCCCGCCTTCCGGGATGCCGTGACGAGCGCCGTGCGCACGACCCCCGTCGTGCTGGCCGACGGTGCGATGACCGCCGTGCTCGGCGCCCGCTGGTCGGCGAAGGCGAACGCGCCGGAGACCGACCTCGACGCGATCGAGGCCGAGGGTGTCGCCGCCTTCCGGGCCGACGACGCCGCGTGGCTGCCCGGCCTCGGCACTGGTCCCGGCGACCCTCGTGCCGCACCTCACCGACGACTACCGCTGGGGTCGGCTCTACGCCGGCGTCACGGCGTCGCGCGAGCAGCTCGCCGTCGGCATCGCGCGCCGGCTCGGCCGTCGTGCTGGCTCCGGCCGGTGCCTCGGTCAGCGGCGCCTCGGTCGTGGTGGCCGACGGGCGCGGCGGCACCTACTGGACCGGCGCGAACGGTGCCATGGGCGCCAGCGGCGTCGTGCTCGACGTCTTCGGCGACGGTGAGGGCCTGCACCGCTGACGCCCGCCGACGCGCCGTGTGACTGCGGCCCTTGCGCGTCGCCCCCCGGCGTGCCACGGTCGAGGTGTGGGGAGCACCACTCCCCACGACGACGGACGACGTCAGAGCTGACGCCCCTGGCGAGCCCGCCGCCGCGACACTCTCGCGATCGGAGGAAGCCGAGATGACCCAGCAACGAGTCGTCGTCGGGGTCGACGGGTCCCCACTGTCCATGGCGGCGGTCGCCCGGGCCGCACAGGTGGCGAGCGCGCGCGGGTACACCCTGCACGTGCTGCACGCCTTCGCTCCCGACCTGCCGATGCTCGGCTTCGGTGAGCTCTCCGACGGCTCGGCGATGGTGTCGACCCACGCCAAGCGGCTCGTCGCCGACGGTGTCGCGCGCGCCCACGCGGTCGACCCGGCACTCACCGTGACCACCGGCATCCGCGACGGCTACGCCAGCCAGGCGCTCGTCGACGCCTCCCGCTCGGCCGCCCTCGTGGTGGTCGGGGCGATGGGGCACGGGGTGTTCAGCCGCACCAGCGTGGGCGCCGTCGCGATGCAGGTCATCACGCACGCCCGCTGCCCGGTGCTCGTCGTCGGCCACGAGACCGCCGGCGGCTCCCCCGCGAGCGGCCGGGTGGTCGTCGGCGTCGACGGGTCCAAGCCGTCGCTGCGCGCGCTCGCCGTGGCGTTCGACGAGGCGGCCCGCAGCGGTGGCACGCTCGACGTGCTGCACGCCTGGGAGGCGCACAGCGCGAGCGACCCGACCCTGTCGACGAGCTCGAGCTGGAGCACCTACGAGGCCAACCTCGAGAAGATCGTCGAGTCGGCCATCGCGACGCGGCGCGCCGAGAACCCCGACGTCAAGGTCGACTACGAGGTGGTGCGCTCCGAGCCCGTGCAGGCCCTCGTCGACCGCACCGAGGGCGCCGCCATGCTCGTGGTGGGCAGCCGTGGCTCCGGTGGCTTCACGGGGCTGCACGTCGGGTCGACGGCCCTGCGGCTGATCAGCCGCGTGCACTGCCCGCTGCTGATGACCCGCTGACCCCAACTTTCCCGCCCGGTGCGGGAACCTTCACCTTCGCAAGGGAACCGTTCCCCTGCGAAGGTGAACCTTCCGGGATCGGGCGAGAAAGTTGGGACGCCTGGGGTCAGAGGCGCTCGGTCGCGCCCGAGCTGGTCGAGCACGAACGCCCACTCCCAGGCGATCTGCTCCCACGCGGAGTACCGGCCGCTGCGCCCGCCGTGCCCGGCCGCGAGCTCGGTGCGCATCAGCACCGGCCGGTCGACCGGGTCGCTGGTGACCGTCTCGCGCAGCCGGGTGACCCACTTGGCCGGCTCGGTGACGTAGACCCGGGTGTCGTGCAGGCTCGAGGTCGCCAGCACCGCGGGGTAGTCGGCGGCGCGCACGTTCTCGTACGGCGCGTAGGCGCGCATCGCGGCGTACACCTCGGGGTCGGCGAGCGGGTTGCCCCACTCCTCCCACTCCCCCACGGTGAGCGGCAGGTCGGGCTGCAACATCGTGGTGAGGGCGTCGACGAACGGCACGGCGGCGTGGGCCACGCGGAACTTCTCGGGCGCCAGGTTGAGCACCGCCCCCACGAGCAGCCCTCCGGCAGAACCACCTTCGAGCCCCAGCCGGTCGGGCGCCACCCACCCCGACGCCACGAGGTGGTCGACCGCGGCGAGGGTGTCGGTGAACGTGTTGGTCTTCGCGAGCAGCTTGCCGTCGTCGTACCAGCGCCGGCCCATCTCGCCGCCACCGCGCACGTGGGCGACGGCGTAGACGACCCCGCGGTCGAGCAGGCTGAGCCGGGCCACCGAGAAGTACGGGTCCGACGAGATCTCGTACGACGCCGTAGGCCGTGACCACGCCGGGGTTGCGTGCCGTCGGGCTCGAGGCCGACGCGGCGCACCACCGAGACCGGCACGAGGGTGCCGTCGGATGCCGTGGCCCACTCCCGGTGCTCGGTGTAGTTCGGCGACGTCGAAGTCGCCCAGCACCGGCTGGCGCTTGAGCAGGGTGCGCTCGCGGGTCGCGAGGTCGACGTCGAGCACGGTGCGCGGGGTGGCCCACGACTCGACGACGACCTGGATGGCGCGCTGGCGCCGGCTCGGGGTTGTCGCCCAGGCCGATCGAGTGCACCGCCTGGTCGACGGCGACGTCCCACGGCTCGCCGTGACCCGACGGTGAGCCCGCGTCACGGGGCAGCACCCGCAGCGCGGTCAGCCCACCCGTGCGCAGGCTGAGCACGGTGGCGTCGTCGAACGCGTCGACGGCGACGAACCGCTCGCCCTCGCCCGAGCCCAGCCACGGCACCCACTGCTCGTGGCTCGTGGCGTCGAACGGCGCCCAGGCCAGGTCGGCGTCGGGGGTGTCGGTGTTGTGCACGATGAGGAAGCGGTCGGCGGCCGGCTCGACGTCGTACTCGACGCCCTCGCGGCGCGGGGCCAGCACCCGCCACTGCCCCGAGGGGTCGTCGGCGTCGAGCACGTGCACCTCGGAGGTCGTCTTCGACCCCAGCCCCAGCATCAGCCAGCGCTCGTCGCGGCTGGCGGCCACGCCCATCCAGAAGCGCTCGTCGTCCTCCTGGTGCACCAGCACGTCGTCGGCGGGGTCGCCGCCGACCCGGTGCCGCCACAGCTGGTGCGGGCGCCAGGCCTCGTCGAGCCGGGTGTAGAACACGAACTGCCCGTCGCGGCTCAGCTCGACGCCGTAGCCGATGCCGGTGATCGAGGTGTCGAGCACCTCGCCGGTGGCGATGTCGCGGATGGTCAGGTCGAAGCGCTCGTCGCCCGCGGTGTCGACGGCGAACGCGACGAGCCGGTGGTCGGAGCTGACGGTGAGCGCCCCGAGCGAGAAGAACTCGCTGTCGCCCGCCTCGACGTTGCCGTCGACGACGACCTGCTCGCCGGGCACGGCATCCGCCTCGGGGTCGGGCCGCTGCGCCGGTTGTCGGCGAGCGGCGCGCGGCACCTGCGCGGCGTACTGCTGGCCCTCGACGGTGCGGGCGTAGTACCACCACGGCCCGCTCGCGACGGGCACCGACAGGTCGGTCTCCTTCACCCGCGAGCGGATCTCCTCGACGATGGCGGTGCGCAGCGGCGCGAGGTGCTCGGTGCGGGCCTCGGCGTAGGCGTTCTCGGCCTCGAGGTGGGCCAGCAGGGCGGGGTCGTCGAGGTCACGCATCCAGGCGTAGGGGTCCTCGACGCGGTCGCCGTGGTGCTCGCGCACGTGGGGTCGGCGCTCGGCGGTCGGTGGGGTCGGGCTCGGCATGGCGTCACTGTATGCCGGGCGGCTGCGCGTCGCCGTCATCCGCCGGGTCGAGGTGATGTTCAGCGTCTGCCGGCGCCAGAACATCACCTCGAACCCGCGGGAGGCCGGACGCGGCGAGGGCCGCACCCCGGCTGGGGTGCGGCCCTCGCTGCGGCGTGGCGCGGTCGGTCAGAGACCCGTCGACGCGGTCGGCCGGGCCGGTGAGGCCCGGGTGGGACTTGAAGTAGGCCACCAGGTTCTCGAGGTCCTCGATGCCACCGAGCAGGTTGGTGCCGCGCTTGAAGGCGCGTGAACGAGTCACCCCCGTCGGCGAGGAAGTTCAGCGTGCCGACGCGGTAGCTGGTCGGTGTCGTCGATCGGGGTGCCGTTGAGCTTCATCGAGCCGGGGACGACCCGGCTGCCCTGCGGCTTGCGTGGTGTCCCAGGTGTAGGTGAAGCCGTTCGACACGCCGAGCGCGAGCACGGCCGGGACCACGCGGGCGGCCGACCGCTGGTACTGCTGCTCGAGCACCTCCTTGATCTGCGCGCCGGTGAGGTTCGACGCCGCGTAGGAGGTTGCCGAACGGCGCGACGTCGTAGGCCTCGGCGTACGTGATCTCGCCCGGGCCCTCGCCGTGGGAGCTGGCGCGTACCTGAGGCTGGCCCGCACGCCGCCGATGTTCATGAAGGCCGATCTGGGCACCGCGCTGGCTGCCGAGTGTTGCCCCAGAGGATCGCGTCAGCGACCAGGTCGCCCATCGGGGTCTCGATGCACGCGGTCAGCCGCTCGCAGTCGCCGAGTGATGGCCTCGGTGTGGGTGCCGACGACGCAGGCTCTCGAGGGCGCCGGCCAGGACGTTCCACTTGGCGATGATCGCGTTCTGGGTCGGGTCCTTGGCGAGCGACGCGGGCACGAGGTGGTTCGTGGCCGTGCGTGCCGGCCGCGGTCGACCTCACCGCTGCGCGTGTTGATGACCAGGTCGGTCTCGGTGACGACCTGGCCGTACGACGCCGCGCTCGTCACCAGGCGCGGGTTGCCGGCCGGGTCGGGGATCGAGCAGATGTACGGCTGGTGGGTGTGACCGGTGATGATCTGCGTCGATCTCGGGGTCATGATCTGGGTCGCCATCGTCGACGATCGGGTCGGAGATGCCGACGCACTGGTTGTAGGTGCCGGCGCTGACGCCGCCCTCGTGCAGCAGCACGACGATCGCCTTGACGCCCTGCTTCTTCAGCGTCGGCGGCCTGGGCGTTGGCGGTCTCGACCTCGTCCTTGAAGTCGACGGTCGCGACGCCGGCCGGGTCGACCAGGGTCGGGGTGCCCTCGAGGGTCATGCCGATGAAGCCGACCTTGGTGCCGCCGATCTTCTTGACCCAGGTGCCGGGCAGCAGGGTGCCGCTGCCGTCCTTCTTGACGACGTTCGCGGCGAGCCACGGGAAGTCGGCGCCGGCGTACGGCTGCGTCCGGGAAGTAGCAGCCGTCGACCGGGTGGCAGCCGCCGTTCTGCATGCGCAGCAGCTCGGTGGTGCCCTCGTCGAACTCGTGGTTGCCCACGCTGCTGACGTCGAGGCCCATCGCGTTGAGCGACTCGACCGACGGCTCGTCGTGGAAGAGCCCGGAGAGGAAGGCGACCCGCCGATCAGGTCACCCGCGGCCACCGTGAGGCTGTTCGCGTCACCGGCCGCGGTGCGCAGCGCGGTGAGCTCGGTCGCGAGGTACTCGGCGCCACCGACCGGGGTCTGGCTGCGGGTCGAGCGTCCTGCGTCAGCGGCGGGTCGGTGGCCTCGAGGTGGCCGTGGTAGTCGTTGAACGACAGCAGCTGCACCGTCGTGAGGTTGGGGTTGCCCTTGCGCGGGGGCGGCCCCGGCGACGGCGGGTGTACCTGCGACGAACGCGGCGAGGGCGGTCGCCGCGATACCGGCGCCGAGGACGCGCCGATGCGTAGTGGTCATGTGTCTCTCCTTGGTGGGGTCAGTCGGGGCAACCATAGGCCGTGGACACGATGCGATGAAGGGGGTGACACCCGATTTCGACTGGTCATCCGGGCGTCACCTGACAGTCAGCAGCAGTGCCGGACCACCGGCCGCCACCTGCATCCCGACACCACCGGTCCCGCCGCGCGGCTGCGACGCGCGGCCGCACACGGCATCCGAGCGGGTCCGGACGCCGCGGACGCCACCTCAGATCAGGCAGCGCGGGCCCGAGCAGCACCTTGAGGTCGCCGAAGAGCGCCTCGGTGGCGTTGACCCGGTAGGCCGGGTCGAGCCGGATCTCGCACCGACCGGCCGGGCTTGACGAGCTTCAGGTGCACCTCGGTGGTGCCCGGGTGGTTCGGTGAGCACGGTCTTGAGCTCCTCGACCCGCTGGCTGGTCGCGCGGCGCCGTCTCCATGGTCACCACGACCGGCCCGCGCGGGCCCTCGCTGACGTCGGGCAGGGTGAGCTCCTGGGCGAAGATCGACACCGTGTCGTCGCGCCGGTTGACCTTGCCGCGCACCACGCGCGACGGTGTCCTGCTGCAGCATCGGGCCGACGGTCATGTAGGCGCTGGGGAAGAACAGGCACTCGATGGCGCCGGCGAGGTCCTCGACCGTGGCGATCGCCCACAGGTCGCCCTTCTTGGTGCGCTTGACCTGCAGGCCGGTGATCAGCCCGGCGATGGTGACCATCGAGCCCTCGGGCTTGCCGGCGTCGTCGCCGGTCAGGGCGGCGATCGGGGTGTCGGCGTGCGGCGGTGAGCACGTGCTCGACGCCGAACAGCGGGTGGTCGGAGACGTAGAGGCCGAGCATCTCGCGCTCGAAGGAGAGCAGCGTCGACTTGTCCCACTCGACCCCCGGCACGGCGGTCAGGCCCATCAGGTCGCCGCCGGAGTCGCCCGCGGAGTCGTCGCCGAACGCCGCCGAACAGGCTGTCCTGGCCGATGGCCTCCTGGCGCTTGACCGCGACGAACGCGTCGACGTACTCCTCGTGCACCCGGATCAGGCCCATCCGGGTCTCGGCGAGCGCCGTCGAAGGCGCCGCCCTTGATGAGCGACTCGATGGTGCGCTTGTTGCAGACGACCGCCGGCACCTTCGACATGAAGTCGCTTGAAGGAGGTGAAGCGCGCCCTTCTCCTCGCGCGCCGCGATGATCGCCTCGACGACGTTGTGGCCGACGTTGCGGATCGCCTGCATGCCGAAGCGGATGTCGGTGCCGACGGCGGCGAAGTTGGCCGATCGACTCGTTGACGTCGGGCGGCAGCACCTTGATGCCCATCCGGCGGCACTCGCCGAGGTAGAGCGCCGACTTGTCCTTGTCGTCGCCGCACGCGAGGTGAGCAGCGCGGCCATGTACTCGGCCGGGTAGTTGGCCTTGAGGTAGGCGGTCCAGTACGACACCAGGCCGTAGGCGGCGGTGTGCGCCTTGTTGAACGCGTAGTCGGAGAAGGGGACGAGCACGCCCCACAGCGCCGCGATCGACGCCTCGTTGAAGCCCTTGGCCTTCATCCCCTCCGAGAAGGGGACGTACTCGGCGTCCAGCACCTCCTTCTTCTTCTTGCCCATCGCGCGGCGCAGCAGGTCGGCGTTGCCGAGCGTGTAGCCCGCGAGCTTCTGGGCGATCTCCATGACCTGCTCCTGGTAGATCACCAGGCCGTGGGTCGTGCCGAGGATCGGGTCGAGCGCCTCGATCATCTCGGGCTGCAGCTTGCCCTCGAGCTGCGGGTCGAGCGGGATCGGCTCCTGCTTGCCGTTCTTGCGCAGCGCGAAGTTGGTGTGCGCGTTGACGCCCATCGGGCCCGGGCGGTAGAGCGCGAGGGCGGCCGAGATGTCCTCGAAGTTGTCGGGCTGCATCAGCTTGCAGCAGCGTGCGCATGCCGCCGCCGTCGAGCTGGAAGACGCCGAGGGTGTCGCCGCGCGCGAGCAGGTCGTAGGTGGCCTGGTCGGTCATGTCCTTGGACAGCGCGTCGAGGTCGATGTCCTCGCCGCGGTTGGCTCTTCACGTTGGCGATGGCGTCGTCGAGGATCGTGAGGTTGCGCAGGCCGAGGAAGTCCATCTTGACCAGGCCGAGCGCCTCGCAGCTCGGGTAGTCGAACTGGGTGATGACCTGGCCGTCCTGCAGGCGGCGCATGATCGGGATGACGTCGATGAGCGGCTCGCTGCTCATGATGACGCCGGCCGCGTGCACGCCCCACTGGCGCTTCAGGCCCTCGAGGCCCTTGGCGGTCTCGACGACCTCCTGCAGGTGCGGCTCGTCGTGGCCACCAGGTCGCGGAACTCCTTGCCCTCGCCGTAGCGCGGGTAGGTCGGGGTCGTAGATGCCGGACAGCGGCACGCCCTTGCCCATGACGTCCGGGGGCATCGCCTTGGTCAGCTGCTCCCCCACCGCGAACGGGTGGCCCATGACCCGGGCGGCGTCCTTGACGGCCTGCTTGGCCTTGATCGTGCCGTAGGTGACGATCTGCGCGACCCGCTCGCTCGCCGTACTTCTCGGTGACGTAGCGGATCACCTCACCGCGCCGGCGCTCGTCGAAGTCGACGTCGAAGTCGGGCATCGAGGGGCGCTCGGGGTTGAGGAACCGCTCGAAGATCAGGCCGTGCGGGATCGGGTCGAGGTCGGTGATCCCCATGGCGTAGGCGCACATCGACCCGGCACCCGAGCCACGGCCCGGGCCGACCCGGATGCCGTTGCTTCTTGGCCCAGTTGATGAAGTCGGCGACGACGAGGAAGTAGCCCGGCGTACCCCTTGCGAGACGATGACGTCCGTCTCGAACTCGGCCTGCTTGCGGGCGTAGTCGGGGATGCCGCCGGGGAAGCGCTCGCGCAGGCCGCGCTCGACCTCCTTGATGAACCAGCTCGTCCTCGTTCTCGCCCTCGGGGCAGGGGAAGCGCGGCATGTAGCGCCCCTCGTCCTCGGTGAACGAGACGTCGCAGCGTCTCGGCGATGAGCAGGGTGTTGTCGCAGGCCTCGGGCAGCTCGCGCCACGGTGTGCCGCATCTCGGCCGGGCGTCTTGAGGTAGAACTCGTCGGCGTCGAACTTGAACCGGTTGGGGTCCATCAGCGTCGAGCCGGACTGCACGCACAGCAGCGCCGAGTGCGCCTTGGCGTCCTCGGGGCTGGTGTAGTGCAGGTCGTTGGTGGCGACGAGCGGCATGTCGAGCTCGCGCGCCAGCCGGATGAGGTCCTTCATGGACGCGGCGCTCGACGTCGAGGCCGTGGTCCATGACCTCGCAGTAGAAGTTCTCCTTGCCGAAGATGTCGCTGGAAGCTCGCGACGCCGCCTGCTTGGCCGCGTCGTACTGCCCGAGCCGCAGCCGGGTCTGGATCTCGCCCGACGCGCACCCGGTCGTGGCGATCAGGCCCTTGCCGTAGCGGTCGAGCAGCTCGCGGTCGACGCGGGGCCACTTGGCGTAGACCTGGTCGAGCGAGGCCTGGCTGTCCATCCGGAACAGGTTGTGCATGCCCGGTGTTGTCGCGGGCCAGCAGGGTCATGTGCGTGTAGGCGCCGCGAGCCGGAGACGTCGTCGCCGGGCTGCTGCGCTCGTCGCCCCACTTGACCCGGGTCTTGTCGGTGCGGTGGGTGCCCGGCGTGACGTAGGCCTCGACGCCGATGATCGGCTTGACGCCGGTGCCCTGGGCCTTCTTCCAGAACTCGTAGGCGCCGAAGACGTAGCCGTGGTCGGTCGTGGCGAGGGCCGGCATCCCCATCTCGGCCGCCTCGGGGAACAGGTCGCCGATCCGGGCGGCGCCGTCGAGCATCGAGTACTCGGTGTGGACGTGCAGGTGGACGAACGAGTCGGAGCCCTTCGGCGGCGTGCTGGTCGGCACGGGGTAGCGGTCCGTGGCGGCGGGGAGGCATTCGGGAGACATCGCAGACCATCCTAGGTCGGCCCGGGGACACCCTCGGCGTGTCGGGGTCCGTGTCGCCGACCCGGTCGGCGCGGAGCGGCCCGGGACGCGGCCTCAGAGCCGGTCGAGCGCGATGCGCAGGTCCTCGGGGTAGGGGCTCTCGAAGGTGACCCACTCCCCCGAGCCGGGGTGCTCGAAGCCGAGCCCGACGGCGTGCAGCCACTGCCGCTCCAGGCCCAGCCGGGCCGACAGCGTCGGGTCGGCGCCGTAGGTGAGGTCGCCGACGCAGGGGTGGCGCACGCGCGGCCATGTGCACCCGGATCTGGTGGGTGCGGCCGGTCTCGAGGTGGATCTCGAGCAGCGACGCGTGCCGGAACGCCTCGAGCAGCTCGTAGTGCGTGACGGCGTGCTTGCCGGAGTCCATGACCGCGAACTTGTAGTCGTGGCCGGGGTGGCGGCCGATCGGCGCGTCGATGGTGCCGACGAGCGGGTCGGGCAGGCCCTGCACGAGCGCGTGGTAGGTCTTGTCGACCGTGCGCTCCTTGAAGGCCCGCTTGAGCACCGTGTAGGCGCGCTCGCTCTTGGCGCAGACCACCATCAGGCCCGAGGTGCCGACGTCGAGCCGGTGCACGATGCCCTGGCGCTCGCTGGCCCCGCGAGGTCGAGATGCGGTAGCCGGCGGCGGCCGAGGCCGCCGAGCACGTTCGGGCCGGTCCAGCCCGACGCTCGGGTGCGCGGCGACGCCGACCGGCTTGTCGACGACGACGATGTCGTCGTCGTCGTGGACGACGGCCATGCCGGGCACCGGCTCGGCGACGACCTCGAGGGTCGCGCCGCTGGGCGATGCCGGGCAGCTGCACCTCGAGCATGTCGCCGGCGCCGACCCGGTCGGCCTTGCCGACGTTGGCGGCGTCGACGCTCACGCCGCCGGCGGCGGCGAGGTCGGCGGCCGTGGTGCGGGACAGGCCGAACAGCCGGGCGAGGGCGGCGTCGACGCGCTCGCCCTCGAGGCCGTCCGGGCACGAGGCACGCGTGCGGGCGTCAGCGCGTGCATCCGGCGTGCTCGGGGTCGGCTCCGCGACCGGGCCCGTCGAGGGCGATGCCACGGAAGGCGAGCACCATGATGATGCACGGCAGCCGCACGACGATCGCGATGTCGGCGACGTTGACGATGAACAGTGCCGAAGTAGTCGATGAAGTCGACGACGTGACCCCGGCCGGGCCCGGGCGCGCGGAACACCCGGTCGGCGAGGTTGCCCAGGGCGCCGCCGAGCAGCAGGCCGAGGGCCAAGGCCCACGGCATGCTGCCCAGCCTTGCGGGCGCCCGATGACGACCCAGACGAGGATGGCGACCGACGACGGCGTGAGCATCCAGGTGAGCCCGTGCCGATCGAGAACGCCGCCCCGGGGTTGCGGATCAGGTTCAGCCTGCATCATCGACCCGACAGCTTGACGCGGCTCGCCCGGGCGTCAGCGCGCGACAGCGCCCACACCTTGGTGAGCCTGGTCGATGCACGAGGACGCGCGGCGGCGAGCCCGAGCAGGACGGCATACAGCGCGCCGCCGGCCGCCGGTCGGGGACCGGGGCCGGCGTGGACGGGGTGGGGTCGGCCGCGGTCGTCAGCGGCGCTCCTGCTTCTTCTTGCATGGCATGCATAGGGTCGCACGAGGAGCAGGCCTGGAGCCTAAGTTTGCCGATCGGGTTGCCGCAGGACTCGCAGATGCCGTAGGTGCCGTTGTCGAGCCGCTCGAGCGCGTGCTCGTTCTGCTCGAGCATCTCGCGGGAGTTGTTGGCCAGCGAGATCTCCTGCTCGCGCTCGAAGGTCTTGGCGCCCGCGTCGGCCTGGTCGTCGCCGGCACCGTCGCCGGAGTCGCGCATCAGGTCGACCAGGTCGCTCTCGGCGTGCGGCGACCTCCGAGCGCAGCTGGGCGATGTCGTGCTCGAGCTCGGCGCGGACGTCGGCGAGCTCCTTGGCGGTCCACGGGGTCTCGTCCTCGCGGACGACGAGGACGGGCTTCTTGGCTGCGGCCTTCTTGGCGGGAGCCTTGGTGGCGGGGGCCTTGGCCGCAGCGGGGGCCTTGGTCACGGATGCTGCCTTCCGGGTCGTGGTCGGGGCGGCCGGGGCCGCCTGGTCGTGGTGGTCTTCGCGGCCGGGGCCTTCGTGGCCGGCGCGGCCTTCGTCGCCGGGGCCGCCGTGGCCGGCCTTCCTGGCGGGCGCCGCCTTCGTCGCCGGCGCGCCTTGGCCGCGGCCTTCGTGGCCGGAGCCTTCTTGGCGGGCGCCGCCTTCGTGGCCGGGGCCTTCTTGGCCGGTGCGGCCTTCGTGGCGCGGGCCGCCTTGGTCGCGGGCCTTCTTGGCCGGCGCGGCCTTCTTGGCGGGTGCGGCCTTCGTGGCCGGGCCTTCTTGGCCGGTGCGGCCTTGGCGGCCGCCTTCTTGCGCCGGGCGCGGCCTTGCGGGCGCAGCCTTCTTGGCGGGCGCCGCCTTCGGTCGGCCGGCGGCCTTCTTCGCGGGCGCGGCCTTGGTCGCAGCCTTCGTCGGCGGGCGCCGCCTTCGTCGCCGGCGCGGCCTTCTTCGCGGGCGCGGCCTTGGTGGCGGGCGCAGCCTTCGTCGCCGGCGCCTTCTTGGCCGGCGCAGCCTTCGTCGCCGGGCGCCTTCGTGGCCGGCGCAGCCTTCGTCGCCGCCTTCGTGGCCGGCGCCGCCTTGGCCGGAGCGGCCTTGGTCGCCTTCGTCGTGGACCCGTGGCGGTGCCGACGGCCTTCCGTGCCGTCGCCGCGGCCTGCCTGGCCACGGACAACGCCAGCTTGGCAACCATGTGAACCCACTTCCGGGTGTGTGGTGGACCCCATCGGCCGACCGGTGGGGCGAGGATACGGCCTGCACCCCCGCGCCTCAACGACGAAACGCACTGTGTGACGAACACGGTGCGTCACGTGAGACGAAACGCAGCGTCTGGTCAACGCCGATCGACGCGGCCCGTTCCCCGGGCACGACGAAGGGCCCGGCACGTGGCCGGGCCCTTCGTCGGTGCGGGGTGTCAGCCCTGGCGCTCGGGCTGCGGCTCGGCGGCCGCCTCCTCGTGCTCCTCGCTGGCGGGCTCACCGTCGACGCCGGTGTTCTTCAGCTCGGCGAGCTGGCCCTGGATGTACGTGTGCAGGCGCGAACGGTAGTCGCGCTCGAAGCCGCTCAGCTCCTCGATCTTGCGCTCGAGCAGGCCGCGCTCACGGCCGAGCTCCTCGAGGATCGAGGCCTTCTTCTGCTGCGCCTCGGCGACCATGCCGGTCGAGCGCTCGCGCGCCTCGGTCAGCATGTCGTCGCGCTGCGTCGTGGCCGTCGAGAGCATCTCGTCGCGCTGGGCGGTGGCCGTCGACAGCATCTCGTCGCGCTGGGCCGTGCCCGTGGAGACGAGCTCGTCGTGCTGCGCCTGCGCGGTGCTGATCAGCTCGTCGTGACGCTTCTGGCCGGTGTCGACCAGCTCGTCGTGGCGACGCTGACCCTCGGAGACCAGCTCGTCGCGACGGGACTCACCGGCGGCGACGTGCTCGTCGTGCAGACGCTGGGCGAGGGCGATCACACCGGCGGCGCTGGCGCCACCACCGGCACCGGCGAGGGCTGCGGCACCGAGGTTGCCGTTGTCGGCCTCGGCCTGGGGGCGCTGCGCGGCCTCGCGCTGGGCCTCCTCGGCACGCTGCTCGGCAGCGGCGATGCGCTGCTGGGCGTCGCGCTCGGTCTCGGCGAGGCGAGCCTCGAGGATGGCGACCTGCTCGTTGGTGTCGGCACCCGCCTGGTCCTTGGCGGACGCGCGGGCGGCCTCCTCCTGCTGACGGCGGGCGGCCTCCTGCTCGCGCTCGGCCTGGAGGGTGGCGAGCTGGCCACGGGCGTCGCCCAGCTGGCCCTCGGACTCGCGGACGCGGGCCTCGAGCTGACCGGCGCGCTGCTCGGTCTCGGTGAGCTTCTTCTCGAGCTCGCCGTTGCGGTCCTGCAGCTCGACGAGGCGGGCCTCGGCCTCCGCGGCCTTGCCCTGGGCCTCCTGGGTGAGCGTCTCGAGCTCCGCGTTGCGGTGCTCGAGCTGGCCCACCTTGCCCTGGAGCTCGGCGTTGCGGCCCTCGATGTCACCGTGCTTGCCCTCGAACTCGCCCAACCGGGCGGTCAGCTCGCTGCGGGTGCCCTCGAGGTCCGACACCTTGGTCGAGAGCTCGGCGCGGGTGCCCTCGAGCTCGGAGACCCGGGCGGCGAGCGTGGCGTTCTTGCTGCGCAGCTCGTCGAGGTCACGCGCGGAGGTGTCCGGCTCGGCCTTGGTGACGACCGGGGCCATGCCCTTGCCCTCACGGCAGGTGTTGAGGTCGCCGCGCAGGTCGTCGGACTCCTTGGTCATCCGTCGCATCTCGGCGACGATGTCGTCAAGGAAGTCATCGACCTCCCGCTCGTCATACCCCCGACGGAACTGAGTCTGGGTGAACGTCTTGTTGAGGACGTCCTCGGGCGTGAGAGCCATGTTCAACTCCTGTGAGTGGCCGACGGGTCGCGAACCTGCTGACGTGCCGCACGACGGTGCGGTCCGGCAGTGGGTCCGGTCTTGTCAGACTACGCGATGCCGGGGCTGCCGTGACAGGTGTTGCGTCACGTTGAAACCCGCCCACCAGCCCGAAGGCCTCGCAGAACCCACTCCGTGTGCCGACAACCGTTGGCGCACAGGGCGACTCAGAGCACGGCCAGGAGGATCCAGACGATGAAGAAGAGCACCATGAAGGACAGGTCGACGCTGACCCCACCCAGCCGCAGCGGGGGGATCACCTTGCGCAGCGCCCGCAGGGGCGGCTCGGTGAGGGTGTAGATGGGCTCGGCCACGACCAGGGCCGCCCCGCGGGGCCGCCACTCCCGCGCGAAGATGCGGATCCAGTCGAAGACGACCCGCCCGATGAGCACGAGGAAGTAGAGGAAGACGACGAACCTCAGGACCTCGCGGACGGCACTCATGGCAGGAAGTCTGACCGACGCGCCCGAGTGACCCTAATTCGGGTCGTTCAGCTCTGGTTGAAGACGGTGCGGCCGGCGACGGCCGGGCCGTCCTCCGCGTTGACCTCGACGTGTCTCCGGCGAGAGCAGGAACACCTTGCTGGTGACCCGCTCGATCGAGCCGCGCAGACCGAAGACGAGCCCGGCGGCGAAGTCGACGAGCCGCTTGGCGTCGGCGTCGCTCATGTCGGTGAGGTTCATGATGACCGGCATGCCGTCGCGGAAGTTCTCGCCGATCGTCTTGGCCTCGTTGTAGGTGCGCGGGTGGATCGTCGTGATCCGGTAGATGCCGACCGCCTCCGGGGAGCGCACGACGTGCGCCACCGGCTGCCGGGTCTGCAGGTGCGTGACCTCCGCACCGCGGTGCTCGGGCTGCTCCTCGACCTCGACGTGCTCGTCGTAGCCCTCGTAGTCCTCGTCGTCGTAGCGACCCTCGTCCTCGGCGAGGCCCGAGGTAGACCATCGTCTTGCGCAGCGCGCCAGCCATTGAGTGCTCCTCGGTCGTCGGCCCCGCCCGATCGGCGCCGTGCGTCGTGATTGAAGTTACCGGTGTGACTCGCCGAGAACCGAGGATTGCCGATCCCGACACGCAGGTGTGTCGCACCCTCGGCCACCGCGGCCTCGAGGTCGCCGCTCATCCCGGCGGACACCCAGGTGGCGTCGGGGTGGTCGGCCCGGATGCCGTCGGCGACCTCCCGCAGCCGCGCGAACGCCGCGCCGGGGTCGGCCCCGAGCGGCGCCACCGCCATCACGCCCCGCAGGGTCAGCGCCTGCGACCCGGCCACCAGGTCGGCCAGCGCGCGCGCGTCCGCCGGCGCCACGCCCGCCGCGGCCCGGCGCCGTCGTCGAGGTTGACCTGCACGGTGACCTCGAGCCGGCGGCCGAGCTGCCCGGCGCCGCGGTCCAGCGCCCGCACCACCTTGGCGCCGGTCGACGGACTGCACGACGTCGGCGTAGTGGGCGACCGAGCGCGGCCTTGTTGCTCTGCAGCTGGCCGATGAAGTGCACGGCGAGCAGGTCGCGGTCGGGCCAGCTCGGCGCACTTGGCCGCGGCCTCCTGGTCGCGGTTCTCGCCGATCGCCGGTGACGCCCGAGCTCGGCGAGCAGGTCGACGTCGGAGGCCGGGAAGAACTTGGTGACGACGACCAGCGCCGGCTCGTCGGTGTCGCGCCGGCGTCGGCCATGGCGCGCCGCGATCCGGTCCTGCACCTGCCCGAGCCGCGCGGCGAGCTCGTCACGCCGCGGCGCCGTCGCTCGACGCCCCGCTCACGACGCGCTCCGTGCGACGACGCCGGCGAACCGGCCGGTCGACCCGTCGCGGCGGTAGGAGTAGAGGTCGTCGCGCTCCCGCGAGCAGCCGGGCACCCAGCGCACCTCGACGCCGGCCTCGCGCAGCTGCGCCGACCACCCCGGCGGCGACGTCGATGGCCGGCGTGCCGGTCCACGAGACGGTGGCGCTCACCGGCTGCACCGTGCGCGGCGACGTCGCGCATCTCGGCGGGCACCTCGTAGCAGCGCCCGCAGACCGACGGGCCGACGACGGCATCCACCTCGCCCGCGCCGAGGTCGCGCATCGACCTCGAGGGTGCGCGGCACGACCCCGGCGACCAGCCCCGGCCGGCCGGCGTGGACGGCGGCCACCACCCGCGCCGGTGCCGGCCAGCAGCACCGGGACGCAGTCGGCCACGAGCACCGCCAGGGCCACCTCGGTCGACCGGGTCACCAGGCGCGTCGCAGCTCGGCGGCACCGTCCGGCACGGCCCGTCGACGACGTGCGACCTGGCGCCGTGGCACTGGTCCATGTAGACGACCGGGCGCGGCCCAGTCGCTGCGGCGAGCGCGACGGCGGTTGGCTCGGCGACGGCATCCGGGTCGTCGTCGACGTGCGCGCCGAGGTTGAGCCCGGCGTAGCGGCCGGTGCTCACCCCGGCCGGAACGGTCGGTGACGGCCCGGACCGACGCCGGATCGGTCCTCATGCCAGGCGAACACCCCCTCACCGTAGACGCGCGAGGGGCGGGCCGGATCGGACCGGCCCGCCCCTGCTGCGCGTCGCGCGGACTACTTGAGGAAGTCGGGCACGTCGAGGTCGTCGTTCTCGTCGAAGGTGACGGTGCGCGGCGGCGGGGGCTGCTGCGCCGCGCACCGGCTCGACGTGGCGGCTCGGTGTGCTCGGTGACCACGGCGTCGTCGCTGGGTCGACGGGTGGCCGGCTCGGGCCGCTCGACCGGCGCCGGCGGGCGTGACCGGGCGGGCCGCGGGGGCCGGCGCCGCGGCGGCCGTGCGCCGGGGCCGGCGCGGACCGGCCCTGGACGGTGCCGAGCGCCCGGTCGTCGGCCCGGTGCAGCGGTGCCCCGCCGTCGAACCCGGCGGCGATGACGGTGACCCGCACCTCGTCGCCGAGCGCGTCGTCGATGACCGCGCCGAAGATGATGTTGGCCTCGGGGTGCGCGGCCTCCTGCACCAGCCGGGCCGCCTCGTTGATCTCGAACAGGCCGAGGTCGGAGCCGCCCTGGATCGAGAGCAGCACGCCGTGGGCGCCGTCGATGCTCGCCTCGAGCAGCGGGCTGGAGATCGCCAGCTCGGCGGCCTGCACGGCGCGGTCCTCGCCGCGGGCCGACCCGATGCCCATGAGCGCGGAGCCGGCGCCCTGACATGACCGACTTGACGTCGGCGAAGTCGAGGTTGATCAGGCCCGGCGTGGTGATCAGGTCGGTGATGCCCTGCACACCGGAGAGCAGCACCTGGTCGGCGCTGCGGAACGCGTCGAGCATCGAGACGCCGCGGTCGCTGATCGACAGCAGCCGGTCGTTCGGGATGACGATGAGGGTGTCGACCTCTTCGCGCAGCTGCGCGATGCCGGTCTCGGCCTGGTTGGCGCGGCGGCGGCCCTCGAAGGTGAACGGCCGGGTGACGACGCCGATGGTCAGCGCGCCGAGGCCCTTGGCGATCCGCGCGACGACGGGCGCGCCGCCGGTGCCGGTGCCGCCGCCCTCGCCCGCGGTGACGAAGACCATGTCGGCCCCCTTGAGGACCTCCTCGATCTCCTCCGCGTGGTCCTCGGCGGCGCTGCTTGCCGACCTCGGGGTCGGCGCCGGCGCCGAGCCCGCGGGTCAGCTCGCGGCCGACGTCGAGCTTGACGTCGGCGTCGCTCATCAGCAGCGCCTGCGCGTCGGTGTTGATCGCGATGAACTCGACGCCCTTGAGGCCGACCTCGATCATCCGGTTGATGGCGTTGACGCCGCCGCCGCCGATGCCGACGACCTTGATGACGGCGAGGTAGTTCTGCGGGTGCTGCCACGATGCGGCCTTCCACTGGGTTTCACGTGCGTCCGCGCGGTTCGCGGCGGACGTCGTCGGGCGTTCTGCTGAGTTCCTGCGCCGAAACCCTCAACGTGAGGTTGACAGTAACGGTTTGGTCACGGTTCGATGGGACGACGCTAGGTCGGCCCGGGAGGTCAGGCAAAGAGGCCGTGGGCGTGTCGCGGCATCCCTTGGGGAAATCCTGCCATGCGAGTGGACAGCGGCCTCACCCGCCCCACCAGTCCCACCCGTCACAGGGCGAGGACCCGCCGGTCAGCGGGTGACCGGGGTGTCCGGGGCGCTGACGTCGATGACCTTCGCCTTGGTCTTGCAGCAGCGCGGTGAGGATGGCGACCTTGCGCGCCGAGTCCTCGCCGCCGCCCCAGACGACCGTGCGCGCGCCCAGGGTGAAGGTGATCAGGTTCGCGCTGCTCACCTTGATGCCGGACACCTTGGCGGCCAGCTCGGCGGGCAGCGCGTCGAGCAGGGCGAGGGAGGACAGCAGGGCCTCGCGGGTGGTGCCCTCGGCGCCGGTCGCGGTGACCACCGGCACGCCCTTGGGAACGGCCCGCACCGTGCCGAAGGTGACCCCCTCGGCATCCACGACCTCAAGTCGACCCTGAGGGTTTCGCACCACGAGGGCGGCGCTGCGCGGCACCACCTCGACGGTGAGCGTGCCCGGCCAGGAGCGGCGCACCGACACCTCGGCGACGGTCACCCGCTCACGCACCCGGTTGCCGACGGCCTCGGTGTCGACCCGGGCCAGCGGGGTGCCGACCGGCACCTCGACCAGCCGGGCGACGGCCTGCGCCTCGGGCCCGGTGACCCCGGGACCTCGACGTCGTCGACGCCGAGCCAGGTGCTCCAGCCGACGACCCAGACGAGCAGGCCCGCCAGGGCCGCGGCGAGCAGCGACGACGCAGCGCCCGGCGCCACGGGCGGCGGCGGTTGGACAGCGCCCGCTCGCGGAACCGGTTGGCCGACGACGAGACGCCGTGGTCGTCGTGCCGGCGCGTGGTGCCGAGGCTCATCGGGTCTCCCCTCCGGTGCGGGCGTGCAGGGCGTCGAGCAGCAGCGGGGCGAGGGCGGTGACGTCGCCGGCCCCGACCGTGAGCAGGAGGTCGCCGGGCCGGGCGGCGTCGGCCAGCGCCGCGACGGCCTCGTCGCGGGTGGGCCCGACGAGCACCGTGCGCCGCCCGGGCAGGGCGCGCAGCGGGTCGCCGACCAGGGCCGAGGTGACGCCCTCGACCGGCTGCTCGCGCGCGCCGTAGACGTCGAGCAGCACGACCTGGTCGGCCGGCGCCAGGGCCCGGGCGAAGTCGGTCGCGAAGTCGCGGGTGCGGGAGTACAGGTGCGGCTGGAACACGACGCGCAGCGACCCGTGCCCGGCCCGGTGGACGATGCTCGGATGCCGTGCCCACCACCGCGGCGACCTTGGCCGGGTTGTGGGCGTAGTCGTCGACGACGGTGACCCCGCCGACCTCGCCGCGGACCTCGAACCGGCGGCGGGCGCCGCGTGAACGCCGGCGAGCCCGGCGAGCACGGCCTGCGGGGTCCGCGCCGAGCCCGACGACGGCGGCGAGGTAGGCGGCGCAGGCGTCCATGACGTTGTGGTCGCCCGGGCACCGCGAGGTCGAGCACGCTGCTCGACGCCGTCGTGCACGAACACCGACCGGGTGCCGAGGTCGTGCGAGCTCACCGTCGCCGACCCGCAGGTCGGCCCCCTCGGCGTGAGCCGTAGGTGAGCACGCGTGCGGCCGGCGGCCGCGCGCCGCGTCGGCCAGGCGCCGCGACCCGTCGTCGTCGTGGCAGGCGACGACGAGCCCGCCGTCGGTGACGGACTCGACGAAGCGCGGCGTAGGCCTGCCTCGACCGCCTCGACCGTGCCGTAGAAGTCGAGGTGGTCGGGCTGCACGTTGGTGACGACCGCGACGTCGGGGCGGTAGGCGAGGAACGAGCCGTCGCTCTCGTCGGCCTCGACGACGAAGGCCGGCGCCGCCGCCGAGGGCGGCGTTGGTGCCGAGCTGCGCGATCTCGCCACCCGAGGCGAACGACGGGTCGGCGCCGGCGGCCACGAGGGCGACCACGAGCATCGAGGTCGTCGTGGTCTTCCCGTTGGCGCCGGCGACCGCGACCCGGCGCGAGCCGCCCATGAGCGACGGCGAGCGCCTGGGAGCGGTGCAGCACCCGCAGCCCCGCGGCGCGGGCGGCGGCGAGCTCGACGTTGTCGTCGCGGATCGGCCGACGACACGACCACGGTGTCGACGTCGGCGACGTGGGCCGGGTCGTGGCCGAGGTCGACGCGGGCACCGCTGTCGCGCAGCGACTGCAGCGTCGGGCCGTCGGCCGCGTCGGAGCCGCTGACCGGCACGCCACGGGCGAGCAGGAGCCGGGCGACGGCCGACATGCCGGCCCCGCCGATGGCGATGAGGTGCACGCGGCCGAGCAGCTCGCAGCGGCGGCACGGGCGCGGCGAAGTCGTAGCGCGGGGTGGGGCCGGTCATCGTGCGGCCGCCTCGCTGCGGCCGCGACGACGAGGTCGGCGAGCAGCTCGTCGCCGCCGCGCTCCCCCACCGACGCGGCGGCCGCGGCCATCGTGGCCAGGCGGCCGGCGTCGAGCGGCGAGCGGGGCGCACGACGTCACCGACCCAGGCCGGGGTGACGTCGGCGTCGTCGACGAGCAGGCCTCCGCCGGCGGCGATGACGTCGGCGGCGTTGAGCCGCTGCTCGCCGTTGCCGACCGGCAGCGGGACGTAGACGGCGGGCAGCCCGACGGCGGTGAGCTCGCAGACCGTGTTGGCGCCGGAGCGGGCCACCACGAGGTCGGCGGCGGCGTAGGCGAGGTCCATCCGGTCGCAGTACGGCGAGCACGACGTAGGGCGCGCCGGCTCACGGCGTCGGGGACGAACTCCTTGCCCGTGCCGGCCGACGTGCAGCACCTGCACGCCGGCGGCCGACAGCGCCGGCGGCCGCGCCGGCGAAGGCCTCGTTGAGCCGCTGGGCGCCGAGCGACCCGCCGGTGACGAGCACGGTCGGGGCGTCGGTCAGCCCGAACCGGTCGCGCGCCTCGGCCCGGTGGGCGGCGCGGTCGAGCGTCGCGATCTCGCGGCGCAACGGCATCCCGATGACGGTGGCGTGCGGCAGCGGCGTGCCGGGGAAGGTCGACGCCGACGCCGGCGGCGAACCGGGCGCCCGAGCCGGTTGGCCAGGCCGGGCGCGGGCGTTCTGCTCGTGCACGACGACCGGGCGTGCCGCGGCGCCGGGCCGCGAGGTAGGCCGGGGTCGAGACGTAGCCGCCGAAGCCGACGACGACCTCGGCGCCGGTGCTGTCGATGGCGTCCTCGGCGGCCCGCACCGCGCGGCGCAGGTTGGCCGGCAGGCGGAGCAGGTCGCCGGAGGGGCGGCGCGGGAAGGGCACCTTGGGCACCTCGAGCAGCGGGTAGCCGCGCTCGGGCACGAGCCGGGCCTCGAGCCCGGCCGCGGTGCCCAGCGCGGTCACCACGCACGTCGGGGTCGCGGCGGCGCAGGCAGTCGGCCAGGGCCAGCAGCGGCGAGACGTGGCCCGGCCGTGCCACCCCCGGCGAGCAGCACCGACCGGGGGCGCTCCGGGCTCATGCGCGCGTCCGGCGCGAGCGGGCGACGCCGGGGAGGACCGCCAGCGACCGGCGCAGGGCCGACGGGCGCGCCGACAGGGCCTCGGCACAGCCCGGTTCGGCGCGCGCGAAGGACAGCAGGATGCCGAGCGCGAACATGCGTCGTGATGAGCGACGACCCACCCGAGGAGACCAGCGGCAGCGGCACGCCGATGACGGGCAGCAGGCCGATGACGGCGCCGATGTTGATCAGCGCCTGGACGATGCATCCAGGTCATGATGCCGGCCGTCGCGATGCGCACGAAGAGGTCGTCGGTGCGGGTGACGAGGCGGTAGCAGGCCAGGGCGAGGCCGGCGAAGAGCAGCAGGATGGCGATGGTGCCGGGCAGCCCGAGCTCCTCGCCGATGATCGCGAAGATGAAGTCGTTGTGCGGCTCGGAGAGCAGACCCCACTTCTCGCGGCTGGCCCCGAGGCCGAGCCCGAACCAGCCACCGTCGGCCAGGGCGTAGCGGCCGTGGATCGGCTGGCGCGCCGCGCCGAACTCGTCGGTGTCGCGGCCCAGCCAGACGTCGAAGCGGCCCAGCCGGTTGGGGCTGGTGACGACGAACGCGATGGCCATCAGCGATGAACGGGCCGCCGGCGAAGGCGAACCAGCGCAGCGGGATCCCGGCCGCGAACAGCACCCCCGCGACGATCGCGCCGAGGATGAGCACGGTGCCGAGGTCGTGGCCGAGCGCGACGACCGCGATGCTCACGGCCGGCGACCGGGACGAGGTAGGGCACGAGACGTGGCTGAGCGAGTGCAGGCTGCTTGCGCTTCGCCGACAGGATGAGCGCCGCCGGTGAGCACCAGCCCGACCTTGACGATCTCGGACGGCTGCACGGTGACCGGGCCGACCCGCGATCCAGTTCTGGTTGCCGCCGACGTTGGTGCCCAACGGGGTGAGCACGAGCAGCTGGAGGACGAACCCGACCACGAGGATCGGCAGCGCGAGGCGCTTCCAGGCACCGACCGACATCCGCGAGGCGACGACCAGCGCGACCGCGCCGATGACCGCGAAGCACGGCCTGGCTGAGGAAGATCGTGTAGGCGAGCTCGTCTTGGCGAGTCGATCGACACGATCGCCGAGGCGGACAGCACCATGATCAGCCCGAAGACGACCAGGGCCACCGTCACGCAGACGAGGAGGTAGTAGGTGGTCACCGGGGAGTCGAAGCGGGCCAGCCAGCCGCCCAGCCGGGTGGTGCTGGCGGCTGCTCGCGCGGGCCGGTGCGGTCGCGCTGCTCACCGGCTACTCCCCCGCGGCGAGCCGGTTGACCGCTCCGACGAAGGCGTCACCGCGCGCGCCGTAGTCGGCGAACATGTCCATGGACGCGGCGGCCGGGGCGAGCAGGACGACGTCGCCCTCGTGCGCGAGCGCGCGGGCCTCCCTCACCACCAGGTCCATGGCACCAGTGTCGGTGCGGTCGACGTCGACCACGGGGACATCCGGCGCGTGTCGGGCGAGTGCCTGCGCGATCGCGCGCCCGGTCGCGCGCCGATGAGCACCACGCCGCGCAGCCGCTCGGCGGCGCCCGCGACGAGGTCGTCGACGTCGGCGCCCTTGAGCAGGCCGCCGGCCACCCACACGACGTGCTCGTAGGCGGCCAGGCTGGCCCGGGCGGCGTGCGGGTTGGTGGCCTTGGAGTCGTCGACCCAGCGGACGCCGTCGACGGTCGCCGACCTCGGCGATGCGGTGCGGCTCGGGCACGAAGGCCCGCAGCCCGGCGCGCACGGCCGACGGCCGGCACGCCGTGCGCGCGGGCCAGCGCGGCGGCCGCCAGCGCGTTGGCGACGAGGTGCGGGGCCGGGCCGGGCGCGTCACCGCGCAGGTCGTCGAACGTGGCGAGCTCGGCTGCGGCGGTGCGGCGTTGCTCGACGAAGGCCCGGTCGGCCAGCACGTCGTCGACGACGCCGAGCTCGGACAGCCCGGGGATGCCGAGGGTGAAGCCGATGGCCCGGCAGCCCTCCTGCACGTCGGCCTCCTCGACGAGCTGCTCGGGTGCGGTCGTCCTGCACGTTGTAGACGCAGGCGACCTCGGTGTTGGCGTAGACCTTGCCCTTGGCCGCGGCGTACTCGTCGAGCGAGCCGTGCCAGTCGACGTGGTCGGGGGCGACGTTGAGGCACGGCGGACGCCTGCGGGGCCAGCGAGTGCGACCAGTGCAGCTGGAAGCTCGACAGCTCGACGGCGATGACGTCGTAGGGCTCGGGGTCCAGGACCGCCTCGAGCACCGGGGTGCCGACGTTGCCGGCGCTGCAGCGCCCGCAGCCCGGCGGCGCGCAGGATGGACGGCGAGCATCTGCACCGTCGTCGTCTTGCCGTTGGTGCCGGTGACGGTGAGCCACGGCGCCGCGCCCTCGCGCGGGCGCAGCCGCCAGGCGAGCTCGACCTCGCCCCAGACCGGGATGCCGGCCGCCGCGGCGGCGGCGAGCAGCGGCTGGTCGGGCCGCCAGCCCGGCGAGGTGACGACCAGGTCGACGGCGGTGACGGCCGGGTCGGGAAGGCCGGCGACGGCATCCGGGCCGAACACGGACGTGGGCGCCGAGGATGTCGAGGATGCGCGCCCGCTCGGACATCACCGAGCCGTCGGCGCGGTGCGACGCCGTCGACGACGGTGACCACGCGCCCCGCGCTCGAGCAGCGCGTCGGCGGCGGCGAACCCGCTGACCCCGAGCCCGGCGACGCAGACGCGCAGGCCGGCCCAGTCGGCGTCGCGGTGGGTGAGCGCCGCGAGCCGGTCGGTGGTGCCGGCCCGCTCATCCGGCGCCCACGACCCACTCGGCGTAGAACAGCCCCAGCCCCAGGGCGACGAACAGCCCGGCAGATGATCCAGAACCGGATGACGATCGTCACCTCGTGCCAGCCCGAGCAGCTCGAAGTGGTGCTGCAGCGGCGCCATCCGGAACACCCGTTTGCCGGTGGTCTTGAAGCTCGCCGACCTGGATGATCACCGAGAGCGTGATGATGACGAACAGGCCGCCGAGGATGACGAGCAGCAGCTCGGTGCGGGTGAGGATGGCCAGCCCGGCCAGCGCCCCGCCCAGGGCCAGCGAGCCGGTGTCGCCCATGAAGATCTTGGCCGGCGAGGCGTTCCACCACAGGAAGCCGAAGCAGGCGCCCATGCACGCAGGCGGCGACGATCGCGAGGTCGAGCGGGTCGCGCACCTCGTAGCACTTGGTGCCCGGGTTGCCACTGGCAGTTCTGGTTGAACTGCCAGATGCTGATCAGCACGTACGCGGCGAAGACCATCACCGACGCGCCGGTGGCCAGCCCGTCGAGGCCGTCGGTGAGGTTCACGCCGTTGGACGTGCCGGCGACGATGATGTTGGCCCAGATCACGAAGAGGATGACCCGACCAGCGCGCCCGTGAAGGCCAGGTCGAGCGAGGTGTCGCGCACGAACGAGATCGACGTCGAGGCCGGCGTGCGGAACGAGCTGTTGGGGAACTGCAGCGCCAGGACCGCGAAGATCACCGCGACCAGGGTCTGCCCGGCGAGCTTCTCGCCGGTGCGCAGGCCCAGGCTGCGCTGGTTGCTGATCTTGATGAAGTCGTCGAGGAAGCCGACCAGGCCCAGCCCGGTCATCAGGAACAGCACGAGCATGCCGCTGACCGTCGGGGGCCTGCCCGGTGACCAGGTGGGCGACGGCGTAGGCCGCCAGCGAGCTGCCGACGATGACCGCGCCGCCCATGGTCGGCGTGCCGCGCTTGGTGTGGTGCGAGGTGGGGCCGTCGTCGCGGATGAACTGGCCGTAGCCCTTGCGCACGAGGAACCGGATGAACAGCGGGGTGCCGAAGAGCGCGATGACGAGCGACACGACGGCCGCGATGAGCACAGCCTTCACGTCAGCTCCTCCCTCGGTCCGGCCAGTCGGTCACCGAGCAACCGTAGCCCGGCGTCGCGGCTCGACTTGAACAGCACCACGTCGCCGGGGCGCAGCTCGGCGTCGAGCAGCGCCTGCGGCGGCGTCGGCGTCCGGCACCTCCCGCACGTGGGTGCCGGTGGGCGCCGGATGCCGGGCCCGCCGCGCGCGCGCCGGCGGCCAGTGCCGCGGCGGCCTCGCCGACGACGACGAGCTCGTCGACACCGTGTGCGACGACCACCGCGCCGACCTCGGCGTGCAGCGCGTCGGACTCGTCGCCGAGCTCGAGCATCGTCGCCGAGCACGGCCCAGGTGCGGCGCCCCTCCGCCCATCGCGCTCGAGCGCCTCGAGCGCGGCGCGCATCGAGTCGGGGTTGGCGTTGTAGGCGTCGTTGACCACGGTGACGCCGTCGGCGCGCTCGACGACCTCCATCCGCCAGCGGCTGACCGGTCGTGCGGACTCCAGTGCGGCGACGACCGACTCGAGCGACATGCCGAGCTCGGTGGCCGACGGCGACGACGGCGAGGGCGTTGCCGACGTGGTGCTCGCCCGACCAGCCCGAGCGTGCACGGCGCGGCTGCCCTGCGGGGCGTGCGACGGTGAACGAGGCGCGGCCGCCGCCGTCGAGCGTGACGTCGGTGGCGCGCACGTCGGCGTCGTCGGCCTCGCCGACGAGCACGACCCGGGCCGTCGTGCAGCCGCGCCATGGCCGCGCACGACGCGGGTCGTCGGCGTTGAGCACGGCGAGCCCCTCGGCGGGGCAGCGCCGCGGCCAGCTCGGACTTGGCGGTGGCGATGGCCTCGCGCGAGCCGAACTCGCCGACGTGCGCGGTGCCGACGTTGAGCACGACGCCGACCCGCGGGGGCGCCATGCCGGGCGAGGTAGGCGATGTGGCCGATGCCGCGGGCGCCCATCTCGACGACGAGGAAGCGGGTGTCGGCGGTGACCCGGCAGACCGTGAGCGGCACGCCCACCTCGGAGTTGTACGACCCCACCGGGGCGACCGTCGGCCCGGCCGTGGCGCAGCACGGTGCCGAGCAGGTCCTTGGTGCTCGTCTTGCCCGACGACCCGGTGATGCCCGACGACGGCCAGGTCCCGGGCAGGCGGTCGCACGACCTCGCGGGCGAGGGCGGCGAAGCGCGTCCTGGGTGTCGGCGACGACGACGCAGGGCACGCCCTCGACCGGGCGGGTGACCAGCGCGGCGACCGCGCCGCGCTCGACGGCGCCGGCGACGAAGTCGTGGCCGTCGGCGTGCTCGCCGACGCGGGCGACGTAGAGCCCGCCGGGGCCGGACTCGCGCGAGTCGGTGACGACCGGGCCGTCGACGACGACGGCACCCGGGTCGACGCCGGGCGGCACCACGACGGAGCCACCGGTGACCTGCGCGACCTCGGTGAGCGACAGCGCGATCACGCCGGCACCCTCCCCGGCCGTCGTGGCGGCAGGGCCGCCGCGCAGCTCGGCGCGGTCGTCGAAGGGGTGCACGACCCCGCCGACGTCCTGGCCGGTCTCGTGGCCCTTGCCCACGACGGCGACCGTGGCGGCCGCGCCCTGGGCCCAGACGGCGTCGACCGCCGCGCGGATGGCGGCCCGCCGGTCGCCCACCTCGAGCACCTCGAGCGCTCGGCCGCCGGCGCGCGCCGCCTCGGACGCCCTCGAGGATCGCGGCCCGGATGGCGGCGGGGTCCTCGGAGCGCGGGTTGTCGTCGGTGACGACGACGAGGTCGGCGACCTCGGCCGCGGCGACCCCCATCGCGTGCCGCTTGTCGCGGTCGCGGTCGCCACCGGCGCCGATGACGACGACCAGGCTGCCCGGCGTCGTCGGGCGCAGGGCGCGCAGCGCGGCCCGGACCGCCTCGGGGGTGTGGGCGTAGTCGACGACGGCCGCGGGGCGAGTCGGCGCCCTCCGGCGCGGCCACGGCCTCCATCCGGCCGGGCACGTGCGGGTCGGTCAGCACCGCCTCGCCCACGGCCGCGGCGTCCTCGCCGAGCAGCACGAGGGCCGCGGCGGCCATCGCCGTGTTGGTGACGTTGAAGTCACCCGGGAAGGCTCGACCTCAGGTGGAGGTCGACCCCCGGCCCGGTGAGGCGGAACGCGGCCGGGTCGCTGCCGTCGACGCGAGATCCGCCAGTCGGCGTCGGCCGCGGCGCCGATGCGTCGTGACCGGGATGCCGGAGCGCTGCACGAGGCGGCGCCCCCAGTCGTCGTCGATGCAGACCAGCCCCTGGCGGGCCCGCTGCGGGGTGAACAGCGAGGCCTTGGCGTCGAAGTAGTCGTCCATGTCGTGGTGGAAGTCGAGGTGGTCCTGCGACAGGTTGGTGAACAGGGCCACGTCGTAGACCACGCCGTCGACCCGGTGCTGCGCGAGGGCGTGGCTGGAGACCTCCATGACGCAGGTGTCCAGGCCGCGCTCGGCCATCACGGCGAGCACGGCGTGCAGGTCGGGCGCCTCGGGGGTGGTGCGCACGCTGTCGAGCCGCTCGTCGCCGATCCGGGTCTCGACCGTGCCGATCAGCCCGGGGCGCCGGCCCAGCGCGGTGAGGGCCGAGTTCACGAGGTAGGCGGTCGTCGTCTTGCCGTTGGTGCCGGTGATGCCGACCAGGCGCAGCGCGAGGTGCTCGGTGCCGAGCACGTGCGGCGCAGACCGCGCCGAGCACCGACCGCGGGCTGCTCGACGACGACCGCCGGGAGCGCGACGCCCGCGGCGCGTCATCCGGTCGACGCCCTCGCGGTCGGTGAGCACGGCGACCGCGCCGGCCGAGGCCGCCTGGCCGGCGAAGTCGGCGCCGTGGGCGCGGGCGCCGGGCAGCGCGGCGTACAGGTCGCCCGGGAGCACGGCACGGGAGTCGAGGGTCACCCCGGTCACGGCCACCTCGGATGCCGGGTCGCCGGCGCCCACGAGGGCTGCGAGGTCACGGATCGGGCTGCTGCGGAGCTTGGTCGGTCGGGGAACGGCCACGTCGACCGACCCTACCGGTCGCTGCGCTTGTGCCCGTTGCGCAGGACGGTGGGGTCGCTCAGCGCCTCCTTGGGCGTGACCTTCAAGGTGACCTCGGGCGCCTTCCGGCCGGTCGGCGGGATCTTCAGCTCCTGCAGCGCGTAGGTCGTGACGTCCTTGAACACCGGGCCGGAGACGTAGCCACCGAAGAACGGGTAGGTCGGCTTCTGGATGATGACGGCGACGACGATCTGCGGGTCGTCGGCCGGGGCGTAGCCGATGAAGCTCGCGGTGCGTCCGCTGTACCGACCGGCGGCGGCGTCGTAGTAGTCGGCGGTACCGGTCTTGCCGGCGACCCGGTAGCCCGGGATCTGGGCCTCCTCCGCGGTGCCCTCGGGGCTGACGACGCCCTCGAGCATCCGCGAGAGCTCGGAGGCCGTCTGGTGCGACACGACCCGCTTGAGGTCGCTTCGGGGACGGCGTGACGGTGCCGTCGGCCTCGGTGACGCTGTCGACGAGGCGGGGCGGTGACGCGCACGCCGTCGTTCGCGATGGTCTGGAACACCGAGGCGGCCTGGATGGCGGTGACCGAGATGCCCTGGCCGAACGCCACGGTGGCCTTCTTGGTGCCGCTCCACTGGCTCGACGGCTCGAGCAGGCCGCGGGACTCGCCCGGGAAGCCGGTGCCGGAGGTCGCGCCGAGCCCGAACTTGCGGAAGTAGCGACTCGAGCGTCTTGGACTTCATCGTCTCGCTGACCAGGATGGTGCCGATGTTGCTCGACTCGGCCAGCGTGCCGGCGACCGTGCGGTACTCGGTGGCGTGCTCGTGGCTGTCCTTGAAGTTCGCGTCGTAGCGCGGGAGCCGGTTGGGGATGACGACCGGGGTCGAGGGGGTGACCTCGCCCTCCTCCAGCGCGGCGGCCATCGTCATGATCTTCGCCGGTCGAGCCCGGCTCGAACACGTCGGTGAAGGCCACGTTGCTCAGCCGGGTGCCCTTCTTGCCGATGTCGGTGTTGGGGTCGAACGAGGGGTAGGACGCGACGGCGAGCAGGTTGCCGGTCTTGACGTCCTCGATGACGACGGTGCCGCTCTTGGCCTTGGTCTCCTTGATCCGCTGCGCCAGGGCGTTCTGGGCGTACCACTGCAGGCTCGAGTTGATGGTGAGGGTGACGTCGTTGCCGTCGACGGCCGGCACCAGCGAGCTCGGCGCCGACCGGGATGATCGTGCCGTCGCGCGCCCGCTCGAAGGTCTGCCTTGCCCGGGGTGCCGACGCAGGTGCTTCTGCATCATCACCTCGACGCCGCCGCCGGGCTCGCCGGCCCCGGTCATGAAGCCGACCAGGGCGGCCGTCGTGCTGCCCTGCGGGTAGGTGCGCTCGGAGCGGGTCTCGCGGCGGTCGCGGTTGATGCCCGGGATGCCCAGCGCGGAGATGGTGTTCCAGGTCAGCGGCGAGACGTCGCGGCTGAGGATGCGGTAGCGGCTGGTGCCGGTGAGCTCGGGCACGAGCTCGGAGACCGGTGGTGTCGAGCAGCGGGGCGAGCTCGGTGGCCGCCTTCTGCACGGCCGTCCTCGGCGGTGGCCGGGTCGCACGTGTTCTTCGTGGTGCCGTAGGTGCAGCACCGCCTGCTGGTCGGCGACGACGACCTCGCGCACGACGCTGGAGGCGAGCACGGTGCCGTCGGAGGCGAGCACCTGCCCGCGCATCGCCGGGATGATCTGGGCGGCCTCGCGCTTGAGCTGGGCCTCCTGGGCGACCGCGGTGGCGTCGAAGCCCTGGATCCGGACCAGCTGGGCGCCGAACACGCTGAGCACGAACAGGCAGGCGACGGTGAGGAAGCGCATCCGGCGGCGCGGGTTGCCGGCCGGCGTACCGCCGCGCACGGCGGTGCTGCGCCGGCCCGGAGCCGCCACCGCTGCCGCCGGTGCGGCCGCGGGTGGGGTTCGTGGGGCGACGCGCCGGGCGCGGAGCGGGCGTTCGGTGGGGCGGGTGCCGGCCGGGCGGTTGCCCGCGGGGCGGCCGGCGGAGGGCCGCGCCCCGTTCGGGCGGGCGCCGGCGGAGCGACCGGTGGCCCGCGTGCCGTGGCCGCTGCCGGATGCCGTGCTGCCCGTCGCGGCCTTGCCGCCGGTCTGCCTTCGGCGTCTGACCGGTGGGCGCGGGGTCGCGGGGCCGCGCGTGGTGGCCGACGCCGGTCGCGCGCGGCCCGAGGGCGGTGGCGTCCTGCGCTGGGTCACGGCTCTCTCCGTCGGTGTCGTGTCGGTCGTGCGGGGCGGTGGCGGTCGGTCAGTGCGCGGGAGCCGGGTCGGCGACCGGGGGCTTCGTGGTGCCGGCGGTCGCTTCTTCGTCGTCGTGGTCGTGGTCGTCGTGCTGGTCGGTCGTTCGTCGTGGTCGTGGGAGCGCTGGGAGTGGCGGCGTTCGGGGCGGGCGTCGTCGCCACGGGGGTGCTCCTGGTCGGGGCCTTGGTCTCGGTGACCACGCTAAACGTGCTGTCGTCCTTGGCCTTCTTCGCCACGCCGAGCACCTTGCCGTCGGACAGCCGGAGGAACGCGGGGGTGGCGGCCGGCACCATGCCGAGCGCCCGGGCCCGCTGCGCGAGCGGGCCGGGGCCGGAGACCCCGTCGATGCTGTGCCGCAGGGCGTCCTGGGTGTCGGCGAGCTGGTCGGAGCGGCGCTGGAGGTCGCGCATCGTGTACGAGCCCTTGGCCATCGCGGTGTTCAGCATGAGCACCCCGACGAAGCCGCCGAGCAGCAGCACGACGCACAGCGCGAGGAACAGGCCGTTGCCCTGCACCTGCGGGGGCGCCACGACCTTGAGCTGGCGCGGCGTCGGCGCGGCACGGCGGGGGCTGGTGCGCGGCAGCGGCCGGACCGGGGCGAGCTGGCTCATGCGGTGGCTCCGTTCGGGATGAGACGTTCGGCGGCGCGCAGGCGGGCCGAGGCTGATCGGGGGTTGGTGTGCTGCTCCTGCTCGCCGGGCACCTCGGCGCCACGGGTGAGCAGGCGCAGGTAGGCGGCGTGCTCGGCGCAGCTCGACCGGCATCCCGTGCGGGGTGCGGCTGTGGGCGCCGGCGGCGAAGGCCTGCTTGGTGATGCGGTCCTCGAGCGAGTGGTACGACAGCACGGCGATCCGGCCGCCGGGGGCGAGCACCTCGATGGCCGAGGTCACCGCGCGCTGCCACACCTCGAGCTCGGCGTTGACCTCGATGCGCAGGGCCTGGAAGGTGCGCTTGGCCGGGTGGCCGCCGCTGCGCTGCGAGGCCGCGGGCACCGCACCGCGCAGCAGCTCGACGAGGCGGGCGGACCCGGTGAACGGCTCCTTCTCGCGCTCGCGCACGATGGCCGACGCGATCCGGCCGGCGAACCGCTCCTCGCCGTAGGTCTCGCAGGATCCGGGCCAGGTCGCCGTGGCGTGTAGGTGTTGAGCACGTCGGCGGCGGTGATGCCGGTGGACTGGTCCATCCGCATGTCGAGCGGGGCGTCGTGCCGGTAGGCGAAGCCGCGCTCGGGCTCGTCGAGCTGCAGCGAGGAGACGCCGAGGTCGAACAGGATGCCGAGCGCCGTGCCCTCGGCCTGCTCGGCGAGCACCGTGGCGATGTCGTCGTAGACGGCGTGGACGCCGACGAAGCGGTCGCCGAAGCGGGCCAGCCGCTCCCCCGACAGGGTCAGCGCCTCCTCGTCGCGGTCCAGGCCGACGACCCGCGCCTGCGGGCAGCGCTCGAGGATCGCCTCGGCGTGGCCGCCCATCCCGAGCGTGCCGTCGACGCAGACCGCGCCCGGGCGTCTGCAGCGCCGGCTCGAGCAGGTCGACGATGCGGTCGCGCAGCACGGGGACGTGCCGTGCGGCGGCGTCTCCTGCGGCTGCTCATCGTGGTCCTCCGGGTCGGTGCGGTGGGGTGCGGGCGGTGGGTGGCGGGTCCGGCTGCGGGGTCGACCCGGCGGCTGGTCCCCATCCGATCCGGGCCCGGCGCGGGGGAAGTCGCGTCGGGAGTCGGGTCGGCTGGAGGCCGGCAGTCGGGTCGTCGGTCGGTGGTCGGGTCGTGGTCGGCGGTCGGGTGGTGGCCGTCGGGTGCCGGGCGGGGCGTCAGAGCCCCGGAACCACCTCCTGCGAGTCCACGGAGTAGCTGGAGTAGGCGGGCATGACCTCGGCGAGGTAGGTGTTCCAGGCGGTGGAGTCCCAGACCTCGAGCCTGTTGCCGTTGCCGATGACCGTGCACTCCTTGTCGAGGCTGGGCGTAGGCGCGCAGCGGGGCCGGCACGGTGACCCGGCCCTGCTTGTCGGGGGTGTCGGGGTGGGCGCTGGCCCGGAAGACGCGCACGAAGTCGCGCACCCCGCGCGAGGAGCCGGGGGCGCCCTGCATCAGGGCCGGAGATCCGGTGGAACTCGGCGGTGGGGAACACGTAGAGGCACCCCTCCTGGCCGGTCGTGACGACCAGGCCACCCGCGAGGGCGGCGCGGAACCGCGCCGGCAGGAACAGCCGCCCCTTGTCGTCGAGCCGGGGCGTGTACGTACCCAGGAACTCGTCCATGGGCGCCACCTCCTCGACCCTTCGCACCCTCCCGGCTGCACCGGTTTCCACCACTTTACTCCACCTCGACTCCACCATGTGCGGGTTTCGCGGGTCTGGCGGCAATCTTCTCAGCATTTTCGCAGTTCAGAGGTGGTGGTGCGAAGTGGAGGAGATCGCGACCCAGATCGCCCGTCCCACGCGAGACGCCGGCCCGGACCGGTACGACCACCCCGGCCGCCGCCACGACGGGCCGCGTGGCCGCGGGTGGAGGGCGGTGGAGCGGGTCGGCGGCCCCGGGTGGAGCGCGGTGGAGCGGTTCGGCCGGCGGTGGCGGTGGAGCGCCGTGGGGCGAGGTCGGTCCCGCCCGGTGCGGCGCCGTGGAGGGTTCGACACCGAGGTCACGTCCCGACCACGGTCCGCACGGGCCATTCCTTACCCGGCATCCGTGAGGCAAGATCGAGGGCACCCCGCGCCCTGACCGGTCGTTGGGTGGGTACCCACGAGGAAGGGATGCGCCGTGAGCGACCTGGAGAACCCCCGACGCACACCGATCGAGACCGAGGCCGACACCGCCTCGCGGGGCGCGTCGCTCGACCAGGTGCTGCAGGTCTCGGCCTCCCTGGCCGCCGCGATGAACTCGGTGATCGAGGGCAAGCAGGCCGTCGTGCGCACCGCGATCACCGTGCTGCTCGCCGAGGGCCACCTGCTCGTCGAGGACGTGCCGGGCGTCGGCAAGACGCTGCTCGCCAAGACCCTGGCCCGCTCGATCGACTGCACGGTGCGCCGGGTGCAGTTCACCCCCGACCTGCTGCCCAGCGACATCACCGGTGTCTCGGTGTTCAACCAGGACGTGCGCGACTTCGAGTTCCGCCCGGGCGCGATCTTCGCCAACGTGGTGGTCGGCGACGAGATCAACCGCGCCTCGCCGAAGACCCAGAGCGCGCTGCTGGAGTCGATGGAGGAGGCCCAGGTCACCGTCGACGGCAAGACCTACACGCTGCCCAAGCCGTTCATGGTGATGGCCACCCAGAACCCGATCGAGATGGAGGGCACCTACCCGCTGCCCGAGGCGCAGCGCGACCGGTTCATGGCGCGGATCTCGATGGGCTACCCGTCGGCCCGCTCCGAGCTGGCGATGCTCGACCTGCACGGCGGGGTGTCGCCGCTCGAGGACCTCCAGCCGGTCACCGACGCCGCCACGGTGTCGTCGATGGTCCAGGCCGTGCGCGAGGTGCACGCCTCGCAGGCGGTGCGCCAGTACATCGTCGACCTGACCCACGCCACCCGCTCGAGCACCGCGCTGCGGCTGGGCGCCTCGCCGCGCGCCACGCTGCACCTGCTGCGCGCCTCGCGGGCGCACGCCGCGCTGGCCGGGCGCGACCACGTGCTCCCCGACGACGTGCAGCAGGTGGCCGTCCCCGTGCTCGCCCACCGGCTGATCCCCACCGGCGAGACGCAGATGGCGCGGCGCACCACCGCCGACGTGGTCGGCGACCTGCTGCAGCGGGTCCGGGTGCCCGCCCCCACCCGCTGAGCACCCGTGCACCAGCTCAGGCGTTCCCTCACCACGCGCGGCGCGGCGTTCGCCGGCGCGGGTCTCGTGCTGGTCGCGTCCGGCATCCTGCTGGGCCAGCACGACGTGACGCGCGTCGGCATCCTGCTGCTCGCGCTCACCGCGATCGCCCTGGTCCTCGTGCGCCGGCACGGCCTGCACCTCGACGTCGTGCGCGTCGCCACCCCGTCCCGGGTCGCGATCGACGAGCGGGCGGTGGTCACGGTGCGCATCCGCAACATCGAGCCGACCCCGTCGCCGGTCGTCATGGCCGAGGAGTCGATCGACTACGCCCTCGGCGACCGGCCGCGCTTCGTGCTGCCGTCGCTGCGCCCGGGTGACGTGCAGGAGGTGCAGTACACCGTGCGGTCGCACACCCGCGGGCGTGCACCGCATCGGCCCGCTCGGCGTGCGGGTGCGCGACCCGTTCGGGCTCACCCTGCGCACCGCCGCCGTCAGCGGCGACGCCGAGATCGTCGTGCTGCCCAAGGTGGTGCCACTCCCCCACGGCCGGTCGCTCGGCAGCGGCATCGGGTCGGAGGGCTCGATCCCGCACATGGTCGCCCTGCACGGCGAGGACGACCAGACCGTGCGCGAGTACCGCGACGGCGACGACCTGCGCCGCATCCACTGGCCCGCCACGGCGCGCACCGGCGAGCTCATGGTGCGCCAGGAGGACCGGCCGGCCAAGCGGCGGGCGGTCGTCGTGCTCGACACCCGCAGCGTCGGTCACGGCGGGTCCGGGCGCAGCAGCTCGCTGGAGTGGTGCGTCACCACCGCCGCGTCCGTCACCGCCCACGTCGTGGATGCCGGGTACGCCGTGCACCTGCTGACCGCCGACGCCCGCGCCGACAACGGCGTGCACCACGACGAGACCCTCCCCGAGGCCCTGGAGTCGCTGGCCCGGGTCGGGCTCGGGCCCGAGGACGGGCTGCGGGCCGTGCTGCACGCCGCCAACGCGCTCACCTCGCAGGGCGGGCTGGTGGTCTACGTCGGTGGCCCGGTCGGTGACGACGACGCCCGCACCCTGTCGGCGCTGCGCCAGCCGGGGTCCGCCGGTGCGGCGATGGTCGTCGACCCCGACGCGTTCGCCGGGCGCACCCGCCGCGGCGGCGTCGACCGCCAGCCGGGCCGACGCGTCCCTGGCCATCCTGCAGTCGTCGGGCTGGATGACGACCCCGGTCGACGCGCGCACCACGCCGGCGCTCGCGTGGGCGGCCGTCGTCGGCGGCCAGGTCGTGGGGGCCCGGTGAACCGGGTCCGGCCCGTCGAGGCCCTGCTCGCCGCCGTCGCCACCCTCGCGGTCACCCTGCCGCTGACCACCCTGTTCACCCCGTCGACGTGGTTCCGCCCGAGCGTGCTCCTCGTGGTGGTGGTCGCCCTGGTCGGGATGGGCCTGCGGCGGATCACGGCCAACCGACCCCTCGTGGTGCTGGGCCAGGTGGTGCTGCTCGTCAACGCGGCCTCGCTGCTGCACGGGCGAGGGCACCTCTTCGCCGGCGTGCTGCCCACCCCGGAGACCGGGCGCGCCTTCGGCATCCTGCTCCAGGAGGCCCAGACGACGGTCACCAACTACACCGCGCCGGCGCCGTCCAACCGGGCCACCATCCTGGCGATCAGCCTGCTCATCGGCCTGACCGCCGTCGCGGTCGACGCCATCGGCGTGACGTACCGCAGCCCGGCGCTGGCCGGCATCCCGTTGCTGTCGGCGTTCCTCGCGTCGGCGACCAACTCCGGTGACGGCCTGGGCGCCTGGTACGCCGTGCCCGGCGCCCTCGCCTGGCTCGCCCTGGTCGGGCGGCAGGGGGTGCGCTCGCTGCGGGCCTGGGGCACGGCATCCCCGCACTCGTCCTCCGGCCCGCTCGCCGACCCGACGACGGCGTTCGCGACGCTCGGCCGGGTGGTCGGCGTCGGCGCCCTGGGCGTGGCCATCGTGCTGCCGGGGCTGGTGCCGCACTTCCCCACGACGTTCCTGGCCGACGGGCTGGGCCGCAGCGCCGACGGCCGTGGCGGGTCCGGCTCGAACGTCCGGCTGGCGTCGAGCATCGACATCGCCCGCGACCTGGGCAGCCGGTCGACCGACCCGGTGTTCCGCTACCGCAGCACGTCCGACCGGCTCGAGCCGCTGCGCGTCAGCATCCTCGACACCTACCGCCGCGGGAAGTGGCGGTCGAGCTCGGACTTCACCTTCGTGCCGGTCGACGGCCAGATCCCCGGGCCGATCGCCGGGCCCGAGGTGCCGCGCCGGGTCGAGCGGATCTCGGTGGTCGAGAACGCGATCGGCGTGCCCCAGGTCGCGCTCCCGCCGGGCGCGGTCGGCACCCCGTTCCCGGCCGGCACGTGGAACATGACCGTGCCGGGGCTGGTGCAGCTCACCGCGCCCGCCACGTCGTACTCGACCGAGTTCGTCGAGCTCGACCCCGAGGACGGGCAGTTCTCGGCCGACCTCGACAACCCCCAGATCGAGGGCAACGAGCTCGAGGTCGACCCGGCGGCCGAGGCCGAGGTGCGTGCGGTGCTCGACGAGATCACCGACGACGGCGACTCGGCGCTGCAGATCGCCCGCAAGGTGCAGGCCTACCTGCGCGGCCCGACCTTCAGCTACTCCGTCGAGCTCGCCGACCAGGCCGCCGACGGGAACCTGTCCGACGAGCCGCTGGCCCGCTTCCTCGAGACCAAGCGCGGCTACTGCGTGCAGTTCGCCTCGGCGATGGTGATGCTCTCGCGGGCGGCCGGCATCCCGGCCCGGATGGCGACCGGGTTCCTGCCCGGCTCGATCGACGGCGACGACCGGGTCGTGCGCCTGTCCGACGCCCACGCCTGGCCCGAGCTGTACTTCCCGCGGCTGGGCTGGGTGCGCTTCGAGCCCACCCCCGGCACCCGCAGCGGGGTCGCCCCGGAGTACAGCCTCGGAGCCGCTGAACGGCGGGTCGTCCGCCAGCGCCAGCCCGACCACCTCGTCGTCGACGTCGTCGGCCTCGCCCTCGACCGGTCCGTCGCGCGACGTGACCGCCGACCAGACCGGCACGACGACCGGCACCACCGGTACCGGCGCGCGTGCGGTTCGTGACGCAGCACGTCACGACGATCCTCGTCCTGCTGCTGGCGCTGCTCATCGCGGCGATCGTGCCGTTCGGGGCGTGGCTGTCGCGCCGTCGCGCCCGGCGCCGCGGCGCGCGACGACGCCGACCGCGTCGAGGCGGAGTGGCAGTCGCTGCTGCTGCGCCTGCAGGACATCGGGTTCGTGCCGCCCGACGGCGCCACGCCGCGCCAGACGTCGCGCACGATCGGGCACGACGCGTACCTGACCCCTGACGAGAACGACGCCCTCGGACGGGTGGTGACCACCCTCGAGCGCGCCCGCTACGCCCGCCCGGGCGCCGAGCTCGTCGACGTCACCGACGACGCGCGCACCGTCTGGCGCGGGGCGCTGTCGCGGCGCCGCCGGGCCGACCGGGCGCGGGCCATGCTGCTGCCCGAGGAGGGCAAGCGGATGTGGCGCGGGCTGGGCCGCTCGCTGCTGTTCTGGCGCGACCGGGGGCCCGACGTCCCGCCCGACGACTGACCGCCGCGCCACCTCGCCGCGAGTGCGGAAGTGGTTGCCCTGGCGACCACTTCCGCACTCATCGAGCGGCAGTTCCGCTCAGTCGGGTGGGGCGGCCGGCCGTGAGCGGCTTGGCCATCTTCACGCTGGTCGTGCCGTAGCCGAGCGACTCGTAGAGCCGGCGGGCCGCCTCGTTGAACCCGAAGACGCTGAGCCCGAGTGTGCGCGCACCGTGCGCGGTCGCGTAGTCCTCGGCGAGCAGCATCGTCGCGCGGCCGAGGCCCTCGCCCCGACGGTCCTCGTCGACGAGCACGTCCCACACCCACCAGGCGCCGGGGTCGTCACCGTCGGCCGGGCCGACCCACAGGTAGCCCACCGGCGCACCGGTGTCGTCGAGCACGTCGAGCACGGCATGGCCCGGCCGGGGTCGCCCGTCCGGGAACGACTCCGCCATCCCTGCCTCGGCCACCCGCTGCGCCTCCGCGGCCGGCCGCCCGAGCGCGACGAGGTCGCGTGCGTACTCGTCGGCACTGCGCCGCACCCAGGCCGGCATCCGCTCGGGTGGCACCGGGCGCAGGGTCACCGTCATCCGCCGCAGACTACGGCGGCGGCCGGTGGACCCACCCACCGACGGCGGATGCCGTGCCTCCCGGTGGGAGGCACGGCATCCGGTGTCGCTGTGGGCGGGCGCTGTCAGTCGAGGTAGTCGCGCAGCACCTGGCTGCGGCTGGGGTGACGCAGCTTGCTCATCGTCTTGGACTCGATCTGGCGGATCCGCTCGCGGGTCACGCCGTAGACCTTGCCGATCTCGTCGAGCGTCTTGGGCTGGCCGTCGGTGAGGCCGAAGCGCATCGAGACCACGCCGGCCTCGCGCTCGGACAGGGTGTCGAGCACCGCGTGCAGCTGCTCCTGCAGGAGCGTGAAGCTGACGGCGTCGGCCGGGACGACCGCCTCGGAGTCCTCGATGAGGTCACCGAACTCGCTGTCGCCGTCCTCGCCGAGGGGGGTGTGCAGCGAGATCGGCTCGCGGCCGTACTTCTGCACCTCGACGACCTTCTCGGGGGTCATGTCGAGCTCCTTGGCGAGCTCCTCCGGGGTGGGCTCGCGCCCGAGGTCCTGGAGCATCTGGCGCTGCACGCGGGCCAGCTTGTTGATGACCTCGACCATGTGCACCGGGATGCGGATGGTGCGGGCCTGGTCGGCCATCGCGCGGGTGATCGCCTGGCGGATCCACCACGTGGCGTAGGTCGAGAACTTGTAGCCCTTGGTGTAGTCGAACTTCTCGACCGCACGGATCAGGCCGAGGTTGCCCTCCTGGATCAGGTCGAGGAAGAGCATGCCGCGACCGGTGTAGCGCTTGGCCAGGCGAGACCACGAGGCGCAGGTTGGCCTCGAGCAGGTGGTTCTTGGCCTTCTTGCCGTCCTGGGCGATCCACCACAGCTCGCGCTTGAGCTTCATGTCGAGCTTCTCGCCCGAGTTCAGCTTCTCCTCGGCGAACAGGCCGGCCTCGATGCGCTTGGCGAGCTCGACCTCCTGCTCGGCGTTGAGGAGGGCGACCTTGCCGATCTGCTTGAGGTAGTCCTTGACCGGGTCGGCGGTGGCACCGGCGGTGACGACCTGCTGCACCGGGGCGTCGTCCTCGTCGTCGTCGCGCAGCACGAAGCCGCTCGACTCGGTCTCGACCTCGGCGGGCTTGGCCGGGGTCTCGTCGTCGTCCTCGGTGTCGGCGAGGTCGACGACCGCGGCCACGACCTCCTCGACGACCACGATCTCCTCGACGACGACCTCCTCGAGGTCCTCGGGTGCGACGTCGTCGTCGGCGCCCTTGGCGGCCTTGCGCGGCCGCGGTCTTGCGCGGGGTGGTCTTCTTCGCGGCGGCGGTCTTCGCCGGTGCCGGGGTGTCGCCGGCGGCGGCGGTGGCGGCCTTGCGGGTCGTCGTCGCCTTGGCCGGCGCCGCCTTGGTGGCGGCGGTCTTCGCGGCCGGCGGCGGTCTTGGTGGCGGCGCGCCTTGGTGGCGGGGGCCTTGCGCGGCGGTCTTCGCCGCGGGCTTGGCCGTGGTGGTGCGCGCGGCTGGAGGCGGCGGCCTTCTTGGTCGTGCTCGTCGCGGCGGCGACACCGGTGGCCGACGGGTCCATCGTCACGGTGATGCCCTGGTCTCCGAGAGCGCGCAGGACGACGCGGCCGCGAGCGGCCGGCACGTCAGCGGCGCGCATGGCCTCGGCCACCTCCGCGCCGGTCACCGAGCCGGTCGTGGAACCCTTGCGGACGAGGGACTGCAGGGCCTTGTGAGAGAACTCCGGCGGGAGTGCGCTCGTCTCGGAGGGCTTGTTGGACACAGGCGACACCGACTACCTTTCGTCGCGGATGGCCGCACTCCGAGGGCGCGCGAGGCGACGGTTCGGAAGCGGCGGGGAAGGTCCTGTGCGACACCGGGTCGAGGGGCCGGGTGGTGCTCGGCCGGGGTGGTGACGAGGTGCGCATCACCATTATAAAACGGACAGGGCCGTTCGAGCACATCACCCCGCCGAATCGGCGTCCGCGTCGAGCATGGCCTCGCGGGCGGATCGCGGCGGGCCTCGCGGCCCGCCGGGCCGGTGCGGCGCGCTCAGCCCTTGACCGCCAGCACCGCGCAGGGGGCGTCGAGCAGGATCCGCTGGGCGTTGGAGCCCGAGGATCAGCTTGCCGACCGGCGTGCGGCGACGCAGCCCGATGACGATGAAGTCGGCCCCGGCCTCCTCGGCGACCGCGATGAGGTCCTCGGCCGGCTCGTTGCCCCGCACCAGCTGGCGGACCTCGTGCTCGAGGCCGGCCGCTCGAGCTCGTCCTCGACCCTCTGCAGCTCGGCCTCGAGCCGCCTGGCTCGCTCGGCGTCGAAGTCCCTGCCCCCGCGGTTGGAGTTGATGACGACGAGCCTGCTGTCGGCGCAGCTTCGCCTCCTCCGCCGCACGGGCGAGCGCCGCCCGCCCTCCTTGGTGGGAACATAACCCGACGACGATGGCCACTGAATCTCCTTGTTGAGCGGCTCCAGACAAGACATGTGCTACGGTCACGGCGACGCTACCGCAGGCCGGTCGAGCGCGCTCAGTCGCGGTCGCCCAGCGCACCGCGCGATGACCCCGCCCACCTGGTCGGTCTCGACCAGGAAGCCGTCATGGCCGTAGCCGCGACTCGATGCCGCCAGCACCGACCCGCGCGTGGGCCGCGGCGATCTCCTCCGACAGGCGCGGCGGGTAGAGCCGGTCGGTGGTCGACCGCCGGCGACGTGCAGCGCGCCGGTGACCGCGCCGAGCGCGGCCGCCACCCCGCCCCGACCGCGGCCGACGTCGTGGCAGTTCATCGCCTCGGTCAGCACGACGTAGCTGTTCGGGTCGAAGCGGCGGGCCAGCTTGCCGGCGTGGTGGTCGAGGTAGCTCTCGACGTCGTAGCGCCCGCCGCCACGCCGAGCGGGTCCTCCCCGCCCTGGGGCCGCCGGCCGAACCGGTCGTCGAGCTCGGCCTCGTGCCGGTAGGTGATGTGCGCGATCCGCCGGGCGATGCCCATGCCGGTGACCGGCCACTCGTCGCTGGTCGTAGTAGTCGCCGCCGCGGAAGGCCGGGTCGGAGCGGATGGCGAGCAGCTGCGGCTGGCACCAGGCGACCTGGTCGGCCGTCGCGTACGGGCGTCGAGGCGAGCACCAGCGCACGCTCGACGCGGTCGGGGTGGCCGGCCACCCACTCGAGCACCCGCATGCCGCCCATCGAGCCGCCGAGGACGCCGTGCCAGCGCGGGATGCCGAGCGCGTCGGCGAGCGCGGCCTCGGCGGCGACCTGGTCGCGGATGGTGACGAACGGGAACCGGCCGCCCCACGGCCGGCCGTCGGGTCGGCGGAGGACGGCCCGGTCGTGCCCTGGCACCCGCCGAGCACGTTGCTCGCGACGACGAACAGGTGGTCGGTGTCGAGCGGCGCCCCGGGCCGATCAGCCCCGGCCACCAGCCGGGCGACGGGTGCCCCGGCCCGGCGTCGCCGACGACGTGGCTGTCGCCGGTGAGGGCGTGCTCGACGAGCACGGCGTTGTCGCCGGACGGCGAGAGCGTCCCCCACGTCTCGTAGGCGATGGTCACGTCGGGCAGGACGCCGCCGCGCTCGAGGGCGAGGTCGCCGACGGCGGCGAACCGGCGGTCGCCGACGGGGTCACCGGGACGCCAGACCGCCGCGGTCGACCTCGTCGGGGTGGCCGTCATGACAGGATGCTCCTCGTGCTCGCGCTTGCCACACCGTGCGGTGCGGCCAGGTCATCACCCGGGGCACCCCACCGCGAGGAGGGTTGCCGCCCAGCAAACCGGGGTTTGGCACTGGGACTCATGACCGGCATCCATGGTACCCGCGACCCGCCGCGTGACGAGGGCGTTCCGAGGGCCGGGCGGCCCGCTCAGCCGGCCCGGTCGAGCGGGCTCGCTCGGGCCGACGGCGGCGCGCCGGTCTCAGCCGGTCCGGTCGAGCGGCCGTCGCATGCCCGCACCGGTGACCGGCGGCAGCCGCAGCCCCTTCTCGACGAGCCCGTTCAGCAGCCGGGCCAGGCGGTAGCCGGGAGCCAGGCGCAGCGCCCGCTCGACGGCCGCCCGGGTGATCGCCCCGTCGCCGCCGACCCAGGCCACGTGGGCGGCCACGGTGCACACCGCCGCCGCCTCGTCGGGGCACTCGTCGGGCACCGAGCGGCACAGGGCCAGCAGGCGGTGCAGGAGGTCGTCGCGCTCGACGGTGAGGGCGTCGCGCGCCGCCCGTTCCCGCGCCCGCGCACCGATCACCCGGGGCTCCGCGGCGGTGCCCATGCCGCCCCAGGTCGGCAACGCCGACCGCAGCAGCGCCATCACCCTCGGGTCGATGTCCTCGGTCGGCAGGACGCTCGGCACCAGCCACGCGATCAGCCCGTCGCGCCACGGGATGTCGGCCAGGCCGAGGGCCAGGTCGGCCACCGCCCGGCGGTCCGGCGGTCGCCGGCCCCGCTCCCCCGGGTCGAGCACCGCGCGCCAGGCCGCGACCGAGCGTCGGCGAGCACGCGGCATCCGCGAGCGCGAGTCGATGGCCCGCTCGACCCCGAGGCACCGCCAGGGCTCGGGAGCGACCAGGCCCTCGACGTCGCCGCGCGAGCGCAACGGGGACCGGCCCAGGGCGACGTACTCGGCCACGCCCGGCACGTCGGCCGGGTCGGGCAGGGCGACGCCGTCCGGCGGGCAGCACGGCTCGGAGCAGATCGGTGAGTAGCGGCGCCCCTCGCGGACCACCGCGACGTCGACGACGTGGATGCCGGCCCGTTCGAGCTGCTCGACGAGGGCCAGCAGCAGCGGTTGGCTGGTGTCGGGGTCGTCCTCGTAGCCCACGACGATGACCGAGGTCGCACCGTCGCGGACGAGTGGCCCCATCAGGGTGGCCACGACCTCGTCGACGTGCTCCTCGGGCGGGAGGTCGGTGCGGGCGACCAGGCCCACCTGTTTCCCGCGCAGGGAGATGACCACGGCGCTGTCCCGGGGGTGGTAGCCGAGCTGGTAGGGCAGGATCGCGACGACGTCGCCGGGCCCCCGGAGCGTGATGTCTGCTGTCATGACGTCCACCGTGGTGGGCGGCACGGGCCGGGCCCAGAGCCACCTGAATCCTGTGGACAACGGTCCGCGGACGGGGCGCCTGTGGACGACGAGCGCAGGCGGGCCGCTGGCGCCGGTCAGCCCGACCAGCAGTTCAGCGCGCAGCGGTTCAGCCACCGCGGTTCAGCCCTCAGCAGTTCAGCCACGCAGCGGGCAGGGTTCAGCAGGTCAGCGCACGACGTCGCCGGGCACGGTCTGCGCCGCTGCCGGCCGGGTCGCCCCGTTCGTCGAGCCCGCGGCACCGGTTGCGCCGGTCGCAGCGCCACCCGTCGGGTACGCGGCGCCACCCGGAGCAGCGCCGGCCGAGCCGGTCGGCGCACCCACGATGCCCTTCTCCCACTCCAGGAACGCCTCGGTCTCCTCGACCAGCCGGGTGGCCAGCCAGCTGAGCACGAGGGCGTCGTCGGCCAGGCCGATGATCGGCAGGACGGCCTCGGGGATCAGGTCGATCGGCGACACGAGGTACCCCGCGGCACCCAGCATCAGCATCAGCCGGCCCTTGGACACCCCGACGTACTCACCGCTGAACGTGGCCCGCACCATGCGGGGCACGGCGCCGGCGCGCTCCCCCATCGACGGGCCACCGGGGCGCACCGCCATCCGGACCGCGCGGGCGACGGCGACGACCGACGCGATGCGGGCGTTCCTTGACATGGGTTCCTCCTGGGCTGACCTCGGGGCACCTACGGCCCCGGTTCCACAACGAACGACGTGCGGGCGTGAGATTCCCGTTCCCTCAGGCCGGGCCGACCTGCGCCGCGGCACCCGGCGCGGCCACCGCGGGCCGCGCGGTCGGGAACTCGCGCTTGGCGCTGACCGCGACCCGGTGCTGCATGAACCCGTCGAGCCCGGCACCGATCACACCACCGACGATCGGCACGATCTTGCCCAGCCGCACGAACATGTTCTTGCCGGCCGTCGCGAGCAGCCGGAAGCCGACGCCCTTCTGGATCACCATCATCGCCGGGCCGGGCAGCCGCTGGGCGGCGAGGTTGCTCAGCGTGCCGCCGGGCGACGCCATCCCGGCCTTCTTGAGCAGGTCGTCGGCGTCCGCGCCCACCAGGGTGAGCAGCACCGCGGTGCGGATCTCCTCCTGGCGCAGGTCGTAGCCGCGCACCTTGGCGATGGCGGCCGTCATCCGGGTGGCGATCAGGTAGAAGCCGAGCACGTTGGCGGGCAGGGCCACCGGCAGCGTGATGAACCCGCCGACGCTGGTGACGAAGCCGGATGCCGCGCCGAGCCCGACGTGCTGGCGCACGATCGCCTCGACGGCGGCCTCCGGGTCGTGGTGCGCGGCCAGGGCGTGGTCGGCGACCTTGGCGGCGGAGTGGAACGGACCCTTGCCGTCGATGCCGAGGTCGAGGATGTTCTGGACCAGCCGGGTCGCCTGGTTGCCGAGCACGCCCTCGTCCTTCGGGCCCGCCTCGGCCTGCTCAAGGGCACTGCGGACGTCCTTGACCGCCTGCCCCGTGCGGCTCCCACCGATGCCGGGAAACTCCACGTCGTCCTCCTGGACCGTTGTCGGCGACCCGTGCGGCCGCCTCGTCGTCTCGTCATCCTGCCACGCCGCGAGGGCCGTTCCGACCGGGCGTGACCGGCGGTGACGGACCGCGCGCCTACGCTGCTCGGCATGATCCCCGGAGACGTCGCGGTGCTCGCCGTCACGCCTCCCGGCCGGGGCGAGCCGTGCGCCGCCCTGCTCCACGACGGCGGCTGCCGCACCGGCCCGGTGGCCGAGGTCGTCGAGGCCGCCCGCGCGGCTCGAGGCCGACCGCTTCCCCGCGCTGGGTGTGGTGGTCGGCCGAGGCCGGCGCCAGCTGCGCTCGTGGATGCCGGGGTGCCGGTCGCGCGGGCCTGGGACGTCGCCGAGGCCCACCGCCTCCTGAACGGCGGGTGGAGCGCGACCGCCGGCCAGTGCTGGGCGGCGGCACACGGCATCCCGGTCGACGAGGTGCCCGCTCCCCCGACCGGTGACCTGTTCGAGTTCGCCGCGGACGCCCCACCCACCGAGGCCGACACGCTCGTCGACGCCGCCGGGCACCTGCGCGGCGACCACGAGGAGTGGCTGCGCGACCCGGCGCACCTGGCCGCGTGGGCGCGGGCCGCGCTCGAGACGGCGCACCTCCAGCACGACGCGGCCGCGGCGACGTCGGTGCGCCTGGTCGGCACGGTGCTCTCCGAGTCGGCGGCCGCGGTGCTCTGCCTCGAGCTGCGCCGCGACGGGCTGCCGATCGACCGGGCGCGCACCGAGCAGCTGCTGGCGGCCGCGGTGGGCCCGCGGCCGGCGACCGAGGCCGAGGAGCTGGCCACCCGGCGCGCCCGCGACGCCCTCGTGCTGCGGCACGTGCCGGGCCGGGAGTCGACCGACCTGCGCAACCCCGCCCAGGTGCTCGAGCTGCTGAACGCCGTGGGGGTCGACGTGCCGAACACCCGCAAGTGGGTGCTCGAGCCGTACCGCACGGTGCACCCGCTGGTCGGCGCGCTGCTCGACTGGCGCCGCGACGAGCGGATCGCCACGACCTACGGCTACCGGTGGCTCGACGCGCACGTGGGCCCCGACGACCGGCTCCGGGGACGGTGGACGGCGTGCGACGGCGCGGCCGGCCGGATGACCGCCGAGAACGGCCTGCACAACCTCCCGACCGTGCTGCGCCCGGGCGTGGCCGCGCACGAGGGCCACGTGTTCGTGCGCGCCGACCTCGGCCAGATCGAGCCGCGGGTGCTGGCGGTCGTGTCGGGCGACGCGGCGTTCGCGGCCGCCACCCGCGCCGACGACCTCTACGCACCGGTCGCGCAGCGGCTGGGCGTCGAGCGGCCGGTGGCCAAGGTGGCGGTGCTCGCCGCGATGTACGGCCAGCGCAGCGGCGCGGCGGGCGAGGCGCTCAAGGGCCTGGAGCGGGCCTACCCCGTGGCGATGGCCCTGCTCGAGCGGGCGGCGGGCGCCGGGCGCCGGGGCGAGCCGCTGCGCACGTACGGCGGGCGGCTGATCCCCACCGGCCGTTCCTCGCGGCGAGCCCGGTCGGCGTCGACCCGGCCCTGGATGCCGCGCGGGGCCGGTTCGCGCGCAACGCGATCATCCAGGGCGCGGCGGCCGAGCTGTTCAAGGCCTGGGCGGCGACGGTGCGGGCGACCACCCGCGACCTCGGGGCGCAGGTGGTGCTCTGCCTGCACGACGAGCTGCTGGTGCACGCGCCGGCCGAGCACGCCGACGAGGTGGCGGCCCGGGTCGACCGGGCGCTCGACGACGCCGCGCGGCGGTGGGCCGGCGGTGCGCCGGTGCGGTTCGTCGCCGACACCTCGGTCATCGCCCGGTGGTCCGACGCCAAGGACTGAGCCCGCTCCGGTCTACCCCGGCTTCACGCAGGAACCTTCACCTTCGCACCGGAATGGTTCCGGTGCGGAGGTGAAGGTTCCGGGATCGGGCGAGAAAGCTGTGGCTCAGGCCTGCTCGTCGTCGTTGACGGCGCGCAGGAAGTTCTCGAAGTCCTCGCCGAGCTCGTCGGCGGAGGGGATCTGCGAGGCCTCGGTGGCCAGCAGGCTCGGCCGCTGTGCGGCCCTCGAGGTAGGTGTCGTACTGCTGCTCGAGCGCGGTGACGACGGCGCGGGCCTCGTCGTTGCCGTCGACCTCGGCGGCGATGGCCTGCTGGTTGGCGCGGGCCCGCATGACCAGGTCGTCGTTGGGCAGGTTCAGCCCGGTGACGTCGACGATGGCGTTGAGCGAGGCGAGCGCGCCCTCGGCCCACTCGGAGCCGGCGAGGTAGTGCGGCACGTGGATCGCGAAGCCGACGGCGTCGTGGCCGGCCTCGCCCAGGCGCAGCTCGAGCAGGGCGCCGATCGACCCGGGCACCTGCACGCGGCCGAACGGCGACTCGGCGTCACCGATGAGCGCGGCGTTGGTGGCGTGGGCCGTCATCCCGACCGGGCGGGTGTGCGGCACGCCCATCGGGATGCCGTGCGTGTGCACGACGAGCGTGACGCCCAGGGTCACGACGAGCTCGCGGATCGCCTCGACCACGCGCTCCCACTGGAAGTCGGGCTCCGGGCCGGTGAGCAGGTAGTACGTCTGCCCGTCGCGGTCGGTGAGGCGGTGCAGCAGCATCGCCGGGTCGTCGTACTCGACCCACCGGTTGGTGTCGAAGACCATGGCGGGGCGGCGGCCGCGGTAGTCGAGCAGCTGGTCGATGTCGAAGGACGCGACGACCTCGGGGTCACCGGTCTCGAGGAGGTGACCACCGAGGACCGACTGGATCTGCCCGGCGTCGATGAAGGCGCCGAGGGCCACGACGAGCACACCGGGGCGGAGCACGGTGAGGTCGGCGTCGGTCTCGAAGCGGTAGAGAGCTGAGGGGTTCTGCACGGCACAAGCCTTTCACGGGTGAGGCGCGTACCCACTGAACGTCCGGGACGCCCCGTCGGATTCCCCGTTCGAGCGCCCGTCTCGCCGCCCCGGATCCGACTTCGTGCGACTTGCCGCGGTTCTCGGGGGCCGCCGAGCCCAGAACGCAGGTAAGTCGCACGACGTCGGGCCCGGGTCAGCGGGATGCCGTGACGGCGGCGATGGCCGCCCGCACCCGCTTCTCGGACACCGGGCCGGCCGTGCCGAGCGACTGGGCGAACAGGCTGACCCGCAGCTCCTCGACCATCCAGCCGATGTCGGTGACGTCGGCGGCGGCGCGCCGGGTCGGTGAGCAGCGCCGTCGAGGAGGTCGGCGTAGGCGGCCTCCACGGCATCCACCTGCTCCTGGAGCACGGGCTCGCGCGGGTTGGTGGCGGCCCGCTCGGCGCGGTGCTGCATGGCGAGCAGGTAGCGCCGCACGTCGCGCAGCCGGGCGACCCCGGTGGCCGCGACGAAGCCGGGCCGCACGAGGCTGTCGAGCTGGGCGCGCACGTCGGCGCGGGTGGCGGCGGTGCGTGCCGAGGCCGCGCCGCGCTCGAGCGCCTCGAGGGTGCGGCGCACCTGGGCCGGCGAGGGCGAGCACCGGCTCGACCGCCTCGACGACGACGAGCACCCGGGTGGCGGCGTGGGTGCGCACGGCGGCGAGCGCGGCGGCGTAGGCCTCCTCGGTGCGCACCTCGCCCGGGCACGTGCTCGGCGACGATGTCGTCGACGGCGGCGTCGAGGCAGTCCTGGAGCAGGGCGGGGATCGACCCGTGCGGGTTGTCGGCCAGCGCCGAGCTTCTGGGCGTTGGTCAGCCGGGCCAGCACCCGCTTCCACGGCGCGGTGGTGTTGAGCAGCAGCAGCCGGCGCACCCCGCGCCGGTGCGCTGGCCTGCGCCTCGCCCGCGGTCGGGCAGCACGCGCAGGGCGACGCTGGTGCCCTCGTCGACCAGGGCGGGGTAGCCCTCGACGGTGAGGCCGCCGGAGCGCCCCTCGAAGGTCTCCGGCACGGTGCCGACCGACCAGGTGGTCAGGCCGGTGCGCTCCAGCGAGGCCCCGGCCCGCGCCATCCCGGCCCGCACCGCGCCGCCGGCCCGGTCGCGCAGGGCGTCGAGGTCCTTGCCGCGGGCCACGACCCGCCCGCCGGGGCCGTCGACGCTGAAGGTGACCCGCAGGTGGTCGGGCACGCGCGACGAGGTCCCACTCCCCCGGCGGGATGCGGATGCCGGTGCGCTCGTGGAGCACCCGGGCCAGCTCCTCGATGAGCGTGCCGCGCGCCGGGTCGGCGTCGGCGAGGGCGGCCATGGCGTGGTCGGGGGTCGGGCACGAAGTGGCGGCGGGTCGCCTTGGGCAGCGACTTGAGCAGGGCGATCGCGAGGTCGTCGCGCAGCCCGGGCACCTGCCAGTCGAAGCCGTCGGAGGTCACCCGGTTGAGCACGGCCACCGGCACGTGCACGGTGACGCCGTCGGCCGCCTCGCCCGGCGAGAACTGGTAGGTCACGTCGAGGTCGAGGTCGCCCTGCCGCCAGGTGCGCGGGTAGTCGGCGGCCGACACCTGCTCGCCGGCCTCCGAGGTGAGGTCGTCCTCGGTGAGGGTGAGCAGGTCGGGGCGTCGGCGCCGCTCGCCGCGCCACCACCGGTCGAAGTGCCGCTCGGTGGGCACGTCGGGCGGGATGCGGGCGTCGTAGAACGCGAAGAGCACCTCGTCGTCGACGACGATGTCGCGCCGCCGGGCCCGCTCCTCGAGCTCGGCGACCCGGGCGAGCGTGGCGACGTTGCGCTTCCAGAAGTCGTGCTGCGGCTCCCAGTCGCCCTCGACGAAGGCGGACCGGATGAAGATCTCGCGGGCCGCCTCGGGGTCGATCCGGGCGTACTGGATCGTGCGGTCGGTGACCAGCGGCACCCCGTAGAGCGTCACCCGCTCGGTGGCGACGGCGGCCCCGGCCTGGCGGCTCCAGCGCGGCTCGCTGACGGTGCGGGCGACGACGTGGGCGCCGACCTCCTCGGCCCACTCGGGCTCGATCGCGGCGTTGACCCGCGCCCAGAGCCGGCTCGTCTCGACGAGCTCGGCCGCCATGACCAGGTCGGGCTGCTTGCGGAACAGCGCCGACCCGGGGCTGATGCCGAAGCGCGCGCCGCGCGCCCCGGCATACTCGCGCTTGGCCTGGTCGCGGGCGCCGACGTGCGACAGCAGGCCGGCGAGCAGCGCCTTGTGGATGGTGTCCCAGTCGGGCTCGGCGTCGCGGGCGGAGGTCGCGACGTCGGGGTCGATGCGCACCGAGCGGCAGGCCGCGCGCAGCTGGGCGTGCAGGTCCTGCCACTCGCGGATGCGCAGGTAGTGCAGGTACTCGGCCTTGCACATGCGTCGAAAGGCGCTGTGCGACAGCTCTTTCTGCTGCTCCTTGAGGTAGAGCCAGAGTGTGTGCAGGGTGGCGAAGTCGGACCGCTCGTCCTTGAACCGCGCGTGCGACTGGTCGGCCTGGGCCTCCTTGTCGACCGGGCGCTCGCGCGGGTCCTGGATCGACAGGGCCGCGACGATGACGAGCACCTCGCGGGTGCAGCCGAGCCGCCCGGCCTCGATGACCATCCGGCCCAGCCGCGGGTCGAGCGGCAGCCGCGCGAGGGTTCGTCCGGATGCCGTGAGCCGGCGACCGCGGCCACGGTGCCGGCCGCGGCCCTGCGTCGCCGGTGGCGAAGGCGCCGAGCTCCTCCAGGAGGCGGACGCCGTCGGCGACCTGGCGCTCGTCGGGCGGGTCGACGAACGGGAAGCGGCTGACGTCGCCGAGGCCCGAGCGAGGTCATCTGCAGGATGACCGAGGCCAGCGAGGTGCGCTGGATCTCGGGCTCGGTGAACTCGGGCCGCGCCTCGAAGTCCTCCTCGGAGTACAGCCGGATGCACACGCCCGGCGCCACCCGGCCGCACCGGCCGGCGCGCTGGGAGGCGCTGGCCTGGCTGACCGGCTCGATCGGCAGGCGCTGCACCTTGGTGCGCTGGCTGTAGCGCGAGATGCGGGCCGTGCCGGTGTCGACGACGTAGCCGATGCCGGGCACGGTGAGCGAGGTCTCGGCGACGTTGGTGGCGAGGATGATCCGGCGCCCGCTGCCCCGGTGGAACACCCGGTGCTGCTCGGCGGCCGAGAGCCGGGCGAACAGCGGGAGCACCTCGGTGTTGGGCAGCCGCAGCGCGTTCAGGGCGTCGGCGGCGTCGCGGATCTCGCGCTCGCCGGAGAAGAACACGAGGATGTCGGTGGCCTCGGGGCTCGGGGGCGCCTCGGTCCACAGCTCCTCGACGGCCTCGACGACGCCGGTCACCTGGTCGCGCTCGGCGACGACGTGGCGGCCGTCGGGGTGCAGCTCGACGAGCGGCCGGTAGCGGATCTCGACCGGGAAGGTGCGGCCGGAGACCTCGATGACCGGCACCTCGCGCACGACGTGCCCGCGCTCGTCGGTGGCGAAGTGCGTGGCGAAGCGCACCGGGTCGATCGTCGCCGAGGTGACGACCACCTTGAGGTCGGGGCGGCGCGGCAGCAGCTGCTTGAGGTAGCCGAGGATGAAGTCGATGTTGAGCGACCGCTCGTGCGCCTCGTCGATGATGATCGTGTCGTAGCGGCGCAGGTCGCGGTCGCGCTGCATCTCGGCGAGCAGGATGCCGTCGGTCATCACCTTCAGCCGGGTCGCGTCGCTGCTGTGGTCGGTGAACCGCACCTGGTAGCCGACGAGCGTCGCCGAGCTCGACCTGCATCTCCTCGGCGATCCGCTCGGCGACCGACCGGGCGGCGATCCGCCGGGGCTGGGTGTGGCCGATCTGGCCCGCTCGCCCCGCGGCCGAGCTCGAGGCACATCTTCGGCAGCTGGGTCGTCTTGCCCGAGCCGGTCTCACCGGCCACGACGACGACCTGGTGGTCACGCAGCGCCGCGAGGATGTCGTCGCGCCGCTCGACGACGGGCAGGTGCTCGGGGTACCTCAGCCGGGCAGGGTCGACCGCGTCGACGGGCTGGGCAGGCATGGCGCCAAGGATAGGTCGGCGCCGACCCGCACCCCGACCGGTTATCCGCTGTCACCGCACGCTCCCACCCCCCTCGGGGCGGCCCGTGCCGGACTTCGCCGCCCCGGTGGCCGCGACCTCGAGCGTGGCGCCGGCGGCGTACATCCGCTGCGCCTGTCGGCCCGTTGGCCGTCGCGAGCCGCCAGTCGTCGAGGAAGGCCCGGTCGACCCGCTGCCGCGCCGCCGCGTCGCGCCGACCGCTGCCTGCCGGGCCCGGACGCGCAGCCGGTTCACCACGCGCGGGCACGCGCAGGCCGCGCCCAGGCCGGGCCCGGCGCGAGCCGACGGCCGCGGCGCCGGGCCGCCGAGCAGCGCGCTCGGCGTGCCCCGCGCGGGGGGCACCCGGAACGACGCGCGCAGGGCGTCGCGACGGGCCCGGGCCTGCTTGCACGACCCCGAGGGCCAGGCGCTGCCGGGCCGTCAGCCGCGGCCGTCGACGACGACGCCAGCCGCGGTGCGCTCCGCCCCCGCGGTCGCGCCCAGCCGGAGCACCCCGCCGAGCGCACCGGTGGCGCGCGAGCCCGGCGCCGACGGCGAGCTGCCCGGCATCCCCCTCGCCGTAGGCCACGAGCAGGGCGGCGTCGGCGGCCACCGCCGCCCCGTCGGCGACGGCGACGACCGGCTTCAGCTCGGGGACCACGGTCGCGAGCGGCCCCAGGGTCGCGACGTCGTGGCCGGCGCTGCTCACCCCGGCCAGCACCCGGTAGGGCAGCGAGTCGGCGATGCCGTCGACGCGTCAGGGCGCGCAGCACGGCCGCGCACCGGGCGTCGGCCTCCCGGAACCGCTCGGCCGCCGCGGCGTGGCGGGCGCGCGCCGCCCGCTGCGCCTCGACCTGCTCGAGCTGCAGGTGGCGCACGACCAGCAGCTCGGGCAGAGCCCTCCTCGACCCCGGCGCCGACGAGCGCGACGGCGCGGTCCTCGAGCACGGCATACGCGTGCTCGGCCTCGTCGACGTCGAGCACCGCCGCAGGATACGACCGCCTGGGCCTCCTCCATCGCCGTCGGCGAGCGCGCGCAGCGGCGCGGCGGCCCCACCGAGCCGCGTCGGCGACGGCATCCAGCACCGGGCCGACCTCGCGCAGGCGCGCGCCGAACGCCTCACCGGCCGGGCCGTCCCAGGTGGCGCCGTCGCGCAGCCGGGCGAGCACGCCGGCGAGCGCGGACAGCCGCCGCGCCGTCGACGCGAGCCGGTCGGCCAGCAGCCGCACCGCGCCCGGGTGGCCGGGCAGCGGGGGCAGGCCGCTCACCACGAGCCCCCGAACAGCGAGCGCGACACCCCGGCCTCGGTGTCGAGGTAGAGCGACCCGGCGCTCGACCGCGGCCTCACCCAGCCCGGTCAGTGACTCGCCCAGCGCCAGGCGCACGCGGCGCCACCCGCCGAGCAGCTCCTCGACGGCCGGCCCGGCGGCGCCCGGCCCGAGCGCCCACCGCTCGGCCGCGGGGTCGCCCATGAGCAGGAGGTCGGCCCCCGTCTCGGCGAGGGCGACCCCCAGCTCGGCCACCTCGGCGGCGTCGACCCGGATCGTCGTCATGGCCCCACGCTAGGCAGTCCGCGGCGACAGGCCGGCCGAGTTGTCCACAGGCCCGACAGCCCGGCCTCGGGCCGGCCCGGACCGCAATGCCCGCGCCCGAGCCGAGGCCGCGGCCCGGCCGCCCCGCCTCGACCGCGGCCGGTCACCCCGACCAGGGGTGACCGGCCGCGAGCCAGTCGCCAGCGACCGCCGGAGGCGGCCGCGAGCGACGGTCAGACCGAGGCGTCCACGAGGTCGGCCGGCTGCTCGGCCCCGAGGTCGTCACCGGTCGACGCCGGCCCGTCGGCCGCGGCGAACCCGGCATCCAGGTCGGCGATGATGTCCTTGATCGACTCGATGCCGACGGCGAGGCGCACCAGGCCCGGCGTGACGCCGGCCGCGAGGCGGTCCTCGTCGCCACCCTGGCTGTGCGTCGTCGACGCCGGGTGGATCGCGAGCGAGCGCACGTCACCGATGTTGGCCACGTGGCTGTGCAGCGACAGGCCCTCGACGAACCGCTGCCCGGCCTCGAGCCCGCCGGAGATCTCGAACGCCAGCACCGCGCCGGCACCCTTGGGCGCGTACTTGTCGGCGAGCGCCTTGCTCGGGCTGCTGTCCAGCGAGGCCCAGCGCACCGACTCGACCTGCGGGTGCGCCTCGAGGTAGGCCGCCACCTGGCGGGCGTTCTCGATGTGCCGCTCCACGCGCAGGCTCAGCGTCTCGACGCCCTGGGCGATGAGGAACGCGTTGAACGGCGAGATGGCCGACCCGAGGTCGCGCAGCAGCTGCACGCGCGCCTTGAGGATGTAGGCGAGGTTGGCGCCGAGGCGCGCCGCCGACGCCGAGGTCCCGCGCGAACACCAGCCCGTGGTAGCTCTCCTCGGGCGTGTTGTAGTTCGGGAACTTCTCCGGGTCCTTGCCGTAGTCGAAGGTGCCGCCGTCGACGATGACGCCGGCGATCGAGGTGCCGTGGCCGCCGAGGTACTTCGTCGCCGAGTGGATGACGACGTCGGCGCCCCACTCCAGCGGGCGGATGAGGTACGGCGTCGCGATCGTGTTGTCGACGACGAGCGGCACGCCGGCCTCGTGGGCCACGCCGGCCACACCCTCGATGTCGAGCACCGCCGCCTTGGGGTTGGCGATGGTCTCGGCGAAGAACGCCTTGGTGTTCGGGCGCACCGCGGCCCGCCAGGCCTCCAGGTCGTCCTGGTCGTCGACGAAGGTCACGTCGATGCCGAGCTTCTTGAAGGTGAACTTCAGCAGGTTCACGGTGCCGCCGTAGAGCGCGGAGCTGGAGACGATGTGGTCGCCGGACTCGGCGATGTTGAGCAGGCCGATCGTGGTGGCGGCCTGGCCGGACGACACGAGCAGGGCCGCGAGGCCCCCCTCGAGCGCCGCGATCCGCTGCTCCACGGCATCCTGCGTCGGGTTCATGATCCGGGTGTAGATGTTCCCGAACTCCTTGAGCGCGAACAGGTTCGCCGCGTGGGCGGTGTCGTTGAACACGTAGGAGGTGGTCTGGTAGATCGGCAGCGCCCGGGCGCCGGTGGCGCTGTCGGGCACCTGTCCGGCGTGGATCTGCGTGGTCTCGAAGCCCCACTGCGAGGGGTCGGTCATCGGTGTCTCCCTGTTTCAGGTGCGCCGGTGGCGACCGCCCGGCGCACGTCAGACGTGGCCTGCGGGGCTACCGGTAGCAGTCCCGCGCTTGCGCACGGCGGGTGCCGTGCGCCAGGTCTTCACCCGGGGCACCCCACCGCGGTTGGAGGGTTGCCGGCCAGCGAGCCGGGGCTTGTCGCTGACACTCATGACCTGGGGCGAATATACAGACGTGTCGGGATGCCGGTCACCCCCCTCCGCGGCACGTCTCACCTCGCGAACCACCGACTCGTGCGCGGGTCGGCCACGTCGAACCCCGGAAATGCTCCCGCCGGGCGTGGGTGATCCGCAGTCGGTCGGGAAGGATGGGGGCATGACCTTCCACGCTGACGAGTACAAGGCCGCCGCCGGACGCTACCGGGCCGGGATGCCGTACCGCCGGGTCGGCCGCTCCGGTCTCGACCTGCCCGCCGTCTCCCTCGGCCTGTGGCACAACTTCGGCGACGACGTCCCCCTCGAGCGCCAGCAGGCGACGCTGCGCCGCGCGTTCGACCGCGGCGTCACGCACTTCGACCTGGCCAACAACTACGGCCCGCCCTACGGCTCGGCCGAGCGCAACTTCGGCACGATCTTCGCCCGCGACTTCCGCCCCTACCGCGACGAGCTGATCATCTCGAGCAAGGCGGGCTACGACATGTGGCCCGGCCCGTACGGCCAGGGCGGCGGCTCGCGCAAGTACCTGATCGCCTCGTGCGACCAGTCGCTGCAGCGGATGGGCCTGGACTACGTCGACATCTTCTACAGCCACCGGTTCGACGAGACCACGCCGCTCGAGGAGACGATGGGCGCGCTCGACTCGATCGTCCGCCAGGGCAAGGCGCTCTACGTCGGCATCTCGTCGTACTCCGGCTCGCGCACCCGCGAGGCGGTCGAGATCCTGCGCGCGATGGGCACGCCGGTGGTCATCCACCAGCCGTCGTACTCGATGCTCAACCGCTGGATCGAGGAGGACCTGCTGGATGCCGTCGGCGAGACCGGCCTCGGCCTGATCGCCTTCTCGCCCCTGGCCCAGGGCATGCTCACCAACAAGTACCTCAAGGGCATCCCCGCGGGTTCGCGTGCGGCGCAGGGCAAGTCGCTCGACCCGTCGCTGCTCACCGACGCGTCGCTCAAGCACGTCCGGGCCCTCGACCGGATGGCCAAGGCGCGCGGCCAGTCGCTGGCGCAGATGGCCCTGGCCTGGGCGCTGCGCGACAAGCGGGTCACCTCGGTGCTCATCGGGGCGTCGTCGGTCGAGCAGCTCGACAACAGCCTGGATGCCGTCAAGAACCTGAAGTTCACCGCCGAGGAGCTCGCCAAGATCGACAAGCACGCCGTCGAGGCCGGCATCAACCTGTGGAAGACCTCCAGCGACAAGTGAGTGGATGGCCTCCAGCGACACGTGAGGGAAGACCTCGGGCGTCGCGTGGGTTCCCCTTGGCAGAACCGCCCGCTCGACACGCGGCCGCGGTCCGTAGCGTGAACCCACCGACCCCGAGGAGATCCTGCATGAGCGACACCGACTACATCCCCAGCCCCAGCGGCTGGGTCCGCGACCAGGTCGAGAAGATCGAGGCGACCGGCGACACGCGCTCGGTGCACATCATGAACCTGCCCGTCGTCATGCTCACGATGCGCGGCAAGAAGACCGGCGGCATCCGCAAGGTGCCGCTGATGCGCGTCGAGCACGACGGCGTCTACGCTGCGGTGGCGAGCAAGGGCGGCGCGCCCGAGCACCCCCAGTGGTTCGCCAACCTCAAGGCCGACCCGCAGATCACCCTGCAGGACGGCACCGAGTCGTGGCCCGCCGTCGCCCGCGAGATCACCGGCGCCGAGCGCGAGGAGTGGTGGCCGCGCTGCGTCGAGGCCTACCCGCCGTACGCCGACTACCAGGTCAAGACCGACCGGCTCATCCCCCTGCTGCTGCTCGAGCGCGTCGAGCAGGGCTGACCCGCACGCCCGAGTCGGGTGCTCAGGTGGCTGCCCCGGCGACCACCTGAGCACCCAACTCGAGCCGTGAGCCGCGGCGCGGTCAGGCGGTCGCGGTCGTGCCGGTGCTCCCGGTGGCGTCGCTGCTGTCGCGCTCTCGGCCGCAGCCGCCTCGCGCTCGACCTTGCGGAACCACAGCAGCCCCAGCACCGGCAGCACGAGCGGCACGAAGCCGTAGCCCTGGCCGAAGTGCGACCACACGGTCTTGTCCGGGAACGCGTCGGGCACGACGTACGACGCCGTGCCGACGAGCAGCACCCCGACGAGCTCGACGGTGCACGCCCACGACGCCGACCCGCACCCACCGGCCGCCCTTGAGCAGGCACCAGGTGGCGAGGAGGTAGACCGCGGCGGCGAGCGCCGACAGGGTGTAGGCGAGCGGGGCGCGGTCGTAGTAGCTGAGCATCTGCAGCACCGAGCGGCCGGTGGCGGCGAGGGCGAGCAGGGCGTAGACGACGACGAGCACCACGCCCGGGCCCCCGAGGGCCCGGCGGGTCGGATCAGCCATAGGTGTTCCAGATCTGCTGCAGTCGGAAGGCCATGACGGCGACGGCGAAGGCCCCGATGGCCATCGACCCCATCGCCCAGCGCGACTTCTCCTTGATGGTGAGCAACGAGGTGCCGATCGGGATGACCGGCAACGACACGAGGTAGGCCGCGAAGGTCGCCTTCTCGGTCGAGTCGTGATCTGGCCGAGGCCGACGAGCCCGAGCACGAGCAGCACGAGCAGCCCGACCTCGAGCAGCCCGGCCACGGCGAGCAGGCGGTCGTCCATCAACCGGTCCGTGACCGCGTAGTAGACCGACCCCACGAACAGCACGGTCGCGAGAGCCACGACGACGTAGGTCAGCGGCTCGATCACGTCGCCAACCCTAACCCGCGGGCGGGTCGCCACCGCGCGGATTCCAGCCGGTGCGACACTCGCTCCATGACCAGTGCGCAGCTCGGTGACGTGACGATCGAGTACGAGGTGGACGGCCCCGACGACGGCGAGCCGATGCTCCTCGTGATGGGCCTCGGAGCCCAGCTGGTGGCGTGGCCGACCGACGTCGTCGAGCGGCCTCGCGGACCGCGGCTTCCGCGTCATCCGGATGGACAACCGCGACATCGGGCTGTCGACCAAGACCGAGGGACCGGTGCCGACCCGGGCCGCGCTGTTCAAGGGCTTCGCCCACCGGCGGTACGCCCGGTCCGACTACCTGCTGTCCGACATGGCCGCGGATGCCGTGGCCCTCCTCGACCACCTCGGCATCGGCGCCGCGCACGTGGTCGGGGTGTCGATGGGCGGGATGATCGCGCAGCAGCTGACGATCGACCACCCCGACCGGGTGCTCAGCCTCTGCTCGATCATGTCGAACACCGGCAACCGGCGGCACGGCAGCGTCTCGCCCCGGCTGCTGCCCACGGTCGCCATGTCGATGTCGGCGCCGCGGCCCGAGGACCCCGCCGAGGCCGAGCGGCTGGCCGTCGAGGGCTTCCGGCTGATCGCCGGCCCGCACTTCGACGCCGACGAGATCGGCGGCATGGTGCGCACCGCGATCAGCCGCAACGTCAACCCGCTGGGCACGATCCGGCAGCTGGTCGCCATCCAGGCCAGCCCCGACCGCACCGCCGGCCCTGCACGCAGGTGCACGGTGCCGACCCTGGTCATCCACGGCCTGCGCGACCAGCTCGTGATGCCGAGCGGCGGCATCGCCACGGCGCGCGCGGTGCCGGGCTCGCGGCTGGTCGCCTTCCCCGACATGGCGCACGACCTGCCGGGGCCGCGCCGGGCCGAGATCGTCGAGGAGATCGCCCGCAACGCCGAGCGGGCCCGGGCGCATCGACCCGCAGCACCGGGGACGCGCTGCGCGCCGACTCGGCGTAGGGCTCGCTCGCGCCCGCTACGGGTGGAGCAGGGCGTCGGCCACGGCGTCGACGAGCATGCCGACCTCGTCCTCGGTGACCACGAGCGGCGGCGCGATGCGGATGGTCGACCCGTGGGTGTCCTTGGCGAGGATGCCGCGGCTCATCAGCCGCTCGCACAGCTCGCGACCGCTCGGGCCGCCGGGCTCGATGTCGAGGCCGGCCCACAGCCCGCGCACGCGCACGGCGGCGAGGCCGTCGCCGCCGGGGCGGCCCACGAGGGGGGCGAGCCGGTCGGCGAGCACCGCGCCGAGGTGGGCGGCGCGGCGCCTGGAACTCGCCCTCGGCGAGCATCGTGACGACCTCGTGGCCGATCGCGGCGGCGAGCGGGTTGCCGCCGAAGGTGGAGCCGTGCGACCCGGGGGTGATCACCTCGAGCACCTCGCGGTCGGCGGCGATGGCCGAGACGGGGTAGAGGCCGCCGCCGAGGGCCTTGCCCAGCACGTAGATGTCGGGCACGACGTCCTCGTGGTCGCAGGCGAAGGTGCGCCCGGTGCGGGCCAGGCCCGACTGGATCTCGTCGGCGATCATCAGCGCGCCGGCCTCGTCGCAGATGGCCCGGACCGCGCGCAGGTAGCCCTCGGGCGGGATGACGACGCCGCCCTCCCCCTGCACCGGCTCGAGCAGCACGGCGACGGTGGTGTCGTCGATCGCGTGACGCAACGCGTCGGCATCGCCGTAGGTCACCGTGCGGAAACCCGGTGTGTAGGGGCCGTACTCGTCGCGGGCGATCTTGTCGTCGGAGAAGCTGACGATGGTGGTGGTGCGGCCGTGGAAGTTGCCCTCCATGACGACGATGCTGGCGGTGTTCTCGGGCACGCCCTTGACCCGGTAGCCCCACTTGCGGGCGACCTTCAGGGCGGTCTCGACGGCCTCGGCGCCGGTGTTCATCGGCAGGATGAGGTCCTTGCCGGTGAGGCCGGCCAGGGCCTGCGGCGAACGGGCCGAGCTGGTCGTTGTGGAAGGCGCGGCTGGTCAGGGTCAGCCGGGTCAGCTGCTCCTGGGCGCGGGCGACGAGGCGCGGGTGGCCGTGCCCGAAGTTCAGCGCCGAGTAGCCGGCCAGGCAGTCGAGGTAGCGCCGCCCGTCGACGTCGGTGACCCAGGCGCCCTCGCCGTGGGTGAGCACCACGGGCAGCGGGTGGTAGTTGTGCGCGGCGTACCGCTCGACCAGCGCGATCTCTGCAGCGGTGTGGGCGCTGTGGCCGGTGGGCCCGGGGGTGCCTGTGGCTGTGCTGGGACGTCATCGTCGCCTCCTCGCCGCCGACTCTAGCGAGGGGTGTGGCGCCGCCGTGGCAGGCCCCCGCTCGGCGGTGTGTGCCGTGCGCGACAGCGGCGTCGGTCAGGCGGTGGGGCCGCTCGGCGCCAGCACCAGGTACCCCTGTGCCGCGAGGATGATGACGACGGCGGCGAGCTTGCCGGCCGGCAGCGAGCTGTCGAAGGCGATCCGGTCGATGACCAGGATGCCGACCTGCAGGAGCACGATCCAGCCCATGGTGACCACGGCCAGCTCGGCGTACTGCAGCGACGACGCGTAGACCCAGAAGAGCACGAGGAAGGACAGCGCGCCGAGCCCCAGGGCCACGGTGTTCTGCTTCTCGGCCCACTCCTTGGCGGCGAACGCGCCGAACAGGTCCAGGGCCGCCGAGCGCGGCCATGCACAGGGTCGCGACGACCGGCAGCGGCCAGGACGAGGGCAGCCTCAGCAACGGCAGCGCGTCGAGCATGGCCATGGGGTCCTCCGGCGGGCAGTGGGCCACCCGGGTCCGTGGCCTCACTGGTCAAGAGGCCCGGCGGCCGCGGCTGATACACGCGGGGCGCCAGGCACGGTGCCGGTCGACGGCCGTCCGGGTGCGCCGGCATCGCGACGGTCAGTCGGCCCACATCTCGCCGACGCGGTCGGCGATCCGGGCGCCGTGGGCGCGGGCGGTCTCGAAGGTGCCGGCGCCGCGGCTCATGTCGAGCGGGTTGGCGCCCATCGCCCAGAGGTCCCTGGCGTCGGGGACGACGAGGTGCGTCCTGGCCCGCGGCCTGAGGCGTGCGCAGCTGCACCAGCGGCAGGTCGCGCAGGTGCGAGGCCGATCGGGTAGGGCGAGAGCACGAGCACCCGGCGGTGCCCGGCGGCGAGGTCGGCGTTGGCGATGCTGCGCAGCCCGCCGTCGACGTAGCGGCGACCGCCGACCTCGACGGCCGGGAAGACCCCGGGCACGGCGCAGCTGGCCGCGACGGCCCGCTCGAGCGGGACGCCGCTGGTGTTGTCGAAGACCACCGAGGTGCCGGTCTGGGCGTCGACCGCGGTGACGAACAGCCGACCCTCGGGCCAGGGCTTGCCGACCAGCCCGAGGCCGATCGCCTCGAGCCAGTCCTCCTCGGTGGTGGTCCGTGCGCGTGAGGGCGGCGCTGGCCGACGAGCGGCACGACCGCTGCGCTTGTCGAGGTTCAGCTGGGCCCGCAGGTAGCGGGCGGCGTCGGAGGGGCCGAGCCGGCCGTAGCTCGCCAGCGGCGCACCCTCCTGGATGCGGGCGAAGGCGTTGCCCTCGTCGGTGCCGACCCGCAGGTGGGCCGCGACCATCGACCCCGCGGAGGTGCCGATCATCGTGTCGGCGTCGCGGACGTCGATGCCACCGTCGCGCAGGCCGATGATGATGCCGGCCTCCCAGGCGATGCCGGTCGCTCCCCCCCCGGCGAGCACGAAGGCCCGGTCGAGCCGACCGGTCGGCTGGCTGCCACTCGCCGAAACCCGTCGCCGCGGACCACCGGTCGCGCGAAGTCACCGCTCGTGCCCGTCGACGTGGACCACGTTCTCACTCACCACTCCATTGTCCTCGCGCTGCGAAGGTGGTCGCGCCGACTGGTCGGTGAGGGTGCTCACCCGTGCCGCGCGGGCGCGCACCGGTCGGCAGGGTGCTGCAGCGCACGGGTCAGCGGAGGCTGCGGTCCCAGCAGCGAGGTCAGAGGAGGCTGCGGCTCCAGCGTCGGGCGGCGCTGGCCGGCAGCACCCGCACCGCCTCGAGCGGCACGCTGACCAGCTCGTCGTCGTCGACCCGCACCTGGCACCGCACGGCGCCCACGAGCTCGACCTCGCCCGCCAGCCCCTGCCAGGGACCGGCGCGACACCTCGACGAGGTCGCCGACTCGCGGAGTGGCCCTGAGCTGCTCCGCGGGGCGGCGGGTCTCGGCCAGGGCGGCGAGCTGCGCCGCGTACGTGCTGGGCAGGGTGGCCGGCCGGCCCCGGTAGGTCCAGGCGAACAGGTGGCGGGGGTCGAAGCGCCGCGAGCACTCACCGCAGGACATCAGCCGGGTCGGAGCCCGGTGCCGGTGCTTCTCGTGCCCCGCCGGGCAGCGGCCCACCCAGTCGCCGGGCACCCGGGCCGAGTCGGAGGACACGCACCGCTCGCCGCTGCAGCCGATCTCGCGGGCCTTGGCCCGCCAGACCGCGTCGTGCCCGTGCTGCGGCCCGACCAGGGCGTGCGCGATCTCGTGGAGGATCGTGTCGAGCACCTCGTCCTCCGAGTGCAGGGTCGGTGAGCGGCGCGCTGAGCCCGATCTGGCGCTTGCCGAAGCGGCACACCCCGGCCCGGGTCTTCGCGCGGTCGGCGACGATGGTCCAGTCGTCGAGGCCGTGCTCGCGCAGCAGGCGTCGCCCGGTGGCCAGTGCCCTCGTGACCTCCATCGTCGCCTCCTCTCCTTGTGCCGATGCCGTGGCCGGCTGGTCAGGTCGTGTGCTCGTGGATCGACCCTAGGCGCGAGCCACCGACATCGCCGAGGAGCGACGCCCGGGATCGCCGGATCTGTGGACAGAGCCGCCGTCGGCGCGGCCTGTGGACGAGCCCGTCGGGCGTAGCGGGGCATCGGCATGCGGTGCCTGCGAGCAGCTGGTGCGATCGGCGGCGCGAGGACGGCTGGCGCTGACGAGACATGGAGCACTCGGCCGCTGCAGCGAGGGTGCGGCGAGTCAGTGGGTGTAGAGCCGCGACGTGGCCTCGCGGACGGTGAGGGTCACCGGCGTGCCCTGCGAGGTCGACGTCGCCCGGGATGTCGAACCACTGGCTGCCGCCCACCCGGAACTGCCCGGTGTAGACGATGTCGGCCCTCACCTGGTGCGTGCCCGGGCGGGTGTAGGTGGCCCGGATGTCACCCGATCGGGTGCGGCCCGCCCAGGGACGTCGTGGGCCCGATCGTCGTCGTGCCGAGGTGGTAGGTGATCGACTTCAGCCGGGGCCGCACCTCGATGCGGTAGCCGAGCAGGCGCGCCGGGTCGGGGGTGTCGACCTCGTCCGGGCCGAAGCCGGCCGCGGGAACTGCACCTCGAAGAAGGTCGGCAGGTTGACCAGGGTGACGTCGCCCTCGGGCTGGATGTTCACCGTCGGAACGGCGAAGTCGGTGTCGTGGAACGCGTCCCTGATCATCGCCATCGTCAGTGCTCGCGCCGCTCCGGGCACGAGCTCGGGAAAGCACGTCGATCCCGATGGTCCCACTCACCCTCCGGCCCGGGGACGGGCTTGCCCGACGATCCACCTCCCGCAGAAGATGCGACGGCTGGGCCCGTGTCCGCTCGAGCGTCGGTGTTGCGCAGCAGCATGAACGAGCGCCGCAGCAGAGGTCGTCGACTCGGCGACCCGGTTCGCCGTCCAGCACACCGACGTCGCTCGCGATACCCGAACCAAGGGCCCTTGTCGGCAGGCTGGCTGCAAGACGAGTTCGCAGTTCGCCAAGAGCCTCAGGCCGCACTACTTGATGCGCACCCCGTCGCCGTGCCGCATCCCCGAGCATGGGCCAGGGATGTGCGCGCGCGGAGCCAGCCCGGACGCAGCGCTAACGCAGCCAGCAGCGCCACGGAAGATGACTCGCCGATGCCATCATGACGCGCCACCGACCATCCCTCCCAGTATCAGCCGCGACCGTCTCAGCTCAAGTTCGCTCCGCTCTGTCGGTAGCTGACGACCTCCCCGAGGCATCGACGACATTCACGTCGGTTCTGCGATGCAGCCGCGCGTCAGAACGCTGCCCATCGGGGCTCCGTCAGGACCGACGGCTTCGAGCTCCTCACCGAGATCGGGGCCGTCGTAACGCTGTCGCCTCCTTCTAAAGTTCGCCGCAGTCTTGGCGAGGTCTCGCGCAGGACGTCGAGCACTTCTCGGTCGCTGTTGCCTCGATGAGGTCGGGCTCGGGGTGGTCCAGGCGCGAGTTGACTTGGTCGAAGAAGTAGCGGACGAAGGCTTCGGCTCCCTTGTCGGACTTCTCCCGGGCGGCCGCGGGGATGTCGACCGAGGCACTCGCCGACGGCGACGGCGACGACGCACGGGGCTCGGCGACGCGCTGGTCACCGACGGCGACGGGCTCGTCGTGCCGGCGGTGTCGCCTCCGACTCGCACCCGGCCAGCACCCCACCGCCGCGACCAGCCCGACGACCCGCCAGCGTGACCGCAGCGCGCCGCCGCACCCGGCCGGACGGCATCCAGATCGTGCGTCGCTCCATGCGTCCCTTCCCGGCCGCCCCTCGTCGGCCCGCACGGAAACGCTAGCCAAAACCTCCGATTCGCCACTCGAGTTATCCACAGGCAGCTGCTCGAACGGAGCCGGGCACCCACCCCCCGGTAGAGCGGTCAGCCGGAAGCACCTCCGAAGCAGCAGCCGGCGTGGCGACCGCGGCGTCGTGCCACGCCCACACGTCGTCCCCGCGCAGCCGACGTCGGACCCGCCGTCGATGTAGATCGTCTGGCCGCAGACGTGGGTGTTCTCCTCCGACGCCAGCCACGCGAGCAGCTCGCGACCTGCCCCGCCTGCAGGTGCCCGTCGAGCGGCATCGGCACCACGGCGTCGAGGGCCTCCGCGACTCCGGGTCACTATCAGCCCGGAGACCATCGGGGTCTCCACGATCCCGGCGCCACGGCGTTGAGCGGGATGCCGCACCCGGCCCACCGCGGCAGCGCCGCCTCCCGACGCACCCACCGCGAGAGCGCCCGCTTGCTCGACGGGTAGATCATCGAGCCGGTCTGCAGCCCCCTGGCCTCGAGCTCGGCCGCGAGCTTGAGCGCCAGGGTCTCA
>CAWAKY010000012.1:0-224263 GCA_963782695.1 uncultured Actinomycetota bacterium | reverse complement strand
GGACTTGAAGCCACGGGCTCGTCCAAAGTGGTCAGTTTTGACCAGACAGTTCCCAATGAAAGGAGCAGGCTACATAGCTTGGAGGAAAAGATCATGGCCGAAATCGGACAAGGACCGAGTCGCCGGATCGGCCAAGCAAATTAAAGGCGCAGTCAAGCAGGCGGTCGGCAAGGTCGGTCGGGGATTCTAAGCTGGAGTCCGAGGGCAAGGCCGACAAGATAGAGGGCAAGGTTCAGAACGCCATCGGCGGCCTCAAAGATACGCTCAAAGGGAAATAGGCGTTGGAGACTGGGAGCTTTCTCTTCTCAATAGCATTGTGAACCCACCGTCAGCCGGGGCGGTAACCCAATGATCAGAGCCGAACATTTCCTACAGAATGTGTGGAAATCTTTCCAAGTTGCGTCTAACGCAAATGGGCCGAAAGAAATTGAACGATACGTAGAAATAGTCCGCAGGTTTGCGGAGACCAGCACGACCCCTTTGAACGCCAAGACGATGGCGCTATGCCCAAAGTGCGGCAGGGAGAGGACCCTTAAGGCCATTCTCCCGCATCCGATAATTGCTGACATGAAGAGATACGCATACGTTTGTGCGCCCGTGTGATCGGGCTAGAACGTACTACCAACCAAATAAGCCACCTCAGTTGACGGCTATTTGATTTTAGAGCGGGCCAGAGGCGCGATGTCGAAGGTAAACGCAGCACCACGGGTCAGGGCGCGGTAAACGAGGATGTGGTCGGCGCTCCGAAGCTCGTGAGACATCGGCACTATCGCCATTATCGCGATTGCTTGCCCAACATCTTCGACCATGGCAATTGCTGGCGCTGAGCATTCAATCACGTGTAAAGTGTTGCGATCCGGGGCAGCCGTTCGCTGCTCCGGCAATTTTCTACACATGCGCCACGCATTGAGGCGCAGAATTGTGCCAAACTCTTGCAGGCTGAAAAACGGCTGACGAAATCCAAAAATCCGAAAAGCCGCCACAGGGCGGTCTTTCTATTCGCGCTGTGCCGTGAACCCTGTTAGCCGCGTCTATGCGGTCCACGGGATGCCGCCGTCCTGAGTATGCCAGCATTGTGTACCAATTCCGCGGACCGTGCCCCAGCACAAAATCCGCCATGGCATGGTTGGACCGACAAGAGCCTTGAGGGGTTAGCTCGGTTCACCCAAGGGTTGGCCTTCGGTTAGGGTCTGGACTCACAATTTGATCCTATGTGTACCGAAAACTTAAACTCGAACATAGTGTTGATGAAGCCCGCCGAGGATCGCGTGTGACTCAATTTTCCCGACCCTGTGTGTACCGAAAACCTAAACCCGGACGTAATGGTGATGAAGTCCGCCGAGGATGGGGTTCGATTTGATGCTTCCGGTCCGCTGAACAGGACGAGTGACCGGCGCGTCTTTGTCCAATGACCAGTGCGTCCGGATGTCATTGTAATAGCAAGCGTAGGTCCGCAAGATGCGGCGTAGATGTGCCTCGCCTAAAATGATGAAATGGTCCACGCACTCACGCCGGATCGATCCGATCAGCCGTTCGGCAAAGCCATTCTGCCAAGGCGAGGCCGGGGCGGTAGGCTTGTCCCGGATGCCCATTGCGCGCATACGGCTTTTAACGATGGCGCCATAAATGCAATCCCGATCGCGGATGAGGTGGTGCGGCGCCTCATTCCAAGGGAATGCCTCGGTTAGCTGGCGCGCAATCCATTCTGCTGTCGGGCTTGTTGTGACGTTGACCCAGACCAGGTTTCTGCGGTCCAGACGGACGACGACGAAGGCATAGAGCAGATTGAAGCCAATGGTCGGGACAACGAACAGGTCCATGGCAGCAATGTCCGGCGCGTGATTGCGAGACAGGTGCGCCATCCCTGACTGGGAGGCCCGAGTCGCTTGACCATGTATTTGGCGACGCTCGACTGCGCGACTTCAAACCCGAGTTTGAGCAGTTCACCATGGATACGCGGCGCTCCCCAAAGTGGGTTTTCGATGCTCATCCGCCGGATCAACGCACGCAGCTCTGCTTCAATCTGCGGCCGCCCTCCCCCTTGGCGCGATTTCCATCGCCAGTAGCCGCGAAAGCCGGCCCGATGCCAACACACAAGCGTCTCAGGGCGGATGATTGTGAGAACATTCAGAATTGACGGAAACCAGCGATCCAGCTGGATAAAGAACCAGCGGTCATTGTTCGTGAGCCGAGCACGGCCAGGCACCTTGCGCCGCAGAACGATCAACTGATGTCGGAGCGCCGCATTCTCGGCTTCAAGCCGGCTCTTCGACTTGAATGGCGCGGCCAAGGCGGCCATTACGAAACATAGCAGCGCGATCATGGTGCGCTGACGTTAGGCGATTCTTTCGGCTAATCAATGCGGATAAGGTTTTCGGTACACACAGGCGGAAAAGTCCTCCATAGCACCTCCCACATCGCCTCGTAATCTAGGGCATGGGAACCTTGATTGCTGTGCGTAGTCATCGGGCTTCTCTATGAGCATCCGTTATCCGATAACTCAAGTCGAAGAGTTTAGGTTCCCATTGGACGGCTCATAGCGATCAAAACCTCTTGAATGGACTTAGGACGCTGCTTTCCCCGACTTGGACGGATTGATCGCGGTCGTGCTGGCGATGCTACTTCGTGGGGGGGCCAAAGCCGGTTGCGAAGACGCGGCCTTGCAGCGGTGATTAGCTGAGGATCAGGCTGCCTTGGGGTCCGGCATATGGCGCACGTTGAGGTTATGGCTCACGGTACACGCCTGCTCACGGCCGCACATTGCGCAGACGAATATCTCGTTGTCCAAATCAAGGGTGCGATTAGCTGACTCAATCTGCTTGAGTCGCAACTCGCCACCACAGATGTCGCAGTGCGACGACGGCGGCGGCTCGACAAGGGTGCGCATATGATTTCCTTGCGCCTGATGTGTTTCGGAGCGAGGGAATGGGACGCTCAAAAGGGTCCCAGTTTAAAGGTGGATTGACAGCCCGAACGCTTTGCGTTGGCGTCTCGATCAACACTACGCTGCGCCTTTGCCAAGACAGAGTCGAGAGAAATTGCGGATACTAGAAGAGCGGTGCAATGCCCGAAAAGGATCAATCGCTTCGGCTTTGGGATATCCCGCGTTAGGTCTGCCTTGCCTCCAATAGCGGTCGGGCACCATGCCTCTTGTGAATGCAGATGCAGGCCATGGCCGGCCCATGCAATCGGCAGGTGATAGTTGGCAGCATAACAGCGGTTCGCGTGGATGCAGAGCCTAGAACCAGCGTCCTCGGCCATACCAACCGCCGCCGCCGACAAGCAACACTATGACAATGATGATCAGAAGAGTTGTCGTGTCCATATTGTCCTCCTAAAGGCTAGGGTATTGTATTTAGGAGACTACTTTCAGGCTAGTGGCCAAAAGGGGCCATCGTGTCAAATGGGACCACTGATCCGATTACCATGTGTCCCTGATCCGCCTGCAACTGTCGCCGCCTGCATCGCCAGGGACATCAGTCTTTTCCTTTTTGTCTCACCGCGACATCGGCCGTTCTCGGCATCAGGTGAGGTGACTCTTTTGAACTGGCCATCGGTCCCGCTGCAAAGTGCAGCTCGTTGATCTGCTGCAGCTATTCAGTCCGGTAGCCCCGGGCGACCCCCGGTTTTATGTCTTGCTCCGTGGCGAATCGGAATGTGTCTCAGCCAGTCCATTCTGTCCCGCATTGGCCTAATTCTCGCCTTTAAAACGCGCGGGTTGGTTTCTAATTCCCGGCCCTGGGTGGGGCCAATCCCGTACCTTTCAAGCGATCAAACGGTCGAAGCGCTTCGACCGGCGCAACCATCATGACACCAATTTAAGCAATCGATTGCGAGTACCGTAGAATATGACGGATACGACGGGGGCGTTAAATGGCGTCACTTTTTTGACGGTCGTGTTCTATATCCTGGTGGTTATCGCCCGGTAATTCGCGGTGACTTCATCAGCTTCGGCGGCGTGGTCACCGCAGGCTTGCTCATCGCGACTGTCGCTGTGACGGCCGCGTGGATGATCATCGCCTCGATCTCCACCGATCCCCGTAACCACGCGAGCGTGTCGAAGGGGCCGAGAACGCTCGCCCTCGCCAAATACGACCGAATTCTGGCGAGTGCTGCGGATGTACCTAGACGGGACCGGGTTTCGAGCGGTCCCACCGATGCGTCGAATTTGACCTTTGAGGCCAGATGGGCCCGCGCGACGGCTTCTGTCCCAGCTAGCCCCCTGCTTGTGCCGCTGCTGCCCCTCGAACGCACGAACAATGTCCTTCGCCGCCGCCGCATCCGTCGCCGACGCTCACCTTTGAGAAGCGAATTACTCCACAACAAGCTCACAACAAGTCGATTGCGCTACTGGGTTTGGAGAGCCGCACCGCGGTTTATGACATCGCCGCGCGTACGGTCTATTTGCCCAACGGGGACCGGTTGGAGGCGCATTCGGGGCTAGGTAACACGCTGGATGACCCTCGCTACGTCAACGTCAAGATGCGTGGTCCGACCCCACCGAATGTGTATGCGCTCGCATTGCGTGAGCAGCTTTTCCACGGCGTTCGCGCTATTCGCCTCAAACCGGTCGACGAAGGCAAGATGTTTGGACGCGATGGCATGCTAGCGCATACATACATGCTAGGTGCCAACGGACAGTCGAATGGATGTGTGTCCTTCAAGGATTATCAGAAGTTCTTGCAGGCTTTTCTAAGGGGTGAGGTCGAGCGTCTTGTCGTTGTGCCCAATCTCGGGACTGAGCCTTCGCTCACCGCGCTCGCTCGTCGCGGACAATTCCGCCGGTATGCCTATAATAATTAATAACCCCGACGCGCTAACAGCTACTGTTCACTGCTAGAGGTTAAGCACGGCAGCACTGCCCCAAGGAACAATATCTTTTTAGGTGAATTAGCGCTTTGAATTTAAGAGGGTCAGCGTTGGAGGGCCTTATGGGTGTCCGCCGCCTTTTCCCCCCGCTAGCCGCCGCCATCGTTGCGGTGCTTATGCTTGGCCAAGCAGCTTACGCCGACCTCCTGATCGAAGTCGATAAATCTGCCCAGCGCATGACCGTCACGGTCAATGGCGAGCAGCTTTACGAATGGCCGGTATCGACCGGGGGGAGCGGCTACGACACGCCCAGCGGCACATTTAAACCGTTTCGCATGGAAATCGACCTGTGTGTACCGAAAACCTAAATCCGCACGTAATGGTGATGAAGTCCGCCAAGGATAGAGTGCGATTTGATGCTTCCGGTCGGCTGAACCGGGCGAGAGACTGGCGCATCTTTATTCAATGACCGATGCGTTCTGATGTCGTTGTAATAGCGAGCATAGGTGCGCAGAACTCGACGCAGATGCGCCTCGTTCAAGACGATGAAATGGTCCACGCCCTCGCGCCTGATCGATCCGATCAGCCTTTCGGCATAGCCATTCTGCCAAGGCGAACCTGGGGCAGTAGGTTTGTCCCGGATGCCCATCGCGCGCAATCGGCGTGTAACGACGGTGCCATAGATGCGATCCCGATCGCGAATCAGATAGTGCGGCGCCTCATTCCAGGGAAATGCCTCAGTTAACTGGCGTGCGATCCATTCTGCCGTCGGGTGTTGTGTAACGTTAATCCAAACCAGGTCTCTACGGTGCAGCCGAACGATGATGAAGGCATAGAGCAGATCGAAGCCAATGGTCGGAACAACGAACAGGTCCATGGCGGCAATATCCGGCGCGTGGTTACGCAGAAAGGTGCGCCATCCCTGACTGGGAGGCCCGGGTCGCTCGACCATGTATTTGGCGACGCTCGACTGCGCCACTTCAAACCCAAGCTTGAGCAGTTCGCCATGAATACGTGGCGCTCCCCAAAGTGGGTTTTCGATGCTCATCCGCCGGATCAACGCACGCAGGTCCGTGTCGATCTGCGGCCGCCCTCCCCCTTGGCGCGATTTCCACCGCCAGTAGCCGCGAAAGCCGGCCCGGTGCCAACGCACCAGTGTCTCGGGACGGATGATCGTGAGAACCTTCAGGATTGAAGGAAACCATCGATATAGCTGGATCAAGAACCAGCGGTCGTTGTTCGTCAACCGAACCCGGCCCCGCACCTTGCACCGTAGAACAATCAACTGATGTCGGAGCACCGCATTTTCGGCTTCAAGCCGGCTCTTCGACTTGAATAGTGCGACGAAGATAGCCAGTACAAAGGAAAGTAGCGCGATCATGGTGCGCTGACGTTAGGCAGATTCTTTCGACTAATCAATGTGGATGAGGTTTTCGGTACACACAGGTGTTGCTTTCATATTTTGTCTTGGAGACGAATAGCGGCTGATCGCAGCCGGCGCAAATAAAGGTGCCTGCGCGCTTCTCATGATTGAGCGCACAACTCCCCGCCGCCTCGGTGCCAAACCGGCGCATGACCATGTATTGGTCGGGATTGAGCAGCTTGCGCCATTCGGCGTCGCTGCGGGTGACCGGAAATTTCGGTTTCATCTAAAGGCCACGCGCGTCTTACCTTGCTTTGAGTCGCCGCCGAAAAAAGTTCCCTACAATATTCTATTTCCAAAATAGCGTTCGAAGATGCCATCGGCGTCAGTCGGGTGGTCTACTTTCTTCGTTATCACTATACTCCATGACGGCCTTCCGAGGGAGTTTAGAGGAAATGACCGGGCAGCGGAAAACCATCGAACAAAGACGCGGCCAAGAAACAAGGATCTTGGCCGCGGCAAACGCCTTCACTGCCCGCCATTTCCAGACCCCAGAATTAGCCCGTAAATGGCTGGAAAAGACTTGCTGGCCCAATGGGCCAGTATGCTCGCATTGCGGCACCATAAACTATGCCTACAAGATCAAGAAGCCCGGTTGGTATCGCTGCGCCGAAAAGAAATGCCGCAAGGATTTCAGTGTGACCACCGGTACGGTCATGGAGCGTAGCCATATCGCGCTCAACAAGTGGCTGATCGGCTTCTACATGATGTCGTCGAGCGGCATGAGCGCCCATCAACTTCATCGCGCCCTCAACCTCGGTTACAAATCGGCATGGTTCATGTGCCACCGCATCCGCGAAGCCATGCGTAGCGATAGCAATTCATGGTCTGGCCCGCTCGGCGGTTCTGGCAACGTCGTAGAAGCCGATGAGACATTTTTTGGTCGAATCGATGAACCTAGGCGGCTCAAGAAACAGCGTGCCGTTCCTTACACGACAAGCGGCAAGTTCGGTCCGGCGAATAAGCGCGCAATCGTCTCACTTGTCGAGCGCGGCGACAACATCGTGAAGGAAAACATTGCCCGCGAGTCGCGGCTGCACACTGATGAAAGCCGCCGAGCCGATCAGCATGTTGCCGCGCACCAAAACGTGAAGTATTCCGCAGGTGAGCAAGTTTGCGGCGACGTGCATACCAACTCGGCTGATTACTTTTCCATTTTCAAGAGCGGAATGCGCGGTCTGTATCAGCACTGTAAGGAAAAGCACCTTCATCGTTATCTGGCCGAGTTCGCTTTTCGATACAATCACCGCACTGACCTCGGCTACAGTAACATTGGCCGCACACGCGCGGCGATTAATGGCGTGGAAGGCAAGCGCCTTTTTTACCGGCAACCTCGCTAAGCCATATTTTAGGTATCAGGCCGGCCACCCCCAACGAGATGCCGTTTCGCGTCACGTTTATGTGTGGTGGCGGTATTTTTGACCGAAAGCGCCCCTGCCCCAGAGTAACTTCCGGGTTGGCAAACGCTTGCGGCGCACAATCGACTGACGCCGCCAGTTAACGCGGACTCTTCATCGTTGCCATTGTCACGGTTTCTCTTGCGGGCTTTCCGCTCAATTGGAGCTGCACCATCGCCTTGTTCAAGGAGAACCTCGGTGCGCCGCCGCGGGCCTAAAAACCGGTGGTACGCCTGCGCGCGCCGAGCTAATATGCACGAGCAATAAACGGAGGACGACCATGGCGGACGCAGTCACGGCGGCAATCGGCGCGATCATCATGATCGGCTACATGTTATTGATCGCCGCCAAGCTGGCCGCGGGGCCGTTGTGGGTTTGCGTCCTGATCGGCCTTGCGTTGATGCTTTGGGGCTTCTGGTGGGAAGACTGGGAACCGGTCGTTAAACCGGCGAAGAAGTAAGCCGCCAGACGCCAGTCGCGCCGCAATCAACTATTCAGCTTCGTCACCAGCCAATTCGCCGTGCGCAGCAGGCGCGCATCGTCACCGCGTTCGCCGACGAGCTGCACGCCGAGCGGCAGGCCGCCCTCCCCGCTTAATAGCGGCAGCGACAGCGCCGGCAGCCCGGTGAGCGACCACAGCGAGCAGAACACCGGGCTGCCAGTGGCCGTGCCCTTCGGCGCGACGCCGGTGGTCGCCGGCGTGATGATCGCATCGTATTCCTTGAAAATTTCGGCAAAGCCGGCCTCATAACGCCGCGCGGCAGCGCGCGCTGCGAGATAGCGCACCGCGCTCACCTGGCAGCCTTCGGCCAGGAAATCCCGCAGCGTCTTACTCGACGCCTCGCCGCCGCGCTCGACGACGGCGTTGAGATTGTGCGCCATGTCGGCAGCCATGATGACGCGCTGGTCGTCCCAGGCGGCGGCATAACTCTGCCCCAAGTCAATCGCGGTGGCGGAGTCGCCCAAGCGCTTGACCAAATTTTCGAATGCCGCGCGGGTGTCTGCGTCGGCCTTGTCCCAAACCGGCGTGCGCACGAAGGCAAGCCGCGGCGGCATAGGCGGATCCTCGGCCACCCGTTCAAGAAAATTCGGCGCTGCCACCGGCCGGGTATCAGCGTCCTCGGGATCGTAGCCGGCCAGCACTTCGAGGATCAGGGCGGCATCGGCGAGCGAGCGAGCGAACACGCCGACATGATCGAGGGCCTTCGATAAGATCAATGCGCCGTGGCGCGAGATGGTGCCGTGCGTCGGCTTGACGCCATAGACGCCGCAAAAGGCCGCCGGCCGGATCACCGAGCCGTTGGTCTGCGAACCGACCGCCAGCGGCACCATGCCGGCGGCCACTGCTGCCGCCGAGCCGGAGGACGAGCCGCCCGGCGTGCGTTCGAGATCGTGCGGATTGCGGGTCGCGCCGGCGTGGAAATAGGCGAACTCGGTCGTCACCGTCTTGCCGATGATCACCGCGCCGGCAGCGCGCAGCCGCGCCACCGCCGTGCAGTCGCGCATCGGCTGGCGGCCCTTGAGCAGCGGCGAGCCGCATTCGGTCTTGTAGTCCGCGGTGTCGAAGATATCCTTGATGGCGACCGGAACGCCGTGCAGCGGGCCGATCGGCTGCCCGTTGCGGCGGCGCTCGTCGAGCGCGCGCGCTTGCGCCAGCGCGTCCTTCGGGTCGAGGTGCACGAAGGCGTGCACCTTGTCGTCGACCGCTGCGATCCGCTCCAGACAGGCGCCGACATAGTCTTCCGCGCTCATGTCGCCGCCGGCGATCTGCTCGGCGGCCTCGATCGCGGTGAGCGTGGTCAGTTCGTCCGGCCGCCATCAGTTCGCGTAGATTTTGCTGGGCAGCCAGAGCGCGATGCCCGGGAAGATGTAGACCAGGGTCATGGTGAGGAACACCATGAACACGAACGGCAGCGCGCCGGCGAAAATCTGGTTCAGCCTGACATGCGGGGGCGCCACCCCCTTGAGATAGTAGGCCGCCATGGCCATCGGCGGCGTGTTGAAGGAAGTCTGGATGTTAAGCGCGACCAGGATGCCGAATAGCGTCGGGTCGATATGGAAAGTCTTGACCAGCGGCAGGAAGATCGGAACGAAAATGATGATGATCTCGGTCCATTCCAGCGGCCAGCCGAGCAGGAAGATGATGAATTGGGCAAGGATCAGGAATCCGGTCGCATTCAAATTCGCGGCCAGAACCCAGCGCTCGATCACCTCGTGGCCGCCGAGATAGGAGAACACCGAGGAGAAGGTCCACGAGCCGATGAACAGATAGCAGACCATCGCCGAGGTGCGGGCGGTGAGGTACACGGCCTCCTTCAGCCGCTGAAAGGTGAGCGAGCGATAGCCGGCCGCGAGCAGCAACGGAGCCGAGCGCGCCGACGGCCGCCGCTTCCGAGGGCGTCGCGAGGCCTAACAGGATCGCGCCGAGCACCGACAGGATCAGCACCGCGAGCGGGAAGAACGAGGTGAGCAGCGCCCAAGCCACCTCCATGAACGGAATCGGCCGCTCGAGTTCCTTTGGCTTCGGCGCCAGGCTCGGATTGATGACCACGCGCACGATCACATAGACGATGTAAAGGCCTGCCAGCAGAAAGCCGGGGAGGAACGCCGCGGCGTAAAGCTGCACGACGGAAACCGACGTGGTCGCGCCGTACAGGATCAGCAGCACGCTGGGCGGGATCATGATGCCGAGACAGCCGCCGGCGCAGACCACGCCGGCCGAGAGTTCGGTATTGTAGCCGGCCTTCAGCATGGCGGGGAACGCCAACAGCCCCATCAGCGTCACGACCGCGCCGACGATGCCGGTGGCGGTGGCGAACAGCGCGCAAGTCACCAGCGTTGCGACCGCGAGCGCCCCCGGCACATGCCGCATCGACATTTGCAGCGAATAAAACAGCCGGTCGAGAATATTCGAGCGCTCGACCACGTAGCCCATGAACAGGAACAGCGGCACCGCGGTCAGCACGTCGTTCGACATCACGTCATAGGTATTGGTGATGAGCAGGTCGAAGATGCGCGAGCCCATCGCGTAGTAGCCGAAGAACACGCCCATCGCCACGAGCGTGAAGGCGATCGGAAAGCCCAGCAGGATGATGATGATGAAGGCAGCCGAGCTGGATCATCCCGATTTCGGGATTGGTGAACATCATCGCGCAGCCCCCACGTGCATTTCCTGTTCGATCCGCCGGCGATCCGCCGCTTCGGCCAGAATGGCGGATTCCATCTCTTCCACGTCATGCAGCCGCTGCGGCCACACCCCGTCGCGCAAACAAATGATGCAGCGAATAATTTCGGCGAAGCACTGCACAGCATCAGAAATGCCGCGATCGGGATCAGCGTCTTGTGCGGATAGACCGGCGCACCGGTCGGGCTGTAGATGCTGAGCTCGTGGATGTGCCAGGACTGTGCGGCATAGGGGATGCCGTAATAGAACAGCGCGCCGAACCCCGGCCCCATGAAGATGATGAAGAGAACGAGATCGATCGAGGCCTGCACCCGGTACGGCCACATCCGATAGACGAAGTCGCCGCGCACGTGGCCGTTGCGCGACAGCGTATAGGCGCCGGCCATCATGAACAGCGCGCCATACATGAAATAGCTCACGTCGAACGCCCAGTTGGTCGGGGCGCGGAACAGGTAACGCATGAACACGTCGTAACAGGTGCCCAGCGTCATGATGACGATGCACCAGCCGAACGCCTTGCCGACGCCCGCGCTCAGACGGTCGATGAAAAGAAGAAAATTTTCCACGGAAGGTTCTCGCCGGTTGATTCTGCGCACAAACTCGCCGGGGCGGTATTGCCGCCCCGGCGAGTTTCGCTGAAGTCTGATTAGACCTTCATCTTGCCGAAATAATGCTCGTAGGCGGACTTGAAGTCGGCTTCGTTGTTGATGGCGTAGAAGCCGACCCGCTTGCCCCATGCCTTCTGGCTTTCGAGCACCTTCTTGATGAACGGACCCTGGCTCGAGTCCGCGCTGATTTCATCGACCACCTTGTCCCAGGCCACGAGCTGGGCCTTGAAGATCGCCTCGGGCGTGCGCTTGACCTGGACGTCATGCTTGGTCTCAGCGTCTCGAGGTCCTTCGAGTAGATGTCCCAGGCCTTCCAGATGTCGTCGGAACACGCCGCCTGGCCGGCGAGACGCAGGATCTGCTGCTGCTCCTTGGCCAAACTGTCGTGCTTGGTCTTGTTGAACACGACTTCGATGGCTTCCGACGCCTGGTGGTAGGAGCCGAGGTAGTAGAACTTGGCGACGTCCTGCGCGCCGAAGCGCATGTCCGAGGTCGGGTTGTTGAACTCGAACGCTTCGATGACGCCCTTTTCCATCGCCGGCAGAATTTCCGGTCCCGGCAGCTGCGCGACGCTGGCGCCCATCGCCTGCATGACGTTGGAGGCGAGACCGACGGTGCGGTACTTCATGCCCTTGAAGTCGTCCGGGCCCTTGAGTTCCTTCTTGAACCAGCCGAGCGGTTGCGTCGGCATGGCGAAGACGTAAAAGCCGGTGACGTTGAGATTGAGGATCTTCTGAGTAAGTTCGTCATAGAGCGCCTGGCCGCCGCCGTAATAGAACCAGCCCATGAACTGGCTGGCGTCGGTGCCGTAGCAGGGGCCGGTGCCGAACAGCGAGGCGGCGCGATGCTTGCCGTACCAATAAGCCGGCACGCTGTGGTTGCCGTCGAGCACGCCCGACGAGGTCGCGTCCATCACCGAGAACGCCTTCACGATGGCGCCCGCATTGAGATAGTCGATCTTCAGCCGGCCGCCGCCCATCTCGTTGACCTTGGCGGCATAGTCCTTGCCGTAGTCGTTGAGAATGTCGGTGGCACCCCAGCCGCCCTGCATCTTCAGAGTTACGGTTTGTGCGCGGCCATGAGGTCGCGCTGCGCGCCCGAGATGAACACGTACGCCGACACCAGCCGGCGCCACTCGTCGCGGTTGGCGACCGAGCCCAGGACCACCGGTGCGGTGGCCAGCCGGCTGCCGCGGTAGCACCCGTGCACGAGGCCCGGGGCGCCGCGACCCCGAGCGCAGTCGTGGCAGGGCCGACCGTCGCGGAAGAAGTCGCCGCTCGCGCAGAGCAGCTTGTAGTTGTGCATCGTCGCGACCACCGGCACGCCGCGTCGGCGCAGGCCCGCAGCACCGAGGGGCTGAGCAGCGGGAACGTGTTGTGCACGTGGACGACGTCGGGCGGTTCCCGCTCGCAGGTGCCGGGCCAGGTCGCGGCGCGCCTCCTGGTCCGGACGCTGCGCGGCGGCAGCCCGGCCTTGCGGTGCAGCGGCCAGCCGGCGATGTCGTCGCTGTGCCGCTCGAACGTGCTGACGCAGTGGCCGGCCCCGGTGCAGGGCAGCCCGCTCCTGGTCGACGACGTGGTTCTCGCCGCTCGGCGCCGTCGAGCGGTAGCGCCCGTGGACGACCACGACCTTCACGGGGCCACCCGCTGCGGTGGTGACACGAGCAGGGACGCCGCGACGACGAGGTCGAGCAGGTACGGGGAGGCGTCGCCGAGCCCGGTCTCGGTGACGGACGCGACGATGCAGTAGACGATGAGGAACAGCGCGATCGCGCGGCGCGGGCCGCGGACGTGGGTGACGGCCATCAGCAGGAGCAGCACGAGCACGCCCGCCTCGACGACCATGCCGAACCAGCCCTGGTCGAGGTAGGTCGCCACCCAGTTGCTGTCGATCGGCCAGGCCCTGGAAGGACTTGTTGGACAGGCCCGACCCGAAGAACTGCTCCAGCGCGGGCCGGGGGGTGGCGAAGACGTCGGACCACACCTTGGTGCGCCCGGTCAGCTGGGTGGCGTCCTCGGCGGACTGCCCCCGCGCCAGCCAGGTGACGATCTGCGGGGCGAAGAGGAGGACCGCCGCACCGAGCCCGAGCAGGGTCGAGGCCGAGACCCGGCGGACCCGGGCGTGACCGAGGAACAGGCTCGCCGACGCGATGGCCAGGCCGATGACCGTGCCGGCGATGGCGGTTCGGGTGTGCGTGCCCACGAGGACGCCGGTGGCGAGACCGACGGCGAGGAGCGTGTGGCGGCCGGTGATGACGCGGCACATCCACAGGATGACGGAGGTGCCGAAGAGCACGGCGGCGTAGTGGGCGACCTGTGGGGGCGGCATCGGCCACAGGTCACCGGACAGCCGACCCTCGAACGAGAACGCCTTCCCGGGTGCGAGGGCGGCTCCGACCACGACCGTGCCGAGGACCACCCAGAGGCAGACCCGGTGGGCCCGGAGCAGGACCATGTCGCGCCGGCCCCACCACGGGGTCAGCAGCCACAGGCACGCCACGAACGCGAGCAGCCGCAGCCCGCGGTAGACCGACCCGAAGACGAACTCGTTGTGCAGGCTCGCGACGAGCGACATGACCGCGAGCACGGTGAGCAGCACGAGGAGGTGGTTCGGCCGGATGACGAGGTGTCGGTTGAGCAGGAGGGCGACGGCCAGCGCGAGCACCAGTGACCCCTGGGCCAGGGCCTGCGCGATGCTCCGCGGGATCGGCACCAGGGTCAGGTTCGCCGACGGCGCCAGCACGTTGAACAGCAGCAGGGCCCACGCCAGCAGGAGCAGCCGTGGGATCCGCCCGGCGCTGGTGACCAGCGTCCCGGCGTGGCCGGTCGTCGGCAGGGCGCTCGGCGCCGACCGGGTGCTCATCGCCGCCTGGCGGACAGCCGGTCGTCCGACTCGTCCACCGCCGCCTCCGGCGGGTCGGGGATGCCGGCCGTCGCGTCCGTGGCGTCCGAGCCGGTCATCAGGGCGAACGGCAGGTCGATGCCCGCGGCGTGCACCACGTCCGCGATCGTCGTGAGGAGCTCGGCCCGGGTCCGCCCGGCGGTCACGAGCGGTACGACGAGGTCGACCCAGGACGCCAGGTTGTCGAGGTCCATCCCCGGGTCGACCTCGACCAGCACGAGCATCACGTCGGCGTCGTTCGACACCTCGCGCAACCGGTCCTGCTCCTGGAGGTCGATGACCGCGCCCGCGCCGGGCAGCGCGGGCCCGCGCGACAACGAGGGGATGCCCGAGGGCCGGAACACGGCTGCGGGCGCGGCATCCGAGTCCCCGAGCGCGCCCGACTCGGACAGGTCGACGAGGAGCACGGTCTGGCCTCGGTCGGCGAGGCGGGTGGCGAGGGTGCGCAGCACCCGGGCCGCGGCGCGGGGGTCGTCCACCGCGGCCAGCCCCACCCCGGACGGGGCCGTCCTGGCGCGTGCGGCCGCGGCCGCCGCCTTGCCCGACTTCGGGGGAGCCGTGCGGGGGCGCCGGACGCGGGGCACGGCCTGCTCGAGGGCGTGCGCCAGGACCTGCGCCCCCTCGCTCGGGCGGTGCCGGTGCCGGCGGCGCAGCCGCGCGGGCCGGGGGACCCGGTCGAGCACGGCCCGTACCGACCTCGCCACGCCTGCGACCCGGCCCGGGGCTGCCCCGACCGCGCGCACGCTGGCGCGGACCGGGACGCCGAGGGCCCGTGACACGTCGCGCCGGGTCCGGGCGCGATCGGAGGTCAGGGCGCGGAAGACGACCAGCCCGACGCCGAGCGCCGCACCGACGATCACCCCGGAGGCGAGGTAGAGGACCACGGCCTTCAGGCGTGAGTGCGGTACCGGGTGCGCCGCGTCGACGACGTGGGTCGACGAGATGGCGGCGTCGGTCGTGAACGAGGCGGCCTGGATGGCCTGCTGCGTCGTGTTGATCTCGGAGGTGATCTGCGTGCGCACGGTGAGCAGGTCGGTCGCCCGCGTCCGGGACGCGGCATCGGTTCCGGTCAGCCCGTTGTACTCGCGGGTCACGTCGTCGAGCTGGGCCTTCAGGTCGGCCACGTGTTCCTCGTAGCCGCGCACCAGCCCACCCGACAGCGACCGGAGCTGGTCGCCGCGGAAGTCGAGGAAGCCCTTGACGAGGGCGTCGGCCCGCTGCACGGCCGCGGCGTCGGTCGGGCCCTTGACCGAGACCTGGAGGATCTGGTTGGTCACCGGCTCGGCCGACAGCGTGGACAGGAAGGCGTCCGGGCTGAGGCCCAGCCCGAGGTCGCCGATGACCCGCGTGGCGACGGCGCGGGTCTCGAGCAGGCTCACGTCGGTGGCCATGGCGGAGGTGTCGTTGGCGGTGGGGTGGACGAGCAGGATCGTGGCCGTGGCGAGCCCGCCCGGTGGCCGGATGACGAGGAGCCCCAGGGCCGCCAGCCCACCGGCCAGCGCGAGCGAGACCCAGACCCGCCAGCCCCGCCGGAGGGCACCCAGCAGCACGTTCCAGGTCGTGAGCAGCGGTCGCGGGGTGCCGGCCACCTCGGGGTCGGTCGTGTCGTCCTCGATGCGCCATCTGGTGTCCATCAGCGACGACCCCCGTTCCGGGCGGTGGACCCGCTCCGTCGGCCGCGCGCCGGACCCTGCTGCCCACGCGAGGCGACCTCGACGACCGGGTTGGCGGGTGTCGGTGCGCTGCGGACCTCGCGGGGGACGAGGCGCCCGGTCGTGCGGTCCAGTGCATCCGGGTCGCTGACGACGACGCCCTCGATGAACTGGCCCGCGGCGTCCGCGGCCACCATCACCGCGGCGAGCCGGGATGCCGTCGTGCGACCCGCGCTCACGGCGAGCAGGACCAGCGCACCGGTGGCGTCCGTCGGATCCGGCTGGGGGTGGTCGCTGTCGAGGACGACGAGGCGGACGAGGAGGTCGGCCTCGACGGGGTCGTCGGACCGGGTGGTGACGGTGAGGCCGCGGCGTGGCGGACCCTCCTCGCGGGGCCGCGAGCACGCGGCCCACAGGGCCATCGCGGACTCGTGGAACTGGCCACCGACGAGTGCCGTGTCGACGCCGGTCGAGGCGGCGAAGGAGGCGAGCTGCGGCGCGGTGGCGAGGGCACCGTGGTCGTCGGAGAGGCAGATGACCACCACGGTGCGGGGAGCACCCGTGGCCGGGCCCGCCTCCTGCGACATCACCCGGCGCACGAGCTGGCGCAGTGCCCAGCCGTCGACGTTGTCCGGCGTGTAGGAGTGCAGGAGCTCGGTCCACCCGCTCGCGCTGCGCGCCGGGCGGCTCGCCACGGAGGCGACGACGGGCACGCCCACGGCATCCGCGATCTCGTCCCGCGACCGCAGCTTGAGGTCCCGGCGCGTGGTGAGCAGCAGGTAGGCCGCCGTGAGCAGCAACGCCACCCCGGCACTGCCGGGAACGAACTTGAGGACGCGGTTGACCAGGTCCGACTGCTCTGCCGGCGACGCGTGCTGCATGACGCTGGCCGGCCCGGCGAGCGGGCCGCTGCCGGCCGTGTCGTCGCCCTCGAGCTGCTTCTTGAGGTCGTCGAGCTCGAGGACGGTGCCGGCCCGCTGGGCGGTGAGCTCGGAGAGCGTCGCCGCGTCGGCCCGGCCGTCACCGGAGACCCGGCCCTCGACGGCCAGGCGGTCGGAGGTCGTCTTGATCTCGGCCTCGACGGCCTGCAGGCTGTCGGTCAGCGTCGACTGCCGGTCCTTCAGCGCCGCCTGGCGCTCCAGGCTCAGCGACGTGGACGCCTCCCGGAGGTAGGCGACGTGCGCCTCGGCGAGGGCGGACGACAGGGCCTCGGCCTGGGCCGCGGTCCGCCCCGTGGCCGTGAACCGCAGCACGGTCGGGGCGGGTGCGGTGATCTCGACCCGGTTCGCCACCTGGGCGGCGTCGAGCGGCGGAGCGAGCTTGCTGCCGGCGCGGCCGAGCACCTCGGCGCTCTCGGCGATCAGCACCTGCGTCTCGGCGTCGTACTGTGCTGAGTCCGTGGACCCCGGGGCCGCACTCGCGGGGAGCAGGACGATGCCGGTGCTCGAGTACAGCGGTGGGTTGAGGTAGAGCAACCCCACCCCCGCCGCGGCGCCGACCACGGTCGCGGCGGCGAGGGTTCCGCCCCGCCTGCGCAGGGTCGCCCACGTCGACCGGAGGTCGACGACCTGCTCGCTCACGAGCCGTCCTCAGGGCGGATGCCGGCCGGACCCGGCGGCGTGGCTGCGGGTCGAGGCGGAGGCGGTGTGAACACGGGAGGACCTTCTTCGCGAGAGGCGGTGGGCTAGGGGGAGTCGGCCGAGGAGACGGCGCCGACGGACTCCGTGTCGGGTGCGGGTGGAGTGGGGGCAGCCGGGAGGTCGAGCACCGTGCGCAGGGTCAGGGTGCCGGTGAAGGTCCCCTCCCCGACGAGCGTCGTCGTGGCCACCCGCGTGCCGAACTGCGGTGAGTACCAGCCCAGCGGTGGGTCGGACTCCCCGTGGTGCGCGGACCAGTCCAGCGCGATCGGCAACCTCAGCTGCCCGTGCTGCGGCTCGCCGTCGCGGCCGCGCCAGGTCAGCTCGGCGACGCCGTCGCAGAGCTCGGCCCGCACCTCCGGTCCGAGGTGCCACGACATCCGTTGCCGGTGCTCGCGGCTGCCCGTCAGGGTGTCGGTGACGGAGAGCCGCGGCATGCTGCCGTCGAGCACCACCTCACGGTCGTGGCACAGGGCGGCGTCGAGGCGCGCGTACGCCGTGTGGTGCGCCGACCACACCTGCCGCCCGGCCGCGCCCAGCTCGACGCCGTCGACGACGGCGTCGGCGTGCTCCGCCCACATGAACGGGCCGGCCTCGTGGGCCTGGTCCTCGCCGTCGATCTCGATCGTGTTGTGGGCGCGCGTGGAGCGGAAGTAGCTCCGCCACTCGGGCTCGCCGTGGTAGCAGTACGTGCCCGGGTCGACGAGGAGGTCGACGCCGTCGTGCCGCACCTCGATCGACAGGGCGTCGGCGTGCCCGTGCGCCGCGATGGACAGGAAGCCGTGGGGGCCGCCGTCGCAGCGGCACCAGATCTCGGGCCCGTCGCCCGGTGGCGTCCGCAGCAGGTGCAGGCCGGCATCCGCGAACGCGCGTGGTGCCTCCTGCGGCCGGTCGGCGTCCGCCGGGGTCGGTGCGAGGGCGCCGAGCAGGGTGCTCATGACGCCGGGCTGGCACCGGCGGCCACCAGTCGCAGGCCCCGAGGGTGCTCGCACCGCAGGCCAGCAGGACGGCCCAGGGGTCGTCGTCGGGGTCGTCGAGCACCAGGGCGCGGCCCTCGTCGCCGTCACCCTGGCGCGGGGCGTGCCCGGCGGTGTCGAGCAGCGCGGCGGCGGCGTCGAGGGAGCGGGTGAGCAGCGCGCGGGTCGCGTCGGAGAGCGGGTGGCCCGCGGCCTCGGCCTCCACGAGGGCGACGAGGCCGAGCTCGGTGACGAAGCGGTGGTAGTCGGTGGCGAGCTCGCGGTTGATGCCGCTCGGGAAGGTGTTGGCGGCGAGCTCGCGCTCCAGGTCGCGGGTCGCGTCGCGTCGCCAGCCGTCGCTCTCGGCGAACCACGGCAGGGCGCAGGCGGCCGTGAGCCGGCCGACCGACTCGGCGATGGCGTGGTTGTTCGCGGACGACCCGCGGCTGCGGAACGCCGCCAGGTACTCCTGGTGCCAGCGCAGCTGCGCGAGGGCCCGGGGGTTGTCGTCGAAGAGGTCGGCGACCCCCGGCCAGTCGTCGAGCAGCCGGCGGATCCAGACCCAGCTCGTCAGGCGCACGCCGAGCTCGATCCCGCTGGTCCAGTGGATGCCGGACAGGAACGGGTTCGCGCCCCACCACGAGCGCAGCTGGGCCGCCACCACCTCGGCGTAGCGGGTCGTCCTCGGTGAGCCAGTACGCGGCGGCGAGGACGGTGAGGTGGTGGTGGCGGGAGAGCTCCCACACGGACTTCACGTTGCCGGTGACCGTCTCGTCGCGGTGGTCGACGCGGAAGGCCAGCGCGGTGTCCGGGGCACGGGTACCGGTGACGGGGTCGCGGAACCAGTCGGGGTCGACGACGTCGGGCCGTGGCGTGCCGAGCACCTCCCAGTCGCCGGCGAGCAGGCGGTCGGCGGCGTCGACGAGCCGACGCGCGGCCGCGGGCGCGAGTTGCGCCCGGGCCGCGCTCGCAACCGGGCTCGCGAGCGCCGGTCGGGGGAGCAGGGCCCCCGCCGGGAGCCACGCGTCACCCGGTCGTACCTGGCGCTCGGCCCAGCGCACCTGTCGCAGCTGGTCGCCGACGCGCGCGATGACCTCCTCCGGAGACATCCGGCGCAGTCGCTGGGCGTACCAGCTGGCCGCCGACTCACGGGGCCACCGGCCTGCCCGAGGCGAGGCTCTCGCCCACCGCGATGGTCGCGCGGGTGGTCGCGACGAGCGAGTCGAGGCCGATCGGCATCGCCGCACCGAGCCGGACCGCCTCGAGGAAGGCGTCGAGCTCGGCGCCGCTGGCCCTTGTCCTGGCCGGTGAGCGACCGCTTGGTGTCGCGGCCGCCGCGGGTCCACACCGTGGCCCGGGCGAAGTTGTCCAGCCGGGCGTTCCGGCCGCCGCCGGAGACGTCGAGGGTCTCCTTGGGAACCGCGCGGGTCGCCGCCGGTGGACGTAGGTGATCGTTCCCAGCGAGCCGTCGGCGAAGCGCAGCGTGACCTGCAGGTCGGACCCGCCGGGGGTCCGACGGCGCTGCACCTCGACGGGGTCGTGACCGACCCGCGCAGCTGAGCGTGTCGATGAAGTGGCCGCCCTCGCCGAGGAACCGCGACCCCTCGAGCTGCTCGTCGAGGTACCAGCTGTCGGCCGCCATCCGGCCGGCGTTGACCAGGTACCGCGCGCTGACCGGGGTGCCCGCCGCGCCGAAGCGCTCGCGCAGCTCGACGAACAGCGGGGCGAAGCGCCGGTTGAACCCCACCATGATCCGGTCGTTCCCGGTGCGCTCGACGACGTCGAGGATGCCGTCGACCTCCGCCCGGGTGAGGGCCAGCGGCTTCTCGACGAACACGGCCTTGCCGTGCTCGAGGGCGCGGCAGACGAAGCCGGCGTGGGAGTGGTGCCGGGTCACGACGAAGACCGCGTCGATCGCACGGGTCGGCGAGCACGTCGTCCGCGTCGGTGGTCGTCCGTCTCGAACCCGAACTTGCGCTGGGCGTTGAGCGCCGACAGCGACCTCGTCGTGGCCACCGAGCCGAGCGTGACGCCCGGCGTGCTTCGCGAGGTGCGGCAGCAGCATCGAGGTGGCGTAGTTGCCGGCCCCGATGAAGCCGAGCCGCACCGTGGGCGTCGTCGGGCGGGTCGCCGCCGGCGGGACGGCGCGGCCGGGACCCGCGACGGGCCGGGCAGCGGTCGCCTCGGCGTCCTCGGCGCCGGCGCCGGGGGTACTCGAAGCAGGAAGCCCACCCCGCGCAGCGCCCCGGTGCGCAGCTGGTCGTAGACCTCGGCCGCGTCGTCGATCGGGTGCGTGCCCGACACGAGCGAGGCGACGTCGAGCGAGCCCGCCGGCGAGCAGGTCGAGGAAGCACCCGAGGTTGCGGCGCTCGGTCCAGCGCACGTAGCCGGCGGGGTAGTCGATGCCGTCGAGCTCGTAGCGGTCGTCGTAGCGACCGGGCCCGTAGGACCGCGAGAAGCGGACGTCGAGCTCCTTCTCGTAGTAGGCGTTCCACGGCAGGTCGAGGCGGGTCTTGCCGATGTCGACGACGCGGGCCCGGTCCCGCGCGAGGCGGGCCGCCAGCTCGACCGGGCCGTTGGATGTGCCACCGGCCGCGAGGAAGACGTGGTCGCGCGCCGAGCCCACCGGTGGCGGTGCGGACGACCTGCTCGATGTACGCGGCGCCCTCGTCGTCGGGTGCGGCGCAGCTCATGCGCACCGGCCTTCTCGGCCAGCCGGCACCGCTCCGTCGACCGTGTCGATGCCGACGACCCGCACCCCGGCGGCGACGAGCAGCCGCACGACCAGCTGGCCGACGAGCCCGAGGCCGATGACGCACGCCATCTCGCCCAGCTGCGGCTCGCCGCGGCGGACGCCCTGCATGGCGATGGCGCCCACCGTGGCGAACGCGGCGTGCTCCGGCGCGACGCCCTCGGGCACCGGCACGCACAGGTTGACCGGCACCCAGTTGACCTCGGCGTGCAGGGCGAACTCGTTGCCGGCCGCCGCGACCAGGTCGCCGACCGCGAACTCCTCGGCGCCGGCGCCGACCTCGACGACCACGCCGCACAGCGAGTAGCCCAGCGGCGTGTAGCTGTCGAGCTTGGTCGATCGCCTTCTTGTACGTCGCCACCGGCCCCTGCTGGGCCACCGAGTCGAGCAGCTTCGTGACCTGGTCCGGCCGGGCCCGCGCCTTGCCGAGCAGCGAGAGCCGCGCCTCGCTGACCTTCATCAGCTCGGTGCCGGTGGAGATCAGCGAGTACAGCGACCGCACCAGCACGCCGCCCGGCTTGCAGGCCGGCGCGGGCACGTCGAGCACGACGAGCTCACCCGACCGGTAGTTCTGCGCGACCTGCTTCATCGTCTTCCCCCGCTTCGTGACTGAGCTCAGCCGCGCCGACCCCCGCGGCCCGCGCGTTGCGGTACCAGAGCTCCAGGCTCAGCAGCTGCCACACCTGCTTGGACTCGTCGCGCCGCCCGCTGCGCTGGTCGTCGACCAGCCGCTGCAGCGGCGCACGCCGGAGGAAGCCGCTGCCGACGAGCTCGCCGCGGACGCAGCACGTCGTCGACGAGCTCGCGCAGGTCGTTGGTCACCCAGGCCCGCAGCGGCGCACCGAAGGAGGCCTTCGGGCGGTCGATGATCTCGTCGCGGGAGCCAGTCCCGCGCGGCGTCCTTGAGCGGCCGCCTTCTGCTGCCGGCCGCGGATCTTCTCGGTGCCGGGCAGCGAGAACGCCGCCGCCGAACACGACCGGGTCGACGAACGGCACGCGCACCTCGGTCGACGCCGCCATGCTCGCCCGGTCGGTGTAGGTCAGGTTGAGGCCCGGCATGAACATCCGGGTGTCCGCCAGGCACATCCGGCTGACGTGGTCGTCGAGCTGGTTGTCGTCGTAGACCTCGCGGTGTCGCTCGGTCACGGTGTCGACGTGGCCCGCCAGGGCGGGGTCGAGCAGGCCGGCCAGCTCGTCCCGGTCGTAGAGGGTGTAGCTGCGCCGGAACGCCTCCTCCTCGGGCAGCTCGGCGAAGGTGAGGAAGCGCTGGGCCCAGCGGACCGTCCGCAGGCCCCGGCCCCCGACCGCGACGGGCAGGGCGTCGCACGGCCGGGGCGATACGCGGACCGCAGCGTGGCCGGCATCCGGCGGTAGCGCTCGGCCACGAGCAGGCAGCCAGGTGCTTGCGGTAGCCGCCGAACAGCTCGTCGGCGCCCATCCCGGACAGCAGCACCTTGACGCCGGCGTCGCGGGCCGCCTCGCACATGAGCAGGGTGTTGATGGCGGCCGGGTCGCCGATCGGCTCGTCGAGGACGTCGACCATGCGGGGGAGCATCGTCGACGACGTCGGGGCTGATCTCGATCTCGTGCAGCCGGATCCCGAGGTGGTCGGCCAGGCGCCGGGCGTAGCGCGCGTCGTCGGGCATCGCCTCGAGGCGCTGGTCCTCGGCCCGGAAGGCGATGGTGTACGCCTCGATCGACGGGTCGCGTGCGGTGGGCCAGCGCGGTGACGATGCTGGAGTCCAGCCCGCCGCTGAGGAACGACGCCACGGGGACGTCGGCGACGAGGTGCGCCGCGACCGACTCCGCGACGACCCCGCGCACGTCGGCCACGGGGCCGTGCGCCGCGCGGGCGGCCTCGGCCGCGGTGTCCCAGTAGCTGCCTCGCGCTGACCGAGCCGTCGCGGTGGTACTCGGCCCAGGAGCCCGGGGGTGGCGGTGCACGCCGCGCAGGGCGTCGAACTCCTGCGGGCAGCCAGTAGTACAGGGTCGACGCGACCATGCGCGCCGGGGTCGATCGGCGAGCTCGGGGCCCACCGCGGCGACGATGGCCTTGAGCTCGGAGGCGAAGAGGATGCCGTCACCGCGCGGCATCACGTAGAGCGGCTTGATGCCGAAGGGGTCGCGGGCCAGGGTGAGGTCGCCGGTGCGCTCGTCGTGGATCGCGAAGGCGAACATCCCGCGGAACCGCGGCAGCGCCGTCGGATCCCCAGGCGCGCCAGGCCTCGAGGACGACCTCGGTGTCGGATGCCGTGGCGAACCGGCGCCCCGAGCGTTCGAGCTCGTCGCCGCAGCTCGCGGTAGTTGTAGAGCTCGCCGTTGTAGGTGAGGGTGAGGCCGCCCTTGGCGAACGGCTGGTCGGCGGCGCTCGACAGGTCGATGATCGAGAGCCGCGCGGTGGCCCAGGACGACCGCGGTGTCGGGGTCGACCAGCTCGACGACCGCGCCGGCATCCGGCCCGCGGTGCGCGATCCGCTCGACCATGGTCGTGACGAGCACCTTCCCGTCGGGCTGCTGGAACGCCCCGGCGACCCCGCACACGTCAGGCCCCCGCGTCCGGAGTGGTGCCCGGTCGGGCACGTGCCCCACCAGCTCGTCGAAGACGCGCAGGTAGCCCTCGCGCTGGTGCTCCCAGGCCAGCTCGTCGACGACCCGCGTCGCGCCCGTGGCGGCCCATCTCCGTGCGCCTCGCCGGGTCGTCGAGCGAGGGCGACGATGGCGCTGGGCGTACTCCTCGACGTCGTTGGGCTCGCACGTAGTGGGCGGCGTCGGCGGCCGACACCCGCGTCTCGTGCAGGTCGAAGGCCACGACCGGCAGGCCGAAGGCCATGTACTCCATCGTCTTGTTCATCGTCGAGACGTCGTTGAGCGGGTTGAGCGGGTCCGGGCACAGCCCGACGTCGGCGGTGGACAGCACCTCGCCGACGAAGCTCGTCCGGGACCCGGCCCGGGCAGGTCGACGGCGTCCGTGAGGCCGAGCTCGTCGCGCCGGCGCGACGAGGTCGTCGTAGCAGTCGCCGGACGCCCATGAACGTGAACGCGATGTCGTCGCGCCCGAGCCGGTTCACCACGACGTCCGCCGCCCCGAGGGCGAGGTCCACGCCGTCCTGCGGGCCCATGACGCCGAGGTAGGCCACCAGGTGGTTGCGACCGCGGCGCAGGCGGGCGACCGGCTCGCGGCGCTGCAGGCGCTGCGGGTCCGGCCCGGTGCGCACCACGCGTGACGTCGTCGGCGGCCTTCCCGCCGCGGCGCGCGGCGATCGCGGCGTACGACTCGTTCGTCGAGGTGACCTGGTCGGCGGCCCGGAAGGTCTGCGCGCTCGAGGAAGAGCAGGCCCTTGTAGGGGCGCGCCCGTGCTGCCGTCGAAGCGCGAGAGGTAGAGCTCCGGGCACAGGTCGTGGTGGTCGAACACGAACCGCGTGCCGTCGCGGCGGCGCAGCCACCGCGCGATCGGCCAGAAGATGTCGGGCGGGTTGCACGCCTGCAGCGCGTCGAACGGGCCCTCGCGCCGCGCGGCCCGCACCAGCCGCGCGGTCGCGAGGAACGACCAGGCGTACTCGACGACGTAGCCGAGGGCGCTGCCCGCCGGGCGCGTACCCGGCGGTAGGCGAGGATCCGCACGCCGTCGATGACCTGCGTCGGGGCCGGTGCCCTCGCCCTGCGGGCAGACGACCGTGACGTCGTACCCCCGGCGCCACGAGCGACTGGCACTCCAGCCAGACCCGGCGGTCGAAGGGGACCGGGAGGTTCTGGACGATGATCGCCACCCGGGGCCGTTCACCCGGGGCTCGGGTGCGGGTGCTCACCAGCTCACCCCCTGGTACCCGGCGATGTGCTCGACGGCGGCCCCGAGCCGGCCGTTGAGGTCGATGACCACCGGCGGGTCGGCGGCCTGCGAGGGCGGCCAGGCTCAGCGGGTCGGAGGTCGCCACGAGCGCGACCTCGACGCCCTCCAGCGCGACCTCGGGCGCGGTCGACGCAGCAGCCGGCTGACGTGCGGACAGCTTGCTCTGCGAGGTGCTCGAGGTTGGCGCCGACCAGCTTGCGCGGGGTTGACGATGGGGTCGTAGATGCGCACCTCGAAGCCCTTGCCGACGAACCGCTCCGCCAGCTCGAGGTTGGGGCTCTCGCGCAGGTCGTCGGTGTTCATCTTGAAGCTGAGCCCGAGCAGGGCGACGTGCCGGTACCCGGTCTCGAGGACGCGGTCGACCAGGGCCCGCACGAGGATCTCGTTGCTGATCAGCGTGGAGCTGAGCGAGGGGCACGTCGACGCCGCTCGACGCGCGCCATGCTCTGCAGGGCCCGCAGGTCCTTGGGCAGGCAGGACCCGCCGAACGCGAACCCGGGCCGCAGGTAGCTGGGCGAGATGTTGAGCTTGCGGTCCTGGCAGAAGATCTCCATGACGCTCGCGCGAGTCGACGCCGTACTGCGAGAAGATCCGCCCCATCTCGTTGGCGAAGGTCACCTTGACGGCGTGGAAGGCGTTGCAGGCGTACTTCAGGGCCTCGGCGCTGGCGACGTCGACGTGCCGGATCTCCTGGTCGAGGAAGTCGAACAGCTCGCTCGCAGGTCGCCCTGGTGCGCGGGTCCGCGGCGCCGAGGACCACGAACGGCGGCGCGAAGAAGTCGTCGACCCCGCACCCCTCGCGCAGGAACTCGGGGCACATGGCGGTGCCGACGGTCCACCCGTCGGGCAGCAGCTCGGGGCTGAACGCGGGCTCGACGACGGTGCGCCCGGTGCCCGGGCGGCACGGTCGACCGGATGACCGACGGAGTGGAAGCCCGACGCCGGTGGGGCGACGTCGGCCATCGCCTCGCGCAGGTCGGCCAGGGCCCGGGAGATGTAGGTGAGGTTGGTGTCGCCGCGCGGCGTGGAGGGCGTCCCGACGCACACGAGCGAGACGTCGGCCCCCTCGATCGCCTCGCGCACGTCGGTGGTGGCGCGCAGCCTCCCCGCCGAGACCGCCTGGGCGACCAGGCGGTCGACGCCGGGCTCGACGACCGGGCTCTCGCCGCGGCGGATGGCGGCGACCTTGCTCCGCTCGACGTCGACACCGACCACGTCGTGTCCCTGCGACGCCAGGCCGGCGGCGGTCACGGTCCCCACGTAGCCCAGGCCGAAGATGGCAACTCTCATGACTGCTCACTCCCCTTGTTCAGGCCCACCGAGCGCGGCGGACCGCCCTCGAGGCCAGCTGGTGGATCCATCTCGGCCCCACGCGGGGTCGGACGTGTGTGGTCGCCACGGCGGCGCTCATCAGTAGGCCCCTCGTCCACGCACGACCGCACCGGCCGTCCGCAGGAGGATCTGCAGGTCCAGGGCCAGCGACCAGTTGTCGACGTACCAGAGGTCCAGGCGCACCGACTCCACCCACGACAGGTCGCTGCGTCCGGACACCTGCCACAGGCCGGTCATCCCGGGGCGCACCCGCAGCCGACGCACCGCGTCGCTCTCGTAGCGGTCGACCTCGCCGGGCAGCGGCGGGCGGGGGCCGACGAGCGACATCTCGCCCCTGACGACGTTGACGAGCTGGGGCAGCTCGTCGAGCGAGTAGCGCCGCAGCACCGCGCCGACCCGGGTGACGCGGGGGTCCCGGCGCAGCTTGAACAAGGTCTCGTTGCCGTCGTGCTGCGCGCTCGAGCTCGGCCTGCGCCTGGCCTCGGCGTCGACGCACATCGTGCGGAACTTGAGCATGGTGAAGGTGCGCCCGCCCTCGCCGACCCGCTGCTGGCCGTAGAGCACCGGGCCGGGGGAGTCGAGCCGCACCAGGAGGCCGATGAGCGAGCAGCAGCGGTGCGAACAGCGACGAGGGTGACCAGGGCGAGGAGCCGGTCGACGGCGAGCTTCACGGCGTACCGGGCCCCGCTGCACACGGGTCGCTCGACGTGCAGCATCGGCAGCCCGCTGGCGCGACGGAGGGTCAGCCGGGGGCCGGCGACCTCGATGACGCCCGGGTCGATGAGCAGGTCGACGTTGCGCTGCTCCAGCGCCCACGCCGAGCCGCCGGAGCGGCTGCCCGGCGAGGCTGGGGCCGCTGGCGACGGCGACCACCTCCGCACCCACCCGGTCCACCACGGCGAGGGTGTCGGCCTCGACGCCGAGGACGGGGATCGCGGAGAACTCCGCGGGTGCGAGCGCCAGGTCGGACAGCTCGGTGACGCACACGCCCCTGACCTCGAGGCCGGTGGTGCGGGGTGCGGCGCCGATCCGGCGGGCCAGCTCGAGCACGGCCCTCGCGTCGCCCACGAGCACGGCCGGCTGCAGGCACTCGCCCGTGGTCGCGGGCGGAGGCGAGCCGGTGGCGCAGGAGGTGCCGGCCGGTGGTCGTGGCGACGACCATGGTGGGCACGGCGACGACCAGCACGCCGCGGGAGAACTCGAGCTTGAAGGTGAACGAGGCGAAGGTCACGACGGCGACGAGCGTCGCGGCGGCACGCAGCACGGCGCGGTACTCCTCGGTGCCGGCGCCCATGAACCGCGTCGCGTAGGCGCCGTGCCGTGTCAGCAGCACCAGCCACAGCACCCCGATCGCGACGGAGGTCACCTGCATCGCCTCGGTGGAGCCCCACAGCGCGGCGTCCTGGCCCACGACGAGGGTGCGCACGGTCAGGCCCGCCGCGAGACCGAGCAGCGCGGCCGTGGCATCCGTCGCCACCGTGAGCAGCCGGTGGCTGCGCTGCCACGGCCGCAGTCCGTGCCGCACCTTCGCGTGGCCGTACTCGGCCAGGTCGACGTGCACCGCCCGCCGCGGGCGGACGACGGGCCGCGCGGTGGCGAACGGGCAGCTGCTGCTCATCGGGCCGGCTACCGCTCGACCGGGGTGGGGCGCTCGGCCCCGGGGACGGCACCGGAACGGACCCCTGGGTGAAGGATCGCGGCCATTGCTCTCCTCGGGCCGGGTCGCCTGGTGGGCGACGAGCAGGCGCAGGGAGGCACCCTCGTCCGCCGCACCAGCCCGAGGTTCCCCCTGCCGGAACCACGGACGCGCCGGGCCGAATGTGAACACCGTACACATCGAGAACAGTGTTCGCAATCACGGTGTGTCGAGCGATGCGGCAGGCCCGGGATGCGGCTACCATTCAGGGTGCTTCACCGTCCCGGTCAGCCACCCTGCGGCGCCGGGTGCTCCCTGTCCTCGGAGTCCCTGCCGATGGCCATCACCCGCCCGCCCGCGCCGCCCCCCACCCGGCGGCAGCGTGGGCGCGCGTCCGCCGTCAGCGAGATCAAGGCGGCCGCCCTCGACGAGCTGCGCCAGCACGGCGCCCGGGGCGTCACCATGCGCGGCGTCGCGCGCGCCATCGACATGACCCCCTCCGGCTTGTACCGGTACTTCGACGACCACGGGGCGCTGCTGGCCGCCCTGTGCGTCGACGCCCACGACTCGCTGCGCACGACCCTGGAGCAGTCGCAGGCGAGCTGCACGCCGACGACGACGCCATGACGCAGTGGTTCCGCGGGTCGGTGGTCATGCGCCAGTGGGCCCTCGACCACGTCGACGAGTACGCCCTGGTGGTCGGTCCGCGGCTGTCCGGTGTCGACCCCGAGCACCCCGACCTCGTGGGCGCGACCGTGCGGCTGATGAGCATCCCGGTCCACACCGTGGCCGGGGCGATCGCCAGCGGCGACCTCGTGCCCGACGCCTTCCCCGCCGCCGTGACCCAGCTGGCCACCGGTGTCCCGGAACCCGGCCCGGGCGTCACGGTCGAGGCCCGCGCGATCGCGACCGGCGCCGTCTCCGCCCTCGTCGGCGCGGTCTCGCTCGAGGCCTTCGGCCACCTGACCGGGCGCCGACCGGGGCGACGTCTACGCCGCCTACTCGCTCCAGGTGATGCGGGGCATGGGGTTCACCGGCATCCCCGGACCACGACGGGGTGGCGCTCGCGGCCTCCTGAGCCGTCGTACGCGGCCCTGGTCGCCGTGGGCCGCACCCGTCCGGCGGACGAAAAAAAATCCTTCGCCAAAAGGAGTGCGCAGGTGGGCGGGGGTGGAGCACACTTTCATCGACGTCCGCAGATTGCTTTCGGGTGATACCACCCATTGCAGGGAGAGCAGTCGGTCGGCACCGGCAGGGGTACGGCCCGGGCGTGACGACGGGAGCGCACCGTGCTCGATGATGCCTACATCTGTGCCGCCGCCCTCCTCGACATTCTGGTGTTCGCTCGGTCGAGCCCGTCTGTCGACGACCTTCTCGCGGTCTTCACCCCCCACGCGCTCAGCGTGCTGGACGCCGACAAGGTCGAGGTGCGACGTGGAGAGGCCGGCGCGTGTGCGCCGGACGCCCTCTCCGGATCCGCGAGGGTCTACGTCTCGTGTCACCCGGTCTCGTGTGGCAGCACCCCGTGGGGCGAGCTGCACCTGACCTACCTCGACGGTCCGCTCGCCCTGAGCGAGATCGAACGGGGCCGCCTCCTCGCGGAGGTCCTCGGCGCAGCCCTCGCCAGCGCGGGTGCCGACGTCGCGGGCGCCGCGGCGGCCCACCGGAACGCTGCCGCGCTCGACGTGGGGGCCGCGTACCCGGACCCCGACGAGATGACCGCCCTCGTCATCGACAGTGCGGACCTCCTCGACGAGATGCCGGCCGCGACGACCCGGGCGCGGCTCACCCTGGTGGCGAGTCGCCTGGCCGACGTCGTGGGCAGCGCGTCCTGGTTCGTGGGCGTGGCACACGAGGGCAGGTTGTACGACGTGACGTACGACGACGAGTGGACCGACCCGGTCGGCGGCGCCGAGGCGCCGCCAGGGTCGGTGCGGCTCGCCGACTACCCGGCTCGCCGCCGGGCGAGCGAGGGCGGGGCCTTCTACGCCGACCAGTGGTCCGGCGACGACGCCGAGCGCTGCGCGCTGCTGTCGCGCGGCCACGCGGCGGTCGTCGGGTCCGGCGGGTACGACCTCGACGGTCGCTCGTGGGTCGTCGCGGTGTTCGCCGACGCGAGCGCACGCCTCGAGCACGTCACCGCCGTGCTGACCGCGCTCGTCCAGGCCGCGCTCTGCTTCCCGCGTGAGGCCGTGGTCCCGCGCCCGGTGGAACCCTGGGTGCGGGCCGTCTTCAGCCGCCCGGAGGGCCTGCGCGCGGAACTGGAGGCGCGGGGGATCGGCGCCGTGGGGTGAGGGCCTCGCCCTCGGGGGTCGCCCCGAGGGCGAGGCCCGGGCCGGGGCCGGCGCCGCCTAGGATCAGGCCCCATGAAGGTCCTCTCCGCCGTCGCCTGGCCGTACGCCAACGGCCCGCGCCACCTCGGCCACGTCGCCGGGTTCGGCGTGCCCTCCGACGTCTTCAGCCGCTACATGCGGATGGCGGGCCACGACGTGCTGATGGTGAGCGGGTCCGACGAGCACGGCACGCCCATCCTGGTGCTCGCCGACCAGGCCGAGGTCACCCCGCGCGAGTTCGTCGACACCAACCACGCGGTCATCGCCGAGCGAGCTCACCGACCTCGGCTGCTCCTACGACCTCTACACGCGCACGACGACCGCGCAACCACTACGCCGTCGCCCAGGAGCTGTTCACCCAGGTGTGGAAGAACGGCTACATGGTCGAGCAGACCACCCAGGGCGCCATCTCGCCGTCGACCGGCCGCACCCTGCCCGACCGCTACATCGAGGGCACCTGCCCGATCTGCGGCTACGGCGAGGCCCGCGGCGACCAGTGCGACAACTGCGGCAACCAGCTCGACCCCACCGACCTCATCGACCCGCGCAGCCGGATCAACGGCGAGACGCCGGTCTTCGTCGAGACCCAGCACTTCCTGCTCGACCTGCCGGCGCTGGCCGACGCCCTGCGTGAGTGGCTCGAGGAGCGGGCGGCGTCGGGCACCTGGCGGCCCAACGTCATCAAGTTCAGCCTGAACATCCTCGACGAGATCCGCCCCCGCGCGATGACCCGCGACATCGACTGGGGCATCCCGGTGCCGCTCGACGGGCTGGCGCGACAACCCGACCAAGCGGCTCTACGTCTGGTTCGACGCGGTCGTCGGCTACCTCTCGGCCTCGGTCGAGTGGGCCCGGCGCACCGGCGACCCCGAGCGCTGGCGCGAGTGGTGGAACGACCCCGAGGCGGTCTCGCACTACTTCATGGGCAAGGACAACATCACCTTCCACAGCCAGATCTGGCCGGCCGAGCTGCTCGGCTACGCGGGCAAGGGCAGCCGCGGCGGCGAGCCGGGCGTCTTCGGCGAGCTCAACCTGCCGACCGAGGTCGTGTCGAGCGAGTACCTCACGATGGAGGGCAAGCAGTTCTCCACCTCGCGCGGCTACACGATCCTCGTGCGCGACGTGCTCGAGCGGTACGGGCCCGACGGCATCCGCTACTTCATCTGCGCGGCCGGGCCCGAGAACCAGGACGCCAACTTCACCTGGCGCGACTTCGTGCAGCGCAACAACTCCGAGCTCGTCGCCGGCTGGGGCAACCTGGTCTCGCGCACGGCGGCGATGGTCGCCAAGAACTTCGGCGAGATCCCGCAGCCGGGCCCGCTCGAGCCGGTCGACGACGAGGTGCGCGCCACCGTGCTCGCCGGGTTCGACGCCGTCGGGGGCCTGCTCGAGCGGCACCGCCAGAAGGCCGCCATCGCCGAGGCGATGCGGGTCGTCGGCGAGGTCAACGCCTACGTCTCGCGCACCGAGCCGTTCAAGCTCAAGGGCGACGACCAGCGCGAGCGGCTCGCCACGGTGCTGCACACCCTGGTGCAGTGCGTCTCCGACCTGAACACGATGCTGGCGCCCGTTCATGCCGCACGCGGCCAACCGGGTCGACACGGTGCTCGGCGGTGACGGCGCCTTCGTGCCGATGCCGCGCCTCGAGACGGTCACCGGCCTGGATGCCGGTGACGAGGGCCGCACCTACCCCGTCATCACCGGTGACTACTCCGCCACCCCGCGCTGGGAGTCGCGCCCGGTCGTCGTCGGCACCCCGATCAGCAAGCCGGCGCCGGTCTTCACCAAGCTCGACGAGTCGGTGGTCGACGAGGAGCTCGCCCGGGCGGCGGGGGCCTGAGCCGGTGACGTCGCAGCCCAGCCGGCGCGGTGCTCCCGAGCCGCCCGACCCGTTGCCGATCCCGGTCGTCGACAACCACACCCACCTCGACATCAGCCGCGACGGCGACGAGGTCTCGGTCGACGACCTCGGCCCGGTGCTGGCGGCCGCGCGCGCGGTCGGTGTCGACCGGGTCGTGCAGGTCGGCTGCGACCTGCCCGGCGCCCGCTTCGCCGTCGAGGCCGCCGACCGGCATGCCGGCGTGCTCGCCGGCGTCGCGCTGCACCCGAACGAGGTGCCGGCGCTGGCGGCGAGCGGCGGTCTCGACGCGGCGTACGCCGAGATCGAGCGGCTCGCCGCGCTGCCCCGGGTGCGGGTCGTGGGCGAGACCGGGCTCGACTACTACCGCACCGGGCCGGAGGGCGTTCCCGCACAGCAGGACTCCTTCCGCTGGCACATCGACCTCGCGAAGCGCCTCGACCGCACCCTGCAGATCCACGACCGCGACAGCCACGACGACGTGCTGCGCGTGCTGGCGGAGGAGGGCGCGCCCGAGCGCACGGTGATGCACTGCTTCTCGGGCGGGCCGGAGATGGCGCGCGAGTGCGTCGACCGCGGCTACCACCTCTCGTTCAGCGGCACGGTCACCTTCAAGAGCTCCAAGGCGCTGCGCGACGCCCTCGCCGTGACCCCGCTCGAGCTGCTGCTCGTCGAGACCGACGCCCCCTACCTGACGCCGCACCCGTGGCGCGGGGCGACCAACAGCCCGGCGCTGGTGCCGCTCACCGTGCGGGCGATGGCGGCGGTGCTGGGCGTGGCCGTGCCCACCCTGTGCCAGGCGCTGAGCGAGAACGCGGAGCGGCTCTACGGGCCCTGGTGAGGGCGCCGGAGGCCGGGTTCGGCCCGGGGTGACGCATCTCTCGTAACGGGTGGGGCTGGTGTGACGTGAGGTGTCCAGTGGGACACGCACCCTGAGAACTCGCCGTTACCGAAATTTGACCTTCGCCCCCGAGGTCCTGCACGGTGGAGGGAATGGCCGGGGCCGGATCGCCTCGGACGACACGTGGGTCACGCCCCTTCCGCCGCTGGCGTCGGGGGGCGCGAGACCCCCGCAGGATCCCCGACCCGGGCTCCTGGCCGCCCCGTGGCTGACGTCCGACGCCGGTGCCCGGAACGCACGACCTCTGGAGCACTTGTGCTGTTCTCTCGACCTCTTCGTCATGCCGCTCAGGGCGCCGCCGCGCTCGCCGTGGCCGCCGGTTCGGTCGGTGTCGCCCACTACGACAAGGCCGTCGAGGTCTCCGTCGACGGGCAGCCGAGCTCGGTCCACGTCCTGGGTTCCACCGTCGCCGACGTCCTCGACAAGCAGGACATCGCCGTCGGCCCGCACGACGTCGTGGTCCCCTCGCTCGCCTCCTCGGTGAGCGACGGCGACCACATCTCGGTGCGGTACGGGCGCAAGCTGACGGTCACGGTCGACGGTGCGACCAAGGAGTACTGGACGACCGCCACCACGGTCGACTCCGCGCTGCAGGACCTCGGCATCCGTGCCGACGGCGCCACGCTCTCCGCCTCGCGCTCCCAGCCGCTCGGCCGCGGCGGTCTCACCCTCGCGGTGACGACCCCGAAGAAGGTCACCTTCGTCGCCGACGGCAAGACCCGCACGGTCACGTCGACCAGCTCCACCGTCTTCGGCCTGCTGGCCGAGCTCGGTGTCACCAAGAAGCTCGACGACGTCGTGTCCCCGGCGATGCCGACCGCGCTCGACGAGGGCATGAAGGTCGTCCTCAAGCGCGTCGTCATCAAGAAGGAGCGCGCGACCGAGGCCGTGGGCTACGGCACGACCAAGCAGAAGGACTCCTCGCTCTACAAGGGCCAGACCAAGGTCGTCACGCCCGGCACGAAGGGCAGCAAGGTCGTCGTCCGCCAGAAGACCTGGGTCGACGGCAAGCTCACCAAGACCACCGTCCTGTCGCAGAAGGTCACCAAGCAGCCGGTGGCCGCGGTCGTGAAGGTCGGCACCAAGGCGCGCCCCGCCAGCGCCACCGCCACGCGCAGCGCGGGCAACACCTCCGGCGCCGGCATCAACCTCGCCAACGCCGCGATGTGGGACCGCATCGCCCAGTGCGAGTCCGGCGGCAACTGGCACATCAACACCGGCAACGGCTACTACGGCGGCCTGCAGTTCGCGACCGCGTCGTGGCTCGCCAACGGTGGCGACGACTTCGCCTCGCGCGCCGACCTCGCGTCGCGCGCCGAGCAGATCACCGTCGCCAACCGCTACTACGCCAAGGCGGGCCTCGGCCCGTGGGGTTGCGCGCACGCCGCCTGACCCACGCACCCGACGAGTCGCGGAACCCACGTCCGGGGCCCCGCCAGGGCCCTGGTCCGAGGTGGTGTTCTCGCAATCGGGTGGCCGGGTCGCACCTCGACCGGATGCCGGGTGGCGCGTTCGAGGTGATGTCCGGTCCCGGGTGCCCGCGTTTCACCTCGAGTCGCTGGATGCCGTCGCGTCGCTAGGGTGAGCGCATGACCGACGGCCCCGACGTCCCGCTCCTCGGGGCGGCCGAGATCCGCGCGCTCGCCGCGCGCCACGGCATCCGGCCGACCAAGCAGTGGGGGCAGAACTTCGTCGTCGACGGCAACACGGTGCGGCGCATCGTGCGGGTGGCCGGGGTCGGCGCCGACGACACCGTCGTCGAGGTCGGCCCGGGCCTGGGGTCGCTCACCCTGGCCCTCCTCCCGGTCGTCGACCGGGTGGTCGCCGTCGAGGTCGACCCGGTGCTCGCCGGCGCGCTGCCCGAGACGGTGGCGCTGCACGCGCCCGACGCTGGCCGACCGGCTCGAGGTGGTGCTCGCCGACGCCCTCGCCGTGCGCGACGCTGCCCGGCCCGCCGCCCACCGCCCTCGTGGCCAACCTGCCCTACAACGTCTCGGTGCCCGTCGTGCTGCGCTTCCTCGAGCTCTTCCCGAGCCTGCGCACCATCCTGGTCATGGTGCAGCTCGAGGTCGCCGAGCGGCTCGCCGCGCCCCCGGGGTCACGCACCTACGGCGTGCCGAGCGTCAAGGCGGCCTGGTACGCCGACGTGCGCCTCGCGGGGTCGGTGTCGCGCAGCGTGTTCTGGCCGGTGCCCAACGTCGACTCCGGGCTGGTGATGCTGACCCGCCGCGAGCCGCCGGCCACCACGGCCACCCGCCAGGAGGTCTTCGCGTGCGTCGACGCGGCGTTCGCCCAGCGCCGCAAGACCCTGCGGGCGGCGCTGGCCGGCCTGGGCCGGCTCGCCGGTGCTCGCCGAGGAGGCCCTGGTCGCGGCCGGGGTCGACCCCCGCACCCGTGGGGAGCAGCTCGACGTCGCGGCGTTCGCGGCGATCGCGGCCGCCCGTGCGGCAGCCCGCGCCGAGCGAACGTAGGCGTGCCTTCCTCTGACTAGGGTGGGCGCATGACCGCAGCCCCCCTCGTGCCCGGCCCCGTGACCGTGCGCGTCCCGGCCAAGGTCAACCTCGAGCTGCTCGTCGGGCCCCGACGCGACGACGGCTACCACGGGCTGTCGACCGTCTTCCACGCCGTGAGCCTGTACGACGACGTCACCGTGTCGCGTCGCCGACGAGTGGGGGGTCGAGTGTCAGCGGCCCGCTGGCGGCCGGGGTCCCCGAGGACGGCGACAACCTCGCGATGCGTGCGGCCCGCCTCGTGCAGGGCCGTTTCGACGTCGAGCCCGTGCACATCTCCATCCGCAAGGGCATCCCGGTCAGCCGGGGGCATGGCCGGCGGCTCGGCCGACGCCGCGGCCACCCTGGTCGCGCTCGACCACCTGTGGGCCCTCGACCTCGACCGCGAGGAGCTCGAGGAGCTCGGCTGCCGAGGTCGGCAGCGACGTGCCGTTCCTCGTCGCCGGCGGCACGGCGATGGGCAGCGGCCGCGGCGAGATGCTCGCCCCGGTGCTGGCCCGCGGCACCTACCACTGGGTCTTCGCGCTCGCCGAGGGCGGCCTGTCGACCCCGGCCGTGTACGCCGAGTGCGACCGGCTGCGCGGCACCGCCGACGTGCCCGAGCCGGTCGCCACCCCGGCGCTGATGAGCGCGCTGCGCAGCGGCGACCCGCGCGAGCTCGCCCCGCAGCTCGCCAACGACCTCCAGGAGGCCGCGATCTCGCTGCGCCCCGACCTCGGCGAGGTGCTGTCGGCCGGCATGGAGTACGGCGCGCTCGGCGGCATCGTCTCCGGCTCCGGGCCGACCACGGCCTTCCTCGTCGAGGACAACGAGGCCGGCATCGACCTCGCCGTGGCCCTCACCGCGAGCGGCGTGGTGCGCGACGTGCGGCGGGCCAGCGGCCCCGTGCACGGCGCCCACGTCATCCACCACCGGGTCGACTAGTGGCCAACCTCGTCTCCGTCGAGCGCGCCTCCCTCGCGCTCGGCACCGCCCAGGTGCTCGACGCCGTCTCGCTCGGCGTCGGCGGCGGCGACCGCATCGGCGTCGTCGGCCGCAACGGCGGCGGCAAGACCACCCTGCTGCGGGTGCTCGACGGGCTCGCGCGAGGTCGACTCCGGCCGGGTCGCGCGGGTCGGCGGCCTGCACCATCGGGGTGCTCACCCAGGACGACGGCATGGACCCCGCCGCCACCGTGCACGAGACGGTCATCGGCGACCTGCCCGAGCACGTCTGGGCCGCGGACCCCCGCATCCGCGACGTGCTCACCGGGCTGCTCGGCGGCACCGACGCCCCCGCGGTGGGCGGGATGTCGGCCGCCGTCGGCCCGCTCTCCGGTGGCGAGCGGCGCCGGGTCGCGCTCGCCGCGCTGCTCGTCGCCGTCGCCCGACCTCCTCGCTGCTCGACGAGCCGACCAACCACCTCGACGTCGAGGGCGTCGCCTGGCTGGCCGACCACCTCGTGCGCCGGCACGCCACCGCCGACAACGCCGTCGTCGCCATCACCCACGACCGGTGGTTCCTCGACGCCATCGCCACCCAGACCTGGGAGGTCGACTCGGGGTCGGTGCACTCCTACGAGGGCGGCTACGCGGCGTTCGTGCTGGCCAAGGCCGAGCGCGAGCGGATGGCGGGGGTCACCGCCGAGCGCCGCGACAACCTGCTGCGCAAGGAGCTCGCCTGGCTGCGCCGCGGCGCCGCCGGCGCGCACCAGCAAGCCCAAGTTCCGCATCGACGCGGCGAACGCCCTCATCGCCGACGAGCCGCCGGCCGCGCGACGACGTCGAGCTGATGCGCTTCGCCACGACCCGGCTCGGCAAGGACGTCGTCGACCTGGTCGACGCCCGCATCCAGCTCGGCGACCGGGTGCTGCTCGACCACGTCACCTGGCGGCTCGGCCCCGGCGAGCGCATCGGCATCGTCGGCGTCAACGGCGCCGGCAAGTCGACGCTGCTGCGCGCTGCTCGCCGGCGAGGTGCCGCTCACCGCCGGCAAGCGCAAGGTCGGGCGTGACGGTGCGCCTGGCCGTGCTGTCGCAGGAGGTCCGCGAGCTCGAGGCGTGGGCCGACCGGCGGGTCATCGAGGCGGTCGAGGACGTGCGCTCGATGGTGCGCCTGGGCACCAAGGAGCTCACGGCGTCCCAGCTCGCGCAGCGGCTCGGGTTCACCGGGCCGCGCCAGCAGACCCGCGTCGGCGACCTCTCCGGCGGCGAGCGGCGCCGGCTGCAGCTGACCGCGCCTGCTCATGGACGAGCCCAACGTGCTGCTGCTCGACGAGCCGACCAACGACCTCGACATCGAGACGCTCACCTCGCTCGAGGACCTCCTCGACGGCTGGGCCGGCACGCTGCTCGTCGTCTCGCACGACCGCTACCTGCTCGAGCGGGTCTGCGACCGCCAGGTCGCGCTGCTCGGCGACGGCCGGCTGCGCGACCTGCCCGGCGGGGTCGAGGAGTACCTCCGCCTGCGCCGTGCCGCGCATCGAGCGGTCGGCGGTCGTCGGTCGCGGATGCCGGCCGCGCGGCATCCGCCTCGACCTCACCGTCCGGCGGGCGGCGGGGTCGGGTGTCTCGGCGACGGTGAGCCCGGCCGAGGCGCGCGAGGCGCGCAAGACGATGGCCCGGGTCGAGAAGCAGCTCGCCCGCCTCGCCCAGCGCGAGGAGAAGCTGCACGCGGCGATGCTGGCGTCGGCGACCGACCACGAGAAGGTGCTGGCGCTGAACCGCGAGCTGCGCGAGGTCGTCGACGAGCGCGAGTCGCTCGAGCTCGAGTGGCTCGAGGCGGCCGAGGTCGTCGGCTGACGGCTCGGGTCGTGCGGGCGACGGCGGTCGAGGTGACTTCCGTGCGCGATGCCAGCGGTCACCTCGAACCGCGGTGCCGTCGGGTCGAGGTGACGTCTGGCGCGAGGGACCAGCGGATCACCTCGAATCGCGGAGCCGGCGGAGCCGGGTCAGGCCTCGCGCTCGAACGGGCGCAGCAGGCGGCGCAGCAGCCCGGCGAGGTCGTCGCGCTCGTCGGCACCGAGCTCGGCGAGCAGCTCGTGCTCGTGGGCCAGCAGGTCGGACAGGGCGGAGTCGACGACGGCCATCCCGGTGGGGGTGAGCCGCACGATGACGCCGCGCCGGTCGGTGGGGTCGGGCTCGCGCTCGACCCAGCCGCGGGTGACCAGCCGGTCGACCCGGTTGGTCATCGTGCCGCTGGTGACCAGGGTCTCGGCGACGAGCTGGCCGGGGCTGAGCTCGTAGGGCGTGCCGGCGCGGCGCAGCGCGGACAGCACGTCGAACTCCCAGCCGTCGAGCCCGTGCTCGGCGAACGCGGTGCCGCGGGCCCGGTCGAGGCGACGCGCCAGCCGCGACACGCGGGAGAGCACCTCGAGCGGGCTGACGTCGAGGTCGGGACGCTCGCGGCGCCACGCGGAGACGATACGGTCGACATCGTCAGCGGGCATGCGCCGATTCTACTGCCCATCAAGTTTCTTGACGTCGAGACAGCGACCGTCCGGAGGACGACATGCGGGAGCACGCGAGCTGGGACCCCACGGCCTACGGCAGGTTCGCCGGGGAGCGCAGCCGACCCTTCGCCGACCTCGTCGCGCAGGTGCGCACCGACGACCCGAAGCTGGTCGTCGACCTGGGCTGCGGCCACGGGCCGCCGACCCTGACCCTGGCCGAGCTCTGGCCGCAGGCGCGGGTCGTCGGGGTCGACTCCTCGGAGACGATGCTCGAGTCGGCCCGGCTGATGGACCCCGCCGAGCGGGTCGAGTGGGTGCTGTCCGACCTGCGCGAGTGGGACCCCGCCTCGCTGGGCCAGGCCCCCGACGTCATCGTCACGAGCTCGACGCTGCAGTGGGTGCCGGGCCACCTCGACCTGCTCGACGCCTGGGTCGAGGCGCTCGCCGACGGCGGGTGGTTCGCCGCTGCAGGTGCCCGGCAACTTCGACGCCCCGAGCCACCGGCTGATGCGCGAGACCGCCGAGCACCACGAGCGGGCCGGTGAGCTGACCGCCGCGCTCGACCTGCCGGCGGTGGGGGAGCCCGCGACCTACCTGCGCTACCTGTCGCGCCTGGGCTGCGACGTCGACGCGTGGGAGACGACCTACCTGCACGTGCTCGACCCCGACGGCGAGGACGAGAACCCGGTGCTCACCTGGGTCGCCGCGACCGGGCTGCGGCCCGTCATCGACATCCTCACCGACGAGGACGAGCTCGCCGCGTTCACCGAGCCGTATGCCGCGTCGCTCGCCGACGCCTACCCGCGCTCGTCGGCCGGGGTGCTCTTCCCGTTCCGCCGGGTGTTCGCGGTGGCCCGCAAGCGCCCGACCCCCTCCTGACCCTTCCGCCCCAACTTTCTCGCCCGATGCCGGAACCTTCACCTCGGCACCAGAACCGTTGGGGTGCGAAGGTGAACCTTCCGGTGCGAAGCCGCGCGGGGGTCAGGCCTTGTCGGTGGTGAGGGTCGGCTTGGACTCCAGGCCGGTGAGGCCGTTCCACGCCAGGTTGACGACGTGTGCGGCGACCTCGTGCTTCTTGAACTTGCGCGAGTTGAGCCACCACTGACCGGTCAGCGCGATCATGCCGACGAGCATCTGGGCGTACATCGGCGCGGCCTTGGGGTCGAGCTTGTGGCTCTTGAACTCGGCCGCGAGGATGTGCTCGACCTGGCTGGCGATGTCGCTCATCAGGCTGGCGAACGACCCGGTGGCCTGGCCGGCGGGGCTGTCGCGCACCAGGATGCGGAAGCCGTCGGTGGAGTTCTCGACGTAGTCGAGCAGGGCCAGCGCGGCCCGCTCGATGATCTCGCGCGAGGTGCCGCCGGAGATCAGGGCGCCCTGCACCGAGGCGAGCAGGCTCTCGATCTCGCGGTCGACCACGACGGCGTACAGGCCCTCCTTGCCGCCGAAGTGCTCGTAGACGACCGGCTTGCTCACCCCGGCGGAGGCGGCGATCTCCTCGACCGTCGCCCCCTCGAAGCCCTTGTCGGCGAAGTGCTTGCGACCGATGCCGATCAGCTGTTCGCGCCGTTCACGGCCGGTCATCCGGGATCGTGCGGCGCGGGAGGGCTTGTCGGTCGAAGGGTCGCTCACCCGGCCATTGTGCCTGCGTGACGGGGTGGTCCGCCCGATGGCCGGCCCCGCGGGGCGTCGCGGGCGGTCGTCGTGGGGCCGGTTCGGTCCACTACCCTCGCCGGTATGCCGTGTGCCCAGCGCGCGCGGCGGTCCCCGGTTGGTCTGCTGGCAGGGCCCGCCTGACTTTGAATCAGGACAAGCGACGTAGGTTCGATTCCTACCCGGGGAGCGCAGCCGACCGCGCGAAGCGCGGTCGGCGCGCACGCCGGGTGGAACCAGGGAGCGGCACCGCGGGTGCGACGCAGGAGCCCACGCGGAGACGCGGCTCCTACCCGGGGAGTCACGTGCGGGGCGGCTCCTACCCGGGGAGCGAGACGGCAGGACGCGCCGGTGCGGAACTTCGCCGCCACCGCTGTGATGTCGGGGAGAGTCAGTGCTGTCGGGGAAGCTTCACCGACCCCGATGAGCGTCCCCGACGTCCCGGTGATGTCGGGGAACTTCCCGGCCGGGTCCCGCGACCTGCCCCGGCCCAGCACGCCCCACCCACCCCACCCCAGAGGCTGCCGGTGGGGATTTCGGATGCCGCGCGAACGGCCAGGTCGAGGCCCCGGTGAGCACCCGGCATCCGGTAGAACCCACCGACCCGGAGCGAAAACCACAAAAACGGGTGCCCGTATCTCTTTACATCGACCCGATCCGGTGGTTTGATATCCGTCAACAGCCCAACGAGGGGCCCGGTCAGGACGAGGGAGTCCGATGTACGCAGCGGAGCGGCAGCAGCGGATCATGGCGGAGGCGCGCCAGGCCGGCCGGGTGGAGGTCGCCCTCCTCGCCGACTCCCTCGGGGTCGCCGCCGAGACCGTCCGCCGCGACCTCACCGCCCTCGAGCGCCGCGGCTCGCTGCGCCGGGTGCACGGCGGCGCCATCCCCGTCGAGCGGCTCGAGCTCGAGCCCAGCCTCGCCGCCCGCTCCGGCCGCCTCGCCGACGTCAAGCGCCGCATCGCGGCCCGCGTGCTCGACGAGCTGCCCACCGGCGGCACCGTGCTGCTCGACTCGGGCTCCACCACCCAGGCCGTCGTGCAGCTGCTGCCGCCCGACCTCGACCTCACCGTGCTCACCAACTCGGTCTCCGCCGCCGCGGCGCTGAGCACCCACCCCGGCATCACGCTCTACCTCCTCGGCGGCCGGGTCCGCGGCATCACCGGCGCGGCCGTCGGCGACTGGGCCACCAGCGCCCTCGACGGCGTCGTCGTCGACGTCGCGGTCATGGGCACCAACGGCTTCTCCGCCGCCCGCGGCCTGACCACCCCCGACCAGGCCGAGGCGCTCGTCAAGGCCGCCATGGTCCGCTCGGCCCGCCGGGTCGTGCTCGCCACCGACTCCAGCAAGGCCGGTGACGACCACCTCCACCGGTTCGCCGACCTCGCCGACGTCGACCTCGTCGTCACCGACACCGACCTCGCCGACGACGTCGCCGCCGAGCTGCGCGCCGCCGGCCCCGAGGTCGTGACCGCATGATCGTCACCCTCACCCCGAACCCGAGCATCGACCGGGCCATCGTCATCGACGCGCTCCACCGCGGCGAGGTGCACCGCGCCACCTCGAGCCGGGTCGACCCCGGCGGCAAGGGCGTCAACGTCTCGCGCGCGCTCGCCGCCCAGGGCGCCGCCACCCTCGCCGTGCTCCCCGCGGGCGGCCCCGAGGGCCACCTCATGGAGGAGCTGCTGGATGCCGCCGGCGTCGCCCGCCGCAGCGTCGCCGTCGCCGGCGCCCTGCGGATGAACATCAGCGTGCTCGAGCCCGACGGCACCACCACCAAGCTCAACGAGCCCGGCCCGCAGCTCAGCCCGGCCGAGGTCGACGCCCTGCTCGCCGCCACCCTCCACGCCGCCGACGGCGCCGCCTGGGTCGTCGGCTGCGGCAGCCTGCCGCCCGGCGCCCCCACCGAGCTCTACGCGGCGCTGGTCACCCGGGTCCGCGAGCGCGGCATCCGCGTCGCCGTCGACTCCTCCGGCGCCCCGATGACCGCGGCCGTCGCCGCCCGCCCGCACCTCGTCAAGCCCAACCACGAGGAGCTCGCCGAGCTCGTCGGCCACCCGCTGCCGACCCTCGGCGACGTGCACGCCGCCGCCCGCGACCTGGTCGCCGACGGCATCGAGGTCGTCGCGGTGAGCCTCGGCGGCGACGGCGCCCTCCTCGTCACGGCCGACGAGCTGGTGCACGCCCGCGCCACCATCACCGCCCCCCTGTCCACCGTGGGGGCCGGCGACTGCATGCTCGCCGGCCTGCTCCACGGCCTGTCGACCGGCCTCAGCGCCGCCGACGCACTCGCCGGCGCCGTCACCTGGGGCGCCGCCGCCGTCACCCTCCCCGGGAGCCGCGTGCCGGCCCCGCACGACCTCATCGGCATCCCCGTCGAGGTCACCCGCACCCCCGACCCCTCGCTCGTCCTGCGCTGACCCCGAAAGGAAGCACCATGCCCCTCATCACCGACGAACAGGTCATCCTCGACCTGACCGGTGCCGACCGCCACGAGGCCACCCGGGCCCTCGCGGAGCGGCTCGTGGCCAGCGGCCGCTGCACCGACCTCGACACCTTCCTCACCGACGTCTCCGAGCGCGAGAGCAAGATGGCGACCGGCCTGCCCGGCGGCATCGGCATCCCGCACGCCCGCAGCGCCGCGATCACCGAGCCCTCGCTCGTCTTCGGCCGCTCGACCGACGGCATCGACTGGGGCGCCAAGGACGGCCCGGCCACCCTGGTCTTCCTCATCGCCGCCCCCGAGGGCGGCGGCGACGCGCACATGCAGATGCTGCCCAAGCTCGCCCGCGCGCTGATGAAGAAGGACTTCAAGGCGGCCCTGGCCGCGGCCACCACCGAGGCCGAGGTCGTCGCGATCGTCGAGGCGCAGGTCGCGCTCGACCCGCCCAAGGCCGCGCCGGCCGCTGCCGCCGCACCCGTCGCTGCCGCTGCCGCGACCGCCACCACGACGGCGGATGCCGGTGCCGCGCCCGCCGCTGCCGCCGCGCCCGCCGCCGCGGCCACGGCCACCGCCGTGGACGACGGCCCGCGCTCGCTCACCTTCGTCGGCGTCACCTCCTGCCCGACCGGCATCGCGCACACCTACATGGCGGCCGAGTCGCTCGAGGCCGCCGCCAAGGCGGCCGGCCACGTCATGAAGGTCGAGACCCAGGGCTCGGCCGGCACCACGCCGCTCAGCGCCGCCGAGATCGCCGCCGCCGACGCCGTGATCTTCGCCCACGACCTCCCGGTCAAGGACGCCGGCCGGTTCGCCGGCAAGCCGATCGTCGACGTCGGCGTCAAGAAGGGCATCTCCGACGGCCCGGCCCTCATCGAGGAGGCCGCGCTCATCGCCGCCCAGTGGCGGGCCCACCCGCAGCTGGCGGCCGAGGCGATGTCCGCCGGCCCGGCCGTGCAGGGCGGCCTGACCACCAAGGTCGACAACGACGCGAGCACCCTGACCAAGCTGCGCCAGTGGCTGATGACGGGTGTGTCGTACATGATCCCGTTCGTCGCCGCGGGCGGCATCCTCATCGCCATCTCGTTCATGCTCGCCCAGGTCGCCGATGGGCCAGCAGGGCGCGATCGACGATCGTCAAGTACGGCCTCACCGCCGAGGGCGACTTCAACATCACCCAGAACTTCAACCCGCTCAGCCTGACCTCGTGGGCCGCGCTGCTGCTTCGTCATGGGCGGCGCGGCGTTCGGGTTCCTCGTGCCGATCCTGTCCGGCTTCATCGCCTTCGCGATCGCCGACCGACCCGGTCTGGTGCCCGGCATCGTCGGCGGCTTCGATCGCCGCGACGATGGGCGCCGGCTTCCTCGGCGGCCTGGTCACCGGCCTCCTCGGCGGCTTCGTCGCCCGCTGGATCTCCGGCTGGAAGGTGCACAAGGGCGTGCGCGGCGTCATGCCGGTCGTCGTCATCCCGCTGCTGTCCACGCTTCATCACCGCCGGCCTGTTCATCACCCTCCTCGGGCCGCCCGATCGTGGCCCTGAGCGAGGGCCTCACCAGCGCGCTGAACGGCATGAGCGGCACCAGCGCGATCCTGCTCGGCGCCATCCTCGGCGCGATGATGGGCTTCGACCTCGGCGGCCCGATCAACAAGGTCGCCTACGCCTTCGCCACCGCCGGGCTCGCCACCGCCGGCGCCGCGTCCGACAGCCCGCAGCTGAAGATCATGGCCGCGGTCATGGCCGCCGGCATGGTGGCCCCGCTGGCCATGGCCCTGTCGACCACCCTTCGCCCGCAGCTGTTCTCGGAGCCCGAGCGCGAGAACGGCAAGGCCGCCTGGCTGCTCGGCTTCTCGTTCATCTCCGAGGGCGCCATCCCGTTCGCCGCCGCCGACCCGGTGCGCATCATCGCCTCGTCGGTCGTCGGGTCCTCGATCTGCGGCGCGCTGGCGATGGCGTTCGGCATCGGCATCCGCGCCCCGCACGGCGGCATCTGGGTGCTGCCGATCATGGGCAGCATCGGCCAGATCCTGCTCTTCCTCCTGGCGCTCGCCGTCGGCGTGGTCGTCATGGCCAGCGATCGTCATCTTCCTCAAGTCGCGCGACCGCCACCTGGCCGAGGTCGACGCGGTCGCCACCGTCTGAGCAGCGGGGGAGCGGACGGCATCCGGCCCGTCGTCGGATGCCGTCCGCGCCCCGCCCCGCAGCACCTCCCGTTCCCCTAGCGTCACCAGCACGGCCCACCGCACCACCGACCACCCAAGGAGCACCCCCATGGCACAGCGCACCGTCACCATCGCCTCGTCCGTCGGCCTGCACGCCCGACCGGCCGCCCTGTTCGTCGAGGCGGCGAGCGAGACCGGCCTCGACGTCGAGATCGGCCGGCCCGGCGAGGACGCCGTCGACGCGACGAGCATCCTCGGGGTCATGGCCCTGGGCGCCACCCACGGCGAGGAGGTCGTGCTCACCGCCGAGGGCGACGGCGCCGACGAGGCCCTCGACGGCCTGGTCGCCCTCCTGTCCCGCGACCTCGACGCGGAGTGAGCGCGGTGGCCGCGACGGAGACCCGCCAGGGCATCGGGGTCAGCCCGGGCTCGGCGTACGGGCCGGTGGTGCAGGTCGCGCCGCCGGTGCGGCCGCCGGCCGACGAGCCCGCGGTCGACGACCGCGAGGCGGCGCTGGCCGACGTGAAGGCGGCGTTCGAGTTCGTCGCCGTCGCCCTGGAGGGCAAGGCCCGGCACGCCGACGACACCGCCCAGCAGATCCTCAAGGCCACGGCGCTCATCGCCCGCGACAAGGGGCTGGTCAAGGCCGCCGACAAGCAGCTCGCCGCCGGCCGCGGCCGGGCCACCGCCATCGCCGAACGCCGTCGAGGAGTACTGCGCCCAGTTCGAGGCGCTCGGTGGCTACTTCGCCGAGCGGGTCACCGACCTGCGCGACGTCGGCTCGCGGGCGGTCGCCGCCGTGCTCGGCGTCGCCGGCGCCGGGCGTGCCCGACTTCTCCGAGCCGAGCGTCGTCGTCGCCGAGGACCTCGCCCCGGCCGAGACGGCCACCCTCGACCGCTCGCTGGTCGTCGGCATCGTCACCCAGGCGGGCGGGCGCACCAGCCACACCGCGATCCTCGCGGCCCAGATGGGCATCCCGGCGGTCGTGCAGCTCGCCGGTGCCACCGGCATCCCGGCCGGCACGCCGGTCGCGCTCGACGGCGACACCGGCGAGGTCACCATCGCCCCCGACATCGCGCTCGTCGAGGCCCAGCAGGTGCGCCGCGAGAAGCGGGCCGAGGCGCTCGCGGCCGGCAGCGGCCCGGGCACCACGCGCGACGGCACCCACGTGGCGCTGCTCGCCAACATCGGCGGCGTGCAGGACGCCGAGGCCGCCGGCGCCCTCGACCTCGAGGGCGTCGGGCTGTTCCGCACCGAGTTCGTGTTCCTCTCGGCCGACAAGGCGCCGACCGTCGACGAGCAGGCCGAGATCTACCGCAAGGTGTTCGCGGCCGTTCGGTGGCCGGCGTGTGGTCGTCCGCACGCTGGACGCCGGGGCCGACAAGCCGCTCGCCTTCGCCGACCTCGGGCCGGAGGAGAACCCGGCGCTGGGCCGCCGCGGCCTGCGCCTGTCGGCCGAGCGGCCCGAGCTGCTCGACGCCCAGCTCGAGGCGCTCGCCATCGCGGCCAAGGACACCGGCGCCGACGTGCGGGTCATGGCCCCGATGGTCGCCACCGTCGAGGAGGCCGCCTGGTTCGCCCGGCGGGTCCGCGAGAACGGCCTGCCCAAGGCCGGGGTGATGATCGAGGTGCCGGGTGCCGCGCTGCGGGCCGCGCACGTGCTCGCCGAGGTCGACTTCGGCAGCCTGGGCACGAACGACCTCGCGCAGTACACGATGGCGGCCGACCGGATGCAGGGCGAGCTGTCCGACCTGCTCGACCCGTGGCAGCCGGCCGTGCTCGACGTCGTCGCCGCCGCCTGCGAGGGCGCCCGTCGCGTGGGCCGGCCGATCGGGGTCTGCGGCGAGTCGGCCGGCGACCCGCTGCTCGCGCTGGTGCTCGCCGGGCTCGGGGTGTCGAGCCTGTCGATGGCGCCGAGCAAGGTGCCGGTGGTGCGCCTGGCGCTGTCGCTGCACTCGCTGCCCGAGTGCCAGGGCCTGGCCACGGTGGCGCGCGAGGCCCGCACGGCCAAGGAGGCGCTGGAGGCGCGTGCGCTCCCGGGCCCGCACGGAGCTCACCGACCTGCTCTGACGCCCCCGGCATCCGAGTCGGGTGCTCAGGTGGCTGCTCCGGCAACCACCTGAGCACCCAACTGAGCTCGCGAGCTGGGTGCTGAAACGGCTGCTCCGGCGACCACTCTGGCAGCGGACGGTCAGGCGTCGAGGAGCGGCACGGCGACGTCGCTGCCGCCCTGCCGGGTCAGCCGCTCGCGCATCTGCACCAGCATCGGCACCGGCGCGAACCCGCCGGCCAGCAGCGCCTCGCCCTGCACGAACCCGTTGGACGCCCGCAGCATCGACTTGGGCGCGAACCCGAACGCCCGGCCCAGCTCGGCGACGTCGTCCGGGCTGTTCATCCGCATCAGCATCAGGTTGTCGCACTGGCTGAGGATCTGCGGGTGGATCTTCGACGGGCGCTGCGACGAGAGCAGCAGCCACAGGCCGTACTTGCGGCCCTCGGCGGCGATCTGGATCAGCCGGTCGAGCAGCCGCTGCGCCACCGGGCTGGCCGGCTCGGTGCCGCACAGGTTGTGGGCCTCGTCGATGACGAGCAGGGTCGGCACCCGACGGTCGCGCTGGGCCCAGAGCTCGTCGACCACCTCGAGGCAGACCGCCACCGGCTCGGCCGGGTCGCCGAAGCCGCCGAGGTCCATCACCGTGACGCCGTTGCCGCTCGGTGACGATGTCGGCGGCGGACGGCAGGTCGCGGGCCCACACCTCCCACTCGAGCAGCCCGAGGTTCTCCATCCGCCGGGCCAGCGACTGCTGGCCGGGGGTGCCCGAGCGCAGCGCCGGCGAGCATCGGCGCCCATCTCGGTCGCCGGGCCGATCTGCGCGAGGAAGCTGATGAAGGCGTTGTACTCGTCCTGGTCGTGCACCGGGTCGAGCTGCAGCGCGGCGGCCTGGGCCTGGCGGGTCATCGTGCGGAACCGCATCCGCAGCGGCTCGTCGCCCTCGGTGCGGGTGGAGTCGCTGCGCAGCACCTTCACGCCGCGCTCGGCGATCCGCCGGGCATCGGCCTCGGGCACCCCGGGCAGCGTGGAGCCGAGGTGCACGAAGTCGGCGTTGGGGTCGAACACGGCCATCCGCAGGTCGGTCTGCAGCAGGAGCCGCTCGAGCAGCACCCCGAGGGCGTAGGTCTTGCCCGAGCCGCTCTGGCCGCAGAGGAAGGTGTGCCGGTTGAAGCCGCCGGCCCGCAGGTTCGCGGGGGCGCCGACGTCGCCGGTGCGCCAGGTGCCGATGGTCATCGTGCCCGCGGGGGCGCCGTCGAGGCCGCCGAGCTCGTCGGGCGCGGCCTGGGTCAGGGTGGCGCCGCGGAACGGCGGGCGGTCGGCGCGCTGCACGGCGTGGTTGCCGTCGAGGCTGCCGATGACGACCCCGTGGCCGGTCAACGGCTGGTCGCTCACCGGGTCGGCGACGTCGAGCGACCTGGCCGAGGAGCCGGCCGCCGTCGCCGGTGCCGATGATCACCATGTCGCCGGGTGCGACCCCGTCGTCCGCGCCCGTGCGGAACGTGAAGCCCCGCCCGTCGCGGGACTCCGCGCTCGCCTCGCTCGCCGTCGCCGTCATCGGTGCTCCTCTCGCGGCCCACGGGCCGGGGCGGCCGTGTCGACGTGGTGCCACGCACATCATGGCGGATGCCGTGACCGCCCGCCGGGGGTCTCGCGCCCGGCCTGCGGACCGCCCGTCCGCGGCGGGTAGCATGACGGGCGTCCCGTGGCACCCCGCAGCACGTCTGGAGCCCTCGCGCGTGAGCACCCCCCGCCCGGCCGCCGTCATCGTCCTCGCTGCCGGTGAGGGCACCCGGATGAAGTCCACGACTCCCAAGGTCCTGCACCCCATCGGCGGGGTCACCCTCGTCGGCCACGCGATCCGCGCCGCGCGCGCCACCGGGGCCGAGCACGTCGGCGTGGTCGTGCGCCACGACCGCGACCGGGTGGTCGCCGTGTGCACCTCGATCGACGCCGACCTCGTCTTCGCCGACCAGGACGAGGTCAAGGGCACCGGCCGCGCCGTCGAGTGCGGCCTGCTCGCCCTGCCCGCCGAGCTGAGCGGCACCGTGCTCGTCACGTACTGGCGACGTGCCGCTGCTCACCGGCGACACCCTCGTCGAGCTGGCCCGCGCCCACGCCGAGAGCGGCTGCGCCGTGTCGGTCGTCACCGCCCACCTCGCCGACCCCACCGGCTACGGCCGCGTCGTGCGGGGCGACGGCGGCCGGGTCGAGAAGATCGTCGAGCAGAAGGACGCCACCGACGCCGAGCGCGCGCTCACCGAGATCAACTCGGGCATCTACGCGTTCGAGGCCGACGGTGCTCCGCGACGCGCTGGCCCAGGTCGGCACCGACAACGCGCAGGGCGAGAAGTACCTCACCGACGTCATCGCCATCGCCCGCGATGCCGGCCACCCGGTGCGCGCCCACGTGCTCGACGACCTCTGGCAGACCGAGGGCGTCAACGACCGCGTGCAGCTCGCCGCCGTCGGGCGCGAGCTCAACCGCCGGGTCTGCGAGCGGCACATGCGCGCCGGCGTCACGATCGTCGACCCCGCGACGACGTGGATCGACGTCGACGTCAGCATCGGCCAGGACACCACGGTGCTGCCCGGCACCCAGCTGCTCGGCGCCACGACCATCGGCACGGATGCCGTGGTCGGCCCCGAGGTCACCCTCACCGACACCGAGGTCGGCGACGGCGCCCAGGTCACCCGGGCGGTCGCCAACCTCGCCGTCATCGGCCCCCGCGCCACCGTCGGCCCCTACTCCTACCTGCGGCCCGGGCACCCGGCTCGGCGCCGGCGGCAAGATCGGCGGCTTCGTCGAGACCAAGAACGCCGACATCGGCGACGGCGCCAAGGTGCCCCACCTGACCTATGCCGGCGACGTCACCATCGGCGAGGGCGCCAACATCGGCGCGGGCACGATCTTCGCCAACTACGACGGCGTCGCGAAGCACCACTCCACGGTCGGGCGGCACTCGTTCGTCGGCTCGCAACACGGTGGTCGTCAGCCCGGTCGACATCGGCGACGGCGCCTACGTCGGCGCCGGCTCGGCCCTGACCAACGACGTCGAGCCCGGGCAGATCGCCGTCGCCCGCGGCCGCCAGCGCAACATCGACGGCTGGGTGGCACGCGCCCGGGCCGGCACCAAGACCGCCGCGGCCGCCGAGGCGGCCACCCGGCATCCAGAGACCGCACCGCCGAGCCCCCCGGAAGGCCACGACCAGTGAGCAACAACCGACCGCCGTCGGCCAACATCCGAAAGCGGCCGAAGAAGCAGATGATGCTCTTCTCGGGCCGCGCCAACCCCGGTCTCGCACAGGAGGTCGCGGTCCAGCTGGGCACCGAGCTGGTGCCGACCAGCGCCTACGACTTCGCCAACGGCGAGATCTACGTGCGCTTCGAGGAGTCGGTGCGCGGCTCGGACGCGTTCGTCATCCAGAGCCACACCAACCCGATCAACGAGTGCGATCATGGAGCACCTGCTCATGGTCGACGCGCTGAAGCGGGCCAGTCGCCAAGCGGATCACCGTGGTCATGCCGTTCTACGGCTACGCCCGCCAGGACAAGAAGCACCGCGGCCGCGAGCCGATCAGCGCCCGGCTGATGGCCGACCTGTTCAAGACCGCCGGCGCCGACCGGCTGATCTGCGTCGACCTGCACACCGACCAGATCCAGGGCTTCTTCGACGGGCCGGTCGACCACCTGATGGCGATCCCGATCCTCAGCGAGTACGTCGCCACGCAAGTACGGCGACCAGGACCTCGCGGTCGTCTCGCCGGACGCCGGCCGGATCAAGGTGGCCGAGCAGTGGTCGAAGCGGCTCGGCGGCGTGCCGCTGGCCTTCATCCACAAGACCCGCGACATCAACCGGCCCAACGAGATGGTCGCCAACCGGGTCGTCGGCCTCGTGCGCGACCGGGTCTGCGTGCTCGTCGACGACATGATCGACACCGGCGGCACGATCACCAAGGCGGCCGACGCCCTGATGGCCGACGGCGCGAAGGCGGTCGTCATCGCCGCGACCCACGCGATCCTCAGCGACCCGGCGGTCGAGCGGCTGCGCGCCTGCTCGGCCGAGGAGGTCATCGTCACCAACACCCTGCCGATCCCGCCCGAGAAGGAGGTTCGACGGCTCACCGTGCTCTCGATCGCCCCGCTCATCAGCGCGGCGATCCAGGAGGTCTTCGAGGACGGCTCGGTCACGAGCCTCTTCGGCGGCCGCGCCTGACGGCTCCGGCGAAGGCGCTCGACGTCAGCCTGCTAGGGTCGTACGTGACCAGCGTTCCGCCTGGCCAGACGCTCGGCGGCCAGGTCTGTGCTCGGACCTGCGCACGGGTGCGGTGCGGGCGCGGTAGGCGGCGACGTTGGCCCGGGTGCCGCAGGTGCCGTCGCAGAACTTGCGCGACCGGTTCTTGCTGAGGTCGATGAGCAGGTCCTCGCAGTCGTCGCCGGCGCACACCTTGAGCCGGTCGGTCTCGCCGGCCCGGATGACGTCGACCAGGGCCATGCCCACCTCGACCGCGATCCGCCGGGCGAGCGGCGCGTCGTCGCGACGTGGCGTGCACGTGCCACCCGAACGCCCCGTGCCGCACCAGCCGGGGGAGCGCCCGGCCCTCCTCGAGCAGGGTGTTCGCCGCGTCGACCAGCGCCGTCCTCGTCGCGACCCCAGATCTCGCGCAGCCGCGGGCGCAGGCCGCGCACGGCATCCACCTCGGCCTGGCTCGTGGGCCGGCGCCCGGTCCACTCCCAGCGGTCCATCCAGCGCCAGCAGCGCCGCGAGGTCGGGCAGCTCCTCGCGGTCCTCGTCGCCGAGCGCGGGGCCGGTGTTCGCCAGGGCCGCCGCGTGCATCAGGGTCATGTCCGTGTCATGGGTGAAAACCATCTTGACTCCTGACATCGTGGCGGGCTACCGTCATGGGCAACAGCATACTTTGCTCCTGACATTCCGCCGGGAGGTTCGCGACACGAGGAGGGCACCATGGTCGAGGCGATGCGGCGACACCTGGGGCTCGGCCTGGTCGCGATGCTCGCGTCCAGCGCGGCGTTCGGCACCTCCGGGCCGTTCGCGAAGTCGCTCATGACGGCCGGCTGGTCGCCGGGCGCGGTGGTGCTGGCCCGGATCACCGGGGCCGCCCTGATCCTGCTGCCCTTCGCCCTGTGGAGCCTGCGCGGCCAGTGGCGCGCGATCCGCCGCGAGCTGCCCCGCGTCGCGCTCTACGGCACGCTCGCCGTGGCCGCCGCGCAGCTCGGCTACTTCCAGGCCGTCTCCCGGATGGACGTCGGCATCGCCCTGCTCATCGAGTACCTCGGCATCGTGCTCGTCGTGCTCTGGGTGTGGGCGCTCACCCACCAGCGGCCGCACCGCCTCACCGTGGTCGGCATCGTGCTGGCCCTGCTCGGCCTCGCCCTCGTCCTCGACGTCACCGGCCAGTCGACCCCGCCGCTGTCCGGCGTGCTCTGGGGCCTGGTCGCCGCCGCGGGCCTGGCCGGCCACTACGTGCTCGCCGCCCGGCCGACCGCCATCCCGTCGACCGCCTTCGCCGGGCTCGGCCTCACCGTCGGCGCCGTCGCCCTCGCCGCCGCTCGGCGTCGTCGGCGTGCTGCCGATGGACGTCGGCGGCTCGACCGTGCAGGTGGCCGGGCCACGGCATCCCGGCCTGGCTGGCCCTGGCCGAGCTGGTCGTCGTGGCCGCCGCCTTCGCCTACGTGCTCGGCATCGTCGGCGCCCGGCTGCTCGGGTCGACCCTGGCGTCGTTCGTCGGCCTCACCGAGGTGCTCTTCGCCGTGCTCTTCGCCTGGCTGCTGCTCGCCGAGCTGCCGGGGGTGCTGCAGCTCGTCGGCGGCGCCGTGCTGCTCTCGGGCGTCGTGGCGGTGCGGCTCGGCGAGCGCGACCTGGCCCGTGCGGCCGGCGCCCGGGGCGCCGCCGAGGAGACCGATTTAGACGTTCCCTCGCCCGTCGCCTAGACTCGGGGGGTTGCCTCGGCGAGGGACGTCGCACCGGCCAATGGTGTCCGGTCTGACCGCGTGATGCGGTCGACGCATCCGTGATCGACGCTGGCGGCCGCAGATCCGGTGGATCCGCGGGCCGTTCGCGCGCCGGTCGTTCGGTGCCACGTCCCGCGTCGAGGACCATCTGCCTCATCCGACTTCACTCCCCAGGAGCACACGTGTCCGACAACAAGCTCGTCGCCGAGACCCGCACCCAGTTCGGCAAGGGTGCCGCCCGCAAGATCCGCCGCGACAACAAGATCCCCGCCGTGATGTACGGCCACGGCAGCGAGCCGGTGCACATCACCCTCCCGGGCCACGAGTCGATGCTCGCCCTGAAGCAGAGCAACGCCCTGCTCACCATCGTCATCGACGGCAAGGAGCAGCTCGCGCTCGCCAAGGACGTCCAGCGCGACCCGATCAAGCCGGTCATCGAGCACATCGACCTGGTCATCGTGAACAAGGGCGAGAAGGTCGTCGTCGACGTCAACGTGCACCTCGAGGGCGAGGCCGCCCCCGAGACCCTCGTCACCACCGACCACAGCAGCCTGCAGCTCGAGGTCCTCGCGACCGACATCCCCGAGAGCATCACCGTCTCGGTCGAGGGCCTCGAGGCCGGCACCCAGATCCTGGCCGGCCAGGTCGAGCTGCCCGAGGGCGCCACCCTGGTCACCGACGCCGAGGCGCTCGTCGTCAACGTCACCGCGCAGGTCTCCGCCGAGGCCCTCGAGGCCGAGCTGTCCGAGGCCGAGGCCGAGGCCGGCATCGAGCGCGAGGAGTCCGAGGACGAGGCCGGCGAGTCCGGCGCCGGCGAGACCGCTGCCGCCGAGGGCGAGAAGGCTTCCGACGAGGCCTGATCCACCCCGGGCCGCTCGGTCCACCGCACCACCACGTCAGGGCCCGGTCCACACGGACCGGGCCCTGACGCGTGCCCGGCCCCACGGCATACTGGTCCGGTGACCGACACCGGACCCTGGCTCGTCGTCGGGCTGGGCAACCCCGGTCCGACCTACGCGGGCAACCGCCACAACGTCGGCGCCATGGTCGTCGACGAGCTCGCCCGCCGCCACGGCTCGCAGCTGAAGACGCACAAGGCCCGCGCCGCACGCCGCGCAGGTGCGCCTGGGCACCGGCCCCGGCGGCATCCCCGGCCCGGCCGCCGTCATCGCGGTGCCCGCGTCGTACATGAACGAGTCCGGCGGCCCGGTCTCCGCCCTGCTCCGCTTCTTCTCGGTGCCCGTCGAGCGGCTCGTCGTCGTGCACGACGAGCTCGACATCGACGCCGGCGTCGGTGCGCCTGAAGCGCGGCGGCGGCGAGGGCGGCCACAACGGGCTGCGCTCGATCAGCGCCTCGCTCGGCACCAAGGACTACCACCGGGTGCGCGTCGGCATCGGCCGCCCGCCCGGGCGGATGGATGCCGCCGACTTCGTGCTGCGCGACTTCTCGCCCACCGAGCGCAAGGAGCTGCCGTTCGTGCTCGACGACGCCGCGGATGCCGTGGAGTCCCTCGTCGCGCTCGGCCTCCTCGACGCCCAGCAGCGGGTGCACGCCCCCCGGTAGCGCGCGTCACCGGCGGGATGGTCCGAACGCCGGAACGGGTGGGGTTGCTGTTGTTACGCTTGGTGCTTCTCGCCACCTTCGGGGAGGTCGCATGACGCTGCTCGATGCAGTGCGGATAGCGCGCCGGTTCTGGATGACCATCGCGGCCTGCATCCTGCTGGCCGTGGGTCTCGCCGCGGCCTACGCCGCCAGCCAGCCGCGCCTCTACACGGCGACCTCGCAGGCCTTCGTGTCCGTTCCGTCGAGCAGCGGGTCCGACGTCTCCGAGCTGTCGGTGGGCACCAACGTCGCCGCCGTGAAGGCCACGGCCTACGCCCCCCTCACCCAGAGCGGTGACGTCGCCCAGCGGGTCATCGACGCCCTCGGGCTGACCGAGTCGTCCGGCGAGGTCAGCGCCAGCATCGGCTACCAGGTCGAGCCGTCGAGCCCGCGCATCCAGGTGACGGCCACCTCGACCTCCCCGCAGAAGGCCAAGGACATCGCGAACGCGCGTCGTCGAGGCGACGGCGAAGGCCGCGTCGAGCATCGAGACCGGCGGTGACGCCGAGAGCGGCGCCGTGCGGCTGGTGCCGGTCACCGACGCCGTGCTGCCCTCGAAGCCCTCCTCCCCGAACGTCCTGCGGATCCTGCTCATCGGCCTGGCGGCCGGCCTCGTCCTCGCCTACGGCGTGGTCATGCTGCGCCTGCGCCTCGACACCAAGATCCGGCGGCCCGAGGACATCACCGCGCATCACCGACATCGGCCTGATCGGCACCATCCCGAAGTCGCGCGACCTGCGCTCCCGCCTGCACTCCGAGGACCTGCTGCGCGGTGCCGTCGGTGAGTCGCTCCGGCACCTGCGCACCAACCTGATGTTCGCCGACCCCGACACCTCACCGCGCTCCGTGGTCGTCACGAGCCCCCAGCCCGGCGAGGGCAAGTCGACCGTGTCGGCGCTGCTGGCCCGGGCGCTGGCCCTGCGCGGCGGCAAGGTCGTGCTCATCGACGGCGACCTGCGCCGCCCGATGGTGGCCTCGCTGTTCGACATCGACACCGGCATCGGCCTCACCCAGGTGCTCTCCGGCGCGGTGCCGCTCGACGAGGCGCTGGTCGAGACCGACACCGCGGGCCTGCTCGTGCTGCCGGCCGGCCGCATCCCGCACAACCCGAGCGAGGTCGTCGGCTCGGAGCGGATGCGCGACCTGATCGCCGAGCTGTCCAGCGACCACATGGTCGTCATCGACGCCCCGCCCGCCCTCCCGGTCACCGACGCGATGATCATGGCGCAGCGGGTCGACGGCATCATCGTCGTCACCTTCATGGCCAAGAGCCGCAAGGAGCACCTGAAGAAGGTGCTGCAGCTCGCCCACGGCGTCAACGTGCGCGTCTTCGGCATCGTGCTCAACGGCATCCCGCAGGGCCGGGCCGCCGGCGTCTACGGCTACGAGACCTACGGCTACGCCTCCGACGACCGCCGGTTCCGCCAGCAGAAGAAGCGCCGCCGCACGGGCACCGCGGGCCGCCCGGCCCCCGCCCACGCGGCGGACCCCGAGGACCCCGACCGGGCGCTCGACGAGTCGCTCGACCCCTCCCTCGACCTCCTCGCGCCGGAGCACGACCCGGTGCTCGAGCCGGTGCTCGACGACGTGGCCGCGGACCACTCGGACCCGGATGCCGGTGTGCCCGACGACATCGAGACCGCCCCGCCGCGTCCGCCCCGGGCCCGCACCAAGGGCTGACCGCCGCCGTCGGCACCGCGGCCGCGGCCTCGCGCCCGGATGGCGGCCCGGTCGAGGGATGCGGAGCCTGTCGGTGCCCGCGACTAGAGTGCGAGGGATGCCCTCGCTGTCCGCCCTGCGCTCCCGGGTCGCCGCCCTCCCCGGCACCGCGCGCCTCGTCGAGGCCCTCGCCGTCCCGTCGGCGGAGGTCGCTCGCCGCCGCACCCCCGGGCGCCCGGCACCTCGTCGTCTCCGCGCTCGCGCCGACCCGCACCGGAGCGCCCGTCCTGGCCGTGACCGCCACCGGCCGCGAGGCCGAGGACCTGCACAGCGCCCTCGAGGCGAGCCTGGGCGCCGGCGCCGTCGGGCTGTTCCCCTCGCTGGGAGACGCTCCCGCACGAGCGGCTCAGCCCGCGCAGCGACACCGTCGGCCGGCGGCTGTCGGTGCTGCGCCGGCTGACCCACCCCGAGGGCGGCGACGACACGCCACGGCGCCGCTCGTCGGTGGTCGTCGCGCCGGTGCGCGCGGTGCTGCAGCCGATCGTCCAAGGGCCTGGGCGACCTGGCGCCGGTCGCGCTCCAGGCCGGCGACGACGTCCCGCTCGAGCAGGTCGTCGAGGCGCTGGCCGCGGCGGCCTACGCCCGCACCGACCTCGTCGAGCGGCGCGGCGAGTTCGCCGTGCGCGGCGGCATCCTCGACGTCTTCCCGCCCACCGAGGAGCACCCGCTCCGGGTCGAGTTCTGGGGCGACACGGTCGAGGAGATCCGCTGGTTCAAGGTCGCCGACCAGCGCTGCCTCGAGGTCGCCGAGCACGGCCTGTGGGCGCCGCCGTGCCGCGAGCTGCTGCTCACCGATGCCGTCCGCGCGCGGGCCGCGACGCCTCGCCGACCAGCTGCCCGGCGCCGCCGACCTGCTCGAGAAGCTCGCCGAGGGCATCGCCGTCGAGGGCATGGAGTCGCTCGCCCCGGCCCTGGTCGACGGCATGGAGACCCTGCTCGACCTGCTGCCCGACGGCGCCGTGCTCGTCGCCTGCGACCCCGAGCGGGTGCGCACCCGGGCCCACGACCTCGTCGCCACCAGCCAGGAGTTCCTCGACGCCGGCTGGGCCAACGCCGCCGAGCGGCAACGCCGTGCCGATCGACCTCGCAGTCGGTGCTCGGCACCGCGTCGTTCCGCACCCTGGCCGAGCTGCGCCAGCAGGCCCGCGACCTCGGCGTGCGCTGGCTCGACCTCACCCCGTTCGCCGGCGACGACGAGCTGCGGCGACGACGTCGCTCGACCTCGGCGCTCGAGGTCGCCGCCGCACCTTCCGGGGCGACACCGACGAGGCCGTCGCCGAGCTGCGCCGGCTGGTGGCCGACGACTGGTCGGTGCTGGTCGCCACCGAGGGCCCCGGCCTGGCCAAGCGCATCGCCGAGGTGCTGGCCGAGCACGACGTCCCGAGCCGGCTGGTCGACCGACGACGCCGACCCGCAGCCGGGCCTCGATCACGGTCACCACCGGCGCGGTCGGCGCCGGCTTCCTCGCCCCCGCCGCCCGGCTGGCCGTCGTCACCGAGACCGACCTCACCGGCTCGGCCGGCGGCTCCGGCACGTCCACCAAGGACATGCGCCGGATGCCGTCGCGGCGCCGCAACCAGGTCGACCCGCTCCAGCTGCGCCCCGGCGACTTCGTCGTGCACGAGCAGCACGGCGTGGGCAGGTTCGTCGAGATGGTGCAGCGCACCGTCGCCGGCGCCACCCGCGAGTACCTCGTCCTCGAGTACGCCGCCGGGCAAGCGCGGCCACCCCGGCGACCGGCTCTACGTGCCCACCGACCAGCTCGACCAGGTCACCCGGTACGTCGGCGGCGAGCAGCCCACCCTGAACAAGATGGGCGGCTCCGACTGGCACCAGACCAAGAGCCGCGCCAAGCGCTACGTCAAGCAGATCGCCGCCGAGCTGATCCGCCTCTACTCGGCCCGGATGGCCACCGCCGGGCCACGCGTTCGCGCCCGACACCCCGTGGCAGCGCGAGCTCGAGGACGCCTTCGCGTACGTCGAGACCCCCGACCAGCTGAGCACCATCGACGAGGTCAAGGCCGACATGGAGCGCTCGGTGCCGATGGACCGCCTGGTCTGCGGCGACGTCGGCTACGGCAAGACCGAGATCGCGGTGCGCGCGGCGTTCAAGGCGATCCAGGACGGCAAGCAGGTCGCCATCCTGTGCCCACGACGCTGCTCGTGCAGCAGCACGCCAACACCTTCGCCGAGCGCTACGCCGGCTTCCCCGTCGTCGTGAAGGCGCTGTCCCGCTTCCAGACCGACCGCGAGGCCAAGGCAGGTGCTCGACGGGCTGGCCGACGGCTCGGTCGACCTGGTCATCGGCACCCACCGCCTCCTGGGCAAGGAGGTGCGGTTCAAGGACCTCGGGCTCGTCGTCATCGACGAGGAGCAGCGCTTCGGCGTCGAGCACAAGGAGCAGCTCAAGGCGCTGCGCACCTCGGTCGACGTGCTCGCGATGTCGGCCACGCCGATCCCGCGCACGCTCGAGATGGCGGTCACCGGCATCCGCGAGATGTCGACCCTGCAGACCCCGCCCGAGGAGCGCCACCCGGTGCTCACCTACGTCGGTGCCTACGACGAGAAGACGCTCACCGCGGCCATCCGGCGCGAGCTGATGCGCGAGGGCCAGGTCTTCTTCGTGCACAACAAGGTGTCGACCGATCGAGAAGGCCGCCGCCCGCATCCGCGAGCTCGTGCCCGAGGCCCGCATCGCCGTGGCGCACGGGCAGATGGGCGAGCACAAGCTCGAGCAGGTCGTCGCTCGACTTCTGGGAGAAGCGGTTCGACGTGCTCGTCTGCACCACGATCGTCGAGACCGGCCTCGACATCTCCAACGCCAACACCCTGATCGTCGAGCGGGCCGACCGGCTCGGGCTCTCCCAGCTGCACCAGCTGCGCGGCCGCGTCGGGCGTGGCCGCGAGCGCGCCTACTCGTACTTCCTCTACCCGCCCGAGACGCCCCTCACCGAGACGGCGCTCGACCGGCTGCAGACCATCGCGAGCAACACCGACCTCGGCTCCGGCATGCAGGTGGCGATGAAGGACCTCGAGATCCGCGGCGCCGGCAACCTGCTCGGCGGCGAGCAGTCCGGGCACATCGCGGGCGTCGGGTTCGACCTCTACGTGCGGCTGGTCGGCGAGGCGGTCGCCGAGCTTCCGCGGCGACAGCCGACGACGAGCCCGACCGAGATCAAGATCGAGCTGCCGGTCGACGCCCACCTGCCGCACGACTACGTGCCGCACGAGCGGCTGCGCCTCGAGATGTACAAGAAGCTGGCCGCGGTCGTCGACGAGGCCCAGCTCGCCGACATCGAGGCCGAGCTGCGTCGACCGCTACGGCGCGCCGCCCGAGGCGGTGCGCAACCTGCTCGAGGTCGCCCGCCTGCGCACGGTGGCGCGGGCCGCCGGCATCGGCGACATCAGCCTGCAGGGCAACCACGTCCGCTTCGGCCCGCTCGAGCTGCGCGAGAGCCAGGAGCTGCGCCTGCAGCGCCTCTACCCGGGCTCGATCGTCAAGCACGCGCTGGGCACCGTGCTCGTCCCGAAGCCGATGACGGCCCGGGTCGGCGGCCGCCCGCTGCGCGACCGCGACGTGCTCGCCTGGGCTGGTGACGTCATCCGCTCGGTCGTCATGGACAATGTGGGGCAGGCCGCCCGGGTGGCCACCGCCCGCACGTAGCGGGAACGCGACCTGTCGAAAGGACTGCTCGTGACTCTCTCGGTTCGCCGCTCCGTGGCGGCGCTCGCCGTCGGTGCCGCGCTCGTGCTGGCCGGCTGTGCCGGCCCCGCCGGGCCCGACCGGGCCGCCGTCGTCGACGGGCAGGTCATCACCGAGACCTCGCTGCAGACGGCCCATGTCCGAGGTCAACTCGATGAACCCGGCTCTGCTGCAGGCCAAGCTCACCCCCACCGGCACCCTCACCGCCCTGGTCCAGGCCCCCGTGGTGCTCACCTACCTCGACGGCCTCGGGGTCAGGGTCTCCGACTCGGTCGCGACAGCTCGACGCCCAGAAGCGCGGCGTCGCGAACCCGGCCGACTCCACGCTCGAGATCATCAAGCTCGCGTCGGCCATCTCGACCGCGCAGGGCGACGGCAAGCTCACCGACGCCGACGCCGCAGGCCCTGACCAAGCAGCTGCAGTCGCTGAACATCGACGTCAACCCGCGCTACGGCACGTTCAACCCGCAGACCGCGTCGATCGAGCTCACGACGCCCGGCTGGGTCAAGCCGCTCAACGCCGCGCAGTGACCGACGGCCGGCTCGCGCTGGTCGTCACGTCGCCCCGCGTCGCGCCCGGCCTGCTCTCGCACGGGGCGTGGGAGGCCGTCGCCGCCGCGACGGTGCGGCTCACCCGCAGCCTCGACGAGCCGCTCTCGGAGGCGGTCGACGAGCTCGGCTTCGCCGTCGAGGAGGTCGACGACGCGACCCCGCCGGCGCTGGCCCGCCGCCTCGTCGACCTCGCGGCCACCGAGTCGGTGCGTCTGGCTGGGCTCGTCCGACGGCGACCCGGGGCTGACCGACGCCCTGGCGTCCGAGGTGTCGCGGCTCGAGGTGCCCCCGGACGTCGAGGTCGTCGTCGGGTCGTGGGACGTGCAGGGCGGCCGGCTGCTCGACGTCGTCGCCACCATGGACCGGCTGCGCTCGCCCGGCGGCTGCCCCTGGGACGCCGAGCAGACCCACGAGAGCCTCGCGCCGTACCTCGTCGAGGAGGCCCACGAGACGCTGCACGCCATCGAGAGCGGCGACCGGGCCCACCTCGCCGAGGAGCTCGGCGACGTGCTGCTGCAGGTCGTCTTCCACGCGCGGGTGGCCGAGGAGGCCGGCGCCGAGGCCTTCGACATCGACACCGTCGCCGGGCTGCTCGTCGACAAGCTGGTGCGCCGCCACCCCCACGTCTTCGCCGACGGTGACGCCTCGACCCCGGCCGAGGTCGAGCAGGCGTGGGAGCGGATCAAGGCGCAGGAGAAGGGCGCCGACCCCGACGGCGGGGGAGGCTACGCGGCCGACCTGCTGCACGGCATCCCCACGTCGTTGCCCGGTGACCTCGCGGCCGAGAAGGTGCTCGCCCGGGTGCGCCGCCGCGGCCTCACCCCCGCACCGGATGCCGTGGCGCGCCTCGAGCGGGCCCGCGCCGCCCTCGCCGCGGCCGAGGCCGACGTGCGCGCCGCCCTCGCCGCCCTCGCCGCCTCGGTCGACCACCCCGACACCTGAGTCGACACCGCCGGACGATCCCCGGGGCGTCGACGTCCCGCGACACGCTGATGCCCGGCGTCGATCGGTCAGCGCGTCGTGGGACCTCGACGGGAACGGGCGGAGCCCACTTGCTTGTAAGTGTTAAGGCGCTTAACATCTGCAACGTGAACCTGACCGCCCGCGAGCGCGAGATCGTCGACCTGCTGCGCGCCGACCCGCTGCTGGATGCCGCGGCGCTCGCCGAGCGGATCGGCTCCACCCGCGCGGCCGTGTCGGTGCACCTGAGCAACCTCACCCGCAAGGGCGTCGTGCTCGGCCGCGGCTACATCGTGCGGCCCGAGGCCGGCTCGGTGGTCGTCGTCGGGGGCGCGGTGCTCGACACCAAGGTGCGCACCGCGGCCGCCCCGGTGCTCGGCACGAGCAACCCGGGCACCGCCTCGGCGACGGTCGGGGGAGTGGGCCGCAACATCGCCGAGAACCTGGCCCGGCTCGGCCGCCCCACCGTGCTCGTCGCCGCCGTCGGTGACGACCCGGCGGGCGACACCGTGCTGCAGCGCACCGCCGCCGCGGGCGTCGAGTGCCGGCACGTCGTCGTCTCGCCGCACCCCACCGGCACCTACGCCGCCGTGCTCGACGACAGCGGCGACCTGCACATCGCGGTCGCCGACATGCGCGCCACCGACGAGCTCACCGTGGCCGACCTCGCCGTCGTGCCGACCCTGCTCGGCGCGCGCCGACGCCCTCGTCGTCGACGCGAACCTCGACGCGACCGTCATCCGCTGGCTGCTCTCGGCCGCGCAGGACGCCGGGGTGCGCTCGGTGTTCGAGCCGGTGAGCGTCGCCAAGGCGACGGCGGCCGCGCCGGTGTTCGACGGCTCGGTGCGCGTGCACACGGTCACCCCGAACGTCGACGAGCTCGCCGCCCTCGTGGGCCGCCCCGTCGCCGACACGGTCGACGCCATGCGCGCCGCGGCCGACCTCCTGCACGCCCGCGGCGTCGAGCACGTCTGGGTGCGGCGCGGCACCCGCGGCAGCCTGCTGTCGACGGCCGGGCCGGCGGATGCCGGTGGACGACGGACGGCGGATGCCGCGCGGCCGTGCTCGTCGGCGCCCCCGCCGTGGAGGTCGCCGACGTCACCGGCGCGGGCGACTCGATGACCGCGGGCTACGTGCACGCCCTGCTCGACGGCGCCGACGTCGTCGAGGCCGCCCGCTACGGCCAGGCCCTGGCCGCCCTCACCTGTGCCTCGGCCGACACCGTGCGCGCCGACCTCACCGCCGCGCTCGTCGCGGCCCACCTGACCCCCACCCAGCCCCCCACCGAGGAGCTCTCCCGATGACCACCACCCCCACCGCGCCGCACCCGATGCTCAAGGTCGCCCCCGAGGTCGCCGAGGCCCTGGCCGCCGGCGCCCCCGTCGTGGCGCTCGAGTCGACGATCATCAGCCACGGGATGCCGTACCCGCAGAACGTCGCGATGGCGCGCGAGGTCGAGCAGATCGTCCGCGACGGCGGGGCGGTGCCGGCGACGATCGCCATCCTCGACGGTCGCCCCACCGTGGGCTGTCCGACGGAGGAGCTCGAGCTGTTCGGCGCCGACCAGCGGCATCCGCAAGGTCAGCGTCCGCGACATCGCGCACGTCGTCGCGACCGGGGTGCACGGGGCCACGACGGTGGCGAGCACGATGCGCATCGCCGCGCTCGCCGGCATCCGGGTGTTCGTCACGGGCGGCCTCGGTGGGGTGCACCAGGGCGCCGAGAGCTCGATGGACGTCTCCGCCGACCTCACCGAGCTGTCGCGCACCGAGGTCGTCGTCATCAGCGCCGGCGTGAAGTCCATCCTCGACATCGGCCGCACCCTCGAGGTGCTCGAGACCCTCGAGCGTGCCCGTCGTCGGCTACGGCACCGACGACTTCCCGTCCTTCTTCTCGCGCTCCTCGGGCTCCCCGTCCCGATGCGCGTCGACACGCCGGAGGAGGCGGCCCGCATGGTCAAGGCCCAGTTCGACCTGGGCCTCGGCAGCGGCATCTCGATCGCCAACCCGGTGCCGGCCGAGCACGAGATGGCGCGCGAGGACATCGACGACGTCATCGCCCGCGCCCTCGCCGACTGCGCGGAGCGCGGCATCAACGGCAAGGACATCACCCCGTTCCTCCTCGGGCGGCTCGTCGAGCTGTCCGACGGGCGCAGCCTGCAGACCAACCTGGCCCTGGTGCGGCACAACGCCCGCGTCGGCACGGCCATCGCGGTCGCCCTACGCCGCCCTCGCCTGACCGCCGACCGCCGCCCGGCATCCGCGTACTGCGCGGTACAGTGACCGCCGACGGCGACGGGCCGGGCGCCCGGCATCCCGGGAGGCGGGTCGGTCGGAGGGATGCCGTGCCACGAGGACTAGGCTCGGACCCGAACTCATTCCCCAACCCCCAGTAGCACCAGGAGTCCGGCGTGGCCAGCATCGAAGCCGTCGGCGCCCGCGAGATCCTCGACTCGCGCGGCAACCCCACCGTCGAGGTCGAGGTCGCCCTCGACGACGGCACGCTCGCGCCGCGCCGCCGTCCCGCGCGGCGCCTCCACCGGCGCCTTCGAGGCCGTCGAGCTGCGCGACGGCGACAAGGGCCGCTACCTCGGCAAGGGCGTGCAGAAGGCCGTCGACGCCGTCATCGACGAGATCGGCCCCGAGCTGCTCGGCTTCGACGCCAGCGAGCAGCGCCTGCATCGACGCAGAGATGCTCGACCTCGACGGCACCGCCAACAAGGGCAAGCTCGGCGCCAACGCCATCCTCGGCGTCTCGCTCGCCGTCGCCCGGCCGCCGCCGACTCCGCCGACCTGCCGCTGTTCCGCTACCTCGGCGGCCCGAACGCCCACGTCCTGCCCGTGCCGATGATGAACATCCTCAACGGCGGCTCGCACGCCGACTCCAACGTCGACATCCAGGAGTTCATGATCGCGCCGATCGGCGCCGACGACCTTCCGCGAGGCGCTGCGCTGGGGCGCCGAGGTCTACCACGCGCTCAAGGGCGTGCTGCAAGGAGCAAGGGCCTGGCCACCGGCCTCGGCGACGAGGGCGGCTTCGCCCCGAACCTGCCGAGCAACCGCGCCGCGCTCGACCTCATCCTCGAGGCCATCGAGAAGGCCGGCTACAAGCCCGGCGAGCGACATCGCGCTCGCGCTCGACGTCGCCGCCACCGAGTTCTACGACGGACGGCGGCTACGCCTTCGAGGGCGGCACCAAGACCGCCGCCGAGATGATCGACTACTACGCCGAGCTCGTCGCCGACTACCCGCTGGTCTCCATCGAGGACCCGCTGGACGAGGACGACTGGGACGGCTGGAAGGCGATCACCGACCGGCTCGGCGACGAGGTCCAGCTCGTCGGCGACGACCTGTTCGTCACCAACCCCGAGCGGCTCGCAGCGCGGCATCGACGACGGCACGGCCAACTCGCTGCTCGTCAAGGTCAACCAGATCGGCACGCTCACCGAGACCCTCGACGCCGTCGACGCTGGCCCAGCGCAGCGGCTACACGCTGCATGATGAGCCACCGCTCCGGCGAGACCGAGGACACCACCATCGCCGACCTCGCCGTCGCCACCAACTGCGGCCAGATCAAGACCGGCGCCCCGGCCCGGTCCGAGCGCGTCGCCAAGTACAACCAGCTCCTGCGCATCGAGGAGGAGCTCGACGACGCCGCCGTCTACGCCGGCGCCGGCGCCTTCCCGCGCTTCACCCGCCGCCAGCAGGGCTGAGTCGGCAGCATGGCCACCGGGCGCTCCCGCGGTCCGGCGTCGCGACCCCCGCGACGTCCGGGCGGGGGGCGCCCGCGTGCGTCCACCCGGGCGCGCGGCCGCACGGCGGCCGCGCCCGTCGCCGATCCGGTCCGGGCTGGCGCGGCCGGCTCGACCAGCGCCGGCCAAGGACCGCCGCGCCCGCCGCGGTCGCCGGTGCTGCTGTCGATCGTCGCGTTCCTCATGGTGCTGCTCGGCGTCGACCGTCGCGGCCTACGTCGGCCAGCAGCGGCGACATCGCCGCGCTGCAGGACAAGGTGGCCGGCCAGGAGCAGGACGTCGCCGACGCTCGAGGCCGAGCAGGACCGCTGGCGCGACCCGGCCTACGTCGAGCAGCAGGCCCGCGCAGCGGCTGAAGTTCGTCAAGCCGGGCGAGCGGTCGTACACCGTCCTCGACGCCGAGCCGGCGACCGGCACCACCGACCCCGTGCCGCGAGCTGGCCGCGCCCGACGTGGCGCTGCCCTGGTACGAGCACGGTGTGGCAGTCCACCCGCATCGCCGACGTGCCCGGGGCCCGCCGGTGACCGCACGTGCCGACCTGCCGCCCGTCGCGCAGCGCCGACCTCGACGCCGTCTCCCGGCAGCTCGGCCGCCAGGCCGCGCGGCGTCGCCGAGGTGGCCCACCGCTGCCCGTGCGGCGAGCCCGACGTCGTGCGCACCGAGCCCCGGCTGCCCGACGGCACGCCGTTCCCGACGTCGTTCTACGCCACCTGCCCCCGGCTCACCGGCGCGCTGTCGACCCTGGAGAGCCAGGGCGTGATGCGCGAGATGAGCGAGCGGCTCGAGGCGCGACCCCGACCTGCGCGAGCGGTATACCGCGCGCGCACGACGACTACCTCGCGCGCCGCGCCGAGCTCGGCGACGTGCCCGAGATCGCGGGCGTCTCCGCCGGCGGCATGCCGACCCGGGTCAAGTGCCTGCACGTGCTCGTCGCCCACTCGCTCGCCGCCGGGCCCGGGGTCAACCCGCTCGGCGACGAGGCGCTCGCCGATGCTCGACCCGTGGTGGGCAGCGGCACCCCTGCTCGGCCGACGCGCCGGGCGCGTCGGTGCCGCCGCCGCCGGCCACGACGCGACGGATGCCGGCAGCGCGCCGTGAGCGACGGCATCCGGCCTCGCGTCGCCGCGATCGACTGCGGCACCAACTCGCTCCGCCTGCTCGTCGCCGACGTCGGTGACGACGGCCGGCTCGGTCGACGTCGTGCGCCGGATGGAGATCGTGCGGCTCGGGCAGGGCATCGACCGCACCGGCGTCATCGCCCCCGAGGCGATGGCGCGCACCCTGGCCGTGACGCGCGAGTACGCCGAGCAGTGCCGCGACGCTCGGGGTCGAGCGGGTGCGCTTCGTCGCGACCTCGGCCTCGCGCGACGCCCGCAACGCCGGGGAGTTCGTCGCCGGGGTGCGCGAGGCGTTCGGCGACCTCGACGTCGCGCCCGAGGTGGTGGCCGGCGACGAGGAGGCGCGCGCTGTCGTTCGCGCGGCGCGACCGGCGACCTGCAGGCGGTCGGCGTGCCCGGGCCGTACCTCGTCGTCGACCTCGGCGGCGGCTCGACCGAGTTCGTGCGGGGCACCACCGACGTCGAGGCGGCCCGCTCGGTCGACGTCGGCAGCGTGCGGATGACCGAGCGGCACCTGCACACCGACCCGCCGACGCGCCGACGAGGTGGCGGCCGCGCGCCGTCGACGTGGCGGCCGCGCTCGACGCGGTCGAGGAGACCGTCGACCTCACCGGCGTCGGCGCCGTCGTCGGCCTCGCCGGCACGATCACGACGATCACGGCGCACGCGCTGCGGCTGGCGGCCTACGACCCGGACGCCGTCCACCTGGCGCCGCGTCCCGGTCGAGCGTGATGCGCGAGGCGTGCGAGTCGCTGCTCACGATGGGCCACGCCGAGCGGGCCGCGCTGCCGTACCTGCACCCCGGCCGGGTCGACGTCATCGGCGGCGGGGCGCTGGTCTGGGACGCAGGTGCTCGACCGGGCGCTGGCGCGCTCACCGGGTGCCGTGGTCGTGACGTCCGAGCACGACATCCTCGACGGCATCGCCCTCTCCCTCACCTGACGCTCGCGGGGCAACGTCGACCGACGAGGTCGACCTTGGTCACTGGCCCCGACACACCGGCGGTGTTCCGGTTGCTGCGGTAATACGGATTGCGCGGTAGTGTGCGAATCGCACCATGGCGGTGCGGGAGCGAAGGGTGGTGGGCCGGTGGACGGCACACAGCTGGTCAAGGGGGTGCTCGACCTCGCGGTGCTCGCGGTCGTCGCCCGGGAGGACGGCTACGGCTACGACGTCGTGCGCCGGCTGCGCGCCGCCGGCCTGGACGAGGTGGGCGACGCGTCGGTCTACGGCACCCTGCGCCGCCTCTACTCGGCGGGGGCGCTGACGTCGTACGTCGTGCCGTCCGACGAGGGGCCGCACCGCAAGTACTACGGCATCAACGCGAGGGGCGCACGGTGCTCGAGACCCAAGGCAAGACGTGGGCGGCGTTCGCCGCGACGATGGACGGTCTGCTCGACGAGGCGGGAGTGCGGTCATGAACGACACGACGGTGATCGGTGCCGCAGGGCAGGTCGAGGAGGACGTCCGGGCCTACGTGCTGGCGGTGCGGGCCTGGCTCGGCGACCTGCCGGCCGACGAGGTCGAGGACCTCACGGCCGGGATGGAGGCCGACCTCGCCGAGCGCGCGGCCGAGTCGGGCGGGCCGCTGGGGGGCCTGCTCGGCCAGCCCGAGGCGTACGCCGCCGAGCTGCGGTCCGCTGCCGGGCTGCCTCCGCGGGTCGAGGTGGTGGTGCCGGATGCCGTGCCCACCGAGCCGTGGACCGACCGCCTGGTGCGCGACGCGCACGACCTGGTGGCCCGGCATCCGTGGCTGCGCGAGCTGCGACCGACCTGGTGGCTGGCCCGGGGTGCCGTCGCCGGCTGGGTGCTCGCCGCGGTGCTCGGCACCGGCCGCACCCTGCTGCTCCCGCTCGTGGGCGCGGCCCTGTCGATGTGGCTGGGCCTGGTGCTGCGCCGCCGGGAACCGCTCGGCAGGGGGGCCTCGGCGGCGCTGGGGGTCGGCAACACGCTCGCCGTCGTGCTGCTGCTGCCGATGTGGCGTCCTACACGTCCGGGTCGCCCGGGTTCTCCGACGAGGCCGCGATGCAGGTGCCCGGCTACCCGTCGCAGGTCGTCGCCAACGGTGAGCCGGTGCAGAACCTCTATGCCTACGACGCCGCCGGCAACCGGCTCGACGGGTGCGCGTGTTCGACCAGTCGGGGCGCGCCCTCGTCGTCGGCCTCGACCCGCTGCTGGACGGCAGCAACCCCGACCTGCCGATCCGCTCCGAGGACGGGATGCCGGACGTCGCCGCCGACGTCTTCCCGCTGGCCTGGCCGGGGCACGACACCTGGCAGGGCTCCGGTCTCGGCTGGACCCCGCCGCTGACCCTGCCGCCCGTCGCCGGGACCACGGCCACGACTCCGGCACCGACCTCGTCGGCCGGCGCCAGCCCGTCGCCGAGCGCCGTCGCCGAGCGCTGCGCCGAGCGCCAGCAGCACGCCGTAGCAGGGGCGCCGGCGCTGCGGGGAGGAGCAGCGACGGGGCGGGGCCACGGCATACAGTGGCCTCGCCCCCGTGGCCCAACTGGCAGAGGCAGGCGACTTAAAATCGCCACAGGTACGGGTTCGACCCCCGTCGGGGGCACCACCGCGCCCAGCACCGGTCGAGAGTAGACAACTCGCCGCTCGGCCGCCGCTGCGAGACGGCGTGTTCTCCACTCTCGACGGGCTCGGCCTCCCACCGACGGCGGGGCGGGAACACCCGCACCCGCCCCGCACGTCAGACTCTTCTGACACGTGCGGTGGGTGCCACCGCCATGACCATCACGGAGGAACGATGGCCAGCAACCCGGCCTTCAACCGGATCGAGAAGGACGCCAAGGACGGCTACGCCGGCTTCGGCGGCCCCGGCGCCAGCGCCGCCCAGCAGTCCGCCGCGGCCCAGGCCGCCACCGCGGGGATGACCGCGCAGCAGCTGCAGGACCTGTACAACCAGCCGGCCGCCGGCCCGGTCGACACCCGTCGCGTCACCATGGACGACGTCATCATGAAGACGCTCGGCGCTCTTCGCGATCGTGCTCGTCATCGCCGCCGTCGGGTGGACCGTCGCCGCGAACAGCCCCGCCGGCGGCTTCGCCCTCTGGATGGGCGGCATGATCGGCACGCTCGTGCTCGGCCTGGTCATCGCCTTCAAGAAGACGCTCAGCGTCCCGCTGATCCTGCTCTACGCGGTCGTCGAGGGCCTGTTCATGGGCGCCGTGAGCCAGTGCGTTCAACGCACGGCCCCAGTTCCAGGGCATCGTCGCGCCAGGCCGTCCTCGCCACGCTCGCGACCTTCGCCGGCATGTTCCTCGCCTACAAGTTCGGCCTGATCAAGGTGACCGCCAGGTTCCGCCGGATCATGACGATGATGATCATCGGCTACGCGATCTTCGCCGTCGTCAACTTCATCTTCGCCATCGTCACCAACACCACCGTTCGGCATCGGCGGCAGCGGCGGTCCTCGGCATCGCGATCTCGGTCTTCGCGGTCGGCCTGGCCTCGTTCACCCTCGCGCTCGACTTCGACTCGATCGAGCGCGCCATCGCAGCGGCGCCCCGCAGAAGTACTCGTGGCTCCTCGCCCACGGCCTGATCGTCACCCTGGTCTGGCTCTACATCGAGTTCCTGCGCCTGTTCGCCCGTCTGCGTTCGTGACGGAGCACCACAGCACTGACACCGCCGGGGCAGGTTCACCTGCCCCGGCGGTGTCGTCTGTGGCGCCGGTGCCGCGGCGCCGGATGCCGCGGCGGCCGGCGTCGCCGACGTCGTGGCCCCCGAGGCGCGCGTCGAGCTCGACCGGATCCGCCGTCGCTGGGGCGAGCTCCCGATCGACCGCGCCGAGGCCCGGATGCCGCTGCTCGCCACCTCCTCGCCGACCTCACCCCCCGCCGGACTCTTGCGAAACCCACCGGAGAGGCGCTTCGGCCCGGACGGGGTCGGTATTCGCGATCGCGGTGCCGGACCTCGGGCCGGCGGTCGTCGTCGACCAGCTCACCGTGCTGGTCTGGGACGCCTACGCGACCGGGCGCGGCGACGGCATCCCGGAGCTGCTGACCGCTCGCCCGGCGCGAGCTGGGCTGACCGCGCGCGTCCAGCACCGGATCCCGCTGCGCGCAAGCGACCACGCGGGGGCCCACGGGTCTACGTTGCGGTGAATGGCCGACAGCGATGTTCGACCCGGGGGACCCGATCCTGACGTCGTGATCGTCATGGGCGTCTCCGGGTGCGGGAAGTCGACCGTGGCCAAGGGGCTCTCCACCGTGCTCGGCTGGGAGTTCGCCGAGGGCGACGCCTTCCACCCCGAGGCCAACGTCGCCAAGATGCGCAGCGGCACGCCCCTGACCGACGAGGACCGCTGGCCCTGGCTCGAGGCGATCGGCGCCTGGATCTCGGCCAAGGAGCAGCGCGGCGAGTCCGCCGTGGTCACCTGCTCCGCCCTGCGCCGGGTCTACCGCGACCTGCTGCGCGAGGGCCGCCCGCACGTGCGGTTCCTGCACGTCACCGCCGCGTCCGACGTCATCCTCGACCGGATGGAGCACCGCCCGGGCCACTACATGCCGCCGTCACTGCTGCCCAGCCAGCTGGCCACGCTCGAACCGCTCGGGGACGACGAGCCGGGCGTGGTCATCACCAACGAGGGCAGCGCCGCCCAGGTCCTCGACCGGGCGCTCGCCGCGCTCGGCCACCGGAAGGAGCACGCCTGATGTCCCTCACCGCTCTCATCGCCCTACCCTTCGCCGACGACACCACCGGTGTACGCCGGCAACACGCAGCTGATCCTGGCCTGCGTGCTCGGCATCCTCGCCGTGGTCGTGCTGATCACCTGGGGCAAGGTGCACCCGTTCCTGGCCCTGATGCTCGGCTCGGCCGTGCTCGGTGCCGTCGCGACGATGCCGCCGGGCGACACCGTCAAGAGCTTCGTCGCCGGGTTCGGCGCGACGGCAGGCGCGGTCGGCATCCTCATCGCGCTCGGTGCGATGGTCGGCAAGCTGCTCGAGGACTCCGGCGGGGCCAACCGGATCGTCGCGTCGATGGTCAGCCGGGTCGGGCCCGGCGGGCTGCCGTGGGTGATGGCGGCGATCGCGGCCATCCTCGGCCTGCCGCTGTTCTTCGAGGTGGGGGTCGTGCTCCTCGTGCCCGTGGTCATCCTCGTGGCGCAGCGCACCGGGGTCTCGCTGATGAAGGTCGGCATCCCCGCGCTGGCCGGCCTGTCGGTGCTGCACGGGCTGGTGCCGCCGCACCCCGGCCCGCTCACCGCCATCGGGCTGCTCGACGCCGACCTCGGGCCGCACCCTGATCTTCGGCATCCTCATCGCGATCCCGACGGTGATCGTGGCCGGGCCGATCCTGGCGCGCTTCGTCGACCAGTGGGTGCCGAAGTCGGCCGACGACCTCACCCTGTTCGGGGCGGCCCTCCAAGGCCGGGACGCGGCCCGGCGCGCCGGAGCTGCGCAGGCGCGAGCCGGTGCGGGCGACCGCAGTGAGCCGGATGCCGGTGACGGCGGTGTCGCTGTCGACACCCGTGACGACGGCGACCCGGCGGCGCGGCGCCACACCTCGGCGGACTCGGCGCTGACCGAGACCGGCCACCCGGGCGAGGGCCGCCGGGGCGAGCCCGGCTTCGACTGGGCCGACGAGCCGCTGGCGCCCGGCCGCAAGCGGGTCGGCTTCGCGCCGGCCATCATCGGCATCACCCTGCCCGTGGTGCTCATGCTCCTCGACGCGATCACCAAGATCGCCGTGACCGACGAGGAGGCCGGCGTCCGCAAGACCATGGACTTCATCGGCACCCCCATCGTCGCGCTGCTCATCGCGGTGATCTACTGCTACATCGCGCTGGGGCTCGGATCGGGCCTGAACAAGAGCCAGGTCAGCGACTCGGTCGGGCTCCGCGCTCCCGGCCGTCGCGAGCATCATCCTCATCGTCGCCGCCGGCGGTGGGTTCAAGCAGACCCTCATCGACGCCGGCGTCGGCAACGTCATCAAGGACTGGGCCGAGGGCGTCAGCATCTCGGTGCTGGTGCTCGGCTGGCTGGTCGCGGTGCTGATCCGGCTCGGCACCGGGTCGGCCACGGTCGCCACCATCACGGCGGCCGGCATCGTGGCCCCGCTGGCCCCGACCCTGTCGGCCAACCACCTGGCGCTGCTCGTGCTGGCGATCGGCTGCGGGTCGCTGTTCTTCTCGCACGTCAACGACGCCGGGTTCTGGCTGGTCAAGGAGTACTTCGGGCTGACCGTGGGCGAGACGATCAAGTCCTGGTCGGTCATGGAGACGGTGATCTCGGTGTTCGGCTTCGCCCTGGTGATGCTGGTCAGCGTCCTCGTCACCTAGCCCGGACCATCGACCTCGTGCGACTTGCCCACGGTTCGCGGCCGCGTCGCGCCGCAGAACCGCGGGTAATTCGCACGACGGCGGGAGGAGCGCGGGTCAGCTGAGGCGCTCGACGATGATCGCCATGCCCTGGCCGCCGCCGACGCACATCGTCTCGAGGCCGAACTGGCCGTCGCGCGACTGCAGCCCGTTGATCAGGGTGGTCATGATCCGGGTGCCGGTCGAGCCGAACGGGTGGCCGAGCGCGATCGCGCCGCCGTTGACGTTGAGCTTGTCGAGGTCCATGCCGAGGTCGTCGGCGCTGGGCAGCACCTGGGCCGCGAACGCCTCGTTGATCTCGTAGAGGTCGATGTCGCCGATCGACAGGCCGGCCCGCGACAGCGCCTGCTTCGACGCCTCCACCGGCCCGAGGCCCATGATCTCCGGCGACAGCCCGGACACCCCCGTCGACACGATCCGCGCGAGCGGCGTGAGCCCCAGCTCGCGGGCCCGCACGTCGCTCATGACGACCACGCCGGAGGCGCCGTCGTTGAGCGGGCAGCAGTTGCCGGCCGTGACGGTGCCGTTCTCGCGGAACACCGGGTTCAGCCCCTGCACCGCCTCCAGCGTCACGCCGGCCCGCGGGCCGTCGTCGCGCGACGACGACGCTGCCGTCGGCCAGGGTGACCGGCAGGATCTCGCGGGCGAAGAACCCGTCGGCGATGGCCTTCTCGGCGCGGTTCTGGCTGGTGACGCCCCACTCGTCCTGGCGCTGGCGCGAGACCCCGCGCGAGGTCGCGACGTTCTCGGCGGTCTGGCCCATCGCGAGGTACACGTCGGGCAGCAGGCCGTCCTCGCGCGGGTCGGTCCACGTCGCGTTGGTGCGGGCCATCTCGGCGCTGCGCGCCGCGGCATCCGCGAACCGGGGGTTCTGGGCCTCGGCGTCGCTGCCGCCGGCCCCGGCGAAGCTGGTGTACTGCGAGACGCACTCGACGCCACCGACGAGGAAGGTGTCGCCCTCGCCGGCCTTGATCGCGTGGAAGGCCATCCGCATCGTCTGGGTCGAGCTGGCGCAGAACCGGTTCACCGTCGCGGCCGGCAGGTGGTCCATGCCGGCGAGCACCGCGATGACGCGGGCCAGGTTCGACCCGTGGGCGCCGCTGGGGTCGGCGCAGCCCCAGTAGAGGTCGTCGATCGTCTCGGGGTCGAGCGCGGGCAGCTTCTCGAGCAGACCGCGCACGACCTGCTCCGACAGGTCGTCCGGCCGCAGGTCCTTCAGCGACCCCTTGAAGGCGCGGCCGATGGGGGTGCGGGCGGTGGCGACGATGACGGCTTCGGTCACGGGGGCTCCTCGGGTGGGGGACGGCGCGCGACGGATGTCGACCGCGCACGACGTCGTGACGACCACTAAGCGCTCGCTCAGTGCAGGGTCCAAGGGTATGCCGGGCGGCCGCCGCGTGCGGTGTGGCCTCGGTCTCGCCCCTGGGGCTGCCGCCGGGGCCGGTCCTCAGACAGGATGAGGTCATGGACACCACCACGCGCAGCCTCGCATCGTCAGGGTCGCCGTACGAGGCCAGCGTGGGGTTCTCCCGCGCCGTCCGCGTCGGCGGCCAGATCGCCGTCTCGGGCACCGCCCCGATCAACGCCGACGGTCACGTCAGCGTCGACCCCGCCTCGCAGGCGCGGCGCTGCTGGGAGATCGCGCTCGGCGCGCTCGCCGAGCTCGGCGGCCGCCCCGAGGACGTCATCCGCACCCGCCACTTCATCACCGACGGCGACGCCGAGCTGGTCGACGCCGTGTCGAGCGTGCACGGCGAGATCTTCGGTGAGATCCGCCCGGCGAGCACGATGGTCGTCGTCGCCGGCCTGATCGACCCGCGCTGGAAGGTCGAGGTCGAGCTCGACGCCGTCGTCGGCGAGTAGCCCCACCTTTCTCGCCCGGTGCCAGCACCTTCACCTGCGCACCGCAACCGTTCCGGTGCGCAGGTGAAGCTCCTGGTGTGAGGCGCGGCTCAGGCCGGCGCCGCGGGCTCGGCGTCGTCGGTGCTCGCCGGCTCGCCCTCGGTCGCGACCGGGGTGTCCTGGGCCGGTGGCACCTCGTCGTGCCGGCGCCGCAGGGTGACCGCCCAGCGCCCGCGCGGCCCGCGGGACTGCCCGGCGATCTCGGTCGGCGCCACCTCGGTGCCGGGCTCCTTGACGGCGTGCCCGGCCGCCACCGCGACCGGCCCGACGCCCTCGCCGCGGCGCGCCTCGGGGGCCCGGTCGGAGGTGTCCGCGCCCCAGACCCCCAGGGCGGCGCACACGCTCGGCAGCAGCGCCGCCGCGGCCCGGGCGTAGCCGGCGGCCGACGGGTGGAACCGGTCCTTGCTGAACATCTCGTGCGGCGACTCCGCGAACTCCGGCCCGATCAGGTCGCCGAGCGACACGGTGCGCCCGCCGGCCTCGACGACCGCGACGGTCTGCGCGGCGGCGAGGTCGCGCGACCAGCGCTTCATCAGCGAGCGCAGCGGCTGGCGGATCGGCTGGATGGTGCCGAGGTCGGGGCAGGTGCCGACGACGACCTCGGAGCCCAGGCGCGCGGATCCGCCGCACGGTCTGCTCGAGCTGGCGCACCGACGCGCTGCGCTCGATGCGGTGGGTCACGTCGTTGGCGCCGACCATGATCAGCACGACGTCGGGCCGCATGACGTCCTCGAGCGAGTTCGCGAGCTGGCGCTCGAGGTCGCTGGACTCGGCACCGACGACGGCCCGGTTGGTCAGCCGCACCCGCCGCCCGGTGAGGGCCGCGACCCCGCTGGCGATGATCGCGCCGACGGTCTCGTGGGCGGCCTCCGCGCCCATGCCCGCGGCCGAGCTGTCGCCGAGCACGACGATGTCGTAGGGCTCGCCCCGCCCGGACCCGTAGATGCCGTTGTCGTCGGGGGAGTCGTCGAAGGGCGTGCCGATGACCCGGCGCGCCAGGGCCGCCTCGGCCTTGATGACGCCCCAGCCGGCCGCCCCCACGGCAGCACCGATCGCCGCGACCCCACCGCCGCCATAGGCCGCGGTGGCCGCGATCTTGCGGGCTCGACGTGCCCGTCCCATCCGCTCACGTCCCTTCCGTCGGTCTCCCACGGTAACGCGACCGGCCCTGCGCCCGTTCCGCATCGGGGAGGCCCGGCATACCGTGGTCACCGTGGACGTGCGGCGTGGGTGACCGGGGCGTCCTCCTCGGGGTCGTGACGGATGACGACACGGCCGTCGCGCTGGGCTCCGGCGGGCTGCCGGTGCTCGGCACCCCGCGCCTGCTGGCCTGGTGCGAGGCGGCCACCTGCCGCGCGCTCGAGGGCCGCCTGCCGGCGGGGTCGTCGAGCGTCGGCACCTCGGTGCGGCTGGAGCACCTCGCGCCGAGCGCGGTGGGGGAGCGGGTCACCGTGGTGGCGCTGGTGGCGTCCGTCGACGGCCGGCGGGTCGGGTTCGAGGTCGAGGCGACGGATGCCGGGGGTGCGGTCGTCGGTCGCGGCACCGTCGAGCGCGTGGTCGTCGACGACGAGCGCTTCCTCGCCCGGCTGGCGGCGCGGTTCCTAGCCCCGCGCCAGCGCCGGCTTGCGCGCCTGCAGCGTGTACGACAGCGGCAGCCGCTCCGCCTCGTCGACCAGCCGCCACTCGTCGAGGTCGCCGTCGCGGACCATCCGGCCCGGCAGGGCGTCCCAGGGCACGCTGCGGTGCTCGACGAACCCGGTGACCTCGAACCCCCGCCCAGCAGGGCGGTCAGGATCTCGCCGATGCCGTGGTTCCAGGAGAGCTGGCGGGTGTTGACGAACTCGTGGTCGTTCTCGACGTAGGTGCCCGACTCCTCGAGGTCGAACGGCTCGGGCGTCTCGAAGTAGGCGTAGCCGAGGGTGAGCCCGTCGGTGCGCGTCTCGTCGACGGCCCACATCATCGGGTGGCCCTCGCGGACGAACAGCCGGCCGCCGGGCTCGAGCAGCTCGTCGACGACGCCGGCCCACCGGTCGATGTCGGGCAGCCAGCACAGCGCGCCGATGCCGGTGTAGACGAGGTCGAAGGTGCGGCCCCCGAGCGCCTGCGGCGCGGAGTAGGTGTCGGCCTCGACGTACTCGACGTCCGCCCCGGCATCCGCCGCGAGCCGCCGGGCCTGCTCCAGCGACACCGGCGACAGGTCCAGGCCGGTCATCCGCGCACCGAGCCGGGCCAGCGACAGGGTGTCGGTACCGATGTGGCACTGCAGGTGGATGCCGGTCAGCCCGGTCACGTCGCCGAGCAGCGGCCGGTCGAAGCGCACGACGTCGCTGAGGTGGTCGGGGTCGGTGACGAACCGGTCGAAGCCGTACTCCGCGCTGGCGGCGTGCACGGTGGCGCGCTCGTCCCAGTTGAGCCGGTTCACCTCGAGGTAGTCGTCCATGGCGGCCATCGTCGCCCATCGTGGGCGGGTCGCGCCTCCGCGTTCTGGGGCGTGGGCGCGGTCCCGGCGGCCGGTCACGGAAGGCGCGGGACGGCATCCGGGCCATGACAGGATGACCGGATGAAGTACGCGGAGCACATCGTCGACCTCGTCGGAGACACCCCCCTCGTCAAGCTGAGCTCGGTGACCGAGGGCATCGCGGCCACCGTGCTGGCCAAGGTGGAGTACCTCAACCCGGGCGGGTCGGTGAAGGACCGCATCGCGCTGAAGATGGTCGAGGCCGCCGAGGCCTCCGGCGAGCTGCAGCCGGGCGGCGCCATCGTCGAGCCGACCTCGGGCAACACCGGCGTCGGGCTGGCGCTGGTCGCCCAGCGCAAGGGCTACTCGTGCATCTTCGTCTGCCCCGACAAGGTCTCCGAGGACAAGCGCAACGTGCTCAAGGCCTACGGCGCCGAGGTCGTCGTCTGCCCGACCGCCGTCGCCGCCGGAGCACCCCGACTCCTACTACTCGACGTCCGACCGGCTGATGCGCGAGACCCCGGGCGCCTGGAAGCCCGACCAGTACTCCAACCCCAACGGCCCGCTGTCGCACTACGAGACCACCGGCCCGGAGATCTGGCGCGACACCGACGGCCGGATCACCCACTTCGTCACCGGGGCCGGCACCGGCGGCACCATCTCGGGCGCCGGTCGCTACCTGCACGAGGTCTCGGCCGACCGCGCGGAGGGCCCGGTGCGCGTCATCGCCGCCGACCCCGAGGGCTCGGTCTACTCCGGCGGCAGCGGTCGCCCCTACCTCGTCGAGGGCGTCGGCGAGGACTTCTGGCCCGCCGCCTACGACCCGGCCCAGGTCGACGAGGTCGTCGCGGTCTCCGACGCCGACTCCTTCGAGATGACCCGTCGGCTCGCCCGCGAGGAGGGCCTGCTCGTCGGCGGCTCGTGCGGGATGGCGGTCGTCGCCGCGCTGCGCGTCGCCAAGGACCTGCCCGGCGGATGCCGTCGTCGTGGTGCTGCTGCCCGACTCGGGCCGCGGCTACCTGTCCAAGATCTTCAACGACGAGTGGATGCAGTCGTACGGCTTCCTGCGCACCAACGGCGGGCGCACCGTCGGCGACGTGCTGCACGCCAAGGACGGCGACATCCCGGCGCTGGTGCACACCCACCCGACCGAGACCCTGCGCGACGCCATCGAGATCCTGCGCGAGTACCACGTGTCGCAGATGCCCGTGGTCAACGCCGAGCCCCCGGTGATGGCCGGCGAGGTGGCCGGCGCGGTCTCCGAGCGCGACCTGCTCGAGGCGCTGTTCACCGGCAAGGCGCACCTGGCCGACTCGGTGTCGGCGCACATGAGCCCGGGCCTGCCGCTGGTCGGCTCCGGCGAGCCGATCGCCACGGCGCGGCACGAGCTCGAGCACTCCGACGCGGTGCTCGTCATCGAGGACGGCAAGCCGGTCGGCGTGCTCACCCGCGCCGACCTGCTGTCCTTCCTCGCCGACTGAGCGGCCGGCCCTCGCCGGGTCGAGGGGCTGGTCCGCCGCACATCACCGCCAGTGCGGCCGTCAGGACGACCGCCAGACATCACCTCGGATGCCGTTGCCGGACTTCCCGATTCGCCTGCGGTGGGACCACGGCGCTGGTTACCCTCGACGCTTCCCGGCCGACGGTCGGCCGGCCGTCTACCGATCCATGGGGGATCCCTTGCGTCACCTGTTCCGTGCCCTGCTCTGCCTGCCGCTGCTCCTCGGCGGCTCGCTCCTCGTGCGCCCCGTCGGCCTCGGCCGCGCCGGCGGTCAAGATCTCCTTCGTCTACTTCGACTCGCCGGGCTCGGACACCGGCTCGAACACGAGCCTGAACGCCGAGTACGTCACGATCAAGAACACCTCCGTCGACGGCACGCTCCCTCACCGGCTGGACGCTGCGCGACAAGACCGGCTACACCTACACGTTCCCGAAGTTCACGCTCAAGGCCGGCGCGTCGGTCAAGGTGCGCACCGGCAAGGGCACCGCGTCCTCGTACAACCGGTACTACAACTTCACCTGGTACGTCTGGAACAACGGTGGCGACACCGCCTACCTGAAGAACGCCTCGGGCACCCTGGTGCACAAGTGCACCTGGACCTCGGCCGGGCAGCTCGAAGTCCTGCTGAGCACCGCTCGACGACGACAAGGGTCGGAGAAACCGGGTGTCATGGCACCCGATCGTCGTCGCGCTCGAGCCCTCCTCTACGGCCCCGCCGCGACCGCCGTCGGGTGAGACTGGTGGCGTGGAGCACGAACGACCCCGGTGGGAGAGCCCCGTCGAGAAGGCGATCCGGGAGGCCCAGGAGCGCGGCGAGTTCGACGACCTGCCCGGGGCCGGCAAGCCGCTGACCGACCTGGGCGACCCGGACGACCCGATGTGGTGGCTGCGCCGGTACGCCGAGCGCGAGCAGCTCGACATGACCGGCGCCCTGCCCCCCGCGCTCCAGCTGCGCAAGGAGGCCGCCTCCTACCCCGAGTCGCTGGCCGACCTGCGCACCGAGGACGCCGTGCGCCGCGTGCTCGAGGACTTCAACCAGCGGGTGCGCCACGACCGGCTGCGCCCGCCGGACCCGGGGATGCCGCAGCTGCTCGCCCCCACCGTCGACGTCGAGGCGATGGTCGAGGGGTGGCGGGCCCTGCGAGCAGCCTCACAGCCGCCGCATGTTGACCCGCCGGTAACATCGGGAGAGGCTCGACCCGGGCGCCGCTGGTGGCGCCGCCGGCGGTGAGCCGGGAGCGGGTGCCGGCGCACGGCATCCGGCCGTGCGTCACCCCGCCCGACGCAGCACGCGACCTGACACCGACGACGAAGAGGGCCGATGAGCGACTACCCCCACCTGCTGGCGCCGCTCGACCTGGGCCACGTGACGCTGCCGAACCGGGTCGTCATGGGCTCGATGCACACCGGGCCTCGAGGACCACGCGCGCGACTTCCCCAAGCTCGCCGCCTACTTCGCCGAGCGGGCCCGCGGGGGAGCCGGGCTGATCGTCACCGGTGGCTTCGCGCCCAACCTCGAGGGCACGTTCTACCCGATGGCGTCGAAGCTGACGACCCGGCGCGAGGCCCGCCAGCACCGCCAGGTGACGGATGCCGTGCACGAGGCGGGTGGGCGGATCGCGCTGCAGATCCTGCACGCCGGGCGCTACTCCTACACCCCGTGGTGCGTCGCGCCGTCGGCGGTGAAGAGCCCGATCTCGAAGTTCACGCCCCGCGCCCTCTCGGACCGTGGCGTGCGCCGGCAGATCCGCGCCTTCGCCCGGGCCGCCCGGCTGGCCCGCGAGGCCGGCTACGACGGCGTCGAGATCATGGGGTCCGAGGGCTACCTGATCAACCAGTTCCTCGCGCCGCGCACCAACAAGCGGATCGACGCGTGGGGTGGCAGCCCGAGCAAGCGGCGCCGGTTCGCGGTCGAGACCGTGCGTGCGGTGCGCGAGGCCGTCGGTCACGACTTCATCGTCATCTACCGCATCTCGGTGCTCGACCTCGTCGACGAGGGGCAGACCTGGGACGAGGTGACCGCGCTCGCCCGCGAGATCGAGGCCGCCGGCGCCACGCATGCTCAACCTCGGCATCGGCTGGCACGAGGCGCGGGTGCCCACGATCGTCACCTCGGTGCCCCGCGCCGCCTTCACGTCGTACGCCGCGCGGCTCAAGGAGCACGTGTCGGTGCCCGTCGTCGCGACGAACCGGATCAACATGCCCGACGTCGCCGAGGCGGTGCTCGCCGGCGGCGCCGACCTCGTCTCGCTGGCCCGGCCGTTCCTCGCCGACCCCGAGTGGGTGCGCAAGGCGGCCGAGTCGCGCGCCGACGAGATCAACACCTGCATCGCCTGCAACCAGGCCTGCCTCGACCACACCTTCGTCAACAAGCGCGCCAGCTGCCTGGTCAACCCGCGGGCGGCGCACGAGACCGAGCTGGTGATCGGGCCGACCCGCACCGTCAAGAAGGTCGCCGTCGTGGGCGCCGGCCCGGCCGGGCTCGCCGCCGCCACGACGCTGGCCGACCGCGGGCACGAGGTCGAGCTGTTCGAGGCCCGCGACCACGTGGGCGGCCAGTTCGACATCGCGATGCGGATCCCCGGCAAGGAGGAGTTCGCGGAGACGATCCGCTACTTCACCCGGCGCCTCGACCTCAGCGGGGTCAAGGTGCACCTCGGCCGCAGGGTCGACGCCGACGAGCTCGTCGACGCCGGCTTCACCGAGGTCGTCGTCGCCACCGGCGTCGTGCCCCGGATGCCGGCCATCCCCGGCATCGACCACCCGATGGTCATGACCTACGCCGAGCTGGTCCGCGGTGAGCGCACCGCCGGCGCCCGGGTGGCCGTCGTCGGCGCCGGCGGCATCGGGGTCGACGTCAGCGAGTTCCTCACCACCGACCACTCCGCGACCCTCGACGTCGACGCGTGGAAGGCCGAGTGGGGCGTCGGCGACCCGGCGCGACACCCGCGGCGGGCTGACCCGGCCGCAGCCGGAGCCGAGCCCGCGCCACGTGGTGCTGCTGCAGCGCAAGTCGAGCTCGATCGGCAAGGGCCTGGGCAAGACCTCGGGCTGGGTGCACCGGGCCGCGCTCAAGGCCAAGGGCGTCGAGCAGGTGACCGGCGTCGTGTCGTACGACCTGATCGACGACGAGGGCCTGCACGTCACCGTCGCCTCGCGCCCGGAGAAGGGCGCCGAGCCGGTCGTCGAGCAGCGCACCTACGCCGTCGACAGCGTCGTGGTGTGCGCCGGCCAGGAGTCGGTGCGCACCGTGGCCGACGCCCTCGAGGAGCGCGGCCTGACCGTGCACGTCATCGGCGGGGCCGAGGTCGCCGCGGAGCTCGACGCCAAGCACGCCATCCGCCAGGGCACCGAGGTCGCCTCCCGCATCTGACCGCCGCTGATGGTGGGTTGGCGACAGGGCCTGATCGGTGGGTCACAGCGGCGCGCCACGGCTCCGCGCGCGGGACGATCGGGGTGGAGCCCCGCGCTCCCGGGGCCCGTTCCTCGAGGAGGTGCGCCATGAACGCCAGCATCCTTCCTCCGCAGCGCCCGGCCACCGAGCCGCCGCGGCCGCGACGACCGCGACGTCCGGCTCGCGTGGGCCTGCCTCGTCGCGTCGCCGGTCGCCTTCGTCCTCGCGTTCGTCGTCGGTGAGGGCACGAGCACCCTGCTCGGGTACGACGGCGTCGGGCTCGCCCCTGGTGGATCGTCACGTCACCCTGCGTGCTCGCCGCTGCCGTGTTCTGCGTCCCCGCCGCCCTGGCGACGTGGTTCTGGCACCGGGCCCAGGCGCGGGGCGACGACCGGGCGAAGCTGCCGGCCGTCATCCTCTACGTGCTCTCGGCCGCGTTCGTCGGCCTCAACCTGCTGGCCTACCTCGTCGGCCTGCTCGTCGAGGACCTCTGAACGACCGGAGGTCCCGCGACCGCTGACCCCGGGCTCGGCATCAGCGGTCGCGGGACCTCGAGGTGGCCGCCGTCAGGGCCGCGCCGCGGCGCCTGGCCGGCCGTGACCGTGCCGAGCTCGGTCGCCCCTGAGGTCGAGCCGCCGAGGGTCATCCCGCCGACGGCGGTGCCGCCGGCCGTGCCACCGACGTAGACCGTGTAGGCCTCACCCGAGGTGATCGCGTCGCTGGAGAAGACCACCGACGAGAAGTCCTTGTCGGCCGTCTACGTGGCGATCACCGTGTCGCCCGAGGCGATCTGCACGACGGTGCCGGCGGGGTAGGCCGAGTCGAACGTCGCCGCCAGCCAGCCCTGCTCGGAGTCGGCGTCGGGCGCGACGGCCATCCCCGAGGAGCCCACGGCCATCGAGCGTGCCGCCGCTGATCGGTGAACGTGCCGTTGACGTCGAGCGCACCGTTGCCGTCGTTCGTGGGGCCGCTGACCACGACCGTGCCGCCGGTGATGGTCGCGTCGCCGTTGGAGTCCAGCCCGTCGCCACCGGCGTCGATGGTGGTGGTGCCGCCGCTGACGGTCACGCTGACCCCGGCGATGGCCGATCGCCGCCGCCGCCGGGCCGCCACCGGCGCCCCCGCCACCACCCGAGCCGTCCGACCCGTTGATGCCGTCGTCGCTGCTGGTGATGGCGAGCGACCCACCGGCGATGGTGATGACCTTGGCCTCCAGGCCCTCGCCCGACTTCGCCACGGTGGTCGTGCCGCCGCCGATGGTCGCGCTGACGTCACCGTGGATGCCGTCGCCCGCGGCCGAGATGGTCAGCGTGCCGCCACCGACCACGGCGTCGGATGCCGCGGAGATGCCGTCGTCGCCGGCCGTCGCCTTCACCGTGCCGCCGAGCACCGCGACGTACCCGCGGTCGGCGTCCTCGGCGTTGTCGGACTTCAGGGCGTCGCCGCCGGTACCGGTCGCGGTGACCGTGCCGCCCTCGATGCGCACGTAGTCCTTGCCGCGGATGGCGTCGTCCTTCGCGGTCACCGTGACCGTGCCGGAGGAGATGACCAGGCCGTCCTGGGCGCCGATGCCGTCGTTGGTGTTCCCCGTGACGGTGAGCGCGCCGTCGCCGGCGATCGTCAGGTCGGCGGCCGAGTAGAGCGCCGCGTTGGCCTCGCCGTGCCGTCGCCGTACGACGAGCCGTCGGTCAGGCTGTTCGTCGAGCCGTCGGCGAGGATGACGACCGCCTCGTCCGCGGCCATCACCGCGATCGCCGACGTGGTCGTCGAGGTGATCGTCGCGTCGTCGAGGACGATGCGCACGTCGCCCGTCGGCCGAGGTGTCGACGACCACCTGGCCGGCGAGGGTGCCGGAGAGCCGGTAGGTGCCCGGGGCGGTGATGGTCACGGTGGCGCCGTCGACCTTCACCCCGTCGCCGCGATGCCGTGGCGGTGCTGCCCGAGAGGGTCACGTCGACCACGTCGGACTCGGTGTAGGCGAGGTCGTCGGCGGTGGCGTGCGACTCCTGGTTGTCGGCCAGCACGGCGGTGACCGAGGCGCCGGCCGCCGCCGTGGCGCTCGAGGTGCGTGGACGTGGTCGAGCCGGTGGCCGCCGTGGTCGCGTCGGTGGTGCCGCAGCCCGCGAGCACGGCGGCGAGAGCGGCGGCGCTGATCGCGGCGGTGATCCTGGTGAGCTTCATGGTGGTCTCCTGGTCAGAAGTGGCGGCGCAGGGTGCGCGACCAGCGGTTGTGGGGGAGGGCGGGGTCGAGGGCCGCGAGGCCGGTGGCGTACTTGCTGATCCGGGTGGGCCGCACCCCGCGCGACCACAGCAGGCGGTCCATCGGGGACACCGCACCCGCCGACTTGGTCTCGACGACCACCAGCGCCGGCTGCGAGATCGTCGACCGGGTCGCCGGGTGGAACCAGGTGAGCCCCCGGTCGACGGTGACCCGGCTGGCGTCGTCGGCCAGGTGCAGGGTGCTGCGGCGGTAGCGGGTGCGCAGCACCGGGACGAGTGCGGGCACGACGTCGGGGGCGATGCCGGCCTCCGCGAGCACGTCGGCCACGAAGGCGCGACCCTCGTCGGTCAGCCCGTCGCCCCGTACGTGCCGGCCCTCGAGCCGGGTCTTCACGGTGTGCGCACCGTCGCGGGTCTTGACCTCGAGGTAGGCCAGGTCGCTGCCGTCGTACGACCGGCTGCGCACCTTGAACCGGCGGCGCCGCCGGTGCGCGGCGAGGTGGTAGCCGAGCAGCTCGGGGGTGTCGAGGTAGACCGAGGTGTAGCCGAAGGTGCGCTCACCGTCGATGTCCAGCGCACGGGTGCCGGCCGGCGCCAGGGCGACCAGCGCGTCGGCGCCGGCCGGGCCGAGGACGTACTTGCGGTCGATCCGGGTCTGCAGCTCGCTGCGCTCGACGAGCTCGTCGAGCCCGATCGGCGGCAGGGCGGCCAGGGCGGCGGGGCCGGACCCGGTCAGCGTGGCCACGGCGCTCATCGCACGGACCCGCTGCGCACCTGGCCGTTGCGGCCGGCCGCGGCGGCGTGGTCGGTCTCCGAGGGAGGGGCGCGAGTGCGCGACGTGGGGTGGCCGCGGGAGGCGACGTCACGGCATCCACGCCCTTGGGCAGCTGGAAGCGCACCTCGACCCAGGTGGCGTCGTTGACGTGGTCGACCCGCTGCACGGTGACGCCCTGCACCGTCGCGCCGAGCCGCTCCTCGAGGTGCGCGATCATCGCGGGCTCCTGGTCGAAGGCGCGGTCGAGCACCATCAGCTGGCGGCGGCTGCGCGAGAGCAGGCGCGGGTTGTCGCCGGCCCACAGCGCGAGCAGGATCGCGGCCATCAGCGTGGCGCTCGAGCCAGACCGGGCCCACCGACACCCCACCGAGCAGCCCGAGCGCCAGCGCGCTGAAGTAGTAGGCCACCTCGTGCTGCGCGAGCTCGTCGGACCGCAGCCGGATGATCGACAGCACGCCGAACAACCCCAGGCCGAGCCCGGCGGTGACGGCGCTGTCGAGCAGGGCCGCGGACACGGCCATCACGCCGACGTTCACGCCGAGGAAGGCGACGACGAGGTCGCGGCGGTTGTGGCGCGGCACGTAGAGGCCGAAGACGAGGACGATGATCGCGACGAGGTCCATGCCGATGGAGGTGAGGGTGCTCACGAGGTGGCTCCTGGGTCGGTGGTCGAGGGGCTGACCACTCCATTGACCCCACTGCGGCTGTGCCGTGCCTGTGCGACGCCGCTGACCCACCTTTGACCCGCCAGCCGGGTCGCGAAAACCGTTGCGCCGCAATGCCAGACATCAGCCGGATGCCGTGCCCGCGCGGGTTCCGCTGTGCGACAGCCGCGTCCGCGCGCTCGTCATGGCGACACCACGGACGGGTGACAGCGGCGGCACAGTCGTGCTGTCGACAGTGGCTGCCATGACCACGACGAAGCCTCCGGCAACGACCCCGTCCCGCGCCAGGACCACCCGCCGCGCCCTCCTCGGCGGCGGCATCGGCACCCTGGCCCTGGTCGCCGGCGGGTCGGCCTGGGCGGCCGACCGCTACCTCATCGACCACGTCGAGATCGACTCCGCCAGCGCGTACGAGGCCAGCCGGGGCACCGCCTCGGCCGCGACGGCCTCGACCGGCGGCACCGTCTCCGGCACCACCTACACGAGCGACCTGGCGACGATCGACATCTCGACCACCGTCGTCGGGAGCGGCTCGGACCAGGTGACCTACTTCGTCGCCGACGTCGTCCTCACCGACGCCACCGCGCTGCGCTCGGCGTTCGCGAACGACGAGTTCGGCCTCAACATCATCGAGGTGCCGAGCGCGATCGCGTCGTCGGTCAACGCCGTCTTCGCGGTCAACGGCGACTACTACGGCTTCCGCGAGACCGGGATCGTCATCCGCAACGGCACGGTCTACCGGTCCGAGGGGGCCCGCGAGGGGCTGGCCCTCTACCGCGACGGCACCATGAGCTCTACGACGAGACCGCCGCCGACGCCGACCAGCTCGTCAAGGACGGGGTGTGGCAGACGCTCTCGTTCGGCCCGGCGCCTGGTCGAACGACGGCGACGCTGCTCGACGGCATCGACGGCGTCGAGATCGACACCAACTTCGGCAACCACTCGATCCAGGGCCGCCAGCCCCGCACCGCGGTCGGCCTGGTCGAGGCCAACCACCTGCTCTTCGTCGTCGTCGACGGCCGCAGCACCGGCTACAGCCGCGGCGTCGGGATGAGCGAGCTCGGGCAGCTCTTCGTCGACCGTGGCGCGAGCGTCGCCTACAACCTCGACGGCGGCGGCTCCTCGACGATGGTCTTCGACGGCGACCTGGTGAACGACCCGCTGGGCCGGGGCGAGGAACGCGGCACCTCCGACATCCTCTACATCGGCGCCTGAGGGGCCGGCCATGATCGTCCTGGTGCCCGCCTACGAGCCCGACCACCGTCTCGTCGACCTGGTTCGCGACCTGCTCGCCACCGACCCCGCCCTGCACGTGCTCGTCGTCGACGACGGCAGCGGCCCGGCCTGCCGAGAGGTGTTCGACGCCACCGCGGCGCTGGGTGCGGTCGTCGTGCGCCACGACGCCAACCGGGGCAAGGGCCGCGCCCTGAAGACCGGGTTCCACCACGCGGCCGCGCTCTGGCCCGGCGAGGACGTCGTCTGCGCCGACAGCGACGGGCAGCACACCCCTGCCGACGTGCTCGCCGTGGCCGGGCGGGTGCGCGGCCTCACGCACCGCGATGGTGCTCGGGGCCCGGCAGTTCACCGGCCCGGTGCCGAGCCGCAGCCGGCTCGGCAACGGGCTGACCCGCCGGCTGTTCTTCCTCACCACCGGCATCGACCTCACCGACACCCAGACCGGCCTGCGGGCCTACCCCGCCGAGCTGCTCGGCTGGCTCTGCGAGGTCGAGGGCGAGCGCTTCGAGTACGAGCTCGAGCTGCTGCTGCGCGCCCGCGACGCCGGCCACGCGATCGTCGAGGTGCCGATCAGCACCGTCTACCTCGACGGCAACTCCTCGTCGCACTTCCGCCCGGTGCGCGACTCGGCCCGGGTCTACGCACCCCTGCTGCGGTTCGCCGCGTCGTCGGCGCTCGCGGCGGTCATCGACTACGCCCTGCTGTTCCTGCTGCACGCGCTCACCGGCAGCCTCGCCCTGTCGGTCGTCGGCGCCCGGGCCACCAGCGCCGGCGTCAACTACGCGACCAACCGCCGGTTCGTCTTCCGCCGCGGGGGCCCGACCTCGGCGCCGCGGTACGCCGCCCTGGTCGCCGCGATCCTCGTCGCCAACTGGGCGCTGATGCACACCCTCGTCGTGGTCCTGGGCGCCGGGCTGCTGCTCGCGAAGCTCGTCACCGAGGGCCTGCTGCTCTTCGTCTCGTACGCCGTGCAGCAGCGGTTCGTCTTCGCCCGCCGGCTCGGCATCGCGCGACCGGACCCGACGACGGATGCCGCGGCGACGGCATCCGCCGGCAGCCCGGCATCCCACGAGGTCAGCGACGCGTAGGACGCGCCGCGGAACCGGTCAGGCCGGCGGCAGCACGTCGGTCTGGGCGGGCAGGTTCGCGACGCCGACCGGGCAGGTGAGCCCGTTGGGGCCGTGGTTGCAGTAGCCGTTGGGGTTCTTGTGCAGGTACTGCTGGTGGTAGTCCTCGGCGTAGTAGAACGGGCCGGCCTCGCTCGCGGAGGCGAGGTCGGTGGTGATCTCGCCGCGACCGGCGCCGGTGAGCACGTCCTGGAAGGTCGACCGCGTGGTGCGCGCGGCGGCCTCCTGCGCGTCGGTGGTCCAGAAGATCGCCGAGCGGTAGGCCGTGCCGATGTCGTTGCCCTGGCGGTTGCGCGTCGTGGGGTCGTGGTTCTCCCAGAACGCCTTGAGCAGCAGCTCGGGGGAGGTGACCGTCGGGTCGTACGCCACGAGCACGGTCTCGGCGTGGCCGGTGCGCCCGGTGCAGGTCTCCTCGTAGGTCGGGTTGGGGGTGTACCCGCCCATGTAGCCGGCCGCGGTGGTCACGACGCCGGGCAGCTTCCAGAAGATCCGCTCGACGCCCCAGAAGCAGCCCATGGCGACGTAGAGCACCTCGGTGCCGTCCGGCCAGGGCCCCTCGAGGGGGGTGCCGAGCACCGCGTGGGTGGTCGGCACGACGAACAGCCGCCGGTCGTGGCCCGGCAGGGCGTCGTCGGGGGTGGGCAGCGTGGTCTTGGCGCGGGATCCGAAGAGCATGTCAAGCCCAACACGCGAGGGGCGCCGCGTCATCCCGGTCCGGTCCGTTGGTCGGACCCGGGTCGGCCGATCGGCCAGACCGTAAAGACGAAGGAGGGAAAAGGTAAAGAACAGGTAAAGGACGGGGAGCGGCCGCTCCTAGGGTGACGACACCGCAGGACCCCGGACCCTTGAGAAGGTGGAGCCCGAATGACCGAAACGCTCGTCAGCCGTCGCGTCGTCGCAGGCGCGGCCTGGACCGTGCCCGTGATCCTCGTGGGCCAGCCGGCCGCAGCGCAGTCCTGCTCGCCGTCGCACGTGGTGACCTTCGTGCCGGACACCGGCATCACCAGCAGCACGGCGACCAAGCCGGTCAACGGGCACACGCTGGGCACCTTCACCTGGAAGCTGTGCAACAAGGGCACCACGACGATCCCGGCGAACACCACGTTCACGGCGACGATCGCCGCCGAGAAGGCGCCCGGAAACGCGGCGAAGAACATCACGGTCACCCCGAAGGTCACCAGCGAGTTCAGCGTGTCGCCCAGTACCGCCCGCGTTCTCAACCCGGACGGCCCGCCCAAGGGCGAGGCCACCGTCACGATGACCCTCAGCCTGAACGCTGCGCTCGCGCCGGGGGCGTGCGCCACCCAGGTCTGGGACATCGACAGCGAGACCGGCGTGGGCGCCACCCAGCTGCGGCTGACCGTCGCCCTGGCCGCGTACGGCAACGGCACCTGCGGGGCGACCGGCGCCGGCGGCACGACCACGGCGACCGCGATCTGGGGCGCCGGGGCCTGAGGCCCACCCGAGCTTCCTCATCACCCATCCTGACCGGGCCGGGGTCGGCCAGGATGGGTGACGAGGGGCGAGGGCCGTCCGCGGGCCCGCGGCCCGGCATACGCTGTCGCCCATGAATCTCGACGACCTCGGCTTCTCCTCGCGCGCCATCCATGCCGGGCAGGAGCCGGACCCCACGACCGGCGCGGTCGTCCCCCCGATCCACCAGGTGAGCACCTACAAGCAGGACGGCATCGGCGGCCTGCGCGGCGGCTACGAGTACTCCCGCTCGGCCAACCCCACCCGCACCGCGCTCGAGGAGTGCATCGCGGCGCTCGAGGGTGGCGAGCGCGGGTTCGCCTTCGCCAGCGGCCTCGCCGGCGAGGATGCCGTGCTGCGGGCGCTGCTCGCCCCCGGCGACCACGTCGTCGTGCCGTCCGACGCGTACGGCGGCACCTACCGCCTGTTCAACAAGGTGGTGCGGCCCTGGGGCGTGGAGCACTCGATCGCCACGGTCGCCGACGTCGAGTCGGTGCGTGCGGCGCTCCGGCCCGAGACCCGGATGGTGTGGCTCGAGACCCCGACCAACCCGCTGCTCGGCATCGCCGACATCGCGGCGATCGCCGCCCTGACCCACGAGGCCGGCGCCCTGCTCGTCGTCGACAACACCTTCGCCTCGCCCTACCTGCAGCAGCCGATCGCCCTCGGCGCCGACGTCGTCGTGCACTCGACGACCAAGTACGCCGGCGGCCACAGCGACGTCGTCGGCGGCGCCGTCGTCGTCGCACCCGGTGCGACCACCCGCGACGGCGAGTCGGTCAGCGAGCGGATCGCGTTCCACCAGAACGCGATGGGCGCCGTCGCCGGCCCGTTCGACGCCTGGCTCGTGCTGCGCGGCCTGAAGACCCTCGCGGTGCGCATGGAGCGGCACTGCGACAACGCCGAGAAGGTCGTCGAGTTCCTGCTCGGCCACGACGGCGTCACCGCGGTGCACTACCCGGGCCTGCCCGACCACCCCAACCACGACGTCGCCGCGCGGCAGATGAGGCGGTTCGGCGGCATGGTCGCGTTCCGGGTCAAGGGCGGCGAGGACGTCGCGACGAAGGTCTGCGCCGAGACCCAGCTGTGGATCCTCGGGGAGTCGCTGGGCGGCGTCGAGTCGCTCATCGAGCACCCGGGCCGGATGACCCACGCGTCGGTGGCCGGCACCGAGCTCGAGGTGCCGGGCGACCTGATCCGCCTGTCGGTCGGCATCGAGGACGTCGAGGACCTCGTCGCCGACCTGCGCCAGGCGCTCGACCGGCTCACCTGACCCGCGGTGCCCGCCGTGCCTGCCGTGCCCTCGGTCCTCTGCGTCGACGTCGGGTCGACCTTCACCAAGGCGGTGCTCGTCGACGTCGCCACCGGTGAGGTGCTCGGCACCGCGAGCCACCCGACGACGGTCGCGACCGACGTCATGGACGGCGTGGATGCCGTGCGCGCGTCACTCGCGTCGCACGGGGAGCCGGACGAGGTGCTCGTCTGCTCCAGCGCCGGGGGTGGGCTGCGCCTGGCCGTCGTCGGCTACGAGCGCGAGGTGACGGCCGAGGCCGGGCACCGGGTCGGCCTGTCGGCCGGGGCCAAGGTCGTGCACGTCGCGTGCGGCCCGATGACCGGCGCCGACGTCGCGGCGCTGCGGGCGGCATCCCCCGACCTCGTGCTCCTCGTGGGCGGCACCGACGGCGGCAACGCCGACGTGCTGCTGCACAACGCCGAGCGCATCGCCAAGGCGCGGCTGTCCGCACCGGTCGTCGTGGCCGGCAACGCCGAGGCGGCCGACGAGGTCGCGGCCCTGCTGGCCTCGACCGGGCGCCGGCACGTCGTCACGGCCAACGTGCTGCCCCGCATCGGGGTCGTCGCGCCCGAGGCGGCGCGCGCCGCCATCCGCGAGGCCTTCCTGACCCACGTCATCGGCGGCAAGGGGCTCTCCCGCGGCCGCGGGTTCGCCGAGCTGGTGCGCGCCCCCACGCCGGATGCCGTGCTCCGCGGCGTGGAGGTGCTCGCCGACGTCGTGGGCGGCGACGTGCTCGTCGTCGACGTCGGCGGGGCGACGACCGACGTCTACTCGGTGATCACCCCGCAGGGCGAGGACGCCACCATCCACCGCGAGGTCGTCGGCACGCTGTGGCACGCGCGCACCGTCGAGGCCGACCTCGGCATGCGGTGGACCGCCGAGGGCGTGGTCGAGGCGGGCGAGCGTGAGCGGATGTCGTTGTCCGACACCATGATCAGGTATGCGCGGGCTGTCGCCGCTGACACGGCCCACCTCGCGTCGACCCCGGCGCAGTGGGCGGCCGAGGAGGAGATCGCCTCGACCGCGGCCGTGGTCGCGGTGCGTCGCCACGGCCGGCCCCCGCACCCGTCGGAGCGGCCGCGCCCGCTGGCCGACGTCGCGCTGGTCGTCGGGTCGGGCGGGGTGCTCCGGCACGCCCCGGGTGACGTGGGCGACCGCGTGCTCGCCCGGGTCACCGACGACCACGGCGGCGGCTGGCGGGTGCCCGACCACCCGCACCGGCGCGTGGACTCCGCCTACGTGCTCTTCGCGGTGGGGCTGCTCGCGGACGGCTACCCGGCCGCCGCCGCGGCCCTGGCGCCGCTGCCTCGCGCGTCGCCGACGCCGGCTGACCTCGCCCGAGTCGGACGGTCGCCAGGGCAGCCACTTCCGCACTCGGGCAGCGCTCAGGGCGTCTACCTTGGGGCGATGAGCACCGACTGGCCCTGGGCGCGACGAGTTCGAGCCCGACGGCACCTACCTCAACTCGGCGACGATGGGGCTGCCCCCGCGGGCGACCCTGGCCGCCCTCGCGCAGGCGCAGGACGAGTGGCGGCGAGGGATCGCCCACGCGCCGGGCTACGACGCCGACGTGGCCTCCGCCCGGGAGGCGTACGCGCGGCTCGTGGGGGTGTCGCCGGCCACGGTGGCCATCGGCAGCCAGGTCTCACCCCTGGTGGCGATGGTCGCGGCGGCGGTGCCGGACGGGTCGACGGTGCTCGTGCCCGAGGGGGAGTTCACCAGCGTGACCTTCCCGTTCCTCGCCCAGGAGGCACGCGGCATCCGGGTCGTCGAGGTGCCGCTCGCGGAGGTCGCCGAGCACGTCGACGCCTCGACCGGGCTGGTGGCCCTCGCCGCGGTGCAGTCGTCGGACGGCGCGGTGGCGCCGCTGGCCGCCGTCGAGGCGGCCGCCGCACGGTACGGGGTCGACGTGCTCGTCGACGTGACCCAGGCCGCCGGGTGGCTGCCGGTGGAGGCCGGGCGGTTCGCCTACACGGTGTGCGCGGCGTACAAGTGGCTGCTCTCGCCGCGGGGGACCGCCTTCCTCACCGTGCGTGCGGACCGGGTGGACGCGCTCGTGCCCGCCGCCGCGGGCTGGTACGCGGGGGAGCTGCCCTGGTCGTCGATCTACGGCTCGCCGCTGCGGCTGGCGTCCGACGCGCGCCGGTTCGACGTCTCGCCGGGGTGGCACGCGTGGGTGGGCACGGCATCCTCGCTGGCCCTGCTCGAGCGGGTGGGGGTGGCCGGGCTGCACGCCCACGCGCTGGAGGTCGAGGCCGCCTTCGCCGCGGGGGCCGGGCTGGAGCCGGTGGGTCGGGCGATCCGGGCGCTGGCCGCCGACGACGAGGTGCCCGGGCTGCTCGCCGAGCACGGGATCGTCGCGGCGGAGCGGGCCGGCCGGCTGCGGGTGTCGTTCCACCTCAACAACACCGTCGAGGAGGCGGAGCGGGCCGGGGCGCTGCTGCGCGGGCACCTGCGGGCCTGAGCGGCGGGGCAGCACTAATCGAGAAGACCTGTGTCGGTGGTCACACCTAGGGTTGGCCGACATGAGTGAGACCACCGCTCCGCAGACCAGACCCGTCCTCGACGTCGTGGCGATCGACTGCCCCGACGCCCCGGCGCTCGCCGGCTTCTACGCCGAGCCTCCTCGGCTGGGAGGTGCACCAGGACGCCGACGACGACGACTGGGTGACCATCCTCCCGCCGGGCGGCGGCGCGGGCTCGCAGTCGCTGGCCTTCCAGCAGATCGACGACTACGTCGCGCCCACCTGGCCGGGCGGCGACCACCCGCAGCAGTTCCACCTCGACCTGCGGGTCCCCGACCTCGCCGACGGCGAGGCGCTGGTGCTCGCCGCGGGGGCCACCCGGCACGACGCACCAACCGTCCACCGGAGGGCGGCTTCGTCGTCTACCTCGACCCGGCTGGGCACCCGTTCTGCCTGGTGTCATGAGCGCCCCGGCCATCGAGGCGGTCGACCTCGTCAAGACGTTCGACGACTTCACCGCCGTCGACGGCGTCAGCTTCTCGGTGCCCGCCGGCACCGTCTTCTCGATGCTCGGCCCCAACGGCGCGGGCAAGACCACCACGGTGCGGATGATGACCACGCTCAGCATCCCGACCAGCGGCACCGCCCGGGTCGCCGGCCACGACGTCGTCGCCGAGCCGGATGCCGTGCGCCACCGGATGGGCCTGACCGCCCAGTCCGCCACGGTCGACGAGCTGCTCACCGGCCGCGAGAACCTCCGGCTGATCGGCGACCTCTACGGCCTCGACCGCCGGCTGGTGAAGTCGTCGATCGACGAGCTGCTCGAGCGGTTCTCGCTGTCCGAGGCCGGCAACAAGGTGGTCAAGGACTACTCCGGCGGCATGCGGCGCCGGCTCGACCTCGCCGCGAGCCTGATCGCCACGCCGCCGGTGCTCTTCCTCGACGAGCCGACCACCGGCCTCGACCCGCGCAGCCGGGTCGAGCTCTGGGACGTGCTGCGCGACCTCGTGCGCGACGGCACGACCCTGCTCCTCACCACCCAGTACCTCGACGAGGCCGACCAGCTCGCCGACCACATCGTCGTGATCGACCACGGCCGGATCATCGCCCAGGGCACCCCGCTCGAGCTCAAGGACCAGTCCGGGGCGGCCAGCCTGGTCGTCACGGTGAGCCGCGCCGGCCGAGGTCGACGCGGCGGCCGAGCTCGTGCGCTCCGAGGTCGGCGAGGTCCACGTCGACCGCGACGCCCGGCACATCACGGCTCCCGCCGACGGGGTGGGTGCGCTGACCCGCATCGCGGCCCGGCTCGACGACGCCGGCATCGACCTCGACGACATCGGCCTGCAACGGCCCAGCCTCGACGACGTCTTCCTCAACCTCACCGGCCACCGGGCCGAGCAGCCGAGCAGGCGCCGTCCCACGACGAGCAGATCACGGAGGCGGTCCGATGACCTCGACCACGGCCACCCACTTCCAGGCCACCCACCCCGACGAGCGCGGGGCCACCGGCACCCGGCAGATCGGGGCGCTGATCCGGCGCAACCTCACCCACATCAAGCGCCAGCCCGAGATGCTCACCGACGTCACCATCCAGCCGGTGATGTTCGTGCTGCTCTTCGCCTTCGTCTTCGGCGGGTCGATCAACATCCCCGGCGTCGACTACAAGGAGTGGCTGCTGCCCGGCATCATGGCCCAGACCATGGCGTTCAGCTCGTTCGTCGTGGCGATCGGGCTCAACAACGACCTCGGCAAGGGCATCGTCGACCGGTTCCGCTCGCTGCCGATCGGTCGCGGGGCGGTCGTCGTGGCGCGCAGCGTCTCCAGCCTGATCCACTCCAGCATCGGCATCGTCGTCATGTCGGTCACCGGGCTCTTCATCGGCTGGCGCATCAACAACGGGCTCGGCCCGGGGCCTGCTCGGCTACGGCCTGCTCGTGCTCTTCGGGTTCATGATGATCTGGATCGGCATCCTGGTCGGGTCGTCGCTGCGCTCGGTCGAGGCGGTGCAGGGCGTCATGTTCGTGACGATCTTCCCGATCACCTTCCTCAGCAACGCGTTCGCGCGCGCCCGAGGGCATGCCGCCGGTGCTGCGCTGGCTCGCCGAGTGGAACCCGATCAGCGCGCTGGTGCAGGCGCTGCGCGAGCTGTGGGGCAACGAGGGCTTCCCGGTGCCGCCGGACGCCGCGCTGCCGCTGCAGTACCCCGTCACCGCGACGCTGATCTGGACGATCGGGCTGTCGGCGATCCTCGCGCCGCTCGCCATCCGGGCCTACGTGCGGCGCACCACCGACTGAGCGCCTGCGCGGGCAGCCGTACGATCGGGAGATGATCATCGGCGTCACCACCACACCGCACGGCACCGTGGGCGGCGGCCTCGGCCGCGCCCAGACGGTGGCCGTCGCCGACGTCACCGACGGCGAGGTCACCTCGTGGACCGAGGTGCCCGTCGGCTGGGGCGACCTGCACGGCATCGGGCCCGAGGGCACGCACCACGCCCGGATCGTGCGCTTCGTGCGCGAGCACGGCCTCGAGCGCGTCGTCACCAGTGGCCTGGGCGAGGGCATGCGCACCACCATGGGCAAGCTCGGCGTGGTCGTGCGCACCGACCTCACCGGTGACGCCCGCGCGGCCGCCGTCACCGCCGCCACGACCGACGCACCCACGCTGTAGGTCGCCCGCACGGCCTCGCCACGGGGTCGCCGGACGGCGTGGTTGCATGGGGCCCATGCCTGCCGTGCGCTTCGTCGACGTGTTCTCCGAGTCCACCTGCCGCGGCAACGCGCTGGCCGTCTTCCACGACGCCGACGACCTCACCGACGAGCAGATGGCGACCATCGCCCGCTGGACCAACCTGTCCGAGACGACCTTCCTGTGCGCGCCCACCGACCCGGGTGCCGACTACCGGGTGCGGATCTGGACCACCGGCGGCGAGCTGCCCTTCGCCGGGCACCCCACCCTGGGCAGCGCCCACGCGTGGCTCGAGGCCGGCGGCGTGCCGGCATCCGAGGGCGTGGTCGTGCAGCAGTGCGCCGCCGGCCTGGTCGAGGTGCGGCGCGGCGAGCGGCTCCGGTTCGCCGCGCCGCCGCTGACCCGCACCGGCCCGGTGGCCGCCGCGGAGGCCGAGCGGGTCGTCACCGCGCTGGGCCTGGACCCGGCCGACGTGCTCGAGACCGCCTGGGTCGACAACGGCCCCGGCTGGATCGGGGTGCTGCTGCGCTCACCCGAGGCCGTGCTCGCGGCCGTGCCGGACCCCAGCCTCTGCGCCGGGCTCAAGGTCGGCTTCGTCGCGGTCTACCCGCCCGGGGCCCGCGACGACGGGGTGGCCGCCGAGGTGCGGGCGATCTACTCCGACGGTCGCGACTTCGCCGAGGACCCCGTCACCGGCAGCCTCAACGCGGGCCTGGCCCAGTGGCTCGTGCCGGCCGGCCACCTGCCCGAGCACTACGTCGCCGCACAGGGCACCGTCATCGGCCGGGTGGGCCGGGTGCACGTCGACGTCGTCGACGGCACCATCTGGGTCGGCGGGGCCACCCGCACCGTCGTCACCGGCGAGCGCGAGCCCTGACGACCGCGGTCCCCGGAGTTGGGTGCTCAAGTGGTCGTCGGGGCAGCCACCTCAGCACCCAACTCGCGTGAGACCGCGACGAGGGGCCGGGTCCACGCGGACCCGGCCCCTCGTCATCCGCCCGTCGTGGGCGGTGGTGTCGCTCAGCCCTCGTAGGGCTTGGTGGCCAGCACCTTGACCTCGACCTGCTTGCCGTTCGGGGCGGTGTAGCTGACCTTGTCGCCGACCTTGGCGCCGTTGACGGCCGCGCCGATCGGGGACTTCTCGGAGAAGACGTGCATCGAGTCGTCGGTGATCTCGCGCGAGCCGAGCAGGAAGGTCTCCTCGTCGCCGAACATGTCGACGGTGACGACCATGCCGGGCTCGACGACGCCGTCGTCGGCCGGGGTCTCGCCGATGACGGCGGTCTCGAGCAGCTGGGTGAGCTGGCGGATGCGGGCCTCCATCTTGCCCTGCTCCTCCTTGGCGGCGTGGTAGCCACCGTTCTCCTTGAGGTCACCCTCCTCGCGCGCGGCTTCGATCTTCTTCGCGATCTCGGTGCGGCCCGGCCCGGAGAGCTCGTCGAGCTCGGCCTGGAGGCGGTCGAACGCCCCCTGGGTCAGGAAGCTCGCCTGGTTGGCGGTCTCGGTCACGTCACTCACTCCTGGGTCATGGCGGCGCCCGCCCCGCTGGGGGCGGCACCTCGGTGCTACGGCAACGGGCCCGGGTTCCGATGGATGCCGTTCGGCAACGCGTGTCGGACCCAGACCCGAGGTGTGAAGTGGTCAGTCTACCAACCCGGGCCCGGATCGCCACCATGGCCGGTGCACCGGTGGTCCGGGTGCGACCGCCCGCACCGGGTCGGCCCCGTCGCCCGCTCAGGGGGTGTTGAGCACCCGGGTGCAGCTGTCGACGACCCCGGTCACGGCGCGCACGCTGGTGCGCAGCGACACGACCCGGTGCACCGACGTGGCGCCCTCCGCGGGCACGGCGTCCTCGACCGTGCCGACCCGGTTGCGGCCGCCGTCCAGGGCGCTGATCCGGCAGACCACGGCGACGCCGTCGGGCCGGTGCAGGTCGTACTCGACCACGATCGAGGTGTCGCTGCGCACCTCGTAGCCGGTGACCTCGGGGCGCACGGTGCCGGTCGTCGAGGCGAATCCCCCACCACACGATGACGGCCACGGCGGCGAGGCAGCCGAGGACGCCGACCACCCACCAGCGGGTGGTGCCGGGAGCGGGGCGGGGCAACGGCATACGGGTCCTTCGACGGGGCTGGCGTGCGGTGGTCCGGGGGTCCGTGCCGGATGAGAGGATGGACGGCGTCCATTCTCGGGTATGGCCCGAGACCGCTGCACCGAAGGGTCCCCACGTGTCCGACCGGCTCCGGCTCATGTGCGTCCACGCGCACCCGGACGACGAGTCCAGCAAGGGCGCGGCGACCATGGCCCGCTACGTCGACGAGGGCCACGAGGTGCTCGTCGTGTCGTGCACCGGCGGTGAGCGCGGCGACGTGCTCAACCCCCGGCTCAAGAACGACGTGCACATCCTGCGCGACCTCGCCCAGGTGCGCCGCGACGAGATGGCCGCCGCCCGCGAGATCCTCGGCGTGCAGCACACCTGGCTCGGCTTCGTCGACTCCGGTCTGCCCGAGGGCGACCCGCTGCCCCCGCTGCCGGAGGGCTGCTTCGCCCTCGAGCCGCTGCGCCGTCACCACCGAGGCGCTGGTCCGCGAGATCCGCCGCGTTCCGCCCGCACGTCGTCACGACGTACGACGAGAACGGCGGCTACCCCCACCCCGACCACATCATGTGCCACGACGTGTCGATGGCGGCGGTCGTCGCGGCCGGCGACCCGGAGGCGTTCCCGCACGCCGGCCCGGCCTGGCAGCCGCTGAAGGTCTACTACAACCAGACCTTCAGCCGGGCCCGGATCGAGGCCTTCCACGAGGCGCTGACCGCGCTCGGCGAGGAGAGCCCCTACGCCGAGTGGCTCGAGAACTGGTCGCGCCCCGACCGCGTCGTCACCACCCGGGTCGAGTGCGCCGCCTGGTTCGAGAAGCGCGACGCCGCCCTGCTCGCCCACGCCACCCAGGTCGACCCCGACGGCACCTGGTTCCGCGTCTCGCGCGAGGTGCAGGCGCAGGTGTGGCCCACCGAGGACTACGAGGCGGCGCTGTCGTTCATCCCGATCGTGGAGGGCGAGGACGACCTCTTCGCCGGCATCCCCACCGACCTCGCGGCGGCCGACGCCCTCGCGACCTCGGGCGACCTCACCGTCGCCCACGACACCCGCACGGAGCGTGAGGCATGAACGAGGCCCCGACCGCCGACGGCGGGCCGGGCTTCCTGGCCTTCCTCGCCTTCTTCCTCCTGGCGCTCGCGCTGTGGTTCCTCATGCGGAACATGAACGCCCGGATGCGGCGGATGTCGTACCGCCAGCAGGCGGCCCACCGCGGCAAGGACGACCCGCAGGTGTCCCCGGGTGAGCTCGCGTCCGAGGAGGACGGCCCGGTGGCCGGCCCGACCGACGCCGTGCCGGGCGCGGTCGCCGAACCGGGCGACGCCACCGACGACCGACGACCCGGGGCCGACCGCCGCGAAGTGAGCCTCGGGCGCGCGCGCCATGGATGCCGATCGCACCCGGCCAGCGCCGGGGCCGGCTGTCAGCCGGTCAGACGATCGCGGGGCCGGTCAGGGCGATCGAGGCGGCGACGAAGTGCGCCGTGAAGGCCAGGATGGTCAGCGCGTGGAAGACCTCGTGGAAGCCGAACCAGCGCGGTGAGAAGTTCGGCCGCTTGGTGCCGTAGACGATCGCGCCGAGGCTGTAGAGCGCCCCGCCGATGACCACCCAGGTCATCACGGCGGCACCGGCGTGCTGCAGCAGCGGGCCGAAGTAGAAGACCGCGACCCAGCCGAGCATCGACGTAGGCCGGCACGTAGAGCCAGCGCGGGGCGCCGGCCCAGAAGACCCGGAAGAGCACGCCGAGGAAGGCGCCGCTCCACACGATGATCAGCATCCGGCGTGGCCTGCTCGGGCGGCAGCAGCAGCGCGAACGGCGTGTAGGTGCCGGCGATGATCAAGAAGATGTTCGAGTGGTCGAAGCGGCGCAGGAAGCCGCCGACGCGCGGCGACCAGGTGCCGCGGTGGTAGACCGCCGAGGTGCCGAAGAGCAGCACCGCGGTGCCGGCGAACACCGCCGCCGAGACCTTCTCCGTCGTGGTGCCGGCGAGCACGATCAGGATGATGCCGGCGACCAGCGCCACGGGCGTCATGCCGGCGTGCAGCCAGCCGCGCAGCTTGGGCTTGACGTGCTCCAGCGCCGTCTCGACGCGCTGCTCGAGGGCCTCGCGGCGGCTCGGCTCGGCGCCGGGGGTCGGCTCGGTCTGCGTCATTCACCGAGGGTAACCTACGCAACCGTAGGTTTACCGTGCCGGGACCAAGAGGCGTGCGTCACGGGAGTAGCGTGGGTCGAGCCGTCCGCGACCCCGCGGCCCGGCTCCGGACGCAGGCGGGAGGACACGGCGCATGTGGCTGAGCGAGCCCCTGTATGCCGCCTACGCCCGCCGCCTCACCCGGCAGCTCGACGCCTCGTCGGTGCCGCGCCACGTCGGGGTCATGCTCGACGGCAACCGCCGCTGGGCCAAGGCCCGTGGCGCCGGTGCGAGCGAGGGGCACCAGGCCGGGGCCGACAACATCGCGAACCTGCTGTCGTGGTGCGACGAGGTCGGGGTCGAGGTGGTCACCCTGTGGCTGCTGTCGACCGACAACCTCAACCGCCCCGAGAAGGAGCTGCGGCCGCTGCTGAAGATCATCGAGCGCGCCGTCGACACGCTCGCCGCGACGCACCGCTGGCGCATCCACCCCGTGGGGGCCCTCGACCTGCTGCCCGTCGCGCACCGCGGCCCGGCTCAAGGCGGCCGAGGACCAGACCCGCGACGTCGACGGGATGCTGGTCAACGTCGCGGTCGGGTACGGCGGGCGGCGCGAGATCGCGGATGCCGTGCGCTCGCTGCTGCAGGAGCACGCCGACCCGCGGCACCAGCATCGAGGAGCTCGCCGAGGTGATCGACGTCGAGCACATCGCCGAGCACCTCTACACCAAGGGCCAGCCCGACCCCGACCTGGTCATCCGCACCTCGGGGGAGCAGCGGCTCGGCGGGTTCCTGCTCTGGCAGAGCGCGCACAGCGAGTTCTACTTCTGCGAGGCCTACTGGCCCGACTTCCGCAAGGTCGACTTCCTGCGGGCGCTGCGCGCCTACGGCGAGCGGCACCGCCGCTTCGGCGTCCTGAGCCGACCCCCGGCATCCGCGGGTCGTCACCGGCCGGATGCCGTGACGCGCGCCTCATTCGGCACATCGGTCACACCCGTATCACAGGCATCGTCACGGCCCGGAAATAGGGCCGACACGCGGAGCCGGGCCTGCGGGAAAGCTCGTGATCCGGGTCGTAGCGTCGAGACCACCGCATTCCTCACCCCAGGAGCGACCATGGCCTCGAGCACGCGACCGGCACCGCCCGCACGACCGGGGAAGGAGCCGCGTCGCACCTACGTGCTCGACACCTCGGTCCTGCTCGCGGACCCCCGGGCCATCACCCGCTTCGACGAGCACGAGGTCGTGCTCCCGGTCGTGGTGGTCACCGAGCTGGAGGCCAAGCGGCACCACCCCGAGCTCGGCTACTTCGCCCGCACGGCGCTGCGGATGCTCGACGACCTGCGCATCTCGGCACGGCCGGCTCGACGCGCCGGTGCCGATCGGCGACGACGGCGGCACCCTGCGGGTCGAGCTCAACCACACCGACCCGACGTCGCTGCCCGCCGGGTTCCGGTTGGGCGACAACGACACGCGCATCCTGGCCGTGGCCCGCAACCTCGCCAACGAGGGTCGCACGCGTCACGATCGTCAGCAAGGACCTCCCGATGCGGGTCAAGGCCTCGGCGTGCGGGCTCGAGGCCGAGGAGTACCGCGCCGAGCTCGCGGTCGAGTCCGGCTGGACCGGCATGGCCGAGCTCGACGTCACCGTCGAGGAGATGGACCACCTCTACGAGTACGGCCGCCTCGAGAGCGTCGACGGCGCCGAGTTCCCCTGTCACACCGGGCCTGGTGCTCAGCTCGCCAGCGCGGCTCCGGCCTGGCGCGGGTCGGCCCCGACAAGCAGCTGCGCCTCGTGCGCGGCGACCGCGACGCGTTCGGGCTGCACGGCCGCAGCGCCGAGCAGCGGATCGCGCTCGACCTGCTCATGGACCAGGACATCGGCATCGTCAGCCTCGGTGGCCGCGCCGGCACCGGCAAGTCCGCGCTCGCCCTGTGCGCCGGCATCGAGGCCGTCATGGAGCGCCGCCAGCAGCGCAAGGTGGTCGTCTTCCGGCCGCTGTACGCCGTCGGCGGCCAGGAGCTCGGCTACCTGCCCGGCGACGAGTCCGAGAAGATGAACCCGTGGGGCCAGGCGGTCTTCGACACCCTGTCGGCGCCTGGTCTCGCGCGAGGTCGTCGAGGAGATCCTCGACCGCGGCATGCTCGAGGTGCTGCCGCTCACCCACATCCGCGGCCGCTCGCTGCACGACGCGTTCGTCATCGTCGACGAGGCGCAGAGCCTGGAGCGCAACGTGCTGCTCACCGTGCTGTCGCGGATCGGCCAGAACTCGCGGGTCGTGCTCACCCACGACGTCGCCCAGCGCGACAACCTGCGGGTGGGCCGGCACGACGGCGTCGTGGCGGTCGTCGAGGCGCTCAAGGGGCACCCGCTGTTCGCCCACGTGACGCTCACCCGCAGCGAGCGCAGCCCGATCGCGGCGCTCGTGACCGACCTGCTCGAGGGCATCGAGGTCTAGGTGGCGCTCGTCACGACCTGAGCGGAAGTTCAGGCGACGATTTCGCCCCGTTCCCCCAATCGCCTACAGTAAGGTCTCGATTCGGTAACGCCCCGGGGCTGCCCCGTGCCCCGACCCCTGACTGCGTGATCCCCCCTGAGAGGTTCCTGCCTGCCCATGGCCCGCTACACCCCGCGCCACGCGCCCCGTCATGCCGCCCCGCGGCGACCGGGCGCGTCGCACGCGGCGCGGACGGCGCTCGGCCGGCCGGTGCTCGCCTCGGGTGTGGCGGCGGCCGTGCTCTGCACCGGCGGTGTGGCAGCGGCCCTGTCCGGTGGCACCGCCAGCGCCGACACGCTGACCTTCGCCGTCGACGGCGTCACCAACAGCACCTCCACCGAGCAGAGCAAGACCGAGCAGGCCGATGCCGTGCGGGTCGCCGCCGACCGCAGCGCGACCAACACCCAGCGCTCCGTCGCCGCCGCCCGCAGCGCCCAGCGCGAGAAGGTCAAGGCCGCGGCCCTGGCCAAGGCCCGCAAGGCCGCCGCCGAGAAGGCCGCCGCGGCCGCCGAGCGCAAGCGGCTCATCGCCAACGCGCGGCAGGACCCCAAGGCCGCCGCGCGCGTGCTGATGCCCGAGTACGGCTTCAGCCAGTCGCAGTGGCCCTGCCTCGAGCGGCTCTGGATCGGCGAGAGCGGCTGGAACTACAAGGCGGAGAACGCCTCGTCCGGCGCCTACGGCATCCCGCAGTCGCTGCCCGGCAGCAAGATGGGCACCGTCGCGAGCGACTGGCGCACCAACCCGGTCACCCAGATCAAGTGGGGGCTCGACTACATCAAGCGGTCGTACGGCACCCCGTGCAACGCCCTCGACCAGTGGAACGCCCGCTCGCCGCACTGGTACTGACCGGCCCGTGCCGTCGCGTCGCAGCTCGCGACGGTCGGCTCAGATCTTGCGCAGCCGGATCCCCGTCACGGCGTGGTCGGCGCCCTTGGTCAGCACGAGCGTGGCCCGGTCCGCGCGTCGGCAGCACGTTCTCGACGAGGTTCGGCTCGTTGATCTGCTCCCAGATGGCCGCCGCCGTCTCGCGCGCCTCGTCGTCGCTCAGCCGCGCGTACCGGTGGAAGTACGACTGCGGGTCGGCGAACGCGGTCTCGCGCAACCGCAGGAAGCGCTCGACGTACCAGGTGCGGATCTCCTCGACGGGCGCGTCGACGTAGACCGAGAAGTCGAAGTAGTCCGAGATCGCGCCGGTGCTCGACCCGTCCGGGCGCACCGCCGGCGGCTGCAGCACGTTGAGCCCCTCGACGATCAGCACGTCCGGCCGGCGCACCCGGATCGTGTCGGGCAGCACGTCGTAGGTGAGGTGCGAGTACTGCGGTGCCTCGACCACCGGCATCCCCGACTTCACCGCGGCGATGAACCGCATCAGGGCGCGGCGGTCGTAGGACTCGGGAAAACCCTTGCGCTGCAACAGCCCTCGCCGCTCCAGCTCGGCGTTGGAGTGGAGGAAGCCGTCGGTCGTGATGAGCTCGACGCGCGGGGTGTGCGGCCAGCGGCTCATCAGCTCCTTGAGGATGCGCGAGGTCGTCGACTTGCCCACCGCCACCGAGCCGGCGACCCCGACGACGAACGGCACGCGGGTCGGCCGCTCGCCGAGGAACTCGCTCGTCGCGAGCCGCAGCCCGTGGGTGGCCTCGACGTAGAAGTGCAGCAGCCGCGACAGCGGCAGGTAGACCTCCTCGACCTCGTTGAGGTCGAGCCGCTCGCCCAGGCCGCGCAGCCGGGCGAGGTCGCTCTGCTCCAGGCTCATCGGGTGGCTCTCGCGCAGGCGCGACCACGCCCGGCGGTCGAGGTCGACGTAGGGCGTCGGAAGCGTGCGTCGCTCCTGCGTGGCGCTCACGCGCGCCATTGTTGCCTATGCGGTCGCGCGACCCGACCGGAGCCGGCGTGGTGCGCCGGTGTGACGGGCGCCGACCGTGGGCGGCCGCCCGGCTGGCCACACCCGGGGTGGTTCACAACTAGGCTTGCCGGCATGTGCGGAATCGTGGGCTACGTCGGGCGGACCATGGATGACACGGCCCTCGAGGTCGTGATGGAAGGGCTCTCCCGGCTCGAGTACCGCGGGTACGACTCGGCGGGCGTCGCCCTGGTCACCGCCGACGGCGTCACGTCCGAGAAGCGCGCCGGCAAGCTCGAGAACCTCCGCTCGGCGCTCGAGGCGCACCCGCTGTCCGCCTCGCGCACCGGCATCGGGCACACCCGCTGGGCGACCCACGGCGGCCCCACCGACGGCAACGCGCACCCGCACCGCGGTGGCGACGCACGACCGGCTCGCCCTGATCCACAACGGCATCATCGAGAACTTCCACGCCCTGAAGAAGGAGCTGCTCGCCGAGGGCGTCGTGTTCCTCTCCGAGACCGACACCGAGGTGGCCGCCAAGCTGGTCGGCCGCGAGTACGACCGGGTGGGCGACCTCACCGAGGCCATGCTCAACGTCGTGCAGCGGCTCGAGGGCGCCTTCACCCTCCTCGCGGTGCACGCCGACAGCCCCGGCGTCGTCGTCGGCGCCCGCCGCAACAGCCCGCTCGTCGTCGGCCTCGGCGACGGCGAGAACTTCCTCGGCAGCGACGTCGCGGCGTTCATCGGCCACACCCGGCACGCGCTCGAGCTCGGCCAGGACCAGATCGTCACGATCACCCCCGACGGCTACTCGGTCATCGACTTCGACGGCACGCCCGTCGGACGGCAAGGCCTACGAGGTCACCTGGGACGCCGCCGCCGCCGAGAAGGGCGGCTACGCGACGTTCATGGAGAAGGAGATCAACGACCAGCCGCACGCGGTGGCCGACACCCTGCTCGGCCGCACCGACGACACCGGCCGGCTCGTGCTCGACGAGGTGCGGATCAGCGAGGAGCAGCTGCGCGCAGGTCGACCGCATCACGATCGTCGCCTGCGGCACCGCCGCCTACGCCGGCATGGTCGCCAAGTACGCGATCGAGCACTGGACCCGCATCCCGGTCGAGGTCAGCCTCGCCCACGAGTTCCGCTACTGCGACCCGATCGTCGACGGCACCACGCTGGTCGTGTCGATCAGCCAGTCCGGCGAGACCATGGACACCCTCATGGCCGTCAAGCACGCCTCCGAGCTCGGCGCCATGACGCTGTCGATCTGCAACACGCACGGCTCGACCATCCCCCGCGAGTCGGACGCCGTGCTCTACACCCACGCCGGCCCCGAGATCGCGGTCGCGTCGACCAAGGCGTTCCTCGCCCAGATCACCGCCTGCTACATCCTCGGCCTCTACCTCGCCCAGCTGCGCGGCGAGACCTACGCCGACGACGCCAAGGCCGTGATGGCCGAGCTGCAGGAGATCCCCGCGAAGATCGAGGACCTCCTCGGCCGGATGGACCGCGTGGTCGAGATGGCGCACTTCATGGCCGACACCCGCTCGGTGCTGTTCCTCGGCCGCAACGTCGGCTACCCGGTGGCCCTGGAGGGCGCGCTCAAGCTCAAGGAGCTCGCCTACATCCACGCCGAGGGCTTCGCGGCCGGCGAGCTCAAGCACGGGCCGATCGCGCTCATCGACGCGGGCCAGCCGGTCTTCGTCATCGTGCCGAGCCCCGACGCCCCGCACGAGCTGCACAAGAAGGTCGTCTCCAACATCCAGGAGATCCGCGCCCGCGGCGCCCGCACCATCGTCATCGCCGACGACGGCGACGAGGACGTCGTGCCGTTCGCCGACGAGGTCATCCGCATCCCGCAGTGCTCGCCGCTGCTCGCGCCGCTGCTCGCCGTCGTGCCGCTGCAGGTCTTCGCGCTGCACCTGTCCACGGCCAAGGGCCTCGACGTCGACCAGCCGCGCAACCTCGCCAAGTCGGTCACGGTCGAGTGACCGTCGAGCGGGCGTCCCGGTGATCATCGGCGTCGGCATCGACGTGGTCGACGTCGAGCGCTTCGGCGCGACGCTCGAGCGCACCCCGGCCCTGCGGGAGCGGCTGTTCACCGCGGGCGAGCGCGACCTGCCGCTGAACTCGCTGGCCGCCCGGTTCGCCGCCAAGGAGGCCGTGGCCAAGGCGCTCGGCGCCCCGACCGGCATGCACTGGCACGACGCCGAGGTGCACCGCGGGGTCGACGGGCGCCCGCACCTCGAGGTGCGCGGCACCGTGCAGGCCCGGGTCGACGCCCTCGGCATCACCTCGCTGCACCTGTCCCTGTCCCACGACGCCGGCATCGCGTCGGCCGTCGTCGTCGCGGAAGGACCCGGAACGTGATCGAGGCCTGGTCGACGGATGCCGTCTACGCCGCCGAGGGCGCGCTCATGGCGACCCTCGACGACGGCGAGCTGATGGCGCGTGCCGTCGAGGGGCTCGCCGGGGTCGCGGCCGCCCGGCTCGAGGAGAGCGGTGGCGAGTCCGTCGCGGCCCTGGTCGGGCCCGGCAACAACGGCGCCGACGCGCTGTACGCCGTGGCGCGCCTCGCCGAGGCCGGCTGGAACGCGGTCGCGGTGCACCACGACCACGTGCACGAGGGGGCCCGCGCGGCCGCCGAGGCGGCCGGCGTCGTGCTCACGACCGACCCGAGCGGGCTGGGGGAGGCCGACGTCGTGCTCGACGGCATCCTCGGCATCGGCGCGCGCCCGGGGCTGCCCGACTGGGCGGTCGGCTGGCTCGCGGCGCTGTCCGAGACCGCCCACGTCATCGCCGTCGACCTGCCCTCGGGCCAGGACCCGATGGGTGGCGAGCTCGACCCCGACGGGGTCTTCGCCGACGAGACCGTGACCTTCTCGGTCGCCAAGCCGGTGCACCTGCTGCCGCCGACCGAGCAGGCCTGCGGGCTGCTGACCGTCGTCGACATCGGCCTCGAGGTCGACGCAGACCCGGTCGTGCGCCGCCTCGACCACGACGACGTCGCCGCGCTGTGGCCGGTGCCGGTGGCGAGCGACGACAAGTACTCGCGCGGCGTGCTCGGCGTCGTCGCCGGTGGCGAGTCCTATTCCGGCGCAGCGGTGCTCAGCGTGACTGCCGCCGTGGAGGCCGGCTGCGGCATGGTGCGCTACGTCGGCACGCCGACCCCCACCGCGCTGGTCCGGGCCGCGGTGCCCGAGGCCGTGCACGGCGCCGGGCGGGTGCAGGCCTGGGTCGTCGGGCCGGGGCTCGACGTCGCCTCGCGGGCCGCGGGCGCGAAGGCCCAGCTCGACGTGGCGCGTGAGGCGCTCGCGGGCGCCGAGCCGGTCGTCGTCGACGCCGGCGGCCTCGACCTCCTCGACGCCGACGTGCTCGCGGCCCGGTCGGATGCCGTCACCCTCCTCACCCCGCACGCGGGGGAGTGCGCCCGCCTCCTCACCCGGCTGGGCGACGCACGAGGTGGGCCGCGAGCAGGTCGAGGCCCGGCCGCTCGCCCACGCCCGCGCCCTCGCCGCGCTCACCGGTGCCACCGTGCTGCTCAAGGGCGCGACCACCCTCGTCGTGCCGCCCGGCGACGGGTCCACCGTCTGGTCGCAGTGCGACGCCCCACCCTGGCTGGCCACCGCCGGAGCGGGCGACGTGCTCGCCGGGCTGCTCGGCACGCTGCTCGCCGCCGGCCTGCCCGCCGACGTCGCGGGTGCCCTCGGCGCCCTGGTCCACGGCGTCGCCGCCGAGCGGGCCAACCCCGGCGGCCCGGTGCGCGCGCTCGCGGTCGCGCACGGCATCCCGGGGGCAGTGGCCCACCTGCTGGGCCGCGCGGGCACCCCGGCGTCCTAGACTCGTCAGGCCCATGACCGCCACGCCCGCCTCCGCCCCCACACCCGCGCCCGCGGGCGCCTCGGCGTGGGTCAGCATCGACCTCGACGCCATCCGCGACAACGTGGCCGAGCTCGCGCGTCGAGCCGGGTCGGCGCAGGTGATGGCGGTCGTCAAGGGCGACGCCTACGGCCACGGCCTGGTGCCCTCGGCGCGGGCGGCGCTCGCCGGCGGCGCCACCTGGCTCGGGGTGGCCCAGCTCGCCGAGGCGCTCGACCTGCGCCGGGCCGGCGTCACCGCGCCGCTGCTCACCTGGCTCTTCCCGCCGGGCGGCGACGTGGGCGGTGCGATCGACGCCGACATCGAGGTCACCGTCGGCAGCGGCTGGACCCTGGATGCCGTCGTCGCCGCGGCCCGCGAGCGCGGCCGCCCGGCCCGCGTGCAGGTCAAGGTCGACACCGGGCTCGGGCGCGGCGGCATCCTCACCGACTGGTCCGAGATGGTCGCCCGGGTCGCGACCGCGCAGGCCGAGGGCGCCATCGAGGTGACCGGCGTGTGGTCGCACTTCGCCTGGGCCGACGCGCCGCAGCACCCGACCGTGCGTGCCCAGCAGGTGCGCTTCGCCGAGGCGGCCGACGAGCTCGAACGGGCGGGCGTGCACCCGGCCCTGCGCCACCTCGCGAACTCCGCGGCGACGCTGACCAACCCGTCGGCGCACTTCGACATGGTGCGCCCCGGCCTGGCCGTCTACGGGCTCTCGCCGGTGCCCGACCTCGGCGACCCCGCCCACTTCGGCCTGCGCGAGGCGATGCGGGTCACCGCGCGGCTCACCCTGGTCAAGCGGGCCCGGGCCGGCCAGGGCGTCAGCTACGGCCACGAGTACGTCACCGACCGCGACACCGTGCTCGGCCTGGTGCCGATGGGCTACGCCGACGGCATCCCGAGGTCGGCCGGCGGGCGCGGCCCGGTGCTGGTCGGCGGGCAGCGGCTGCCGGTCGCCGGCCGGGTCTGCATGGACCAGTTCGTGCTCGACCTCGGCCCGGGGTTCGAGGGCGCGGCGGGCGACGAGGTCGTCGTGCTCGGCCGCACCGCCGACGGCGAGCCCTCGGCGCAGGACTGGGCCGAGGCCGCGGGCACCATCAACTACGAGATCATCACCCGGATGGGGCCGCGGCTGCCGCGCGTGCTGCTCGGGGGGCAGGGCTGATGGCACTCGGAGGGCTCGGCGTCGCCGCCAGCGTCGTCGGTGAGAAGGTCATGCGGGCGCGCGCGGGCTTCCGGTCGGTCGACGCCCCCGACGGCTGGGCGCACACCCCCACCGAGTCGCTGTGGGTCACCGCCGACGACGGTGTGGCCCTGCACGTCGAGATCGACGCGCCCGACCTGTCCAGCCTGAGCCGGCGCCACCTCGCCGGGCGCACGCCCACGGTCGTGCTGGTGCACGGCTTCAGCCTGTCGATGCAGGCCTGGGTGCTGCAGCGCCGGGCCCTGATCCACTCCGGTTTCCGGGTGGTCGCCTACGACCAGCGCGGGCACGGGAAGTCGGGCCAGCCGGCCCTCGAGAACTGCACGGTGGCCCAGCTCGGCCGCGACCTCGCCGCCGTCATGGACGCCACCTGCACCAGCGGGCCGGTGGTGCTCGTCGGGCACTCGATGGGCGGCATGACCGTGATGTCGTACGCCGGGCAGCACCCCGACATCGTCCGCGACCGGGTGCTCGCGGTGGCGCTCATCGCCACCAGCCCCGGCGGCGACGAGATGACCGAGTTCGGCCTGGGCACCACGGTGGGCAAGGTGGTCGGCTCGTTCGGGCCGGGCGTGCTCAGCCGGTTGTCGCGGCACGCAGGCCCGATCGGCACGCTGCGCAAGATGGGTCGCGGCGTGCAGGATGCCGTCGTGCAGCGGTGGGCCTTCGACTCACCGGTGAGCACCGACCTCGTGCAGCTCGTCGGCGACATGATCTTCTCGACCTCGTTCGACGTCATGGCGGCGTTCCTGCCCGACTTCGACTCGCTCGACATCAGCGCCGACCTCGCGCCGCTCATCGGCATCGAGACGCTGGTGATGAACGGCGCCGGTGACCTGGTCACGCCGCCCTCGCACAGCGAGGAGATCGTCCGCCGCATCCCGGGGGCCGAGCACGTGGTCGTCGAGGACGCCGGGCACATCATCATGCTCGAGCACCCGCAGCTCGTCACCCAGCAGATCCTGATGCTCATCGCGCGGGCCCAGCGGGCCGTCGCCGAGGGCGTGCCGGTCAGCAGCAAGCCGCGGGTGCGCCGCACCGTGCAGGACATCTCCAAGAAGCGCCGGGTGGCTCGGGCCCGGGCCGGCCGGAACGGGCGGGAGGCCGCCTCGTGAGCGGCCGCCGCGTCGTGCTGCCCGGCGTCGACGACACCCGGGCGCTCGGCCGTGCCCTGGGCTCGCTGCTGCGGGCCGGCGACCTCGTCGTGCTCACCGGCGGCCTCGGCGCGGGCAAGACCACGCTGACCCAGGGCATCGGCGACGGTGTCGGCGTGCGGGGCCCGGTCACCTCGCCGACCTTCGTCATCGCCCGGGTGCACCCGTCGCTCGTCGGGGGCCCGGCGCTGGTGCACGTCGACGCCTACCGGCTCGGCGGCTCCCTCGAGCTCGACGACCTCGACCTCGACGCCTCGGTCGACGACAGCGTCACCGTGGTCGAGTGGGGCCACGGGCTCGCCGAGGACCTCAGCGAGGACCGCCTCGAGGTCGTGCTCGACGTCGACACCGCCACCGAGGTGCGCACGGCGACCGTCACCGGCATCGGTGGGCGCTGGAGCGGCGATGCCGCGGATGCCGGGCTGGTCGCCCTGGGCGGTGTGCCGTGCTGATCCTCGCGATCGACACCTCGACCTCCGCGATCGGCGTCGCCGTGCTGGCGCCCGGGCGCGAGCCCGTGGTGGGCGTGGTGGTCGACGCGCGCGCCCACACCGAGCGGCTCGCACCGCTGGTCCGCGACACCCTCGCCGCCGCCGGGGCGACGCCCGCGCGACCTCACCGACATCGCCGTCGGCACCGGCCCGGGGCCGTTCACCGGGCTGCGGGTCGGCCTGGTCACGGCGCTCACGCTCGGTCACGCCCTCGGCATCCCGGTGCACGGCGTGTGCAGCCTCGACGCGCTCGCCGAGCAGGCGCTGGCCGCGGTCGCGGACGGCGTCGACGAGGTGCTCGTCGCCACCGACGCGCGGCGCAAGGAGGTCTACTGGGCGCGCTACGGCCGGGGTGCCGACGGCGCCGTGGCCCTGACCGAGCCCGGCCGTCGACCGGCCGGCCGAGGTCGCCGATGCCGTGCGGGCGCTGCCCACCGTCGGTCGCGGCCCGCTGCTCTACCCGGACCTCTTCCCGAACCCTGCGGGGCAGCTGCTCGACGTCGACCCGCGGCTGGCTGGGGCAGGTGGCGCTGCGGCGGCTGGCGAACGGCGACCCGATGCCGGTCGAGCCGCTCTACCTGCGCCGCCCCGACGCCCTCACCACCCTGGAACGGGGTGCGTCGTGAGCCTCTCGACCCCCACGCTGCGCGAGGTGCACTGGTCCGACATCCCGGCCCTGGCGGCGCTCGAGCGCGACCTGTTCGCCCACGACGCGTGGTCGGAGCCGACCTGGTGGGCCGAGCTCGCCGGCCGGCCCCGCCGTGACTACGTCGTGCTCGCCGACGCCGACGGCGTGCTCGGGTACGCCGGGCTCGACCACGGCGGTGAGGTCGCCGACGTGATGACCGTCGCCGTGGCGCCGCGCGCGCAGGGTCGCGGCCTCGGCCGGCTGCTCCTCGCCGAGCTGGAGCGCCGGGCGCGGGCCCGCGGCGCCGGCCACGTGATCCTCGAGGTGCGTGCCGACAACGCGGCCGCCATCGGCCTCTACGAGCGCAGCGGGTTCGCCGTGCTCGAGCACCCGCCGGCGCTACTACCAACCCGGTGACGTCGACGCCATCGTCATGCGGAAGTCGTTGCAGGAGAGGGGTGCTGACAATGTCTGACGAGCCCCTGGTGCTCGGCATCGAGACGTCGTGCGACGAGACCGGGGTCGGCATCGTGCGCGGCGAGACGCTCCTCGTCGACGCCATCGCGAGCAGCGTCGACGAGCACGCCCGCTTCGGTGGTGTCGTGCCCGAGGTCGCCAGCCGGGCCCACCTCGAGGCGATGGTGCCGACCATCGAACGTGCCTGTGCCACAGCGGGTGTCGCGCTCGAGGATCTGGACGCCATTGCGGTGACGTCGGGCCCGGGCCTCGCCGGCGCGCTCATGGTCGGGGTGGCCTCGGCCAAGGCGCTCTCGCTCGCCCTCGGGGTGCCGCTCTACGGCGTCAACCACCTCGCCAGCCACGTCGCCGTCGACATCGTCGAGCACGGCCCGCTGCCCGAGCCGACCCTGGCGATGCTCGTCTCCGGCGGCCACTCCTCGCTGCTCCTCGTCCCCGACGTGACGCACGACGTGCGCAGCCTCGGCTCGACGATCGACGACGCCGCGGGCGAGGCCTTCGACAAGGTGGCCCGGGTGCTCGGCCTGCCGTTCCCCGGCGGGCCGCACATCGACCGGATGGCGCGCGAGGGCTCGATCACGATCGACTTCCCGCGCGGGCTCACCACCGGGCGCGACATGGAGCGGCACCGCTTCGACTTCTCGTTCTCCGGGCTCAAGACCGCCGTGTCGCGGTGGGTGCAGGCCCGCGAGGCGGCGGGGGAGCCGGTGCCCGTGGCCGACGTCGCGGCCAGCTTCCAGGAGGCCGTCACCGACGTGCTCACCCGCAAGGCGGTGCTCGCCTGCCGCGAGAACGGGGTCGGTCACCTGCAGATCGGCGGCGGGGTGGCCGCGAACTCGCGGCTGCGGGCGATGGCGCAGGAGCGGTGCGACGCGGCCGGCATCCAGCTGCGGGTGCCGCGGCCGGGGCTGTGCACCGACAACGGCGCCATGGTCGCGGCGCTCGGCGCGCAGATGGTGCTCAAGGGGCGGGCGCCCTCCGACCTCGGCCTGCCGGCCGACTCCTCGATGCCGGTCACCGAGGTCCAGGCCTGACCCGACTCATCGCGAGATACCCACCCGAAGCAGGCCGCTCAGAGCGACGTTTCTGGCGGGTATCTCGCAATGAGTCGGGAGGTCGGGGTCAGGACTGGTTGGTGGTGGAGCAGGGGAGCAGGCCCATCCGCTCCTTGAGGGTCGACCACCCGCTGCACCGACGCGTCGACCTTGGCGGCGAACGCCGGGTCGTCGGCCGCCTTCGCCTTGACGGCGGCGATCATCGCCGGCGCCACGGACGCGTTGCCGGTGAGCACGATGTCGCCACCGGCGTCGATGAACCGCACCGCGCGCTGCGGCGCCGGGGTGCTGCGCACCGCCTGGGCGTTGACGTCGTCGGTGATGACGACGCCGTCGTAGCCGAGGTCGCCGCGCAGCAGGTCGGTGACGATCGGGGCCGAGAACATCGCCGGCACCTTGGGGTCGAGCTTGCTGTAGCGCGCCGAGCCGACCATGACCAGCCCCGCGCCGGCCTTGACGCCCGCCGCGAACGGCTGCAGGAAGGGGTCGTTCGCGTCGGTGACGTCGTCGGTGATGCCGGTGGAGTTGAAGTCGGTGTTGTTGCGGATCCGGCCCAGGCCCGGGAAGTGCTTGACCGTGCCCTCGACGCCGCCGGCCAGCATGCCCTTGAGGAACGCGGCCGAGGCCCGCTCCACCGTCTGCGGGGTCGGAGCCGTACTGCCGCCCGTAGCGGCCGATCGGCTCGTTGGCGCGGCCGATGCTCGTCGGGCACCGTGTCGGTGACCGGGGCGAGGTTGACGTTGACCCCGGCGGCCTTGAGCTCGCGCGCCCAGCCGGTGGCCGCCTTGGTCAGCGCGGCGGACGACATCGTCGCCTGCTCCTTGGCCGACGGCGGCCGGGTGAACCCCTCGCCGCGCAGCTGGTGCACCTCGCCGCCCTCCTGGTCGGCGGCGATGAGCAGCCCGACGTCGCCGGTGCTCTTGCCCGACACCAGCCCCTGCAGGTGCTCGGAGGTGCGGGTGACCTTGTCGGCGCCCTCCCAGCCGCCGAGGTAGATGACGTTGCCGACGTGCGAGCCGCGCACGAGGTCGTCGAGCGAGCCGAGCGACGCGTTGGTGTCGAAGCCGACCATGAACAGCTGGCCGAGCCGCTGCTGGGGCGTCAGGGCCTCCACGGTCGACGACACGCAGGCCGCCGCGGCGTCCTGGGTGGGTGACGGGGATGCCGTGGTGGGCGTCGCGCTGGCCGTGGCACTCGTGGTCGCCGGTGACGAGGCGGCGGCGGAGGTGCCGGGGCCGGTCGGGTCGCCCGCGCACCCGGCGAGCGCCAGGGCGACCAGGGCGGAGGTCGTGACGGCCAGGCGGCGGGTCGGCAGGGGTCGAGACGTCGCGAACAGCACCCGACGACGGTACGTGAAGGCACTGGGAACCACGGAATCCCGGTGGCGGACCCGTCATCCCTCCGAGTTGGGTGCTCAGATGGTCGCCCCGGCAACCACCCCAGCACCCGACTCGAGGCGTTCGCCCGCGGCATCCGCCATGATCGACCCCATGCCGAGCCTTCCCGTGGTCCTCGACGTCGACACCGGAGTCGACGACGCCTGCGCCCTCCTCCTCGCCGCCCTGCACCCCCGGCTCGACCTGCGGGCGGTCACCTGCGTCGGCGGCAACGCCCCGCTGGCCGACGTCGTGCGCAACACCCTCGTCGTGCTCGAGACCGCCGGGCGCGGCGACGTGCCGGTCGGCATCGGCGCGGCCCGCCCGCTGCTCGAGGAGCCGGTCGACGCCCGCCACGTGCACGGCGACGACGGCATGGCCGACCTCGGGATGCCGGCGCCCACCCTTGCGCCCGACCCGCGCCCCGCGATCGACCTCCTGCGCGACACCATCGAGCACGCAGGCGGCCGCCGGCGACCCCGGTGACGGTGGTGCCGCTGGCCCCGATGACCAACCTCGCGCTGCTCGCCCGCGTGCACCCGCAGGCCTTCGCGCGGATCGGCCGGATCGTCTTCATGGGCGGCGGCGTGGACATCAGCAACGCCACCGCCGCGGCCGAGTTCAACGTCTTCCACGACCCCGAGGCCGCCGCGATGGTGCTCGCGGCCTGCGCCGAGCACGACGTGCCCGTGACGATGTACGGCCTCGACGTCTTCTACGACCCGCTCGTCACCGACGTGCAGGTCGAGGCCCTGCGCGAGCTCGACACCCCGGTCGCCCACCTCGCCGCCGGCCTCATCTCGTTCCACCACCGCCGGTTCGCCAACGCGGGGGCGACGATCGGCGACGCGGGCGCGGTCGGCATCCTCGTCGAGCCGGATGCCGTGCGCACCGAGCGGCTGCCGGTGCGCGTCGAGCTCGACCGGCACCTGGACCCGCGGCCGCACCGTCGTCGACCGCCGCGACTGGGGTGGCCACCTCGCGCACGACCCGCACGGCCTGGCGTCCACGATGGTCGACGTCGCGCTCGACGATCGACGGGCCCCGGATCGCCGACCTGTGGGTGCGCACGGTTCGGGGGGAGGCGTCATGAGCGGGCGGGTGCTGGTGCTCGGGTCGCTCAACGTCGACCTCGTGACCCGGGTCGAGCGGCACCCCCGGCCGGGGGAGACCGTGCTCGGTGACGGCCTCGAGCAGCTCGCGGGCGGCAAGGGGGCCAACCAGGCCGTCGCCGCGGCCGCCGCCGGCGCGCGCCGTCGCCATGGTGGGCTGCGTCGGCGACGACGCCGGCGGCACGGCCTACCTGGCCCGGCTCGAGCGGCCCGGGCATCGACGTCGACCGGCGGTGCGCGTGTGCGCGGGCGCGCCGACCGGCCACGCGGTCGTCACGGTGTCCGACGACGGCGAGAACTCGATCGTCGTCATCCCCGGCGCCAACGACCTGCTCGACGAGCGCGAGGTCGCCGCCGTCGACGCCCTCGGCCCGGGCGACGTGCTCCTCGTGCAGCTCGAGGTGCCGCGCGCGGTCGTGTGCACCGCGGTGCGCCGGGCGGCCGGCCGGGGAGCCCGCGTCGTGCTCAACACCGCGCCGTATGCCGCCCTGCCGCCCGACGTCGTCGCCCTGGCCGACCCCGTGGTCGCCAACGAGCACGAGATGGCGGCGCTCGCCGAGGCCGGCGCCGAGCCGCGCTCGCTGCTCGTGACCTTCGGCGCGAACGGGGCGGCGTGGGACGGCGTCACCGCGCCGGCCCACGAGGTGGCGGCGGCCGACGTCGTCGACACCACGGGAGCCGGGGACGCGTTCTGCGGCGCGCTCGCGGCATCCCTCGCCAGTGGCGCCGACCGCGAACAGGCGCTCGACGCGGCCCTCGCGGCGGGCGCGGCGGCGGTGCGCCACAGCGGCGCCCAGCCCGACCCCGCCCTCTGACCCGAGTCCCAACTTTCTCGCCCGATGCGAGAAGCTTCACCTTCGCACCACAACGGTTCCGGTGCGAAGGTGAAGCTTCCGGGATCGGGCGAGAAAGTTGGACTGGGTCAGGCGGGGTCGACCACGAGGACGACCTGCTGGCCGGCCACCCGGGTCAGGATGACGGTCGCCTGGGCGCCGTCGCCGGCCTTGCGGCCGATCCGCAGCTGGCGCCGCAGCTCCTCGTCGTCGAGCCGCACGCCGCGCTTCTTGATGGTGAGCCCGGTGATGCCGTGCTGCTTGAGCCAGGCCCGCAGCGACTTCACGCCGAACGGCATCACCTCGCGCACGGCGTAGCGCCGGGCGAACGGCACGTCGACGTGCGCCTCGCTGACGACGTAGCCGAGCCCGGTGTCGACCTCGCTGCCCGAGCGTCGCGGCGGTCACCGCCCCGAGCAGGCCGGCCTGGGTCACCGCGCGGTCGGGCTCGTAGAGCCACGGCCCCACCGCGCCGAGCGACTCGACCGTGGGGATCTCCGGCTCGGCCATCGTCTCGTCGACCTCGATCGGCGAGCGGTTCGGCCCGAGGATGCGGGCGCTGCGCCCCGGCCGCTGCGCCAGCGGCCCCCACCACACGGCGCACTCGAGCACCTCGCCGGCGAACGAGGTCCACTGGGCCTCGGTGCCGAGCGGGATGGCGTCGTGCGGCATCGACGGCGACAGCTTGGCCCCGGTGGCCGGCACGGCGGTCGCGACCTGCAGCACGAAGTCCCAGGTCGGCTGGATCTCGTCGAGCCGGAAGACCCGCTTGATCCGCCCGTGCCGCCCGGTCTTGCCCGGCACCCGGCGGGCCGGGTCGAGCCACACGCCGACCCGCGAGCGCAGCGGGTCGCGGGGCGCCTCGAACTCCTCGGCCAGCCCCACCCGGGCCCGCGAGTCGGGCCACGGGCCGCAGGTTGATGTCGGCGATGGCCGCGGTGACCGGGTCGACGTCGACCCCCTGCACGGTGACGCCGAGCGCCGACATCGCCACGGCATCCGAGCCGATGCCGCAGCCGAGGTCGTGCACCGTCGCCAGCGAGGCGTTGTAGAACCGCCCGGCGTGGGTCGCCGCGACCTCGAGCCGGGAGGCCTGCTCGAGCCCGTCGGCGGTGTAGAGCATGTCGTCGGCGAACTCGCCGAACTTGGCGACGGCCCGGGCGCGCAGCCGCTGCTGGGTCAGCAGCGCGGCGACGAAGTCGGGGTCGTGGCCCTCCTTGCGGAGCCGGTCCTGCAGGCGCATCACCTCGCGCTCGTCGTACGCGGGCAGGCCTCGCAGGATCGCCCGACCGTCGGGTGACCCCAGCGTTCGTACGATGCCGACATCCACGGCGGGCATCCTGCCATTTCCTGGCCGGGTCGCATCCCGGGACGCGCACCGGGGCCGAGACGTCCCGGGGACTGGCACTCGAGTTGACCGAGTGCTAACGGGCGACCTAGATTTGGCTCATTGGCACTCGCCCTCGGTGAGTGCCAGCGCACCCCGGGTCAGGATCGACCCCCGCGACGGCGAGAGCGACCCGGGAGCGCAGTCCCCGTCCACTTCGACTCACCCCACAGGGGAGGAGCACACCGTGTCGGTTTCCATCAAGCCGCTCGAGGACCGCATCGTCGTCAAGAGCCTCGAGGCCGAGCAGACGACCGCGTCCGGCCTCGTCATCCCGGACACCGCGAAGGAGAAGCCCCAGGAGGGCGAGGTCCTCGCAGTCGGCCCCGGCCGCATCGACGACAAGGGCAACCGCGTCCCGCTCGACGTCCAGGTCGGCGACCGCGTCATCTACAGCAAGTACGGCGGCACCGAGATCAAGTACGGCGGCGAGGAGTACCTCATCCTCTCCGCCCGTGACGTGCTCGCCGTCGTCGGCTGACGCACGACCCGACGCATGCCGTGACCGCGCCCCGGTGCGCACCCGCAACCGGGTGTGACCGGGGCGCGTCCGGTACCGGTGACTGAACGACCATCCCGCCGCGGCGGAGCGCGATCCACGCCCGCCCCCGGCATCCCGATCACGAAGGACAGCAATGGCCAAGAAACTGGAGTTCAACGACGCCGCCCGCAAGTCGCTCGAGCGCGGCGTCGACGCGCTCGCGAACGCCGTCAAGGTGACGCTCGGCCCGAAGGGCCGCAACGTCGTCATCGACAAGAAGTGGGGCGCCCCCACGATCACCAACGACGGCGTGACGATCGCCCGCGAGATCGAGCTCGAGGACCCCTACGAGAACCTCGGCGCCCAGCTCGCCAAGGAGGTCGCGACCAAGACCAACGACGTCGCCGGTGACGGCACGACGACCGCGACCGTGCTCGCCCAGGCCATGGTCCACGAGGGCCTGCGCAACGTCGCCGCCGGCGCCTCGCCGTCCGGCCTCAAGCGCGGCATGGACAAGGCCGTCGAGGCCGTGTCCGAGGAGCTGCTCGAGACCGCCCGCGAGATCGAGTCCAAGGACGAGATCGCCCAGGTCGCCACGATCTCCGCCCAGGACCAGGAGATCGGCGCCACCATCGCCGACGCGTTCGACAAGGTCGGCAAGGACGGCGTCATCACCGTCGAGGAGTCCTCGACCGCGAGCACCGAGCTCGAGTTCACCGAGGGCATGCAGTTCGACAAGGGCTACATCTCGCCCGTACTTCGTCACCGACCCCGAGCGCATGGAGGCCGTCCTCGAGGACGCCTACGTGCTCATCAACCAGGGCAAGATCTCGGCCATCGCCGACGTCCTGCCGATGCTGGAGAAGGTCGTCCAGGCCGGCAAGCCGCTCCTCATCATCGCCGAGGACGTCGACGGCGAGGCGCTCTCGACGCTGGTCGTCAACAAGATCCGCGGCACGTTCAACGTCGTCGCCGTCAAGGCGCCCGGCTTCGGCGACCGCCGCAAGGCCATGCTCCAGGACATCGCGATCCTCACCGGCGGCCAGGTCGTCGCCGAGGAGGTCGGGCTCAAGCTCGACCAGGTCGGCCTCGAGGTGCTCGGCCAGGCCCGTCGCGTCGTCGTCACCAAGGACGACACGACGATCATCGACGGCGCCGGCGACCACGAGGAGGTCACCGGCCGGGTCAACCAGATCAAGCAGGAGATCGAGCGCACCGACTCCGACTGGGACCGCGAGAAGCTCCAGGAGCGCCTCGCCAAGCTCGCCGGCGGCGTCTGCGTCATCAAGGTCGGCGCGCACACCGAGGTCGAGCTCAAGGAGAAGAAGCACCGCATCGAGGACGCCATCTCGGCGACCCGCGCGGCCATCGAGGAGGGCATCGTCGCCGGTGGCGGCTCCGCCCTCATCCAGGCCGTCAAGGTCCTCGACGGCCTCGGCCTCGAGGGCGACGAGACGATCGGCGCGTCGATCGTGCGCAAGGCGGCCGCCGAGCCGCTGCGCTGGATCGCCGAGAACGCCGGCATGCAGGGCTACGTCGTCGTCGCCAAGGTGCAGGACCTCGCGTCGGGCATGGGCCTCAACGCGGCCACCGGCGAGTACGTCGACCTGGTCAAGGCCGGCGTCATCGACCCGGTCAAGGTGACCCGCAGCGCGCTGCGCAACGCGGCGTCGATCGCGTCGATGGTGCTCACCACCGAGACCCTCGTCGTCGAGAAGAAGGAAGAGGAGCCGGCCGGCGCCGGTGGCCAGGGCCACGGGCACGGTCACTGACGCTCGCTCCTCCCGCGCCGGCTCGCCGGCGCACCACGCACGACACCGGATGCCGTCCGCTCACCACGAGCGGGCGGCATCCGTCGCGTCGTGGCCCGCCACCACCACGGCCCGCGGAAGCCGGCCACGCGGTTCCTGCCGTGGTGGGCCGGCCGCCGCACCCTGACAACCTTTGCCTGGGGCCAGCCGCTGGTGGAGGGTGTGACCGTGTCAAGGCAGCGACCCGCGCCGTCGAGCCGGGTCCGCACGACGGGTGCGAGCTTCGACGAGTACGTCGCGGCACGCGGCGCCGACCTGTTGCGCACGGCGTTCCTGCTGACGGGCGACCACCACCGGGCGGAGGACCTCGTGCAGACCGCGTTGTCGAAAGTCTGGCCACGGTGGGACCACGTGGTGGCGGCGGAGGCGCAGCCAGCCCCCACGCCTACGTGCGGCGGGTGATGCTGACGACCTACATCGCCTGGTGGCGGCGGCGCTGGACGGGGGAGCAGCCGACCGAGCACCTGCCCGACGACGGCGGGCGCGACGAGAGCGACGTGGTGGCGCTGCGGCGCGACCTGCTGCTGGCGCTGGCCGCGCTGCCGCGTGGGCAGCGTGCCGTGGTGGTGCTGCGCTACTTCGAGGACCTCACCGAGGCGCAGACGGCCCAGGTGCTCGGCTGCTCCGTGGGCACGGTGAAGAGCCAGTGCTCCCGGGCCCTGACCGGGCTGCGGTCGAGCCGGTTCCTGACGGAGGACGGTGGGTGGCCGTGACCGACGTCGAGCAGCGCCTCCGGGCAGCCCTGGATGCCGCGGCACCGGACGGGGTGGACCCCTCGGGTCTGGCGGGCCGGGCCAAGGAGCAGGCGAGCCGCACCCGGCGCCGGGCAGTGGTCGGGGTGGCTGCGACCTCGTCGTGGTGGGGGCCATCGGTCTCGGCGCGTCCTGGGCCGCGCAGGACCGCGTGGCGACGCTGCCCGCAGCGACGCCGAGCAGTGCCCGGGTCGACCCCAGCTTCGCTGTGCGACCGGGACGCCGGGCCGTATCGCGGGCTCGTCGAGCCGCTCGGCGATGACCGGGTGCTCGCCGTGCTCTGCCCGGCCGACCCGCGCGCTTCGACCTGGTCCGGCCTCCCGGCGTCACCGATGGTGCTGGAGGGGGACTCGCTCAACCTCTTCGTCCCCGACCTCGGCGGCCCCCCGGCTGAACAGTGCGCTGCGACGGGGCAGTTCGCCGACTTCCGGGTCGTGATGGTGCACCCGGACGGCGGCCCTGGAACAGGTGTCGGACGACGGGCGCTGCGACGGGCCGCTACGTCGTGCAGTCGTTCTACACGGCCTACGCGGAACAGCGTCTCAGCCGCCCGGACGCCGCCTCGGAGGCCGTGGCCCAGCAGGTGCGACCCGTTGGCCGGGTGGACCGACACCGTGGTTCCGTCGCGCGTGCCGCGACCCGGCCAGCGTGCGCGAGCTGGTCGCCTGCATCCACGGGGCCTGGGCACCCCTCGAGGTGGCGGACGTGCCGCGGTACCGACCCGGTGACGGCCCCATCGGTGCCCGCCGAAGGGGTGCGCGCCCGTTGCTCGAGGGCCTCGACCGGGCCAACGCCACCGTCGGGCCGCCTCGACGACTGCCCGTGGCGCGGCACCGTCGTGACCCGTGCGGATCCACGCCGACGACGGCCCGGCGCAGGACGTCGTGCTCCAGTGCGACTCGCTGAGCAGCCCGACCGGCGAGGTGCGCTGGCTGGCCCTGGGCGCGCGTGCCGAGGCGGTCGTCCGCGAGGTCGTCGCCGCGGCGCAGCGCGACGGCCCGACTCGTGTTCACGCTCCCGATGCGCGTCGCTGCGGCGACGCGCCACCGGAGCAAGGACCCGAGCCGGAGCACGGACCCGAGCGCGGCGACCGGAGCCACGCAGGAGCGCTCCGCGGGGGTCAGGGCTCGGCGGTGACGTGGATCGTCTCGGCCTCGTAGGTCACGACGTCGCCCGGGCGCACCTGCCGGCCGCGCCGGGTGTCGATCTCGTCGTTGACGGCCACCAGGCCGCGCTCGATGACCTCGCGGGCCATCGCGCCGTCGTCGACGACGCCGGCCAGCTTGAGCAGCTGGCCGAGCCGGATGGACTCGTCGCGGATCGGGACCTCGAGGGGGGTGCTCACCGCGTCAGGCTACGGGCCCGCGATGCCGGACTGCTCACCCGGCGTACGCGCGGCAGGTGCGCGTACGCCGAGTGAGCCGTGTCCGGGTCCGGGTCGCAGGATGTCCCGGCCGGAGGTGACGTCGTTGTCAGGCTCCGGACGGGCCGTCCTGCGACCCGAACCGCCTCTCGCCCCCGGGCGGTGGGCGGTGACCGCGCAGGCGGCGGTCACCGGGGTCAGGACGCGATGTGCCGGTCGCGGGCGTAGACCGTCTCGCGCTCGTCCTCGGTGAGGCCGCCCCAGACGCCGTACGGCTCGCGCACCGACAGCGCGTGGCTGCGGCACTGCTGCAGGACGGGGCAGGTCAGGCAGACCTCCTTGGCGGCGCTCGCCCGGGTGCGGCGTTTGCTGCCGCGCTCGCCCTCGGGGTGGAAGAACACCTCGGGACCGACGCGACGGCAGGCGCCGTCGAGCTGCCAGTCCCACAGGTCGGCCACGGGACCCGGAAGTCGGGTGATCTCGGCCATCTGTACCTCCAGGAATTCTGATGCCACTCCCCGAGCGGCCAGAACCTCACGGTAAGAGCGGGTTGGTACATGGTGGGCAATCCTTTGGTAAAGGCTTGGTCAAGAGGCTCTCGGGGGCGCTGAAACCGCCTCTGACCTCACGGTTCGCCACCTACGGATTCCGAAGGCGAGCAGCGCGGGTTCGGCCCGTTCGTGCAGGCCAGCGGCCTGATCGGCCCGGGTGCTGGCGCCGTGACGGTCGCCCGGCCCGCGACCACGTAGAATCGGGCGATGAGCCTCGGACTCGACGAGACCAGCACGACCCACGACGACCTGCCCCGCGGCGGCGCGCCCGCCCCGGTCGTGTCGGCGGCCACGGCCGAACCGGCACCGGCATCCCCGTTCGCCGCGCTCGGCCTGACCTACGACGACGTGCTGCTGCTGCCCGGCGAGACCGACGTCATCCCGAGCGAGGTCGACACCACCACCCGGCTGACCCGCGAGATCTCGATCAAGGTGCCGCTCGATCTCGGCCGCCATGGACACCGTCACCGAGGCCCGGATGGCGATCGCGATGGCCCGCGCAGGGCGGCATCGGCATCCTGCACCGCAACCTGTCGATCGAGGACCAGGCCTACCAGGTCGACCTCGTCAAGCGCACCCAGACCGGCATGATCTCCAACCCGGTCACCATCGGCCCCGACGCGACGCTCGAGGAGCTCGACGAGATCTGCGGCCGAGTACCGCGTCTCCGGGCCTGCCGGTCGTCGACGACGACAACCACCTGCTCGGCATCATCACCAACCGCGACCTGCGCTTCACCCCGGTCGCCGAGTGGGCCACCACCATGGTCGACGAGGTCATGACCCCGATGCCGCTGATCACCGGCCACGTCGGCATCGGCCGCGACGAGGCCACCGCGCTGCTGCGCCAGCACAAGCGCGAGCGGCTGCCGATCGTCGACGACGAGGGCCGCCTCGGCGGGCTGATCACCGTCAAGGACTTCGTGAAGTCCGAGCAGTTCCCCGACGCGTCGCAAGGACGCCGACGGCCGCCTGCTCGTCGGCGCCGCGATCGGCTACTTCGGCGACGCCTGGCAGCGCGCCACCACGCTCATCGAGGCCGGCGTCGACGTGCTCGTCGCCGACACCGCCCACGGCCACGCGCGGCTGCTGCTCGAGATGGTCGAGCGGCTCAAGAGCGACCCCGCCACCCGGCACGTGCAGGTGATCGGCGGCAACGTCGCCACCCGCGACGGCGCCCAGGCGCTCGTCGACGCCGGCGCCGACGCGGTCAAGGTCGGCGTCGGCCCGGGCTCGATCTGCACCACCCGCGTCGTCGCCGGCGTCGGCGTGCCGCAGGTCACCGCCATCTACGAGGCCTCGCTCGCCTGCCGGCCCGGCCGGGCGTGCCGCGTCATCGCCGACGGCGGCCTGCAGTACTCCGGCGACATCGCCAAGGCGCTCGTGGCCGGCGCCGACACGGTGATGGTCGGCTCGCTGCTCGCCGGCTGCGAGGAGTCGCCCGGCGAGCTGGTCTTCGTCAACGGCAAGCAGTTCAAGTCCTACCGCGGCATGGGCTCGCTCGGCGCGATGTCAGTCGCGCGGCAAGAAGTCCTACTCCAAGGACCGCTACTTCCAGGCCGACGTCACCTCCGACGACAAGATCGTCCCCGAGGGCATCGAGGGCCAGGTCGCCTACCGCGGCCCGCTCGGCGCCGTCGCCCACCAGCTCGTCGGCGGGCTGCACCAGTCGATGTTCTACGTCGGCGCGCGCACCATCCCCGAGCTCAAGGCGCGAGGGCCGCTTCATCCGGATCACGACCGCCGGCCTGCAAGCGAGTCGCCACCCGCACGACATCACAGGCATCGTCGAGGCGCCGAACTACTCCGGCTGAGCGCCCCGCTCGGCCGAGTGCGGAAACGGTGCCGGGCAACCGTCGCACTCGGCGTCAGGTGCGGATGGCGTCGCGGTACGACGGCAGCGCGACCCCGCCGTCGGCGGTGCGGTCGACCGACGTCGCCGCGAGCACGGCCCGCACGATGGCCAGCGACACGCAGTCGGCGGCCGCGGTCTGCAGCTCGACCTCGTCGATGCCGGTGACCGCCGGCCGCTCGCCGGTCGCCAGCGCGAACACCGTGTCGCCGTCGTAGGCCGTGTGCACCGGCGACAGGGCGCGCGCGAAGCCGTCGTGGGCCACGCCGGCGAGCTTCTGGCAGCCGGCCTTGGTCAGGGTCGCGTCGGTCGCCACCACGGCCAGCGTCGTCGCGGTGCCCGCGCGCAGCCGCTCGGCCTCCTCGCGCCACCGCCGCCCAGTAGGCGGCGACGCGTCGCGGCATCCGGGGTCGGCAGGTCGCTCGCCCGACCGCCAGGTGCGCCGCGAGCAGCCGCCCGTCGGGGCCGAAGGCCGCGCCGACGGCGTTGACGACGACCAGCGCCCCCACCGTCGCGCCCGAGGCGAGCACCGCGGATGCCGTGCCCACCCCACCGCGCAGCCCGCCGGTCCGCGCCCCGGTGCCGGCGCCGACCGAGCCCTGCGCCACCGGCCCGCCGGTGGCGGCCCGGTAGGCCGCGGCGCCGTCGGCCGGGCTCGGGTGGTGCAGCCACGGCCCGCCACGGCCGAGGTCGAACAGGATCGCCGCCGGCACGATCGGCACCCGCTCGTGCTCGGCCGGCCCCACCGGCCAGCCGCCACCGGCGGTGTAGACCTCGGCGGCGACGCCGTCGGCGGCCGCCAGCCCGAACGCGCTGCCCCCGGCGAGCACCACGGCGTCGACGGCGGAGACCAGGTTGCGGGGGTCGAGCAGGTCGGTCTCGCGGGTGCCCGGGCCGCCACCGCGCACGTCGACGCCGCCGACCGTGCCGGGCGGCGGCACGACCACGGTGACCCCGGTGAGCCACCCGGGCTCGTCACGGGTGGTGTGGCCGACGCGCACGCCGGCGACGTCGGTGATCGCGTCGTGGGGTCCGGGCTGCACGGCCCCAGCATGACGGATGCCGGCCCCGCAGGTGCGGGACCGGCATCCGGTCGGCGTGGCGCTGACGGCCTCAGTGCAGCATGCACCGTGCGAGGCGACCTCGTCGGCGGACGCGTCGTCGAGCAGGTGCGACTCCTCGTGCTTGCGCGGCAGGAAGTACGCCGGGATGAGGGTGAGCGACAAGCAGGATCGCGGCCACCCAGAAGGTGTTGGCGAACGCCACGGCCATCGCCTCGTGGATGGCGGCCATGAGCACCTCCTGGCCCTTGGCGAGCAGGGCGGCGACCTCGGGGAACTGCGCCGCGATGGCGCCGAGCTGCGCCGGGTCCTTGACGCCGGCCGTCGCCTCGTTGAAGGCCGGTCGACGCCGCGAGCAGCGGGTCGTTCTTGAGGCCGTTGGTGAGCACGACCGACATGATCGCGACACCGATCGACGAGGCGACCTGCTGGCTGATGTTGAGCAGCGTCGAGCCGCGGGCCACGTCGTGCGACTTCAGCGTCTTCAGCGCCGAGGTCATCAGCGGCATCATCGTGGCGCCCATGCCCAGGCCCATGACGAACAGCACCGGGAGGATGTAGCTGTAGGGCGTGGTCGCGGTGAGCTGGGTCAGCGCGAACATGCCGCCGATGATCGGCACCAGCCCGAACGGCACGATGCGGCCGACCGGCAGCTTGTCGGTGAGCGCGCCGGCGATCGGCATGGTGATCATCGCGCCGAGGCCCTGCACGGCCATCAGCCAGCCGGCCTGCAGCGGGGTCTCGCCGCGCACCTGCTGGAAGTAGGTGGGCACGAGCAGCAGCCCGCCGAAGAACGCCGCGGCGAACAGCGAACATCGTGATGACCGAGACCGTGAGGTTGCGGTTGCGGAACAGCCGCAGGTCGAGCAGCGGGTGCTTCGGCTGGAAGCTCCAGAACACGAACGCCGCGATCATGAGCAGCCCGAGGGTGCCGCGGGATGATGACCTTGGGCGAGAAGAAGGTGCCCTCACCGGGGATCGAGGAGACGCCGTAGAGGAACAGCGCCAGGCCGGGCGACATCAGGGCCGCGCCGACCCAGTCGAAGGACTCCGACGGGGTGGGGCGGTCGGACGCCAGCACGCAGCCAGGCGTAGATGATCGCGGCGATGCCGATCGGCACGTTGATCAGGAAGATCCAGTGCCAGGAGTAGTTGTCGATCAGGTAGCCGCCGAGGATGGGGCCGAAGATCGGGCCGAGCAGCATCGGCACGCCGAGGATGGCCATCAGGCGACCCATCCGGGCCGGGCCGGCCGCGCGGGTCATGATCGTCATGCCGAGCGGCATGAGCATGCCGCCGCCGAGGCCCTGCAGGAAGCGGAAGCCGATCAGCATGCCGATCGAGCTGGCCGTGGCGCACAGCACCGAGCCGAGCGTGAAGAGCAGCAGCGCGGTCATGTAGAGGCGCTTGGTGCCGAACCGGTCGGCCGCCCAGCCGGTGAGCGGGATGACCATGGCCAGCGCCAGCGTGTAGGCGATGACCGTCCAGGTGACGGTGGAGTAGAGCAGCGGGTTGCCCGGCTCGCCGAACTCGGTCTGGAAGGTCGGCAGGGCGACGTTGACGACGGTGATGTCGAGGATCGACATGATGGCGCCGAGCACGACGACACCGGCGATCTTCAGGACGGCCCCGTCGATCTTGTCGGGGTACACGGGGGGCGCGGTCTGCGCTGGTGCTGATGACACGTTGGCTCCATGTCCGGGATGCGATGTGGTGGTCTGCCGGGCGGCCCCGTCGTCGACCCCTCGAGGGGGCGGCGGGCCTGACCGGCGGCGGCAACGGTGCCGACCCTTAAGTGTGCCTCACCTAAGGCCCCCTTTGGAAACGGTTTCTGCTACCAGCGGACACCTCGCGGACCGGGGAATACCGGCGCGCCGGAATCGCTTTGCCACCGGTTTCGCGACGTCAGGAGCACTTCGCGCGGTCAGGATGCGGTACGGCCCTGAGCCCGCGGAGTGCTCCTGACGTCGCGAGGTTCGGCCATCGATAGGGTGACCCGGTGACCGAGATCGAGATCGGCCGTGGCAAGCGCGGCCGCCGGGCCTATTCCTTCGACGACATCGCCATCGTGCCGTCGCGCCGCACGCGCGACCCCGAGGAGGTGTCGGTCGGCTGGCAGATCGACGCCTACCACTTCGACATCCCGGTGATCGCCGCCCCGATGGACTCGGTGATGTCGCCCGCAGACCGCCATCGCGCTCGGCAAGCTCGGCGGCCTGCCGGTGCTCGACCTCGAGGGCCTGTGGACCCGCTACGAGGACCCCACCCCGCTGCTCGCCGAGATCGCCACCCTCGACCCGGTGCTGGCGACCACCCGCATGCAGGAGATCTACCGCGAGGAGATCCAGCCCGACCTCGTCACCGAGCGGCTGCGCGAGATCCGCGCCGCCGGCGTCACCGTCGCCGGCGCCCTCACCCCGCAGCGCACCCAGCAGCTGTGGAAGACCGTCGTGGATGCCGGGGTCGACCTCTTCGTCATCCGCGGCACGACCGTGTCGGCCGAGCACGTCTCCGGGCCGCGCCGAGCCGCTCAACCTCAAGCGCTTCATCTACGAGCTCGACGTGCCGGTGATCGTCGGCGGCGCCGCCTCCTACTCGGCGGCGCTGCACCTCATGCGCACCGGTGCGGCCGGCGTGCTCGTCGGCTTCGGCGGCGGCGCCGCGCACACCACGCGGCGCACGCTCGGCATCCACGCCCCGATGGCGTCGGCGATCGCCGACGTCGCCGCCGCGCGCCGCGACTACCTCGACGAGTCCGGCGGCCGCTACGTGCACGTCATCGCCGACGGCGGCATGGGCACCAGCGGCGACATCGTCAAGGCGGTCGCCTGCGGTGCGGATGCCGTGATGCTCGGCGCCGCGCTCGCCCGCGCCACCGACGCCCCCGGCCGCGGCTTCCACTGGGGCCCCGAGGCGCACCACCCCGAGCTGCCCCGCGGCGAGCGGGTCGAGGTGGGCGCGGTCGCCGGCGCTCGAGGAGATCCTCTTCGGCCCGAGCCGCGTCGCCGACGGCACGACCAACCTCGTCGGCGCCCTGCGCCGGTCGATGGCCACCTCCGGCTACCTCGACCTCAAGGAGTTCCAGCGGGTCGAGGTCGTCGTCGCGCCGTACCAGCGCAGCTGACCGCCGGGCGACACCCCGCGTGCCGCACCTCACGAACGCTTCGCTCGGCGGCAGGCGGGGTGGTTACCCTTCGGTAATGGCCGAAGTCGTCGCTGACCCCGAGACCGATCCCAACGCAACGTATGCCGTGGACCCGGCCCGGGTCCGGGCGCTCACCGCCCGGGTCGTGGCCGCCGGCGACGGCGGCGAGGAGCTCACCCGCACCCCGATGACGGGCGCGCCCCTGGCGGTGCTGCCGCTGTCCACCGCCCGCGACGTGGACGTCGCGGTCGACGCCGCCCGCGGCGCCCAGCGCCGGTGGGCCGCGACCTCCGTCGAGGAGCGCGCCGCGGTGCTGCTGCGCGTGCACGACCTCGTGCTCGACCGGCAGAGCGAGCTGCTCGACCTCGTGCAGCTCGAGTCGGGCAAGGCCCGCTCGCACGCGTACGAGGAGGTCGCCGACTGCGCGATCGTGGCGCGGCACTACGCCCGGCGCGGCCCGTCGCTGCTGCGCGAGACCAAGCACGTCGGCGTGCTGCCCGTGCTGTCCCGCGCGGTCGAGCACCACCGGCCCAAGGGCGTCGTCGGCATCGTCTCGCCGTGGAACTACCCGCTGAGCCTGGCCGTCACCGACGCCATCCCGGCGCTGCTGGCCGGCAACGCCGTCGTGCTGCGCCCCGACCTGCAGGGCTCGCTGACCGCGCTCGCCGCCGCCGAGATCTTCGAGGACGCCGGGCTGCCCGAGCGACCTGCTGCAGGTCGTGCTCGGCCACGGCGAGCCCACCGGGCAGGCCGTCGTCGACAGCGCCGACTACGTCAGCTTCACCGGCTCGACCGCCACCGGCCGGCGGGTCGCCCAGGCCGCCGGCAAGCGGCTGGTCGGCGTCAGCCTCGAGCTCGGCGGCAAGAACACCATGTACGTCGCCGCCGACGCCGACCTGCGCCGGGCCGCCGACGGGCGCCGTGCGCGCCTGCTTCTCCTCGGCCGGCCAGCTCTGCATCAGCGCCGAGCGGCTCGTCGTGCACGCCGACGTCTACGACGAGTTCGTGCCGCGGTTCGTCGAGCAGGTGCGCGCGGATGCGGCTGTCGACCGGCCTGCACTGGGGCGCCGACATGGGCAGCCTGGTCAGCGCCGGAGCAGAAGGCCAAGGTGCTCGGCCACATCGACGACGCCGTCGCCAAGGGCGCCCGGGTGCTCACCGGCGGGCACGAGCGCCCCGACATCGGCCCGCTCGTCGTCGAGCCGACCGTGCTCGAGGGGGTCACCTCGGCGATGGCCTGCCGCGACGAGGAGACCTTCGGCCCGCTCGTCTCGCTCTACCGGGTCGCCTCCGACGACGAGGCCGTGCGCCTGGCCAACGACACCGAGTACGGCCTCAACGCCTCGGTCTGGACGCGCGACGTGCGCCGCGGGCGCGCAGATCGCGGCGCGGATCCACGCCGGCACGGTCAACATCAACGAGGGCTACGCCGCGACCTGGGGCAGCGTGGCCGCCCCGATGGGCGGCATGAAGTCCTCCGGGCTGGGCCGGCGGCACGGCCGCGAGGGCCTGATGAAGTACACCGAGACCCAGAACATCACCTCCCAGCACCTCGTGCCGGATCGCGCCGCTTCGGCGGGATGTCGGACGAGACCTACGCCCGGGTGCTCACCGGGGCGCTTCGCGTCATGAAGGCGGTCGGACTGAAATGACCACGAACGGCACGTCCACGACCCACCCCCGAGGTCGACGTGGACGTCGACGTCGTGGTCGTCGGCTCGGGCTTCGGCGGCTCGGTCACCGCGCTGCGGCTGGCCGAGAAGGGCTACCGGGTGCTCGTGCTCGAGGCCGGGCGGCGCTTCGAGGACGACGACTTCGCCAAGACCTCGTGGGACATGCAAGCAACTACCTCTGGGCACCCCAGGCTGGGCTGCTACGGCATCCAGCGCATCCACCGGCTGCCCGACGTCGTGGTGCTCGCCGGCGCGGGCGTCGGCGGTGGGTCGCTGAACTACGCCAACACCCTCTACGTGCCGCCGTCGCCGTTCTTCCAGCGACGAGCAGTGGGCCGACATCACCGACTGGGAGAGCGAGCTCGCCCCGCACTACGAGACGGCCAGCCGGATGCTGGGCGTGGTCACCAACCCGTGCGACGGCGTCGGTCGAGGAGCTGATGCAGCGCACCGCCGACGACCTCGGCGTCGGCGGCGTCGTTCCGCAAGACGCCGGTCGGGGTCTTCTTCGGTGCGCCCGGCGAGACGGTCGACGACCCCTACTTCGGTGGCGTCGGGCCCGCAGCGCACCGGCTGCACCGAGTGCGGCAACTGCATGGTCGGATGCCGGGTGGGCGCCAAGAACACGCTGCGCAAGAACTACCTCGCGCTCGCCGAGAGCCTCGGGCGTCACGATCGAGCCGATGCGCACGGTGACCCGGCTGGGCGTCGTGCCCGGCACGGAGGGCGACGACGCGACCTACCGGGTGCTCCACGAGCGCACCGGCCCGGTGGCCGGGCGTGACGTGCAGGTCGTGACGGCCCGCCAGGTGGTGCTGGCCGCCGGCGCCTGGGGCACCCAGACGCTGCTGCACGAGATGAAGCGCGGTCGGCGAGCTGCCCGCGGCTGTCGGACTACCTCGGCCACCGCACCCGCACCAACTCCGAGGCGCTGCTCGGGGCGATGGCCCAGCACGTGCCCACCGGCGACGCCGACCTGACCCGCGGGCGTGGCGATCACGTCGTCCTTCCACGTCGACGACGACCACCCACGTCGAGAACTGCCGCTACGGCAAGGGCTCGAACGCCATGGGGCTGCTCGCGACCATCGCGGTGCCCGGCGGCACCGGGCGGCCGCGCTGGGTCGAGCTGCTGCGCAAGGTCGGCCGCGACCCGATGGGGCTTCCTGCGGCTGATGCCGATGCCCGCGGCACTGGAGCGAGCGGATGATCATCGGCCTGGTCATGCAGAGCCGCGACAACTCGCTGCACGTCACGGGCAAGCGCGGGCTGCTCGGCCGGCCCGGGCTGACCTCGCGGCAGGGCCACGGCGCACCCGAACCCGACGTACATCCCGCAGGGCCACGAGGCCATGCAGGCGCTCGCGAAGCGGCTCGGCGAGGCCACCGGCGACTACACCGCGGCCGGCGGGTCGTGGTTCGAGGTGTTCGACGTGCCGATGACCGCGCACTTCCTCGGCGGGGCGACCATCGGGTCGTCGCCCGAGCGGGGTGTCGTCGACGGCTACCACCGGGTGTGGGGCTACCCGGGCATCTCGGTCGTCGACGGCTCGGCCGTCTCGGCCAACCTCGGCGTCAACCCGTCGCTGACCATCACCGCCCAGGCCGAGCGCGCGATGTCGTTGTGGCCCAACCGTGGTGACGCCGACCCGCGCCCCGCCCAGGACGAGCCGTATGCCGTGCTCGCGCCGGTGCGGGCTCGTCGCCCGGCCGTGCCCGCTGGGGTTCCCGGTGCGGGTCGAGCCGGTGGTGTCGGCGGCCTCGGTGGCGTCCGCGTCGCGGGTCGCTGCTGGTGCTGGTGCCGGCTCCGGCGGGTCGGGCCGCGCGGTCCGCCGACCGGGTGTCGGTGGGTGGCGCCACGATGGGTGGATGAGCGGGTCGTCACCGGCTGAGCCGGCCGCCGCGGCATCCTCGCGGGAGTGGTCGTTCAGCGCTGCGCGTGTGGCGGTGGCGTGAGGGGTCCTGGCGGTTCGTCACGGTGCCCGAGGACGTCAGCGACGAGGTCGACGAGGCCGTGGGCGACCTCACCGGCGGCTTCGGGTCGGTGCGGGTCGAGGTCACCGTGGGCGAGACCGTCTGGCGCACCTCGCTGTTCCCCTCGGCGGAGGCCGGCGCCTACGTGCTGCCGGTCAAGAAGGCCGTCCGGGTGGCCGAGGGCCTCGCCGACGACGCGTCGCCGAGGTGACCATCCGCCTCGTCGACCGCTGACCGGCATCCGACTCGTTCCGCGCACCGGCAGTGGCATCGCACCGCTGCGGAGACGGCAGCCCGCGTCCGTCCGGAGTCCCGGCGCGGCATCGCCCAGGACCGTGATCCAGCGAGTCCCGCGGTAGGGGACGTCTCACCGGTGGCAGGTGCACGCCGCGGGCCGGTATCCTGTCCTCCCGCGCCCTGATCGGCAGTCGGGTGCTCAGGTGGTCGCCGGGGCGCCACCGAGCACCCGCTCGCCAGGCGGCTCAGCTCTCGTCGCGCCAGGAGCGCCAGAGCGCGGCGTACGACCCGTCCCGGGCGATCAGCTCGTCGTGCGAGCCGAGCTCGCTGACCACGCCGTCCTCGACGACGGCCACCCGGTCGGCGTCGTGGGCGGTGTGCAGCCGGTGCGCGATCGCGACGACCGTGCGCCCGTCGACCACCGCCGCCAGCGACCGCTCGAGGTGCCGGGCGGCCCGGGGGTCGAGCAGCGAGGTCGCCTCGTCGAGCACGAGGGTGTGCGGGTCGGCGAGCACCAGCCGGGCCAGGGCCAGCTGCTGGGCCTGGGCCTCGGTGAGCGCGTGCCCACCGGAGCCGACGACCGTGTCGAGGCCGTCGGGCAGCGCGGTGGCCCACTCGAGGGCGTCGACGGCGGACAGCGCCTCACGCAGCTCGTCGTCGCTCGCCTCGGGCCGGGGCAGCCGCAGGTTGTCGGCGAGGGTGCCGACGAACACGTGGTGCTCCTGGGTCACCAGGGCCACCTCGCCGCGCAGCACGGGCAGCGCGAGGTCGACGAGCGGCACCCCGCCACCGGTCACCCGGCCGGTGCGCGGCCCGTCGATGCCGGCCATCAGCCGGCCGAGGGTCGACTTGCCGGCGCCGGACGGGCCGACGATGGCGAGCCGCTCGCCGGGCACCAGCCCGAGCGAGACGCCGTGCAGCACGTCGCGGCCCTCGCGGTAGGAGTAGCGCACGTCGTCGACGTCGACCTGCTCGCCGACGGGCTGGGCCCCGGTGGCGACGCGGTCGGGCGGCACCTCCGAGACCCCGAGGATCCGGGCCAGCGACGTGCCCGCGAACTGGATCTCGTCGAGCCACGAGATCAGCTCACCGAGCGGGTCGAGCAGCTGCTGCACGTAGAGGGTCACCGCGGTGGCGGCGGCGATGGTGATGTGGCCGTTCCAGGCCAGCCAGCCACCCCAGAGCACCGCGGTCGCGATCGGCAGGAAGAAGCCGATCTCGAGCCAGGGGAACCAGCGCAGCCGCAGCCCGAGGGTGTACTTCTCGGCGTCGCCGCACTCGTCGAGCGCCTCCTGGAAGCGGCGGCCGCGGGCGGCCTGCAGCCCGAGGGCGTCCATGGTGTGGGCGCCCTCGACGGTCTCGGAGGCGACCCCGTTGAGCCGCGCGTACGACGCGTGCTCCCACAGGTAGCCGTCGCCGGCGCGCTTGAGGTACCAGCGCGAGGTCGGCACGTGCACCAGCGCGGCGGTGAGCAGCGAGAGCGCGGCCAGCGGCGAGGTGAGGAAGGCCGCCACGGTCGTCGCGACCACCGTGGTCACCGCGACGACGATCGCCGGGATGCCGAACCGGATGATGTGCGCGAGCGACTCGACGTCGTTGGTCGTGCGCGCCACGAGGTCACCGGTGCCGGCGCGCTCGACGACCGACAGCGGCAGGCGCACCGACGAGGTGATGAAGTCCTCGCGCAGCCGGGCGAAGATCCGCTCGGACAGCACGAACGAGGCCCGGCGGGCCACCCAGGTCAGCACGGTCTGCACGATGATCGCCGCGACGAGCAGCGCGATGAGCTTGTCGATGCGCGCCCAGGCTGCCGCCACCGGTGGTGACCTCCTGCACGACCTGGCCGATGACCCACGGGCCGACGAGGGCGACCAGGGCGGCCACGACGTGCCAGCCGAGCACCCACGAGAGCGGCCCGCGGTGGTCGCGCAGCAGCACCTTGGTGTGCGCGCGCACGGTGGTGCTCGTCGCGATCGGCAGGGTCCGGGCGGCGTGGTCGGTGCGTCCGAGCAGCGGTGACATCAGCTCTCACCCCGCAGCACGACGTCGCGGTAGGCCGGGTGCGAGCGCAGCAGGTCGTGGTGCCGTCCGCTGGCCACGACGCGGCCGTCCTCGACGAGCACGACGACGTCGGCGCGGTCGAGCAGCAGCGGGCTCGCGGTGACCAGCACCGTGGTGCGCCCGACCCGGTGCGCGACCAGCCGCTCGGCGATCCGCGCCTCGGTGTGGGCGTCGACCGCGCTCGTCGGCTCGATCAGCACGAGCACCTCGGGGTCGCGCAGCAGCGCGCGGGCCAGGGCGACCCGCTGGCGCTGCCCGCCCGACAGGGCCCGGCCGCGCTCCTCGAGCTCGCCGTCCATCCCGTGCTCGAGCGCCTCGAGCGCGTCGGAGGCGCTGGTGACCCACACGGCCGCGTGGCGCTCCTCGTCGCTGGCCCCGCCCAGGGCCTCGCGCACCGGCCCGCTGAACAGGTGCGGGTCGGCCTCGGACACGACGACGCGCGCGCGCACGGCATCCACCGGCAGGTCGTCGAGGGCGACCGCACCCCAGCGCACGCCGTGCCGGCCGGGCCGGGTGCGGCCGAGCCGGTGGGCCAGCTCGGAGGTCTCCTCGGGGCGGGCGCTGACCAGCGCGGTGACCTTGCCGGGCTCGATGACGACGCCGGTCACCGGGTCGACGAGGCGGCGCGGCGAGGTCGACGACGTGCCCGTTGAGGGTCGCGCCGGTCTGGGTGCTCGCGTGGTCGGGCTCGACCCCGAGGATCGCCACGACCCGCCGGGCGGCGACCCGGGCCCGGATCATCTTGTCGACGAACTCGGTGGCGGTGCGCAGCGGCATGGTGAGGAAGGCCGTGTAGCCGTAGAAGGCCACGAGCTGGCCCGGGGTGATCTCGCCGGCGACCGCGAGGTGCGCCCCCACCCCGGTGACGATGACGACGAAGATGCCGGGCAGCAGCACCTGGGCGGCGTCGAGCGTCGCCTGGATGCCGGACAGCCGCACGCCCGCGGTCCGCACCCGCCCGGACTGCGCGGCGTACCGGGTCAGGAAGGTGTCCTCGCCGCCGATGCCGCGCAGCACCCGCAGCCCGGCGACGGTGTCGGCGCCGAGCGAGGTGAGCAGCCCGGCCTCCTGGCGCTGGGCCGCCTGCCGGCGCTGCAGCGGGCGCATCACCAGGGTCAGCGACGCGAGCAGCACCGGGCCGCCGACGAGCATGATCACGCCGAGCACGCACCGAGCCGTGCAGCAGGATGGCCGACACCACGAGGAAGCTGACGACGGCCCCGGCCATCCGGGCGGTGACGTCGTAGGCGTTGCCGATCCGCCAGAAGTCGCTCGCGAAGCTGGTGACGACCTCGCCGGCCGGCATCTGCCGGGTGAGGGCCGGCCCGGCTCGCCGGCACCGCGCGCTCGGTGACCACGGCGGTGCGGAACGACGCGATCAGCCAGTTGCGCACGGCGAACCAGTGCCGGCCGTCGGTCGTGATGGCGCTCAGCAGGCCCAGCCCCATGATCGCGGCGGACCACACCAGCAGGGCCTTCTCGTCGTGCGCGACGAGCCCGTCGATGGCCTTCCCGATCGCCGCCGGGACGAGCGCGATGGACAGCATCCACGGCACGCCGAACAGCACGCCCCCCACGATGGTTCGCCACTGGTGCCGAGCGAGCCACCCGAGGTAGCGGTCGGCGTCCAGTGGAGGGGCCTCGTCCGCGTCGATCGCGTAGGGCCAGAAGTGGTGCGACATCAGTCCTCCACGCTATGCGCCACAGCGGCTGTGGGCGAACGAGTTTCCCGCCGGACGCCGGTCGGGTGCGCAGGTGGTCGCCCGGGCGGCCACCTCAGCACCCACCGACGGGTCGGGGGCGCCCGGCGCGGCCACGGTCGCGCAGGGCCTCAGGCAGGGTCGGGCGGGAGCTCGTGCCAGACGTCACCGACGGCGATGTCACCCGACTCGAGCACCCGCAGGATCGAGCCGCCCCGGTCGTGCATGGCCCGGGCCGCCCCCGGCCCGATCGCGTCGTCCATCAGCCGGCACGGCGGCGCGGGTCGCACCACCTCGAGCAGCGCGCCGCCGACGCGCACCCGGGTGCCGGGCCGCTTGGCGACCCCGCCGTGGCTCAGCGTGAGGTTGCGCCGGGTGCGGTCGTGCGGCACCGGCGCCCCGAGCCGCTCGGCGCTCTGCGGCCAGCTCGGCCGCCGACTGCACCGAGACGTGCCGGTGCTTGCTGCCGTGGTAGCGGTCGCCGACCAGCCCGGCCCCGGCCTCGGCGTGCACCCGGTCGACGTCGCGCATCGGCAGCCGGGTGGCCAGCGCGATGCTGATCGCGGTGACCACCTGCGGTGCGTCCGCCTCGGTCACGCGGGTGCGGGCGCGGCGGACGGCCCGGTGCGCAGGGCCGCGATGCCGCTCAGCGTGGCGGTGAGCCGGTGCCTGATCTCGACGATGACCACCTCCACGGCTCCGCACCCGGGGCAGCGCAGCACCATCCCGGGGCACCGGAGGTAGACGTGGGTGCGCGCGATCTCGTGGGTGTCGCCGCAGCCGGCGCACTCGAGCGAGCCCCCGCCGACGTCGGTGCCGAGGGCGAGCGAGAGCGCGCCGATGACGGCGTTCCCGTCGACGTGGTCACTCATCGTGCCGACCTGCCTCTCCGTGGTGTTCGAGTGTTCTGGATGCCGTCGCGCCCGGTCGGGTGCGTCGGCGTGCGTCGGTGTGGGTCAGCCGAAGCGCTCGGCGCGCACGGTGCGCGGGTCGAGGCCCGCCGCGCCGAGCAGGTCGACGAGGGCCTCGACGAACGACGTGGGACCGCAGACGAAGACGGCCGGGTCCGCCTGTGCCCCACCGCAGGCGGCGACCGCGGCCTCGACGGATGCCGCGTCGACCCGACCGGGCCGGAGCGTGACCGCGGCGAGCGGCGAACCGGTGCGCACGGCATCCGGTGGCACGTCCGACCGCGACAGGTGGACGGTGGCGGAGGCGGTTCCGGCGCGCACCCGGTCGGCGAGCTCGGTGGCGTAGAGCAGCCGGGCCGGGGTGGTCACGGACGCGAGGACGACGACCGGGGCCGTGGGGTCGGCCGCGCGCCACATCGCCCGCAGCGGGGCGAGCCCGGAGCCGCCGCCGACGAGGAGCAGCGGGCGGTGCTGCCCGGCCCAGACGAAGTAGCCGCCGATCGGCCCGCGCACGCCGAGGGTGTCGCCGACGGCGATGTCGCGCACCAGGTAGGTCGACACCTCGCCGTCCTCGACCTCCTGCACGGTGATCGTGGGCGCCTCGCCCGGGCCCGACGACAGCGAGTAGCTGCGGGTGGCCTGGTAGCCGTCGGGGGCGGTGAGCCGCACGTCGACGTGCTGGCCGGCGACGTGGCCCGGCCAGTGCGGCACGTCGAGCACGAGGCTGCGGGCGTCGGCGGTCTCGTCGACGACCGCCGCGACCATCGCCTCGCGCCAGGCGAGGTGCGCCAGCGGGGCCACCAGGCCCGTGCGGGGACTGGTGGTGGGTGCCTCGGTCGCCGCGTCAGTCACCGTGGTAGCGCTGCTCGAGGAACGGGTCGCCGTGGTTGTGGTAGCCCGCGACCTCCCAGAAGCCCGGGTGGTCGTAGTCGAGCAGCTCGATCCGGGTGACCCACTTCGCGCTCTTCCACAGGTAGAGGTGGGGCACGAGCAGCCGGGCCGGGCCACCGTGCTCGGCGCGGATCGGCTCGCCCTCGAACTCGACCGCCACCATGGCGTCGCGGTCGACGAGGTCCTCGAGCGGCACGTTGGTCGTGTAGCCGCCGTAGCTGGTGACCAGGGCGTAGGGGAGGTCGTCGACCCCGGCCGCCTCGAGCAGGGTCGGGATCGGGACGCCCCGCCAGGTCGTGCCGAGCTTCGACCAGTGCGTGACGCAGTGGATGTCGGTGGTGAGGGTCTGCAGGCCCAGGGCGTGCAGACCGGCCCAGTCGAAGGTGGCGCTGGTCGTGCCGTCGCTGACCGTGAGCTGCCACCGGTCGGTCGGCACGACCTCGGTGGGGCCGGCGGTCAGCACCGGGAAGTCGTGCGTGACGTACTGGCCCGGGCGGCACCCGGTCGTCGTGCTCGCGTCGTCGCCCCAGGAACCCTGCCATCGTGACCGCTCCTCACGCCGGACCAACCCCCGGCGCTGCCCGAGCCGGGGCCTGCGCCGACCCTAGCGGCGCCGGGGCGCCGTGGGGAGACCAGCCGCACACCAGTGCCCACCCCTCGGTGACGTAGCCTCGTGACGTGCTGCGGACCGCCCTGATGCCGAGGTTCATCGGCCTGCTCGGGATCGCCCTGCTGCTCTGTGCGACCTTCGTGTGGCTGGGGCGCTGGCAGCTCGGCGTGGCCGAGAGCAGCGCGCACCGCGACGCCGTCGAGCAGGCCCGCTCGCAGGCGCCCGCCGAGCTGACCACGCTGCTGCAGCCGCACGCGCCGTTCCGGGGTGACCTGTCGTCGCGGCCGTTCGTCGCCACCGGCCACTACGACGCCGCGGGGCAGCTGCTCGTGCCGGGTCGCCGGCTCGAGGGGCGGGCCGGCCTGTGGGTGCTCACGCCGTTCGTGCTCGACCGCGGCGGCGCCACCCTGCCCGTGGTGCGCGGCTTCGTGACGGATGCCGCGTCGGTGACACCCCCGCCGGAGGGCACCCTGACGATCGGGGGCGGCCTGGCGCCGGGGGAGTCGCCCTCACCCGACCCGGTGCCGTCCGGGCAGATCGGGTCGGTCGACCTCTCGCTGCTCGTCAACAGCTGGCCCGGTGAGCTGTACAACGCGTTCGGGTTCGTCGAGTCCGAGGACCCGCCCACGGCATCCGGGCTGGAGACGGTGCCCACCCCGGTCGGTGACACGGGCGTGCAGTGGCGCAACGCGGCCTACGCCGTGCAGTGGTGGATCTTCGCGGCCTTCACGCTGTGGATGTGGGCCCGGATGGTGCGCGACGAGACCCGCCGGGCGCGGGCCGAGGCGGCTCCCGTGGCCGAGGGGAGCCTCGACGGCGCGGAGGAACCCGGCGACAAGGAGCCCGTCGCCGCGGGTGACAATGGTTCGCGTGACGACGCCTGAGCCCACCACCCCGGCCGCCTCGACCCCGCAGACCCCCGCGACCGCGGGCGGGCTGCGCATCGAGGACGCCGACGGCGTGCGACCCCGCCTGACCTTCTTCAAGGTGATGGCCTTCATCGTCGGTGTCGGGCTGCTCGTGCTCGTGACCGAGATGGTGCTGTCGTACGGGTTCGGGATGAAGGGCGACGAGAACCCGCTGTCGTGGTGGCCGCAGCCGCACGGCTTCATCTACATGGTCTACCTCGTGGCGACGGCGCTGCTCGGCTTCAAGGTGGGCTGGACGCTGCCGAAGATGGTGCTCGTGATGCTCGCCGGCTGCGTGCCGTTCCTGTCGTTCTGGGTCGAGCGCCGGGTCGCCCGGGAGGTCGAGGCAGGCCTCGCGGCGGCGCGCCTATAACCTTGGCCGCGTGAGCGACGCCCCCCGCACGGACCCCGCCATGCCCCAGCACGACGACCCCGACCACGTGGTCGTCGAGGGGGGCGAGCCGGTGCACCTCGCCGAGCGCCCCGTGCTCGTCGTCGACTTCGGCGCCCAGTACGCCCAGCTGATCGCGCGGCGGGTCCGCGAGGCGAGCGTGCTTCAGCGAGGTCGTGCCGCACTCGATGCCGGTGGCCGAGATGCTCGCCAAGGAGCCCGCGGCGATCATCCTGTCCGGCGGGCCGTCGTCGGTCTACGAGGAGGGCGCCCCCTCGCTCGACCCGGCGCTGCTCGAGGCCGGGGTGCCGGTGTTCGGCATGTGCTACGGCTTCCAGGCGATGGCCCGGGCGCTCGGCGGCACCGTCGAGAAGACCGGGCTGCGCGAGTTCGGGTCGACGCCGGCCGACATCCTCGACACCTCGTCGACCCTGTTCAACGGCCAGCCGTCGGAGCAGTCGGTGTGGATGAGCCACGGCGACTCGGTGTCCGCGGCCCCGGCCGGGATGAAGGTCACGGCCACCACGTCCGGAGCGCCGGTGGCCGGGTTCGAGGACGACGCCCGCCAGCTCTACGGCGTGCAGTGGCACCCCGAGGTGCTGCACTCGACGTTCGGCCAGCAGGTGCTCGAGAACTTCCTCCTGCGCGGTGCCGGGCCTGAAGGGGGAGTGGACCGCGGCGAACGTGGTCGACGACCTCGTCGCCTCGGTGCGCGCGCAGGTCGGCGAGGCCCGGGTCATCTGCGGCCTGTCCGGTGGCGTCGACTCCTCGGTGGCGGCCGCGCTGGTGCAGAAGGCCGTCGGCGACCAGCTGACCTGCGTGTTCGTCGACCACGGGCTGCTGCGGTCGGGGGAGGCCGAGCAGGTCGAGAAGGACTTCGTGGCGGCCACCGGCGTCGACCTCGTCGTCGTCGACGCGCGCGAGCAGCTTCCTGTCCGCGCTCGCCGGGGTCTCCGACCCCGAGGAGAAGCGCAAGATCATCGGCCGCGAGTTCATCCGGGTCTTCGAGCAGGCGGCGCGCGACGTCGTGGGCTCGCACTCGGGGGAGTCCGACCACCCGGTCGAGTTCCTCGTGCAGGGCACGCTCTACCCCGACGTCGTCGAGTCGGGCGGCGGCACCGGCACCGCGAACATCAAGTCGCACCACAACGTCGGCGGGCTGCCCGACGACCTGCAGTTCAAGCTCGTCGAGCCGCTGCGGCTGCTCTTCAAGGACGAGGTGCGCCAGGTCGGGCTCGAGCTCGGGCGTGCCCGAGGGCATCGTCTGGCGCCAGCCGTTCCCGGGCCCCGGGCTCGGCATCCGGATCGTCGGCGAGGTGACCGCCGAGCGGCTCGACGTGCTGCGCGCCGCCGACCTGATCGCCCGCGAGGAGCTGACCGCGGCCGGCCTCGACCGCGAGATCTGGCAGTGCCCGGTCGTGCTGCTCGCCGACGTGCGCTCGGTCGGCGTGCAGGGCGACGGCCGCACCTACGGCCACCCGGTCGTGCTGCGCCCGGTGTCGTCCGAGGACGCGATGACCGCCGACTGGACCCGGGTGCCCTACGACGTGCTGGCCAGGATCTCGACCCGGATCACCAACGAGGTGCGCGAGGTGAACCGGGTCGTGCTCGACGTCACGAGCAAGCCGCCGGGCACCATCGAGTGGGAGTGAGCCCGGCGGCCGGCTGAGCTTCCCCGACGTCACTGGCGGGCCCACATCCGGCAGGTGCCGTCGCGGGTGGTGACGAAGTCGGTGACTGCTTTGGTGGGCCGGTAGGCGGTGGCTGACGGACTCCATCAGGGTGCCGGTGCGGGCATCGAGCAGGGCGCGGCCGATGTCGGTGGGCACCACGGTGAGCAGGGCTTCGACGGTGTCGGCGTCGATGAACCCGATGCCGGGGATCTCGCACCCGGAGAGCAGGGCCGCCGACAGGGAGAACTTCGCGCCCAGGCCGAGGCCGCCGGTGGCGATCGGCCGGCCGTACCCAGGCCGGGTCGGTTGACGTCAGCGGCAGGTGCGGGTAGCTGCCGGTCGCGTCCCGTCGCTGTCGCCGCTGGTGGGGTTCTGCGCGTCGTGTGCTCGGCGATGGCGGCGTCGCGGGCTGTTTGACCGTCGGGGCCGGTGATGACCGGGATGCCGAGCGTGACGTGGGTGGTGACGGTGACGTTGGTCAGCAGCAGGTCGATCAGGGCGTCGGCGCGGGCTTGGTCCAGGGTCAGCGTCGGGGTCCTTGCCGGTGTAGTGGTCGGCGAGGTCGCGCACGGCGGCCCAGGCGGCGGCGGACTTGCCCGGCGGGCAGGCGGGCCCACCAGTCGGTGGTGCCGTCCGGGCCGGGGGTGACCTGCACGGGCCGGTCCTTGCGGTTCTTGGCGGTGGCGGCGGCGACCTGGTCGGCGGCGATGCGGGTGGCGACCTTGCGGGCGACGGTGGTGATCCGGGCCGGGTCCATCCCGACCACCCGCTCGACCATCACGTCCTCGCACGGCCGCGCAGGCCGTGTCGTCCAGGCCGTCGCAGGCCGTGACCACCTTGCCGGCGTTGTCGGTGGCGAGCTCGCCGGTGATCACCTTGTCGAGCAGCTTGGTGAACCGCCCGGCCAGGGCTTGGGCCAGGGCGACCTTGCGCCCGGCGCCCACTGCCCGAGCCCCGTCGCGAGGGAGACCTCCGTGGAGGTCATCGCGTCGATGAACCCGACCTGGTGGTGCACCACGACCGGGCCGCGCTCGGTCAGCCGGGTCGAGGCACCCTCGCGCATCCACTGAGCTTCCGCGACGTCACGGTGACGGCGCAGAACTTCCAGGGCTCCCAGGCCCGCCCACTGGTGTCAGCCGGGCGAACCCGCGGGCAGCACGCAGAGCTCGTGGCCGTCGGGGTCGGCCAGCACGACCCACGGGGCCGCCCCCTGGCCGAGGTCCACCCGGGTGGCCCCGAGGGCGAGCAGCCGGTCGACCTCGACCTGCTGGTCACCACCAGCCGGCGGCGCCACGTGGAGGTGCACCCGCTCCTTGCCGACCTTCGGGTGTCAGGGGCGGCCCTCCCCAGGTGACCTTCGGGCCCCCGTGCGGCGAGCGGACGGCGGTCTCCTCGTCCTGGTCCCAGACCAGCGGCCAGCCGAGCGCCGCGCTCCAGAAGTAGCCGGTCGCCTGCGAGCCGTCCCCCGAGAGCGCCCCGATGAACCCGCAGTCGGCGAGGAAGCCGTTGCCCGGCCTCGATGACGCAGAACTCGTTGCCCTCGGGGTCGGCCATCACCACGTGCTCCTCCTCGGGCAGCTGGCCGACGTCGTGGTGCCGCCCGCCGAGCGACAACACCCGCGCCACGGTCTCCTGCTGCTCTTCCGGCCGACTGGCTCGTGAGGTCGAAGTGGAACTGGTTCGGGCCCACCTTCGGCTCGAGCGTGCGGGGGAAGCGGAGGCGGAAACCGGTGTCGTCAGGGGGCAGCAGCCCGATCACGTCACCCGAGCCGTCGACCTCCCAACCCAGCACGCCGGCCCAGAACTCGGCGACCCGCTGCGGGTCGTTCGCGTCGATGCTCAGCGCCACCAGGTCGCACGTCATCCGGCACCCTCCTCGGTTCCCCCTGCGGGTCGCCCACGCTAGGTGCCCGGATGCCGTCGCGCCACCGGCTTTCCGTCGGGTCACCGTCGGGGCAGGATCGGGCCATGGATGCCGGCCCCGACCCCGTGCCCCGGCCCGCCGTCGAGGCGGCCGTGCGGGCCGTGCGCTCCGGCGACGTGGCCGCGCTGGTGCAGGTCCTGGCCGACCATCCGGGGCTCGTCCCCGGCCCGGTGGAGGGACACGGCGGCCGGACGCTGCTGCACGTGGCCACCGACTGGCCGGGGCACCTGCCGAACGTGGCCGACACGATCGCCGCCCTGGTCGCGGCCGGTGCCGACGTCGACGCGCGCTTCGCGGGTGAGCACGCCGAGACGCCCCTGCACTGGGCCGCCAGCAGCGACGACGTCGAGGCGGTGACCGCCCTGCTCGACGCGGGAGCCGACATCGATGCCGCGGGTGCCGTCATCGGCGGCGGCACCCCGCTCAACGACGCGACCGCGTTCGCGCAGTGGGCCGCCGCGCGGGTGCTGGTCGAGCGGGGCGCCGCGGTGTCGCCCTGGGATGCCGCGGCGCTCGGGATGACCGACCGCGTCACCGCCGCGCTGCGCGCCGGTACGGCCGGCTCGCGCGACGCCCTGCTCTGGGCGGCCTGCCACGGCGGCCACCTCGACACGGCCGTCGTGCTGGTCGACGCCGGCGCCGACGTCAACTGGCTCGGCTGGGACTCCCTGACGCCGCTGGGTGCCGCCGAGCGGGCGGGCGCCGTCGACGTCGTCGGCTGGCTGCGCGAGCAGGGGGCCGTCGAGCACCCCGGCTGAGTGGGGTTGGTGTCCCCGGTCCGGTCGGCGTGGCAGGCTGTGCTCGGCATACTCATCGGTAACCAAGGACGGCGACCATGCAGAGCACGACGACCACCGTGACGGCGAGCGACGGCACCGCGCTCCACACCCACCGCTGGCTGCCCGAGGGCCCGCCGAAGGCCGTCGTGCAGATCGCCCACGGCATGGCCGAGCACTCCGCCCGCTACGCCCGGCTCGCCGAGGCGCTCACGGCAGCCGGCTACGCGGTCTACGCCAACGACCACCGCGGCCACGGCGGCACGGCGAACGAGGCCGACCACGGCTACTTCGCCGACCACGACGGCTGGGACACCGTGGTGGCCGACCTGCGCGGCGTCACCGACTTCGCCCGCGAGGAGCACCCCGGCCTGCCGGTCTTCCTGCTCGGCCACTCGATGGGGTCCTTCCTCACCCGCGCCTACGTCATCGAGGACAGCCGCGAGCTGTCCGGCATCGTGCTGTCCGGCACCGCGGGCGACCCGGGCCTGCTCGGCAAGGTCGGCGCCGGGGTGGCCCACACCGAGGCCCGGCTGCGCGGTCGGCGGCACGTGAGCGCGCTGCTCGACAAGCTGCACCTTCGGCCAGTACAACGCGGCCTTCAAGCCCAACCGCACCGACTTCGACTGGCTCTCGCGCGACGAGGCCGAGGTCGACCTCTACGTGGCCGACCCGCTGTGCGGCAAGACCTTCACCTCGGGCTTCTTCGCCGACCTGCTCGGTGGCCTGGCCCGGATCAACGACCGCCGCCAGGTGGCCCGGGTGCGCCGCGACCTGCCGATCCTGCTCATCGCGGGCGACGCCGACCCCGTGGGCGACGGCGGCAAGGGCGTCAAGGCGGTCGCCGCGCAGTACGAGTCGGTGGGCATCACCGACGTGACCTGCACGCTCTACCCCGGTGCCCGGCACGAGATCTTCAACGAGACCAACCGCGACGAGGTCACCGCCGACGTCGTGGAGTGGCTGGACGCGCACCTGCCCGCCTGACCAGCGCCGATCCACCTTCGTGCCCGAGGGCGATGGCTGAGCACCGCGCGGAATCGGTCTGACCCGGCATCCGTGGCAGGCTGGTGCCTCGGCATCCACCCGGATGCCGTGCGCCCCGCCCCCGAGCACGAGGACTTAACTCAACGTATGTGCGGCATCGCCGGCTACCACGGACTCCACGCCGACCACGCGCTGCTGGAGCGGATGAACGACTGCCAGCAGCACCGCGGCCCGGACGGCGAGGGCATCGTCACGAGCGGCCCGTGCGGCCTGGCCCACCGGCGGCTGTCGATCATCGACGTCGCGCACGGCCAGCAGCCGATGGACACCGCCGACGGGCGCTACTCGATCGCGTACAACGGCGAGGTCTACAACTACCTCGACCTGCGCGAGGAGCTCGTCGGGCTCGGCCGCACCTTCACCACCGACTCCGACACCGAGGTCGTGCTCCAGGCGTTCGCGCAGTGGGGCCCCGAGGCCTTCGACCGGTTCAACGGGATGTTCGGCCTGGCCATCTGGGACCGCGAGGAGAAGCGGCTCACCCTGGCCCGCGACCACTTCGGCATCAAGCCGCGTCTACGTCGCGCGGGTGCCCGCGCCCGAGCGGCGAGGGCGAGGTGCTGCTCTTCGCGAGCGAGATCAAGCCGATCCTCGCCAGCGGCCTGTACGAGAAGAAGGTCAACGAGCGCTCGGTCTACCGCTACCTGCGCTTCCGGGCGCACGAGGACGGCACCGAGACGTTCTTCGACGGCATCGAGCGGCTCGCCCCGGGCGAGATGCTCACCGCCGACGCGAACGGCATCCAGCGCCGCATGTTCACCCGGCTCAAGGAGGAGCTGCTCGAGCTCGCGCACGAGCAGCGGCCCTACGACGACGCCGCGGCCGCGGAGTACAAGAGCCGCCTGGTCGAGTCGATCCGGCTGCGGCTGCAGTCGGAGGTGCCGGTGGGCACGAGCCTGTCCGGTGGCCTCGACTCCAGTGCCGTCGCGGTCATCATCAACCAGCTGCTGGGCGAGGGCGACGAGCTGTCGACCCGCGCGGTCGGCACCCGGCAGAACACCTTCTCGGCGGTCTTCCCCGGCTCGATCAACGACGAGGAGCGCTACGTCGACGACGTCCTCGAGACCTGCACCGGCCACGTCGACTCGCACAAGATCCTGCCGACGGCCGACGAGTTCAAGGCCGACCTGCTCGACTTCATCCGCACCCAGGAGGAGCCGCTCATCTCCTCCGGCCCGTACGCGCAGTTCCAGGTGATGCGCGAGGCCACCAAGCACGTCACGGTGCTGCTCGACGGCCAGGGCGCCGACGAGATGATGGCCGGCTACATCCCCTACTACTTCGTCTACCTGCGCCAGCTGCGCGCCCAGGGCGCCACGGCCGCCGCCGGCGAGCTCGCCAAGAGCCTCGACGTGCTCTACCGGCTGGGTCGCTTCAAGCTCAAGGCCAAGGTCAAGCTGAAGAAGACCATCCCGGTCACCCAGCTGATGAACCGCGAGTTCGTCGCGGCGTACACGCGGGGAGCGGTACGTCTCGGAGGGCGCCAACCTCAAGAAGCGCCTCGTCGAGGACCTCTTCCACAACTGCGCTGCCGAGCCTGCTGCGCTACGAGGACAAGAACACCATGCGGTTCTCGCTCGAGGGGCGCGTGCCGTTCCTCGACAAGGAGGTGCTGAAGTTCATCTTCAGCCTGTCCGACGAGGCGATCATCAAGGACGGCTGGAACAAGCGGGTGCTGCGCGACGCCACCCGCGGCCTGCTGCCCGAGTCGATCAACCGCCGCCGCAACAAGATCGGGTTCACCACCCCGCAGGTCGAGTGGTTCATGCGGCTGAAGAACCACTTCTACAACATCTTCCTCAGCGAGTCGTTCGCCAACCGGCCGTACGTGAACCAGACCGAGGTCATCGCCGCGTTCGAGGGCTGGATCAAGGGCGCGAACGACGTCGACACGATGACCTTCTGGCGGCTGATCAACCTCGAGCTGTGGATGCGCGAGTTCATCGACGACCACGACGCGGAGGCCGAGGCGGCCGTCGCCGAGAAGGCGGCCCACGTCAAGACCGACTACGAGCCCAACGCCGGGCCGGTCGCTCGACCTCACGACCTCGCTCGGCGAGCCGGTGCGGCGCTACCCGGTGCGCACCGAGCTGTTCAGCCGTGACGACGACCTCGACACCCGGGTGCTCGAGTACGTCGACCGCTTCTTCGCCGGGCTCCCGTCCGCCGGCCCCGACCACGAGGCCGCCACCCGCGGCCACGTGGTGGTTCTTCCTGTCCGAGAAGGTCGTCGCCATCACCCAGGGCCGGTCCTACTTCGTGTGGGACATCAAGGTCGGCCGCCCGGCGCGGGTGCTGTCGCGCTACGTCACCCGCACCCCGGCCGGCATCGGCCTGGGCAGCCCGTTCACGATGCAGCTGGCCATCCAGGAGGCCGGCCTGCCGCGGGTGCTCTACGCCTCGGCCGGCGGCGCCATCGGCAAGGTGCTCGGCCGCAAGGGCATGTTCTACGAGCTCGTCGGCAACGACATCAACGCCATCGACGGGCCCACCGAGTACTCGGCCTACCCCTCCAACGTCTCGGCGAAGCTCGCGCCCAAGGACCCGGATGCCGTGGCCGCGCGCCTCAGCGCCGCCATCCGCCAGCGGGTGCCCGAGCCGTGGCGCTCGACCTTCGGCGGCACGGTGATCATGGACGCCAACGACATCGGCCGCAACGTGCTCGGCTCCGACGTGCCCGGCGACTGGGCGCGGTTCGAGGAGATGTTCGCCGACAACCCGCTCGGCCAGGGCAGCGAGCAGACCCCGATGGCGATGGTCTTCCTCCGCGAGGACTGACCGCCCGGCGCCGAGGCGTCAGCCGGTGGCCTGCACGAAGGCCGGCTCGTCGCCCTCCGCCGGCGGCTCGACCTTGGTGCTGGCCGTCCAGAGCAGCCAGCCCAGGGCGCCGAGCGGCACCTCCATCAGGTGCGTGAAGACCGAGAACAGCACGACGCCGGCGGTGGCCCCCGCCGCGTCGGCGCCCCACGCCACGAGCACCGCCGACGTCGCGGTCTCGGTGATGCCCATGCCGCCGGGGGTGATGCCGACCGCGGTGAGCAGCCGCCCGATCGCGAACGCCGCGAAGAGCAGGTTGAGCGGCAGGGTCACGCCCGTGCTCGCGCATGATGAGCACGAACAGCACGTAGTAGGCGCCGAAGAAGCCGACCATCCCCAGCGTCATCGACAGCCAGCCGCTGCCGACGACGTCGTTGATCCGGGCCCGCAGGTCGGTGACGAGCTCCTCGATGCTCATCGGCGGCTTCGGCGGCGGCGGCTCGTCGCCCGCGGCCCGTGCCGCCGCGGCGGCGGCGGCCGCCTTCTTGTCCCGCGGCGCCGGGTCAGCGGCCCGAGCACCCGGTCGAGGCCGCGTCCGATCGCCTGGGCGGCCCGCTCGCTGGCCATGATCGCGACGAACGCCGCCAGGATGCCGAGGCCGGTGACCATGCCGGCCACGGCGAGGTCGGTGAGCGCCGCCGGGCAGGGTGACCCCACCGAACCACAGCGCGCCGATCGCGACGACCGGCAGCGCGATGCGGGCCATGACGTTCCAGACCCCGGTGACGATGACCGACGTCGAGGTGTTGCGGCGCGAGAAGCCCCAGGACCGGCAGATGGCGTAGGTCGCCGCGAGCCCGACCGCACCGCCGCCGGGCAGCAGGTTGGAGACCGACGACCCGCACAGGTTCACGATCAGGGCCTTGCCGTGGCTCAGCCCGTGCAGCGACCCGGTGAAGGTGAAGGTGTAGCTCCACAGGCCGAGCAGCATCAGGGCCTGGAAGCCCAGGGCGTGGCTGAGCGGGATGGTGCGGATGACCGCCCAGATGTCGGCCCACGACGTCTTGGCGAAGTACGGCAGCCCCCAGATGAGCATGGCAGCGGCCAGCCCCAGCCCCACGACGGTCTGCAGCACCTTCCTGGTGCGCGAGCTCATCGTTCCCCCTCGAAGATGTCGGTGCGCACGGGTCCCCCCGGCGGGAGGGCGGGGTCGCGGAACCACTCCCTCCCGAACACGAGATCGTAGACCGGTCGGGGGATGCGCAGGAAGGCCGCCAGGGTGCGGTCGCCGGTCTGGCCCCCCGCACCGGCGGATGCCGCGCCGCCGCCGGTCGCCTGCGACGCGTGCGCCCGCATCGACGCCCGCTTGGCCCCCGCGAACCGGCGCACGTTCACCCGGTGGGTGATGTCGGCACGCGCGGAGAAGGCGCGCTCGAACGAGGTCGGGTCGAACTCCTGCGGGGAAGCGGTAGACGCGGCCGATGGCGCGCACCGCCCGCACGATCGTGTCGCGGGGCACGGTGGCCTCCAGCACGCGGGGGGTGCCGGCGATCTCGGCGGCGCGCGCGGCCACCTGGTGCACCCGCACGTGGTCGCGGTGGCCGTAGCCGCCGTTGGCGTCGTAGGACAGCAGCAGGTCGGCCCGCTCGGTGCGCAGCACGGCGGCGAGCCGCTCGGCCGCCTCCTCGACCGGGGCCCGGCAGAACCGGGTGACCCCGGGCACGTCCGGCTCGGGCTCGGCCCCGCTGCCGCTGTCGGCGTAGCCGAGCCACTCGACCCGCGCCACCCCGAGCGCCGCGGACGACCGCCGGGCCTCCTCCAGCCGTCGCTCACCGAGGCCGCCGTCGTCGCGCAGCTCGTCGGCGGCCAGCCCCGCGCCACCGTCGGTCGCGAGCACCAGGACCACGCGGTGGCCCTGCCGCGGCGGCGCGAGCCATCGTGCCTGCGGTGAGCAGCGCCTCGTCGTCGGGGTGGGCGTGGAAGGCCACGATCGTGGGGGACATCGTGGCCCATCCTCGCGCATGGCAGGCTGGTGCCTCGTGAAGGTCGCCATGCTCACCGACTGCTACCCGCCTCGGCTGGGTGGCATCGAGAGCCAGGTGCGCGACCTCTCCCGCCAGCTGGTGCTCGCCGGCCACGAGGTCGAGGTGTTCACCGCGACCGCCGGCCCGAACGGCGAGCGGGGCGGCCACACGGCCACCGGCGACGACGGCGTCACGGTGCACCGGCTCGCGATCCCGCTGCCGGGCGGCATCCCGGTGAACCCGTTCGCACCGCGTGAGGTGCGCCGCCGGCTCGACGCGGGGGGCTTCGACGTCGCCCACGCGCACCTCGGGGTCGTGAGCCCGTTCGCCACCGACCTGGTGCCGGTGGCGCTCGACGCGGGGCTGCCGGTGACCGCCACCTTCCACTGCGTCATCGCGCGCTCGACCGGCGTGTTCCGCGCGGTGGGCCACCTCGCGCGCTGGGCCGGGCGCGGCGTCGCGCTGAACGCGGTGTCGAGGATGGCGGCCGCCCGGGTGTCCGCCGCCGCCCGCGGGGCGGTCGTCGAGGTCGTGCCCAACGGCGTGGATGCCGCGTGGTGGCGGCCGGTGACCGAGCGCGCCGAGGCGGGCACCCGGCATCCGGTGCACGTCGTCTCCGCGATGCGGCTGGTCAACCGCAAGCGCCCGCTGGCCGTGCTGGGGGTGCTGCGCGGCGCCCGGGCCATCCTCGACCCGGCGGTGCCGCTGCGCGCGACCATCGTCGGTGAGGGCCCGCAGCGCCGGTTGATGGAGCGCTACCTGCGCACCCACCGGCTGGACTGGGTCGAGCTGCCCGGGCGGGTCGACAAGGAGGAGCTGCGCCGGCTGCACCAGGGCGCCGACGTCTACCTCACCGCCGCCCGGCTCGAGGCGTTCGGCATCGCCCCGCTCGAGGCGCGGGCCGCGGGGGTGCCGGTCGTGGCGCCGCGCGGCACCGGGGTCGACGACTTCGTCGAGGACGGGGTCGACGGGCTGCTCGCCGACAGCGACGCCACCCTCGCCGCCGCCCTGGCCCGCCTCGCCGGCGACGACGCCCTGCGCGCCCGGATGCGCGCTCACCTGCTGGCCACCCCACCGGCGCAGGACTGGAGCGGCGTGCTCGCGGCGACCCTGGCCGAGTACCGGCGGGCGGGGGTGCTCGTCGGGTGATCACCGTCGTCGGCCACCACGACGGCCGGGCCGTCACCAGCTTCGTGCTCGCCCACGGCGAGGACCCCGCGGTGGGCCTGGCCGCGCGCGGCTGGCCGGGCTCGGTCGTGGCGGTCGACGGGGTGCTCGGCGACCTCACCCTGCGCTACGAGGTGCAGCCGGCCGCACCGGTCGACCCGCCGCTGGGCCCGGAGGGGCCGGGGCTCACCGAGGCCGAGCGGGTCGGGGTCGACCCGCACCAGCGGGTCGCGGCCTACGCGGTGGTCGTGGCCGAGGGGAAGCTGCTGCTGACCCAGCTGGCGAGCCACACCGGCGCGGCGGGCCGCTGGAACCTGCCCGGGGGCGGCCTCGACCTGGGCGAGTCGCCCACCGAGGGCGTGGTGCGCGAGGTGGCCGAGGAGACCGGCCAGGTCGTCGACGAGGTGCGGCTGGTCGACGTGATGACCCAGCACTGGGTGGGTCGCTCGGCCCGGGGGCTCGAGGACTACCACGCGGTGCGGCTGCTCCACACGGCCCGCTGCACACGGCCGACCCGCCCCGTCGTGCACGACGTGGGCGGGTCGACGTCCGACGCGCGGTGGGTGCCCCTGGACGCCCTGGCGTCGGTGTCCGTCGTGGCGAGTGTCCGGGCCGCGCTGCGCGCGGTGGGTCTCGCCTGACGGCATCCGCGGGCTCAACCGCGGTTGCGGCTGCTGCGCAGGCCGATGGCCCCGACGAGGAGCACGACCAGCCCGGCGGCGACGACGCTCCACGGCCCCAGGTCGCCCCACGGGAGGGTGATGTCGGTCAGCTCGTCGACGAGCACGCTGCCCGCGACGAGCAGGCCGAGCAGGCCGAGCACGAGCGCGAACGGTGCCGGTCCGCTGAGGTACGTCGGCTCGGGCGGGGTGGGAGGCGCCGGGCTGGCTGCCGTGGCCGGTGCGGTGGCGGTCATGGTCGCCGTCGGTGCGCCGGTCGCGGCGCCGCGGTCGCCGCTGGGGCGGCGGTGGTCGGCAGGGGCGCGGTGCGGCTGTCGTCGACGAACACCTCGTCGGCCAGGCTGTCGTCGACCCGGGTCTCGGGTGACTGCGGCAGGTAGGTGGTGTCCGCGGTGCCGGGGGTGGTGTCCGGGGTGTCCGGGGTGGTGGGGAGTGGTCGGGGTGTTCATCACTGCTCCTGGATGGTGATCTGGCCGAGGCCGAGCTGGGCGTCGACGACGACCTGCACGGGCTGGTCGCCGATGACGGTCGACGTGCTGCGGTCGCTGCCGGTGGTGTCGGTGGCGCCGCCGACGCCACCGGTGTGGGTGATGTCGCCGAAGCCGACGCTGGCGTCGACGCGGGTGTCGAGGCCCTCGGGCACGAGGATGGTGAGGTCGCCCGCACCCATCTCGACGGTGATCCGCTGCGGGGTCGTGGTGGCGGTCGGTGGTCGGCGTCGGGCCAGCCGGCTCAGGTCGAGGGTGGCCTCACCGGCACCGAGCTCGAAGGCCGTGGCGCCGGTGGCGGGCACCGGGGTCCAGGTGCGGTCGCCGACGCCGTCCTGCACCTCGACCCGCGAGGCGGCCGACGCGGCCACGAGCAGCAGGGCGAGGGTGACGACGAGGAAGCCGCTGAAGCCGGATGCCCGGCCCCGGAGCCCGAGGGTGAGCACGACCACCGACACGCCGGTCAGGGCGATGAGGAAGCCCAGGGTGGCCGAGCTGCCCGGGAAGCCGAGCGGGTCGTCCAGGGCCGCGCCGAGGCCGATGCCGACGAGGGCGATGCCGAGCGAGACCAGGCCGACGAAGGCGCTGGGCCGGCGGCGACGCGGGCGCGGCGGCGGGGGCGGGGCGATCGGGCGCGGCGGTGCCGGCGGGGTGGGCCGGCCGCCGTACGGGCCGGGCTGCCCGGCGGCGGGCGGGCCGCCGTAGGTGCCGGGCTGGGGGCCGCGGTAGGCACCCGGCTGGCCACCGGCGTACGGCGGCGCGGGGGCCTGGGTCGGGGCGCTCGCCATCGGCGGCGCGGCGTACGTGGGCGTGGGGGTGGACATGGCCTCTCCTGGCGGGGGCGGGGTGGCGCCGAGCGGCGCCGGGGGCGGGGTGGCGCCGTAGGGCGCGGGCGAGGGGGTGCCGTAGGGCGGCGGCGGGGCGGCCACGCTGCCGTAACCGGTCTGCGGCGTGCGCGAGGTGCGCCGGCTCAGCACGAGCCAGGTGATCGCGGCGACCGGGATCAGCCACAGCGGCGCGAACCAGCCGTTGCCGTTGCCGATCGAGAAGACCCCACCGAGCACGAGGAAGGCGGCGAGCACGAGCAGCGCGATCGGCCCGGCATCGCCCTGGCGCACGGCCCGCTCGGCGAGGATGTCGCCCTGCCGGTCGGGCAGGAGCAGCCAGAGGATCACGTAGGCGGTCAGGCCGATGCCGCCGAGGAAGGCGAGCACGACCGCCGCGGCCCGGATCAGCACCGGGTCGACGCCGAAGCGCTGGGCCAGGCCGGTGCAGACACCGCCGAACCAGCGGCCGTCGGTGTCGCGGTGGTAGCCGCTGCTGCGCAACCGGGTGAAGCTGTCGTCGAGGAATGACGTGCTCGGTGGGGGCACGCTCTGGGTCGGGTTCTCCGTCATGGCTCCAGCGTGGTCCCCGGTGAGGGGTGCTCGCCATGAGGGTCGACCCTGACGCCCCCCTGACCCGACCCCGGGACCGGCCCTCGCAGGCCCCGGCGTAGGTCAGGATGGTGACGTGCCCACGCCCTACGAGCCCGCAGCCGCGCACCCGCGCCCGGTGACCGATGGTGGTCCCGACGCCGGTGCGGCGGGAGCGCTGCCCTCGGCGTACGGCTACGACCACCCGCCGGCCCGACCCCCGCGTCCTCCGCTCGTGCGCTCGCGCACCCGCGGCTGGACCCCCGGCGTCTGCGGTGCGGTCGCCCGGCACCTCGGCATCTCGCGGCGCACCGTGCGCTGGGTCTTCGTGCTGCTCACCCTGGCCGGCGGCGCGGGCCTCGCGGCCTACGTGTTCCTGTGGGCGCTGACCCCCGAGGGCGACACCGACAGCGACCCCTCGCAGGACACCGGCCACGAGACGCCGCCCGAGCGTCGCCAGTGGGCCGTCGTGCTCGGTGCCGGCGGGGTCCTCGTCGTCGTCGGCGCGGTGCTGCTGACCCCGGTGCTCGGCGGTGGGGTCATCGGCACGGTCCTGGTGCCGCTGTTCACGATCGCGGTCGGCGCCATCGTCGCCTGGTCCAACCTCGACGACACCCAGCGCTCGCGGTGGATCGGCTCCGGTGCGGGGCGGTACGGCTGGATGCGGGTGGCGCTGGGCGCGGGCCTGACCGTGGCCGGCATCCTCGTGCTCGTGACCCGCGGCGAGTCCGTCTCGGCCGTCTGGGACGCCCTGCTCGCCGCCATCGCCGTGCTCGTCGGGGCGCTGATCATCGCGGCACCGTGGGCGCTGCGGCTGTGGGGCGACCTGCGGCGTGAGCAGGTGGCCGCGCGCGCGCGCCACCGAGCGCGCCGACATCGCGGCCCACCTGCACGACTCGGTGCTGCAGACCCTGGCGCTCATCCAGCGCCAGTCGCACGACTCCGCCGCCGTCACCCGGCTGGCCCGCGCCCAGGAGCGCGAGCTGCGGTCGTGGCTGTACGCCGGGCCGCAGGGCTCGCAGTCGACGCTCGCCGCCGCGGTCACCGAGGTCGCGCACGACGTCGAGGACCTGCACGGCGTGGCCGATCGACCTGGTCGTCACCGGCGACCGGCCCTACGAGCCGCACGGTGCGGCGCTGGCCCAGGCGATGCGCGAGGCGCTGCTCAACGCGGTGCGGCACGGCGGCACGCCGGTCACGGCCTACGTCGAGATCGGGCCCGACCGGGGTCGAGGCGTTCGTGCGCGACCGCGGCGAGGGCTTCGACCTCGACACCGTGCCCGACGACCGGCTCGGGGTGCGACAGTCGATCCTGGGCAGGATGGAGCGGCACGGCGGCACGGCGCGGGTGCGCCGCCGCGACGACGGAACCGAGGTGGAGCTCCGGCTGCCACCGATCGAAGGAGGAACGTCATGAGCAACCCGACCACGACCGGTGGAGGCAAGCAGCCCGTCCCCGTGCGGGTCGTGCTCGTCGACGACCACCGGATGTTCCGCACCGGCGTGCGCGCCGAGCTGACCGAGGCGATGGCCGCGAGCGGGGTCCCGGTGTGCGAGTTCGTCGGTGAGGCGCCCGACGTCGACACCGCGATCGCCGTCATCCGGGCCGAGCAGCCCGACGTCGTGCTGCTCGACGTGCACCTGCCCGGTGGCTACGGCAACGGCGGCGTCGACGTCATCCGCGGCTGCTTCGGGGTGCAGACCGCCTCGGGTGCGCCGGTGCGCTTCCTCGCCCTGTCGGTGTCGGATGCCGCCGAGGACGTCATCGCCGTCATCCGCGCCGGCGCGCGCGGGTACGTCACCAAGACGATCGGCGCGCGCGACCTCATCGCCGCGATCCGCCGGGTCGCCGACGGGGATGCCGTGTTCTCGCCGCGGCTCGCGGGCTTCGTGCTCGACGCCTTCGGCGCGGCGGCCGGCGAGATCGCCGAGGTCGACGAGGAGCTCGACCGGCTCTCCGCCCGCGAGCGCGAGGTGATGCGGCTGATCGCCCGCGGCTACCAGTACAAGGAGGTCGCCAAGGAGCTGTTCATCTCGGTCAAGACGGTCGAGACCCACGTCTCCTCGGTGCTGCGCAAGCTGCAGCTGTCCTCGCGGCACGAGCTGACCGCCTGGGCGATGGGCCGCCGCCTCCTCTGACGCGGGCCCGGCCCTAGGGTGTGGCCATGGAAATCCTGGTCAACGTGTTCGTCGTACTCCACCTGCTCGGCATGGCCGCGATCATCGGCAGCGCGGTCTTCGTCGCGCGCGGCGCCGTGACGCCCGCCCTGGTCTGGGGCGCTCGCGCGCAGCTGCTGACCGGCATCCTGCTCGTCGGCCTCGTGCAGATGCCAACGACGAGGAGGTCGACAACACCAAGATCGGCGTCAAGCTGCTCGTCGCGATCGCGGTCGTGGCCTGCGCGGAGATCGCCGCGGCCAAGGAGCGCAAGGGCGAGGGCGCCCGCCCGCAGCTGGTCAACGCCGCCGGTGCGCTGGCCCTGCTCAACGTGCTCATCGCCGTCCTCTGGACCAGCGGCAGCTGACCCGACCCAGTCGGGACCCCGCGCCCGGCGTCAGGGGATGAGGAGCAGCTTGCCCTGGGTGCGTCGGCCCTCGAGGTCGGCGAAGGCGCTCGCCGCCTCGGTGAGCGGGTAGCGCCCGCCGATCGCCACGTGCAGGCTGCCGTCGGCGACGGCGCCGAGCACCTCGCCGGCCCGCCACTGCAGCTCCTCGGGCGTCGCGAGGTGCTGCCCCGAGCGAGGGCCGGGTGAGGAACAGCGACCCGCCCGGTGTTGAGCCGCTGGATGTCGAACGGCGGCACCTGCCCGCTCGCGGCCCCGAACAGCACGAGCAGCCCGCGGGGGCGCAGCGAGGCCAGTGACGCGTCGAAGGTGTCCTTGCCGACGCCGTCGTACGCCACGGCGACGCCGCGCCCGTCGGTGAGCCGGCGCACCTCGCCGGCCAGGTCGTCGACCGCCCGGTAGTCGATGACGTGCTCGGCCCCGACGGCGCGTGCGGTCTCGCACTTCTCCGGCCCGCCGGCCGTCGCCACCACCGACCCGCCACGCGCCCGCACCAGCTGCACGAGCAGCTGGCCCACCCCGCCGGCCGCCGCGTGCACCAGCGCGACGTCACCGGGCTGCACGGCGTAGGTGCTGGTGGTCAGGTAGTGCGCGGTCAGGCCCTGCAGCATCACGGCCGCGGCGGTCTCGAGGTCGACCCCGTCGGGCACGAGCACGAGCACGGATGCCGGGAGGGCGGCGAAGCGCGCCGCGCTCCCACGCGACTGGGGCCACGCGACGCGGTCGCCGGGCCGGAAGCCGTCGACGCCCGTCGCCGACCGACACGACCGTGCCGGCGCCCTCGTTGCCCCCGACGAACGGGGTGGGGTCGGGGTAGACGCCCTCGCGCTCGTAGACGTCGATGAAGTTGATGCCGGCGGCGGCGACCTCGACGAGCACCTCGCCGGGTGCCGGGTCGGGCGCCGGGCGGTCCTCGACCGCGAGCACGTCGATGCCCCCGTGCGCGGTGACGACGAGGGCGGGGCCGGAGGAGTCGCTCATCCCGCCACCCTAGGACGACCGGCCGGCGCCCGGTGGGTCAGCTGCCGGTCGGCACCCAGTAGCGCTTCTTGACGCCCCGGACGTCCTCCAGCACACCCCCGTTGGCCTCGATCACCGTCGCCGACCCCACGTTGTCGACGTCGCAGGTGACCAGCGCGGGGTCGATGCCCAGCCCCGCGGCGTGGGGGAGCACGAGCCGCAGCGCCTCGGTGGCCACGCCTCGCCGACGCGCGCTCGGCCGCACCGAGTAGCCGATGTGGCCGCCGATCTCGAGGAGGAACGGGGTCAGCTCGTGCCGCACCGAGATCGACCCGAGGTAGGTGGTGGGGTCGGCGTCGTCGACGACCCAGTAGAACGTGCACGGCACGTGCCCGGTGGGCCGCGGCGAGTCGTCGAGGGCCCGGTCGAGCCGCCACCGCACGAACCGCGCGAACCCGTCGGGGGTCTCCAGCTCGTCGCGGGTCCAGGCGACCCCGGCGTAGCCGCCGTCGTCCGGGGCCTCGACCCAGTCGCCGTCGCCGTCGCGCTGACCGCCGCCGAACTCGTCGTGCGCCTCGAGGTAGCTGCGGTGGACTCGGGCGTGGGGGCGGTCGAGGCGGATCATCCTGCGACACTAGGCGGTCCGCGCTCCGCAGAGCCACCGAGTTACGCGGCGATCACGTCGCCCTCAGTGAGAGCAGCACGTCGTCGAGCATCGCCGGGGTGAGCCGCCCGGTGAAGGTGTTGTGCGGGCTCACGTGGTAGCAGCCGACCAGCCGGATGCCGCGGCCCTCCGGACGTCGTCAGGGTCACCTCGGCGGCGTGGCCGAACCTGGGCTTGGGCTTCGGCACGTCCCAGCCCAGCCCGCGGGCCGCGGCCAGCGCGGCATCCCAGCCGATCGCGCCGAGGCAGAGGATGGCGCGCAGCCGTGGGGCGGACAGCGCGAGGTCGCGCTCGAGCCACGCCGAGCAGGTCGCGCGCTCGGTCGGGGTGGGCTTGTTGGCCGGCGGGGCGCAGCGCACCGCGGCGACGATCCGGATGCCGGTGAGCGACTGGCCGTCGCCGGCCGCGACCGACGTGGGCAGGGCCGCGTACCCGGTGCGGTGCAACGCCGCGTACAGCACGTCGCCGGAGGAGTCGCCGGTGAACATCCGCCCGGTGCGGTTCGTGCCGTTCGCGGCCGGGGCCAGCCCCACGAGCAGCACGTCGGCGTCGGGGTCGCCGAACGACGGCCCGGGCCGGCCCCAGTACGGCTGGTCGGCGAACGAGGCGCGGCGCCCGGAGCGCGCGACGTCCTCGCGCCAGCGGACGAGGCGGGGACAGGCGCGGCACACCGAGATCCGCGCCTGGAGCTCGGGGATGCCGGTCGCAGCACCGGCCAGGCGGCGCACCTGCGGCCGCGGTGGTGGCCACCGGGGTCGAGGGGTCGGCGGGGTCGCCCGGCCACCCGCTGCCCGCAGGGACCGGCGAGGCGAACAGGTCACCGGTGACCGGGTGCGGGTCGAGGGGCTCCATGGCGCCCACGCTAGGGGAGGATGCGGTCATGGCACGGGTGACGGTGGTCGGCGGTGGCGTCCTGGGGCTGACCGCGGCGCTCGGGCTGGCGCGGGCCGGGCACCTCGTGCGGTGCGTGCGCGACGAGCCGGTGTCGACACCACCTCGGCGGTCGCCGGCGGGCTGTGGTTCCCGTACCACGTCGAGCCGCGGGCCCGGGTGCTCGCCTGGGGCCGGGTGGCCCTCGACCGGTTCACCGCGCTGGCCCGTGACCCCGACGCGGGCGTGGCCGTGCGCGAGGGAGTGGTCGTCGAGCGCGGTGCCGCCGACCGGTGGTGGACCGACGCGCTGCCGGCCTGGCGCGAGGCGCAGGCCGACGAGCTGCCCGCCGGCGCGAGCGGCGGGGTCGTGGCGACGGTGCCCCTGGTGACGATGCCGGTCTTCCTGCCGTGGCTCGAGACCCGCTGCCTCGAGGCCGGCGTCGAGCTCGTCTCCGGGTTCGTGCGCGACCTGGCCGAGGTGCCCGGCGACGTGGTCGTCGTGGCCGCGGGCCTGCGCTCCGGGACCGCTGCTCGACGACCACGCCGGGCGTGCCGTCGCGCGGCCAGGTCGCGCTGCTCGCCAACCCCGGGCTGACCCGGTGGGTCGTCGACGACGACCACCCCGACGGCATGGTCTACGCCCTGCCGCACCCCGGCTGGGTGGTCTGCGGCGGCACCGACGTCGCCGGGTCGTGGGACACCGAGCCGGACCGCGCGGTGCACGAGGCGATCCTGCGCCGGGTGCGCGAGGTGGTGCCCGCGCTCGCCGGGGCCGAGGTGCTCGGGGCCCGGGTCGGGCTGCGGCCGGTCGCGCCCGAGGTGCGGCTCGCGGCATCCGACGTCGGCGGGCGGCCGGTCGTGAGCTGCTACGGCCACGGTGGCGCGGGCGTCACCCTGTCGTGGGGCTGCGCCGACGAGGTCGTCCGCCTGGTCGGCGAGGCCACCCGCTGAGCCCGGCTCTGACCGGCCGCGTCGAGAGGAGGCGACACGCAGGGCGGGCGCGTGACGGCATCCGCGTGTCGCCTCCCCTCGACCGGGGACGCGGGGTCAGGCGTCGGATGCCGGCCGCGAACGACCCGCCTTGGTCTCGCCGCGGCGCTTCTTCGCCGAGAGCCGCCGCTCCTTGGACCCGCGGGTCGGCCGGGTGGCCCGGCGCGGCGCCGGCGGGGGAGCCATCGCGTCGCGCAGCAGGTCGGCCATCCGCTCGCGGGCCGCGACCCGGTTGCGGCGCTGCTGGCGGTGCTCCGACGCGGCCACGACGAGCAGCCGGCCACCGACGAGCCGCGGGTCGAGCGCCCGCAGCACCCGGTCGCGCTGGGTCGGGGTGAACCCGTCGAACGCCACGACGTCGAGCTCGAGCTCGACCCGGCTGTCGGCGGTGTTGACGCCCTGCCCGCCCGGCCCCGACGACCGGGAGAACCGCTCGACCAGCACGTCGCCCGGCACCGTCAGGCCCTGCGGCACACCGGGGCCCGGTGGCACGACGAGGTCCATCAGGGTTTCCCCGTGTCGTCCTCGGGCTCGGGCGGCGGCTCGGCGCCGGCCGCCTCGTCGCGCTCGGCCCACTCCAGCAGCGGCGCGATGTCGAAGACGGCGTCGTCGATGCCGGCGTGCAGGTCGCCGAGCTCGGCGTAGCGCGCCGGCACGGTGGCGATGGTGAAGTCGTTCGGCTCGACGTCGTCGAGCTCGTCCCACCGGAACGGCGTCGACACCGTGCCGATGTCGTTGCCGCGCACCGAGTACGCCGCGGCGATCGTGTGGTCGCGGGCGTTCTGGTTGTAGTCGACGAAGACCGCCTCGGGGTCGCGGTCCTTGCGCCACCAGGTCGTCGTGACGTCGTCGGGGATGCGGCGCTCGACCTCCCGGGCGAACGCCAGGGCGGCCCGGCGCACGTCGCCGAACCCGTGGTCGGGTCGGATCCGCACGTAGACGTGCAGGCCGTGCCCTCCACTGGTCTTCGGCCAGCCCACGGCGCCGAGCTCGTCGAGCACCTCGTGCGCCACGTGCGGCGGCCCGGCGCACCCGCGAGAAGGGCGCGTCCGGCATCGGGTCGAGGTCGATGCGCCACTCGTCGGGCTTCTCGGTGTCGGCCCGGCGGCTGTTCCACGGGTGGAACTCGACGGTGCTCATCTGCACCGCCCACGCGACGTCGGCGAGCCGGGTGACGCACAGCTCGTCGGCGTGCAGGCCGTAGCGCGGGAAGTGCAGCCGCACGGTCTCGACCCACGGCGGCGCGCCGCGCGGGAAGTCGCTTCTGGTGCACCTTGTTCCCGGAGACGCCGTCGGGGAAGCGGTGCAGCATGCAGGGCCGCTCGCGCAGGGCGTTGACGATGCCGTCGCCGACCGAGAGGTAGTAGTTGACCAGGTCGAGCTTGGTCTCGCCCCGGGCCGCGAAGTAGACCCGCTCGCGGGCTGGAGACACGCACGTCGAAGCCGTCGACGTCGAGCACGACCGGCTCCCCGAACTCACCCTTGCGCGAGGCCATGCCAGACACCGTATGCCGTGGGGCCGCCTCCCGGTCGAGCGCGCGGCCACCGGGTGCGAAACACCGGTGGCCGCGCGGTCCGTTCCCCGGTCTGACCTGTCGGTCGGTGTCGGTGGGGCGGCGTCGCGGCCGCCGCGGTCGCGCCCGTGAACTCTCCGGCACGGCGGATCGGGCGGTGCGCCACCGGTTGCGAGTGCCCACGGGTTTCGCGCTGTCGAAGGTTGCGCGGCGACCGGTCGCGCAGAGGTGCACAAGGTTCGACAAAGACTCGACACCGCGATGCCGGGCCGACCTAGCGTGCATGCTCACCGACCAGGCCGACCGGCCCAGATCCTTGCAGGAGGAACACCCATGAGCACCCGCACCCGTATCGCCGCCGCCGCCTTCGTCGCCGCGGCCGGCGCCAGCGTCCTCGTCGCCGCGCCCGCCCAGGCCGCCACCCCCGACACCGCGTGCATGCAGGCCGGCATCGCCACCCTCAAGGCCGTCGGCCTGCACAGCGCCGTCGCGAAGAACGGCATCACGGTCGGCACCGCCGTCTCGGTCGGCGTGACGCCGCGCAACGGCCTGCCCGAGGGCTTCACCCTCGACACGGTCATCCCCTACTCGACGCTGCTCGCCGACCACCGCGCCGGTGACGACAGCATCTTCGTCTACCCGTGGTGCTGACCCTCCTCTGACGCATCCTCCCGGCGGTGGGCGCCGCGACAGCAGCCTCTCCGCCACGGGCGGCCGGGACCTCGGTGGTGGTCCCGGCCGCCCCTTCGCGTCACGGGGGCGCGGCGCACCGGTGGGGTCGGCGGCGGCCACGTAGGGTTGACCCCGACATGAGCACCCTCTTCGACGGCCTCGACTTCGGCGAACCGGGCCACGAGCCGCACGTGGACCCCGCCACCCACGCCAGCGCCCACGCGGCGCTGGTCAACGCGGCCGGGGTGCCCACCTGGGCGGAGGCCGCGGCCGCCGGGCTGGGCCCCGACGGCGGGCCCGGCGCCCGCCGCGGCCGCCGACCCCGAGGAGCTGCTCGCCGGGCCTCAACCCCCAGCAGCGCGAGGCGGTGCTCCACGAGGGCGGCCCGCTGCTCATCGTCGCCGGCGCCGGCTCGGGCAAGACCCGGGTGCTCGCCCACCGCATCGCCTACCTGCTCGCGGCCCGCGGCGTGCAGCCCGGCCAGGTCCTGGCCATCACCTTCACCAACAAGGCGGCCGCCGAGATGCGCGAGCGGGTCGCCGCGCTGGTCGGGCCGCCGGGCCAAGGCGATGTGGGTGTCGACCTTCCACTCGCGCCTGCGTGCGCATCCTGCGCCGCGAGGCCGCCCAAGGTGGGGCTGCAGTCGACCTTCTCCATCTACGACGCCGCCGACTCGCCAGCGGCTGATGTCGATGGTCATCCGCGACCTGGACCTCGACCCCAAGCGCTACCACCCGCGGTCGTTCAGCCACCAGGTGTCGCAACCTCAAGAACGAGCTGATCGACGAGGAGACCTACGCCAGCCGGGTCGGCGAGGCGAGCCCGCACCAGGAGCAGGTGCTCGCCGAGGCCTACACGCCCTACCAGCGCCGGCTGCGCCAGGCCAACGCCATGGACTTCGACGACCTGATCATGACGACGGTCACATGTTCCAGGCCTTCCCCGACGTCGCCGAGCACTACCGGCGCCGGTTCCGGCACGTCATGGTCGACGAGTACCAGGACACCAACCACGCCCAGTACCAGCTGGTCCGCGAGCTCGTCGGCCGCTCCGGCGACGCGCACCGAGCACGGCGTCGAGCCGGCCGAGCTGGCCGTCGTCGGCGACGCCGACCAGTCGATCTACGCCTTCCGCGGCGCGACGATCCGCAACATCGTGGAGTTCGAGCAGGACTACCCCGACGCCCGCACCATCCTGCTCGAGCAGAACTACCGCTCGACCCAGACCATCCTGCGCGCCGCGAACTCGGTCATCGCCACGCAACGAGGGCCGCCGCACGAAGAACCTCTGGACCGACACCGGCGACGGCGCGCGAGATCGTCGGCTACGTCGGCGACAACGAGCACGACGAGGCCGCGTTCGTCGCCCGCCAGATCGACCGGCCTCGGCGACGACCACGGGGTGCGGCCCGGCGACGTCGCCGTGTTCTACCGCACCAACGCCCAGTCGCGCGCGATCGAGGAGGTGTTCGTGCGGGTCGGCCTGCCCTACAAGGTGGTCGGCGGCACCCGGTTCTACGAGCGGCGCGAGGTCAAGGACGCCCTGGCCTACCTGCGGGTGCTCTCCAACCCGGCCGACACGGTCAACCTGCGGCGCATCCTCAACGTGCCCAAGCGCGGCATCGGCGACCGCGCCGAGGCCTGCGTCGCCGCCGCTCGCCGAGCGCGAGCGCATCCCGTTCGTCGCGGCGCTGGGCCGCCCCGAGGACGCCCCGGGCATCGCCACCCGGTCGGTCGACCGCGATCAAGGGCTTCACCACGCTGCTCGAGGACCTCGGCCGGTGCGCGACGACGAGGATGCCGGGGTCGTCCGACCTGCTCGAGGCCGTGCTCGACCAGCACCGGCTACCTCGCCGAGCTGCGCGCCAGCCACGACCCCCAGGACGAGACCCGGGTCGAGAACCTCGCCGAGCTGGTCGCCGTGGCCCGGGAGTTCGACGAGGAGCGCCGCGAGACCGGCGAGGTGATCAGCCTCGAGGACTTCCTCGAGCGGGTCTCGCTCGTGGCCGACGCCGACGAGATCCCCGACACCGAGGAGGCCGAGCAGGCCGGGGTCGTCACGCTGATGACCCTGCACACCGCCAAGGGCCTGGAGTTCCCGGTCGTGTTCCTCACCGGCATGGAGGACGGCACCTTCCCGCACCTGCGCAGCCTCGCCGACCCCAAGGAGCTCGAGGAGGAGCGGCGGCTCGCCTACGTCGGCATCACCCGGGCCCGCGAGCGGCTGCACCTGTCCCGGGCCGCGGTCCGATCCGCTTGGGGCGCACCGCAGTACAACCCGCCGTCGCGGTTCCTCGACGAGATCCCGGCCGACCTGGTCGAGTGGGAGCGCGAGCTCTCCGGGGCCGCCGCCATCGGTCGCCGCGACCAGCGGCCGGCCGTGGCCACCCTCGGCCGGCGCGGCCCGGGCGTGCGGTCACCCGGGCAACCGGCCGGTCATCCCGCTCGTCGCCCGGCGACCGGGTCACCCACGACAGCTACGGCCTCGGCACGGTGGTGCGCACCCTGGGTGAGGGCGACAAGACGCAGGCCGAGGTCGACTTCGGCGGAGAGCTCGGGGTCAAGCGGCTTCGTGCTGCGCTTCGCACCGCTCGAGAAGCTCTGACCGCAGCGGTCACCGTCGACGCCGGCACCCACGCGGCGGTGTGCCCGGCGGAGCGGCTCAGGATGAGCCCGTGCTTGCGCAGCCACGGCATCGGGTCGATGGGGCTGTCGGTGGTGCCGCTCTTCTGGATCTCCAGGTGCAGGTGCGAGCCGAAGGAGTGCCCGGTGTTGCCGACCAGCCCGACGAGCTCGCCCGGCATGACGGTGTCGCCCTTCTGGGCGATCCGCTTGCTCATGTGGCCGTACCAGGAGACCGTGCCGTCCCAGTAGCGGATCTCGACCTTGTTGCCGAAGCTCGAGTCGAAGTACGAGCCGATGACCTGCCCTTGGACATCGCGTAGAGCGGGGTGCCGGTGGGGGCGCCGAGGTCGATGCCGTCGTGGGTCTTGCCCCAGCGCCAGCCGAAGCCGGAGGTGATGTTCCAGGTGCGGATCGGGCGCACCCAGCGCTTGCCCTCGCGCTCGGCCTTGGCCTTGGCGGCGGCCTTGCGCTGGGCGGTGCGGGCGGCGCGGGCGGCCTGCTCGGTGCGGCCCTGGAGGGCGGCGGTCTGGATCGACGCGGCCTGGCGACGCTGCGCGAGGTCGGTGACCATCGCGTCGTCCTCGGCCAGCTCGGTGCGGGCCATGGCGGTCTGGGTGCCGTCGAACTCGAGGGTCGGGGGTGAGGGGTGCACGACCGTCGCTCCGGTCGCGGTCACCACGAGCGCCGCGGCCGCCGCAGTGGGCAGCACGAAGCTCGAGCTGAACGCTCGGGGCAGACGGGCACGACGTGACTGGACGCGGTGGCGTCCGCCGTAGTGCCGTCCTTGATAGGACGAAGAACTCACGCGGGGATGACCTCAGGGGTGTTGACGGGGTTGGCACCACCGTAGCGTGACCATTCCGTGACCACCCAAACAACACCTGAGAAACTGTGGACGATCCTTCTCAGGAACCCGCGTTCCCCGGTAGTTACCCGCACGTAGGTGCCCAACCGTGACGCACCTCACGGTGACGTACAGTCACAACTTTGCCCGTGCACCCTTCACTTCGCACCGGAACGTTGGTGCGAGGTGAGGTTCCGGCATCGGGCAAAGGGTCACTCGTCGCGGGCCAGCGGGGTGACCCCGGAGGTCACCGTGCCGCCGTGCGCGTCGAGGTGGGCCAGGGCGGTCGAGATGCCGTGCACGACCTCGCCGAGCATCGGCAGGGTGAGGTGCCCGGCGCCGTGCAGCTTGATGTTGCGGGCGCCGAGGTCGCGGTGGCGCAGGGCCGCGCTGCGCTGGGGGTGGATCGCCCAGTCGTTGTCGGACCAGTACGAGATGAACCGGGTGCGGCAGCCGCGCACCGGCCGCTCCAGCTCGCGCATCAGGTGGCTGCCCGGCCGCATCTGCTGCATCAGGGTGGTCGGCACGGCGTAGGCGGCGTAGCTGCCCTCGTGCGGGGTGCCCAGCGTGATGAGGGTGTGCACCCGGGCGTCGCCGCCGAGCCGGGTGACGTAGTAGCGGGCGATCAGCCCGCCGAGGCTGTGCCCGATGATGTGGATCCGCTCGAACCCGGTCTCCTCGACGATCCGCTCCACCTCCACCGACAGGCCCGCGGCGGCGGTGCGCACGTCGTTGGCGACGGTCAGGTAGTTCATCGCGAAGACGTTGGAGAAGCCGCGTCGGGTCAGGCCGCGCCGCAGCAGGGTGAAGATCGAGCGGTTGCTGACGATGCCGTGCACGAGCAGGATCGGCGTGCCCGCGGCCTCGACGTTGGAGACGAGCAGCCCGCGCTGCACCGGCGGCAGGTGCTCGAGCCGGTAGGCCGGCCCGACCCGCTCGCCGCGACCCACCACCAGGCCGATCGGCCAGGTCGTGACGTGGGCCGCCAGCCACGCCGACTCGACGGCGTTGCCGGCCAGCACGGCCGGGTCGAGCAGGTGCGCCACGGCCGACGCCAGCCCCCGGGCACGCCGGAGCACCGAGGCCTGCGTCGCTGCAGGGTGCTCGTCGGGCGGTACGGCGCTCGGCCGCGGGAGGGTCGCCATGGCGACGCCACTGTACGGCCGGGCCGGCCCCTACACCCCGAAGGTCGGCGAGATGGTCACCATGCGGTCTGGGTCTGGGCCGCCGTCGGTCAAGGCCCGGTGTGCCCGGGGTAAAGATCCTTTCGGCCCCGGTCAATTCTTCGCAAGGTCCGTTGTCACGACGGCCGCCAGCCGACAGGTTTCCCCTCGTGCCCGCATCCGGGACGCCCACCATGAAGGAGATCCGTCATCGTGAGAAGACTGACCACAGGCCTCGCCCTCGGCGCGGCCGCCGCCACCTTCGCCGCCGGCGCACCCGCCGCGTCGGCCCTGCCCGGCGCCACCCCTGCCGGGGCGTCGTCGGACCGCCAGCAGCTCAAGCTCGGTGCCGGACGACAGGCTCGTCCAGCGCTCGGTGACCACCGACCCGGACGGCACGCAGCACATCCGCTACGACCGCACCTGGAAGGGCCTGCGCGTCGTCGGGGGCGACCTCGTCGTCGAGAAGGAGAAGGGCGGCCGCATCGAGGACGTCCGCTTCAACAACGGCAAGAGCGTGGCCGCACCCACCACCACCACCGTCGGTCACGAAGGCGACCGCGGTGTCGACGGGCCAGCAGCGCTCGGCAGGCGACGCGGGCGAGACGAGCGCCGGTGAGCTCGTGGTCTGGGCGTCGTCCGGCTCGCCGCGCCTGGCCTACGACGTGCTGACCACCGGCACGCTGGCCGACCAGACGCCGAGCCGGCTGCACACCATCGTCGACGCCGCAGTCGGGCGCCGTCATCACCTCGTACGACGAGGTCGTCAAGGGCACCGGCAACAGCCAGTACTCCGGCACGGTGACCCTCGACACCACGCTCGAGCGGCTCGACGCTGGCAGCTGCGCGACACGCGCGGGCAACTACACGACCGACCTGAACGGGGCGACGTCGGGCACGGGGACCCAGTTCACCGACGCCGACAACACCTGGGGCAACGGCTCGACGACGAGCCGGCAGACCGCGGGGGTCGACGCGCAGTACGGGGCGGAGAAGACCTTCGCGTACTACAAGCTCGGTGCTCGGCCGGGCCGGCATCTGGAACAACGGCACGGGGGCCCGCAGCCGCGTGCACTACGGCAACGCCTACAACAACGCCTTCTGGGACGGCACCCAGATGACCTACGGCGACGGCGCCGGCAACGCCAAGCCGCTGACCTCGATCGACGTCGCCGGCCACGAGATGAGCCACGGCGTCACCGAGAACACCGCCGGGCCTGATCTACACCGGCGACGCGGGCGGCCTCAACGAGGCGACGTCCGACATCTTCGGCACCGCCGTCGAGTGGTACGCCAACAGCGCCGCCGACCGCCGGTGACTACCTCATCGGCGAGAAGATCAACATCAACGGCAACGGCACGCCGCTGCGCTACATGGACAAGCCGAGCAAGGACGGCGCCTGCCAGACTGCTGGAGCACCGGCACCGACAGCCTCGACCCGCACTACTCCTCGGGCCCGCTGAACCACTGGTTCTACCTGCTCTCCGAGGGCTCGGGCGCCAAGACGATCAACGGCGTCAGCCTACAACAGCCCGACGTGCAACGGAGGCACGGTCACCGGCGTCGGCCAACGACGTGGCCGAGAAGATCTGGTACCGCACGCTCACGACCAAGCTCACCTCGAGCAGCGGCTACGCGGCCGCCCGCAAGGTGCTATCGCCTCGGCCAAGGAGCTCTACGGCAAGGGATAGCGCCCAGTGCCTCGCCGTCGAGAGCGCGCTTCAACGCCATCGCCGTCCCCGAGGGCACCCAGACCTGCACCAACTGACGTCGAGGCCGGGCGACTCGGCCACGAACAGGGCATGCGAATGTGCGGCCGGCTCAGCGGCACACCGTCCGGTGCGTCCGGGGGCTGCTGCACGTCGTCGAGCAGCGCCCGCGCCGTCGTCGGACAGCGGGTCGCCGCCCCGCCCCTCCCCGAGGTCGACGACCTCCGTGCCCCTTCGCACCACGACACTCATCACGTCGCTGCCCTTCCGCCTGAGCGGTCGTCGGAGCGGGCTGCACCGGCGAGGGTGTCGGCCGTCGCCTGCGGGCGCCGTGCACGTCGACCGCGCCCGCCCTCGTTGCCCCGGTGACCTCGCCGTCGAGCCGCCACCGACAGCCGGTCGGCGTACCCCGCGACGCCCTCCCGTGCGCACGAGCACGACGGGTATGCCGGATCCGTGCCACCCGGGGTGCCGTACGCTCCGGCGCTCGTCGCGCCGGGTAGTCCACGGTCGCACCCGAGCCGCCGGCACCGAGCCTGCCTTCACCCGCAGGTGGCGGACGCCGAAGCGCAGGGCCGAGGCCGCGAGGAGCCCCACGAGCGAGGGGACGAGCACGATCGGCCGCGTCCGCCGCCGGAGGTGCGGACCCGGCGCGAGGCGGGCTGACGGCATCCGGGGCATTCCACCACCGGTCGTCGCGCGGGGCGACCGCTCACGGGTGAAATGGGTCCCACCGACCGCCTCGGGGCACCCGGGCGCGACCCACCCCTCCGCCCCGTTAGGCTCCCCAGCGGACCACCTCCCACTCAGCCCACCGACAGTGAGGACGGATCGCCTCGTGGATCTCTTCGAGTACCAGGCCCGTGACGTGTTCGAGAAGCACGGGGTGCCCGTGCTCGCCGGGGCCGTCGCGACGACCCCCGAGGAGGCCCGCGCGGCCGCCGAGCGGATCGGCGCCGCGAGCGGCGGCGTGACCGTCGTCAAGGCCCAGGTCAAGACCGGCGGCCGCGGCAAGGCCGGCGGCGTCAAGGTCGCCAAGACCGCCGACGAGGCCGAGGAGCACGCCGCGCGCGATCCTCGGCATGGACATCAAGGGCCACACCGTGCACCAGGTGATGATCGCCCAGGGCGCCCAGATCGACGAGGAGTACTACTTCTCGATCCTGCTCGACCGCGCCAACCGCACCTACCTCGCGATGTGCTCGAAGGAGGGCGGCATGGACATCGAGCAGCTCGCCGTCGAGCGCCCCGAGGCCCTCGCCCGGGTCGCGGTCGACCCCAACGTCGGCATCGACGACGCCAAGGCCCGCGAGATCGTCGAGGCCGGCGGGCTTCGACGGCCGACGACCGCCGACGCAGATCGAGCCGCGTGCTCAAGACCCTGTGGGCCGTCTACCGCGACGAGGACGCCACGCTCGTCGAGGTCAACCCGCTCGTGCAAGACCGCCGACGGCGAGATCGTCGCCCTCGACGGCAAGGTCACGCTCGACGAGAACGCCGGCTTCCGCCACCCCGAGCACGAGGCGCTCGAGGACAACGCCGAGACCGACCCGCTCGAGCTGGCCGCCAAGGAGAAGGACCTCAACTACGTCAAGCTCGACGGCTCGGTCGGCATCATCGGCAACGGCGCCGGCCTCGTCATGAGCACCCTCGACGTCGTCGCCTACGCCGGCGAGGAGTTCGGCGGCCAGAAGCCGGCCAACTTCCTCGACATCGGCGGCGGCGCGAGCGCCGAGGTCATGGCCGACGGCCTGGACATCATCCTGTCCGACCCGCAGGTCAAGAGCGTCTTCGTCAACGTCTTCGGCGGCATCACCGCCTGCGACGCGGTCGCCAACGGCATCGTCGGCGCGCTCGACGCCCTCGGCGACGAGGAGGACCGACCCGCTCGTCGTGCGCCTCGACGGCAACAACGTCGAGGAGGGCCGGCGCATCCTCGCCGAGCGCAACCACCCCCTCGTCATCATCGAGGACACCATGGACGGCGCCGCCCGCAAGGCCGCCGAGCTGGCCGCCGCACTGACCCCGAGCGCGAAGAGAGACACTGACACCCATGGCGATCTTCCTCACCGCAGACTCCAAGGTCATCGTCCAGGGCATGACCGGCTCCGAGGGCATGAAGCACACCCAGCGCATGCTCGCGCTCCGGCACCGACGATCGTCGGCGGCGTCAACCCGCGCAAGGCCGGCACGACCGTCGACTTCGAGGGCGGCACCGACCGTCCCCGTCTTCGGCACCGTCGCGGAGGCCATGGAGGCGACCGGCGCCGACGTCTCCGTCATCTTCGTGCCGGCCGCCTTCACCAAGGCCGCCGTCGTCGAGGCGATCGACGCCGGCATCCCGCTCGCCGTCGTCATCACCGAGGGCGTCGCCGGTCAAGGACACCGCCGAGTTCTTCAACTACGCCAAGGACAAGGGCACGACCCGCATCATCGGCCCGAACTGCCCCGGCCTGATCAGCCCCGGGGCCGTCGAACGCCGGCATCATCCCGGCCACATCACCGGCCCGGGCCGCATCGGCCTGGTCTCGAAGTCGGGCACGCTGACCTACCAGATGATGTACGAGCTGCGCGACTTCGGCTTCTCCACCGCCGTCGGCATCGGCGGCGACCCGATCATCGGCACCACGCACATCGACTGCCTCGAGGCGTTCCAGAACGACCCCGACACCGACGCGATCGTCATGATCGGCGAGATCGGCGGCGACGCCGAGGAGCGCGCCGCGGCCTACATCAAGGACCACGTCACCAAGCCGGTCGTCGGCTACGTCGCGGGCTTCACCGCCCCCGAGGGCAAGACGATGGGCCACGCCGGCGCCATCGTGTCCGGCTCCTCCGGCACCGCCCAGGCGAAGAAGGAGGCCCTCGAGGCCGCCGGGGTCAAGGTCGGCAAGACGCCGTCCGAGACCGCCGAGCTGATGCGCGAGATCATGCAGGGGCTCACCGCCTGAGCCCGCCGGAGCCGACCGTGCAATCGCCCGCCCCGGCCGACGACCTGGCGGATCGAGGGCTCTCGGGTGAGGTGAGGGTTCCTCAGGGGGAGTCGGCGGGGATTGCCGAGGCTCGGCGTTGCTCGGACGCCTTCGGGTCGTTGTCGCGCACACTGGTCGCGATGTCTGTCATCGACCGCCTCCGCGCCGCGCTGCCCGGCTCCGACGACCCCGCCGAGGGCGACGGGGCCGCCGAACGGGTCGGCGCTGGTCGCGCGGGTCGGTCGTCGGGATCCTCACCGGGTTGTCCTCGCTCGCCGTCGTGCTCGCCCCCGTGGTGATGGCGTGGCTCGTCGAGCCGCTTGCCACCGGCAACGGCTGGCATGCCATGGGCACCGGTGCCGCGCTGTGGCTGCTCATCTCCGGCGCCCAGCTGGCCCCGGTCGGTCACCATCTCGCTCGTCCCCCTCCTGGGCTGGCCCTGCTCGTGGCCGTCGCCTGCTCGGGGCGCGCGAGGCGATGGTCGACGTCTCCACCGACGGCGAGCACTGGCGGGGCCCGCTGCCGCGCCCGCTCGCCGCCGCGCTGGGTGCCTGGTGGGCGGGGTACGCCGTCGCCGTCGCGGGCGCCCTCGGCCTGCCGTCGCGGGGCCGTTCCGGGTCACGCCGCTGTCGCTCGTGCTGCCCGTGGTGGTCGTGCCGCTGCTGGCGCTCGTGCTCGCCCTGCGGCCGGTGGCCCACGACGACCCCGACGTGCTCGGTCCGCGGCTGGGTTCGCCTGGCTGCCCGATGCCGTGCGGCGCGCGGTGCGCCCGGGTCTCGTGGGTGCCGGGGTGCTGCTCGGGGTCGGGTGTCGCCGTGGTCCTCGCGATGGTCGCGCGTGTCCTGGCACCAGGTGACGACGATCTCGACGGCCGTCGCCGCCGGCGGCCTGGGCGGCATCGTGCTGGCCCTGGCCCAGGTCGCCTCGCTGCCGAACCTGGCGCTGTGGGCGGTGTCGTTCATGGCCGGGCCGGGGTTCCGGGTCGTCGAGGGCGGCACGGTCAGCTGGTCGGGCTCCGAGGGTGGGCTGCTGCCGATGGTCCCGGTGCTGGCGGCGCTGCCGCAGCCCGGCGACTTCCCGTGGTTCACCGCGCTCTCGGTGCTCGTCGTCGTCGCGGTGGGCGCCTTCGTGGCCCGCCGGTCCCTCGCCGAGGTCGCCCGGCTCTCGCGCCTGCGCACCAAGCTGGCCGTCGCCCTGTCGGCGTGCACCGTCACCGCCCTCACCCTCGCGGTCGCTCGACCTCGTGGCCGGCGGCTCGGCCGGGCAGTTCCGGCTGTCGGCCGTGGGCGCCCCGACCGGCCGGCTCTTCCTCGCCCTGCTCCTCGAGCTCGGCATCGGGGCGCTGGTCGTCGTGCTGCGCGACGCCTGGCGGCTGCGCCGCTGAGCACCGGGGTGCCCGACGGGCCCCCGTGCACCGTGCCAGACTGACCCCGTGCCAACTGCCTCCGAGCCGCTCGGGCTCGTCGTCCTCGTGTCGGGCTCGGGCAGCAACCTGCAGGCCCTGATCGATGCCTCGGCGCGGCCGGGTGCCCCGTTCCGGGTGCTCGCGGTGGGTGCCGACCGCGACGGCACCGGCGGCGTCGAGCGCGCCGAGCGGGCCGGCATCCCCACCTTCGTCGCCCGGGTGCCCGACTACGTGACGCGCGCCGACTGGGACCTCGACCTCGAGCGCCTCGTCGCCGAGCACGCACCCGACCTCGTCGTCTCCGCCGGGTTCATGAAGGTGCTCGGCCCGGCCGTGCTCAGGTCGCACCGCGTCATCAACACCCACCCCGCCCTGCTGCCCAGCTTCCCCGGGGCCCACGGCGTGCACGACGCGATGGCGCACGGGGTCAAGGTGACCGGGTGCACCTGCCACTGGGTCGACGCCGGCGTCGACACCGGCCCGATCATCGACCAGCGGGCGGTGCGGGTCGAGCCCGGCGACACGGTCGAGTCCCTGCACGAGCGGATCAAGGTCGTCGAGCGCGAGATGCTCGTCGACGTGGTGCGCGGCCTGGCCGCCGACCGTTCCTGGCGGTGACTCGCCGCGGCGCCCGGGGTGGCACACTCACCGCGTGGCCACCGACCCCGCCGAGCTGACCCCGGCATCCATCGCGTTCCTGACCGAGCGGCACCTGGCGACCTTCACGACGCTGCGGCGCGACGGCTCGCCGCACGCCGTACCGGTCGGGTTCACCTGGGACGCCGAGGCGCTCGTCGCCCGGGTGATCGCCACTCGCGGCACCGCCAAGGTGGTGCAGGCCCGGGCCGGTCGCCGGGCGGCGCTGACCCAGGTCGACGGCCGGCGCTGGATCAGCCTCGAGGGCACCACCCGCGTGCTCGAGGACGCCGACTCGGTGCACGACGCCGAGCAGCGCTACGCCGTGCGCTACCGCCAGCCCCGGCCGAACCCCGAGCGGGTGGTCGTCGTGCTCGACGTCGACCGGGTGCTCGGCGGCACCTGGCCCGACCCGCTCCCGCCCTCCCCGTACGCGACCTGAGCCGTCGCTCGGCTAGACTGCTGCGCGACGACTGGCGAGGGTGGGTCACCACCGGGAAGTCACACGTCGGGGCATCGCCCGCCTGGGTGCCCCGGGCTGACCGACCCGACCCCGCAAGGAGCACCATGTCCGCCGCCGTCTCCGCCCCCGGCCCGTCGCAGGACGTGCGCCCCGTCCGCCGCGCCCTCGTCTCCGTCTACGACAAGACCGGCCTCGACGAGCTGGTCCGCGGCCTGCACGAGGCCGGCGTCGCGCTGGTCTCCACCGGTGGGTCCGCCGCCGCTGATCGAGTCGCTCGGCCTGCCGGTGACCAAGGTCGAGGACCTCACCGGCTTCCCCGAGTGCCTCGAGGGCCGGGTCAAGACGCTGCACCCGAGGGTGCACGCCGGCATCCTCGCCGACACCCGCAAGCCCGACCACGTGGCCCAGCTGGCCGACCTCGGCGTCGAGGCCTTCGAGCTCGTGGTCGTCAACCTCTACCCGTTCGCGGCCACCGTCGCGTCGGGGGCGACCCCCGACGAGTGCGTCGAGCAGATCGACATCGGCGGCCCGTCGATGGTGCGCGCGGCGGCCAAGAACCACCCGAGCGTCGCCGTGGTCACCGACCCGTCCACCTACGACGCCGTGCTGGATGCCGTGCGCGGCGGCGGTTTCACCCTGGAGCAGCGCAAGCGCCTGGCGGCGCAGGCGTTCGTGCACACCGCCACCTACGACGTGCACGTGGCGTCGTGGATGGGCAACGCCTACACCGACAGCTCCGACGGCACCGGCTTCCCGGCCTGGGTCGGCGCGACCTGGGAGCGGGCCGACGGTGCTGCGCTACGGCGAGAACCCGCACCAGCACGCCGCCCTCTACACCAACGGCTTCCAGCCGCAGCCGGCGCTCGCCCAGGCGACCCAGCTGCACGGCAAGGAGATGTCGTACAACAACTACGTCGACGCGGATGCCGCCGTGCGCGCCGCGTACGACCACGGCGACCAGCCGACCGTGGCCGTCATCAAGCACGCCAACCCCTGCGGCATCGCCGTCGGCACCGACATCGCCGACGCCCACCGCAAGGCCCACGAGTGCGACCCGGTGTCGGCGTTCGGCGGCATCATCGCCACCAACCGCCCGGTCACCGTCGAGATGGCCCGCACCGTCGCCGACATCTTCACCGAGGTCGTCGTCGCGCCCGCGTTCGACGCCGACGCCCTCGAGGTGCTCAGCGCGAAGAAGAACATCCGGCTGCTCGAGTGCGCGGCTCCGGCGCGCGGCAGGTGCCGAGGTGCGGCCGATCGGCGGCGGCCTGCTCATGCAGCAGCGCGACGCCGTGGATGCCGTGGTGACCGGCGACGACGGCGCGGTCACCGGTGGTGACGACGCCGCGAACTGGCGCCTGGTCTCCGGCGAGCCCGCCGACGACGCCACCCTCGCCGACCTCCAGTTCGCCTGGCGCGCCATGCCGCGCGGTGAAGTCGAACGCCATCCTGCTCGCCCGCGACGGCGCGTCGGTCGGCATCGGCATGGGCCAGGTCAACCGGGTCGACTCCTGCCACCTCGCCGTGTCCCGCGCGGGTGAGGAGCGGGCGCGCGGTGCCGTCGCGGCATCCGACGCGTTCTTCCCGTTCGCCGACGGGCTGCAGGTGCTGCTCGACGCCGGCGTGCGCGCGGTCGTCGCCCCCGGCGGGTCGATGCGCGACGCCGAGGTCGTCGAGGCCGCCGCAGGCCGCCGGGGTCACGATGTACTTCACCGGCACGCGGCACTTCGCGCACTGACGGCTCCCCGGGCCCGACGAGAGTAGGGAACACGCCGCGTGCGCTTCGGCCCACGCGGCGTGTTCTCTACTCTCGACCCGCCGTGCCGGTCAGGTGCCGCCCGGCCGGTGGTGGCTGCGGGCGCAGCCGGTGCATGCACCCACTCGAGCGGGCCGGTGCCCCAGCGCCGGTCGAACTCCCAGCACAGCCCGACGACCACCACGAGGGTGGAGCCGAGCACCCACCACGCGGCCTCGGGGGCGTTGTCCCGCAGTGCCGCGAGCAGCGCGAGCCAGAGGATCTGCACGGTGTAGGCCGTCAGGGCGAGCCGGCCGGTCGCGAGCAGCGGCTGGAGCACGCGTCGCGCACCGGGCCCGGGCAGCAGGTCCACGACGAGGAAGCACCCGACGACGGTCGCGCTCGCCGCGAACGTCGCGCCCACCACCTCGGCCGTCGTGCCCGAGTACGCGGCGGACCCGTCGGTGGTGCCCCGGCCGAGGCCGTAGGCGGCCAGGCCGAGCAGGAGCAGCACGCCGGCGACGACGTACCCGTCCGGCCGGGCGACGGCCCGTTGCAGCACCGTGCCGAGGGCCAGCCCGGCCAGGGCCATCGGCAGGAACGAGACCAGCCGGTAGTGCTCACCGGTGGCCAGCCAGGTGACGAGGTCGAGCGCCCAGCCCGGCCAGGTCTCGACCATCGAGGGGTACGCCTCACGGACCCGCTCCACGACGATCGGCCCGACCACGGCGAGGGCGCCGGCCAGCCCCACGGTGAGCACCGGCACCCGGTGCAGGAGCAGCGCCAGCGGGGCCAGCACGAGGATGAGCACGCCGAGGTAGGGCAGCACGACGTCGATCTGGGCGTAGATCGCCTGGAGCAGCACGCCCGAGCACGATGAGGACGAGGCCGCGCTGCGCGTTGTCGAGCAGGAACCACCCCGGCGCCGGCCGGCGCTCGGTGAGCCGCACCCCCATCGAGATGCCGATGATCACCGCGAACAGCGGCGCCGTGAGGTACTCCGAGACGTCGAGGACGCCGCCCACCGGGCTCAGGTGCGCCACCAGCATCGACACGACCGCCAGCCCGCGGGCGGCGTCGAGGCCGTCGAGCCGGCGGGTCGTCGTGCGTCGACCGCCCCAGTCTGCCGGGGCGTGTGGTCAGCCGTACCGGTATCCGAGGTCCCAAACGGCGTCGTCGACGTCGGCGATGGTCGAGCTCCACGGGTCGAGGACCCGGTCGGTGGGGCTCAGCGTCGGTGTGTGGAGGGCCGGGTCCTGGTGCGTCTCCTGCCAGATCGACCACAGTCGGTCGACATTGGCGTGCAGCATCCAGAAGATCGGGTCGTAGGACGCGGTCGCGGGGTTCTGCAACGTGCCCTTGCACCAGTTGTGCACCTGGTTGTGGGCGTTGCCCTCGAGGTCGCCGGTGAAGCCCGAGTAGTCACCGCGCGCCAGGATCGCCGCGATGGTCGACCCACTGGGCAGGAACCCGGGGCCACCGGGAGCCGGCCGCGACACCGCACTGGGCCGGTGCACCCAGTCGGGGCGGCTCGAGCCGACGACGTAGTCCCAGTACGGGATGGTCAGCGTGCTGTCGACCGTGCGCAGCAGCTGCTCGGCCTCGAAGAGGTAGCGCCGGTGCCACGACAGGAACCGCTCGCGGCCGACGACCCCGTGGATGGAGTGGATCCGGTACAGGCCGCCCGACGCGTGCACGGCCATGAGCGTCTGCCAGGCCGGGTTGGTGTCCATCGCGGCCAGTGCCGTGGTGAAGCGGGCTCGCTCCTCGGGGCTCAGCGTCGCCTCATTGCGCCGCACCCGTCGGTAGGACGAGATGAGGTTCATCAGGCCGCGGGAGATCGCAGGTCGGAACAGCTCGTCGCGCAGCTGGGGGAGCGGCCTGAGGATGAGGTCGCGCAGGTCGCGGTCGGTCACGCGGGTCGCCGTGGGGGGCGCAGGCTGCGGCATCCGCACGTCGAAGCCGTCGGACGGCTCGAACCGGCGGGTCGTCGTGAGCCTGGCCAGCTCGCTGGCGGTGGGGGCGAGGACGAGCGTGCCGGCGGCCTCGAGCTCGGCGTCGCTCGGGAAGTGCTCCCAGTCGTGGTGGTGGCCACCCCCGGCGGCGATGACGCACTCCGGGCACGCGGCGTCGAAGCCCTCGGCCGCGCCGTGCACGTGACCGGGCGCGTGCACGTGACCGGCCGGGTGCTCGTGGTCGCCGGGGTCGGGCGCGGCCGGAGCGGCCTTGGCTGCGCGCTTGGTGGGCGTGGTCTTCGCGCTGGCGCGGGCCCGGGCCGCTCCGCCGCTGCTTTCGGGTCGCCATGGCGGCCTCCTCCCGGTGGGCGCCCGGGTGGCGCCCTCCCGGAAGAGGAGGTGGCCGGATGCCGTTCCGATACACCCCGCAGCCGGGCGGCGACCGGCCCCCCGCGCAGGGTCAGCCGGCGGTCGGGGGGCGGTAGCCGGTGGGCTCGCCGGAGCCGAGGTCGACGATCGCCGCGACCGGGCCACCACCGTCGGGGCCCTGGTGCGCCGCCGACACCGACACGAACACCGCCGGGTCGCCGGTCACCGACGCCGTGACGCCGCCGACGCACGACTTGATCTGGCGGTGCCAGTGCACGTCGGAGTCGTCGAGCATCGCGTTGCGGCGGCCCGCGACCTGGCCGTCGAGCGAGGCCTCGCACTTGAGGAAGACGTTGACCAGGCGGCCGTCGAGGTCGCTGCGGTGCGGGCGCTCGGGAAGGTCGAGGCCGGCATCCTTGATCGCGGCCCAGATGCCGTCCTGGTCGAGGGCGTCCTGCATCACCGAGTGGCCGATGCGGTAGCGGCCGCCGACGCCGCGGGCGTTGCCGACGACGACGACCTGCGCCTGGTCGAGCTCGACGCCCGAGGAGCACGACGCCACCGACGAGTAGAGCGAGCGGTCGTGCATGACGTCGGCGTCGGTCGGCATCTCGATCTCGCCGAGCGCCACCGCGATGCCGAGCGCGGTGCAGCCGTTGGAGAGGTCCATCGACTCGTGGGTGTGCTCGGTCCAGACCGTCTTCCCGCGCGACTTGGCGTCGCGGATGGTGTGGATGGTGAGCAGCGGCGTCTTGGTCTGCACGTAGTGCACGTCGGCGGGGTCGGTGATGCCGGCGCGCTCCATCGCCACGCGCACCGCGGCGGCGACCTTCTCGATCATCGGGGTGTAGCCGATCTCCTCGGGCAGCAGGTGCTCGCTCATCGCGAAGCCGACGGTGAGCCGCGGCTCGTCGGTCTGCTCGGCCCGGTCGGCCGGCACCGTGGCGAAGATCGTGGCGTGCGGGCTGATCACGCCGTCGGTGCCGCCGGACCACACGATCGGCACCTCCTTGACCTTGGCCGGGTCGGCGCCCTTCTCGACGAGGATCTCGCGGAAGGCGCGGTCGGCGATGATCCGGGTGTAGTCGTTGACCCCGCCGTTGCCCTCGGTCTTGCCGATGACGGCGATGACCCGGTCGGCCTCGAACACGCCCTCGTCGATGAGCTTCCCCAGCTCGGAGGCGTCGGACACGGTGTGCAGCGGGACCTTGCGGACCTCGATGGCGTCGGGCACGGTGTGTTCCTTCCTATGCGGTGGCGTCGGCTGTCGGGTTCGGTGTCGTTCAGCGTGGTCGGCGTCTGCTTCGATGACGGTGCCGAAGCTTCCCTCGACGGCGTCGGTGATGTGGGTCAGGGAGGTGATGACGCTGCGCGGGCCGCCGCCGGCGACGAACCGGGTGGCGGCGTCGACCTTGGGGCCCATCGACCCCGACGCGAACTGGCCGTCGGCGGCGTACGCCGCGCAGCTCGGCGAGGGTGACCCGGCCGAGCTCGCGCTGCTGCGGGGTGCCCCAGTCGACCGCGGCGTGGTCGACGTCGGTGGCGATGACGAGCACGTCGGCCTCGAGGGTGCGGGCGAGCAGGGCGGCGGTGAGGTCCTTGTCGATGACGGCCTCGACGCCGCGGAGCCGGCCGTCGGGCTCGCGCACCACGGGGATGCCGCCGCCGCCGGCCGCGACGACGACGTGGCCGGCCTCGAGCAGCGCGCGCACCGGGCCGACGTCGAGCACCTCGAGCGGCTCGGGGGAGGCCACGATGCGGCGCCAGCCCTTCTCGCCGCGGTCCTCCCACACCTGGCCGTGGTCGATCAGCGTCTGCGCCTGCTCGCGGGGCAGGTAGCGGCCGATCGGCTTGCTCGGGTGGGTGAAGTGCGGGTCGTCGCGGTCGACGAGCGTGCGGGTGACGAGGGCGGCGACGGGTCGGACGGCACCGGCATCCGCCAGGGCGCTGGTCGAGGGCGTTGAGGATGGTGAAGCCGAGCGTGCCCTGGGTCTGCGCGCCGCACCAGTCGAGCGGCACGGGCGGGACGACGTGGGCGGCGAGCTCGTTCTTGACCAGGATGTTGCCGACCTGGGGGCCGTTGCCGTGGGTGATGACCAGCTCGTGGCCGGCGGCGACCAGCGCGGCGGCGGCCCGCATCGCGACGCCGACCGCCTCGATCTGGGCGGCCGGGGTGGCGCTGCCGTCGGGGGCGGTCATCGCGTTGCCGCCCAGGGCGAGCAGGACCCGCACGTCAGCCACCTCCTCGTCGTGGTGTCGGTCGGTCGGGCGCTGGTGCCCGGTCTCGACCCTAGGAGCAGGGCTCGGCCAGCGGCGTTGTCAGGACCTGCCCAACACACGGATGCCGTTCGGCAACTGTCGCTCACGAGGCGCTCGCCAGCGGGCGTGGCGGGCGGCGAGCCGGGCGTGCGGCTCCATCACCGACAGCTCGCCGAGCTCGTGCCGGATGGCGTGCGCCACCCGCAGGCAGTAGGCCTCCGGCTCGTCGGCGGCGTCGGGGTGCTCGGCCACGATCCGGTCGACGATGCCGGCCTCGAGCAGGTCGAGCGAGCGCACCCGCTGGCTGGCGGCCATCTCCGGGGCCCGGTCGGGTGTCGCGGTAGCAGGATGGCCGACGCCCCCTCGGGCGGCAGCGGCGACAGCCAGCGGTGCTGGGCGCAGACCACCCGGTCGGCGGGCAGCAGCGCCAGCGCGCCGCCGCCGGTGCCCTGCCCGAGCAGCAGGCACACGGTCGGCGCCGGCAGCGTGACCAGCTCGGCGAGGCAGCGGGCGATCTCGCCGGCCAGGCCGCCCTCCTCGGCCTCGTTGGACAGCGCGGCGCCCGGGGTGTCGATGACGGTGACCAGCGGCAGCTCGAGCTCGTCGGCCAGCCGCATGCCGCGCCGGGCCTCGCGCAGGCCGCTCGGGCCCGAGCGGCGTGCTCCAGCGTCCTGCGCCGCGCCGGTCCTGGCCGAGCACGACGCACGGCGCCGCCGCCGAACCGGGCCAGCGCGAGGAACAGGCCTGGGTCCCACTCGCCCTGCGCCGGTGCCGTTCAGCGGCAGCGACGTCGGTGGCGCCGAGCTTGAGCAGGGCCCGCACCCCGGGCCGCTCGGGTCGCCGCGACCGGATGACCGACTCCCACGCCGGCACGTCGGCCAGGCCTCGGCGGCACCTCGGGTGACGCGGGCTGCGCCTCGCGCGGCGTCGAGCAGCACGTTGAGGACGCGGCCGGCGATCTCCGGCAGGTCGCTCGGCCGGCAGCACGGCGTCGAGCAGCCCGTGCGCGTAGAGGTTCTCGGCGGTCTGCACGCCCGTCGGGGAACGGCTCGCCGTACAGCGCCTCGTAGACCCGGGCCCGAGGAAGCCGACGAGTGCGCCCGGCTCGGCCACGGTGACGTGGCCGAGCGACCCCCACGAGGCGAAGACGCCGCCGGTCGTGGGGTGCCGCAGGTAGACGAGGTACGGCAGCCCCGCGTCCTTGTGCGCCGCGATCGCGGCCGAGATCTTCACCATCTGCACGAAGGCCAGGGTGCCCTCCTGCATCCGGGTGCCGCCCGACGCCGGGGCCGCGAGCAGCGGCAGCCCTCGCCGGTGGCCCGCTCGATGGCGAGGATCACCCGCTCGGCCGCGGCCCGCCCGATCGAGCCGGCGAGGAAGGCGAACTCGCTGACGACGACCGCGACCCGGTGCCCGTGGAGGGCCCGTCCCGGATGACGGCCTCGTCGGCCGGCTCGGCGATCGCGCCTGGCAGCTCCGCACCGTAGGCGCGCCCGGCTCGGACGCGACGGCCGGCGTCCCAGCGCGAAGTGCCGCGTCGAGCACGAGTCGAGCAGCTCGCGGGCTGCCCAGCGCCTGTCAGCCGGGTCCTGCCGGTGTGGCCGTCGATCGCCAGCCAGCGCGGCACGCTGTCGTTGTGCTCGCCGAGCAGCGGCGGGGTGGAGGTGCTCGCTGCGCCCGCCGGCAAACGCGTTGTCGTCGAAGCGGATCGGCGGCCCGGGGATCTCGATGGTGCCGAGCAGCGGGTGGTCGACGTCGATGACCAGGCCCTGCGACCGGGTCTGGTCCCAGTCGTAGACCCGGTCGAGGGTGCGCACCTCGCCGGCGGGGATGCCGATCTCGGCCAGCCGCGCCAGCAGCTCGGCGTGGGGGATGTCGGCGAACGCCGCGTCGAGCAGCTCGATCACGGCGTCGCGGTTGCCCACCCGCTCGCGGTTGGTGGCGAAGCCGGGGGCGAACGGGTCGAGGCCGAAGCCCGCGGCCAGCTTCTGCCACAGCCCCTCGCTGCCGCAGGCGATCTGGACCATGCCGTCGGCGCAGGTGAACAGGCCGTAGGGGCAGATCGACGGGTGGTGGTTGCCGCCGGCCTGCCCGACCTCGCCGGCCACGGTGTAGCGGGTGCCCTGGAACGCGTGCACCCCGACGATCGACGCGAGCAGCGAGGTGCGCACGACCCGGCCCTTGCCGGTGCGGTTGCGCTCGTGCAGGGCGGACACCACGCCGTAGGCGCCGTACATGCCGGCGAGCAGGTCGGCGATCGGCACCCCGACCCGCTGCGGGTGCTCGGGGTCGCTGCCGGTCAGCGACATCAGGCCGCCCTCGCCCTGGGCGATCTGGTCGTAGCCCGCGCGCCCGCCCTCCGGGCCGTCGTGGCCGAACCCGCTGATCGACAGCACGACCAGCCCGGGGTTGAGCTCGTGCAGCTGCTCGATGGTGAACCCGAGCCGGTCGAGCACGCCGGGGCGGAAGTTCTCGAGCAGCACGTCGGCGTGGGCGACCAGCCGGGTCAGCATCGCCCGGCCGTCGTCGCTCTTCAGGTCGAGGGTGACCGACTCCTTGTTGCGGTTGCACGACAGGAAGTAGGTCGACACCGGCTGGTCGTCGGGCCCGACGAACGGCGGCCCCCAGCCGCGGGACTCGTCACCGTGCCCGGGGCTCTCGACCTTGATGACCCGCGCCCCCAGGTCGGCGAGCATCATCCCGCAGTGCGGCCCGGCGAGCGCGCGGGTGAGGTCGATGACGACGACGTCGTCGAGTGGTCCGCTCACGGTGCGCTCCTGGCGTCGGGAAGGTGACGTATGCCGTCAACCTAGCCACGCGGCATCCGGCGCCGTTCGGCAGGGCGGGCCGTCATTGCCCGGTGGGGGCTGTCAGGTTGTGCCAGCGGGCGAGCCGGATGCCGGGTGCTCGGCTACGCGTGCCCGCTCACGGCGTCGAGGTGCTGGAGCAGGTCGTGGGCGGCCAGCTCGACCTTCTTGTGCCGCCACTCGCCGGCCCGGTACACGCAGGCGATGAGCGCGCTGCGGTGCACCCGGCGCAGGTCGCCCGCCACGAACGCGTAGCGGGCCTTGGTCTCGTCGGTGGCGCCCACGGTGAGCCCGAGGTGCCAGGCGGCGTACTCGTCCCAGGAGTGCCGCTCGAGGTAGGCGTTCTCGGCATCCGCGTCGGGCTGCACGTCACCCCAGGTGCTGTCGAGCACGTACTGGTGCTTGTCGATGAGGTCGCGCACGTGGGCGACCGCGGCCTCGTTCACCTCGTAGTCAGCCATCACCCCACGCTAGCCACGGGCCCGGCTCAGGTGGGCTCTGCGTGCCCCTCGTGCGTCATGAACTCCCAGACCAGGGCGTGGGCCAGGGCCACGAGGAGCACCAGCATGGTGGCCTCGGCCTGCAGCGGGGTGATGCCGATCGAGCGCGGCGATCTCGGGAGCCACGCCGAGCACCGCGACCACCGCGTAGACGACCGCGGCGGCCCACCAGTAGCGGGCGAAGGTGCCGGCGCCCTCGGCGGCCCGGGCCCGACGCAGGAGGGTGACCGTCGAGGCGCAGCCGATGACCGCGATCACGACGAAGCTGACCCGCCAGAAGGCCGGGCTCTCGCTGCCGCCGATCTGGGCGAACAGGCCCATCAGCGCGGGGAGCAGGAAGGCGAGGTAGACCGAGCCGACCCGGCGCCGCATGCCCGGGTCGCGCAGCCAGTGCCGGTGCTTCTCGACGACGCTCCACCACAGCCCGGTGAGCGTGAAGCAGGTGGCGGAGAACAGCGCGTAGAAGGTGCTGACGTCCATGCCGATCCCTCCCGGGGCCGGCCCGCGTCGGCCCCGCGCCAGTATGGAACGAGCGCGTGCACGGGGTCGAGCACCTTTGTCGCCCGGCGGGAGCCCGAGGCCGGTCCGGCGTGCGGGGGAGCCGCGCGGGCCACCGACCGCTGGCGGGTGGCTCAGTACGCGACGTGGGTGACCTGGGCCCGCCAGGCGTCGAACGGCTCCTCGGGCTCGCGGCGTCGGGTGGTGCTCCAGGCGCAGCGGCCACGGCTCGGTCGCCGTGGCCGGGCGGAACAGCCGGCGGAAGTTGTCGTCGTCGAACCCGGCCCGCGCCGCCGCGTGGCTGTCGGCCGCGAACACGATGCCCTCCATCCGCGCCCACAGCGCCGCGGACAGGCAGAGCGGGCACGGCTCGCACGAGGCGTAGAGGGTCGCGCCGGTCAGGTGGAAGTTGCCCACCCGGTGGCACGCCGCGCGGATCGCGACCACCTCGGCGTGGGCCGTGGGGTCGAGGTCGGCCGTGACCCGGTTCGCGCCCTCCCCGAGCACCACGCCGTCGCGCACCACGATCGCACCGAACGGCCCGCCGTCATGCGCCACGTTCGCCGTCGCGAGGTCGACCGCCCAGTCCAACCAGATCTCGTGCCTGTCGACGTGATGACCCCCTGCCTCATACCGACAATGCTTCACCGCCGGTCGGGCACGATCGCGACTGTGACAGACAGGTCATCCAGGTCGTCGGAGCCCGCCCGAGCAGCCGCCGGAAGCACCGTCGGTGTCACCGACCAGCCCGCCCTCGTCGTAGGCCGTGAACATGGCGGCGAGGTCGTTGCGGGCCTGCTCGCCCAGCTCCGGCGCCGGGGCCGGCCAGCCACTCCGCCAGCGTGATTTGCCGTGTCGCTCACCGGGCGGCCCAGGGCGGTCGCCGCCTCCTCGGTCATCTGCCGCGTGGTGAGCACCTCGGGCCCGGCGAGGTCGAGGGTCGCCCCCGGCGTGGGCTCCGAGCAGGGCGTCGGCCGCCACCTCGGCGACGTCGGCGAGGTCGACGTTGGTGAACGGGGCGTCGAGGGAGTAGGGCACCGACAGCATCCCGGTCCGGGCCTGCGCCGAGCGAGGTTCTGGTGGTAGGCCGCCGGCCGCAGCACGGTGAGCCGCTCGCCGAGGGCCTCGCGGAGCACCCCCTCCGCCTCGGCCTTGCGCAGGTGGTGCGGCATCCGGGCGTCGTCGGGGTGCAGCACCGAGTGGAACACCAGTCGCTGGCCACCCCGGCGGCGACCGCGGCCGCGGCCACCCGCGCGGCGATGCCCGACCTCGTCGGGGTGCATGTTCGGGGCCAGGTGGTAGGCCGCTCGCACGCCCTCGAGGGCCGGCTCCAGCCCGTCCCCGGTCACCAGGTCGACGGCCACCGGCCGTGCTGCCGGCAGGGGCGGCCGACTCGCGGCCCGGTCGCACGGCGGCCCGCACCTCGACCCCGCGGGTGAGGAGCGCCGCCGACACGGCGCGGCCGGTCTTGCCCGTCGCGCCCACGACCAGCACGGGCCCACCGCCGACGGCATCCATGTCGCTCACCCGGTCAGCCTGTCACCCGCACCTGAGAGCCACCTCAGACGAAGTCGACCTCGGCGGCCGTCGCCCCGCCGGACAGCGTCGCGTACCCGGGGCCGCGGTCGAAGAACGGCTCCTCGCCCGTGCGGGTCGCGCGCAGCGAGTCGCGCAACGCGTCGGATGCCGTGGCGTCGACGACCGGTGCGTCCTTCGTCGCCGCTCGCGACGACGCCGTAGTCGGCGCGGGCGCCCGCGAACGAGACCTTGCCCCAGCGCAGGTCGCGCTCGACCTCGTCGTACGGGCGCTCGAGCGGGTCGCCCCAGCCGCCACCGCCCGTGGTGCGGATCCGGATCACCTGCCCGGCCAGCACCGGCTCGGCGTCGGCCAGCGCGTCGACGGTGCGCTCGGTCGGGCCGCCGAGGTCGATGGTCACCTCGAAGGAGCGCCCGGCCTTGCCGCCCTTGACGCCCCAGCAGGCCAGGATCGAGCGGTCGGCGATCGACATGAAGTGGGCGTCGCGCAGCATCCGGATCTGCTTCTCGTAGCCCAGGCCGCCGCGGTAGCGACCGGCGCCGCCGGAGTCGACGGCCAGCCCGAGCCGCTCGACGAGGAACGGGAAGCGGCTCTCGGTGAACTCGGTCGGCAGGTTGCGCGAGTCGGGCACGACGTGGATGGTGTCCTCGCCGTCGGCGTAGTACCGCCCGCCCGAGCCGCCGCCGAGCACCTCGCGCATCAGGTAGTCGTTGCCGTCGCGGTCCTTGCCGTAGACGCCGGTGTAGCGGATCGTCTCCTGGTCGGCCGGCATCCGGCCGTCGACGGCCTTGGCGACCACCCCGGCGAGCACGCCGAGCAGCCGCAGGATGACGAACGTGCGGGCGTTGGTCGGCGCCGGGTAGATCGGCGTGAGCAGGGTGCCCTTCTCCGGGAAGCGCATCTCGATGAGCGGCACGATGCCCTCGTTGACGTCGAGCTCGGCCATCCGCTCGGGGGTGTCGGCGAGGTTGCGCAGGATCGGCGCGAGCCACTTCTTGAGGAAGTTGCCGCCGACGTAGTCGCCGCAGTGGTTGATCGGGCCCTTGGCCTGCGGGCCGGTACCGGTGAAGTCGATGACGAGCTTCGGGCCGCCGTCGCCGGGGCCGGGGCCGCCGGTCGACAGCTTGGTCAGGGTGATCCGCTGGGTGTGCAGCTGCGGCTCGTCGACGCCGTCGTGCTCGGCGTAGTCCTCCCAGACGTAGGTGCCGTCGGGGATCTTGCCGAGGATCTCGCGCCGGTAGGTCTCGGTCGTCGCGTCGAGGATGGCGTCGAAGGCCGTCTCGATGGTGTCGCGGCCGTAGCGCGCGAACAGCTCGGCGAGCCGCCGGGCGCCCATCAGGCAGGCGGAGCACTCGGCGTCGAGGTCGGCGGCGAGGCTGTCCGGCATCCGGCTGTTGCGGGTCATGATCCGCAGCGCGGCCTGGTTGGGCACGCCGGCATCCCACAGCTTGATCGGGGGCACCGACAGGCCCTCCTCGAACACCGTGCGCGCGTTGCTCGGCATCGAGCCGGGCACGGCGCCGCCGATGTCGTCGTGGTGCCCGAAGGCCTGCACGAACGCGACGACCTCGCCCTCGTGGAAGACCGGCACGGTGACGCACAGGTCGGGCAGGTGGCCGATGCCGCCCTCCGACTCGTAGACGTCGTTGTGGAAGAACACGTCGCCCTCGCGCATCTCGGCGAGCGGGAAGTCGCGCACGATCGGGTGCACGAGCGCGGAGTACGAGCGGCCGGTGAGCTTGCGCAGCTGGCGGTCGTGGATGCCGGCGCGGAAGTCGTGCGCGTCGCGGATCATCGGGCGAGCGCGAGGTGCGGGCGATGGCGGTCTCGACCTCCATCTCGACGCTCGCCAGGGTGCCCTGCACGATCTCGACGAGGATCGGGTCGACCGTGCTGCCCTCCGGCGTCAGCCGGTTGCCGTGCTCGTACGCCGTGGGCATGCCTGCGGTGTTCACTTGCGCCTCCTTGGTGACGACGAGGTTGCCGAACGCGTCGACGCGCACGGTGAAGCCGGGGTGGACGGGCACGGTCGAGCCGAACTCCTCGACGATCGCCGGGCCGGAGAAGGTGTCGCCGGCGCGCAGGTCGGGGCGCCAGTAGACGTCGGTGGCGACGTACCCGGCATCCGCGTCGAAGCAGACGTCGCGCGTGGAGCGCCGCGCGCGGGCCCGCGTCGCGCTGTCGGACTGTCGCTGCGGCAGCGGGATCTCGCGCAGCTCGGGGCGGGTGATCGGGCCGACCCCGGTGACCCGCAGGTTGACCCACTCGACCTGCTGGCGCGGGTCGTCGCGGAAGTCGTAGCCGTAGAGCTGGCGGTGCTCGTCGTGGAACCGCTGCGGCGACGGCCGCCGCCGACGCCTCGTCGACCTGACCCGACCCGGCCGGCACCCGCACCTCGTAGGCCTGGCCGAAGTAGCGCAGGTCGGCGGTGCGCACGTACTCGTGCTGCTCGCGGGGGAACCCCTCGGTGTCGAGGGCCGTGGTCGCCCGGGCGGTGAGCTCGTCGAAGACCTTCTCGACGGCGGCGTGGTCGAGCCGGTCGTGGCGGGTCACGTGGGTCTGCACGTAGTCGTTCTTGACGTCGACGGTGAGCAGGCCGAACGCCGACACGTTGCCCGGGTTCTGCGGCACGACGACGCCGGCGAGGTCGAGGATGTCGACGAGCCGGCAGGCGAGCAGCGACCCGGAGCCGCCGAAGGTCGTGAGCATGAAGTCGCGCACGTCGAGCCCGCGCTTGACCGACACCTGGCGCAGCGCGTTCGCCTGGTTCCACGCCGAGATCTCGAGGATGCCTGTGGCGCACGCTCCTCGTCGAGCCCGAGCCGTGCGGCCAATGCCCGGATGCCGGCCGCGCGCCGCCTCCACGTCGAGCGGGATCTCGCCGCCGAGCAGGTGCGGGGGGATCCGGCCGAGCACGACGTGCGCGTCGGTGATGGTCGGCTCGGTGCCGCCCTTGCCGTAGCAGAGCGGGCCGGGGTCGGCGCCGGCCGACTGCGGCCCCACCTTGAGCGTGCCCTCGGGCGTGACCCAGGCGATCGACCCGCCGCCGGCGCCGACGGTGACGACGTCGATCATCGGGATCTTGCTCGGGTAGGCGCCGACCGTGCCCTCGGTGGTGAGCGTCGGCTCGCCGTCGAGCACGACCGACACGTCGGTGGAGGTGCCGCCGCCGTCGCAGGTGAGCACCCGGTCGAAGCCGGCGCGACGGGCGATCAGCGCCGCGCCGAGCGCCCCGGCCGCCGGCCCGGAGAGCACCGTGGTGATCGGCTGGTGCACCACCTCGTCGGCCGACAGCACCCCGCCGTTCGACTTCATCACGTAGAAGGGGATCGGGCGCCCGCCGGTGAAGCCGTCGAGCCGGGCGTGGATGTTGCTGACGTAGCGGCTGACGTTCGGCTTCACGGCGGCGTCGACCAGGGTGGTCATCGACCGCTCGTACTCGCGGTACTCGCGCAGCACCTCGGCGCTGATCGACACCACGGCCTCCGGGTGCTCGCGGCGCAGCACCTCGCGCATCGCCAGCTCGTGCTCGTCGTTGGCGTAGGAGTGCAGGAAGCACACCCCGATCGTGGTGATGTCGTGGTCGCGGAACCAGCGGGCGGCGGCCACGGCATCCGCCTCGTCGAACGGGCGCAGCTCGTGGCCCTCGAAGTCCATCCGGCCGCCGACGGTGCGCACGTGGTCGGCGGCGACGATGCGCGGCGGCTTGACCCAGAAGTAGGAGTTGCCGTAGCCGTCGGGCACGGCCTGGCGGGCGATCTCGAGCATGAACTCGTAGCCCTCGGTGGTGATGAAGCCGAGGCGCTCGACCTTGCCCTCGAGCAGCTTGTTGGTCGCGACGGTCGTGCCGTGGCAGACCGCGGTGATGTCGTCGCCGGTGGCCTCCAGCACGCCGAGGATCTTCTCGATGCCGGCGATGAAGCCGTCGGCCGGGTTGGCGGGGGTGCTCGGGGTCTTGGTGGTGACGAGCTCGCCGGTGTCCTCGTCGAAGGCCACGACGTCGGTGAACGTGCCCCCGGTGTCGATGCCGACCCTGATCCGTCGCTGTCCGTGCGCCATGCCGTCGATTCAACCGGGCGGCGGCAGGCGATTCGTTGTCAGTTTGTGCCGACGGCACGCGGTTCTCCCGGCCAACCTCGCCACCGCTCGCCGTGGAGCGCTCAGTCACCAATCCGCTCGCACCCCGTGCTCCGAACTGGTGAGGACGGCCGCAGGGGGTCGTCCGCGCCCGCGGAGCCAGAGGCCGCGGGTGCTCGGGGGGCGAGTGGGTGGCGCCGGCAGGGAGCTGTCACCCACCCGTCATCCGGTCGATCCGCTGGCGTCAGCGGGCGAGCGGTGCCACGGTGGTCGGGTGTTCGGCGACGCGAGGGCCTACGAGCGGTTCATGGGTCGCTGGAGCGAGCAGCTCGCCCCCCTTCCTCGACGCCGTCGAGCTGCCGGACCCGCACCCGGGTGCTCGACGTCGGCTCCGGCACCGGCAACCTCACCCGGGCGGTCGCCGAGCGCTGGCCGGGCTGCGAGGTCGTGGGCGTCGACCCGTCGGTGCCGTTCGTCGAGGCGGCGCGCGAGCGTGGTCGGCCTGCTCGGCGTCACGGGTGCGCTTCGAGGTCGGCGAGCGCCGGGAACCTGCCGCTCGACGACGACTCGGTGGATGCCGCCCTCGCCCTCCTCGTGCTCACCTTCGTGCCCGACGCCGACCGCGCGGTCGCGCAGATGCGCCGGGTCACCCGGCCCGGCGGCGTGCTGGCCGCCGCGGTGTGGGACTACGGCGAGCGGATGCAGATGCTGCGCACCCTGTGGGACGCCGCCGCGCGGCTCGACCCCACGGTGGTCGGCCAGGACGAGGCGACCATGCCGCTGGGGCGCCCCGGTGGGCTCATCGACCTGTGGCAGCGCTCGGGCCTCGACGACGTCGACGGCAGCCGGGTGGGGGTCTCGACCAGCTTCGAGGACTTCGACGACTACTGGCAGCCGTTCCTGCGTGGCCAGGGCCCGGCGGGCGAGTACGTCGCCGGCCTCTCGGATGCCGCCCGCGCCGCCTTGCGGGACGAGGTCGCCGCCACCGTAGGCCCGGGACCGTTCACGACGAGGCCGCCACGGTGGGGGACGGCCCGTTCGACCTCAGCGCGACCGCGTGGTGGGTGCGCGGCACGGTGCCGGCTCGCGAGACCTGATCGACTGCCGTCGGGCTCGGCGGTCGAGAACGCGCCGCTGCGGGCTCGTCCGCAGAGACGCTGCTGCCGGGCTTGTCCGCGGGACCCTGCTGCCGGGCTTGTCCGCAAGGACGCTGCTGGCGGGCTGGGCGTGGGCCGGAGCACCATCGTGCGACGCCGCGTCACGGTCTCAGAAAGGCGGTTGGTCGGGCATCGCTGCGCGTGGCCCGTCGTCGGGCGAGCCGGCTCGCAGGTCGGCGGCGCTGGTGCAGCGGCGGTGGGTGGGGGGCGCCAGGTCTGTTCGCGGGGTGGGTGCGGGTGGTGCTCGAGGCGGAACCGGAGGTGGGTCTCGAGCGCGCTCCACGCCGTGGCGGTGCCGGCCCGTCGGAGAGGGCGGCGGCGGTCGGTGCGGTGTGTGTCGGGTCGGCGACGGTGTCGGCTGGGAGGACCAGGCTTGCAGGGCGTTCAGGGGTGTGGTGGTGCGTTCTCGACCGGTGGGGTCGGTCCAGGTGGTGGTGCCGTCGGGGGCCAGGCGGAGGCGCCAGCCGGGTTGTTGCTTGATGCGGTGGTGTCGGCGGCACAGGGTGAGCAGGTTGCGGGCTGTGGTGCGTCCGGTGGGCCAGGGCCGGACGTGGTCGAGGTCGCAGAACCGGGCGGCGATGGTGCAGCCGGGGAAGCGGCAGCGGCCGTCGCGGGCGCGTGACCAGTGCGGCGAGCTGGCGCCGGGTCGGTAGGCGTCGGTGGCGAGGTGGTCGCCGGGGTCGAGTCGTGCTCCGGTGAGCGGGTCGCAGGGCACGAACGTCGGGCGGGTTCGCTTACCTGGCCCGGCGTGGCACTGGGGTGGGTGCTTTCGGCAGGTGGTCGCGCAGCCAGCCGCGGCGCACGAGCAGCGGCTCGGACGGGCGGGCCCCGTGCACCTCGACGAGGTCGTCGTCGTGACTGCACTGGCTGAACGCCGTCGGTCGGCTGAGCGGAGGCACCTGTCACGGTAGGCGGTGGAGCCGTCGCGCGGTCGTCGATGCTCAGGGGCATCCGCGCTGGCTCGCGCCGCGGTGGGCGGTCGCCACCGGGACCGCTGTGTTCGGCGCGGGTGGCGAGTCCTGGTCGGTGCGGTGGTCGGGACGGACCAGTCGAGCCGGCGTGGCGGCGCGTCGCCGGGACTGGTGCGGGCGCTTCCGGTGGCGGCGGGGACGGTGAGCACGATCTGGACGTCGATGGTGGCGTTGCCGGTGACCAGGTCGGTCAGGGCCTTGCCGCGGGCTTGTTCGATGTTGGTGCAGGTGCCGGCGGCGACCAGGTCGTGGGCGAGGCTTGTCGATGGCGGCCCAGGCGGTGGCGGCGTCTTCGCTGGGGAAGGTGCCGTGCCACTCGTCGACCCCGGGCTCGGCGACCCACCGGCGCAGCCCGGTCGCGGCGCGGGCCTCTTGGCGCGTTCGCGCACCAGGTCGGGGGAGATGCGTGCGAGCAGCACCCGGGTGCGCCGCCGCAGGGTGGCGGCGTCGTCGCCGAGGTGCCCGGACAGTGCGGTCACGATCGCGTCGGCCACGTCGGCCGGCGCCACCTCGAGCTCGAACGCGATGACCCCGGCCCGGTAGCCGTCGAGCTGCCCGGCCGCCATCGCCTCGTGCAGCCCACCCAGCCCGCTCGCCTCGGGCAGGTCGCGGTCGCTCGGCCGGCACCGGAACCCGACCCGCGGCCAGCCGCACCGCCTGCTCGACCCGGCGCTGGGCCTGGTGGTGCGAGGCCCCGATCACCGGGGCGACGAGGTCGGCGGCGTCGAGGCTGACCCGACCGGGCGCGTGCACGGTCTCGCCGAGCGTGCCGTCCTCGCACCAGACGCTCTCGCGCCGCGCGGCCTCGGCGATCGCGGCGTCCTGCACGGCGGTGAGGGTGTTGATCAGCGACTGGCAGTCGCCGACGACGCCGAGCCACTGGTCGCGACCGCTGCGTGCGCGCGGCCTCGGCGAGCGCTGCGGCGACCCGGCGCGCACCGGCCGACACGGCCTCGGTCCGGCCGCGTCGATGCCGGGCTGGACGGGGTGGCGGTGGTCCGCGATGAGCGCTCGCTGCGCTGCTGTGAGTGTGACCACGTCTCCCCCTTCCCCGTGAGTTCGATTCTACCGGCGAATCGCCCATAGCACAAGTGTTCGAATGCATGTGTTCGCCTGCAGCAGAACACATTTGCGGTCCACGAGATCGGGGCAAGGCAGCTGACTGACTGACCGTCAGGCGTCGAAGCGTGGGCGACCGGAGCCGAGCCGGTACAGGCGGGTGTGCACGGACCGACCGGGAGCCGGCGCTGTGAAGGCGACCAGCGAGCGAGTGGGGGGCCGGCACGGCTCGAAGCGCGACGGGCCGACCGACCAAGGGGTGGCCCGGTCGTCCAGGCTGCCTTGTGAAGGCGACCAGCGACGTGAGCTGGCGACGGCCGGGCCGGCTCGAAGCGTGACCGGAGCCGACCGGCAAGGGGGGCACGTCGTCCAGGCTGCCTGTGAAGGCGACCAGCGCGTGAGCTGGGGAGGCCGGGCCAGCTCGAAGCACGACCGGCGCGACCGACGAAGGGGACTCACGCTCATCCAGGCGGCGTGTGAAGGCAACCACGAACGGAGCCGCAGCCGACCGTCGCAGAGCGACCGCGACCCGACCCGACCCGACCCGACAAGCCTCAGGCGTGCGGGAACGACGTCTTCGCCGGGCCCTCGAGCTCGGCGCGGTGGTTGCGGATCAGGTCGAGGTTGCGGTCGCGCAGGTGGTCGAAGCCCTGGGTGATGTTCGACCCGGGGGTCAGCGCCGAGAGCGCCTCGTCGGGGTCGAGCCGCGCCGACACCCAGCCCTCGTGGGTCGCGGCCTTGGCCACGATGTGCCCGATCGGCGTGACGACGTGCGAGTTGCCGAAGTAGAGCACCCCGGCCGGGTCGGCCCCGACGGCGTTGGCCCCGACGATGAAGACGTGGTTGTCGTAGGCGCGGGCCCGCGAGGTGAGCTCCCAGATGTCGGCCGAGCGCAGCAGCGCCGACGGCCGGCAGATGACCTCGGCCCCCTGCACCGCCTGGATGCGCGACAGCTCGGGGTAGTCGCCGTCGAAGCAGATGATCATGCCGATCCGGCCGAGCTCGGTGTCGCACACCGTGACCGTGTCGCCGGGGGTCACCCAGCCGCCGCCCGAGACGGCCTCGGTGCAGAACGGGTGGGTCTTGCGGTAGACGCCGAGCAGCTCGCCGCGCGGGTCGATGAGCACCGAGGCGTTGTAGACGACCTCCGGGGTCGGCCCGCGCTCGTAGGTGCCGACCACGAGGTGCACGCCGAGCTCGGCCGCGACGTCGCGCAGCGGCGCGATGACCGGGCCGGGCAGCTCGGACACCAGCTCCCAGAGCTCCTCGGTGGAGCAGCCGGGGGTGAAGCCGGTGGTGGCCGACTCGGGCAGCACGACCAGCTCGGCACCGGTGGCCTCGACGCAGCGCCGGGTGAAGTCGACGCAGCTTGTCGAGGTTCGCGGCGATCGACGTCGGCGGTCAGCGGCCCCGGGACCGGGGCGACCTGCACGGCGGCGGCGGTGAACGCGCGCATCAGCGCCTCCGCCCGATCCGCGACCCCGAGGGCCACGCCGGCCAGGGCCAGCAGGCCACCGACGAGCACCCCCAGCGCGAAGCCGGCACCGTTGTCCATGTTCAGCGTCGCGTTGGCGTTCGCCGTGGCGGCCCGGCCGGGGTACACGGCGCCGGATGCCGGTGCCGCACCTTCCGCTCCGGCCGCCGCTCCCGCCGCGGCTCCGGCGAGCTCACCGCCCAGCGGGGGCAGGCCGGCGATGTCGCGGTCGAGCGCGGTGAAGAACTGGCCGGCCATCTTCTTGGTGACGCCGGCCAGCATCCGCTGGCCGACGCCGCCGATCGCCCCACCCACGGACGGCGTCGGCGTCGTAGGAGAGGTCGGTGCCGCCGCCGGCCGAGGGCACCAGCTGCACCTTGACGTCGGCGTCGATGGTGCCGGGCGCGCCGGCCCCCGACGCCCGCATGGTCAGCGAGCTCGGGCGCGACCTTGTCGGACAGCGACACCTCACCGGCGTACGAGCCCTTGATGGCGGCGACGCCGGCGGTGACCGTCATCGCGTAGCGGTCCTCGCCGATGACGGCGAGCGACTCGCAGCCGGGCAGGCAGCGGGCCAGCACGGCGGGGTCCTGGATCGCCTCCCAGACCTTGTCGACGGGGGACTCGAGCGTGGAGCTGCCGGTGATCTTCATCGCGAACCTTCCTGCGCGGGAACGGGGTCGGTGGTCGTTCGTGTGCTGCTGGCGCAGCTCCCAGAGCTCGGAGGGGCTGATCGGCATCGAGCGGATCGGGAACCCCTCGGCATCCTCGATGGCGGAGGCGATGACGGCGGACACCGGGATGGTGCCGGCCTCGCCGGCGCCCTTGAGCCCGAGCGGGTTGAGCGGGCTGGGGGTCTCGAGGTGGTCGGTCTCGATGTGGGGCACCTCGGAGGCGTAGGGCATGAGGAAGTCCATGAACGAGGCGTTGAGCAGCTGCCCGGACTCGTCGTAGGCCATCCGCTCGTAGAGCGCCCCGCCGACGCCCTGGGCGACGCCGCCGTGCACCTGGCCCTCGACGATCATCGGGTTGACCATGACGCCGCAGTCGTGGACGACGCAGTAGCGCAGGATGCGGATCTCGGCCGTGACCGGGTCGGTCTCGACGATCGCCGCGTGCATGCCGTTGGCGAAGGTGGCCTGGGTGGGGGAGTAGAAGTCCTTGCCCTCGAGCCCGGGCTCCTCGTCGTCGGCCACCGGCGGCTTGTCGGGGTCGAAGGTGCCGGCGAACTGGGTTGCGGCAGCGGCCGACTCGTCGAAGGCGTAGCGCAGCGGGTTCGACAGCACCGCCACCGTCGACAGGGCGATCGACGTGCCCGGCGCGCCCTTGACCGAGATGACGCCGTCGTCGATCTCGAGGTCGTCGGGCGACACCTCGAGGGCGTCGGCGGCGATCTTGCAGCGCCTTGGCCCGCACCACGCGGGCGGCCAGCGCCACGGCGTTGCCGCGCATCACCGCCGCGCGCGAGGCGAACGTGCCCACGGCGTACGGCATCCGGCGGGTGTCGCCGGTCGTGACGTGCACGTCCTCGATCCGCACGCCGAGCTCGTCGGCGACGATCTGGGCGAAGATCGTCTGGTGGCCCTGGCCCTGGCGTGGTCAGGCCGGTGGAGACGTTGACCCGCCCGCTGGTCTCGACGTGCACGTGGCCGCCCTCGTAGGGGCCGACGCCGGTGCCCTCGACGTAGCAGCCGATGCCCAGGCCGACCCGGCGCCCCTCGGCCTCGGCCTGCGCGCGGTACGCCGGCGAAGTCGTCCCAGCCGACGAGCGCCTTGAGCTTGGCCAGGGATGCCGGGAAGTCACCCGAGTCGTACTTCAGCGGCCGGCCGTCCTGGAACATCAGCCCGTGGTCGTAGGGCATCTCGTCGGGCTGGATGAAGTTGCGCGAGCGCACCTCGGCGCGGTCGAGGCCGAGGTGCGCCGGCGATCGCGTCCATCGCGCGCTCCATGGCGAAGCAGCCCTGCGGGCGGCCGGCGCCGCGGTACGGCGTCACGAGGACGGTGTTGGTGTAGAGCGACCAGAACTCGACGCGGTAGGCGCCCGGCTTGTAGGGGCCGAGCAGCTGGGTGGCGGTGATGATCGGCACGATGATGCCGTAGGGCGTGTAGGCGCCGTTGTCGTGCCAGAACCTGCACGTCGAGGCGCGAGCAGGCGGCCCTCGTCGTCGAAGCCGACCGTCGACCTCCTGCAGCTGCCCGCGCTCGTGGGCGCTGGAGATGAAGTGCTCGCGGCGGTCCTCGGTCCACTTGACCTCGCGGCCCAGGTTGCGGGCCGCCCACGGCACGAGCACCTCCTCGGGCCACGGGTGCATGATCTTGACGCCGAAGCCGCCACCCACGTCGGGGGCGATGCACTCGACCTTGGCGAGCGGCATCCCGAGCTTGGCGGCGACCGCGGCACGCACGCCGGTCGGTGGTCTGGGTGGAGGAGTAGAGGCGCAGCGAGCCCTCGTCGAGGTCCCAGCGTGGCGTAGACGCCCTTGCCCTCCATCGGGGTGCACGCGCTGCGCTCGATCGCCAGGTCGAGGGTGAGCCGGTTCGGGGCGGCGGCCATGGCGGTCTCGAGCGTCGCCGACCTCCTGCAGCAGGTGGGCGCTGACGTTGTCGGGCACGTCGTCGTGCACCAGGCGCGTCGCCGCGAGCGGGCGTTCTCGACGCCGACCACGACGGGCAGCTGCTCGTAGGTGACCCGGATGCGCGCGGCGGCGTCCTCGGCGACGTAGCGGTCGCGGGCGACGACCATCACCACGGCCTCGCCGACGTGGTTGACCTCGTCCTTGGCCAGGCAGTAGCCGGTGCGCGGCGTGGGTCAGCGCCGGGTGCGGGATGAGCAGCGGCAGCGGCTCGGCGACCCGGCCGTCGAGGTCCTCCTAGGTGTAGATGGCCACGACGCCGTCGACCTCCAGCGCGTCGGTCGATGTCGATGTCGACGACCCGGGCGTGGGCGTGCGGGCTGCGCACGAAGGCGGCCGCGAGCGCGTGGTGGCCGAGGTCGTCGAGGTAGCGGCCGTTGCCGGTGAGCAGCCGCGGGTCCTCGCGTGCGCTGCACCGTCTCGCCGAACTGCCGGGTGCTCATCGCGCCACCCCGCCCTCGTAGCCGGGCACCGGTTCGGCGAGCTGCACCAGGCCCTCGCGGCGGATCTCGGCGGCGCGGCCGACGGCCTTGACGATGTTCTGGTAGCCGGTGCAGCGGCACAGGTTGCCCGAGATCGCCTCGCGGGCCTCCTCCGGCGTCGGGGTCGGGGTTCTCGTCGAGGTAGGCGGTGATCGTCGTGATGAAGCCCGGGGTGCAGAAGCCGCACTGCAGCCCGTGGCACTCGGCGAACGCCTGCTGCACCGGGCTCATCGCCTCGGGGTCGTTGCCGATGCCCTCGACCGTGGTGATCTCGTGGGCCTGCGCGGTGACCGCGAACATCAGGCACGAGCGCATCGGCTGGCCGTCGACGAGCACCGTGCAGGCGCCGCAGACGCCGTGCTCGCAGCCGACGTGGGTGCCGGTGAGGGCGAGGTCGTGGCGCAGGAAGTCGGAGAGCAGGCGGCGGGCCGGTGCCTGCGCCGAGCGCTGGACGCCGTTGACCCGCAGCCGGATGTCGAGCAGCTGCTCGGCGGCTCGGCTCGCCTGCGCGGCTCGCGCGCCGGCTCATGCGGCGCCCTCCTCGGCGCGGTCGCCGGTGGCCGCGGCCGAGCGCGCGCGCGGGTGAGCTCGGCGCGCCGAGCATCCGCCGGTAGTCGGCGCTGGCGTGGATGTCGCCCTCGGGCTCGACGTGCGGCGCGGACCAGCTCGACGACGGCCGTCGGGCACCGGTCGACGCCGGCTCGCCACCCGGCCAGCGCCGGTCGAGAGGTCGAGCACGGTCGGGCACCGGGGTCACCGACACGAACGAGGCCCGGGCCGCCCGCGACCGACGCCGTCGGCGACCGTCGACCGCGACGGCCGACCCCGGCCAGCGCGTAGTCGCCGTGCCGCCGCGCCGACTCGAGGAACGCCGTGCCGCGTGCCGGGCGGCGAACCGCCCGAAGCGCACCGCCACGGCCAGCTCGTCGTGCCGCAGGCGTCGTCTCGAGCGGCCCGACGAAGAAGTCGGCGGCGGCGATCTCGCGGCGGCCGCCGGCGCCGACGGCCTCGACGACGCCGCCGGTCAGCACCAGCACGGCCGGCATCTCGCCGGCGGGGTCGGCGTGCGCGATCGAGCCGACCGTGGTGCCGCGGTTGCGGATGGCGGGGTGGGCGACGTTGCGCAGCGCCTGGCGCAGGAGGGGCAGCGCGGCGTGCGCCGCCGTCGTGGCGCTCCAGCCCGCGCGTGGCGCACCAGCGCGCCGACCCGCACCCAGGCGTCGGTGACCTCGACGGCGTCCGAGCCCGGCGACGCCGGTTGATGTCGACGAGGTGGCCGGGGCGGCCAGCCGCATGTTGAGCATCGGGATCAGGCTCTGGCCGCCGGCGAGCACCTTGCCGTCGTGGCCGACCTCGGCGAGCGACGGCGACGGCCTCGTCGACGGTGCGCGGTGCGTGGTGCACGAACGGGGCGGGCTTCACCTGGCGATCCTGCCTCTCCGAGGGGTCCGGGGAAAGGCACCGCCCCGCCCGGGAGGTCGCGGCCCCCGGGCGGGGCGGTGGTCCGGTGCGGGTCAGCCGTGCGTCACGGGCGCTTGTCGCGCTCGGGGTCGCGCTGGCCGGGTGCGCCGGGGTAGCCCTCCTGGTAGAGGTCGTCGACCCCGTCGCTGTCGCCGTAGACGTGGTCGCCGACGGCGATCGGCGGTGCCGCTCGCGCGTCGGCCGGTCGCGCAGCTCGCGTCGGGGCGATGGCCCGGGCCAGGTGGTAGGCGACGATGGTCGACGATGGTGCCGAGCGCGATGCCGCTCGAGCGTGAAGTCGTCGGTGAAGTCGAGCTTGACGTTGCCGATGCGCGATGATGATGCCGGCGGCGATCGGCACGAGGTTGATCGGGTTGCCGAAGTCGACCCCGTTCTCCTTCCAGATCTTCGCGCCGAGCAGGCCGATCATGCCGTAGAGCACGACGGTGATGCCGCCGAGCACGCCGCCCGGGGTCGGCCGAGACGAGCGCGCCGAACTTGGGCGAGAGGCCGAAGATGATCGCGACCGCCGCGGCCACGTAGTAGGCGGCCGTGGAGTAGACCCGGGTGGCCGCCATGACGCCGATGTTCTCGGCGTACGTCGTGGTGGGCGAGCCGCCGACCGACGGTGGCGAGCACGGTGCCGACGCCGTCGGCGGCGATCGCCCGGCCCATCACCGGGTCGAGGTCGGGCCGGTCATCTCGGCGACCGCCTTGACGTGGCCGGTGTTCTCGGCGATCAGCGCGATGACGGCCGGCAGCACCAGCAGGATCGACGGCGACCGTGAAGTCGGGCAGGTGCCAGCCGACGACCTCCTTGCCGTCGGCGGCCGACGATCGTCTGCGGCGGGAAGCCGAACCAGTCGGCGTCGCCGACGCCGCGACCAGTCGACCCGGCAGGTGCGTGGTGGCCTCGGCCGGCGCCGGCCGAGCACGGAGGTGATCTGGCCGACGGTCTTGTCGAGCACCCACGACAGCAGGTAGCCGAAGATCAGGCCGAGGAAGATCGCGATGCGGCCGATGAAGCCGCGGAACGCCGACCGCGACCACGATCGACGAACGGTCATCGTGGCCAGGGCGACCCACTGGTCCTGCGGCCAGTAGATGTTGGCCACGACCGGGGCCAGGTTGAAGCCGATCAGCATGACGACGGCGCCGGTGACGACCGGCGGCAGCACCGCGTGCAGCACCGTCGGAGCCGAGGAAGTGGATCAGCACGCCGACGAGCAGCGAGCACCAGCGCCGGCGACGAGGATCGCGCCGGTGACCTCGGCGAGGTGCCGCCCTGGGCGCGGATCGCGGCGACCCCGCCGACGAACGACGGCCGACGTGCCGAGGTAGCTCGGCACCTTGCCCTCGACGATGAGCAGGAAGCAGATCGTCGCGATGCCGCTCATCATGATCGCCAGCTGGGGGTTGAGGCCCATGACCAGCGGGAAGACGAACGTCGCGCCGAACATCGCGACGACGTGCTGGGCGCCCAGGCCCGACGGTCTTGCCCCACGACAGGCGCTCGTCCGGCGCCACGACCTCGTCGGGCCCGAGCGTGCGCCCGTCACCCTTCAGCTTCCAACCCAAGCCCAGCGCCATGGCATTGCCTCTCGTCAAGGAGATACGGGCCGGCCGCGTCGACCGTGACGCGGCTCACTCACCGTGATACACGGACGGTAGTGACCCGGTCCGGCGACACCCTCAGCAATCGTTGACAGCCGGATGCCGGTTCCTTTGGCAGACCTTCGACACGTCCAGTAGGTCACCGGATGCCGGGTGCGCGCGGCCCCGCGCACCTCGCCGCCGCCGTAGCGTCGAGCCGGTGACCACCCAGCGCTTCGACTTCGCGTTCGCACCCGCCCACCGGGTCGCCGCCCTCCCCTTCGGGGTGCTCCCCTCGACGACCTGGGTCGAGGTCGACGAGACGCGCCTGAGAGCCCGCTTCGGCTTCTGGACCCTCGACACCGCGAGGTCGAACGTCAAGGACGTCACGACGACCGGTGACTACTCCTTCATCCGCACGGCCGGGCCGGCCCACCTGTCGCTGGTCGACCACGGCGTCACCTTCGCGACCAACGGCGACCGCGGCGTGTGCGTCTGCTTCCACGAGCCGGTGAAGGTGCTCGACCCCACCGGCCACCTGACCCACCCGGGGGCCACCTTCACCGTGGCCGACCCCGACGCCCTCGTGGCGGCCCTCGCCGGCTGACGCCCCGCCTAGGAGTCGGCGGACGCGCGCAGCAGGAAGGCGAACACCGCCAGCACCGCAGCGGTCAGCCAGCCACCGAGGGGCGCCGGCAGCAGGCACCCACAGGAGCAGCAGGACACCGGGCACGACCAGCGCCGCGGCCAGGTAGGCGAACAGCCGCATGCCGTACAGGAACACGAACGGCAGGTAGTGCGCCCCGACGATCACCATGCTCGCGGGGAAGAAGAGCTCGCCGCGACCGGACAGCAGGGCCACGACCACCACGAGGCCGATCGGCACGGTGAAGGCGATCTGCATGGCCAGCGCCGCCATGGGGTGTCCGGGTGGCAGCGACGCGGGGCGCCCGGTGAGCCGGATGACGAGCCAGGTCAGCGGGAAGATCAGGGTGCCCGCCCAGGAAGAGCACGACGACCGCGCTCGTGGTGGACAACCACTGGGCCGCTGCCGCCGCCGCGAGCCAGATCACCGCAGAGACCAGCTGCCCCTGGAAGCCGCCCGAGTAGAGGCGTCGCACATCGGCCTGGGCTTCGGCGATCGACACCCCGGCCTCAGATGCCGCGCATCTGGTGGATCCGCAGCGCGAGGGCCAGGGTGAGCCGCAGCTGCGGGTCGGAGGTGAACGGGCCGAGCATCCGCTCGAGCTTGGCGATCCGGTAGCGCAGCGTGTTGTAGTGGAAGAACAGCTGGCGGGCGGTCTCGGCGACGTTGAGGTTGGTGTCGATGAGCACCGACAGGGTGCGGCGCAGGTCGGCGTTCTCGGGGGAGTCGTCGGTGGCCAGCTCGCCGAGCGACTCCTCGACGAACCGGCGCAGGTCGGCGCCGTCGGGGATCAGCGCGAGCAGCCGGTAGATGCCCAGGCCGTCGAAGTGGGTCAGCGCCGACTCGCCGTGCATCTGCCGCCCGACGTGCACCGCCTTGAGCGCCTCGTCGTACGCCGCGGGCAGGTCGGCCACCGAGGTGATCGGCCGCGACACCCCGGTCGAGAAGCTGCGCCGGCCACCCCCGCCGTCACCGCGCACGACCTTGGCGACCTCGCCGACGGTGCGCATCACGGCATCCGTGTCGGTGTCGGTCCCCACGGGCACCAGGGCGACGACCTCCTGGCTGAACCCGGCGACGGGCACGCTGGTGTCGCGCGCCCGCACCGCCTGCACCCAGGCGCGCACGAATCGCTCCTGGAGAGAACGCACCTCGTCGGGTGAGCGGGTGGTCTCCTCGTCGTTCTCGTCGGTCTCGGCGACGACGACGACCATCGGCCGCGCGATGTCCCAGCCCAGGGATGCCGCGTGCGAGACCGCGTCGGCCGGCTCGCCGGCGCGCCCGGCGAGGGCGTCGCGCAGGAACTCGGCGCGGTACTTGCCCTCGACCGCCGCGACGGCCTGCTCCTTGGTGATGGCCAGGGCCGCGACCGTGGCGGCCCGCTCGAGCAGGTGCACGTCGGCGGCGGTCAGCGGGCGCTCGGGCGAGAAGGCGCCGAGCAGGCCGTGGTCGGAGGAGCCCGCGACGATCTTGACGAACGCCCGGGTGCTGCCGGGGGAGTCGGGCGTCGCGCGGGCCGACCGGCTCGCTCTCGACGAGGAGGCGGCCGGTGCGGTCGAAGCAGTCCAGGGCCCGGGTGCGCTCGACCTCGGCCTCGTCGCCGGCGATGGCGAGCACCCGCCCGTCGGTGGTGGTGACCACGGCCGCGCCCTGGAAGAAGCCGGCCACGGCGTCGCCGAGCTCGGCCAGGGCACCCCCGGCGAGCACGATCCGCACGAGCACGCGGTGCACCTCGTCCTCGCGCTCGAGGAGGGCGGCCTGCTGCTCGACGATCTGCTCCAGGGCCCCGACCCGGGCCGCGGGGTCGCTCGGGCAGGCGCGCCAGGTCGACGGCCGGCGCGGGCCGCGGTCTCGCCGGTGGATGGCAAGGTCTGTGCGTCCGGGGCCGATCGTTGGCAACAATGACCATCCGGTCACTGTAGACCCCTCGATAGCGTCGCCCCATGCCTGCGGACCGCCCCTCGTCGCGACCCGCGCTGCCCGCGGCCGTCTCGACGCTCGTGGCCGCGGTCGTGCAGGGCGAGCCGGTCGACGCGACGGTGATCGGCGCGCACCGGTACGCGCTGTACCTGTCGTGCGCGGGTCGGTGCTGCCCGTCGTCACCTCGGATGCCGTGCGCGTTGCCGACCGCGGTCCGGCTCGCCGTGCGCCTCGGGCTCGCGTGGCGCTGGGGACGTCGACGCCGGCGGTCGTCACGGTGACGTCGTGCGGGTCGGGCCGGCCGCGTGGCGCTGCCGGGGCTCGACGTCGTGGCCGCCCGCACCTGGCGCCCCGCCCGCGTCCGCCGCGCCGCGTCCTCTCGCGAGTCGGGTGCCGAGACGGTCGCCAGGGCAGCCACCTCAGCACCCAACGCCGAGCTGAGCCGCTCGAGCGCGAGCGCGACGGGACGAGAGCGGGTGGCTCGCGGACGGCATCCGCGCCGCGTGCTCCGCAGTCGGGTGCTCAGGTGGTCGCCAGGGCAGCCACCTCAGCACCCACGCTCGAGACGGAGCGGCCGCGGCGGCTGGTCGGGCGCGGAGCCGGGCTGACGCCCAGCGGCGACGACGCGCTCGCCGGCGCGCTGCTCGTCGCCCACGCCCTCGGCGCCGGCGCCGACCTCGCGGATGCCGTGCGCGCCCGGCTCGCCGCCACCACCGCGGTCTCGGCCGCCCTGCTCGACGCCGCCGCCGACGGGTACGCCGCACGCCCGGTGGTCACCCTCGTCGACGCCGCCGTCGCCGGCGACCCGGATGCCGTGCGTCGCGCCCTGCCCGCCGTGCTCGCCATCGGCCACACCTCGGGCGCCGACACGGTCACCGGCATCCGCGCTGCTCTCGAAGCGTGGCACCACCGGCAAGACAGCATGACCGGACGGAGTGCCGCATGACGACCCACGTGGAGCTGCGCCGCGGTGCCTACCACGACTCGGTGAGCCTGATGCAGGTCTCCCGCGCCGTCGCGGGCACCCCGGGCGTCGCCGCCGCCCAGGTCGCCATGGCGACCGAGCTCAACGTCGACGTGCTCGCGCGGCATGGGCTTCGACGTGCCCGCCGAGGCCGGCCCCAACGACCTCGTCGTCGCGATCCGCGGCCGACGACGCCGCCGGCTGGATGCCGGGCTCGCGGCGGTCACCGACGGCGCTCGCCGCGCTGCGCGGCACCGGCGACTCGGGCAGCGGGGGTGACGACGAGGTCGCCCCCGCGCACCCTCGGCTCGGCCGCGGCCCGCTCCGGAGCCAACCTCGCGGTCATCTCGGTGCCCGGCCAGCACGCCGTCACCGAGGCCTTCGACGCCATCGCCTCCGGGCTGAGCGTGATGCTGTTCTCCGACAACGTCTCCGTCGAGGACGAGGTGCGGCTCAAGGACGCCGCGGCCGCCGCCGACGTGCTCGTCATGGGGCCCGACTGCGGCACCGCGCACGTCGGCGGGGTCGCCCTCGGCTTCGCCAACGTCGTGCGCCCCGGCTCGGTCGGCGTCGTCGCGGCCTCCGGCACCGGCGCGCAGCAGGTGATGTGCCTGCTCGACGCCGCCGGGGTCGGGCCTGAGCCACTGCCTCGGCGTCGGCGGCCGCGACCTCAAGGCCGCCGTCGGCGGCCGCTCCACCCGGCAGGCCCTCGCGCGCCCTGGCCGACGACCCCGCCACCGAGACGCGTGCTCGTCGTGTCCAAGCCGCCGGACGACGCCGTGCTCGCCGACGTCGAGGCGTACGCCGCCGAGCTCGGCCTGCGCGGTGCACTGGGCCGTGCTCGGCCCGGGCCGCCCCGACCTCACCGCGGCCGTCGAGGCGTTCCTCGCCGCCGAGGGCCACCCGGTGCCGACCTGGCCCACCACGCTCGCCGGCCCGGAGGACGCCCGCGCTCACCGGGGCCCGTCGCTGCGCGGCCTGTTCTGCGGCGGCACCCTCGCCGACGAGGCGATGACCGTCGCGGAGGCGACGCTGGGCGGCATCCGCAGCAACATCGCCCACTCACCCGACCTCGCGCTCGGGGCCGACCTCACCGACCCCGGCCACGTCGTCATCGACTTCGGCGACGACGGCCTGACCCGCGGCCGCGCCCACCCGATGATCGACCCGACGCTGCGGATGGAGCGGATCGCCCGCGAGGCCGCCGACCCGACCTGCGGCGTGCTGCTGCTCGACCTCGTGCTCGGCCACGGCGCCCACCCCGACCCGGCCGGCGAGCTCGCGGATGCCGTGCGCTCGGCCCGCGCGACCGCCCACGCCGACGGCCGCGCGCTGCCGGTCGTGGTGTCGCTGACCGGCACCGACGCCGACCCGCAGGACCGCGCGCGCTGCGCCGAGCGTGCTCGCCGCCGCCGGTGCCTCGGTCTTCCTGTCCAACGGCGCCGCCACCCGGCACGCGCTCGACCTCGCTCGCGGAGCGCCTCGATGACGCACCCGACCGACCCCTGCGCGGCCTGCTCGAGACCGACCCGGTCGTCGCGACCGCCGGGGTGTCGCTGCTCGCCGACGCCCTGCGCGACCAGGCCGTGCCGGTCACCGAGACCCAGTGGCAGCCACCGATGGCCGGCACCGAGGCCGACCTCGCCCGCGTCATGGGCGACCCGCGCCGCGCGGCCGCCAACGCCCTGGCCTTCGAGCGGATGACCACCGCCGAGGCCGACGCTCGTCGACGTCGTGCCGGCCTCCGAGGCGCTCGGCCTCGAGCGCGGCACGTTCCTGCACGCCGGCCCGCCGCTGGAGTGGGAGCGGGCGAGCGGCCCGATGCGCGGCGCGCTCATCGGCGCGGTGCTGTTCGAGGGCCTGGCCGACACCGCCGAGGACGCCGAGCAGCGCCTCGCCGCAGGCGAGTTCGACCTCGAGCCGTGCCACCACCGCGGCGCGGTCGGGCCGATGGCCGGCGTCATCAGCCCGTCGATGTGGGTCTACGCGCTGCGCGACGACGTGCACGGCCACGACTCGTGGTGCTCGCTCAACGAGGGCCTGGGCAAGGTGCTGCGCTACGGCGCCTACGGCCCCGAGGTGATCGACCGGCTGCACTGGATGACCGACGTGCTCGGCCCGATCCTGCGCCAGGCCGTGCGCTCGACCGGGCCGATCGACATCCGCGCGATCATCGCCCAGATGCTGCAGATGGGCGACGAGGGCCACAACCGCAACCGCGCCGGCTCGCTGATGCTGCTGCGCGAGCTGCTGCCCGGCATGATCACCGCCGACGCGTCCGTCGGCCGACGTCGCCGAGGCGGTGCGCTTCTCCGGCGCCAACGAGCACTTCTTCCTCAACCTCGGGATGCCGGCCTGCAAGCTCGCGACCGCGGGCCGCGCGAGGGCATCCCCGGCTCGACGCGTCGTCACGGTGATGGCGCGCAACGGCACCGACTTCGGCATCCGGGTGTCGGGCACCGGCGACCAGTGGTTCACCGGCCCGGCCAACACCCCGGAGGGCCTGTTCCTCGGCGACTACGGCCCCGACGACGCCAACCCCGACATCGGCGACTCGGCGATCACCGAGACCGGCGGCATCGGCGGCTTCGCGATGGCCGCGGCGCCGGCGATCGTGCGGTTCGTCGGCGGCGACGTGCCGTTCGCGCTGCGGGCCACCCGCACGATGTACGAGGTCACGACCGGCGAGCACCCGGTCTACCAGGTGCCGATCCTCGGCTTCCGGGGCACGCCGACCGGCATCGACGTCACCAAGGTGGTGCGCACCGGCATCCTGCCGCAGATCAACACCGGCATGGCCGGGCGGGTGGCGGGCACCGGCCAGGTCGGCGCCGGCCTGGTCACCCCGCCGGCGGAGTGCTTCCCCGCGGCCCTGGCCGCCCTGGCCGCCGCCACCCCCGCCTGACCCCAACTTTCTCGCCCGATCCCGGAACCTTCACCTCGACACCACTTCGTTTCCGGTGCCGAGGTGAAGCTCGGGGTGCGAAGTACGCCGGATGCCGTGCCACGGCATCCGCGCTCGTCCCGCCGTGGGAAGTGGCCCCCACCAGCCGTGAAAGAATCGGTCGCGTGACTGCGACCACGTTGGACGGCAAGGCGATCCTCGGCACGATCAAGGAGGAGCTGCGCCAGTCGCGTCGCCGTGCTCGCGGAACACGGGGTGGTCCCGGGCCTCGGCACCGTGCTCGTCGGCGACGACCCCGGCAGCCAGTGGTACGTCGGCGCCAAGCACCGCGACTGCGCCGAGATCGGCATCCGCAGCCTGCGCCGCGACCTGCCGGCCGGCACCTCGCTCGACGAGGTGCTCGCCGTGGTGCACGAGCTCAACGACGACCCCGAGTGCACCGGCTTCATCGTGCAGCAGCCCACCGGCCTCGACGAGAACGCCATCCTGTCGGCCGTCGACCCCGCCAAGGACGTCGACGGGCTGCACCCCACCAACCTCGGCTGGCTCGTGCTCGGCCACCCCGCGCCGCTGCCGTGCACCCCGGTCGGCTGCATCGAGCTGCTCCGCCGCTACGACGTGCCGATCGCCGGCGCCAAGGTCGTCGTCGTCGGCCGCGGCATCACCGTCGGCCGCCCGCTGGGCCTGATCCTCACCCGCAAGTCCGAGAACGCGACCGTCACGCTGTGCCACACCGGCACGCGCGACCTGGCCGCCGAGGTGCGCCAGGCCGACATCGTCGTCGCGGCCGCCGGCGTGCCGGGCATCATCACCGCCGACATGGTCAAGCCCGGTGCCGCCGTGCTCGACGTCGGCGTCTCCCGCGTGCTCGACCCGGCCACCGGCAAGTCGGTCGTCGCGGGCGACGTCGCCCCGGACGTCTGGGACGTCGCCGGCTTCGTCAGCCCGAACCCCGGCGGGGTCGGCCCGATGACCCGGGCGATGCTGCTGTCCAACGTGGTCGAGGCCGCCGAACGGTCGCTCGCCGAGTCGTCGGCCGGCGTCGGGGGCTGACCGTGGCCGTCTCCGCACGCACCACGACGCTGGTGTGGCGGGTCCTGCCGGTCGTCGCGCTGCGTCGCGCTCGTCGCCACCTGGGGCCGTGACATCGGCATCGCCGTCGTCGTGCTCGTCGCGCTGCTGCTCGCCGGTGCCGTGCTCGCCGCCGTGCACCACGCCGAGGTGGTCGCCCACCGGGTGGGGGAGCCGTTCGGCTCGCTCGTGCTCGCGGTGGCCGTCACCGTCATCGAGGTCTCGCTCATCGTCACGCTGATGCTGTCCGGCGGCGACGAGGCGGCGACCCTGGCCCGCGAGACCGTCTTCGCCGCGGTGATGATCACGATCAACGGCATCCTCGGCCTGTCGCTGCTGATGGGCGCGCGCCGCTTCGGCACCGTCCGCTTCAACGCCGAGGGCACCGGTGGGGCGCTCGCGACCGTCGCGACCCTGGCCACCGTCTGCCTCGTGCTGCCGACCGTCACCCAGAGCCAGCCGGGGCCGGAGTTCACCTCGGCCCAGCTCGCCTTCGCCGCCGTCGCGTCGCTGGCCCTCTACCTCGCGTTCGTCGTGACCCAGACCGTGCGCCACCGCGACTTCTTCCTGCCCGTCGTCGCGCAAGGGCGCCACCGCTCACCGAGGACGACCACGCCGACCCGCCGACCGACCCGCGAGGCCTACACCTCGCTCGGCTTCCTGCTGCTCTCGCTCGTGGCCGTCGTCGGGCCTGGCGAAGATCGAGTCGCCGGCCATCGAGGACGGCGTGCTCGCGGTCGGGCCTGCCGGTGTCGTTCGTCGGTGTCGTCATCGCGCTGCTCGTGCTGCTGCCCGAGACGATCGCCGCCGCCAACGCGGCCCGGCGCGACCGCATCCAGACCTCGCTCAACCTCGCGATGGGGTCGGCGATGGCGAGCATCGGCCTGACCATCCCGACCCTGGCCGTCGCCTCGATCTGGATCCCGACGCCGCTGCACCTCGGCCTCGGCGCGACCCAGATCGTGCTGCTCGCGATCACGGTCGTCGTCGCGGTGCTGACCGTGGTGCCGGGGCGGGCGACCCGGCTGCAGGCGAGCGTGCACCTCACGCTCTTCGCGGCGTTCCTCTTCCTCGCGATGTCCCCCTGACCCGAGGTCTCGCAGCGTCCGAGACCACGGCAAGCGGCCTCGGATGCGACGCCGAAGGAATTCGTGGCGCTGCAGCAGTCGGCCGGTGCGAGGTCTGCATCAGCCGTGCGGCCGCGCGGGCGATCAGATCAGGCCGAGGCCCTTGACGGCGTCGCGCTCCTCGACGAGCTCGGCGACCGAGGCGTCGATCCTGGCCGCGCGAGAAGTCGTCGATGTCGAGGCCCTGGACGATCTCCCACCGGCCGTCCTTCACGGTGACCGGGAAGGAGGAGATGATGCCCTCCTGCACGCCGTAGGAGCCGTCGGAGCGCACCGCCATCGAGACCCAGTCGCCCTCGGGGGTGCCGTTCACCCAGGTGCGGGCGTGGTCGATGGTGGCGGATGCCGCGGAGGCGGCCGACGACGCGCCGCGCGCCTCGATGATCGCCGCGCCGCGCTTGGCGACGGTGGGGATGAAGGTGCCGGCCAGCCACTCCTGGTCGCCCACGGCCTCGGCGGCGTTGCGGCCGCCGACCTCGGCGTGGAACAGGTCGGGGTACTGGGTGGCGGAGTGGTTGCCCCAGATCGTCATCTTGCGGATCTCGGTGACCGGCACGCCGAGCTTGGCGGCGAGCTGCGAGATGGCGCGGTTGTGGTCGAGCCGGGTCAGCGCCGAGAAGCGCTCGGTGGGGATGTCGGGGGCGTTGCTCATCGCGATCAGCGCGTTGGTGTTGGCCGGGTTGCCGGTGACGGTGATCTTCACGTCGTCGGCCGCGACCTCGTTGAGCGCCTTGCCCTGCGGGGCGAAGATGCCGCCGTTGGCCGCGAGCAGGTCGCCGCGCTCCATGCCGGGGCCGCGCGGGCGGGCGCCGACGAGCAGGGCGAGGTTGACGCCGTCGAAGACCGTGGTCGCGTCGTCGCCGATCTGCACCCCCGCGAGGGTCGGGAAGGCGCAGTCGTCGAGCTCCATGACGACGCCCTCGAGCGCCTTGAGCGCCGGGGTGATCTCGAGCAGCCGGAGCTCGACCGGGGTGTCCGGGCCGAGCAGCGCGCCGCTCGCGATGCGGAACAGGAGGCTGTAGCCGATCTGACCGGCAGCGCCGGTGACGGCCACCTTGACGGGCGCGTTGCTCACGGTGGTACCCCTTCGTACGCAGGTGTAGTTGTGTGGCTTCGACGCTATCAGCGCGAGTACGTGGCGCCGCACCGGGCTCTGTGGTGAGGTTGCCGACGTGACGACCTCGGCGCCGAGCGGGCGCGACCTGCGACCACTGGTCGTCGCCGCGGCGACCGCGGTCGTCTCGCTGGCCCTCGTCGTGGCCGCCGCGCGGTGGGGCTGGCTCGGCCCGGACGTCGGCCGTGGCGACGGTTTCTGCGAGGCGGCCCGCCCCGGGTGGATCCGCCAGCCGGCGAACACGTGGAGCAACCTCGGCTTCGTCGATCGCCGGTCTCGCCGTCGCCTGGTACGCCGGGGAGCGCGCCCGCCTCGGGCGTCACGCTGGGTGCCCACCCGGGCCTCGCGACGGCCTACGCCGTGCTCGTCGTGCTGCTCGGGCCGGGGTCGATGGCCATGCACGCCACCCAGACCGACCTCGGCGGCCACCTCGACCTGCTGAGCATGTACCTGGTGTCGGGCTTCGCCCTGGCCTACGCGCTGATGCGGTTCGTGCACCGCGGGCCGGGGTTCCTCGCCGTGGTGTTCGTCGTCGCGGTGGTCGCGGGGATGGCGGTGCACCTGAACGGCGGCAGCGTGCCGGTGCTCGGGCACGCCGGCAACGCGGCGTTCGGGGTCGAGATCCTGCGTGGCGCTCGGGCTCGAGGTGGCGCTCTACCGTCGTCGCCCCCCGGCGCCGCACCAGGACCTGTGGTTCGGCGTCGCCTCGGTCGGCGACGCTGGCGCTCGCCTTCGCGATCTGGAACACCGGCAAGCGCGGCCACCCGTGGTGCCACCCGGACACCCTGCTGCAGCAGCACGGCATCTGGCACGTCCTCTGCGCGGTGTCGGCCTACCTGATCTTCCGGCACTACGCCGCGGAGCGCGCCAGCACCGCCCCGGATGCCGAGGACCCCGCCCACCAGCGGTGAACGGGGTCCTGTCGGGCGGTGCGGGTCGAGCGAGGGTCAGGCGGTCGCGGGGCGGTCCTCGGGGTCGATCTCGCCGGAGATGTCGCGGTCGCGACGGTCGACACCGGTGATCAGGTGGAACGTCGCGCCGGCGATGGCGGCACCGAGGATCGGGGCCAGCCAGAACAACCAGCAGCTGCCCGACCGCGCCGTTGCCGTTGAAGAACGCGACACCGGTGGAGCGGGCCGGGTTGACCGAGGTGTTCGAGATCGGGATCGAGATGAGGTGGATGAGGGTGAGCACCAGGCCGATGGCGATCGGTGCGAAGCCCTGCGGCGCGCGGGTGTCGGTGGCGCCGAGGATGACGTAGAGGAACACCGCGGTGAGCAGCACCTCGGCGATGAACACGGCGACCAGGCTGTACTTGCCGGGGGAGTGCTCGGCGTAGCCGTTGGCGGCCATGTTGCCGGTCGCCTTGAAGCCCGGGTCGCCCGTTGGCGATCACGAACAGGGCCAGGCCCGCGAGGAGGCCGCCGGCGACCTGGGTGATGACGTAGGCCGGCACGTCCTTCCACTCGAAGCGCTTGGCGACGGCGACCCCGATGGTGATGGCCGGGTTGAAGTGGGCGCCCGAGATGTGGCCGACCGCGTACGCCATCGTCACGACGGTGAGGCCGAAGGCGAGGGCGACGCCGAGGAAGCCGATGCCGAGCTGCACGCGCGCCGCCGGAGATGGGGGACGAGGAAGGTCGCCGAGTAGATGGCCGCACCACAGCCACCGAAGACGAGCCAGAACGTTCCGAGGAACTCGGCGCCGAGGCGCTGGACCATCGTGGGAGAAGTCATGGCGGACATTGTGCTCCCGAGCCGCGGCCGCGCGCTCGGGACGCGCCGGGCGGGGTCGACGGTCGGTTCGGGCCTCGGCGTGCGGTCGAGCCGCAGGTGGAGGCGTCGCCGGTCAGTTCAGCGGCAGTCGGTAGACGACGTCGTGGTCGTGGGCGCTGACCCACGCGGCGCTCGCGTCGGCGGCCACGCTGCCGCTGCCGGACACCGGTGAGTAGCGGGCGACGACCGTGTTCGTCGCCGGGTCGATCTTCGCCACGAGGGTGTCGGTCACCCTGGCCCAGACGAAGCCACCCCCGACCGCGAGGTCGCCGCCGTCGACCGGCCCGGTGTCCACCGTGATCGTGGCGACCGCCTTGTTCGTCGCCGGGTCGACCCGGGTGACGGTGCCGTCGACGTTGTTCTGCACCCAGACGGCGCCCTCGCCGACGGCGAAGAAGCGCGCGCCCTTGCCGGTGGGCACGCTGGTCACGAGGGCACCGGTCGACGGGTCGCGACGGTCGACGGCATTCGTCACCGTGTTGGTCGTCCAGAGGGCGCCTTCCCCGGCGCGGGCCGCCACGACGCCGACCTCGACCGGGCACCCGGTCGACGACCGTGTTGGTGCTCGGGTCGATCTTCACCAGCGTGCGCTCGTCGCCCGCCGCGACGACCCACACGAAGCCCTCGCCGCTGGCGACCGACCCCTCCTCCATGATCTCCAGGCCGTCGGGGATCGCGATGCGGGCCAGCACCTTCCCGGTGGCGGGGTCGAGGCGCAGCACCTTCCCGGGGGTGCTGCACACCGCGACCCACAGCGCGTCGTAGCCCTGGTCCATCGCCGTGCACACCTGGCCGCCCAGGGGCACCGACTTCAGCTCCTTGCCGGTCGTCGGGTCGAGCTGCTGGGCGACCTCGGTGCCCAGCGTCGTCCACACGTTCCCGTCCGCGACCTGCACCCAGTCGGCGTCCTTGACCGGGAGGGGCACCCCGCCGACGGCGGTGATGTCGGTCGGCGGCACCAGGCTCGGGGTCGGGCTGGCCGTGGGGGTGGGCGGCGTGACCGCTCTGGGTGACCTTGCTGCTGCTGGGCGTGCTGCAGCCCGCGGCCAGCGCGGCGAGCAGCACCACGGCCGCGGCCCCCCTGGCCGGTGCCGGGCGCCCACCACCGCGCCCGGATGACGTGCGCGCACCCATCGGGACATGGTGCCCGAGCGGGCGCGGGGTCGGCCATGGCCCGATCGGGTGGTGCGCTCGGCCGCTCGGTAGGTTGGGCTCACCACCGAAGGACGCAGCAACGAGCAGGAGACCGGCATGGCCGACAACGGACCCGCACCTTTCGTCACCGACATCGAGTCGGCCACGCGCGGCAACAACACCTTCCGCACGACGATCTGGACCGGGCGGCACCTCCAGCTCACGGTCATGTGCCTGCAGCCCGAGGAGGAGATCGGCCTCGAGGTGCACCACGACCGCGACCAGTTCATCCGCATCGAGCAGGGCGCCGGCCGGGTCGTGATGGGCGAGACCCGCGACGACCTGACCTTCAAGCGCGAGGTCGCCGAGGACGACGTCGTCCTCGTGCCGGCCGGGTCGTGGCACAACGTCACCAACACCGGCGACGAGCCGCTGCGCCTCTACTCGGTCTACGGCCCCGCCGAGCACGAGCCCGGCACGGTGCACCTGACCAAGGCCGAGGCCGACGCGGCCGAGCACGACCACTGAGGCGACCCGGGACGACGCGGATGCCGGCCACCCGGCATCCGGCTCTCTCCGACCGCGGTCGCGGGTCAGGCGTCCTCGGTGAGCACGCCGTCGGTCTCGGTGTAGGTGCGCCCGGTCGACGGGCAGACCCAGCGGCCGGCTGACGGCCCCGGCTCGAGGCGGCTGCCGGCGCGGCCCACCCAGCCGACGCGCCGCGCCGGCGCACCGACGACGAGGGCGAAGTCCGGCACGTCCTTGGTCACCACGGACCCGGCGGCCACCAGGGCCCAGCGGCCGATCTCGACGGGCGCGACGCACACCGAGCGGGCGCCGATCGACGCGCCCTCCCGGCAGGTGACGGCCACCATGTCCCAGTCGTCGCCGCGCTTGAGGGCGCCGTCGGGTGTGACCGCCCGCGGGAGGTGGTCGTTGGTGAACACCACGGCCGGCCCCACGAAGACGCCGTCCTCGAGCACCGCCGGCTCGTAGACCAGGGCGTAGTTCTGCAGCTTGCAGTTGTCACCCATCCGCACGCCCGGCCCGACGTAGGCGCCGCGGCCGACGATGCAGTTGGCGCCCAGCACGGCGTCCTCGCGGACCTGGGCGAGGTGCCAGATGGCGCTCCCGTCGCCGATGACCGCGCTGTCCGCGACGTCGGCGGTGTCAACGATGTGGGTCGCCATGGCCGCCATTGTGCTCCGGGCGGCCGTCGGCCCGGACGCGAAACACCCACCTCCGCAAGCCCGGAGGGGCTGCGGAGGTGGGTGGTCGGCGGTGCGGTCGGTCGAGACCGGTCAGACGAGCGCGGCCAGGATGCCGTTGAACGTCGCCGACGGGCGCATCACCGCGGTGGTCTTCGCCGCGTCGGGGCGGTAGTAGCCGCCGATGTCGACGGGCGAGCCCTGCACGGCGATCAGCTCGGCGTCGATCGCCGTCTCGTTGGCCGCGAGCTGCTCGGCGACCGGGCGCGAACGAGGCGGCCAGCTCGGCGTCCTCGGTCTGCTCGGCGAGCTCCTGGGCCCAGTAGCGGGCCAGCCAGAAGTGGCTGCCGCGGTTGTCGATCTGGCCGACCCGGCGCGCCGGGCGACTTGTTCTCGTTGAGCAGCGTGCTCGGTGGCGCGGTCGAGGGCCTCGCCGAGCAGGCCGGCCCGGGCGTTGCCGTTGGTGGCCTCGTGCGCGGAAGCTCTCGGCCAGCGCGAGGAACTCGCCCAGGCTGTCCCAGCGCAGGTAGTTCTCCTGCGACGAGCTGCTGCACGTGCTTGGGCGCCGAGCCGCCGGCGCCGGTCTCGAACAGGCCCGCCGCCGTTCATCAGCGGCACGACGGAGAGCATCTTGGCGCTGGTGCCGAGCTCGAGGATCGGGAAGAGGTCGGTGTTGTAGTCGCGCAGCACGTTGCCGGTGACCGAGATGGTGTCCTCGCCGCGGCGGATCCGCTCGACGCGAGAAGCGTGGCGGCGTCGACCGGCGTCGAGGATGCGCAGGTCCAGGCCCTCGGTGTCGTGGTCCTGCAGGTAGGTCTCGACCTTGGCGATGAGGTTGCGGTCGTGGGCGCGGCTCTCGTCGAGCCAGAACACGGCCGGGGTGCCGCGAGGCGCGGGCGCGGGTGACGGCCAGCTTGACCCAGTCGCGGATCGGGGCGTCCTTGGTCTGGCAGGCGCGCCAGATGTCGCCGGCCTCGACGTCGTGGCTCATCAGCACCTCGCCGGCGGCGTCGACGACCTCGACGCGTGCCGGCGGACGGCGATCTCGAAGGTCTTGTCGTGGCTGCCGTACTCCTCGGCCTTCTGGGCCATCAGGCCGACGTTGGGCACCGAGCCCATCGTGGTCGGGTCGAAGGCGCCGTGCGCGCGGCAGTCGTCGATGACGGCCTGGTAGACGCCGGCGTACGAGCTGTCGGGGATGACGGCCAGGGTGTCGTGCTCCTCGCCGTCCGGGCCCCACATGTGGCCGGAGGTGCGGATCATCGCCGGCATCGAGGCGTCGACGATGACGTCGCTCGGCACGTGCAGGTTGGTGATGCCCTTGTCGGAGTTGACCATCGCCAGGCGCGGGCCCTCGGCCAGGCCCTTGGTCGATCGCGGCCTTGATCTCGTCGCCGTTGGGCAGGGCCGGCCAGGCCGTCGAGGATGCCGCCGAGCCCGTTGTTGGGGCGACAGGCCGGCGGCCGCGAGGTCGGCGCCGTAGCGTCTCGAACACCTCGGGGAAGAAGGCGCGTGACCGACGTGGCCGAAGATGATCGGGTCGCTGACCTTCATCATCGTGGCCTTGAGGTGCACCGAGAACAGCACGTCCTCGGCCTTGGCGCGGGCGATCTGCTCGGCAGGAACGCGTCGAGCGCGGCGACGCGCATGCACGGTGGCGTCGACGACCTCGCCCTCGAGCACCGGCAGCGACTCCTTGAGCACGGTGGTCGGTGCCGTCGGCGGCGACGTGCTGGATGCGTGAGGGTGTCGTCGCCGGCCGAGCACGACCGACTGCTCGTTGGAGCGGAAGTCGTCGCCGCCCATGGTCGCGACGTTGGTCTTGCTGTCGGGGCTCCACGCGCCCATCGAGTGCGGGTGGCTTGCGGGCGTAGTTCTTCACGGCGGCGGGGGCGCGCCGGTCGGAGTTGCCCTCGCGCAGCACCGGGTTGACCGCGCTGCCCTTGACCTTGTCGTACCGGGCGCGCGATCTCGCGCTCCTCGTCGGTCTGCGGGTCGTCGGGGTAGTCGGGCAGCGCGAAGCCCTGGCTCTGCAGCTCCGCGATCGCGGCCTTGAGCTGCGGCATCGACGCCGAGATGTTCGGCAGCTTGATGATGTTCGCCTCGGGCGTGGTCGCGAGCGCGCCGAGCTCGGCGAGGGCGTCGCTGATCCGCTGCTCCTCGGTGAGGTGCTCGGGGAACAGCGGCCAGGATGCGGCCGGCCAGCGAGATGTCGCGGGTCTCGACGTCGACGCCGGCCGAGGAGGCGAAGGCCTGCGACCACCGGCAGGAAGAGTACGTGGCCAGCATCGGGGCCTCGTCGGTGAGCGTGTAGATGATCGTTGCCATGGGTGCGTCGTTGCTCCTTGGTGGTGGCCGTTATCTTGACGTCAAGACAAATTCTACCGGATGCCGCGGAGTCACCTCCCACTGATGACCCGATCAGGGCCCGGGCACGCTACGAACAAGCCGGGCGCCGGTGCGAAAGGTCGTCTATGCTGTCCGCCGGGTCAGGGGCTGCTGACGGAGAGAGGATGTGGCGTCCAACCATGTCTGCGAACCCTGAGGCATGGCTCCCGGACGAGCGTGTCGACCGTGTCATCGTGTGGTGCACGGCGCGCGCCGCGGAACGGACCTCGTGCGACTCCCCGACCGTCACGATGCTCACGGGGTCCTTGCCGCCGTGCTCGTCGAGTCGGAGACCGGTGCGCGCCGGGCCCTGAGCGCGTTGGACCGTCCCGGTCGCGTCCTCGCGGTGGACGTCGAGCGCAAGCAGGCCGTCGATCTCATGCGGTTGGCGCTGGAGGTGGTCCACCGGGCCACCATCGTGCCGACCAAGCCGAACGACGCCACCATCCGGTCGCTCGACGTTCTGCTGACGCACGTCCTCGGACCGGAGCTGACCGGCCTGCGTGCCACGGTCGTCGGCACGGGGAACCTCGGTTTCAAGACCACGTTGCTGCTCTGCGAGCGCGGGGCGACGGTGACCGTTGATGGCCGCTCGCCGGAGGCCGTTGCTCGCACGGTCGCCGCAGTGGGGGCAGTCCTTCCACCCTTCACGCCGACCGCACCGACAGCAGCCGGGCAGGACGGCGCCGCCGACCTCCTGGTGACTGCCGTGAGCGCCCCGGCGGTCGTCGGCGTGGAATGGGTCGACCGTCTCGCCCCGGGCGCCGTCGTCATCGACGTCGGCATCGACAACGTCTCCGCAGCGTTCTGCGGCGCTGCCCTGGATGCAGGCATCCGGGTGCTCCGCCTGGACACCCGCGCGGCCGAGGCGCAGGTGCTGTGGCCGGCCCCGGGCTTCTTCGAGGGCACCTTCGGTGAGGGTGTCATCAACGGGGTCCGGGTCGTGGCCGGCGGCGTGGTGGGTCGGCGGGGCGACGTGGTCGTCGACGACACCGCGAACCCCCGACACGTCGTGGGGGTCGCTTCCGGAAGCGGCGGGCTCCTCTCGGACGCCGACCTCGACGAGCACTTCCGTGAGGGGGCGCGCCGTGTCCACGCGGTACTACTCGCTCGCTAAGCGGACTATCGATGCCACCGTGGCCGGCGCGGCCCTGGTGGTGCTCTCGCCCTTCCTCGCCCTCGTCGCGCTCGCGGTCCGGGTGGAGGACGGTCGGCCGGTGCTGTTCCGTCAGCCGCGCGCGGGACGAGCCGGCGAGCCGTTCCTGATGCTGAAGTTCCGCACCATCCTCTCGGGCGACTTCGCCGGAGATGTCGACACCTCGGGCTGGACCGACGGTGTGCCCGACGAGTTCGTCTTCAAGACGTCGGGCTCGGCGGAGCAGCGGGTGACCCGCGTGGGCGGGTGGCTACGGCGCACCAGCATCGACGAGATCAGCGCAGCTCGCGAACGTGCTCGTGGGGGAGATGAGCCTGGTGGACCGCGACCCGAGATCCTTCCGATCGTGCGGCACTACAACGCCGACCAGGCTCGTCGACTGCTCGTGAAACCGGGACTCACGGGCTGGGCACAGGTCGCCGGTCCGTCCTCCGACCACGGGCAGAAGATGCGCGCCGATCCCGCTGGTATGTGGAGCACGCCTCTTCGCGCTCGACCTGCGAATCCTCGCCCGGACCTTGCGGTGGCTCTCGGCGGGAAGGAGGCCTATCATGGGCATCGCCACCCCCACGTCACGTGGCGCCCCCCTCGTCCTGTACGGCATGACCTCGGGCGTATCGGCCCGCGGCTTCATTGCGGGGCAGGCCGGGTTCCTGCGCGAACGCGGCTGGCGGGTGGCCCTGGTGTGCTCCGACGAGGCCGACGTCGCGCGGTTCGCTGACGAGGAGGGGATCGAGTACCTGCCCGTCGACCTCGCTCGTAACCCCTCGGTGCGCCAGGACCGCGCGGCGTCGTGAGCCTGTGGCGGGTTCTGCGCAGGCTCCGCCCGGCGGCCACGGTATGGGGTTCGCCCAAGGCGAGCCTGCTGGGGGTGGCGCTGTGCCGAGCCCTCGGCATCCCGTCGATCTACCTGATTCACGGACTGCGCCTCGAAGGGGGTCGACCGGTCTGCGGCGACGCGTCCTGCGGGTCGCGGAGACCGTCACCTGCCGGTTGGCCACGGTGGTCGTCGCGGATGGTCTCGAGCTGCGGGCTCTGGCCGAGCGGTTGCGGCTCGCCCCCCCGGACGGATCGTGTCCTTGCCCACGGGTCCGCGAACGGAGTCGGCCCCCACGTCGCTGCGCCCTTCTACCGCCGCGAGCTCGGCATCGACGTCGACGCCGTGGTCGTCACGTTCGCCGGCCGAATCACTCGGGACAAGGGCATTCGCGAGTGGCCCGGGCCTGGCAGTGGGTGGCCGCCCGCCACCCCGAGGCGCACCTCGTCGTCGCCGGTCGGGTGGATGGTCCGGACCCGATGGGCCCAGGGGGCTCGAAGCAAGCCTCCGGTCGATGCCGCGCACCCACCTCGTGGGACACATCGACGATCTCGACCGGCTCTGGGCCGACAGCGACCTGTGCGTCCTGCCCGAGCTACCCGGGGACTCGCCCCTCGTCGTCATCGAGGCCGCCGCTGCCGGCGTGCCCGCGGTCGTCTGTGACTTCACGGGTGGCCATGAGACGGTGCAGGACCACGAGACCGGACGAGTGGTGCCGCGGCGCGACGCGACCGCCCTTGCGCAGGCCCTCGACGAGCTCATCGGTGATGAGTGCCTCCGGGGGCGGCTCGGCCGGGCGGCCCGCGAGCGGGCCCTGCAGAACTACGACCGCCCGCGACTGTGGGCCGCCCTGGAGTCGACCCTCATCGAGATCCGCGGTACCCGGTGAGCGAGCCGTCGGTGGAACGCGGCGGGCGGAGTCTGAACGGTCCGGGCGAAGCCGGGTGGCGCTCCTGAATGCGAAGTCGTGGCTTACGGCACCCGGAACCCCATGGTTGCTCGGGCGGCGGGCCTCATCGTCCTGGCGGTCGGGTGGTACGGGACCCAGCCCGGGCCGATGTTGCTCAGCGTCGTGATCCTTCTGTTCGCGTGCGCGGTGTGTGTGGCGCGGACCCCCCGGGTGAGCTTTCTCGCCTGGGCGCTGTTGGCGGCCTTCACCCTCTTCCTCGTCGTCCGACCCGTGCTTGACGTCCTCGTCGACTACCCCGTCGGATCCCGTGACTCTACGGGTTGCCGTTCAACCGCGCCGCGGTGTACACGCACATCTTCGGGGCCCTGAGCCTGTCGCTCGCCGGCCTCTTCCTGGGGTTCGCGATCCTGCAACGTCTCGACGGCGGCGGGGCCAGGTCGGCTCGCCGGGCCTTTCCCAGTGATCGGCTGCTGCCGGCCGTCCGGGTCGTCTCGGTCGGGCTGCTCGCGGTCGCGCTCCCGGCGCAGGTGCTGCTGGACGTGGAAGCGGCCCGCTACGTCGCCGCCCACTCCTACTTCGACCTGTACACCAGCTTCAGCACCGCCTACCCGACGCCGGTACGCATCCTCGGCGGGATGAGCACGGTGGCCTTCTACCTCGCCGACTGACCCGCGGCGTCGTGCGGTGTGGGTGAGCACCACGGTTTACCTCCTGGCCGCGGTGGCATCGGTGGCGGCGGGCCAGCGCACCACGTTCGTGTTGTCGCTGGCCGTCGTCGGCGTGTACGTCGCCTACCGCAACTCGAGCGACATCCCGCCGGGACGCTGGATCTCGCGCCGGGTGCGCTGGGCGGTGGTGGCTGCGGTTCCGGTCCTCGTCGTGGGCCTCGGCCTGGTCGCTCGGATGCGTACCCTGCCCGCCAGGCGCGCTGACGGAGTCCTGGCGCCCATCTGGGAGACCCTGTACTCCCAAGGCGTCAGCACCGAGGTCGTGGGCTACGGGTACGTGTACCGGGCGCAGGTGCCCGAGGGGCACATCTGGTCTCTCGGCCACGTGCTGGACCTGCTGGGCCGCAGGCTCCCAGGCGTCATCGGGCTCGGGCCGGGGCCACTGTCAGGGCAGACCGTGCAGCGGGCGGAGCAGAGCGGCATCTTCGCCCAGCTCCTGGTCGTACCGCGTTCTCGGTGGTGAGTACCTCAAGGGGCGCGGCATCGGTTCTCGGGACGTCGCCGAGCTGTGGGCCGACCTGTCCTATCCCGGAGTGTTCCTCGGGTCGGTCGTCCTGGGACTCATCGTCTGGCTGCTCACCGTGGCGCTGTACGGCCCGTGGATCCTCAGGCTCTGCTCGCTCCTTCTCATGCGTGAGCTCGTGGTGATTCCCCAGCGGCTTCTCCCAGTTCATCGTCGAGGCCTTCACCGCACCCACCGTCGTCGGTATCGTCTCCATCTGGTGTTCGGCGCTGGTGCTGTCCAGGTGGGTGCACCCCCCGGCACCTCCACCGCAGGGGTCGAGTGGGACTCGACGCACCCCCGACTGCGGGCCTGACGACGGAGGCGCACTCGTGAGCCTGCCCGCCGCGGTGCCGACCCGGGGCTTGCGTGGTCCGATCATGTGGACCCTCGGGGGCAACCTCGTCTACACGGTCAGCCAGTGGGCCTGCGTCGCCGTCATCGCGAGGTCGCTCGGCCCCGCGGACGTCGGCGTCTTCGCACTGGCGGGCGCGATCGCGGCACCAGTGCTCGTCCTCACCCAGCTCCAGCTGCGCATCGTGCTCGCGACGGGATGTCGACAAGTCACCGGCTGTCGGACTTCGTCGTCGTGCGCATGTGGTCGGTGGTCCTCCTGGTCGTTGCCGTGGCGGTCGCCGGCGTCGTGGTGGGGCCCGGAGGCGTGGCCGGTCATCGTGGTCTTCGGGGTTGCCAAGGCGTTCGACAGCGTCGCCGACGTGTTGTACGGCTACCACCAGCGGCGCGAGGAGATGCGAGCGATCGCGATCGGTCAAGGGCGTCAACGGCGTGCTGTCGGTGATCCTGCTGTCCTTGGGCGTCTGGTGGTCGGGTTCGCTCCTCGTCGGCACCATCGGGTTCGCCCTGGGTCGGCCGCGAACCTCTGCCTCAGGGTCGTGCCGGCCGCGCTGGCCAGTCGTGCCACCGACACCGAAGACCCGCGGCAGCAGCCGGTGGCACGCGCCAGGCTGGTCCGGCTGGCCGCCCCCCTCGCCGTCGTGCTGCTCCTGTCCGCCGTGGCCACGAGCGTTCCTCGCATCGTCCTCGAGCAGGCGGCGGGCTCCTACGCGCTCGGGATCTTCGCCGGTGTCTCATTCGTGGTGCTCGCCGCGGCCAACCTCGTCAACGCGGTGGGCAACGCCCTCAGTCCCCGGCTCGCCCGAACCCACGCGGTGGGCGACCGGAAGGGCTTCACCCGGGTGCTCGGCCGGGGGATCCTCTTCGGCGCCGGGCTCGGGGCCGTCGGTGCCGTCCTCGCGCTCATGGTGGGTGACCAGGTGCTCGGGTGGCTGTACGGACCCGACTACGGCGACTCGGGCACGCTCCTCGCCGCCCTGTGCGCGGTATCGGTGGTCTCGTTCACGGCCAGCTTCCTGGTCGGTGGCGTCACCGCCGCACGACGCTTCGGCGAGCAGCTGCCGATCGCCGTCGTCACCTGCGCCGTCGCCGTGGTGGGATCGATCCTGTTCATCCCGCGCAGCGGGGTCCCCGGAACGGTCGCGGTGACCCTGGCGGCAGCCGCGGTCCAGCTCATCGGCTACGGGGTCATCCTGCGCCGTGTGCTTCGAGACATGGTGCGTGACCGGTGACCGGTCGGACGCGCGTGCTTCTCGTGGTGGGCGCCATGAACCGTGGCGGCATCGAGACGTGGCTGATGGACATCGCTCGTGGCCTCGACCCGGCGGAGGTCGAGCTCACCTTCCTCGAGCACGTCGAGGAGGAGTGCCACTTCGACGCGGAGATCCGTGACCTGGGGCATCGGGTGCTCGTGTGCCGCTCGCCGCGTTCGCCCCTGCTGTACTCGGTGCGACTCCGACGTCTCCTGCGGGACGAGGGCCCCTTCGACGCGATCCACTCCTTCGTGAGCACGTTCTCGGCGTTGCCGCTGAGCATCGCCGCTCTCGCTGGCGTGCCGGTCCGGGTCGCGCACAGCCAGACGGATCGCCGTACGGTCCTGGCCCGATCCGGGTGGGTGCGGCGTGGTTACGCGCGCGCCGCCACGGCGGTCCTGCGCCGGGTGATGACGGTGGGAATCGCCTGCACGGAGGAGGCCGCGCTCTTCCTGTTCCGTCGGGGTTCGACCTCGGACCGGCGGGTTCGCATCCTGCCGAACGGCATCGACATCGCGCGCTTCGAGGACGCGGCGCCGACCCTGCGAGCCGAGATCGGCCTGTCCCACGGAACCCTGCTCGTCGGCCACGTCGGCCGATTCGACCCGGTCAAGAACCACCCGCTCCTCGTGGAGGTGGCCAGAGTGTGGGGCAGCGGACGGTTCCGACGTCCACCTCGTTCTCGTCGGGGACGGCCCCGAGCGGGCAGTGACGGCCGCGGCAGTGTCGCACGCCGGGGTCGACGGTACGGTCACGCTCACCGGTGCCCGCGACGACATCCCGCAGATCATGGCCAGCCTTGATGTCCTCGT
>CAWAKY010000011.1:0-122751 GCA_963782695.1 uncultured Actinomycetota bacterium | reverse complement strand
TGCACCGCCGCAGGTCGTCGAGGGTTCGACACCGGACCCAGAACCCGGCATCCACCTCGTCGTGAGTGCGGAAGTGGTCGTCCGGGGCAGCCACGTCCGAGCACTCACGGCCGCGGTGGTGGGCTGCGGGTCAGTCGCTCGAGGTCGTGACACCCCGTGCGGCGCCCCGACCTCCTTGCTCTCCGGGGACCCTCGCTCGCGGAGGTAGATCGCGAAGACCGCCATTCGTCCCGATGGCGAGCAGCTCGGACTGCCAGTTCTGGAGGGTGCGGCCCCAGAAGTCGGGGGACACGACGTACTGACCCAGGGTGAGCGGGTCGAGCCGGTCGCGCAGCCGCTCCTCGTTGTTCGCCACCTGGCCCGCGACGGCCTGCGCCGACCACGACCCGAGGAAGACGACCCCCATCACGAGGACCAGCGAGTGCGAGTACAGCCGGGTGCGCCACCCGCCTACCCTCGCCCATCCTGGTGAGCCGGGCGGGCGTACCGCCCCGACCATCTGCTGCTCATCGCTCTCGCGGCCCTCGTCGCCGGGCTCCTTCGACTCCGAGGACCCACGCTGGACGAGCCACACCGTGAGCGCGATGTAGAGCACGAACTGGAGGAACTCCGACTGCCAGTTCTCCGCGACGTCGACGGCGAACCCCGACGACGTCACATAGCGCCAGACGAGATCTCCTGCAGCCCGGCGGTGCGTGCGTCCTCGTTGTAGCCCGCGACCCCCCACACGGCCTGCCCCGGTGAGGGCGGCCAGGAGGAGGCCGCCGAAGACCAGCGACAGCGAGTTGTCCCTTCCAGACGCCCCCGGGGCGCTGCGGGCCGCTCATCGCAGCACACCCCCATCGCGACGCAGTACCCAGAGGCCGGCGCGATGAAGGCCGCGTACCCCCTGAACATCCCGCGCACGGCTCAGCCCGCCCTCGACGTCGCAGTCGTACGGCTCGGCGGGGTCCGGCGACGTCCGGTTGCATCCGGCCGCGGTCACCCGCCACCCGTTGTCGAACAGGGCGAGGAAGACGGTCCCCTTCGTGTAGCGCACCTGGGCCGAGTGCCCGGCCACCGCCACCGAGGTACGCCGGCCCGGCGTCGCCAGGCCCTCCCTCGGCAGGGCGGTCGCGCACGGGGTGCCGACCTGCTCCACGGACTGCTCGGTGCGCGGGGCGAGCAGCGCGCACGCCTTGGCGGGGTCGCGGGTGACGTCGGCGGCGAAGGTGTCGGCCGCGGCACCGGCCTGTCGGCGCTCGACGTCGGCCCCGCACCCGGCGACCAGCATCGTCAGCAGGCCCATGACCAGCACGGATGCCGTGCGCACCCCAGGCTCTCCGACGTCGCCGCACCATGCTCGGCAGCCTAGGGTGACGGCGCCGTCGACGGTGGCTGCGCGGCATCCGGCATCCCGGCCCTCGCCATCCAGCATCCCCGGCCTTCGCCATCCGCACTCGGTGAGTGCGCAAGTGGTCGCCGGGGCAGCCAGCTGAGCACCCAACCCGCGGTGAGTGCGGAAGTGGTCGTCCTGGCAGCCACTTCCGCACTCGAGCCGGGGCTGCATCGAGCGACGGCGCGGGCTACCGCGCGGTCGTCGCTGCCACGACGACGAGTACCACGCGGTCGGCGGCGTCGCGAGGCCCGGCGACCGGCATCCGCAGTCGGGTGCCCACGTGGTCGCCGGGACAGCCACCTGAGCACCCAACCCGCGGTGAGTGCGGGTCGGGTGACGGCGTGCGGCGAGCGCCGGCACTTGGGGTCACTCGACGAGGCGGTAGCCGATGCCGGGCTCGGTGACGATGTGGCGCGGGCGGGACGGGTCGGGCTCGAGCTTGCGGCGCAGCTGGTTGCCGTAGACGCGCAGGTAGTTCGACTCGCGGCCGTACGCCGGGCCCCCACACCGCCTGAGCAGGTCCTCCTGGGACACGACCCGGCCCCGGTGCCTGGCCAGCTCGCCGAGCAGCCGCCACTCGGTCGGCGTGAGGTGCACCGGCTCGCCGTCGCCGGGTCGCGGTCAGGGTGCCGAAGTCGAGGCGAAGCCGTCGGTCACGACGGGCGCGATGCCGCCGGCGCCTCGCCGTCGCCGCCCCCGCGCCGCAGCGCCGCGCGCACCCGCGCCATCAGCTCGTCCATGCCGAACGGCTTGGTGACGTAGTCGTCGGCGCCCGGCGTCGAGCGCCTCGACCTTGTCGTCGGACTGCGTGCCGCGCCGACAGCACGATGACCGGCACCCGGAGCGTGCGCGCAGCCGGCGCAGCACCTCGACGCCGTCGAGGTCGGGCAGGCCGAGGTCGAGGATGACCAGGTCGGGCGGCGTGCGTCGCCGAGCGTCGACAGGGCGTCGCGCCCGTGCGGCGACCGCCTCGACCTCGTAGCCGCGGGCCCGCAGGTTGATCCGCAGCGTCGCGGCGGATCGGCGTCGTCGTCGACGACGAGCACGCTCGTCACGGCCATCCGCCGAGCGGCCTCGGCTGCGGCGACGTCGGGAGCTCGATGACCATCGTGAGCCCGCCGCCGGGGGTGTCCTCGGCCCACACCTCGCCACCCATCGCCTCGGCGAGCCCGCGGGCGACGGCCAGGCCGAGGCCCGACCCCGTCGCCCGGCGGGGCGTCGCCGTGGCGCTGGAAGGGCAGGAAGATCCGCTCCTGGGCCTCCTCGGGCACGCCCGGGCCCGGTGTCGACGACGCGCATCTGCGATGCGCCCGCCGAGGCCGCTGGTCGACACCCGCACCGGCCGGGCGGCGGGCTGGTGGCGCAGCGCGTTCTCGACGACGTTGCCGAGCACCCGGTCGAGCAGGCCCGGGTCGGCGTCGACGAGCGGGCGGCCGGGTCGAGCTCCAGTCGACCCGGTCGGGCTCGGTGACCGCCGGCGACGGCGGCCGGCACCACCTCGCCGAGGTCGACCGGGCGCGGTGCGGCGACGAGCGCGCCCGGCCTGGAGGCGGGACATGTCGAGCAGGTTGCCGATGAGGGCGTCGAGCCGGTCGGCGGACTCCTCGATGGCCGCCTCGAGCTCGGCCTCGTCCTCGGGCGAGAAGGTCACCTCGCGACGAGCGCAGGCTGCCGATCGCCGCCTTGATGCCGGCCAGCGGGGTGCGCAGGTCGTGCGAGACCGCCGAGAGCAGGGCCGTCCGGGCCGCGTTGTCGCGGGCCAGCGCCGCGGCCTCGCCGGCGGCCTGCTGCGAGCGCGCGGCGCTGCAGGATGGCGCCGGCGTGCGCGGCGAAGGCGGCGAGCAGCCGCTGCCGGTCGGCCGGCACCGGCGCGCCGACGAGCACGAGGTCGTGCTCGTCGTCGGCGGTCGGCGTGGTCTGCTCCGTCGCCGGATGCCGGACGCCGGTCCGCGTCAGTCGTCCGGTGCGCGACGACGTCGGAGCCACCTCGGCGACGACCTCGGCCGGCACGTCCGCCGTGGCCCGCCGCACGACCGCGGCGCGCTGGGCGCCGAACATGTCGACGGCGTGCTCGAGCAGCACGGTCATCTGGTCGGTGGACCCGAGCAGCGTGTGGGTGAGCTCGGCGAGGGCCGCCGACTCCCGCTGCGCCGCGATCGGCCCGCTCGGCGCGGCGGGCGCTGGTGTGCACGACGAACGCCACCGACCACCGCGACGACCACGAAGACGACCAGGGCGATGTGTTCTCGGGCTCGGCGATGGTCAGGGTGCCGACCGGCTCGAGGAAGAACCAGTTGAGCAGCAGCGACGACAGCGACCGCCGCCGACGATCGCCGGCACGATGCCGCCGACCAGGGCGACGAGCACCGTGACGAGCAGGTAGAGCGGCACGGCCAGGGGCAGGTCGGGGTCCTGCGGCAGGCAGCGACCAGCAGGCCGGTCAGCAGCGAGCGGGCCGACGACGGCTGCGGCATAGCCCGAGCCGAACTCGCCTGCGCGGGCAGCGCGGCCCGCGGCACGCGCCAGCCCCGGCCGTGCGGCGAACGAGTGGGTGACGACGTGCACGTCGATGTCGCCGGAGTCGGCTGATGACCTCCTCGGTGATGCTCGGCACGCGAGGGTCGCGCCAGCGCTTGCGGCGGGTGCTGCCGACGACGACCTGCGTGGCGTTGACGCCGCGGGCGAAGTCGAGGATCGCCTCGGCCGGCGTCGTCGCCGGTGACGGTGTGGAACGCGCCGCCGAGCTCCTCGGTGAGGCGGCGCAGTTGCCGCGAGCCCGGGCAGCGGCGGTCCGCTCAGCCCGTCGGCGCGGGCGACGTGCACGGCGAGCAGCTCGCCGCCGGCGCCCCGCGAGGCGATCCGGGCCCCGCGGCGCAGCAGGGTCTCGCCCTCGGGGCCGCCGGAGAGCGCGACGACGACGCGCTCGCGGGTCGGCCACGATCGCGTCGATGCCGTGGTCGGCGCGGTAGCCGCTCCAGCCCCTCGTCGACCCGGTCGGCGAGCCACAGCAGGGCGAGCTCGCGCAGCGCGGAGAGGTTGCCGACCCGGAAGTAGTTCGCCAGCGCGGCGTCGACCTTCTCGGCCTTGTAGATGTTGCCGTGGGCCATCCGGCGGCGCAGCGCCTCGGGCGACATGTCGACCAGCTCGATCTGGTCGGCGCGCGCGGACCACCTCGTCGGGCACCGTCTCGCGCTGCACGACGCCGGTGATCGACTCGACGACGTCGTTGAGCGACTCGAGGTGCTGGATGTTGACCGTCGAGATGACGTCGATCCCGGCATCCAGCAGCTCGTCGATGTCCTGCCAGCGCTTCTCGTTGCGCGAGCCCGGCGACGTTGGTGTGGGCGAGCTCGTCGACGAGCGCGACCGTCGGGCTGGCGGGCGAGCACGCGCGTCGAGGTCCATCTCCTCGAAGCGTCGTGCCGCGGTAGCCCGAGCGGCGCGCGCGGGAGGACCTCGAGGCCTCGACCATGCTCGGCGGTGTGCGCCGCCGTGGGTCTCGACCAGCCCGACGACGACGTCGGTGCCGCGGGCCAGCGCGCCGGCGGCCCTCGTCGAGCATGGCGACGGTCTTGCCCACCCCGGGGGCCGCCCCGAGGTAGATGCGCAGCCGACCGCGCGCCATGGCGCCATCCTCACTGACTCGGCCGCGGCGAGCCGTCAGCGGTCGCGAGCGCGAGGTTGAGCTCGGTCACGTTGACCCGGTCCTGACCGAGGAAGCCCAGGGCCGGCCGCTCGGTGTGCGTCGGCGACCAGCGCCTGCACGCTGCTCGCGCGTCGATCCCGCGGGCCTGCGCCACCCGCGGCGCCTGCAGCGCGGCGTACGCCGGCGAGATGTGCGGGTCGAGGCCGCTGCCGGACGCCGTGAGCGCGTCCGCGGGGATCGGGCCGGGGCGTCCGGGTTGGCTGCGCGCAGAGCGGCTTCGCGCTCGGCGACCGCGTCGTCGGCGAGGTCCGCGGAGCTCGGGCCGAGGTTGGACGCCGCCGCTGGTGTCCCCGGAGTAGTCGGACGCCGACGGGCGGGCCTGGAACCACTGCGGCCCCGTCGGCGGCCTGGCCGAGCAGGCGGAGCCGACGACCTGCCGTCGACCTCGATGAGCGAGCCCGTTGGCCTGGCCCGGGAGCGACCAGCCCGACGGCCAGGATGGCCGCGGGGTAGAGCACCCCGAGCAGCACGGTGAGGACGAGCAGCAGCCGAGGGCTGCGAGAGCTGGCGGAGTGATGGTCATGGTGATCACCCAAGTCCGGGGAAGAGGGAGACGACGAGGTCGATGAGCTTGATGCCGATGAACGGGGCGATGATGCCGCCGAGCCCGTAGACGAGCAGGTTGCGGCGGAGCATCTGGTGGGCGCAGACCGGGCGGTACTTCACGCCGCGCAGCGCCAGCGGGATCAGCGCGACGATGATCAGCGCGTTGAAGATGACCGCGGACAGGATCGCCGAGTCGGGGCTGGAGCAGGCCCATGATGTTGAGCGCGTCGCAGGCCCGGGAAGATCGCCGACGAACATCGCCGGGATGATCGCGAAGTACTTCGCGACGTCGTTGGCGATGGAGAAGGTGGTCAGTGCGCCGCGGGTGATGAGCAGCTGCTTGCCGATCGCGACGATGTCGATGAGCTTGGTCGGGTCGGAGTCGAGGTCGACCATGTTGCCGGCCTCCTTGGCGGCCGAGGTGCCGGTGTTCATCGCGACGCCGACGTCGGCCTGGGCCAGGGCCGGGGCGTCGTTGGTGCCGTCGCCGGTCATCGCGACGAGCTTGCCGCCGTCCTGCTCGGCCTTGATCAGCGCCATCTTGTCCTCCGGGCGTGGCCTCGGCGAGGAAGTCGTCGACGCCGGCCTCGTCGGCGATCGCCTTGGCGGTGAGGGGGTTGTCGCCGGTGATCATCACGGTGCGGATGCCCATGGCCCGCAGCTGGTCGAACCGTTCGCGCATGCCGGGCTTGACGATGTCCTTGAGGTGGACGACGCCCGAGCGTGCGGGCGCGGCCCCGGGCTCGGCGACCGCCACGACGAGCGGGGTGCCGCCGTTCGGCGCTGATGCCGTCGACGGCGTAGTGCAGGTCGTGCGGCGACGTGCCCGCCGCTGCCTCGACCCACGCGGCGACGGCGGAGCCGGCGCCCTTGCGCACCGGGCGTGCCGTCGGGCAGGTCGACGCCCGGACATCCGGGTGGAGGCGGAGAAGGGACGAACTCGGCGTCCGCCCCGGCGCAGCTCGGCGAACGAGCCGGTGGCCGGGTCCACCCCGTGCGTCGAGGGCGTGGTCGACGATCGAGCGGCCCTCGGGGGTCTCGTCGGCGAGGCGAGGAGAGGTACGCGGCGCGCAGCAGTTCCTCGCGGGTCGCGTCCGTCGACGGGCACGACCTCGCTGGCCTGCCGGTTGCCGAAGGTGATGGTGCCGGTCTTGTCGAGCAGCAGGGTGTTGACGTCGCCGGCGGCCTCGACGGCGCGGCCGGACATGGCGAGCACGTTGTGCTGCACGAGGCGGTCCATGCCGGCGATGCCGATCGCGGAGAGCAGCGCACCGATCGTGGTCGGGATGAGGCAGACGAGCAGGGCGACGAGCACGACGAGCGACAGCCGCGACCCGGAGTAGATCGCCATCGGCTGCATGCGCGACCACGGCGAAGAGGAAGATGATGGTCAGCGTCGTCAGCAGGATGGTCAGGGCGATCTCGTTGGGCGTCTTCTGCCGCGACGCACCCTCGACCAGCGCGATCATCCGGTCGATGAAGGTCTCGCCGGGCTCGGCTCGTCACCTTGACGACGATCCGGTCGGAGAGCACGGTGGTGCCGCCGGTGACGGCGCACCGGTCGCCGCCGGACTCGCGGATGACGGGGCGGACTCGCCGGTGATCGCCGACTCGTCGACCGTGGCGACTCCCTCGACGACGTCGCCGTCGCCGGGGATCACCTGGCCGGCCTCGACGACCACGAGGTCGCCGAGCGCGCAGCTCGGTGCCGCGCACCTTCTCCTCGCTGCCGTCGTCGCGCAGGCGACGGGCGGTGGTCTCGGTGCGGGTCTTGCGCAGGGTCTCGGCCTGGGCCTTGCCGCGCCCCTCGGCGACGGCCTCGGCCAGGTTCGCGAACAGCACGGTGGCCCACAGCCAGAGGGTCACCGAGATGGCGAACACCGAGGGGTCCTTGACGGCCAGGACGGTGGTCAGCACCGAGCCGACCCACACGACGAAGATCACGGGTGAGCGGAAGACGTGCCGGGGGTCGAGCTTGGCGAAGGCCTGGGGCAGGGCGTCCCAGGCCGGTCGCGGATCGGGGGGTGCAGAAGTAGGTGCATGGTACAGGGCCTCCGCGATCGGCCCGAGAGCCAGGGCCGGGAAGAAGGTGAGCCCGGCGACGACGACGACGGTGCCGGCGAGCAGGACGGCGAACAGCGGGGTGTCGGTCGGCATGGTGCCCGCGGTGACCGGACGCCTGCCCTGGGCGGCGAACGCGCCGGCCAGCGCCAGCACGAGCACGATCGGGACGAACCGGCCGAAGAACATGCAGAAGGCCGAGGGTGAGGTTGAGGAACGGCTGGTCGGCGGTGAGCCCGGCGAAGGCCGAGCCGTTGTTGTTCGCGGCGGAGGTGTAGGCGTAGAGCATCTCGCTGAGGCCGTGCGGGCCCGTGTTGAGCAGCGCCGGCGGTCGCTGCCGGGAGCACGATGCGCGAGGCCGGTGCCGAGGAGCACGAGGGTCGGGAGTGACCAGGATCGACGAGCGCGACGAGGTGATCTCCGTGCGGCCGATCGTCTTGCCCAGCAGCTCGGGCGTGCGGCCGACCATCAGCCCCGCGATGAACACGGCCAGGACGACGTACACCAGCATGTTGTACATCCCGGTTCCGACCCCGCCGGGCGAGACCTCACCCAGCATCATGTTCGACAGCGGCACGGCCCCGCCGAGGGCGCTGAAGCTGTCGTGCATCGAGTTGACCGCTCCGGTGGACGTGCCCGTCGTGGCCCCGGCGAAGATCGAGGACCAGGCGATGCCGAAGCGCTGCTCCTTGCCCTCCATGCACCCAGCGGCCGGCCGACCGTCGGCCGCGTACTCGGCCCACGCCGCAAGCGCCATGCTGGCGACCAGAAGGCCGCCCATCGCGCGGCGGCGACGCAGCCCTGGCGCGTGTCGCCGCACCATCAGCCCGTAGGCGTACGGGCAGCGCAGAACGGGATCACGAGCAGCAGGAAGATCTCGAACAGGTTGGTCCACGCGTTCGGGTTCTCGAAGGGGTGGGCGGAGTTGGCGTTGAAGAAGCCACCGCCGTTGGTGCCCAGCTCCTTGATCGCCTCCTGCGACGCGACCGGGCCGCCCTGCACGACCTGCGAGCCGCCGGTGATCGTGGTGATCGTGTGCGGGTCGCGTCAGGTTCTGGATGACACCGCCGACGAGGAGCACGATCGCCGCGACGACGGCCAGCGGCAGCAGGATGCGCATCGTTGCCGCGCACCAGGTCGACCCAGAAGTTGCCGATCCGGTCGGTGCTGTGGCGGGCGAGGCCGCGGACGAGCGCGATCGCGACGGCCAGGCCCGTCGCAGCGGACAGGAAGTTCTGCACGGTCAGACCCACGGCGTTGCACCGTGTAGCCCGTGCCGGCCTCACCGGCGTACGACTGCCAGTTCGTGTTGGTCACGAACGAGACCGCGGTGTTGAAGGCGGTGTCCAGTCCATCGACCGGCCCAGGGACCACGGCAGCCAGCCCTGCACCTCGATCAGCAGGAAGACCAGCACCACCGAGACCACCGAGAAGGCCACGCACCGAGACCGCGTAGCCGGTCCAACGCTGCTCGGTGCGCGGGTCGACCCCGACGACGCGGTAGACCAGCCGCTCGACGCGCCAGTCCTCGTCGTCGGCGAAGACCCGGTGGATCCAGGTGCCCAGGGGCACGTGGGCCAGGGCCAGGAGGCTAGCCAGCGCGAGCACGGCCGCGCCGGTGGTGATGACGGGGTTCACGATGGTCTCTCCCTCAGAACCGGTCCGGGCGGACCAGGGCATAGAGGAGGTAGACCACCAGGGCCAATCCCACGACGGCAGCGATCAGGTCTTCGAGCATGCCTTCACGAAACACCCCCCGGTCAGCCCGGACGGGGTCCCTGATGCCGCCCTGACTCGTCTTGACACGACCTTGACGCACACAGGGCCGCGGCGCGCTCGCGCGGCCGGCGTCGTTGGCGCTGGCTGACGCCCGGCTGCCAGTGACTAGGTCCGGTGACACCGCTCACAGTGCGCGACGACCCGCGTCAGAAATGTGTCAAGGCGCTTGACTCCGCCCTCGGCGGGGTGCCTGATTGCAGGGTGAAGGTGCAACAGCTGCTCAGGGAACACCGCGGAGCGACAGTCGGGGCGGCGGTCATCATCCCGTTCTTGGTGGCAGCGGCTCTGGTTCCTTTCCGCGACAGTGTCACACCCGCCACCGATGTCCTCGTGCTCGTCGCAGTGGTCGTCGCCTTCAGCACCACCGGCCTCAGATCCGCAGGGCTGGCCGCCGCTCTGTCCGCCGCGGCTGCCTTCGACTTCTTCCTGACCGAGCCCTACCAGTCCTTCGCCATCAACGACGCGAACGACCTCGAAGCCGCTGCGCTGCTCCTGGTGATCGGTGGCCTGGTGACCGAGACCGCTCTCTGGGGCCAACGCACCGATGCCGCGCTGTCCCGGGAGATGGGGTACGTCGACGGCGTCCTCGCCACCGCCGAGAGCGTCTCCGCCGAGCAGCTCGGGCCCGAGGAACACGCACGCCTGGTTTCCCTGCGGATCTGCGAGGTGTTGGACCTGGACAGCTGCCGCTTTGAACTCGGCGGGACGCTGGACCCGCTCGTCCCCACCCTCAACCACGACGGCTCCATCACCAGGGAGGGTCGAGACTTGGATGTGAACAGGGATGGACTGCCGGTGGACTCGGTCGTGGCCTTGCCGGTCCGTTCTGGTGGTGCGCTACGAGGCGTGTTCGTCCTGACTGCGGCCTCGCACGTTGCGCGCCCGAACGAACGGCAGCGGCGGGTTTCCGTTTTGCTCGCCGACCAGATCTCCGCGACGCTCAACGACGCCCCTCGATGAGGCTGATATTCGACCACGGGCCAAGTGCCGCGCCCAGCCCTACGCGGTCGCTCCCGGTTGGGTTACCGGTGTGGGCGTCTCTGGGGGCCTCGAGGAGACGGGTGAGGGGCTCTCATCGTTGAGGTAGTCGAGGTCGTCGTGCGCCTCGGGGGCGAACTGCGCTGATCCGAGCTGGCAGGGCACGTTGGTCACCATCACGCCGGGCTGGAACAGCAGCCGGGCCTTCAGTCGCAGCGCGCTCTGGTTGTGCAGGAGGTGCTCCCACCAGTGGCCCGACGACGTACTCGGGGATGTAGACGACGACCACGTCGCGTGGGCCCTCGCGGCGGAGCGCGCCGATGTAGTCGAGCATCGGTCCGGTGATGTCTCGGAACGACGACTCCAGCACCGTCAACGGCACCGGGACGTCGCGCTCGACCCATTCGCGCTGCAGCGTCTCGCGTCTCGCGGTCGCTGGTCGCACGGTCAGCGCGGTCAGCGTGTTCGGGCGGGTGGCGCGGGCGAAGGCCAGCGCCCGCAACGTCGGCTTGTGCAGCTTGGAGACCAGCACGACGGCGTGGATGCGGCTGGGCAGCACCATGCCGGCCGGGTCGGGCGCCAGCTCGGCGTGCGACCGGCGCGTAGTGCCGGTGGATGCCGCGTCATCATCAGGAACACCAGCGGCATCGCGATCACGACGATCCACGCGCCGTGGGTGAACTTGGTGACCAGCACGATGACCAGCACCAGCGCGGTGGCGACCGCGCCGATCAGGTTGATCGTCACGCGACCGGCGTATCGGTGCAGCGGCGTCGCCGGGTCGCCGTTCGAGCGCGCATCAGCGCGTGCGCCAGTGCCTGACCATGCCGGCTCTGGCGACAGGGTGAACGAGACGAACACGCCGATGATGTAGAGCTGGATCAGCCGGGTGGTGCTCGCGTTGAACGCCCAGATGAGCGCGACCGCGAGCACCGACAGCAAGACGATGCCGTTGGAGAACACCAGCCGGTCGCCGCGCCGGGCGAACTGCCGCGGCAGATACCCGTCCTGACCGAGGATCGAGGCGAGGATCGGGAAGCCGTTGAACGCCGTGTTCGCGGCCAGCACCAGGATCGCCGCGGTGAAGCGCCTGCAACAGGAAGAAGCCGACCGAGCCGTTGCCGAACACGGCCGCGCCGAGCTGCGCGATCACGGTCCGCTGGGTGTAGCCGGCGGGGAACCCGACCAGGCTGGGCGTTGTCGGCGGTGACGTGGACGTGCGTGATCGAGTGCCAGCGCGGTGATGCCGACGAACATGGCGATGGCCAGGACGCCCATGATCGGCAGCGTGCCGGCGGCGTTGCGGGCTCTTCGGCTTGCGTGAAGTTCGGCACGCCGTTGCTGACCGCCTCGACGCCGGTCAGCGCGGTGCAGCCGGAGGCGAAGGCGCGCAGCACGACAGCGACGACCAGGACGGCCGCCGGTGTGCCTGTCGTCGGCGCTTGATCGCCGATAGTTGCGCGCCTCGGCGACGGGCGCGTGCCGGCCGAGCATCTTGAGCAGGCCGAGGCCGAGCATCACCATCACGCACGACCACGAAGCCGTACGTCGGCACGGCGAACACGCGTCCCGACTCCTTGACGCCGCGCAGGTTCATCAGGGCCAGCAGCGCGATCACGAGCGCGACGCTGATCAGGCACGACGTGCGGCGCCAGCGACGGGAACCGCGGAGACGATGTTGGCCACGCCGGCGCACACCGAGACCGCGACGGTCAGCACGTAGTCGACGAGCAGCGCGCTGGCCGCGACGAGCGCGGCGTCGCGGCCCAGGTTGGCCCGGCTGACCGCGTACGCGCCGCCGCCGTCGGGGTAGGCGTGGCAGGTCTGCCGGTAGGACGCGACCACGATGACCAGCAGCAACACCACGGCGCGCCGCGACCCACCAGGGTGATGATGCAGCAGCGCCAGCCCGCCGAGGCCGAGCACGAGCAGGATCTCCTCGGTCGCGTACGCGACCGAGGACAGCGGGTCGCTGCAGAAGACCGGCAGCGCGAGCCTCTTGGGCAGCAGCGTCTCGCCCATCCGCGAGCTGTGTAGCGGGGTCCCTACGAGCAGACGTTTTGGCAGTCCCGCCATGCTGGTCACCCCTCAACGCAACCACCGACGGACACCTCCAGCGGAATCTTGACGCGTTCTTGTCGCGCCGCGCTGCTCCGTGGACGCCGACCCTCGTCGTGTCGGCGGCGCCAAGCAGGCTGCGCGGGCGCGGTCGAGGAACGGGGACTGCCAGCGAGTTCCTCCCTGCAGGAGCCCGGTCACGCCATGGCCCTCCGCCCGGGACCGGCAAACCCATGTCGCGCGCGAGTTCGGTTCTCGTCACCACTTCGGGGCAGACCGCCGGAGAAATGACCGTCAACCACCTGACCCAGAATGTGACCCAAAATTCCGCGGGATCTCGGTTCCGTAACACCCCGACCGGGCCCGCCCTGGCGCGTCCTCACGCCTGTGACCTGCGCAAACATCTGACCTGGCTTCGTCTGAGGGCGGGCTGCTTCGGTCGGGGTCGGGTCGATCGAGTTGCTACGGATCAGAAGGTTAGGGGTTCGAATCCCTTCGGGCGCGCTCTGTGTTGAGACAGACGACGGGCCCCCGACCAGCGGAAACGCTGTCGGGGGCTTACTCGTGCCCGGATGGCGGACGCCGATCGGGTCTGAGGTGACCCAAAATGTGACCCAAAATGTCGGGCCGGGTCGTGTCCTGGCGGGTCAGGTCGGGGAGCCTGAGACAGCCTGGGAAAGGGGTCAGACGGTTGGGACGACGGGGCACGACCTGCACGACCTGGCCCGACACCGGCACCCCGGTCGATTGCCTGGGTGCGGCTCCATGACCCAATGCGTCGGGGATTCCGAGTACGACTCACACGCTGCCCTTGCGCGTGACGTCGTCGAGGAGCCGCCGGTCCGAGGCCGGAGTCGAACACGTGGCTCGCCGCAGCGGAGCCCGCGGGGAGTGGGCGTACGGCCCCTCCGTCAACTCACCAAGCACGCCACCTAGAGCACCGTAAGCCGGGACTCGCGACTTGCTGGCTTGGAGCTGGCCATGGGCGGCCAAGCCTCGATCCACCGATGAGCTCGGGTGGTGTGAGCGTGCCGTAGCGACGAGATGCCCTGCCGTGCTGGGAGATTGGGACTTGCGACAGGCCCAATCAGTACCAACCCGGAAGGGCATCTCTGGGATGCAACTCTCTCACACCCGCGCAGCGAGGTCTGGTGGCGTTCGACGATCCGAATCTGGTGTCGGCGGCAGGGCTGGTCCCGGTGCTGGCGCTGGCCGACTCGGCCGGCCTTGCGAGCCTTGGCCGGTGAGCATCTGCAGTGTCCCGGCCGACAAGGGCGCCAACGCCGGGTTGAAGGTCGCCTCGCTGGTGGCCGGGATGGTCGCCGGCGCCGACTCGATCGATGACATGGCGCTGCTGCGGCACGGCGGGATGGGCCGGGTCTTCACCAGGGCGTACGCGCCCTCGACGCTGGGCTCGTTCCTGCGCGCGTTCACCTTCGGGCACGTCCGCCAGCTCGACGCGGTCGCCGCCAGGTTCCTGACCGGCCTGGCCGCGCAGGCCCCGCAGGTCGCCGGCGACGGCACGGCGTGGTCGGGTGCTGGTCGATGTCGACGACACGATCATCGAGGTCCACGGGTACGCCAAGCAGGGCGCCGGGTTCGGCTACTCCGGGGTCCGCGGCCTGAACGCGCTGCTGGCCACGGTCACCACGACGGCTGGTCACCGGTGGTCGTGGCGCAGCGGCTGCGCAAGGGATCGTGCGGTCCGCGCGCGGGGCCAAACGGCTGGTGGTCAACGCGCTCAGCGGCGCGCCGAACCTACCCGCGGGTCCACCATGAAGCCCGTTGCTGCGCGCAGACTGAGCGTTCCTTGGGGGCGCCTGCGGTCTGTGCCGCGGTCCACGGGGGGCAGGTGTCGGTCAACTCGCGGGCGCGTCACCGAAGTCTGGGATCGCGAGGCGTGCTCCGCCCAGCCGGGATGACTCGTGAGCCACGATCCCGGGCATCGTGTACCGGGCAGCCACCCATGCGTTCACCGGCGGCAAGCTCCCGGCGTTGACGGCGCTGACGAAGTCGTCGACGAGGAAGTGGTGGCTGCCCTCGTGCCCGTTGTGGATCTCGTCGAACTCGCGCGGAAGTCGCTCGCGGTCGTGGACTGGCGCAGAACCCGAGGTGAAGGCGGCCCGCAGGTCGGGAGAGATGTGCTGCAGTGTGGGGTCGTCGGGGGACATCGTCGGCTTGGGCTCCAGCAGCTCGCTGATCTCCTCGATACCGCGCTTGTCCTGCCAGAAGGCAACGGTGGCCAGCTGCTCCATGCTCGCCTCGGTTCCGAAGAAGCGGAAGCGTGACTCCCGGATCTGCGACGGGTAGCCAACGCGGCGGAACTCGTTGGTGCGGAATGATCCTCCGCCGGCCACCTCGTACAGTGCGGTCGCGTTGGACACGTCGTTGTCGAACTGGCTTATCTCCTTGTCGAACACGCCGTCGCCGCGGTCGTCGGTGACGCCGATGGCCGACACGCTGACCGCGTGCGTCTGCCACGCCCCGAGTACGCCGCCGATGGCGTGCGTCGGGTAGAGCAGGGGCGGGTAGCTCGCCGTCTCCTTCCACTGCTCGCCGCCGCTGTACTGGTACGCCTCGTAGAACCCGAGGTCCATGTCGTGCAGGTAGTCGCCCTCGGCGTAGAACAGCCGACCGAACGCGCCCGCGGCGATCTGGTTCCGGGCGTACACGGTCGCCGGGTTGTACTGGCTGGTCTCGCCCATCATGTAGGTCAGGCCGGTGGCCTTGACAGCGTCGATGATCGCGGCGATCTCTTGTTCGGTGATGGCCATGGGCACGGCTGAGTACACGTGCTTCCCGGCCGTGAGCCCCTGGACGACAAGGGGACCGTGCGTCCACCGTTGGGTGAAGATTGCGACGGCGTCAACGGCGTCGGAGGCGAGCATCGGCTCGTAGGAGGGGAAGGTGCCCGTCAGCCCTTGGTCGGCGCAGAGCTGCTCAGCCCGATCCGGTATCACGTCGGTGACGTAGACGTCACGGACGCCGGGGTGGGCCATGAACAGCTTGGCGAACTGGCCGGCGAACTGGCCGGCGCCGACGATACCGAGGGAAAACATGGATCCTCCGTGGACGGTAGTTGGGGAGTGCGATCGGCCGCAACGCGGTGGCGCCAGGTGCGCGCACGATCCCGGCTGCTCGCGGACCCCTCCACGCTAGGTCCTACGATAAGGAAATACTTCTTGCAGAGGAGGCGATACTTCTTGGATCCTCAGTTGCTTCGGCAGATCGCTCCCTCGAGCCTCACCAGCTGGACCGGAACGCCGACCCTGATGGGCCGCGCCCACCAGCATGACGACCTCGAGGTCAACCTCGTCGCCGAGGGAGGGTCGATGCTCTACCTGTTTGGCGGTTCGCACCTCGAGGTGGCACCGGGGAGCACTGCCGTGTTCTGGGCGGCCGTGCCCCACCAGCTCGTCGCGAACTCCGCCACCCGCGCGCACTGGGTGTACGTCCCCTTCTCGACGTTTCTCGGTTGGGGGTTGCCGGAGGACGTGGTCAGTCGGATCCTTTCCGGCACGCCCCTGGTTTCCCCACCGTCGACACGCCTCGCGTCCGAGGAGGCGGGCTTCGAGCACTGGGCAGCAGACCTTGCGACCGGCGATCCCGAGCGACACCGCATCGCGATGCTCGAGGTCGAGGCGCGGATCCGGAGGTTGGCACTCGGGGAGCACCAGCGTGACGCCGGACATTTCACCGGAGGCGACCCGGCCGTGCGCCTCGTTCTCGCCATGGTGCGGCACATCGCCGAGCACTTCCGCGAACCGGTCACCGTGTCAGAAGTCGCCGACGCCGCCCGGCTGCACCCGAACTACGCCATGACGCAGTTCCGCAAAGTCGTCCGCATGACCATCGGCGAGTATTTGGCGCAGTTTCGGCTTGCAGAGGCACGCCGGCTGTTGGTGACCACGGACCTGCGCACGGATGAGGTCGCCGCGGCCGCCGGCTTCGGGTCGGTCAGCCGCTTCTACGCGGCTTTCGCCGCCGCATGCGGCATGCCGCCAGGAGCTTTCAGACGCGAGCACCGCAGGGCCGCCCACGGGGCACCGATACGCACGTCCCGGACCGACCACCTATCTCAGCAGCCAGACGCACGAGTGCGGCGGTAGGAGCCCGGCCCGCGGTTTCACGCGTGGACGGAACGACCTCTTCCGGCTCAAGAGGCACGGGTTCATCCAGCGTGTGCAGGCGGAGCCGGTTCTCGCTGCGGCGGAAGGGGCACTCGTTACGGGCCTGTCCCGGTCAGCGCTGCCCGCTGTGGTCGATGGGGGTGAGCGCTTGGAGGCCTCCGTTGCCCCAAGGGTGGCGCTCAGAGGGCACAACGGCCTCGATAGCCGCGGGGGACGGACCGGTGGTGTCTCCCTCACGTCGACACCACCGGCCCGCGTCCTTGGGCCCGGCGCCCGGACCGTCGGGCTGTGGGCTGGGCTGACACGTTCGACGACGCGCAAACCGCGCCGTTGGCTCCTCACCCCTTGACTGCTCCGCTGGTCATGCCGCGGATGAAGTACCGCTGCAGGGAGAGGAAGACGAGGATCGGCACGATGATCGTGATGAACCCCGCTGCCGGGATGAGCTCGCGTCCTGCTCCGGTCTGGCCTTGCAGGCCTTGCAGGGCCACGGTCGCGACGGTGTTCTCGCCTCGCCCCAGGAAGATCAGGGCGACGAGCAGGTCGTTCCAGACCCAGAGGAACTGGAAGATCGCGAACGAGGCCAGCGCCGGCATCGACATCGGCATGATGAGGCGCCAGAACGTGGTGAAGTGGCTCGCGCCGTCGATCTTGGCGGACTCGATGATGGCCGTGGGCAACCCGGACATGTAGGTGCGCAGGATGTAGATAGCCAGTGGCATCCCGAACCCGATGTGGGCCAGCCAGACCGCGGGGAACGTGCCGTTCAGGCCCAGCGCGCCGTACAGCTTCACCAGCGGCACGAACGCCACCTGGTTGGGCACGACGAGCAGCCCGACGATGACGACGAACATGAGGTCCCGCCCGCGCCACTGCATGAAGGTGAACGCGTACGCGGCGAAGGCGGCGATCAGGATCGGGATCACCGTGGCCGGGAGCGCCACGATGAAGCTGTTGATGAACGCCTGGGACATGGGGATGCCTGCGGTGCTGCTGGTCAGCGCCGTTGTGTAGTTGTCGATCGTCCACGAGGACTGGAATGGGTTGAAGAACGCCGTCCACCACCCTGAGGAGAACTGTTCGTCACGCGGGCGGAACGAGTTGACGAGCATCCCGAGTGCGGGGACCATCCAGGCGATGCACAGGATGAGCAAGCCGACACGAACTGGCCACGTCGCGCTTCCGGCACCCCTGCCGGGCTTGGCCTTGCGCATCTTCTGCACGTTGCTCGCAGGCGTTGTCGTTCCGGGCTGGACTGTGGTGGTCATCGTGCAGCCTCCTCTTGGCGGAAGTGACGGATCTGGTAGACCAGGACCGGGGTGATCGCGATCATGAGGATGACGACGATCGCCGACGCGTACCCGTTGTTGCCCTGGGTGTACAGCTCGTCGTAGAAGAGGCGTCCGATGACGTCGGTGTTGAAGGCGCCGTTGGTCGTGACGTACACGATGTCGAACACCTTCATGACGCCGATGAGCACGGTGATGAAGACGGTGATCACGGTCGGCCAGATCTGCGGAACGATGATGTTGAAGAAGATCCGTCGCTCGCCGGCGCCGTCGATCCGGCCGGCCTCGACGGTGTCCTCCGGCACGCTCTTGATCGCGGACGACAGCAGCACCATGGCGAACCCGACCCCTGTCCAGATCAAGATGATCATCAGCAGCAGGCTGTTGAAGTGCAGGGTGCTCTCGCCGTACCAGAACACCGGGGCCTTGCCGAAGAAGGCCCGGACCGCGTTGAGCATGCCGGTCTGGGGTGCGCCTTCGGGCTGGTAGTCGTAGACGGTGCGCCAGATGGTCGCTGCACCGACGAAGCTGATGGCCATCGGCAGGAAGATGAACGTCTTGGTCGTCTTCTCGCCTTTGGCTCGTAGGCGGTCCGCGAGCACGGCGACGCCCAGGCCCAGCACCACGGTCATGGCCGGGACGACGACGATCCACAGGACGTTGTTGAACAGCACCGACAGGAACCCGTCGTCGGTGAAGAGGTCGATGTAGTTCTGCAAGCCGACGTACGCCGTGGTGTCCGCGTTGGCGAAGCTGTACTGGACCGTGACGACCGCCGGGTAGATCAGGTAGACGGCGATCGCGAGGATCGCGGGCCCGGCGAACATCCACGGCTTGACGCGGTCCTCCCACCGGCCCTTGAGGGACTCGGCCAGCTTGTTGAGGATCCAGAAGATGATGATGGCGCCGCCGATGCCGCCGATGATCGCAATGACTGCGTTCAGAATCTTGATGCTCATGGCACTTCCTCTCTGAAGTGGGTATGAGGCTGTCGGCCGCGGGGGTGGGCGGTGTGCCACCCCCGCGGCCGGGCGGAGGTCAGCTCTTGGCCTTGGGGAAGCTGTCGTCGATGTTCTTCAGCGTGGTGTCGAGGTCCTGCTGGCCCGAGAGCCACTTCACGGGCTCGGTCCAGAAGGTGCCGGCGCCCACCTTGGCGGGCATCAGGTCGGACCCGTCGAAGCGCGCGGCGGTGGCCTTGTAGAGCACCTCGCTGGCGATGGTCTGGAGGGTCTTGTTCGGCAGGAGCGAGACGTCGGCGGTGGTGTGCGGTGAGAACCCGCCCGCCTTCTGCTGCTCGGTGCCGTTCTCCTTGCTGGCGATGAAGTTGCGCACCTTCAGGGTGTTGGCGTCGTTGTTGAACGCGGCGGCGATGTCACCACCGAGGAGGACGGCGTTGTCGCCCTCGGTCTTGGCCGGGAAGGGCAGCGGGCCCGTCTTGGTGTCGACCTCGGCGATGACGGTGTCGGGGAAGCCGCCCTTGTTGGCGACGAAGGTGGCCTGCTTGAACAGGTAGCAGCCAGGGGGCGAGTCGAACATCGCGTTGCCGCCGGTCTGGAAGTTCGTCGCGACGATGGACTTCGTGCCACCGCGCACGTTGCCGTCACCGAAGGCGATCTTCTGGAAGTACTCCCAGGCGGGCCTGATCTCCGGGCTGTCGAACTTCAGCTCGCCCTTGACCCACTTGTCGTAGTTCTCGGGGCCGGCGAAGCGCAGGACGAGGTCCTCGATCCAGTCGGTGATCGGCCAGCCGGTGGCAGCGCCGGACTCGGCGGCGATGCACCACGGGGTCTTGCCGTCGGCCTTGATCTTCTCGGTGAGGGTGAGCAGCTCGTCGAGCGTCTTCGGGGCGGTGTAACCGGCCGCCTTGAACGCCGGCGCGTCGGTCCACAGGACGCTCTTGACGCTCAGCGCGGTGGGCAGGCCGTAGACCTGGCCGTCGGCACAGGTGCCGGCCTCGATGACGCCCGGGACGAGCGTCTCGCTTGTTCAGGGCGACGGTGGCCGCGTCGTAGGGGATGAGCTTGCGTTGCTTGGCGAGGTCGCACATGAGCCCCGGCTGGGGGAACAGGCCGACGTCGGGGGGGTTGCCGCCCTGCACCTTGGTGCGGATCTCGGTGTCCCACGATGCGGCCTTGATGAACTCGATGGTGATGCCGTTGGCCTCCGCGAACTTCGCGAGGTCGGCCTTGAAGCCAGGCTCGCTGTCAGGGCCGAGGCCGTACATCACCGAGATCGTCGACTTGCCGGCGCCGGACGCGGCGGAGCCGTCACTGTTCGCGTTCTCCGACGGTGACGATGACAGACAGCCCGAGGCGAGCCCGGCGACGCCGAACCCCGCGATGGCTGTGAGGGTTGCCCTTCGATTGATCATCTCTACTTCTCCTTGGAGGTTGGAGGCATCGTTGCCCCACGCTGACCGGTCACACCTGATGCCCGGTTTCGAAAGGAACCGGCGAGGCCGCCGGTCGCTGGACTGGGGCGAGCTCGCGGATCACGAGACGGTCGCCCTGCCATTCGACGTGCTGCGGGTCGGCGAGCGCGCCGACGAACTCCCCGTCCTCGACGTTGCGGAAGGCGAGGAACTGGGTGGTTCCCGAGGCCCGGTCCAGGACGAGCTTCCCGACGTAGAGCCGTGGGTCGGCGAGAAGGTGCGCCCGTGCCACGTCGTAGGGGCCGGTGGGGGAGTCGATCGGCACGGCCCAGATGCCACCGGGCGTTTCCTCGCGGCGAGCGACGGACATGTCCTGGGACAAGCAGTTGAAGATGAGGACGTGGCGACCGTCAACCTGGGCCACGTGGGGCACCTCGAGCTGGCCGAACCCGCTGCCCGGCGCCGTCAGGGGCTCGCGAAGCTCCCAGTGCTCCAGGTCTGCCGACCACGCGTGGCCCAGCACGCCTCGGCCGATGGTGTCCTGCGGCGCCGACGCCGGGCCGTGGGCCGAGCGCGCCGTGATGAGCATGTGCCACCCGTTGCCGTCCGGGTCAGCGAAGACCCACGGGTCACGAAATGCCTCGTCGTGCCAGTTCCCGTCCGGAACGTAGGTCTCGTACCACCGGGGATCCGCCTGCAGGGGCGGCGCGGGCGACTTGTCCCACGTCATCAGGTCCAGCGAGGAGGCGCAACCGATGGACTGGACGTTGACGCCGTCCTTGTTCAGGCTGGCGCCGGTGTAGAACATCAGCCACCGTCCGTCGGGATGACGGACCACCGAGCCGGTCCAGGTGGCGAGGTCGTCGAACGCCGGCGGGTCGCTGCGCACGAGCGCGTCCGCGACCCTGTGCCACGACCGGAGGTCGGGTGACACCGCATGGCCGATCGATGCCCGGTGGTGGCGCAGCTCGGGGTCCTGCAGTGCACGTGAGGCGTAGAGGAAGAACAGGTGGTACTGCTCCCCGTCGTCAGCCACCCAGAAGTCCCAGACCCAGGAGTCGGCGAGCTCGAAGGCCATCAGGCGCTCACCATCGTCGGCGCCCTGGTCGACCTCGCGAGGCGCATCGTCGAAAAGGGGCTTCATCAGGGTCCTCCAACGATCAGAGATGGTCAGGTAGGCCTTGCTAAATCGTTACAGCAGGGACCGTACTCGTGTGCGCCACCGCCGCGCAAGAGCTCGCTAAATCGATTTCACCTACGGATTTGTCTCGGACAGGGCGCGCGTAGGACGTAGGCTGCCGCCATGTCTGAACCAGCGCGGTACCCATCAAGGCGGTGGCGGGGGTCAGCGCGCGACCTTGGCGGACGTCGCCGCGCGGGTCGGGATGTCCAAATCCGCCGTCAGTCTGGCGCTCAACAACCGCCCCGGCTCGCGGCTGTCCCAGGAGGCCGTCGCGCGCATCCATGCCGCGGCACGTGAGCTCAACTATCGACCGAACCCCGCAGCGCGGTCGCTGCGGCTCGGTAAGAGCGGCACAGTCGGCTTCATCTCGAACGAAGTCACCGTGACGCGGTTCGCCTCGGCGATGATCCGCGGCATCCTCGACGTGGCCGACGAGCAGGAACGAGGCGTGCTGATCGCTGAGACCGGCGGCCACCCCCAGCAGTTAGAGCGCGCACTGGACTCGATGGTGGACCGGCAGGTCGACGCCCTCATCTTCGGTTCTCTCGCAGCACGGTTGATCGATGTTCCCGCGCTCCCGGGACACATCCCCACCGTCACCGTGAACTGTTCCAGCGACCCCCCTTCCAGATGCGTCTTTCCGGCCGAGGAGGAAGCCGGCTACGCGGTGACCAGGCAGCTCCTCGACGCAGGGCATGGCGACAGTCTCGCCGTCATCGGCAACGCTCTGGATACCCAGTGGGAGCCCAGGGGGTCGGTGATGATCCCGCGGCGCTTTCACGGCATCCAGCGAGCGCTCGACGAGGCCGGGGTCGTGCCTGTCGCGGTCGTAGACCTCGAGGACTGGGAGCCCTCGGAGGGCTACCGGGGCACGCGAGCCCTCCTTGAGTCGCGCCAAGCGTTCACCGGGCTGATCTGTCTCAACGACCGGATCGCGTTCGGCGCCCAGCAGGCGCTGACCGAGTTCGGGCTGCGTGTTCCCGATGACGTCTCCCTCGTGTCCTTCGACGACGATGAGCTCGCCTCTTACATGCGACCATCCCTGACGACGGCCAGGCTGCCGTACTACGAGATGGGCAGACTGGCGATGGAGATCGCGTTGGCGCCCGACACCGGGAACGGCGAGCGCCTTGTGCCAATGCCACTTCAGATCCGCAACTCGGTGCGTGATGTGGCGCGGCACGTCCTGAATGGCTGAGCCAACAATGCCGGGCCCGTCGTCGGGCCGCGTGACTGACATTTGGTCAGGACCTGGGGCGCGTTTCCATCCCTGGGCTGTGCGGGGCGAGGTTCCTCGCGTCGTCCAGTCTCCGGTCGCCGATGACGGCTCGCCCTACAGTCTGCGACACCATCGGCTCTTCGCGGTTCCTGGCTTTGGCTGTGGGGGCGCCACCCAGTAGCTGCCCGATTCCCTCCCTGGGGCCAAGCAAGGGGCGGACGGCGGCGGCGGTGCTCACAGGGCTGGGTGGGAGGCTCGCATCCGCGCTGGCAGAGGAGGGTTCCGTCGGGTCGTGTAGCGAATGGCACCGCTGGGTGTCGCCCGGGATTGCTGACTGACTTCAAGCACCGTAGGAGGCGGGCGCACAGCCGGGTGTGGCGAGCGGGTGGGCGGGGAAGAGGGAGCCGAGGACCTCGAAGATCCGCGTCCTGGATGCGTCCTTTCGTCGCGTAGCGCCCCTGCGGCACTCGGTCATGCGTGACCTCGTCCAGGCCAGCTGGGTCTGCATCGACAGCCACGCGCCCAGGCCGGACAAGTCTTGGAAGGGTGCGACCGGTGCGGGCCCAAGTTGGCACGTCGCGGTCGCTGGAACCCCGCTTGCCGTGCAACGCGACCTGCCCGGGCCGGACCCCTGCCCGCGGCTCGACGCGACGCGGCACGCTGTCCAGGCGTCAGCTCGAGACATACTCCAGCTGGATGTGGTCGTGCTGAGCGCCCCACGTCAGGTCGAAGGACCAGCAGCCGGGTGACGGGAGGTCGATGATTGAGGGCCCGGGCCCGCCCGCCACCGAGCGGGTCACGGTCTCTTCCGAAGACCCTAGGGTGGCTCGGATGTGCAGGTCACCGCCTCCCACCCGGGACGCCCACAGGATCTTGTTGTTGCGGTCGGCCGCCGGCGGAGCCTGCAGCGGGTCGTGCTCGGCCCACAGGATCGCGACGATGTCACCGCTGTCACCCATGACGTAGGGCATGGGTTGGGTCGGCGGTGTGAACCCGGCCCGAGCCCAGGTCGGCAGGGTGGCGGGGGTGTAGTCCGAGCGACAAACGGCCCTGGGGGTGGTTGTCGAGGGCGCACTGGGCGCAGGTATGGCACCTGACCCGGCTTGAGTGCTCGCAGGCGGCTGTGAGTCCGTCTGGCTCGGAGTACACCCGGCCACCGTGAGCAAGGCGAGCAGGGCCACGAAGGAAGCCCTCATTTTTCGAGCATAGGTCCGGCCGGCCCGTAGCGCGGACATTCGCCACGCCCGCCGCCCCTTGCTACCTGCCCAAGCCGCGGGCGCCTATCCGATGCCCGTCAGCGAATGGACGTGGCGCGGCCGAGCTCGCCGGGCGAAGGCGAAGACCTACGAGTCGAGATGGCGAGCGGAAACTTCCCCAGTCGCCGGCGGTAATGACCAGAATGTGACCCAAAACTCCGCGGATCTCGGTTCCGTAACATCCCGACCGGACCCGCCCTGGCGCGTCCTCATGCCTGTGACCTGGAGAAACCCGCGTTCCTCTATGTCGCGACAAAGCATCAGGATTCGAGTCATTTCGGAGTGCTACGGATCAGAAGGTTAGGGGTTCGAATCCCTTCGGGCGCGCTCTGTGTTGAGACAGACGACGGGCCCCCGGCCAGCGGAAACGCTGCCGGGGGCTTACTCGTGCCCGGCATCCGGCATCCCTCGTCGCGCACGTGTCCCCCGGCGTCGACGGGCTACCCCCGGCGGACTGTGGTGTGCCTCGAGGACAGGTCATCAACGGGTCGCGGGCACTCGCCGCCGCCGCAGCGTCAGCACCAGGCCGAGAGCCACCAGCGCCGCAAGCATCCCGAAGCCGAGGACGACCGGCGGTCTCGAGTCCTGCGCGGCTGGTCCGGTCGTGCCGGCGGTGTCCGCCTGGGCCCCGACGGGAGCCGCGACGGCCCCCGGGCCGGTCCCACCCCCGGCGGCCGGAGTGCGCGGCTGCGCCGGCGCACCGGCGCAGTGGGCCGTCGAGACGACGGCCTGCTCGACGGAACGGCCAGGGCCAGCACGTCGTCGACCCTCACCGCGAGCCGTTCGCGGATCGGCAGGTGCACCCGCAGCGACCGGGTCTGCCCCGGCCCGAGCACGACGTCCTGCCCGGGGAGGTGGAAGCGCACCCGGGTGGTCGTACGGCTGTTGTCGAGGATGACCGGCGCCGAGACGTCGTCGCAGTCGACCACCCCGAACACCGCCCGCGGGTCGAGCACCATCGAGCCGCAGGCCTGCCGGTTCAGGTTGGCAACCGTGCCGCGGCCGTCGACGCTCACGTCCACCGCCGTCCAGCTGTTGGCGACGATGGGGACGTCGGCTTTGGTGACGGCGCCGGCAGCCACCTTGACCACGTTGGTGGCCACCCGGCCGGCGGGGTCGCTCAGCGCCCAGCGGAACCGCGTCGGTGTGGGTGAGGTGCCGTTGTCGAGCAGCACGCCCATCCGGAGCGCGGCGCAGTCGCTCGGCCCGAAGATGACCCGGGGCGCGTTCCCGCAGGAGCTCTCCCAGTTCGCCTGCCGGCCGTCAGGGAGGCCCACGGTGACGTTGGTGCGCGCGTCGTCACGGACCGGCAGCTCGACGAGCCGGGTCGCCCCGGCGGCCACGTCGACGTCGACCCGGTCGTCCCTGCCCGAGTAGGGCGCCCGCAAGGGGCGGACGAACGTGGCGGAGTAGCCGAAGCGCACAGCCCGCGTGGAGCGGGTGTTGTCCAGCGTGATCCTGACCCGCAACCGGTCGCAGTCGAAGGTGCCCATGTAGGCCGTGGCCGACCGGACCGAGGGCGCGCCGGCAGCCGGGAACCGCGCCGAGCCCTCGGGGATCGGGAAGTCCCGTGCCGCTGCCGGCTGCGGCGAGACGGCCAGCGCGAGCAGCATGGCCGCCGCCGCCCATCGGCCATGGGCGACCTGCCCGTGCGTGCATCACCCACCACCGTCGCGATCTCGGCCTACCTGAGCTCATCGTCCACCGGCGCGCTCCGCGCGGCAATCATCGGCATCCGGGCGGCACGCCCACACCGATGCCCTGAGGTGCTGGCGGTGAGGCGGGCGTCGCGCACTCCGGTCGTTGCTGGGCCTCAGTCGCTGGAGGTGTGTCGCGGCAGCTTGCTGTCGAGCCAGAGGACCAGCCCGCTGGTGCTGCGGGTCTGCAGCCACACCCGCCCCGGGCCGACGAAGTCCGTGACGAGGCCTTCGCCGCTGAGCAGCGTGGTCTTCCAGCCACCGGCCTTGCGCACGTTGTAGTTCACCGTCGCGTCGAAGGCCACGATGTGCCCGGTGTCGATCGTGATCTTCTCGCCGGGTGTGAGCACCACGTGCCCCGGATCGCGCCGTAGGAGGCGACCAGGAGGTCCCCGGCGCCGGTTCACCGCAGCAGGACGAGCCCGGCCCCGCTGAAGAAGCCCTTGGAGCCACCCCAGCTGGAGTCGACGTCGACGGTGGTGTCGGACGCCGGGTCACAGGCTCTGCAGCCGGCTGCGCCCTTGCATCGGTCGTTCGGCTCGGGTTGGCCGGAAGCGACCACGGCCGCCGGCATCCGTGGCTAGCGTCCGAGGTGCGCTGTGAGTGTCGCGGTGCCACGGATGAAGAGGCCAGATGAGTGCTCGGGCGGGGTGGCACCCCGCCAGCCTGATCGGCTGGGGTGGGTTGGGCCTGACGGCGCTGCTCGGGTGCCGCGACCTCGGGCGTCAGCGGCCTGTTCAGCCTCGCCGGGTTCTACGTGTTCGTCGTCGCCGTCGTCGCGCTGGTCCGCGGGCGGGTTCCCTGGGCGCGGTTGCGCACCCGGGCCGCCGGTGGGGCCGCGCTCGGCGTCGCGATCGCGCTCGCCGTCGTCGGGGGCGCCACCGCTGACCCGCAGGACCCGCCGCCGGCGGCCACCGCGTCATCCGTCGCGCCAGACCCGTCGGCAACGCCCGCTCCGACCGCCACCCCGGAACCGACGGTCCCGCCGACCCCGAGCCCGACCCCGACGCCATCTCCCACGAAGACCGCGACCCCACCGGTGAAGGCGGCCAAGGGCACCGCCCTGGCCGCGGTCGCCCGGCTGACCGTCAAGGGCCGCGCCCCGAAGACGGGGTACTCCCGGGACCTGTTCGGCCAGGCCTGGTTCGACACCGACCGCAACGGCTGTGACACCCGCAACGACATCCTGCGCCGCGACCTCACCCACAAGGACATGAAGAACTGGTGCAAGGTGCTCGCCGGCACCCGTGCGCCCGACCCGTACACCGGCGCGACGATCCGCTTCGTGCTCGGCGGGGCCAGCGAGATCGACATCGACCACCTCGTGCCCCTCTCCGATGCCTGGCAGAAGGGCGCGGCGCGCTGGTCGGCCGGCAAGCGCCTCGCGTTCGCCAACGACCCGTTGGCCCTGCTGGCGGTCGATGCCGGGACCAACCGGTCCAAGGGCGACGGGGACGCCGCGACGTGGCTGCCCCCCAACAAGGCCTTCCGCTGCCAGTACGTCGCCCGCCAGGTCGCCGTGAAGCTCAAGTACGGCGTGTGGGTCACCAAGGCCGAGCGCGAGGCGATGGTGCGCGTGCTGTCGAGGTGCCCGACGACTCCGCTGCCCGGCCCCGGCTCGGCCCCCACGGTCGCTGCCCTGCCCCGCAGCAGCGCGCCCGCACCCCAGGCCCCCGACCTCCTCGTCGAGCACGTACTACGCGAACTGCGACGCCGTGCGAGCCGCCGGCGCAGCGCCGCTGCGCGCCGGCCAGCCCGGCTACTCGCGCAAGCTCGACCGTGACGGTGACGGGGTCGCCTGCGAGTAGCCGACCGGGCCCCGACCGCGGTGACGCGGTCGAGGCCGGGACGGGAACGGCATCCGGATGCCGTGTGGGGCGCCGCCCGCGAGGGTCAGGCGGCGGCCTTGGGCGGCCGGCCGCCCGCCCGGTGGGCGAGCAGCGCGAACACGACGGTGATGGCGACCAGCCACGCGGCGGCGACCCAGGGGTCGGCACCGGCGGGCTGCCCGAGCTGGGTCGTGCGCAGCGAGTCGATGAGCGGGGTCATCGGCTGGTGGTCGGCGAAGGCCTGCAGCCCGGTCGACATCGTCGACGTGGGTGCGAACCCCGACGAGACGAACAGCAGCGCCAGGAGCAGGTAGGAGAACATCGACGACCCCTCGGCGGAGGCGGAGATCAGCCCGAAGGCGACGCCGACCGTCGTGAAGGCCACCAGGGTGAGCAGCAGCAGCCCGACCGTGGTCAGCCAGCCGCCCATGGTGGCGTGCGGCCGGTAGCCGACGAGCAGCCCGAAGGCGAACACGAGGGCCACCGAGACCGCGTTGATGACCACCGAGGCGACGACGTGGCCGCCGAGGATCGACGACCGGGCGATCGGCATCGTGCGCAGCCGGGCGAACATGCCCGAGGTGACGTCGTTGTTGACCCGGAAGGCCGTGTAGGCCACCCCGGAGGCGATCGTCATCAGCAGGATGACCGGCATGATGTAGTCGACGTACTTCACGCCGGGGATGCTCGATGGCCCCGCCGATGACGAAGACGAACGCCAGCAGGATCATGATCGGCGTGATGAGCACCGTCATGACCGTGTCGATCGAGCGGATGTTGTGCTTCAGCATGCGACCGGTCAGCGTCGCGGTGTCGCTGACGGAGTAGGCGATGGTGCTCATGAGTGGGCTCCTTCGGCGGTGAGGGCGAGGAAGGCGGACTCGAGGTCGGCGGCGCCGGCGACCTCGAGGATGTCGTCGTGGGTACCGGATGCCGTGATCCGCCCCCCGGCCAGCACGGCGATGGTGTCGGCCAGGTGCGCGGCCTCCTCCATGTACTGGGTGGTGAGCATGATCGTCGTGCCGGTCGAGGCGAGGCCTGTGACCGTGTCCCAGACCTCGCGCCGGCCGGCGGGGTCGAGGCCGGTGGTCGGCTCGTCGAGGAAGACGACCTGCGGCTCACCGATGAGGGACATCGCGATGTCGAGGCGGCGCTTCATCCCGCCGGAATAGGCCGCGGTGGGTTTGGCTGCGGCAGAGGCGAGCCCGAAGCGCTCGATCAGCTCCGAAGCGACCCGCTTCGGGTCGGCGACGTGGCGCAGCCGACCGATCAGCACGAGGTTCTCCAGGCCGGTGAGCACCGGGTCGACCGTGACGTTCTGCCCGGTCATCGAGATGGCCCGGCGCACGGCGGCGGGCTCGGTGGCGACGTCGTGACCGGCGACGGTGGCCGCGCCGGAGTCGGCCTGCAGCAGGGTGGTCAGGATCGAGATGGTCGTGGTCTTGCCGGCCCCGTTGGTGCCGAGCAGCGCGTAGACGCTGCCGGCCGGCACCTCGAGGCTGATGCCGTCGAGCACCAGCTGGGTGCCGAAGGACTTGGTGACGTCGGTGAGCGTGATGGCAGCGGTCATGACTCCTCCTGGTCGAGCTTGGCGTGGACCCGGGCGTTGAGCTGCTCGGCCTTCTTGCCCTGCCAGGTGCGGGCCTGCATCTCGGCGAGGATGCTCTGGGCGAACCCGGCGACGTCGTCACCGGTCACCTCGAGCACCGGGCGCCCGGCGGCCGCCCCCTCCTCGAGCAGGTCGAGGATGTCGTCGAAGGTGGCGACCATGGTGTCGTCCCAGGCGAAGTTCCACATGAACTTCTGGATCTCCTCCATCACGAGGCGGTAGCTCGGTGGCAGCTTCTTGGTGCGGGCCACGTGTGCCCGCCACTGCCGCTTGTCGTCCCGCATCTTCTTGAGTGCGGCGATGGGACCCCTCTTCATGATTCGTTCTCCTTGATCGAGTTCAGAGCAGTGGTGACGAAGCCCCACCGCTGCCAGAACGAGTCCAGCGCGGCGCGACCGTCGGCGTTGAGGCTGTAGACCTTGCGCGGTGGCCCCAGCTCGGAGCGGACCTTGGTGACCTCGACCAGGCGCTTCTTCTCGAGCCGCATGAGGATCGGGTAGACCGTGCCCTCGGCGACCGACGTGAAGCCGACCTGGTTCAGCGCCCGGACGATCTCGTAGCCGTGGTTCGGGCCACGCGCCAGGACCTGGAGCACCGCGCCCTCCAGCAGGCCCTTCAGCATCTCGGTGAGATCGTCCATCCCGGCTCCCAGTACCTAGTGTCACCAACAACCAGTACACGGTAACCCGAGGTACTGCTACTTGGCAACACCAAGTACCGAAGTGTTCGTGGGTGAGGGCGGCGGCTCAGTGCGGCGGCGGTGGCTCAGTGCGGCGGGGGCGGCGAACCCCGGTGCCGGCCGGCGTGCAGGTGCACGACCCGGTCGGCCTCGGACACCAGCCGCGGGTCGTGCGTGGCGACGAGCACGGCACTGCCCGCCCGGGCCAGCTCGAGCAGCTGCTGCGCGACGAGGTCGGCGTGCGCCTCGTCCTGGTGCGAGGTCGGCTCGTCGAGCACGATCACCACCGGCCCCAGGGCCGCGGCCCGCGCGATGGCGACCCGCTGCTGCTCGCCGCGCGACGCCTGGCCGGTCAGGTTGCCGGCGAGGTGCACGAGGTCGAAGGCCTCGAGCAGCTCGGGGCGCGCGGGCAGCCCCCGCACCCAGCCGGGCAGGTTCACGTTCTCGGCCACCGTCAGCTCGGCCGGCAGGCCGAGCCGCTGGGGGAGCAGGGCCAGCCGGGCCCAGTCGCGCACCGACACCGCCGCGGCGCCGTCCACGAGCACGCGGCCGTGGTCGGGCGCCTCCAGCCCCGCGATCAGCTGGCACAGCGTCGACTTGCCCGACCCGGACCGGCCCTCGATCACCACCACCTCGCCGGGCATCGCGGTGAGCGAGACGTCGGACAGGATCGGGATGCCGGGCGAGCGCTCGCCGTGCGTCACCCCGGAGACGACGACCGCGGCATCCTCACGTCGGCGCCCACCCGCACCGGTGACCTCCCGGACGACGTCGCTCACGAGTCCTCCCCGGTCGGCTCGAGCACGACCCGGTCGCCGTCGAGGCGGATGACGGCCCGCCGGTTCGGGAACAGCTCGAGGGCGTCGGGGGGCAGCTGCACGCGGCCCGCCGGGTCGATGGTCGCCCGGGCCGTGGTGGCCCCCCACTGCTCGCTCGACATCACGCCGTGGCGCAGTGCGACCACGCGGTCGCTGGCCGCGATCGCCCCGGGGTCGTGCGTGGCGATGACGACGGCGCTCCCTCCGGCGGCGACCGTGCGCAGCTCGTGCATGACCAGTGCGGCGGTGTCCTCGTCGAGCTCGGCGGTGGGCTCGTCGCACAGGATCAGCCGCGGCGCACCCACGCAGGCGCACGCCAGCGCGACCCGCTGCTGCTCCCCACCGGACAGGCGGGATGCCGCACCCCCGCCACCCGCTCCAGCCCCAGCCGCTCGAGGAGCCCGTGCTCGGCACCCGACGGCGCCCCCCGCCACCGGGCCGCCTGCTCGACGTTCTGGGCCGCGGTGAGGTGCGGGTAGACGCCGTCGGTCGGGCGCTGGGGCACCCAGGCGATCACCCGGCGGCTGTGCCGGCGGCGCTCCCTCGTGCGCAGCGACGAGGCGTTGCGGCCGAGGATCGTGACGTCGCCCCCGCTCGGGCGGTCGCGCAGCGCGAGCAGCGCGAGCAGGGTGGACTTCCCGCTGCCGGACGGCCCGGTGAGAGCCGTGACGGTGTGCTCGTGGAACTCGGCGTCGACCCCGCGCAGGGCGTGGGTCTCACCGGTGGCGGTCGGGTAGATCTTGACCAGCCCCGAGACGGTCGCCGCGGAGCCGGAACCGTTGGGGGAGAGCAACACCGGGCCAGTCCTCGCCACGGAGCACCTCCACCGTCGACTGGGACGAGGCCGCCAGCACCATGCCGGCCAGGCGGCCAGGGCCGCCACGCCAGCCACCCGCCGCGGCGAGCACACCGACCCCGGGACGACGAGCACGGCCTCGGGGCGCGTCCGTCGCCCGGCTCGAGGAGGAGGTGCGCCAGCGGCCGCAGGGCCAGCAGCGACAGCGCCGCCAGGCCACAGCTCAGCGCGAGCACGACGGCGACCTCCACGGCGCGGGCCCGGCCCGGAGCGTGCCGGCCCGCGCCCGTCCACGCGAGCATCCGGTCGGCGGCCGGCGACCGACGGGCCAGCCGCACCGCGGCGAGTGCGACCGCGGCGACCCCGACCGCCCCGAAGACCAGCCCGAGGGCGATCTGGTAGCGGCGGGCCTGGGCCGCGGCGACGTAGACCGGCGTCGCGCGCTCCTGCGCGAGGGTGGCGGTGAGGTCGGGGGTCACGCCGTGGCCGGCCATGGTCTCGGCGGCCGCGGCCGCCGAGTCGGACCAGAGGTAGGTCTGGAACTCGACCGGTCGGTTGCGGGGGGTGCCGGGGCCGGGGCGCAGCCGCGGGTCGTTGTTGAACTGGGAGGCGAAGAAGCTGTCGGCGGGCACCACGAGCGTGGGCGGCCCGGTGCCGGCACCGGGGAAGGCGTCGAGGACGCCGCGCACCTCCAGCCGCACCGGGTCGTTCAGCGTGTCGATGGTGATCTGGGAGCCGACGGCGAGGTCGAGGTCGCCGACGGCCCCGACGAGCAGCACCGGCACCGGGTGACGACACCCCGTTGCGGCGGATGGCGGCGGCCGTCTCGGCGTCGTCGGCGGCCAGGGCCGGCAGCAGCGCCCGGCCGGCCGCGACCGGCCCGCCCGGCGTGCCCCAGGCGGCCGACGAGGCGAAGCGGGCCGGGTCGACGATGAGGAGGTTCACGCCCTCCTCGCTGGTGGCCACCGAGGTGCTGGTGCGCCAGACGGTCGACTGCCCCTCGGGCAGCGGCGGGTTGCGCGCGACCGGGATGTCCGCTGATCTTGAGCGGGCTGCCGTCCTTCGGCTCCACGGCCTGCTGGGCCACGTCGGGGTCAGCTGCCACGACGACTCCACGCGGTTCACCGTCGCCGCCCCGGCCGCCACGGCCGCACGGTCCTCGACGGTGCTGTGCAGCGACGCCAGGGACGCGAGCGAGAAGGCGAGCATCGCCAGGCCGGTCGCCGCGATCGTCGTCGCGCCCTCGCGCCCGCGGTCCGGTGCCTGCAGCCGGCGCCGCGCCAGCCAGCTCACGACGGTGCGCCGGCTCGGTGGCCGGGATGCCGTGCGGGCGCGACGCAGGGCGGCGAAGAAGAACCGCGCCCCCACCGCCGCGACCGCCGCGACCACGAGTGGGGGGACGAGCAGGTCGAGCGGCCCCAGGGTGTCCGCGGCATCCGGGGGGCGGGTCAGCAGGCCGACGGTCGCCGAGGCCGCGACCACCACGAGCACCAGCACCCAGGGCGGGCGCACCTCCGGGCGGCCCTCGAGCCGCCGGGTCTCCACGCGGTTCGCGACGGCCGCCACCGCGGCGGAGGCCACGACAGCGGCGACCAGGGCGCCGGCGCTCCACAGGCCCGCCGACCTGAGCACCGAACGGGTCGGGCTGCTCGTCCCGACCGTCACGGCCACCACCCCGCGGGCCGCGAACCAGCCGACCACCCCCGCGACCACCGCCACCGGGAGCAGCTCGGCCGCGTACAGCACCCCGGCCGACACCGGTCGCCGGCCGCTGCCCGCCGCCAGCTGCACCTCGCGGCGGCGGCGCCCCATCGAGTACCCGGCCGCAGCCACGACGAGGGCCAGCGACAGCGCGATGCCGACGCGCGTGGTCACCGCCGCGCCGCGTTGGGCAGCCGACGACAGCACGTCGGCGCGGTCGGCGAGGTCCTCCACGCCGCTGACGATGGACGGCCGCAGCCCGACCGGGTCGTCGGCCAGCTCGGAGCGCGCGGTGAGCAGCCGGCGCAGGAGGCTCACGGCATCCGCGGTGCGGTGGAACTGGGCCAGCCGCGGGGTCGCGTCGCTCAGTCGGGCCTGGGCCGACCAGAGCAGCTCGTCGCCGGTCCGCTTCGCGAGGGCGGCCGTCGTGGCGAGGTCGGCGACGGCGAGGTGGGCCCGCTGGGTCGGCTCCCGGGCATCGGACGGGAAGGCCTCGACACCGAGGTCGGCCCACAGCCGTTCGCCCGGTGGCGACTGGGGGGTGCGGCCGTCGGGCTGCACCGCGTAGGTGCCGAGCACCCGGGTGGTGGTCGGCACCGCGTCGGGCAGCCCGGACAGCTGCACCTGCACCTCGTCTCCGGCGGCGACCCCGGTCGACCGCGCCACCGGCTCGGGGAGCCAGACGCCCTCGCCGGCGCCCGGCGCCCGGGTCACGACGACCAGCCGCGCCGCCGGGTCGTCGACGCCGAACAGGCGCACCGGGGCGCTGCCCGCGTCGCCGGTCACCACCGGCCCCACCGGGTCGAAGAACACCGTGGGGTGCAGCTCGGTCGAGATCGTCTGGGTGGTGACCCGCGCCGGACCCACGCCGGGGATCTCCTCGAGCGAGCGCAGCATGTCGGTCCACTGCCGGGTCTCGGGGTCGATGCCGCCGTTCAGCCGCACGACCGGCGCGGTCTTCGCGGCCGCCCCGGCCGGCACCGACTCCAGCGCGAGGCGCACCGCGGCATCCGAGACCGCCTCCGCGTACAGCGGACCGGCGGCGGCCGCCACGGACAGCATGGTGAGCACGCCGAGCATCAGGGTCAGGGTGACGACGTCGTGCAGCAGCCGTCGTGGGGCGAAGCGCCACACCGGCGGCGGGAGGTAGCGGCGCCGGGCCCGCGGTGGGGCGCCGGTCGGCACCTCGGCTGCGCGCCTGGACTCCACCGTCACACCAAGGAGTGTGACGTACCGAGGTGCGCCAGGGGCAGACCTCGGGCCGCTGCTACTGGCCCTGCAGCCAGCCGATCGCGGCGTCCCGCTCGTCGCTCGGGAAGGCCCGCACCTCACCCGGCACGGCCCACGCGAACATCGACAGCCCGTCGCGCATCCACGCGTGGTCGGTGACCAGGGCGATCCGCTCCCAGGCGCTCCACTCGCGCACGCCCATCTCGCATGTCCTGCCAGACGGCGCCGCCCTCCATCCCGTCGAACTCCCCGGCGAAGTCGAGCAGCACCCGGATCCGGCCGCCGCCGGCGCTCGCGGCCTCGAGCGCCGGCGCCAGCACGTCGGTGTAGTCGTGTGCCGTGAGCTTTCCGCTGGCCTGGAAACCCAGCACACCCTCCGGCAGCCCGTCCACCACGCGGATCATCGTCTCCCCTACAGGTTCTCGGCGATCTCCTTGATCGCTGCGAGTCGACGGTCCCACTCGGTGCCGATCTCGTCCAGCCGGGTGGCGGTGGCCCGCAGCTGGGCACCGAGCACGCGGTACTGCACCTCGCGCCCGACCCGCACCGGCTCGACGAGGCCGACCTCCTGGAGCACGGCGAGGTGCTTGGCGATGGCCTGCCGGCTCACCGGCAGGCGCCCGGCGAGGGCGGACGCCGAGGCGTCGCCCTCACCGAGCGCGGCCAGCACGCTCCACCGCGTCTCGTCGCCGAGGGCGGCGAACACGGGAACCATCGTCCCGGTCGTCACGAGCCGCCCTCGAGCAGCGCGACCAGCTTGTCGAGCTCGGCGTCCCAGCCGCCGCGGTGGTCCTCGAGGTTCGCGAGCGGGGCGGAGGTCGCCTCGAACCCGGTCTCGACCACGGTGAGGCTGGTGCCGCCCGGCACGGGCTCGAGGGTGAAGGTGAACACCGTCGAGTGCTCGACGTCGAGCTCGGCGGGGGGCGTGCCCAGCGCGTCGTCGTTGCTCCAGCGGTAGGACACGGTGTGCGGTCGTCGAAGGCCTCGACCCGCAGCGGGATCGGCCCGTGGTCGGGCCAGGTGAGGGTGCCGGTGGCGCCCACGCCGCGGCCGGCGATCTCGGCCCGGCCGAACCAGCGCGAGATGTGCTCGGCCTCGGTGACGGCCGCCCAGACCTTCTCGACGGGGGCGGCGACGTGCACGGTGCGGCGCACGGTGAAGGTGTCGGTGTCGACGACGGACGCCTGGCTGTTGCTCGTGGTGGTCATGGTCGTTCCTCTCGGTGTGGTCGGACCGGTGGGAGGGTTGGCCTCCCGCGGTCTGTGCAACTCAATGGTTGCATCTAGTCGCAGAGAAGCGCAACCCCAGAGTTGCAGTTAGTTCGGGTGGGCTCAGAGCCCGTCCAGGAACTCCAGCGCCCGCTCGACCACCAGGGACGTCGCTGCCTCGTCGTACGCCGGCAGCGAGGAGTCGGTGAACAGGTGCACGTCGCCGGGGTAGACGAACAGCTCGCCGTCGTCGGCCTGGGCCACGAGCTCGCGGGCGGCGTCGACGTCGCCCTCGAGCCCGAAGAACGGGTCGCGCTCCATGCCGTGCACCTGGACCGGGACGCCGGCCGGCCACCGGTCGGCGAAGGCGGATGCCGGGGCGCACGCCTCGAGCAGCAGCGCACCGGCCGCGCCGGGCCGGGTCTGCGCGAGGCGCTGGGCCGGCATCACGCCGAGCGAGATCCCGGCGAAGACGACCTTCGCGGGCAGCTCGGCGACCACGGACTCGACCCACGTGTCGTGAGCCCCCTCGCCCCGCGCCCGCAGCGCGGCGAAGCCCTCCTCGATCGAGTCGAAGGTCGCCCCCTCGAAGAAGTCGGGGGTGTGCACCGTGTGGCCGCCGGCCCGCAGCTCGTCGGCCAGCCGGCGCACCCCCTCGGTGAGCCCCTGCACGTGGTGGAACAGCACGACGTCGGCCATCTCTTCTCCCCTGGTCTGTGGCGGTGACTGGTCCACCGACTGTAGGGGCCGGCGCCCACAGCGGCTCGAGGTCGCTGCGCCGCGGCGTAGAGTGCCGAGCAGGGCTGACGCGCGAGGTCGACGACTCCTCGCCGGCCCTGAGCAGGTCGACACGCGGGCCCGCTGGGCCCCGGACGGGCACCGCCATGAGCCAGGCGCTTCACACGGACCCCAGTACACGAGCCCGGATGACGGGCGACGGCGACGCCACGGCATCCGCCCCGGCTCCGCAGGGCGACCCCCCGCGCACCACGTTGAGCCTCGGGGTGATGGGCCGCTCGCAGAAGGAGAACGAGCACCGGCTGGCGCTGCACCCCGGGCACCTCGAGCGCATCCCGGCGGACCTGCGGCAGCGGATCTACCTCGAGGCCGGCTACGGCGAGCGGTTCGGCGTCAGCGACGACGACCTGGCCGAGCTCGTCGCCGGCGTGCGCAGCCACGAGCAGCTGGTCGACGAGTGCGACGTCATCCTGCAGCCCAAGCCGCTGCTCGACGACGTGGCCGAGCTGCGCGAGGGACAGATCCTGTGGGGCTGGCCGCACTGCGTGCAGGACCAGGCCCTCACCCAGCTCGCCGTCGACCGTCGCCTCACCCTGATCGCCTTCGAGGCGATGAACCACTGGAAGACCGACGGGTCGTTCAACCTGCACGTCTTCCACAAGAACAACGAGCTCGCCGGCTATGCGTCGGTGCTGCACGCCATGACCCTGGCCGGCACCACCGGCAACTACGGCCCCCGGCTGAGCGCCGTCGTCATCGGCTTCGGGGCGACCGCCCGCGGTGCCGTGACGGCGCTGACCGCGCTCGGGGTGGGTGACGTCGACATCCTCACCCACCGGCAGGTGGCCGCCGTGGCGTCGCCGATCCACTCCGCCCGCATCCTGCACTTCGACCCCGACGACACCAAGGGTCGGGTGAGCCACGCCGTCACCCCGGAGGGGCGGGTGCCGCTGGCGCAGTTCCTCGGCCAGCACGACATCATCGTCAACTGCGTGCTGCAGGACACCGACAACCCGCTGGTCTTCCTCGCCGACGACGACCTCGCCGAGCTCTCGCCCGGCACGATGGTCATCGACGTGTCGTGCGACGAGGGCATGGGGTTCAGCTGGGCCCGGCCCACCACCTTCGCCGACCCCACCTTCACGGTCGGCCACAACGTGCTCTACTACGCGGTCGACCACAGCCCGTCGTACCTGTGGGGCTCGGCCACCTGGGAGATCAGCGAGGCCCTGCTGCCGTTCCTGCGCACCGTGATGGACGGCCCGGACTCCTGGGACCGCGTGCCCACCATCCGCCGGGCGATCGAGATCCGCGACGGCGTCATCCAGAACCCGGCGATCCTGTCGTTCCAGGGCCGGGCTCCCGCGCACCCGCACCTCTTCCTCCACGGCTGACGCGCGCACGCTCGCAGCACTCGAGCTGGGCGCAGGTGGCGGCTGGGCAACCGTTCGAGCAGCCCAACTCGAGTCGTACCACTGGTCGTGGGTGCGGACTGGCTGCCCCCGGCGACCACGACCCCTCGAGCCGAGATCAGTCGTTGATCAACTTGACGATTGATCAATGGTTTGATTGAATACAGCCATGACGGACGACAGCACCTCGGTGGACCTGGGCTTCGCGGCCCTGGCCGACCCCGTCCGTCGGGCGATCATCGCTCGCCTGAGCCGGGGGCCGGCCACGGTGAACGAGATCGCGGAGCCGTTCGAGATCTCCCTCCAGGCGATCTCGAAGCACATCCAGGTCCTCGAGCACGCGGGCCTGGTCACCCGGACCCGGGAGGCCCAGCGCCGCCCGGTCCACCTCAACCCCGACGCGCTCGAGGCGCTCACCGCGTGGATCGACGGCTACCGCCTCGCCCACGAGCAGCGGTTCCGCCGGCTCGACGCCGTCCTCGGCGCGTCATCCGCACGAAAGACCACCGATCAGGAGTGACCATGAGCAACAGCCTGCACCTCGACATCCCGGCCGGAGTGCCGTGGATCGACTTCACCCGCGAGTTCGACGCCCCCGTGGCGGCGGTCTTCGAGGCCCACCGCGACCCCGACAAGGTCAAGCAGTGGCTCGGCCCGCACGGCTACGAGATGGTCATCGACGAGTGGGACTTCACCACCGGCGGCGGCTACCGCTACGAGCACCGCACCGACCACGGCAACTTCGGCTTCCGCGGGGTCTTCCACACCATCCGCGAGAACGAGTTCGCCCTCCAGACCTTCGAGTTCGACGGCGCCCCCGACGAGGTGGCGCTGGAGTTCATGTGGTTCGAGGACCTCGGCGACGGCCGCACCCGGCTGCGCGGGCGCAGCATCGGCCGCACCGTCGAGGGCCGCGACGCCATGGTCGAGTCGGGCATGGAGGTCGGGCATGTCGCAGGGCTACGACCGCCTCGAGACGCATCGTCGCGCAGGCCTGAGCGCCATGGACTGGACCCTCGAGGTCGTCGTGGTGCCGGTCAGCGACCTGGCTGCCTCGATCGCCTTCTACCGCGACCAGGTCGGGTTCGACCTCGACCACGAGACCCAGAACGAGTTCATGCACGTGGCCCAGCTGACCCCCCGCGGGTCCGGCTGCTCGGTCGTCATCGGCAACCTGCCCGCGCAGAACGCGATGGCGCCGGGCAGCCTGCACGGGCTGCAGCTCGTGGTGGCCGACGCCGCGGCCGCTCGTGACGAGCTGGTCGGGCGTGGGGTCGAGTGCAGCGAGGTCACCGTGTTCGACGAGCGCGACGGCGGCACGCTGTTCGGCTTCACCGACCCCGACGGCAACTCGTGGGCGGTGCAGCAGATCCGCGCCCGTGCCGACACGCCCCTCATCCCGCTCGACCACCGTGGGCGCTTCGGTGAGGGGATGGAGCACTGACCGTTCGTGCGGTCAGCCCCCGCGACCGGATGCCGGTGGGGCCGGGTCAGCCGATGATCCGGCCCTGCTGGCCCGCCTCACCCTCGGCGGCGCGCAGCCGCTCCTGGAGCCGGTCGCGCACCTCGTCGGGCGTGTAGGCACGGCGCTCGCGCTCGTTGCGGGCGACGAGCGCACCGGTCGCGACGACACCGACGAGGCCGGCCAGTCCGACGATCTTCCACACGCGGTTGGATGCTGGCATGTCACCACCCTAGCGACGCGGCGCGTCACGACCCGGAGAACAGCCGGCGCTGCGAGGCTCGCCACGAGTCGGCGACGTAGTAGCGGTCGGCCCAGGCGCCGGTCTCGTCGAGGTACCGGCTCCACTGCGTCACACCGGTGTTCAGCTCGCGGTCCTGCGCCATCGCCCGGAACGCGAAGTGCATGAACAGCCGGTGGTACTCGGTGAGGTAGATGTCGGCGACCCGGCGGACCGCCCGCTTGGAGGCCGACCGGGTGCGGCCGGCCCGGATGACGAGCGTGTTCTCCTCGTTCGTCGTCGTGGAGGCGTCGGAGTAGTTCGCCGAGCCGGTGAGGATCGTCGGGTCGGGGCCGAGCGGGTCGACGAGCACGATCTTGGTGTGGATGTAGCGGACGTGGTCGTTGAACCCGGTCAGCCGCTCGGTCGCCCACTGCTGCAACGGGTCACCGCCGAGGTGGCTGCCCGTCGAGATGCGCACGTGGTCGTCGGTGCGCGGGATCGCCTGCTGCGGCGGTGGCACCTTCTCGAGCAGCACCGTGCGGGTGACCGGCGACCGGTCGACCCGCAGCCTGTCGCGGAAGACCGCGTTGAGCCCGAACGCGCCGGTGATGTGCGCCGAGCTGACCGCCGCGTCGAACACGTCGGCGTACCAGTCGAGCAGCGAGGTGCCGCTCAGGGGTGAGAACACCGGGCCGACGCCACCGGGTACCGGCACGGTGCGTGCGGGTGCGGGGTCGCCGGCGTGCGCGCTGCGGAGGTCGGCGGACGGCATCCCGGCCTGCGAGCCGGTCCCACTCCGCGGCGAACCGGGCCGCGACCGCCCGGTCGCGCACCAGGTGGCCGACGTTCGAGTGGCCGTAGCACGGCGCCCAGGGTGAGGTTGGTCGAGCCGGTCCAGACGGCCTCGGGCACGCCGTGGTGCGACAGCACGAGGAACTTGTGGTGGTGCAGGGCGCTCTTGACGGGGGCCTCCCGCCAGGTGACGAGGTCGTCGATGCCGTTGTCGTGCACCGCGGCGCGGGCCAGCTCGGCGGTGCGGTCGGTGTTGTCGGGGCCGGTTCCGCTGGGTGCGTCGCGGTCGCGCCCGTGCACCACGAGCCGCACGTCGGCCCCCCGGTCGCGGGCGGCGGCGAAGGCCTGCAGCCCCCGGCCCCAGGTGAACTCGTACAACGCCCCGCGCAGCGACCACTCGTCGTCGACCGCCTCGCCGACGAACGCCAGCAGCGCCTCGCCCAGCCCCCGTGACAGCCAGACCATCGCCGGGTGCGTCTCGTCGGGCGTCGTCGTCGGCACCCAGCCCGCGAACTGCCGCGAGAAGGCCTGCGACCCGGCGACGCCCGCGGTTGAACCAGACCCCGTGCTCGCCGTCGTCCTCGACCTCGGTGCGCACCTTCGACCGACACCGTGCGCGTGAGCACCGGCGCCGTCGCCGCCCCGCCCACGGCCGACACGGCATACGTGTAGTCGTGCCCGGGCTTGGCCGAGTAGTCACCCCACTGGAAGCCCTGCACCGGGTGCACGTTCGTCGGCCAGTCCGAGCCCGGGGGCGGGTCGGGCACCACGCTCTCGAAGGTCTTCATCCCACGCAGCCAGCGCGCCTCGCCCTCGGTGTGGTCGGTGCGGTGGATGGCGAAGCCGAGGCAGCCGGCCGGGTCGTCGAGGTCGAACCCGAGCAGCACGGTGTGGGTGCCGGCCACGGCCTGCACGGTGAGTCCCCGCCTCCTGCGCCTCGTGCGCACCTGATCACCGTAGGCCGTGCCGCACCCGCGCGGATAGGTCGGCGCGCCGCGGCCCGGTTCGGCACACTGGGGCCATGGCGCGCACCGGTTCGAGCACCGTCTCCTTCGAGGAGGCCGTCGACACGACCCGCACGGGGGACCTCTGGCTCTTCCGCGGCGGCACGGTCGCCGACCGGGCGATCCAGACCGCGAGCAACGCCCCGGTCAACCACGTCGGCATGGCCGTGGTGCTCGACGACCTGCCGCCCGCTGATGTGGCACGCCGAGCTCGGCAAGTCGCTGCGCGACCACTGGACCGGCGACCACCACCGCGGCGTGCAGCTGCACGACCTGCGCGAGGCGGTGACGACGTGGCAGGGGCGCTACGGCCAGCGGGCCTGGCTGCGCCAGCTCAGCCCGGACGTCGGGCGCGAGCAGGAGGATGCCGTGCTCAAGACCATCGCGCGGCTGAACGGGGTGTCGTTCCCGAGCACGATGGGGCTGGCCTGGCGCTGGCTGCGCGGGCGCGACGGCTACCTGTCGCACCGCGAGGCCGAGCGCAAGGGGCTGCGCCCCGAGGACGCCTACTGCGCCGAGGTGGTCGCCGTGACGCTCGAGGAGATGGGCGTGCTGAACGCCGACGCCCCGACCAACTGGTACGACCCGGGCCGCTTCTGGAGCGGCGACACGCTGCCCCTGAAGCCGGGGTGGACCTACGGGGTCGAGGTCGAGGTCGCGCGCTCGTCGCGCTGACGCCGCACCCACGGCAGGCCGACGGCGACGACACCGGCGGCGAGCACGACCATCGCGGCCAGGGCGCCCCAGGCCACCGACCACACGGTGATGGCGACGCCCTCCCACAGCAGGTTGGCGAAGACCAGCTCGGGGCGCACCTTCCCGGCCAGCCAGGCGCCCGGCCACGAAGGCGACGCTGGTCAGCACCATCAGGCCCACCGTGATGCCGGCCGAGCGGGCCACGCTCGCCGCACGCGGGGGTGTCGTCGGTGCGGTCGTCCCCCGAGTCGACCCGGTGGGCGAACGTCTCGAAGACGTCCGGAACCGGTCGTGCGGTGCGTCGGCGCATGGTCGAGAGCATACGGTCCGCAACCTTCCGCCGCGCGGATCCAGGCCCTATGGTCGGCGGATGGGCCGGGGCGCCCCGGCCTTCCCCCATGGCAGGAGTAGACGAATGCGACGATCTCGCATGGTCGCCCTCACCGGAGCGGTGGCCCTGGCCACGACCGCCCTCGGTGGCACCACGGCGACAGCGGCACTGCACACCACCACCACCACGGCCGCCACGGCATCCGCGGCGGCGTCGACCGGGTCCGGGACGTACGTCGTCCTCGCCGACCGCGGCGCCGACGTCCGCGCGATCGCCGCGGCCCTGCGCAAGAGCGGCGCGACGGTCACCTCGGTCAACACCGACATCGGGCTGGTCTCGGTGCGGTCGACCTCGGCCGGCTTCCTGCGCACGGCGCGGGGCTCTCGCGGCGTCAAGGCCGCGGCGAACGACGGCGTCGTCGGTCGGTCGCCGGATGCCGGGCGCGTGCAGGACCGCGTGCTCAAGGAGCACCAGGCCTCCCCGAGCCGGTCGTCCGGGCACGGGAAGGCCGGCAAGAAGGGGGCGAAGGCCGACCCGCTCGACGCGTCGCTGTGGGGCATGGACATGATCGACGCCCCGCAGGCCCAGCCAGTCGAGCTCGGGAACAAGAAGGTCAAGGTCGGCGTCATGGACACCGGCGTCGACGGCACCCACCCCGACATCGCGCCGAACTTCGACCGCAAGCTGTCGCGCAACTTCGCCACCGACATGCCCGACATCGACGGGCCGTGCGAGCACGCCAGCTGCGTCGACCCGGTCGAACGAGGACGACAACGGCCACGGCACCCACACCGCCGGCACCATGGCGGCGGCGCTCAACGGCATCGGCATGTCCGGCATCGCGCCCGACGTCACGCTCGTCAACGTCCGCGCCGGCCAGGACAGCGGCTACTTCTTCCTCAGCGCCACGGCCAACGCGCTCACCTACTCCGGCAACGCCGGCCTCGACGTCGTCAACATGTCGTTCTACGTCGACCCGTGGCTCTACAACTGCAAGGGCGGCGCCCCGGAGGACGCCCCGGAGCAGGCCGCCGAGCAGGACGTCATCATCGAGGCGATGAACCGGGCGCTCGACTACGCGCACCGCCAAGGGCGTCACGCTCGTGGCGGCCCTGGGCAACAGCAACGAGGACATCTCCAACCCGCGCCCCGACACCGACCAGCCCCGACTACCCGGGCGGCACCGAGCACCTGCGCACGATCGACAACGCGAACTGCCTCGACCTCCCGGTCGAGGGCCCGCACGTCATCGGCGTCTCGTCGCTCGGCCCGTCGGAGCGCAAGGCCGACTACTCCAACTAGGCCACCGACCTCACCTCCGGTGAGCTCGAGGTCTCGGCTCCGGGTGGCTGGTTCCGCGACGGCTTCGGCACGCCCACCTACCGCACCAACGGCAACCTGATCCTCTCGACGGCACCGCTCAACGTGCTGCAGGCCGAGGGTGCAGGTCGACGCCGACGGCAACATCACGCCCGCGGCCGCGACGCGGGCATCGCTCAAGGACTGCGGCAACGGTCAAGGGCAAGACGGTCTGCGGGCTACTACCAGTACCTGCAGGGCACGTCGATGGCGTCACCGCACGCCGCCGGCGTCGCCGCGCTCGCGGTCTCCGCGCACGGCAGCGCGCAGGGCAAGTCGGGCTTCGGCCTGGCCCCGACAAGGTGCGCGCCGCTGCTCATGGGCACGGCCACCGACCACGCCTGCCCGACGCCGCCGCTGCAGAGCTACGCCGCCGAGGGCCGCTCCGGCCGAGTTCGACGCCCTGTGCACCGGCACCGCGGACTTCAACTCGCTTCTACGGTGACGGCATCGTCAACGCCCTGGGCGTCGTCGCTGAGCACGGCCACTGGCCCGGCCGCATGCCGCCGCTCCGAGGGAACCAGACGGTGTGCCGTCCGCTCACCCGAGCGGGCGGCATACCGCTGTCCGGGCGCGGTCAGCCGCCGGCGAGCACCCAGCCGAGCCAGGCGGCGCCGAGGCCCAGGGTGAGGGAGAGGGCGACGTTCGCCACGGCGTGCGGGTAGCGGTCGTCGGCCATGGCGTCCCAGATCTCCAGCGCCAGGGTCGAGAAGGTGGTCAGCGCGCCGCAGAACCCGATGCCGACCAGGGCCAGTGGCGCGGTGCCCAGCCCGGCGCCGACGACGACGCCCAGCACGAACGACCCGACGACGTTGACGACCAGGGTGCCGGCGGCGGGTGTGCCCCCGAAGCGGGCGCGGATGCCGTGGTTGACCAGGTAGCGCAGCGGGGCGCCGACGGCGGCACCGAGGGCGACGAGCAGTGCGTTGGTCAGCGTCATGGGCCGGGCCAGACCCGTTGTCCGAGAAGCGACCCCGCCGCGACCGCGAGGGTGCCGACGAGGAAGGTGGCCGCCACGTAGACCAGCGCCGCCTGCTCCTGGCCGGCGTGCCCGAGCTGCACGGCATCGACGGCGAGGGCCGAGAAGGTGGTCCAGCCGCCGAGCAGGCCGACCCCCACGAACGGTCGCGCCAGCCGGTGCACGCCGGGGCGGTCGACGAGGTAGGCGACGAGCAGGCCCATCGCGAAGGCGCCGGTGACGTTGACGACCAGCGTCGCCCAGGGGAAGTCGCCGCCCTGGTGCGGGAGGGCCGCCCCCACGGCGTACCGGCCGAGCGAGCCGATGACGCCGCCGAGCGCGACGGTGGCCAGCACGGCGAGGTCCACGCCCGCGCCACGGTCGGCCACGGGTCAGGCCCGCAGCGTCTCGAGGTAGTCGGCGATCCGGCCGATGGCCTCGGTGAGCACCTCGACGTCGGGCAGCGTCACCAGGCGGAAGTGGTCGGGCTCGAACCAGTTGAAGCCGGTGCCGTGCGTCACGAGGATCTTCTTGGCCCGCAGCAGGTCGATGACGAAGTCCTCGTCGCTCTCGATCGGGTAGACCTCGGGGTCGAGCCGCGGGAAGCAGTACAGGGCGCCGCGGGGCTCGACGCACGAGACGCCGGGGATCTCGTTGAGCAGCTTCGAGGCGAGCTTGCTCTGCTCGTGGAAGCGGCCGCCCGGCACGATCAGCTCGGTCACCGACTGGTAGCCGCCGAGCGCGGTCTGGATCGCGTGCTGGGCGGGCACGTTCGCGCACATCCGCATGTTCGCCAGCAGGGTCAGGCCCTCGAGGAAGTCCTCGGCCAGGTGCTTCGGCCCGGACACCATGACCCAGCCGGCGCGGTAGCCGCACACCCGGTAGGCCTTGGACAGCCCGCTGAAGGTCAGGCACAGCACGTCGTCGCCGGCGAAGGTCGCCGCGTGGTGGTGCACCGCGTCGTCGAAGAGGATCTTCTCGTAGATCTCGTCGGCCATGACGACCAGCTCGTGGCGCCGGGCGATGTCGATGAGCGCCTTGACGGTCTCCTCGCGAGTAGACGGCGCCGGTGGGGTTGTTCGGGTTGATGATCACCAGCGCGTGGGTGTTCTCGGTGATCTTGGCCTCGATGTCCTCGAGGTCGGGGTTCCAGCCGTTGCCCTCGTCGCAGCGGTAGTGCACCGGGGTGCCGCCGGACAGGGAGACCGCGCCGGTCCACAGCGGGTAGTCGGGGGCCGGGACGAGCACCTCGTTGCGGTCGTCGACGAACGCCTGCAGCACCATCGTGATCAGCTCGGAGACGCCGTTGCCGATGTACACGTCGTCGACGTCGGTGTCGGTGAGCCCGTGCGACTGGTAGTACTGCGCGACCGCGGTGCGGGCCGAGTAGATGCCGCGGGAGTCGGCGTAGCCCTGGCTGTCGGGCAGGTTGTGGATCATGTCGGCGACGATCGCCTCGGGGGCCTCGAACCCGAACGGCGCGGTGTTGCCGATGTTGAGCTTGAGGATCTTGTGGCCCTCGGCCTCGAGCCGCTGGGCCTCGACCAGGATCGGCCCGCGCACGTCGTAGCGGACGTGTTGCAGCTTCTTGCTCTGGACGATGCGGCGCATGGGGCCAGTGTTCCAGCCCGGCGCGGTGCCCGGCGGGCGCGTCCGGGGTGACGCGCCGCACGGCCGGCGGCGTCCCGGCATCCGGCCGTCGTGGTGCGGCGAGCCGGTCAGGCGCCGGAGATGCCGTTGAGCAGCAGGAAGAAGATGACCAGCCCGAGCACCGCCGCGCCCAGACCCAGCAGCGCGCCGACGATGATGCCGCGGCGCCGGCTCGCGTCGGCGCCGCCCAGGGTGGGCACCAGCCGGCCCGCGAGGGCGCCGAGCGCGGCCATCAGCACGAGCTGCACCGGCAGGATGAAGTTCTCGGTGCCCTGCGCCGTCGAGCACCGACGCGACCAGCGGGAGGCTGATCACCCCGAGCACGAGGAGCACGAGCAGGGCGGCGGCACGTCGCATCGGTCGGTGTCCTCTCAGCGCAGCATCTCGGCCACCGCGAGGGACGCCGACGACGGGCACCCCTTGGTGAAGCCGTAGAACGGCCCGAAGTCGCGGGTCGACGCGAACCCGGTCATGAACAGGCCCGGCACCGACGTCTCGAAGCCCTCGCTGAGCTGCGGGAACCCGTCGGTGACCGCCAGGTCGTCGAGCAGCGGCTCGAGGTAGGGCACCCGGCCGATGTCGGCGCGGTAGCCCGACGCGAAGACGACGAAGTCGGCGGTCAGGCGCGAGCCGTCGGTGAGGCCCAGCACGGTCGCCTCGTCGCCCTCCTCGACCTCGACCACCTCGCAGGACGCGTGCACGGTGACCACGTCGGGCGTCGAGCCGGGGCGCCAGCCAGGGCTCGAGGGTGAGCCGGCCGACCTGCCAGAACTCCAGGGCGATGGCGCGCTGCTCCTCGGCGCGACAGGCTGCGCCACCAGCCGCGCTGGGCCAGCGTCTGCTCGACGTAGGGGTTCGACGAACTCCCAGCTGACCCGCTCGAAGGCCGGCGCGGGGTGCCGGTGCACGACGTCGACCGAGGCCGCGCCGTGGTCGCAGAGCAGGGCCGCCCACTCGTAGGCGCTCTGCCGGCCGCCCACGACGACCACCCGGGCGCCCGGCCAGCGCGTCGAAGTCGACGAGGTCGCAGGTGTGCGCGCGCCGGTGCTCCGGGCACGCCCTCGTGCCACGCCGGGAGGGCGGTGAAGTGCCGGATGCCGGGCGCCGCGAGCACCTTCTCGGCGGTGATGGTCGAGCCGTCCTCCATCGTGGCGACGAAGCCGCCGTCGGCCGGTCGACCTCGAGGGTGTCGACGAGGCGCTCGTCGACGTCGAACCCCTTCTGCGCGCGGAACCAGTCGGTGTGGTCGAGGAAGACCCCGATCGGCACCGGGTCGTTCTCGGCCCGGCTCAGGCCGCGGTCCTCGAAGTAGGCGGCGAAGGTGTGCTCGCCGGCGGTGTCGAGGTGCCAGTCGGGGCCGGAGCGCAGGAACATGTCGGTGGGCATCTGCTCGCGCCAGAAGCTCATCGGCAGGCCGACGACCCGGGTGTCGATGCCGTGGTCGCGGGCGCAGGAGGCCGCCGAGTAGGCGTACGGGCCGGCGCCGATGACCAGCAGGTCCGTGCGGTCTGCCATGGCGCCCTCCCGTCGTCGTCGCTGCCGTGATGCTCTCGCGAGGCCGAGCGGGGCGCAAGCGTTCCCGGGCGTCGGGCGGCCGGCCGGGTCGGGCAGACTGCGGCACGTGGACGACGTCGTCGTGGAGCGGGTGCTGCGGGCCGTGGAGCAGGTGCCCCGCGGGCGGGTGGTCTCGTACGGCGACATCGGGGCCCTGGTCGGCGTCGGCCCGCGGCTGGTCGGCCGGGTGATGAGCACCTACGGCTCGAACGTCACGTGGTGGCGGGTCTGCAACTCCTACGGCGACCTGCCGGTGCCGCTGATGGACGAGGTGCGCGAGCGGTGGGCCGCCGAGGGGATCCTGCTCAAGCCCAACGGCCGCGGATGCCGGATCGCCGAGTACCGCGCCGACCTCGCCGCGCTCTCGTCGCGCCTACGAACGCGCCACGGCCGACCTTCCCGGGTGAGACTGGGGCATGAGGTCCCGGTTCACCGCCCCGCTCGCCGCGCTGGCGCTGCTCGCCGCCGCGGGCCTCGGCCGCCTGCTCGGGCGACGACTCGGTGGGCGAGGTGCCGCCCACCGCGCCGGCGACGAGCACGGCATCCGGTGGCACGGCATCCGACAGCGGTGAACCGTCGGCGAGCCCGGCGCCGCGCGAACACCGCCGTGCCCGGCCTGGCCGTCGAGGTGGTGACCGGCGGGCTCGAGCACGGCTGGGACATCGGGTTCCTGCCCGACGGGAAGGTGCTGGTGACCGAGCGGCCCGGGCGGATCTCGCTGGTGTCGGGGCTGCGCGAGGGGGCGCGGCGCACGCACGGTGCGGGCCGACCTCGACGACGTCTACGCGCAGGGCGAGGGCGGCCTGATGGGGATGGTCGTGCACCCCGACTTCGCGACCTCGCGGGAGTTCACGACCTGCCAGACCCACCAGGAGAACGGCGACCCGAAGGACATCCGGCTGGTCACGTGGAAGCTGTCGGCCGACGAGCGCTCGGCGCAGCGGGTGCGGACCCTGCTCAGCCGGGCTGCCCATCTCGACCGGGCGGCACTCGGGCTGCCGGCCGGAGATCGCCGCCGACGGGGCGCTGCTCGTCGGCACGGGCGACACGGCGCAGGGCAACATCCCGCAGGACCGCACGATCCTGGGCGGCAAGGTGCTGCGGCTCGACCTGGCGACCGGGGACCCGTTGCCGGACAACCCCTTTGCCTCGTCGTCGAACAAGCGGGAGCGGTACGTGCTGAGCTACGGGCACCGCAACGTGCAGGGGGTGGCGGTGCAGCCGGGCACCGGGGCGGTCTACACGGCCGAGCACGGGCCGTCGTTCAACGACGAGGTGAACCGCATCCGGCCCGGCGCCAACTACGGCTGGGACCCGTCGCAGGGCGGCACCGTCGGCGGCTACGACGAGAGCGTGCCGATGACCGACCGCAAGCGCTTCCCGGATGCCGTGCCGGCGATCTGGCAGTCGGGGAGGACGACCCAGGCGGTGTGCGCCGCCGAGTTCCTCGAGGGGTCGCAGTGGGGTGGGCTCGAGGGGGCCCTGGTGGTGACGGCGCTCAAGGGCGCCAAGCTGCTGCTGCTGACCCTGAAGCCCGACGGGACGCTGGCGAAGGTGGCCGTGCCGAAGGCGACCAACGGGCCGTACGGGCGGCTGCGCGCGGCGCGGATGGGCCCCGACGGTGCGCTGTACGTGACGACGACCAACGGCGACGACGACAAGCTCCTCCGGGTCAGCCCCAAGCCCTGAGGCACCCGCCGCCCGGCGCCGACCCGGCCCTCGAGGAGTCGAGGTCCCACGACACGCTGATCGATCGGCTCGGGCATCAGCGTGTCGCGGGACCTCGACGAGGGCCTGTGGATGACGGGGTCGGCCGCGTTCGCCCGATCTGGGCAGGCTGGGCGGATGTCCGGCCCGGTCCTTCCCGAGGCGTGGCGCACCCGGCCCTTCACGGTCGGAGAGCTGCGGGATGCCGGCCTGCCGCCATCGCGGTTGCGGCACCCGGCGCTCCACCTGCCGACGCGGTCGGTGCGGTCGGCGGAGCCCGTCGAGACCCTCGTCGAACGGGCCGCTGCGTTCGCCCGGGCGCTGCCCGCAGGACATCGCCTTCTCGCACGTGCACTGCCGCCCTGCTGCTCGGCATCCCGCTGCCCGGCCAGTTCGAGAAGTCCACGGTCCTCGACGTGATGCGCGACTCGTGCAGGACGCCGATCCGTCGCAGGCTCTGTCGCGGGCATCGAGGCCTCGAGTCGCCGCGAGGTGGTCGAGGCCGGAGGGCTGCGAGTCGTGGGGCCGCTCGACACCTGGTGCGACCTCGGCGAGCTCGTGGCTCGCGGGCTCACCGTCGACGACCTCGTGGTCGCGGGTGACCACCTCGTCGAACCGAGCTCGGGCTCGCGACGCCCGGCGCCTCGCCGGACGTCGTCGGCCCAGGCGATGCCGACCGCGCGGGGCGGACGAGTCTCGAGGAGGCCGCGGCGCTGGTGCGCGCCCGGGGTCGGTCGCGTCGCCCATGGAGTCGCGGGCGCGGGTGATGTTCGTGCGCGCCGGGTTCCCCGAGCCGGAGGTCAACGCCGACGTGCTCGACGCGCACGGCGGCTGGCTGCTCGAGGGTGACCTCGTGTGGCGCAAGCAGCGCGTCATCGGCGAGTACCAGGGGGCGGACCACGCCTCGATCAAGCGGCGCAGTGCCGACGCCTCGCGGGTCGACGAGCGCCGAGGCCGAGGACTACCGGATCCTGGAGATCTACGCCGAGGACGTCTACCGGGGCGCTCGGCGCCGGGCCTGCCTGACCCGCTTCGCCCGGGAGCTGGGCCTCGACCTCGCCGACCCTGCGGATCGCCTGAGGGCCAGCAGTCGAGGTCCCACGACGCGCTGATGCTCGGCCGGATCGCATCAGCGTGTCGCGGGACCTCGACCGACCGAGCGGCTGCGGACCCGGCGGTCGGAGTCGGCTCAGGTGGTCTCGACGATGGTGGTGACGACGTCGGTCACCGAGGGGCGGCGCGGCGTCGAGGAGAAGCCGAACCGGCAGGCCGGGTCGACCGGCGCCAGGTCACCGAGCGGGATGCCGTCGAGCGCGCCGGTCAGCCCGGTCACCGAGCGCAGGTCGGTCGCCCCGTAGAACTCGCGCCGCCCGGCCCGGGCCATCCCGCGGGTGCGCACCCCGCGCATCGCCACCCGCGCGACCGGGTCGGCCAGGGTCGCGAACGCCGGGCTCTGCGCCACGCCCCGCGGCACCAGCCGCAGCAGGTGACCCACCGGCATCCGGCCGCCGACGTCGAGGCGCAGCGACCAGCGACGGCGACTCGACGACCCACTGCGCCCCGGCCACCCCACCGGCCGACACCGTGAACGGCTCGACCCGGGTCTCGTCGAACACGTAGGTGGTGGCGACCAGGTCGCGCACCTGCTCGGTGGGCGCCAGCAGGATGCGGTGCCCGTCGGCCCGCTCGACCATCGCGTCGGCGAACGGCCCGAACGGGCTCTCGTGCCACCACCCGACGACGACCCGCACGCCACTCGTGGAACCCACGCCGGCGATCCGGCCCCGAAACCTCTGACGCGTTCCCACCGCCCCATCATCCCCACTAGGGTCCGGGCATGGCAGCGGCGCCCACCCCAGGTTCGACACCGGGGTCGACCACCGGCCCCGCGCACCGGCCTCACCCCGGCGGCCCGGCGCGGCTACGGGCTCGGCTCGGTGGCGACCGGCTCCTTCGGCACCGTCCCCGGGCTGCTGCTCCTGCCCTACCTGACCGACCGGCTCGGCGTGACGGCCGGCCGTCGCGGGCCTGGTCGTCTTCCTGCCCAAGGCCTGGGACGTCATCCTCAACCCGGTCGCGGGTCGGATCAGCGACCGCTCGACCAACCCCGGTGGCCGCCGCCGCCCGTTCCTCATCCGCTCCGGCACCCTGCTGGCGCTGGCGTTCGTGCTGCTCTTCGCCGGCCCGACCTCCCCGACCGGCCTCGCCACCACCTGGGTGGTCGTGCTCTTCATCGCCTGCGCCACCGCCTACGCGTTCTTCCAGGTGCCGTACGTCGCGATGCCCGCCGAGATGACCGACGACTACGACGAGCGCACCCGGCTGATGACCTGGCGGGTGGCGATCCTCGCCCTGACCATCCTGGTCAGCGGCGGCCTGTCACCCGTCATCCGCAACGCGCTCGGGCCGGAGTGGGGCTACCGCGGCGTCGGCCTGTTCGTCGGCACGCTCATCCTGATCGGCACGGTCGGCGCCTGGTGGGGCACCCGCAACACCCGCGATGACGCATCGCCGCGACCGCCGGCGGCAGCCTGGCCGACCAGCTGCGGGTCGTCGCGGCGTCGCGCGAGTTCCGCACCCTGCTCACCGTGTTCGTGCTGCAGGCGCTCGCCACCGGGGCGATGCTCGCCGGCGTCGACTACGTCGCGCGGGTGCTGCTCGGCAGCGCGGGCGCCTCGACGATCCTGTTCGTCTGCTTCGTCGCCCCGGCCCTGCTCGTGACCCCGCTCTGGCAGCGGGTCGGCGAGCGGCACGACAAGCGGATCGGCTACCTCTGGGGCTCGCTGCTCCTCGCCGGCGGGGCCCTGGCCACCCTGCTCACCGTGCGGGTCGGTGTCGCCGCCACCGCCGCCAGCGTCGCGGTGGTGGGCGTCGGCTACGCGGCCTGCCAGATGTTCCCGCTCGCGATGCTGCCCGACGTCGCCGCCGCCGACACCGCCCGCACCGGCGAGAGCCGCGCCGGCACCTACACCGGGGTGTGGACCGCCGGGGAGACCCTCGGCCTCGCCCTCGGCCCGCTCCTGTACGCCGGGGTGCTCGCCCTCGGCGGCTACGTCTCGTCGACCGACGCCGTCCGCCGCCCAGCCCGACGTCGGCGCACACCGCCATCGCGCTGGGCTTCACGATCGTCCCGGCCGCGCTCATCGCGGTCTCCCTGCTGGTGCTGCGCGGGTACCGGCTCGACCAGGAGGTGCCCCGGTGACCACGCCGACGACCGCTGCCACGACCGACGAGGTGCTCGCCACGCTGCGCGCGCTGCAGGCCATGGACCTGCCCGCCCACGGCGGCCGCACGCTGGCCTACGTCTACGACTCGGGCCTGGCCGACGCGGATGCCGTGGGGCTCGAGGCGCTCGCGATGTTCGCCTCGTCGAACGGGCTCGACCCCACCGCGTTCCCCTCGCTGCTGCGGATGGAGAACGACCTCGTCGCCCTCACCGGCGGCCTGCTCGACGCCCCGGACGGGTTCGCCGGGTCGGTCACCTCCGGCGGCACCGAGTCGATCCTGCTCGCGGTGCTCGCCGCCCGGCACGGCTCGCCCGACACCACCGACCCGAGCATGGTCATCCCGACCTCGGCGCACGCGGCGTTCCACAAGGCGGCCGAGTTCCTCGGGGTGCGGGCCGTGCTCGTCGACGTCGACCCCGACACCCTGCGCGCCGACCCCGCCGCCATGGCCGCCGCGATCGACGACACCACCGTGCTCGTCGTCGCCTCGCGCCCCGTCGTACGCCCACGGCGTCGTCGACCCGGTCACCGAGATCGCGGCGCTGGCGGTCGAGCGCGGCATCCGCTGCCACGTCGACGCCTGCATCGGCGGCTGGGTGCTGCCGCACCTCGACGACGCACCGCCGTGGACCTTCGCGGTCGAGGGCGTCACGAGCATCAGCGTCGACCTGCACAAGTACGCCTACACGCCCAAGGGCGTCTCGGTGCTGCTCGCACGCGACCCCGGCGCTGCGCCGCGGCCACTTCTTCGCCTCGGCGAACTGGCCCGGCTACACGATGCTCAACAGCACGATGCAGTCGACCCGCTCCGGCGGGCCGCTCGCCGCGGCCTGGGCCGTCACCGCAGCGGATCGGCGTCGAGGGCTACGCCGACCTCGCCCGACCAGGCCCGCGAGGCCACGCTCGACGTCGCGACCGCGGTCGACGGCATCCCCGGCCTGCGGGTGCTCACCCCGCCCGACTCGACCCTCGTCGCCCTGGTCGCCGACGACGTCGTGCGACGTCTTCACCGTCGCCGACGAGATGCTCGAGCGCGGGCTGGTTCGTGCAGCCGCAGATGTCGTTCGGCGACGTGCCGCCGACCCTGCACCTCACCCTGTCGGCGGCGACCGCCCCGTCGGTGCCCGAGCTCGTCGTGGCGCTGCGGCGAGTCGGTGGATGCCGCGCGCGCCGCCGGTCCGGTCGCGGTCGACCCCGGGCTCGCCGGGCTGCTCGGCGTCGATCGACCCCGCCACGCTCGACGACGAGGGCTTCGCCGGCCTGCTCGCCGCCGCCGGCCTCGCGGGCGAGCGACGGCTCGCTCGCCCTGCCGAGCCGGATGGCCCCGGTCAACGCCCTGCTCGACGCCTGCCCGCTGCCGCTGCGCGAGGCGCTCCTGCTCGGCGTGCTCGACCGCTTGTCGCGCCCCACGCCCGGCTGAGCGCACCGGGCGGGTGGCCGGGCGACCGGGCACCCGGTTCCGCGCCGAGCGCTTGCCCCTGACCCCGCCGGGGTATTGGCTGGGGCGGATCCAGCACCGCAGCCGGAAAGGACGCCGATGGCACCCGAGACACCCGACCCCGCCCTGTCGCACACGGTCGGGAGGGACACGCCGGCCCTGCTCGAGCAGACCATCGGCGACAACCTCGACGCGACGGTGGCCCGGGTGCCCGACCGCGACGCGCTCGTCGACCGCGCCACCGGCCTGCGGATGACGTACGCCGAGCTGGGTGCCGAGGTCGACCGGCTCGCCCGCGGCCTGGTGGGCGCCGGCATCGGCAAGGGCGACCGGGTGGGCATCTGGGCCCCGAACTGCGCCGAGTGGGTGTTCACCCAGTACGCGACGGCCAAGGTCGGCGCGATCCTGGTCAACATCAACCCGGCCTACCGCTCGCACGAGCTGACCTACGTGCTCAACCAGGCCGGCATCCGCGATGATCGTCATCGCGCCGTCGTTCAAGTCGTCGAACTACGTCGCGATGGTCGACGCCGCCCGCGACGAGTGCCCCGCGCTGGAGCAGGTCGTCGTCATCGGCCAGGACTCGTGGGGCGACCTCCTCGCCCGCGCCGACGAGGTGAGCCCCGAGCGGCTGACCATGCTGCAGGCCGAGCTCGAGCCGGGCGACCCGATCAACATCCAGTACACCTCCGGCACCACCGGTTTCCCCAAGGGCGCGACGCTCTCGCACCACAACATCCTCAACAACGGCTACCTCGTCGGTGAGGGCTGCCGCTACACCGAGCAGGACCGGATCTGCATCCCGGTGCCCTTCTACCACTGCTTCGGCATGGTCATGGGCAACCTCGCGGCCACCACCCACGGCGCCTGCATGGTCATCCCGGCACCCGGTTTCGACCCGGCCCTGACCCTCGCCGCCGTGGCGGAGGAACGGTGCACCTCGCTCTACGGCGTGCCCACGATGTTCATCGCCGAGTGGGCGCTGCCCGACCTCGCGTCGTACGACCTCAGCTCGGTGCGCACCGGCATCATGGCCGGCTCGCCGTGCCCGGCGTCGATGATGACCAAGCTCTTCGAGGCCGGCATCGAGGAGATCACCATCTGCTACGGCATGACCGAGACCTCGCCGGTGTCGACCCAGACCCGCACCGACGACACCTTCGAGCGCAAGGTCGGAACCGTCGGCGCGGTGCACCCGCACCTCGAGATCAAGGTCGTCGACCCGCTGAGCCGCGAGACGCTGCCGCGCGGCGAGGCGGGCGAGTTCTGCACCAAGGGCTACTCGGTGATGCTCGGCTACTGGGAGCAGCCGGAGAAGACCGCCGAGGTGCTCGTCGACGGCTGGATGCACACCGGCGACATCGCCGTCATGGACGCCGACGGCTACGTGCAGATCACCGGCCGGATCAAGGACATGGTCATCCGCGGCGGCGAGAACATCTACCCGCGCGAGATCGAGGAGTTCCTCTACACCCACCCCGACGTGCTCGACGCCCAGGTGATCGGGGTGCCCGACGACGAAGTACGGCGAGGAGCTGTGCGCCTGGGTGCGGATGCGCGACGGCGCCGAGCCGCTCACCGCCGAGTCGCTGCGCGCGTACGCCGACGGCCGGCTCGCGCACTACAAGATCCCGCGCTACGTGCGCGTCGTCGAGGAGTTCCCGATGACGGTCACCGGCAAGGTGCGCAAGGTCGAGATGCGCGAGGTCACCGTCACCGAGCTGGGCCTCTGACCTCGCGCCGCGAGGCCCCGCCCGGGGCCGCACGTGTCCCCCTCGAAGGGCTCGGTGCGGGGTAGGTTGTGCCGCGAGATCGCCCCCGGGGGGCACCATCCGACGACAGGACACCACCATGACGCCCGCTCGCCTGATCCTGCTGCTGCTCCTCATCCTCGTGGCGGTCGTCGTCGTGCTCGTGGTGCTGCGGCGGGGCTCGGCCCAGCGTGACGCCCAGCGGGTCGAGGCGGCCGGCCTGCGCGCCGACGCCGACACGATGGCCACGACCGTGGCGGGGCAGAGCGTCTTCGCCGACCAGGCCGCCGCAGCGGGCCGAGCTGGCCCGGGTCGAGGCGGAGGACAAGGCCAGCGAGGCCGCGCGGCTCGAGGCCGAGGCGGCCGAGCACCGGGCGGCGGCCGAGGCCACCCAGCGCGACTACGAGGCCACCCTGCGCCGCGCCGACGACATCGACCCCGACGTCAAGGAGTCCGAGTTCCCCGCGGTCGCCGACGAGGTCGAGCCGGCCCCGGCGGTGTCCGGATCGACGGATGCCGCGCCCGCGCCCGGCGCGACGTCGCGGTGCTCGCTGCCGCTGGCCGTCGACCGGCGGCTCGGGACGGCGACGACGCTGCCGATGACCCGTGCCGAGCGCCGCGAGGCCCGCGAGGCCGAGGTCGGCTCGGACGCCGGGTCCGCCTCGGTCGCGCCCTCCGCCGCGGCAGCCGCGACGGTCGGCGGCGTGGCCGCCGGAACCACGGCCTGGACCGGCCGCGGCGACGACGAGAGCAACCCGGAGAGCGAGCGGATCGCCTCCGCCGCGGACTTCCGCGACGACGTGCCGGACGACGCTCCGACTCGGCGGCGAGCTCGGCGGAGCCGGACGCCACGCCGAGCTCGAGCCGGGTCGAGTCGCCCGGACCAGGAGTCGGGCGAGGTTTACGCCGCCGACGGCACGGGTACCGGGTCGGACATGAGCAACGACGCCCGCACCGACACCGCCGAGCACACCCCGCACGAGGACGGCCTGGAGGCCGGGCAGGCCGCCGCGGCCGCGTCGGCCGGTGCCGGCGGCGCCTACGCCGCCACCCGTGCCCTGCACGAGGAGCACACCGACGACGCGACGCGGTCCGAGCGCGGACGACCGACACGACGGACGCGGCCGACGACGGCGCGGACCGCGACGACGGACGCGGACCGCGACACCGCCACGCGCGACGACACACGGATGCCGGGCGGACGAGCACCGGTCGGAGCCGGCCACGACCTCTCCCGCGACGTGGAGTCGCCGCGCGGCGAGTGGGGCGGCCCGCCCCAGGACGAGCCCGCCGAGATGACCATCGTCGACCCCGAGGCGTACGCCGCGACCGAGCCGCTGATGGCGTCCGAGCAGGGCGCCCCGGTGCAGCCCGAGGCCGTCGACACCGACCACGACACCACCGAGGGCGAGACGCCGACCGTCGAGACGACCGAGCACGACACGGCCGAGCACGAGACGTCCGCCGCCGACGCGACCGAGCACGAGACCACCGAGCACGCTCCCGCCGAGGCCGGCGCCGCGGTCGCGGAGACCGACGACACCGACCGCAGCGCGGCCGACGTGGCCCAGGAGAGCACCGAGGAGCGTTACGACCCGACCCCGACCCGCGACTGGGCCGCCGACGAGGGCGAGCTGCTCGAGGAGACCCACGACCGCGGCGACCGCCTCGAGGCCGAGCGGGCCGACCTGGCCCAGGCGAGCGAGGCCCCGACGGCCGCCGACGACACCACTGACGCCCCGGCATCCGACCACGTGACGGACGCCACGGCATCCGACGACGCGACGGACGCCACGGCATCCGACCACGCGACGGACGCCACGGCATCCGACGAGTCCGCGAGCACGGCCACCGAGGGCCGGCGGATCTCGGGCTTCGAGGAGCTGCGCGACGGTGGCTTCGGGGTCGGCTCGGCGGCGCCGCTGGACGACGGCGCCCAGCCGCTCGACCACCCGGTGGCGGCCTACCGCGACACGATGACCTACCGCGTTCCGGGCGACGCCGGCTACGACTCGGCCGAGCCGCACGTGTGGTTCTACGACGAGGGCGCCGCCGAGCGCAGCGGGTTCCGCCGCTCGGAGGGCTGACCCACCTGCGGCTCCGTCTCGCCACGCGTTGCTGAGGGTCACCTCTGTGGGCCGCGCAGGGGGTCGACCCGATAGGTTCGGGTCGACCCCTGCAGGCCGAGAGGAACCGCCGTGCGCATCGGAGTGCCCAGAGAGACCCGACCGGGTGAGACGAGGGTCGCGGCCACGCCGAAGACCGTGGAAGCGATCCGCGCGCTCGGGTACGCCGTGTTCGTGGAGCGGGATGCCGGTGCGCTCTCGAGCTTCGACGACGCCGCCTACCAGCGGGCCGGTGCCGACGTGATCGACGAGGCCGTCTGGAACGCCGACGTGCTGCTGAAGATCAACGCGCCGACCGAGGCCGAGATCGCGCTGCTGCGCCCGGGCCAGGTGGTCGTGTCGCTGATCGGTCCGGCCCTGAACCCCGACCTGGTGGCGACCCTGGCCGCGCGTGGGGTCACCGCGCTGGCGATGGATGCCGTGCCGCGCATCTCGCGCGCGCAGTCGCTCGACGTGCTGTCGTCGATGGCGAACATCGGTGGCTACCGGGCCGTGGTCGAGGCCGCGCACGAGTTCGGGTCGTTCTTCACCGGCCAGGTGACCGCGGCGGGCAAGGTGCCGCCGGCGAAGGTGCTGGTCGTCGGTGCCGGGGTGGCCGGGCTGGCCGCGATCGGCACGGCCGCGCTCGCTGGGTGCGGTGGTGCGGGCGTTCGACGCCCGCCCCGAGGTCGGCGAGCAGGTCGAGTCGATGGGTGCGGAGTTCCTGCGCATCGACATCGAGCAGGCCGCGCCCTCGGCCGACGGCTACGCCAAGGAGACCAGCGCCGACTTCGACGCCAAGGCCGCCGAGCTGTACGCCGCGCAGGCCGCGGACGTCGACATCATCATCACCACCGCGCTGATCCCGGGGCGCCCGGCGCCGCGGTTGATCACCGAGTCCATGGTCGCCTCGATGAAGCCCGGCTCGGTCGTGGTCGACATGGCCGCCTCCAACGGCGGCAACGTCGCCGGCACGGTGGCCGACCAGCAAGGTGGTCACCGCCAACGGGGTGACGATCCTGGGCTACACCGACCTGCCGGGCCGGCTGCCGACGCAGGCCTCGCAGCTGTTCGGCACGAACCTGGTCAACCTGCTCAAGCTGCGTCACGCCCGCCAAGGACGGCGAGATGGTGCTCGACCTCGACGACCCGGTGCAGCGCGGGATGACCGTGGTGCGCGACGGGGAGGTGCTCTGGCCGCCGCCGCCGGTGCAGGTGTCCGCGGCCCCGGCCGCCGTGGTCGCGCGCCGGTGGAGCCGAAGCCGGCGAAGGTGCCGATGAGCGCGAACCGCCGCCTGGGCTACATGGGCATCGCGGCCGCGGTGTTCCTGCTCATCGCCTGCGGTGTCGCCGGCCCCGTTCCTGGGGCACTTCATGGTCTTCATGCTCTCGGTGGTCATCGGGTTCTACGTGATCGGCAACGTGCACCACGCGCTGCACACCCCGCTGATGTCGGTGACCAACGCGATCAGCGGCATCATCGTGGTCGGCGCGATCCTGCAGGTCGGCCACGACAGCGTCGCGGTCTCGGTGCTGGCCTTCATCGGCATCCTCGTGGCGAGCATCAACGTCTTCGGTGGGTTCCGGGTCACCGCCCGAATGCTCGAGATGTTCAAGCGTGAGGAGCCGGCCCGATGACGCTGCCCGTCACCCTGGTGCAGGGCGCCTACATCGTCGCCGGGCTGTCCTTCATCCTCGCCCTGGCCGGGCTGTCCAAGCACGACACCGCCCGGGCCGGCAACCGGTTCGGCATCATCGGCATGGCCATCGCCCTGGTCGCCACCATCTGGGCCGCGACCGGCGGGGTGTCGGTCGCCGACGATCGGCGCCTGACGCGTCGGCATCGAGGGCTCCGGCTGGCCCGGGCTGGCCCTGATCCTCGCCGCGATGGCCATCGGCGCCGCGATCGGCCTCGACCGGGCCCGCAAGGTCGAGATGACCGGCATGCCCGAGCTGATCGCGATGCTGCACAGCTTCGTCGGCCTGGCCGCGGTGCTGGTGGGCTGGAACTCCTCGTACGAGACCACGCTCTACCCCGGCATCCACTCGGTCGAGGTGTTGGTCGGCGTCTTCATCGGCGCGGTCACCTTCACCGGGTCGATCGTGGCGTTCCTGAAGCTGTCGGCGCGGATCAAGTCGGCGCCGCTGATGCTGCCCGGGCCGCAACTGGATCAACCTCGGCGCGATCGGCGCGTTCCTCGTGCTGACCGTGGTCTACGTGCTGGTGCCCGAGGACTCGGTGGCGCTGCGGGCCTCGCTGCTCGGGGTGGTCACCCTCATCGCGCTCGGCGCTGGGCTGGCACCTGGTCGCCTCGATCGGCGGCGGCGACATGCCGGTCGTGGTCTCGATGCTCAACAGCTACTCCGGTTGGGCGGCGGCCGCGGCCGGGCTTCCTGCTCGGCAACGACCTGCTCATCATCACCGGCGCGCTCGTGGGCTCCTCGGGTGCGTACCTGTCCTACATCATGTGCCGAGCGATGAACCGCTCGTTCATCTCGGTCATCGCCGGCGGGTTCGGCGTCGAGGGCGGCACCGTGGCCTCCGACGTCGACTACGGCGAGCACCGCGAGATCACCGCCCGAGGGCGCGGCCGACCTGCTCAGCGACGCGCGGTCGGTCGTCATCACCCCGGGCTACGGCATGGCCGTGGCCCAGGCGCAGTACCCGGTCGCCGACCTCACCCGCAAGCTGCGCGAGCGCGGCATCGACGTCAAGTTCGCCATCCACCCGGTCGCCGGGCGGCTGCCCGGGCACATGAACGTGCTGCTCGCCGAGGCCAAGGTGCCCTACGACATCGTGCTCGAGATGGACGAGGTCAACGACGACCTCAAGGACGTCGACGTCGTGCTCGTCATCGGCGCCAACGACACCGTCAACCCCGCCGCCGCCGAGGACCCCACCTCACCGATCGCCGGGATGCCGGTCATCCGGGTCTGGGAGGCCGAGCAGGTCATCGTGTTCAAGCGCTCGATGGCCACCGGGTACGCCGGCGTGCAGAACCCGCTGTTCTTCAAGGAGAACTCCGCGATGCTCTTCGGCGACGCCAAGGACCGCGTCGAGGACATCCTCAAGGCCCTCTGACCCGCTGCATCTCCGCGCGAGTGCGGAAGCTGGTTGCCCTGGCGACCACTTCCGCACTCACGCCGGTGGTACCCCGGTGGTCAGGCCGAGGTCTCGCGCCAGACGCTTCTCGCCGTGATGGCATCGCGCCGAGGACGGCCCCGATGGTCACCAGCTGCGGGGTGCTGACGACCATCGGGTCCAGCCAGAGCGTGGCGACCAGGACGACGATGGCGACTATTTCTTCTCTCTTCGACGCGGCAGCCGGTGCAGCGTCAGGTGCGGGTCTCGCGCCAGACCCGCCGGGGTCGATGGCGACCGCCAGGGCGAGGATCCCATGACCCCGACGACGACCACCGTGGTGCTCACCGGCCACCGGGTACGTAGCCAGCAGGTCGCGACGAGGCCGAGCACGAAGACGGCCGGCTCCCGCGAGGGCGACCCAGATCTTGGGACGGGGGAGCTCGGGCGCCAGGAGCACCAGGACGAGCGGGACCAGCCACACGGTGACACACCGGACGACGAGCCACAGGGGCACCGCGGCGGGCAGCAGCAGCACGATCTCCGAGGGGTGCGGCAACAGGCCTCGACGCGTCGCGGCCAGGGTCCACCGGCCTCCCGGAGACAGGGTGAGGATCGCGATCGGCGCGTCGACGAGGACGCCACAGGGCCGGCCAACGACGATGCCGCCAGCCAGACTGACTCCCGTGGCGACCGCGCGGACCGCAGTCGGGTGGGCCGACTCGAGCAGCCGGGGTCTGCCGCGCGCGAAGGGGGCCTGCGCGGGCTGGCCGGCTCGGGCCTCGGCGGCCACCCGCTCCGGCGGGCCGAGGCGCAGCAGCGCGGCCTGCACGGCGGCATCCCCGCCGTCGCCGGAGCCGATCTCGGCGTCGAGGTGCTCCCGGATGCCGGCCAGCACCTCGTCGCGTTCGCCGGGGTCGATGTCGGAGAGCATCCGCGCGAGGTCGTCGAGGTAGGTCGCGACCCGGGTGTCCGAGCTGTTCACTGGTGTCCCCCTTGGAGGGTGGCGTCGACGGCATCCCGGAAGGTCGTCCAGGTGCGTTGGAAGCTGGCCAGCGCGATCCGGCCCGCGGCGGTGAGCGAGTAGTAGCGGCGGGGCGGCCCGGCGGTCGACTCGGCCCAGGTCGTCTCGACCAGGCCCTGCTTCCGCAGCCGTGCGAGCAGGGGGTAGAGCGTGCCCTCGCCGGCGAGCAGCACCCCGTCGTCGCCCAGCCGGCGGGCGATGTCGAGGCCGTAGCGCGGTTCGCCGTCGAGCAGCGCCAGCACGCAGTGCTCGAGCGCCCCGCGGCGCAGGTGCGTCAGGATGGCGCTGTCGCCGGGTTCCATGCGTCACAAGGTAGTGACCCGACCTGTCCGCTCGCAACCGATTCCGGAGTTGGGTGCTCAGGTGGTTGCTCCGGCGACCACCTGAGCACCCGACTCGGGTCGCGTCGGGCCGCCGGTAGGCTTCCCGGCGTGAGCGACACCGAGCAGCCGACGTCCATCACGTACGCCGAGGCCGGCGTCGACGTCGAGGCCGGTGACAAGGCCGTCGAGCTGATGAAGGCCAGCGTCCGCCGCGCCACGCGCCCCGAGGTGCTCGGCGGGCTGGGCGGCTTCGCCGGCATGTTCGACGCCAGCGCGATCGCCCGGATGGCGCGCCCCGTGCTCGCCACCAGCACCGACGGCGTCGGCACCAAGGTCGCCATCGCGCAGGCCCTCGACCGGCACGACACCATCGGCTTCGACCTGGTCGGCATGGTCGTCGACGACATCGTGGTCTGCGGCGCCGAGCCGCTGTTCATGACCGACTACATCGCCACCGGCAAGGTCGTGCCCGAGCGGATCGCCGCGATCGTGTCCGGCATCGCCGCGGCCTGCGAGCAGGCGCGGGTCGCCCTCGTCGGCGGCGAGACCGCCGAGCACCCCGGCCTGCTCGACCCCGACGAGTACGACGTCGCGGGCGCGGCCACCGGGGTCGTCGAGTACGCCGACATCCTCGGCCCGCAGCGCGTGACCCCCGGTGACGTCGTGCTCGGCCTGGCCAGCAGCGGCCTGCACTCCAACGGCTACTCGCTCGTGCGGCGGGTCGTCGCGCACGCCGGCTGGGCCCTCGACCGGCACGTCGACGAGTTCGGCCGCACCCTCGGCGAGGAGCTGCTCGAGCCGACCCGCGTCTACTCCGCCGACCTGCTCGACCTCGATCCGCACGGACGCCGTCGACGTGCACGCCCTCTCGCACGTCACCGGCGGCGGCCTCGCGGCCAACCTGGCCCGGGTGCTGCCGCCGCACGTGCACGCCCGGCTCGACCGCTCCACCTGGACCCCGCCGCCGGTCTTCACCACCGTCGGCGGCCCTCGGCGGCGTGCCCCGCACCGACCTCGAGCGCACCCTCAACATGGGCGTCGGCTTCGTCGCGGTGCTCCCGGCCGGCGAGCGTCGACACGGCCACCGCCCTGCTGGAGGCGCGCGGCATCCACACCTGGGTGATGGGTGAGGTGTCCGCGGCCGGCGACGCACCGGTCGACGACGGCGTCGAGGTCGTGCGCGGCGCCAAGGGTGTCGACGGCGGGTCGGTGCAGGTCGTCGGGGAGCACCCCACCGCCTGATCTGAGTACCAGCACGGATGCCGTGCGGTCACCTCCTGCGGGAGCGTGTGCGGCATGAGCGACGCAGCCCTCGAGGCAGACCGACACTCCGACCAGCCCCACCGGCACGCTCGACGCATCGGCGTCGACCCCGCCGCCACGACGCAGCGCTGGGCGGTCGGGGTGCTCGTGGTCTCGACGCTCGCCCTGCTGGCCTACGCTGGCGCTGCTCGTGGTGGCGAACTGGCTGTTCGCCGTCGGGTGGAACGCCGTCACCGCCGGGGAGTCGGTGTCCGTCGACGTGCTGGCCATCGGCGCCGACCTGGCCCCGGCCCTGCTCGTCGGCTGGTGCACCGGTCTGGCCGGCGCAGCCGTCCTCGCCCGTGGGGAGGCCCTCGGCGCCCGCACGGCAGGCCTCGCCGCCGGCGCGCTCGGCACCGCGGCGGGCGCCGCCCTCCTGGCCCTCACCGGCCTCCTCTGATACGCTCGGACGGAAGCCCGGGGGTCAGGTGATGGTGATCTGGGGGGCGTAGAGGGCCATCGCCGCCAGGGCGCGCTCGTGGTTCTCGGGCGTCGAGCCGGCGCACCCGTCGCGCACCACCCGCACCGTCACCCCGGCATCCGCCGCCGGCAGGGCCGTCGAGAGCACGCAGCAGTCGGTCGAGACCCCGGTCAGCGTCACGTGGGCGTCGTCGCCGAGCAGCCCGCGCAGCGCCGGCCACTTGCCGAAGGTGCCGGCCGTGACGACGTGCGAGGCGACGTCGGCGAGCTCGGGCACCACGGCGTACAGCGGGTCGGTGTCGGGCACCAGCGCGAACGCCCAGTCGCGGTAGTAGGGGCCCCACGAACCGCCCAGCGAGGGGTCGGCCACGAAGCGGGTCACCACCGTGCGCGCCGGGCCGAAGGATGCCGCGAGCTCGGCGATGCGCGGCACCGTCGCCGCCCACATGGCCGAGCCCCACGGCGAGGTGGCCGGGTCGGCGAAGACGACCTGGGGGTCGACGACGACCAGCCAGCCGTCGTCGAAGGCGTCGGTCACCGAGCCGGCTCGCGCTCGGCCACGGCGGCGACGGTCGGGGCCGCGGCCTCCTGGCGGTGCACCCGGCCGCGGCGGGCGACGTAGGTGACGACGAAGCTCAGCACGAGGGCCAGCAGCACGCCGATGTTGGAGTAGGCCCAGTTGCCGTCCCAGTAGGGCGCGCCCTCGCCGGTCGTCGACGTAGGTGCCGAGGCCCAGCGGCTCGAGGAGGTAGCCCTGCCAGTTGTTCCACGCCGCGTCGGTGGCGAAGCTGTTGACGACCAGCCCCCAGCCGATGACCGAGGCCACCACCATGGTGCCGATCGAGACCCAGTCGAACGCCCCGTAGCGACCGCTGGCGTGGAAGAGGTCCTCGTCGTCGTAGTCGCGCTTGCGCAGGGCGATGTCGGCGATCATGATCCCGGCCCACGAGGCCAGCGGCACGCCGAGGGTGATCAGGAAGCTCTGGAACGGGCCGATGAAGCTCTCGGCGAAGAAGACGACCCAGATGGTGCCGAGGGTGAGGATGACGCCGTCGACCAGCGCCGCCGCGGGGCGCGGGATGCGCACGCCGAGCGAGAGCAGGGTCAGGCCGGAGGAGTAGATGCCGAGCACCGCGCCGGAGACCAGCGACAGGATCACGGCGACGAGGAAGGGCACCAGCAGCCAGGTGGGCAGCAGGGTGGCGAGGGTGCCGATCGGGTCGGCGGCGATGCCGTCCTTCAGCGCCGGGTCGGACCCGGCCAGCAGCAGGCCGTAGATGACCAGGATGACCGGGGCGACCGCACCGCCGAAGGTGTTCCACCCGACGATCGCAGCGCCCGAGGCGTCGCGGCGCTGGTAGCGCGACCAGTCGGCGGCGATGTTGATCCAGCCGAGCCCGAAGCCGGTCATCACGAGCACGAGCGCGCCCGACCACGCGCCTGCGCCGAGCCGCTGGGCATGGCGCTGCACGGCCGCTCCAGTCGACGTCCTTGAGGGTCAGCAGGATGTAGCCGACGGTGACGATGCCGGTGACCCAGGTGAGCACCGACTGCATCCGCATGATGATGTGGTAGCCGGCCACCGAGGCCGCGACGATCATCAGCGCGACCACGGCGGCGGCCACGATCTTGGTCGCGGTGCCACCGCCCCAGCCCAGCTGCTCGAAGATCGTCGACGTGGCGAGCACGGCGAGGATGGCGAGGAAGGTCTCCCAGCCGATCGAGGTCAGCCAGGAGATGACGCCGGGCACCTTCTGCCCGTTGACGCCGAAGGCCGCCCGCGACAGCACCATGGTGGGCGCCGAGCCCCGCTTGCCGGCGATCGCGATGATGCCGCACAGGGCGAACGAGACGACCACCCCGACGACGGTGACGAGCGCGGCCTGCCAGAAGGAGATGCCGAAGCCCAGCACGAACGCGGCGTAGGAGATGCCGAACACCGACACGTTCGCCGCGAACCAGGGCCAGAACAGGTCGCGAGGCCGGGCGGTGCGCTCGGCCTCGTCGATGATCTCGATGCCGGTGGTCTCGACCCCGAGCCGCTTCGTGGCGGCGACCGTCGTCTCAGTCATACGGGCGAGCATAGGCCCGCGCCGGACGCTGTCGAAGGTTCGGTGGACCCGGGAGACGTCAGGGCATGCCGTGGACCCGCGCCGACGGCGCGGGTCGCACGAAGGGCTCGATCAGGTCGGTGTCAACGCCGACCCGACGACCACTGCCCGTAGTCGTCCTCGTCCTCCCGGTCGCGGTCGTCGCTGGTCGCTCGACCACCGCTCTGGGCGGTTCCGTGTAGTTCTCGCTCAAGCGCGGAGAGATCGGTGTCCGGGCTGTAGTACTTCAGCTCGCGAGCGACCTTCGTCTGCTTGGCCTTGGCTCGGCCGCGCCCCATGGCGTGACCCCCTCGTGCGTCTGCCGGGGCGGCATCGCTCGTCGGACGGCCCCGTGTTCAGGGTCATCCCACGTCGCGGAGCGGTCCCGGGAATCGTGTGTGTGTCGTGACGCCAACGGTACATGAGTGGAGCAGCTCCGGCGACGCCGTCCCGGTCAACGGTGTCACGCGTCGCCGTGTTCCCCTGCCGCGGCGGGCTCAGAGACCGGGTGCGCCGACCCGGTCGCCGGGCAGCCAGGGGCGTCGTCCACCGGCCGCGATCCGCCGCTCGGCGAGCTGGTCGGCGGCCACGGCGGGGCTCACCCCGGCCGCGTCGGCGTCGCGGAGCACCTGGAGGGTGTGCTCGAAGATCGTCGCCGTGCGCTCGCGGGCGCGGTGCATGTCGAACCCGTGCAGCTCGTCGCTGACCTGGATGACGCCGCCGGCGTTGACCAGGAAGTCGGGCGCGTAGGTGATGCCGCGGGCCAGCAGCCGGTCGGCGGTGCCGCCGTCGCCCTCGCGGGCCAGCTGGTTGTTGGCGCCGCCGCAGACGATCCGGGCGCGCAGCGCCTCGACGGTCTCGTCGTCGAGCGCGCCACCGAGTGCGTTCGGGCTGAACACGTCGACCTCCTCCCGCACCAGGTCGTCGAGCACGTCGACGGCGCGCACCCGGGGGTGGACGCGGAGCAGCGCCCGCACGGCATCCGTGTCGACGTCGGTGACGACCACCTGGGCGCCGTCCTCGAGGAGGTGGTCGGTGAGCCGCCGGCCCACCTTGCCGACGCCGGCGATCGCGACGCGACGCCCGGCGAGGGTCGGCTCGCCCCACACGTGCTGGGCGGCCGCGCGCATGCCCTGGAAGACGCCGTAGGCCGTCAGCACCGAGGAGTCGCCGGCGCCGCCGCGCTCGGGGGAGCGGCCGGTGGCCCAGCGGGTGGACTCGCCGACGACGTCCATGTCGGCCACGTAGGTGCCGACGTCGCAGGCGGTGACGTAGCGGCCGCCGAGCGACTCGACGAAGCGGCCGTAGGCGCGCAGCAGCTCGGGGGTCTTGTCGCGGTGCGGGTCGCCGATGATGACCGCCTTGCCGCCGCCGTGGTCGAGGCCGGCGACGGCGTTCTTGCTGGTCATGGCGCGCGAGAGGCGCAGGACGTCGGCGAGTGCCTGGTCGGTGGAGGCGTACGGGTGGAAGCGGGTGCCGCCCAGGCCCGGCCCGAGCGAGGTGTCGTGCAGCGCGATGATCGCCCGCAGCCCGGTGTCGGGGTCGGTGCAGAAGGCGACCTGCTCGTGACCGGCGAGGTCGATGAGGTCGGTGGCCATGGCGTGCTCCTGGTGCTCGGTCGGTGCGTCAACGCTATCCCTGCGCGCCCGGCCCGGGAGGGCCGGTCGAGGAAGGTGGGCGGGCACGGCTGGGACGCCACAGCGAAATCGCAGCGGCACCGCAGCGCGGGCGGCCATCGTGGTGCCCGCCCATCCGGGGGGTGTGCTCAGAGGCGGGCCCCCAGGATCGGTGCGGACCGGGTGGTGGGGGGGCTCGGTCCGCACCAGGGGCCCGGTGCCGGTCCCGAGCCCGCCCGCCGCGCGCCCGTTGAACGTCGTCGTGGCCCTCGGGGTGGCTGTCGGCGCGTGGGGCAGGATGGGGCCATGAGCGAGCCAGGCGGTCTGCGGGTCGGGTACAAGGCGTCGGCGGAGCAGTTCGCGCCCGGCGCGCTGGCGGCCTTCGCCGTGCGCGCCGAGGAGCTCGGCCTGGACTCGGTGACGATCTCCGACCACTTCCAGCCCTGGCGGCTGCAGGGGGGCCACGCGCCCAACTCGCTCGCCTGGATGTCGTGGGTGCTCGCCCGCACCGAGCGGGTGCTCGTGGGCACCTCGGTGATGACCCCGACCTTCCGCTACAACCCGGCCGTCGTGGCGCAGACCTTCGCGACGATGGCCTGCCTGGCGCCGGGCCGGGTCATGCTCGGGGTCGGCACCGGTGAGGCGCTCAACGAGGTGGCCGTGGGCTCGGTGGGCGAGGGGGAGTGGCCCGAGTTCAAGGAGCGCTTCGGCCGGCTGCGCGAGGCGGTGCGGCTGATGCGCGAGCTGTGGACCCAGGACCGGGTCACCTTCGAGGGCGAGTACTACCGCACCGAGGACGCCGCGATCTACGACCGGCCCGACCAGCCGGTTCCGGTGTACGTCGCCGCCGGTGGGCCGATGGTGGCCCGGTACGCCGGGCGCGTCGCCGACGGCTTCATCTGCACCTCGGGCAAGGGCGTCGAGCTCTACGCGCGACCAGCTCGTGCCGGCCGTCGACGAGGGCCTCGACAAGGCCGGCCGCGGCCACGACGAGATCGACCGGATGATCGAGATCAAGGTGTCGTGGGACCCCGACCCCGACCTGGCGCTCGAGAACACCCGGTTCTGGGCGCCGCTGTCGCTGACCGCCGAGCAGAAGCACTCCATCCACAGCCCCGGCGAGATGGAGAAGGCCGCCGACGAGCTGCCCATCGAGCAGGTCGCCAAGCGCTGGGTCGTGGCCTCGCGCCCCGAGGAGGTCGTCGAGGCGCTGCGCGTCTACACCGACCTCGGGTTCGACCACCTCGTCGTGCACGGCCCCGGCCACGACCAGGAGCGGTTCCTGAGCACCTTCGCGGAGCAGGTCCTCCCCGGCCTGCGCGAGCTCACCCCCGCGTCCCGGTGAGCGCGTGGTGAGCGACGCCGGCATCCCGGCACCCGACCTCGTGGCTGCCGGCCGCCCCGGCCGCGCTGCGGCTGCGCGGACGCACCTTCGACGCGGGCCACCCGGCGGTGATGGCGATCGTCAACCGCACCAACGACTCGTTCTGGGCGGGGAACCGGCACGGCGACCTCGCCTCGGCCCGCCGGGCCCTCGACGCGGCCGTCGAGCTCGGGGCCGACATCGTCGACGTCGGCGGCGTGCGGGCCGGGCAGGAGGGCGAGGTGGTGACGCCCGAGCAGGAGATCGAGCGGGTCGTGCCGTTCCTCGCCCGGGCCCGGGAGGACCACCCCGACCTCGTGCTCAGCCTCGACACCTGGCGCGCGGAGGTGGCCCGGGTGGCCGCCGCCGAGGCCGGCCTCGACCTGGTCAACGACACCTGGGCCGGTCACGACCGCGACCTCGTGCACGTCGCCGCCCGGGCCGGCGCCGGCTACGTCATCTCGCACACCGGCGGCCTGCCGCCGCGCACCGACCCGGTCGGGCGTCACCTACCCGCCCGAGCCGTTGGGGGTGCTCGACGACGCCCTGCGCACGCTGCGGGAGGGCGCCGAGCGGGCCCTGGCCGCCGGCATCCCGGCCGAGCGGGTGCTCGTCGACCCGACCCTCGACTTCGGCAAGACCACGGCCCACTCGCTGACCCTGCTGCGCCACACGGCGGCGATCGTCGGCCTGGGCTACCCGGTGCTGCAGGCGCTGTCGCGCAAGGACTTCATCGGCGAGACCCTCGACCTGCCGGCCGACGACCGGCTCGAGGGCACCCTGGCCGCCACCGCCGTCGCGGCCTGGCTGGGTGCCACGGTCTTCCGGGCGCACGACGTGCGGGCCACCCGGCGGGTCGTCGACATGGTGGCGACGATCCGGGGTGACCGCCCGCCGCTGCTCGCGGTGCGCGGGGTCGCGGGGTGAGCGCGGCAGCGGGCCCGCTGGCCGGCATCCGGGTCGTCGAGCTCGGGGGCATCGGGCCGACGCCGTTCGCCGGCATGATGCTCGCCGAGCTGGGCGCCGACGTCGTGCGCGTCGACCGCCCGGGCGAGTCGAACCCGCTGGCGCTCGCGGGTGGCCTGCGCCGGTCGCGGCCGAGCATCGCGGTCGACCTCAAGACGGATGCCGGGCGTGCGGTGGTGCAGCGGCTGGTCGACGGCGCCGACGTGCTCGTCGAGGGCTACCGGCCGGGGGTGGTCGAGCGGCTGGGCCTGGGCCCGGAGGAGTGCCTGGCCCGCAACCCGCGGCTGGTGCACGCGCGGATGACCGGCTGGGGGCAGACCGGGCCGTGGGCGCAGCGGGCCGGGCACGACATCACCTACGCCGCGATCTCGGGCACGCTGCACGCGCTGGGCACCGCCGAGCGCCCGGTGGCACCGGTGCCGGTGATCGGCGACTTCGCGGGTGGCTCGCTCTACCTCGTGGTCGGGGTGCTCGCGGCGCTCATCGCCCGGGGCAGCACGGGGCGCGGGCAGGTCGTCGACGCCGCGATGGTCGACGGGGCCGCCCACCTGTTCTCGATGGTGCACGGGCTGCTCGGCGCCGGTGGGTGGCGCGACGAGCGCGAGGCCAACCTGCTCGACGGCGGGGCGCCGTTCTACGCCGTGTACGAGTGCGCCGACGGCCGGTTCGTGGCCGTGGGGGCGCTCGAGCCGCCGTTCTGGGCCGAGCTGCGTGGCCGGGCTGGGGGTGCGGGTCGAGGGTGAGCAGTACGACCCCGACACCTGGCCGGCGCAGCGCGCCGCGTTCACGGCGGCCTTCCGCACCCGCTCGCGCGACGAGTGGGCGGCGCACTTCGAGGCCACCGACGCGTGCGTGGCACCGGTGCTGTCGCTGACCGAGGCGCCGCAGCACCCGCACCTCGTGGGGCGGGGGACCTTCGCCCCGGACGCGTACGGCCACCCGGTGCCGCGCACCGGCCCGCGGCTGTCGGACACCCCGGCGCTCGACCCCGGGCCCGAGCCGGTGCCGGGCGCCGACACGACGAGCTACCTGCTCGCCCACGGGTTCACCGAGGCGGAGGTCGCCGAGCTGGTGGCGTCCGGCGCCGTCGTCCAGGCCTGAGCGGCGCCGGTCGGGTCAGCGCGCTCGACACTGCGAACGGGCCGTCGTCGCCGAACACCGTTGCGGCGAAGCGCTCCCCGACGAACTGGTGGGTCACGGCATCCGGGTGCAGCGCGTCCGGCAACGGGTGCTCGACGTGGTCGGCCTCGCCGTAGAGCGCGAGCCCGTCGACGAGGTGGAGGTGGGGGTCCTCGGCCGCGCGGCGTGTGACGACGTCGGCGAGGGCCTGGCGGATGACGCGCAGGGTCAGCCGGCCTGCGGGCACCTCGGCCGGGTCGCCGGTGGCGCGGAAGCGCACCCGGCCCTCGGCCATGGCCTCCCAGTCGGGGGCGGCCGGGCCGGGGGTGTCCTCGTGGATGGGGCAGAGCAGCGGCGTGACCACCAGGAGCGGGGTCGTCGGGTGGCCCTCGCGGATGGTGTCGAGGAAGCCGTCGACCGCCGGGGTGAAGGTGCGCAGGCGCATGCGTCGAGGTTCACGATGTTGATGCCGACCTTGACGCTCAGCAGGTCGGCCGGCGTGTCACGCATGGCCCGGGCGGTGAACGGGTCGAGCAGGGCGCCACCCCCGAACCCGAGGTTGACCAGGTCGACGCCGCCGAGGCGGGCCGCGACGGCCGGCCACGTCGTGGAGGGGCTCGCGGCATCCGACCCGTGGCTCACCGAGCTGCCGTGGTGCACCCACACCGGGCGGTCGCTCGCCGGCGCCGGCTCGACCGGCGCGTCGGTGTGCAGCGCGATGACCTCGGTGACCTCGGTGTGCGGCAACCAGATCTCGACGGTCTTGTCGTGGGCGGGCAGGCCGTCGAAGCGCACCGTGCCGGGGTCGCCCTCGGTGAGCGTGGTGGCGCCCGTGGTCATGTCGAGGGTGATCGTCGAGCCACCGCTGACGTGACCCCGGGCCGTGGGCTGGCCGTCGACGAGGAGGTCGTAGACGCCGAGCGGGCGCGGCGGCGCGCCGACGAAGGCCCGCCGGGTGGCGTGCGCCTCGAGCTCGACCACGGTGGCGCGGGTGCGCACCACGAGGCGCACCCCCGAGGGCTGCGCCTCGGCCAGGGCCAGGCCGGGGTCGGTGTTCTGCCGGCGTGCGTGGGTGGTGAGGCGGTGCGGGAGCACGCCGCGGGCGGTGGCCTCGACCTCGAGGGCACCGCGCAGCAGGTCGGCGGTGACGGGGGTGGTGACGAGGTGGGCGGGGCGCACGGCAGGGTCCTGGGGGTGGAGGGGGTCCGGCGCGCTGGGGCGCAGCGCGCGGCGGGGAGCGGCCATCATGCGAGGCCGTGGTGGGGCGACGCAAACGGGTTGCCCGACGCCGCCTGCCCGTCGTGCGGTTCGATGGGGGCATGAGCACCAGCGCCGTCGCCACCGTCATCGTCGAGACCACCGGAGCCGTCGGGCGGATCACGCTCAACGCTCCCGAGCGGCTCAACGCCGTCGACCCCGAGATGTGTGCGGCGGTGGCGGATGCCGTGCGCGCCTTCGACGCCGACCCCGCCGTGCGGGTCGTGGCGCTCACCGGGGCCGGGCGCGGCTTCTGCTCCGGGGCGCCGCTGTCGGCCGACGGCGCGACGCAGGGCACGCTGTTCGCCGGCGCCGACCTGGTGCGGGCGCTGCTCGCCTCGCGCACGCCGGTCGTCGCGCTGGTCAACGGGGTCGCGGCCGGCATCGGGGTGCCGATGGCGCTCGCCTGCGACTACGTGCTGGCCAGCGACGCGGCGTCGTTCGTGCTGGCCTTCGCCCGGATCGGGCTGATGCCCGACGGTGGGTCGACGGCGCTCGTCGCCGCGTCGGTCGGGCGGGCCCGGGCCATGCGGCTCGCGCTCACCGGCGAGAAGCTGGATGCCGTGACCGCGGCGGAGTGGGGGCTGGTCGCCGAAACCGTTGCGGCGGAGTAGTTCCCGGCCCGTGCCGAGGCGCTGTTGGCCGCCTTCGCCGGAGCGGCCACGCTGGCCCTGGGCGAGACGAAGGCGGCGGTCAACGCGGCATCCGTCGACGTCGAGGCCGCGCTGGCCCGCGAGGAGACCGGGCAGATCGCGCTGATGCACACCGCCGACTACCGCGAGGGCGTCGCGGCCTTCCTCGCCAAGCGCCCGGCCGACTTCACCGGCCGCTGACCGGCCCTCCCGGCCGGGGTCGTCCGGGTTCGGCGCGGGCTACCGCGTGGTACTCGTCGTGATCACAGCACTTCCCGAGCGGTAGCCGACGCCATAGCCCGGCCACGTCGCTCCTGGAGTCCGAGTTGGGTGCTCAGGTGGCTGCCCCGGCGACCACCTGAGCACCCAACTCGAGTTCCACGCGGTGTCAAGGTCGCGTCAAGACCTGTCAGGGCCGCATCACCGACCCCGCCCGCGGGCCGCCGCCGGTGTGTCGTGGAGGCATGTTGGAAGACGTGATCGCAGCTGCCGTGGGGCTCGGCCTCGTGGCCTACCTCCTCTACGCGCTGGTCCGCCCGGACCGGTTCTGAGGTGGCGTCGTGAACCCCGCCCTCACCACCGGCGCCGCGGTGCTCACCCTGGCCGTGCTGCTCGCCCTGACCCACGTGCCCCTCGGCACCTGGATCCACCGCGTCTTCACCGACGACCAGGACTGGCGCGTCGAGCGGCTCGTCTACCGCCTCGTCGGCGTCGACTCCCGCACCGAGCAGCGCTGGACCGGCTACGCGGTCTCCGTCGTCGCCTTCTCGGTGGTGTCGGTCGCCTTCCTGTTCCTGCTCATCGAGGTGCAGGGGTGGCTGCCGTGGTCGCTCGGCCGGTCGATGGACTGGCACACGGCGCTGAACACCGCCGTCTCGTTCATGTCGAACACCAACTGGCAGTCGTATGCCGGTGAGGCCGGCGCCGGCTACACGGTGCAGTCCGTGGGACTCACCGTGCAGAACTTCGTCTCGGCCGCCGTCGGGCTGGCCGTCGCGATCGCCCTGATCCGCGGCCTGGCGCGCCAGAGCACCGACCTGCTCGGCAACTTCTGGGTCGACCTGGTGCGCGGCATCGTCCGCATCCTCCTGCCGCTCGCGGTCGTCGCCGCGGTCGTGCTGCTCGTGGGCGGCGTCATCCAGAACCTCGCCGACCCGACGAGCATCACCACCGTCACCGGCGCGCACCAGGTGGTGCAGGGCGGGCCGGTCGCGTCGCAGGAGGCGATCAAGGAGCTCGGCACCAACGGCGGCGGGTTCTTCAACGCCAACTCCGCCCACCCGTTCGAGAACCCCAACGCCTGGACCAACCTGTTCGAGATCTTCCTCCTGCTCGTCATCCCGTTCTCGCTGCCGTACGCCTACGGCCGGATGGTGGGCAGCCGCCGCCAGGGGATGGTCGCCACCGCGACCATGGCGGGCCTCCTCGTCACGAGCCTGGGGCTCGCCGCCTGGGCCGAGCTCTCGGCCGCCGCCGGCCCGCTCGGCTCGATGGAGGGCAAGGAGCAGCGCTTCGGCATCGCGTGGTCGGCGCTCTTCGCCGGCGCCACCACCGGCACCTCCACCGGTGCGGTCAACTCGATGCACGACAGCTTCAGCGCGCTCGGCGGGGCGGTGCCGCTGTCGAACATGATGCTCGGCGAGGTCTCGCCCGGCGGCGTGGGCACCGGCCTGTACAACCTGCTGCTCTACGTCGTGCTCGCCGTCTTCATCGCCGGCCTGATGGTCGGACGCACCCCCGAGCTGTCTGGGAAAGACGGTGGGCCGCAGGGAGATCACCTACGTGGCCCTCAGCGTCGTCGTCACGCCCGCGCTCGTCCTCATCGGCACCGGCCTCGCGGTCGTGCTGCCGGCGGCGACCGCCGGGCTGCTCAACACCGGGCCGCACGGCCTCACCGAGATGCTGTACGCCTTCACCTCGGCGTCGAACAACAACGGCTCCGCCTTCGCCGGGCTCACGGCCGACCAGCCGTTCCTCAACCTCACGCTGGCGTTCTGCATGTTCGCCGGGCGCCTGGTGCCGATCGTGCTGGTGCTCGCCCTGGCCGGCTCGCTCGCTGCCCAGCGCCGGCGCCCCGTCACCGCCGGCACCATGCCGACCGACACCCCCCTGTTCACCGTCCTGCTCGCCGGCACCGTCGTGGTCGTCGCCGGGCTCACCTTCTTCCCGGCCCTCGCACTCGGGCCGATCGCGGAGGCCCTGTCATGACCGCTGCCCCCCTCGTCCGCACCGGCTGGGACGCCCTGCCCCAGGCGTTCGCCAAGCTCGACCCCCGGCACGTCTTCCGGGCGCCGGTCATCTTCGTGGTCTGGGTCGGCTCGGTGCTCACCACCGTGCTGTCGGTCGCCCGACCCCTCGGTGTTCTCGATCTCGGTCGCCGCGTGGCTCTGGGCCACCGTGCTCTTCGCGAACCTGGCCGAGGCCGTCGCCGAGGGCCGCGGCAAGGCCCAGGCCGAGACCCTGCGCAAGACCCGCACCGAGACCACGGCCCGACGGCTGCGCGACGACGGCACCGAGGAGCAGGTCCCGGGCACCGAGCTGCGGCTCGGGCGACCGCGTCGTCGTCGAGGCCGGCCAGGTCATCCCGGGCGACGGCGACGTCGTCGAGGGGGTCGCGACGGTCGACGAGTCCGCGATCACCGGCGAGTCCGCACCCGTCATCCGCGAGTCCGGCGGCGACCGGTGCGCCGTCACCGGGGGCACGACCGTGCTGTCCGACCGGATCGTCGTCAAGGTCACGAGCAAGCCCGGTGAGACGTTCATCGACCGGATGATCGCGCTGGTCGAGGGCGCGTCGCGGCAGAAGACCCCGAACGAGATCGCGCTGACCATCCTGCTCACCACGCTGACCCTGATCTTCCTGTTCGCCGTCGGGGCGATCCAGCCGATGGCGATCTACTCGGGCTCGCGGCTGTCGCTCGTCGTGCTGGTGGCCCTGCTCGTCTGCCTCATCCCGACCACGATCGGCGCGCTGCTCTCCGCGATCGGCATCGCCGGGATGGACCGCCTGGTGCAGCACAACGTGCTCGCGATGTCCGGTCGCGCGGTCGAGGCCGCCGGCGACGTCAGCACCCTGCTGCTCGACAAGACCGGCACGATCACCTTCGGCAACCGCCAGGCGAGCGACGTCGTGCCGGTCGAGAGCGCCACCCGTGACGAGCTGCTGCGGGCCGCGTACCTCTCCTCGCTCGCCGACGAGACGCCCGAGGGCCGCTCGATCGTCGACCACGCCCTGGCGAACGGCGTCGACCCGTCCACGGGGTCGTTCGCCGAGCTGCGGCAGGCGGGTGCCGAGTTCATCCCGTTCTCGGCCACCACCCGGATGTCCGGCGTCGACCTGGCCGACGGCACCTCGGTGCGCAAGGGCGCCGGCTCGGCGGTCGCCGCGTGGGTCGAGTCCAACGGCGGCCACGTCGCCCACGACCTGCACTACGCGGTGGACGGCATCAGCGCCAACGGCGGCACCCCGCTCGTCGTGGCGATCTCGGACCCGGGTGCGAGCGCCCGCACGCTGGGCGTCGTCCACCTCAAGGACATCGTCAAGCCCGGCATGCGCGAACGCTTCGACCAGCTGCGGGCGATGGGCATCCGCACCGTGATGATCACCGGCGACAACCCGCGCACGGCGGCCGCCATCGCGGCGGAGGCCGGCGTCGACGACTTCCTCGCCGAGGCCACCCCCGAGGACAAGATGGCCCTGATCCGGGCCGAGCAGGAGGGCGGCAAGCTCGTCGCGATGACCGGCGACGGCACCAACGACGCCCCGGCCCTGGCCCAGGCCGACGTCGGCGTCGCGATGAACACCGGCACCTCCGCCGCGAAGGAGGCCGGCAACATGGTCGACCTCGACAGCGACCCGACCAAGCTGATCGACGTCGTGGCCATCGGCAAGCAGCTGCTCATCACCCGCGGGGCGCTGACGACGTTCTCGATCTCGAACGACGTCGCGAAGTACTTCGCGATCATCCCGGCGATGTTCGTCGGCATCTTCCCGGGGCTGCAGACCCTCAACGTCATGCGGCTGTCCAGCCCCGAGTCGGCGATGCTCTCGGCCGTCATCTTCAACGCGCTGATCATCGTGGCGCTCATCCCGCTGTCGCTGCGCGGCGTGAAGTACCGCCCGGTCTCCGCCCACCAGATGCTCCGCCGCAACCTGCTCGTCTACGGGCTCGGCGGCCTCGTCGCGCCGTTCGTCGGCATCAAGCTCATCGACCTCGTCGTCTCCCTCCTCCCCGGACTCAGGTGATCCCCATGGCCGTCGCCCGCCAGCTCGCCGCCGCCGTCAAGGCGCTGCTCGTGCTCACCGTGCTGCTCGGGGTGCTCTACCCCGCCGTCATCCTCGGGGTCGGGCTGCTCGCCCCCAGACCAGGCACACGGCTCGCTGATCTCGTTGCGCGGCAACGTCGTCGGCTCGAGCCTGCTCGGCCAGGCGGCCGCCGGCCCGCAGTGGTTCCAGGCCCGCCCGTCGGTCTCCGACCACTCCGGCGACACCAGCGGCGGGTCCAACCTCGGCCCGGATGCCGCGGACCTCGCCACCGCGGTGGCCGAGCGCGAGACCGCGCTGCGCGCCGCCAACCCGGACGCACCGGCGAGCATCCCGCCCGACGCGCTCACGGCATCCGGCAGCGGTCTCGACCCGCACATCTCGCCGGCGTACGCCGCCTACCAGGTTCCCCGGGTGGCCGCGGCGCGCGGGTTGAGCGTCGCGCAGGTGCAGCGGCTGGTGGCGGCGCACACCCAGCACGCGGCCCTGGGCTTCATCGGGCAGGACCGGGTGAACGTGACCGAGCTCAACGTCGCCCTCGAGACCGCCGACGCCACCGCCGGCAGTCAGTGAGAATGAGCCCATGGCGCGCGGTCGGCATCGCATCTACCTCGGGGCGGCCCCCGGGGTGGGCAAGACCGTCGCCATGCTCGACGAGGGGCGGCGCCGGCTCGCCCGCGGCACCGACGTGGTCGTCGGACTGGTCGAGACCCACGGGCGCGAGCACACGGCGGAGATGGTCGAGGGGCTCGAGGTGCTGCCCCGGGTGCGGCGCGAGCACCGCGGCGTCACGCTCGAGGAGATGGACCTCGACGGGCTGCTGGCCCGTCGCCCCGCGGTGGCGCTGGTCGACGAGCTGGCGCACACCAACGCGCCGGGGTCGCGCCACGAGAAGCGCTGGCAGGACGTCGACGTGCTGCTGGATGCCGGGATCGACGTCATCTCGACGGTCAACATCCAGCACCTCGAGTCGCTGAACGACGTCGTCGAGTCGATGACCGGTGTGGTGCAGCAGGAGACCGTGCCCGACGAGGTGGTGCGGCGGGCCGACCAGATCGAGCTGGTCGACATGTCGCCGGAGGCGCTGCGCCGCCGGATGGCCCACGGCAACATCTACAAGGCCGAGAAGGTCGACGCCGCGCTGGCGAACTACTTCCGGGTCGGCAACCTGTCGGCGCTGCGCGAGCTGGCCCTGCTCTGGCTCGCCGACCGGGTCGACGAGGGGCTGGGCCGGTACCGGGCCGACCACGGCATCGACTCGTCGTGGCCGACCCGCGAGCGGGTCGTGGTCGCGCTGTCCGGCGGCCCCGAGGGCGAGACGCTGCTGCGGCGCGGGGCGCGGATCGCCTCGCGCGGCGCCGGCGGTGAGCTGCTCGCTGTGTACGTCGCGCGCGCCGACGGGCTGAGCGGGCCGCCGCTGCCGGGGCTGGCGGCGCTGCGGCGCCTCACCGAGGAGCTCGGTGGCTCGTGGCGGACGGTGACGGGGGCCGACCCGGCCGAGGCCATCCTCGACGTCGCCCGCGGGGTCAACGCCTCGCAGGTCGTCATCGGCAGCACCCGGCGCAAGCGCTGGCGGACCCTGGTCGTGCCGAGCACCACCGAGGAGGTCATCAGCCACTCCGGCGACATCGACGTGCACGTGGTGACGCACTCGTTCGCCGCCGGGCGTGGATGGCGGGTGTCGCGGGCCGCGTTGCCGCGCAGGCGAGTTCGCCTCGGGTATGCCGCTGCCGTGGTGGGCCCCCTGGTGCTGACCGCGTTGCTCGCCCTGCTGCCCCAGGACCCCGGGCTGCCCCTGACCGTGCCGCTCTACCTGCTCGTCACGGTGCTCGTGGCGCTGCTCGGCGGCATCGGGCCGGCGGTCGTCGGCGCGCTGGCGTCGTCCGGGCTGCTCAACTGGTTCTTCCTCGAGCCGGTGCGCACCCTCACCATCTCCGAACCGGAGAACGCGATCGCCCTGGTCGTCTTCGTGGCGGTGGCCGTGGTCGGTGGCGTTCGTCGTGCACACCAGCGCCCGGCGGGCCGAGGCGGCGATCGCGGCCCAGCGCGAGTCGGCCGCCCTCGCGGAGCTCACCCACACCCTGCTCGGGTCCACCGACCAGATGACGGTGCTGCTCGAGCACGCCGTCGACATGTTCGGGGCGCAGCGCGCGGTCGTCGTGCGGCGGGCCACGGGGGACCTGCCGGCCGAGGTCGTGGCCGAGGTGGTCTCCGACACCGTCGCGGCACCGGACGAGCGCGCGGACCGGGCGACCCGGCATCCGGCGACTGGGAGCAGACCCACGCCACCGCCGACGACGAGCACGACCTCGTGCTGGTCGGGGTGCAGGTGCCGGCCGACCGGCAGCGGCTGCTCGCGGCCTTCGCCGCGCACGCCGGCGCCATCCTCCAGCGTCGCGCGCTGCAGCAGGCCGCCGGCGAGGCCGCGGCGCTGGCCCGCGACAGCTCGGCCCGCACGGCGCTGCTCTCGGCCGTGTCGCACGACCTGCGCACCCCGCTGGCCGGCATCAAGGCCGCGATCGGCAGCCTGCGCTCGTCGGAGGTGACCTTCTCGCCGGAGGACGAGGCCGAGCTCGAGGCGGCCATCGAGGACTCCGCCGACCGGCTCGACGCGCTCATCGGCAACCTGCTCGACATGTCGCGGCTGCAGGCGGGGGCGCTGGTCGCCTCCCCGCGCCCGGTCGACCTCGGCGAGGTCGTGCCGGCCGCCGTCGCGGCGGTCACCGAGCCCGACCGGGTCGACTGGAGCCTGGACCCGGCGGCCCGCGTCGTCGTCGCCGACCCGGGCCTGCTCGACCGGGTGCTCGGCAACGTCGTCGAGAACGCGCTGCGCCACCAGCCCTCGCCCGGCCGGGTGCGGGTGTCGACGAGCGGTCTCGGCGGCCGCACGCGAGATCCGCGTCTGCGACACCGGGCCGGGGGTGCCGGAGGAGGCCCGCGAGCGGATCTTCCTGCCCTTCCAGCGGCACGGCGACGCGCCCTCGGGTGACGGGGTGGGCCTCGGCCTGGCGGTCGCCCGCGGGCTCGCCGAGGCCATGGGTGGCGAGGTGTCGGCGGAGGAGACCCCCGGCGGAGGCCTGACGATGGTCATCGAGCTGCCCAGTGCCGAGGAGGACCCCCATGGTTGAGCGCGTGCTCGTCGTCGACGACGACGAGACGATCCGCCGCACCCTGCGGATCAACCTGCGGGCCCGCGGCTACGAGGTCGAGGAGGTCGCCTCGGGGCGCGACGCCCTGTCGACCGTCGAGGACGCCCCGCCCGACCTGGTGATCCTCGACCTCGGCCTGCCCGACGTCGACGGGGTCGAGGTGCTGCGCCGGCTGCGGCTGCACCTCGCGGGTTCCCGTGGTCGTGCTGTCGGCGCGGCACCAGTCCGACGACAAGGTCGAGGCGCTCGACGAAGGCGCCGACGACTACGTCACCAAGCCGTTCGGGATGGACGAGCTGATGGCGCGGGTGCGCTCGGCGCTGCGGCGCGGGGGTGGCGACGGTGAGGTGCTCGGCGGCATCCCGCCCGTCGTGACCGACGCGTTCGCCATCGACTTCGGCACCCTCACCGCGACCCGCGACGGCGAGCCGGTGCACCTCACGCCCACCGAGTGGCGGCTGCTCGGCGAGCTGGCCAAGCACCGGGGCCGGGTGGTCACCCAGGCCGACCTGCTCAAGGCCGTGTGGGGGCCCGGCTACGGCCGGGAGTCGAACTACCTGCGGGTCTACGGCAACCAGCTGCGGCGCAAGCTCGAGGGCGACCCCTCGCGGCCGCGGCACATCCTCACCGAGCCCGGCATCGGCTACCGCCTGGTCGAGTGACGGTCCGCGAGTGCGGGTGCTCGCGCCAGTGAGCCGAGTGGGTGCTCAGGTGGCTGCTCCGGCGACCACGGCACCCGACGCGGATCCGGATGCCGGATGCCGCGAGCCCACCATCGCGACTGACGTCGCCCTAGGCTGCCGCGCATGGGGCGACGACGTCGGCGGCGGGCGTGCGCACGGCATCCGTGCTGGTGGTGGGCCTGCGCGCTGCTGGCTCGCCGGCTGCGGCGCGCAGGTCGAGCGCCGACGAGGCCGGTGCGGCGGCCGACACCTTCGCCGCCGACGTAGGGGCGGACCCCGCGAGCGGCGTGCGCGCTGCTCGCCCCCCGCACCGCAGTCGGTCGAGGAGGACGGCAGCCCTGCGCCGCAGGCCCTGCCCGCGGCCGACCTGCCCACCCCGGGGAGCACACCGCCGTCACGGTCGCCGGGCACTCGGCGCAGGTGCGCTACCCGACGGAGACCGTGTTCCTCGCCCTGTTCGACGACGGGTGGAGGGTGACCGCGGCCGGGTGCGCGCGCACGTCGTCGGACCCGGCCGTGCCGTACGACTGTGCCGTCGGAAGGGAACTGAGCCATGCGCGGTGATCTTCTGGGCGTACGCGGCCTTCATCACCGCTGGGCTCGGCGTTCTGCGTCGCGATGGGCCTGATGCTGCGATGAGCAGCCCAGCGCCCCCGCGGGGCTTCTGCGCGACAACTCCCTCTCGCTCGTCTTCGGCGGGTTGCTGCTGGCGACCCTCGCCGGCCAGGCGCTGTGGGGGGTGGCGGGCTACAACGCGGAGGCCCGCACCGCCGGCCTGCAGCAGGTCTCGTTCTGGCGCTACGTGACGTCGTCGGGGTTCGCCGTCGACGTCGCCGAGAACTGGCAGTCGGAGTTCCTGCAGTTCGTGCTCTTCATCGCGCTGACCGTGTGCTCGTGCAGCGCGGGTCGTCGGAGTCGAAGGAGCCCGGCGACGAGGGCCGCGAGAGCGACGAGCAGCAGATGGTCGGTGAGTTCGCCGAGCCCGACTCGCCGGCCTGGGCGCGGCGTCGGCGGCTGGCGCACCCGGCTCTACTCGCACTCGCTCGTCCTCGTGATGGCCGTGGTCTTCCTCGGGTCGTGGTCGGCGCAGGCGGTCGCGGGCCGGGTGGCCGACAACGAGGAGCGGATGCGCGACCTGCTCGACCCGATCGGGCTCGGCGCCTACCTCGTCTCGCCGGACTTCTGGGGCCGCACCCTGCAGAACTGGCAGAGCGAGCTGCTGGCGATCGGCACCATGGCGGTCTTCGCGATCTACCTGCGCGAGCGGGGGTCGCCCGAGAGCAAGGAGGTCGGCGCGCCGCACGCCGTGACCCGCTCCAGCGACTGACCCGCAGCCACCACCGCGGTCGGGTGCTCGGGTGGCTGCCCCGGCGACCACCCGAGCACCCGACTCGGGGAACCGAAGGATGCCGGCACGGGGCCGCGCCCGGCCCACCGGCGCTCGCCGCCACCAAACCCCTCGACGTTCGACACCGCACCGGACGCGCCGGCATACCCCCGCTGGTCTGCGGGTATGGGGCAGCATGTGACGCCCGACGCGAGGAGCACCCGTGCCCGACCCCACCGCCCGACCCGGCGACGCTCGATGAGCGACCCCCTGGAGCAGCTGCTCGAGGAGCGCGCCGCCGAGGACCTCGGTGACGGCCCGCAGCAGCGACATCGTGGCCGCGATCGAGGAGATGGTGGCGCACCCCGAGTTCCCGTGCCTCGGCGCCCGCTCGGTGTTCCGCCGGGACGCCGCCACCCTCGTCGTGCTCGACGACCTCGCCGACACCGGGCCCGGCGGGTCGCTCGACACCCTCGGTGCGGCCCTCGCGCAGTACGCCGACGAGGTCGACCCCGAGGGCGACCTGGTGTCGTTCGTCGCGTGCTTCCGCGGGCCGGTGCCCGACGAGGAGCGCGACTTCGAGGCGCTGCTCTGGGGTGCCCTGCAGCACCTGCACGACAACGACGACGCCCCCTGGGCCGACGGGGTCGCGGCCGACCCCGAGAACCCGCACTTCGCGTTCAGCGTCGCCGGCACCGCGTTCTTCGTCGTCGGCCTGCACCCGAACGCGTCCCGCGTGGCCCGCCGCGCGCCGCTGCCGACGCTCGTCTTCAACCTGCACGCGCAGTTCGAGCGGATGCGCGGCGACGGCCGCTACCAGCGGATGCGCGACACGATCCGCCGGCGCGACACCGACCTGCAGGGCTACCTCAACCCGATGGTCAGCGACCACGGCGAGGCCTCCGAGGCCCGGCAGTACGCCGGCCGCGCGGTGCCCGCCGACTGGACCCCGCCGTTCGACCCCGACCCGGATGCCGTGTCGGCGGCGGAGGAGCGGTGAACCCGCGCCCGCACCCGCTTCCCCCGTAGCGGCGAGCCGCCGGCGTACGGCGGAACGGCCGAGGCGCCCGCCGACGGCTGGGCCCGGATCGCCCCGCAGAGCGGCGTCGCCGTCGAGCTGGCCCCCGGCGACCGGCTGACCGTGCTCGACCCCTGCGGCGAGCAGGTCAGCGACCTCTACCTCGTCGCGGCCGACGACGGGGCCGAGGTGTTCTCGTCGGGTCGCACCACCGACTTCGGCAACTCGGTCTACGTCTCGACCGGGTCGAGCCTGTGGTCGAACCGCAGCCGGGTATGGCCGAGGTCGTCGACGACACCGTCGGGGTGCACGACCTCACCCTCACCCCGTGCAGCCAGGCGACCTTCGACCTGCTCTACCCCGAGTTCGACGGCGCCCCCCACCCCTCGTGCTTCGCCAACCTGTGCGGCGCGCTCGCGCCGTTCGGCGTCGACCCCGACCGGATCGGCACGACGCTCAACGTCTTCATGGACGTGTGGACCGACGACCGGGGCGAGCTGCACATCGACCCGCCCCCGACCCGGCCGGGTGACCGCTTCACCATCGAGGCCCGGATGCCGGTGGTCGTCGGGGTGACCGCGTGCTCGGCCGAGAAGTCGAACAACGGGAACTGCACGCCCATCGACTGGCGCGTGGAGCGCCGCCGCGGCGGGCTGAGCGGCCGGGCACCGCACCCAGCGGCCTCCAAGGGTGACGGCGCACACTGGGTCATGTCCCCGCACCCCACCCGCCCCTGACGACGTGCTGACCTCCCTGCTCGAGCGCCTCCTGAACGTGCCCGCACCCGTGGTGCTGCTCGTCGTCGGGTCGCTCGTGTTCGTCGAGGACGCCCTGTTCGTCGGCTTCGTCGTGCCCGGCGAGACGGTGGCGATCCTCGGCGGCGTCGCGGCCAGCCTCGGCCACGTGCCGCTCTGGGCGGTGCTCGCGGTCGTCATCGTCGCGGCCATCGTCGGCGACAGCGTCGGCTTCGAGGTGGGCCGCCGCTACGGCCCGCGGGTGCTCGGCTGCCGAAGCCGCTGCAGCGCCACGCCGACCGGCTCGACGACGCCCGGGACCTGCTCGCGCGCCGCGGCGGCTGGGCGGTGCTGCTCGGCCGCTGGGTCGCGTTCTTCCGGGCGGTGATGCCGGCGCTCGCGGGCACGACCGACATGCGCTACCGCACCTTCCTCACCTACAACGCGCTCGGCGGCATCCTCTGGGGCACGGCCGTCGTCGTGGGCGGCTACCTCGCCGGCGCCTCGTACCAGGCGGTCGAGTCGTGGCTCGGCACCGGCAGCGCCGTGCTCGTGGGCGTCATCGCGGTCGTGGCCCTCGTCGTCTGGCGGGTGCGCCGCAGCCGCGCCGGGCCGGGTCCTCGAGATCGGCCGACGCCGCGTCGGCCCGGCCGACCCCCGGTGCGTCGCCGGGTCGTCGGAGCCGACCGCGACCGCCGAGTCGGCCGGGGCGTCGTCGACCACCCGGGCGGACTGCGGCCGCCGCTGTCGGTGCGGCGCGGCAGGATGGGCGGATGGACGTCACGCTCGCCGAGGTCGTCGCCGCCTCGCGGGCGGTCGCGGCCACCCGCTCGCGCACGGCGAAGACGCAGGCCCTGGCCGACCTGTTCGCGCGCTGCGACCCGGCCGAGGTCGGCCTGGTGGTCTCGCACCTGTCCGGGGTGCTGCCGCAGCGCCGCCTCGGCGTCGGGTACCGCTCGCTCGGGTCGCTCCCCGAGCCCGCCGACCGACCCGGCCTCACCGTCGTCGAGGTCGACGCCGCGTTCACCCGGCTGGCGGCCACCGCGGGTGCCGGCTCCACGGCATCCCGCAAGGCCGAGCTCGCCGGGCTGATGGGCCGCGCCACCGCCGACGAGCAGCGCTTCCTCGTCGACCTCATCACCGGCAACCTGCGCCAGGGCGCCCTCGACGGCGTCGTGCTCGCCGCCGTCGCCACGGCGTACGCCGTGCCCGATGCCGTCGTGCGCCGCGCCGCCATGCTCGCGGGCACCACGCGCCGAGGTGGCCCGGCTCGCCGCCGCGGGCGGGGTCGAGGCGCTCGAGCAGGTGGGGCTCGTCGTGGGCCGGCCGGTGCGCCCGATGCTCGCCGCCTCGGCGAAGACCGCGGCCGAGGCGGTCGAGGCCGTGCGGTGCCGGCGGCCTGCTCGTCGACGGCAAGCTCGACGGCATCCGCATCCAGGTGCACCGCAGCGTCGGGCGAGGTCACCGTCTACACGCGCAGCCTCGACGAGATCACCGAGCGGGTGCCCGAGGTGGTCGAGGCCGTCGCCGCGCTGCCCGGGGGCGACCTCGTGCTCGACGGCGAGGCGATCGTCCTGCTCGACGACGGGCGGCCGGCGCCGTTCCAGGTCACCGGGGCCCGCACCGCCAGCTCGGCCGACGTCGCCGGCCTGCGCGAGCGGGTGCCCCTCACGACCTTCCTCTTCGACCTGCTGCACCGCGACGGCGTCGACCTCATCGACGAGCCGGCCCGGGTGCGGCACGACGCCCTGGTCGACCTCGCGCCGCACCTCGTGGTGCCGCGGCTGCTCACCGACGACCCGGTCGCCGCCGAGCAGTTCTTCGCCGACCTCGTCGCGGCCGGGCACGAGGGGGTCGTCGTCAAGGCCGCCGACAGCCCGTACGCCGCCGGCCGCCGGGGCAGCGGCTGGGTGAAGGTGAAGCCCACGCACACCCTCGACCTCGTCGTGCTCGCCGTCGAGTGGGGGTCGGGTCGGCGCCAGGGCACCCTGTCGAACATCCACCTCGGTGCCCGCGACCCCGACACCGGCGGCTTCGTCATGATCGGCAAGACGTTCAAGGGCATGACCGACGAGATGCTGCGCTGGCAGACCGAGCGGTTCACCGAGCTCGCGGTCGACGGCACGCGAGGGGTGGGTGGTCGAGGTGCGCCCCGAGCAGGTCGTCGAGATCGCCTTCGACGGCCTGCAGCACTCGCGGCGCTACCCCGGTGGGGTCGCCCTGCGGTTCGCCCGGGTGCTGCGCTACCGCGACGACAAGGCCGCCGACGAGGCCGACACGATCGCCACGGTGCAGGCCCTCGCCCCGGGGGCCTGACCTGCAGGGTTCGACGCGGCCCAGGTCACGTTGACAGCACGCGGCGGCGGCGGAAGGCTCGACGGACGGCCGCGAGCGACGCCCGCAGTCGGCCGACCGCCACCTGTGTGGCCTTGCGAGAGGCAGCGTCATGACCGTCGAGATCCCCCGGTTCCTCACCGACACCCAGGCCGACCTGGTGCGCGAGACCGAGCCGAAGCGCATGGACAAGCTCGACGAGGACGCCCTGCTCCAGCTGCACACCCGGGTGCAGCGGGCCCGCTCGAAGTACGTCAAGCTCTACCGGCAGACCGGTGCGTCCCGGGTCGGGATGAAGGGCGCCCGCGGCCACGCCCGGCCCGGGCAACGCGGCCAACGCCGCCAAGGCCGAGGTGTTCGAGCTCGCGCTGGCCCGGGTCAGCAAGCGCGTCGAGGTCGTGGCCAACGCCGCGGCCGAGGAGCTCAAGGCCGAGCGGCTCGCGGCGGTCGCGGCGTCGCGCGGTTCCACCGGCCCCGGGTCGCAGCCGGCCGGCGGCCGCTCCACGGCGACCGGCACGAGCACCCGTCGGCGCGCGACGAAGACCACCGGCGGCCTCAAGCGCGACGCGTCGACGAAGTCCAAGGGCGCTGCCCGACAGGCGAAGAAGGACTCGCGCTGACCGCTCCCGAAGGAGTCGCGCTGACCCTCGCGATGAATTCGCGCGGACGCCTCGCCCGGCGCGCCCGCATCCGGCTCAGGCGGAGCTGAACCCGATCGCCCGCACGTAGCGCACGGTCGACTCGACGATGCCGATGGCCCCGCCCACCAGGCCCAGGCCGAGCACCACGTGCGCGACCAGGTTCCACGGCGACCCGGCCGGGAAGTCGAACGGCCAGACCTGCCAGATCCGCAGCATCGCCAGCACGCCCGCGCAGGTCGTCGCCAGGTCGCCGAGGGCCTTGAGCCAGGTGGGGTCCCACACGACGTAGACGAGGTTGGCCACCAGGCCCGCGGTGATCGACAGGTTGACGACCCCGATCACCCGGTTCATGGCGTCGGTGAGGAACGGGACCGCCTGCCAGCCGGGGCTGCGGTTGAGGAGGTAGAGCAGCAGCGCGTTGACCCCGACCGCCACGACGTAGCCGGCCCGGCGGGAGGCCGCACGCGGTCGGGCCCGGGTTCGGGTCGCCGACGGGTGGTGCGTGGGTGAGGTTGTCATGCCTGCTCCAGCGAGCCGGGTGGGACGACCGGCCACGGTGCGGCCGGCGCTCGGCTTCCGCGTCAATCCTTCCGGGTGCCGTGGCCGCCGTCGACGATTGGAGATGGGCATCACGCCACCGCGCCGAGCCGCGCGTGCGGCCCTGCTTGACTGGGCCCACGGCGCCGGGCCACGCGAGGCCGGCCGTCGACGATGCGGAGGACCACATGGCGTACGGCAGCGAGACCACCCAGGGCCAGCGTCCCGCGGGGGTGGTCGAGCGCTCGCGAGGCGTCTGGGCCTTCACCGCCGACGTCGACCTGCTCCGGCGGCTCGCGGCGAGCGGCTTCGACTGGGTGGCGCTCGACGCGCAGCACGGCCCGGTCGACCGCGCCGCCCTGCACGCGGCGGGGCGGGGCCTGGCGGATGCCGGGACGGCGCTCGTCGTGCGCGTGCCGGCCGTCGACCCGGTCTGGATCGGAGCCGCCCTGGATGCCGGTGCGACCGCGGTGGTCGTGCCGTCGGTGACCGGACGGGCGGATGCCGTGCTCGCGGCCCGCGCGTCGCGCTACCCACCCGAGGGCGACCGCAGCTGGGGGCCGTTCGCGCCGCTGTGGGGCGGCGCCGCCCCGGACCCGGCCGCGGCGAACGCCGCGGTGCGCTGCCTCGTCATGGTCGAGACGGTCGGTGCCCTGGCCGACGTCGACCCGATCGCGGCGACCCCGGGCGTCGACGGCCTGTTCGTCGGCCCGCTCGACCTCGCCCTCGCCCTCGGCACCACGGTCGACGCGCTCCTCGACGACCGGTCGGAGGGCAACCCCCTCGGCCGGGTGGTCGCGCGCGGCGACGCGGCACGGCATCCTCGTGGCGGGGTTCGCCGGCACCCCGGCGAACGCGCGGCGGCTGCGGGCGCACGGCATCCACTGCCTCGCGGTGACCACGGACGTCGCCGTCGTCGCGGAGGGCGCCAGGGCCGTGCTCGCGGCCGACCACGACGGCTGAGCGCGCTCGGCCGCCGGGGACTCACCCCGGCAGGGTGAGGCGCCCGGAGTCAGGTGCCCCTTACAACGGGAGAGCGGCCGCGCGGCCGCGCGCCGGCGACCTGCGCGGCGCTCGACGAAGAAGGTGGGCCACGATGTCGCACGAGGACACTTCACTGACGACCGATCTGAACAAGTCGGGCGGGTTCACCGGGGGCGAGAACACCGGCGCCGTCGCCTTCGCGGGCGTCCTGCTGATCATGGTCGGGCTGTTCCACGCGCTCCAGGGGCTCGTCGCGTTGTTCAGCGACGACATCTTCGTGCGGGGCACGAACTACGTCTTCCACTTCAGCTTCACCACGTGGGGCTGGATCCACCTGCTCCTCGGGCTCCTGACCGCCGGCGCCGGTGCCGGGCTGTTCTTCGGCAAGACCTGGGCCCGCACCGTGGCCGTCATCGCGGCGGCGGCGAGCATGATCGGCAGCTTCGCGTGGCTCCCGCACTACCCGATCTGGGGCATTCTGATCATCGCCCTCGACGTGTTCGTCATGTGGGCCGCGATCGTGCACGGCCGCGCGCTCGTCGACGAGTGACCGGCCCTACCGCACCCGCCTGATCGGGACGATGGCGGCTGCGCCGAGCAGGGCGCAGCCGCCCGCCACGAGGTAGAGCACCGCGTAGCTGCTGCCGCTGGCCGCGAGCACGACGGGCGCGAGGGCGGGGGCCAGGGCGAACGGCAGCGCCCCGGCGATGTTGAGCACGCCGAGGTCCTTGGCCGCCGAGCCGGTCTCGGGCAGCACGTCGACGACCAGGGCGAGGTCCACCGCCATGTACATGCCGAAGCCGAGCCCGCCGATCGCCATGCCGACGAGGTAGCCGCCGGAGCCGGTCGCCGTGGCGATGACGAGCATCGCGACCGCGTAGACGACCGCCGGCGACCACGACGAAGACCTTGCGGCGGCCCACCCGGTCGGAGAGCCGGCCGGTCAGCGGTGCGGCCACGACCAGGGCGACCGACTGCACGACGGTGCCGAGGAAGATCTGGTGCGGCACGGCATCCTCGGCGGTGCCGAGCTGGTCGATCAGGTAGTAGGCCTGGTAGGTGACGAGGAAGGCGTACGCCATGACGCAGCAGGAACCGGCTGACGAACGCCCACGCGAAGTCGGGGTTGGCGCGCGGGTTGACGTAGAACGAGCCCGACCAGCTGCCGCAGCGACCACGGCGGCCGGTCGGCCGGGTCGAGCCGCCGGTCGTCGAGCCGGGTCAGCGAACACGACCACGAGGGCGGCGCCGACCACGCACGGGGCGAGGAACATCGTCAGGTCGCTGCTGTCGAACGCCTGCACGAGGAAGGTGCCGGCCACCGACGCCGCCGGCAGGCAGATGCCCGAGCACCCCGGAGACGAGGCCGCGCTGGGCCGCGGGCACCTGGTCGGGCAGCACGGCGACCTGGGCCGCGAGCAGCGCGTTGAGGAAGACCTGCGCGATGCACCAGCCGACGAGCACCACCGCGATGTTCGGCGCCAGGGCGACGATCAGGATGCCGATGCGTGCCGCCGGCCAGCCCGACGAGCATCCAGGGCCGCCGCATGCCCCACCGCGACGTGGTGCGGTCGCTCAGCCGGCCGAACAGCGGGTTGCTCACGATCGACAGCAGCGACCCGACCCCGGTCACCAGGGCGAGGTTCCTCGGGGCGTCGTGATGCCGACCAGGTCGTTGACCTTCAGCGCCAACGACACCAGCAGCGGCGCGAGGAAGAGCAGTGCTCCGCCGGCGTACGACAGGGCGTACAGCGAGATGAAGCCCCAGCCGACCCGGCGCCGGCGCACGGACGCTCGCGGTGGCCTCGGGTGGCGGCCGGCTGCTCGACCGGGGGTCGCACGTCGCCTCCGGTCTCCGGCCCTCAGGGGGAGACCGGCTCGCGCACCAGCATGGCCTACGCTCGGCAGGGTCGAGCCGAGGCAGGAGGCACCGCCGATGCCGGAGCGCCCTGGTCGAGACCAAGCTGGTCGTGCCGCGGGCCCGGGCCCGGACCGTCGACCGGCCCCGGCTCGACGAGCTGCTGGCCCGCGGCGCGGACGCCACCCTGACTGCTGGTCTCGGCGCCGGCCGGGCTTCGGCAAGACCACCCTGCTCGGCACCTGGCTGGCCGGCCGGCGGCACCGGCCGCCGGACGGCCTGGGTGTCGCTCGACGAGCGCGACCGGGACGCCGTCGACGTTCTGGACCTACGTGCTGCGCGCCGTCGACCGCGCCGCCCCGGGCACGGCCACGGCGGCCCTCGAGCTGCAGCTGCAGCCGGGCAGGCCCCGATCGACGCCGTGCTGACCGCGCTGCTCAACGAGCTCAGCGTGCGCGCCGGGCGACCTCACCCTGGTGCTCGACGACTACCACCTCGCCGAGGGCCCGGACATCCAGGCCGGGATGGCCTTCCTCCTCGAGCACCTGCCGCCGCAGGTGCACCTCGTCATCAGCACCCGCGCCGACCCCGCGCTGCCCCTCGCGCGGCTGCGGGCCCGCGGTGAGCTGGTCGAGGTCCGCGCCGCCGACCTGCGCTTCACCGGGGACGAGGCGGCCGCCTACCTCAACGACGCTCAACGCCCTCGGCCTGCGCGCCGGCGACGTGGCCGCCCTGGAGCGCCGCACCGAGGGGTGGGCGGCCGCGCTGCAGCTGGCGGCGCTGTCCCTGCACGGCCGCGACGACCGCGTCGCAGTTCATCGCCGGGTTCGCCGGCGACGACCGGTTCGTCGTCGACTACCTCGCCGACGAGGTCCTCGACCGGCAGCCGGACGACGTGCGCCGGTTCCTGCTCGACACCTCGGTCCTCGACCGGCTGACCGGCCCGCTGTGCGACGCGGTCACCGGCCGGACCGGACGGGCAGGGCCGACGCTGGAGTCGCTGGAGCGGCAGAACCTGTTCGTCGTCCCGCTCGACGACCACCGCCAGCTGGTACCGGTACCACCACCTGTTCGCCGACGTGCTGCGCGCCCACCTGCTCGACGAGCGGCCCGGCGACGTCGCCGGGCTGCACCGCCGCGCCAGCGACTGGTACGACCGGGCCGGCGATCCCGAGGCGGCGGTGCGGCACGCGCTCGCCGCCGGCGACGTCGACCTGGCGGCCGCCCGGGTCGAGCTCGCCATCCCGGCGCTGCTGCGCGAGCGCCGCGAGGCGGTCATCTGCCGCTGGGTCGACCAGTTGCCCGCCGACGTGGTGCAGCGACCGGCCGGTGCTCGCCGTCGGGTTCATCGGCGCGCTCGCGGCGAGCAACGAGTTCGACGGTCGTCGACCGGCGGCTGGGCGACGTCGAGCGGCTGCTGGCCGGGCCCGCCCGACGACCTCGTCGTCGTCGACCACGCGCGAGCCTGGCCCGGCTGCCGGCGGCCGTGCAGACCTACCGGGCCGCCCTCGCGCTCGTCGGCGGCGACCTGGCCGGCACCGTGCGCGCACGCCGAGCTGCGCCCTGGACCGCGCCGCCGCCGACGACCACCTCACCACCGCCTCGGCCTCCGCCCTGGTCGGCCTCGCCTCCTGGACCACCGGGGACCTCGACGCGGCGCACCGCGCGCTACCGGGTCGCCGCCGAGAACCTGCGCCGCGCGGGCCACGTCGCGGACGTGCTCGGCTGCACCATCACCCTCGCCGACATCGAGATGACCCAGGGCCGGCTGGGCGACGCCGAGCGCACCTGCGACGAGGCCCTCGCGCTGGCCGCCGCCGGCGGCGTCGCTGCCGCGGGGGCGGCCGACATGCACGTGCGGCTGAGCCGGGTGGCGCTGGGACGCGGCGACCTGGCCGGTGCGGCCGAGCAGCCTGCGCCGGGCCGACGAGCTCGGCGAGTCCGCCGGCCTGCCCGCAGCACCCGTACCGGTGGCGGGTCGCGATGGCCGCAGCTGCGGCCGCCGCAGGGCGACACGCGCCGACCGCGGTCGGCCTGCTCGAGGAGGCCGAGCGGGTCTACGTCGCCGACTTCGCGCCGCACGTGCGGCCGGTGGCCGCCGCGCGGGCCCGGGTGCTCGCCGCCTCCGGGCGAGGTGGCCGAGGCGCTGGCGTGGGCGCGCCGTCGCGGGGTGTCGGCGACCGACGAGCTGACCTACCTGCACGAGTACGAGCACGTCACCCTGGCGCGGGTCCTGCTCGCCGACCACACGGCATCCGGGAGCGGCCGCCGTCGCTGGCCGAGGCGACGCCCTGCTCGACCGGCTGCTCGCGGCCGCCGAGGCGGGCGGCCGCACCGGCATCGTCATCGAGGTGCTGGTGCTGCAGGCGCTCGCCCGCGCAGCGCCGGCGAGCGGAGCGGCCCTGGCGTCGCTCGAGCGCGCCGTGCGTCTCGCAGAGCCGGAGGGCTACGTCCGGGTCTTCACCGGCGAGGCCGCCCGATGATGGGCTGCTGCGGCCCTGGCCGTCGCACCGACTGGGCTTCGTCCGGCGCCTGGCCGCCGTCGACCTCCGGCACCGGCGCCCGGCCGCCCGGCCGAGCCGCCGGCGGATGCGCCGGCGGCCAGCGCGCTCGTCGACCCGCTGAGCAGCCGCGAGCTCGACGTGCTGCGCTACCTCGGCTCCGACCTCGACGGCCCGGCCATCGCCCGCGAGCTGGGGGTGTCCCTCAGCACCGTCCGCACCCACACCCAGCACATCTACGCCAAGCTCGGCGTCACCAACCGCCGCGCCGCGGTCCGCCGCGCCCACCAGCTGAACCTGTTCTCCCGCACCGCTCCGGCGCTGACCGCGGCGCGGCCCGGCGCGCACCGGCCTCGGCGCGGTGACGAGCGCCGAGAATTCATCAGCCCACTCATCACACCTGATGACGACGGCTCATCACCTCCGCTTCCTACGTTGCCGGCATCACGACGACCCGCCAGCACCCCGGCGAACCGTCCCGCACCGGCAGGAGGAGCCACCATGACCCACGCAGCGCCACCGCCAGCCGCACGACCCGGCTGGTACGAGATCCGCCTCCAGGGGCGCCTCGACCCGCGGTGGTCCGCCTGGCTCGACGGCATGGACCTCACGCCCGACGGCGACGGCACCACCGTCCTCACCGGCCGCGTCGTCGACCAGGCCGCCCTCCACGGGCTGCTGGCCAGGCTCCGCGACCTCGGCCTGCCGCTGATCTCGGTCGCCCGGGTCGAACCCGACCAGGCCGCCATGCACCACGCACCCACCCCCGCACGACACCGACACGGAGAACCGACATGACCACCACGACCGCACCGTCCGCCACCACCGGCACGACCCGGCGCGACCCCGCCGCCGCAACACACGGCCGCAACTACGCCCGCGCCGGCGGCATCTTCTACCTGCTGACCTTCGCCGCCTCCATCCCCGCCCTGCTGCTGCTCGACCCCGTCCTGAGCGACCCCGGCTACATCGTCGGCGCCGGCCACGACACCCAGGTGCTGTGGGCCTGCCTCCTCGACTTCGTCAACGCCCTGGCCGGCATCGGCAGCGCCGTCGCGGTCTTCCCCGTCGTCAAGCGCGTCAACGAGTCCCTGGCGCTGGGGTTCGTCATGTCCCGCATGGTCGAGGCGGCCGTCATCCTGATCGGCGTCGTCGCCCTGCTCACCGTCGTGGCCCTGCGGCAGGACCTCGCCGGCACCGCGTCCGCCGACGCCGTCCGCGCTGACCACGACCGGCCAGGCCCTGGTCACCGGCCGCGACTGGACCTTCCTGCTCGGCCCGGGCTTCATGGCCTGCCTCAACGCGCTCCTCTTCGGCACCCTGCTGTACCGCTCGCGCCTGGTGCCCCGCATCATCCCCACGATCGGCCTGATCGGCGCCCCGCTGCTGCTCACCGCGAACCTGCTGACCTTCTTCGGCCAAACCACCCAGACCGGCTCGCTGACCATGCTCGCCACCCTCCCGATCGCGGCCTGGGAGCTGTCGGTCGGCTTCTACATGACCTTCAAGGGCTTCCGGCCCGCAGCCGTCGCCGAGCTCGCCGCCTGACCCACGGCATCCGCTCGCCCCGCCCACGACCCACCCCGGCCGCCTCGCGCGACCGGGGTGGGTCGCCGCGCGGGTGAACCGACCGGCCTGCCGGGCGCCGTGTGACAGGAATCGGGGCCGTCGCGCCAGGTGGCGGCTCAGCCAAGTCCGCGCGAGAGGCGAGAACCATGAACCTGACCCGAACGAGCCGCCTGATCCCCGCCACTGCCGTGGCCGCGATCGCCGCGCTGGCCCTGACCGCGAGCCCCGCCCTCGCCAGCGGGCACAGCATCCTGCGGGCCGACCTGGTCGGCAGCATGCCGGCACCGGACAGCCCGCAGATCGCGGGCATCAACCCCGGCGGCGCCCCGTGGGTCAACGGGCCGAGCAGCGCCCGGGTGCGTGAGGACGGCCGGATCATGGTGTCGATCACCGGCCTGGTCATCCCGCCGCCGCGGGGCACCAACACCAACCCGATCGCCTCCGTGGTCGCGACCCTGGTCTGCGACGACATGGTGACGGTCGTCGACGGCACCCTTCGCGCTGAGCACCGCCGGCGACGGCTCCACCTCCGACACGGATCGCCGGCACCCGCCGCTGCGAGGACCCCGTGCGTGCTGATCCAGCCCGCCGGCAACCGGGCCGTCTACATCGCCTCGGCGATGGGCGACCACGACGACGACTGAGGCACCTGGAGGCACGGACCGACCGGAACGACGAAGCCGCAGCCCGGTGTCGGGCTGCGGCTGTTCCGGTGGCCAGGGGCGGGGTCGAACCGCCGACCTTCCGATTTTCAGTCGGACGCTCGTACCAACTGAGCTACCTGGCCGGACCAGAGACGAAAACGGTCGGGTGAACCGACCGCTCCTTCTCGGAGCGACCCCGACGGGACTCGAACCCGCGACCTCCGCCGTGACAGGGCGGCGCGCTAACCAACTGCGCTACGGGGCCTTGTTAAAGGCCTTGCCTAACGTATCCCCAACGGGATTCGAACCCGTGCTACCGCCGTGAAAGGGCGGGGTCCTAGGCCGCTAGACGATGGGGACCCGACCTCGACCGGGCCTCAAGGTCGCGCAGCGCGCAGCGCTCGGATCCGTCGAGGACTCCGAAAGCATAGGGGACACCTCGCGGCCTCACCAAAACGGGGATGCCGGCGCCGGTCGGCGTGCTCTCCGGCCGCCAGTTTCGTCAGCATGTGTTGACGCCTGGCAGTGCGTCAGCATATGCTGACGGGCATGACGAGAACCGCCACCGACCTCGCGGGCGACCTCGACAGCACCGACCCCACGGTCGGCCTGCGAGCCGTCGCCGCGCTGGGCCGCCTGCTCGACCAGCTCGAGACCCTGCACGTCCGCAACGCCCGCGCCAAGGGCTGGTCGTGGCAGGAGATCGCCGACGCGCTCGGCGTCACCAAGCAGACCGTCCACCGCAAGCACGCCCGGAGGTAACCGTGTTCGAACGCTTCACGCGTGACGCCCGCGCCGTCGTCGTCACCAGCATCGACCTGTGCACGAGCCCTCGACGCCGACGAGGTGCGCCCGGTCCACCTCCTCCTCGCCCTCACCGAGGAGGGCAGCGGTGCCCGCGACCTGCTCGCCGCCCACGGCGTCACCGAGGATGCCGTGAGCGCCGCCCTGGGTGCCCCGCGGCCCGCCGCCGCCGACGCCGCTCGCGCGAGGACGACGCGGCGGCGCTGCGCTCGCTCGGCATCGACCTCGACGCCATCCGCGAGGCCGTCGACGCGCAGTTCGGCGAGGGCGCCCTCGACGGGCGCGGCCGTCGGCCGCCCGCCGAGCGCGACGAGCACGCCGACCTCGACGACGAGCCGACCCGCCGTGCCCGTCGACGCCTCGGGCTGGGCGGTCGCGTCCGGTTCGGCCGCGGCGCCAAGAAGGTGCTCGAGCTGTCGCTGCGCGAGGCGATCCGCGATGCACTCCCGCGAGATCCGCAGCGAGCACATCGCCCTGGCCGTGCTGCGCACCGACGACGAGGCCGTGCGGATGCTGCTCGCGCACGCTCGGCGTCGACGTCGCGCGCCCTGCGCGCCGACCTCGACGGCCGCGGCCGGCGCACCGCCTGAGGGTCAGCGGCCGGGGTTCGCCCAGGCGAGCAGCCGGTCGGCATCCCACGTGGTGACGATGCGTTCCGCCGGCACGCCGAGCCGCTCGGCGCGCTCGCAGCCGTAGGCCTTCATGTCGAGCTGGCCCGGCGCGTGCGCGTCGGAGTCGATCGCGAACAGGCAGCCGATCTCGAGCGCGAGGAGCACGAGCTCGTCGGGCGGGTCGCACCGCTCGGGGCGGCTGTTGATCTCGACCGCGGTGTCGTGCTCGGCGCACGCCTCGAACACGGCCCGGGCGTCGAAGTCGGACTGCGGCCGGGTGCCGCGCGAGCCCTCGACGAGCCGGCCGGTGCAGTGGCCCAGCACGTTGACCCGCGGGTTGCTGACGGCGTTGACCATCCGCGTGGTCATCGGCCCGCCGTTCATCCGCAGCTTGCTGTGCACGGATGCCGTGACGAGGTCGAGGCGGGCGAGCATGGCATCGGTCTGGTCGAGGCCGCCGTCGTCGAGGATGTCGACCTCGATGCCCTTGAGCAGCCGGAACGACCCGCCGAGCGAGCGGTCGATGGCCTCGACGATGCCGATCTGCTGGGTCAGCCGCTCGACGGTCAGCCCGTTGGCCACCCGCAGCTGGGGGCTGTGGTCGGTGAGCACGAGCCACTCGTGGCCCAGCTCGATGCCGGTCAGCACCATCTCGTCGATGGGGCTGCCGCCGTCGCTCCAGTCGGAGTGCAGGTGGCAGTCGCCGCGCAGCGCGGCGTACATCTGCTCGCCGCCCGTCGACGAGCGGCCCGCCCGACTTCTCCTGCAGCGAGGCCGAGGTACGCGGGCAGCTCGCCGGCCAGGGCCTCCGCGATGACCCCGCTCGTCGACTTCCCGATGCCGGGGATCTCCTGGAGGGTGCCGGCCTCGGCGCGCTCGCGCAGCTCGGCCGCGTCGAGCGGCTTGAGCGTCTTGACCGCGTTGCGGAAGGCCTCGACCCGGTAGGTGCCGGCGCGGGTGCGCTCGAGCAGGAACGCGACCCGGCGCAGGGCCTCGATCGGGTGGACCGGCGCCTCGAGCGGCTCGAGGAGCGCGACCATCAGAGGCCGAACTGGCGCGTCACGAGGCCGTCCCAGACCCGGTCGCCGCCGACGGCCCGGGCGGTCACCATGGCTCGGGCGGCCGGGGTGAGCAGGTAGCGGGTGCGGGGACGGTCGGCCTCGACGGCCTTGACGAGGGTCTGCGCCACGCTCTCGGCGGACGCCGACAGCCGCGGGTTGGCGTAGGCCGCGCTGTTGCCCTCGGCGACCGACGCGCGCATCGCGGCGTAGGGGGAGTCGTCGTGGGACGGCGAGCGCGTCGGACGCGCTGATCGTCTCCTCGAACCCGCTGCGGGTGACCCCCGGCTCGATGACGACGACCTGCACCCCGAACGGCTTGACCTCGACCCGGAGGGCGTCGCTCAGCGCCTCCACGGCGTACTTCGTCGCGTGGTAGTAGCCCCCGAGCGGGAAGGTCATCCGCCCGCCCATCGAGCTGAGGTTGACGATGCGACCGCGGCCGGCGGCGCGCATCCCGGGGAGGACGAGCTGGCACATCCGGGCCAGCCCGAAGACGTTGGTCTCGAACATGGCGCGCACCTTGTCCATGGCGACCTCCTCGACCGCGCCGTACTCGCCGTACCCGGCGTTGTTGACGAGGGCGCCGACCGCGCCGTGCGCGGCCTCGACCTCGGCGACCGCCGCGGACATCGACGCCTCGTCGGTCACGTCGAGCGCCGTCACGTGGGCACCCTTGGCGGCGAGGTCGGCCAGCGTCTCGGGGCGCCTGGCGGTGGCCCACACGGTGTGGCCCGGGCGAGCAGGGCCTCGGCGGCGGCGCGGCCGATGCCGGTGGAGCAGCCGGTGACGAGGACGGGGTCGTGGTCGTGCGTGCCATGGTGAGTTCCGTTCTGTGTCAGACGATCTCGGTCAGGCCGGTGACGAGGCGGTCGATGTCGTCCGCCGACGTGTACGGCGCGAGCCCGACGCGCACGCCGCCGCTGTCGCCCAGGCCCAGGTGGCGGGAGCACTCGATGGCGTAGAAGTGCCCGGCCGGTGCGTTGACGCCGCGCTCGGCGAGCCGCCCACGGATCTCCTGCGGGTCGCGACCCGCCACCGTGAACAGGAGGGTAGGTGTGCGCGAGCGCGCGTTGCTGTGCACGGTCACCCCGTTCATCGCGCGCAGGGCGGGCTCCAGCACGTCGAGCAGCGCGCGCTCGTGGGCGTGCACGGCCTTCATCCCGAGCTCGATCCGCTCCCGCCGGGTCGAGCCCGCCCCGGTGTCGTCGAGGGTCGCGATGAAGTCGACGGCGGCGGTCGTGCCGGCCATCAGCTCGTAGGGGAGGGTGCCGAGCTCGAACCGCTCGGGCACGGCATCCGTCGACGGCAGCAGCTTGTCGGGGTGCAGGGTCTCGAGCAGCGCCGGGTCGGCGGCGAGCACGCCGCAGTGCGGGCCCATGAACTTGTAGGGCGAGCAGGTCCAGAAGTCGGCCCGCAGCGCCGCGAGGTCGACCGAGGCGTGGGCGGTGGCGTGCACCCCGTCGACCCAGTGCAGGGCGCCCACCTCGTGGGCGAGGTCGGCCACCCGGCAGACCGGCGTGCGGGTGCCGATCAGGTTCGAGGCGCCCGTGGTGGCGACGAGCCGGGTGCGCTCGGAGAGCGCGGCCGCCACGGCATCCGCCGACAGCTCGCCGGTGGCGGGGTCGAAGTCGACCCACCGCACGGTGGCACCGACCGCCTCGGCGGCCTGCACCCACGGCCGGATGTTCGCGTCGTGGTCGAGGCGGGTGACGACGACCTCGTCGCCGGGGCCCCAGTCCTTCGCCAGCGCGCGGGCCAGGTCGTAGGTGAGCGAGGTGGCGCTGCGGCCGAACACGATGCCGCGCGGGTCGGCCCCGAGCAGGTCGGCGAGGGCGGCGCGGCAGTCGGTGACGACCTGCTCGGCGCGCCGCTCGGAGGCGGTGACCGTGCCGCGGTTCGAGATCGCGCTGGTCAGGGTGTCGGCGACCGCCCGGCCGACGACGTCGGGCGTCTGGCTGCCGCCGGGGCCGTCGAAGTGCGCGGCCCCCTCGGTGAGGGCGGGGAAGTGGGCACGGACCGAGGCGACGTCGAGCGGCATACCGGCAATCCTGCCCCAGCCCCCAACCGCGACGTCACAACTTTCTCGCCCGATCGCCGGAACCTTCACCTCCGCACCAGAACGGAAGGGGTGCGAAGGTGAAGGTTCCCGCTCCGGCGAGAAAGTTGGGACCGGTCACCAGGAGGTGTGCAGCGGGCGCCCCTCGGCGAAGCCGGCGGTGCTCTGGATGCCGACCGTCGCGCGCTCGTGGAACTCCTCCAGGGTGCGCGCGCCCGGCGTAGGTGCAGCTGCTGCGCAGCCCGGCGACGATCTCGTCGAGCACGTCCTCGACGCTCGGGCGGGCCGGGTCGACGTACATCCGGGCCGAGCTGATGCCCTCCTCGAACATCGCCTTGCGGGCCCGCTCGTAGGCGGTGTCGCTCGCGGTGCGGCCGCGCACGGCCCGCGAGGACGCCATCCCGAACGACTCCTTGAACTGGCGGCCGGCCTCGTCGGTGTAGAGGTCGCCGGGCGACTCCAGCGTGCCGGCGAACCACGAGCCGATCATGACGTTCGAGGCGCCGGCGGCCAGGGCGAGGGCGACGTCGCGCGGATGCCGCACGCCACCGTCCGCCCACACGTGCCGGCCCAGCTCGCGGGCCGCCGTGGCGCACTCGAGCACCGCGGAGAACTGCGGGCGCCCGACGGCGGTCATCATCCGGGTCGTGCACATGGCACCGGGGCCCACGCCCACCTTGACGATGTCGGCGCCGGCCTCGATCAGGTCGCGGGTGCCCTGGGCCGAGACGACGTTGCCGGCCACGACCGGCACCCCGGGGTCGAGGGCGCGCACCGCCCGCAGCGCCTCGATCATCTTCTCCTGGTGGCCGTGCGCGGTGTCGATGACGAGCACGTCGGCGCCGGCGTCGAGCAGGTCCTTGGCCTTGGTCGCGACGTCGCCGTTGATGCCGACGGCGGCGGCGATCCGCAGCCGGCCGGCGTCGTCGACGGCCGGGGAGTAGAGGTGCGCCCGCAGCGCCCCCGACCGGGTGAGGATGCCGACCAGCCGGCCGTCGTCGGCCACGATCGGGGCGAGGCGGCGGCGGGCGTGCGACAGGGTGTCGAAGGCCGACTCGACGTCGACGCCGTCCTCGAGCGTCACCATGTCGCGCACCATGACGTCGTCGATCTGGGTGAACCGGTCGACCCCGGTGAGGTCGGTCTCGGTGACGATGCCGACCGGGCGGTCGCCGACGGTGACGATGGCGGCGCCGTGGGCCCGCTTGTGCAGCAGCACGAGCGCCTCGCCGACGGTCATCGTCGGGGTCAGGGTGATCGGGGTGTCGTAGACGAGGTGTCGGGACTTCTGCCAGGCGACGACGTCGCGCACGATCTCGGCGGGGATGTCCTGCGGGATGACGGTGAGCGCACCGCGGCGGGCGGTCGTCTCGGCCATCCGGCGGCCGGCGATGGCGGTCATGTTGGCGACGACGAGGGGGATCGTCGTGCCCGTGCCGTCGACGCTCGCGAGGTCGACGTCGAGCCGGCTGGTCACCGACGACCGGTTCGGCACCATGAAGACGTCGTCGTAGGTGAGGTCGTGCTGCGGCTGGAGGTCGTTGAGGAAACGCACCCACCCAGCGTAGGCGCGGTGGGCACCGGCTGGCGCGGGCCCGGCATCCGGCAGCGGTTTGTCGTGCCGGATGGGGCAGGATCGCGGACGTGAGTCTCATGGCCCCCTCGCCCGCGGATGCCGCCCGACGCGCCGGCCTGCGCCGGATGCGGCTGCTCGCCGTGTCGTTGCTCGTGCTCGCCGCGGTGGTCTACGCGCTGACCCTGCACCTCGACCAGTCCGGGGTCTGGGGGTACGTCAACACCGCGGCGGAGGCCGCGATGGTCGGCGCGCTGGCCGACTGGTTCGCCGTGACCGCGCTGTTCCGGCACCCGCTCGGGCTGCCGGTGCCGCACACGGCGATCATCCCCAAGCGCAAGAACGAGATCGGCCGCAACCTGCAGGAGTTCGTGACCGAGAACTTCCTCACCGAGGAGATCGCCCGCGACCGGCTCGCGGCGGCCCGCGTCGGGGAGCGGGTCGGGGTGTGGCTCGGGATGCCGGAACACCGGCGCCGGGTGCGCACCGAGGTGGTGCGGGTCGCTCGCGCCGGGCTCGGGCGGCTCTCCGACGACGAGGTGCGGGCGCTGGTCGAGGACTTCCTCGTGCCGCGGCTGGTGCAGGAGCCGGTCGCCCCGATCGCCGGCACGCTGCTCGAGGGGATCGTCGACGAGCAGACCCACCACGGGCTGGTCGACCTCGGCCTCGAGCAGCTGCGCGACTACCTCGCCGAGAACCCCGGCACGTACGCCGCGGTGCTGGGGGAGCGGGCGCCGTGGTGGTCGCCGCCGTGGGTCGACGACAAGGTGATCGGGTGGACCTACCAGCAGGTGCTCGCCTGGCTGCAGGACATCCACGACGACCCGCGCCACCCGGCGCGCCAGGCGCTCGACGACCTGCTGCAGCGGCTGGCCGTCCGACCTGCAGACCGACCCCGAGGTGATGGCCAGCGCCGAGGCGCTCAAGGAGCGGCTGCTCACCCACCCGCAGGTGCCCGAGACGGCGGTCGGCCTGTGGACGTCGTTCAAGACCGCGCTCACGACCGCCATGGACGACGAGACCTCGTACTTCCACACCCGCGGCGACGAGCTGCTCGAGCACCTCGGGCGGCACCTCGTCGAGGACGAGGTGTGGCGCGGCCGGCTCGAGGCGCGTCTCGGCGAGGCGGTGTCGTTCTTCGTCAACACCTACGGCAGCGAGCTCGCCGAGGTCATCTCGGTGACGGTCGACCGCTGGGACGGCCAGGAGGCGGCCGAGCGGATCGAGCTGCACGTCGGCCGCGACCTGCAGTTCATCCGGATCAACGGCACCATCGTCGGCGCGCTGGCCGGGCTCGGCATCCACGCGCTGTCGCAGGTCGCCGGCTGACGCGTCCCTGCACGACGGCGACGAGCGGCGCTCGCGGGGCGGCGCGGGAAGAACATGCTCGTGCGCTCCATGTACTCGGGGTAGCCCGGGCGCTTCGCCATCTGCGACTCGAGCAGCCGCGCCCCGGTCGCGAAGGCCAGGAAGTACGTCATCACCACCGGCGAGAGCACGGTGAGCACCCCGGGCCAGGCCTCGGCCGCCACCAGCCACAGGCCCCACCACACGGCCGCGTCGCCGAAGTAGTTCGGGTGCCGGGTCCAGGCCCACAGCCCCCGGTCCATCACGCCGCCGCGGTTCGCCGGGTCGCGCTTGAACGCCGCCAGCTGCGCGTCGCCCACGCCCTCGAAGGTCACGCCGACCAGCCACACGACCACCCCGGCCGCCGCGATCCAGCCCAGCGGCCGGTCGGTCGCCGCCGCCACCTGCAGCGGCAGCGACACGAACCACGCCGCCAGCCCCTGCACCACGAACACCTTGCGCACGGCGTACCCGAACCGCTTCCCGGGCGGTGCACCCGCGAGCAGCGCCTCGTAGCGCGGGTCCTCGCCCGCCCCGAGGGCCCGCCGCCGGATGTGCCAGGCCAGCCGCCCGCCCCACACCGTCACGAGCACGGCCAGCAGCAGCGAGCGCCCCGACCCGGTGCCCACGACGAACGACACCCACCCGATCGCGACGAACACCAGCCCCCAGGTGATGTCGACGACGCTCACCGTGCCGCGCCGCCGGGCCACGAGCGCGGTCACCACCATCGCGACCGCGGCGGTGGCGAGGGATGCCGCGACGACGGCACCGAGGGTCGCGAGCATCACCGCGCCGGTCCGGGCCGGGGTCCGGATGCCACCCGGGGACCACCCACCCCCGCGCGGGTCGGCGCCGGTGGCGCGGGACGGGCAGCGGGGGTCGGTCAGCGTCATGCCGTGGGTTCGGCGCCACCCTTGGCACCGGATGGCTCGCTCACCCGCGCGCCACCGGCGCGCGGGTTCGCGGCCCGGCGGGCCCGCGCCGTCGCGGTGAGCTCGGCGACCGCCCCGATCAGGTCGCCGCCGAGGTTCGGCACGCCGACCTCCTCGAGCACCCGCGGGGTCGCACCCCGACCGGCGATCCACACCGGGTGGTCCTCGCTGAGCCGGCGCAGCGCCGACGCGTGCCCGCGGAAACCGGACGGCCGGCGGCAGGCGAGCACGACGGCATCCGCCTGGGTGAGCCGGGCCGCCGCCGCGAGCGAGTGGATGGGGGTGTCGGGGCCGAGGTAGCGGATGCGCCACCCGGCCCGCCCGAGCAGCACCCCGAAGCTGAGCAGCACGATGTCGTGGAACTCGCCGGGCGGGCAGGCGAGCACCGCGACCGGGCCGGTGCCGACGCCCCAGGTGAGCGAGAGCGCCCCGAGCCGGCGGCGCACGAGGCTGCTGGCGAAGTGCTCCTGGGCGATGCCGATGCGGCCGAGCTCCCACATCTCGCCGACCCGCACGAACAGCGGCAGCAGCACGTCGATGATGGCGCTCTCGATCGAGCGCTCGACGAAGGCGGTGTCGAGCACGGCGTGGGCGCGGTCCTCGTCGAGGGCGGTCACGGCGTCGAGCAGCTGGGCGACGAGCATCGGGGGGTCGGCCCGCAGCCCCAGGGGCGCCGAGCCGTCGTTCGACCCCGCACCGGATGCCGTGCCGCCGCGCCCGCCGCCGCGGCCGGCGCTCGCGCCACCGCGTGCCGTCGGAGCCGTCGTCGTGCTCGTCGTCGTACCCGGGGGAGCCGCCGCGCTCGGCGGCGAGCACCCGGCGGGAGGCCTCGGCGGCGCTGACGCCCTGGTCGCGCAGGGCGATGACCTCGCGCACCCGGCGCTCGTCCTCGTGCCCGTAGAGCCGGTAGCCACCGGCCGAGCGGACCGGCACCAGCAGGCCGTAGCGACTCTCCCACGCCCGCAGGACGTGGGTGCTGACGCCCACCTTCGCGGCGAGCTCACCAATCCGCATCGTAGGCGGTACCGAACCCCTCATGGACGCCACCGTAGACCGTGGCCGCACCTTTGACAAACATGCGACATATGATTAGACAAAGGTTTGACAACACGGAGTCGGAAGGTTCTACGGTGACCGACATGACATCTATCGCCCCGCGCGTGCCCTCAGGCCGGCCGGAGCGGATCGCCGTGGTCGGGGCCGGCGTCTCCGGCCTCACCGCCGCCTACCTGCTCGGCGCGCGACCACGAGGTGACCCTCCTGGAGTCCGAGCCCCGGCTCGGCGGCCACGCGCACACCCACACCGTCGCCACCGCCCACGGCGACCTGCGCGTCGACAGCGGCTTCATCGTGCACAACGACCGCACCTACCCGATGCTGCGCCGGCTGTTCGCCGAGCTCGGCGTCGCAGGCCCGCGACACCGAGATGTCGATGAGCATCCGCGACGAGGCGACCGGCACCGAGTACGCCGGCGGCCGGGGCCTCAAGGGCTTCGTCGCCCGCCCGCGCCAGCTGCTCGACCGCGAGTTCGTCGGGATGCTGCGCTCGGTCAAGCGCTTCCACGCCCTGGCCACCGCCTTCCTCGAGCAGACCACCGACGACGACACGACCACCTACGGCGAGTTCATCCGCGACGGCGGCTTCCCCGAGTCGTTCACCCGGCTGTACGCCGTGCCCCTCGTGGCCTGCGTCTGGTCGAGCGGCAGCGGCGAGGCGATGGGCTACCCCGCCCGCTACCTGTTCCGCTTCCTCGAGCACCACGGCATGCTCACCGTCGGCGACTCACCGCAGTGGATGACGGTCGTCGGCGGCTCGCGCACCTACGTCGACGCCCTCGCCGAGCGGCTGCCCGCGGTGCGCTCCGGCGACCCGGTCACCTCCGTGCTCCGCACCCTCGACGGGGTCGAGGTGCGCACCGGCTCGGGGCGCACCGAGACCTTCGACCGGATCGTGCTCGCGCTGCACGCCGACGACGCGCTCGGCATCCTCGCCGACCCGACGCCGGCCGAGAAGGAGGTGCTCGGCGCGTTCCGCTACTCGCAGAACGAGACCGTGCTGCACCGCGACGGCTCCCTGATGCCGCGCGCTCGCCTCGCGCGGTCGTCGTGGAACTACCTCGTCGGCACCGACCCGACGCCAGGGCGCGATCGTCACCTACTGGATGAACCGGCTCCAGGGCCTGCCGGCCGACGAGCCGTTCTACGTGACGCTCAACGCCACCGACCGCATCGACCCCGCCACCGTCGTCGCGACGATGCAGTACCGGCACCCGCTCTACGACCTCGACGCCGTCGCGCGCCCAGCGCCGGCTGCCCGAGCTGACCACGCCGACGACGACGCTTCGCCGGCGCCTACCACGGGTGGGGCTTCCACGAGGACGGCTGCCGCTCGGGGGTCGAGGCCGCCGCCGCCTTCGGGGTGCACTGGTGAGCACGGTCGCCGACCTGCCCACCCTGCCCGCCCTCGTCGTCGGGCAGGTCCACCACACGCGCCACCGCCCGCTCAAGCACTCCTTCACCAACCGGCACTACCAGTGGCTCGTCGACCTCGACGCGATGCCGCAGCTGCCCCGCTGGCTGCGACCGGTCGCCGAGTTCCGGGGCGAGGACCACCTGGCCGGCGCACCCGGCATCCCGCGCGCTGAAGGCGAACGTGCTGCGGGTGCTGCGCCGCGAGGGCGTCGACACCGGCGACGTCGACCGCGTGGTCATGCTCGGCCAGGCCCGGGTGCTGGGCCACACCTTCGACCCGATGACCGCCTTCTGGTGCTTCGCCGCCGACGGCACCCTGCGCGCCGTGCTCGTCGAGGTGCACAACACCTACGGCGGCCGGCACGCCTACGTGCTGCGGCCCGACGACGTCGGTCGGGCGGCCACCGACAAGGAGTTCTTCGTCTCGCCGTTCAACGACGTCGAGGGCCAGTACGCCATCCGCTTCCACCTGACCCCGCAGCGGGTCGGTGTGGCCATCCGCCTGCTCGTCGGCGACGAACCACTGGTGACCGCATCGGTCACCGGCGCACCCCGGTCGGCCACGACGCCGGCCGTGGTGCGCACGGTGGCGCGGCACCCGCTGATGACGCAGCGGGTGAGCGGCCTGATCCGGGTGCACGGCATCTGGCTCTGGCTGCGCCGCCTGCCCGTCCGGCAGCGACCCGTTCCATCCTTGGAGACCGTGAGATGACCGCCGACGCCCCCCGCCTCGAGCTGACCCCGCCCCTGCACCTGTCCCGCGTGCTGACCCGTGGGTCGGTGGCGAAGAAGATCGTGCACGCCACGGTCGCCGGGATGCCGGTGCGCCTGCGCTACCCCGACGGCACCGAGGTCGGTGGCGGCGGCCCGGACTCGCCGGTGCTCGAGGTGGTCCGCCCGGACGCGCTCTACCGCCGGCTCGAGGCCCACCCGAAGATCGGGCTCGGCGAGGCCTACATGGCCGGCGACTGGCGGGCCGCCCCCGGCACCGACCTGGCCGAGGCGCTGATGCCGTTCGCGGCCCGGATGGGGCGGCTGGTGCCCAAGCCGCTGCTGTCGCTGCGCGGCCTGGTCGACCGGGCCATCCCGCGCCAGCAGCGCAACACCCTCGAGGGCTCGCGCAGCAACATCAGCGCGCACTACGACCTGAGCAACGAGCTGTTCGCCGCCTTCCTCGACCCGTCGATGTCCTACAGCTCGGCGCTGTTCGACCCCACCCGCCCGCTCGCCGAGCAGGACCTGCACGAGGCGCAGCTGCGCAAGGTCGACGGCATCCTCGACGCCGCCGGCGTGCGCCCGGGCAGCCGGGTGCTCGAGATCGGCACCGGCTGGGGCGAGCTCGCGATCCGCGCCGCCCGTCGTGGCGCCACCGTCACCTCGGTGACCCTGTCGGCCGAGCAGCGCGACCTGGCGATGAAGCGGATCGCCGAGGCCGGTGTCGCCGACCGCGTCGAGGTGCGCCTGCAGGACTACCGCGAGGTCACCGGCGAGTTCGACGCCATCGTGAGCGTCGAGATGATCGAGGCCGTCGGCGAGGAGTACTGGGAGACCTACTTCCGCCGCATCGACGACCTGCTCGCCCCCGGCGGCGCGGTCGCCATCCAGGCCATCCTGATGGAGCACCACCGGCTGATCGCGACGCGCGGCTCGTTCGGCTGGATCCAGAAGTACATCTTCCCCGGCGGCCTGATCCCCTCGCTGCAGGCGATCCACGAGGTGACGCGTGACAGCACCGACCTGCGGGTAGAGCGGGTGCAGGCCTTCGGCGCCGACTACGCCGAGACGCTGCGCCGCTGGCGCGAGACCTTCCTCGAGCAGTGGCCGAGCATCAACAGCCAGGGCTTCGACGAGACCTTCCGCCGGATGTGGGAGTTCTACCTCGCCTACTGTGAGGCGGGGTTCGCCACGCACTACCTCGACGTCGCCCAGATCCGACTCGCCCGAAAGGACAGCCGATGAGCACGACCATCGAGCGCACCGTGACGACCACCTGCCCCACCCGAGAAGGTGTTCCCGTACCTCGCCGACTTCCGCAACGCCACGGAGTGGGACTCCGGCACCGACTCGTGCGAGCTGGTCTCCGGTGACGGTGGCCCCGGGCACCGTCTACAAGAACGTCTCGACCTTCGTCGGCAACACCGTCGAGCTCGAGTACACGGTGGATGCCGTGGAGCAGCCGCGCTTCGTCATCGTGGGGCGCAACGACACCACGACGAGCCACGACACCATCACGGTGACCCCGAACGACGGCGGCTCGACGGTCGTCTACCGCGCCGACTTCACCTTCACCGGGCTGGCCCGGTTCGCCGGCCCGCTGATGAAGCCGCTCCTGGACCGCCTCGGCGACAAGACCGCCGCCCAGCTCGCCACGGCGCTGGACCGCCTGTGACCCAGCCCCGCCGGGCCCTGGTCACCGGCGTCACCGGGTACATCGGCTCGCGCCTCGTCCCCCGCCTCCTCGAGGAGGGGTGGCAGGTGCGGGCCCTGACCCGTGACGACGCCAAGGTGGCCGACCGGTGGTGGCGCGACCAGGTCGAGGTCGTCGAGGGCGACGCGAGCTCCGCCGACACCCTGGCCGACGGCGCTCGAGGGCGTCGACGTCGCCTACTACTTCCTGCACTCGATGGACGGCGCCGGCAACTTCGTCGAGCGCGACCGCGAGCTCGCCCGGGCCTTCGGGCTGGCCGCCTACGAGGCCGGCGTCGGGCGCATCGTCTACCTCTCCGGGCTGCACCCCGACCACGGCGCCGCTGAGCGACCACCTGGCCTCGCGGGTCGAGGTCGGCGACCTGCTGATGGCCAGCGGGGTGCCCACGGCGGTGCTCCAGGCGGCGATCATCCTCGGCTCGGGGTCGGCGTCGTTCGAGATGCTGCGCCACCTCACCACCCGGCTGCCGGTGATGATCACGCCGAAGTGGCTCGACAACCGGATCCAGCCGATCGCCGTGCGCGACGTGCTGCACTACCTCGTGCGCGCCGCCGACCTGCCGCCGGAGGTCAACCGCACCTTCGACATCGGCGGGCCCGAGGTGCTCACCTACCGCGAGATGATCCAGCGCTTCGCGAAGGTCGCCGGGCTGATGTCGCGCCGCATCGTCACCGTGCCGGTGCTCACCCCGTACCTCGCCAGCCAGTGGGTCGGGTTCGTCACCCCGGTGCCGACCGGCGTCGCCAAGCCGCTCGTCGGCAGCCTGCTGCACGAGGTGGTCTGCGCCGAGCACGACCTCGACGACCTGGTCGGGCCGCCGCCGCAGGGGCCGCTGCCCTTCGACCGTGCCGTGGCCGACGCCATCGCCGGCGACGACGTGCACCCCCGCCCGGAGCCGGGCACCGTCGACCCGGCCCACGTCACGAGCGCCGACCCCGCGTGGGCCGGCGGTCGCGGGAGCGGCGGGTCGTGAGCCGAAGCCGCCCGATGAACCCGGTCACCGAGCTGCGCGCCTTCGTGCGCGCCGCCCTCGTCGACCCGGTTCCCCGCGACCACACCGAGCCGGACTCGGCGTTCCACCGGCGCCGGGTCGTCGCGGCCGTCACCCTGCTCGTCGGCGCCGTGGTGCTCGCCTGGGCGCTGCGCATCGAGCCCGGCGACCCGACGTTCTACGTCGCGACCTTCGCCCTGGCCGGGGTGTGGGCCGGCGGTGCCTTCCTGTCGCGGCCCGCTCCACCTCGGCCACGCCCACACCCGCGACGGCGGGGAGTCCAGCCGGGCGGTCGTGCAGTCGCTCGCCCTCGGGGCCCTGCTGCTCGGGCTGTTCATGGTCGGTGCCGTCGTGGTCGCGCAGATCCCGTTCCTGCGCGACCCGGTGCAGGAGCTGCTCGACCACGCCCGGTTCGGCTCCCTCGCGCTCGTCACGGTGATCACCATCGTCAACGGCATCGCCGAGGAGCTGTACTTCCGCGGGGCGCTCTACGCCGCGGTCGGCCGCCGGCACGCCGTGGCCGATCACGACGGTCGTCTACACGCTGGTCACGGCGACGTCCGGCATCCCGCTGCTCGTCTTCGCCGCCGCCCTCGTCGGGCTGGTCGTGGCCTTCCAGCGGCGGGTGACCGGCGGCATCCTCGGCCCGGCGATCACCCACCTGACCTGGTCGCTGGGCATGCTGTTCCTGCTGCCCCCGGTCCTGGACCGGCTGTCGTGAGGGCGGCCCGATGACCTCCGTGCTCTGGCTGCGCCGCGACCTGCGCCGTCGCGACCACCCCGCGCTGCTCGCCGCCCGCGACGCCGCCGGCGACGGCGACCTCGTCGTCGCCTTCGTCGTCGACCCGCGGCTGTGGGACGGCGGCGGCGCGGCGCGCCGGGCCTGGCTGGCCGCCACGCTCGAGGCGACGAACGACGCCTTCGACGGCGCGCTGACCCTGCTGCACGGCGACCCTCGTCAGGTCGTGCCCGACCTCGCGGCCCGGGTGGGGGCGTCGTCGGTGCACGTGTCGCGCGAGACCGACCCCGGCCGGCCGCCGCCGCGACGAGGCCGTCGCAGCACGGCTGGGGGAGAACGGCATCGAGTGGGTCGAGACCGGCACGCCGTATGCCGTCGGGCCCGGGTCTGGTCGTCAACGGCTCGGGTGACCCGTACAAGGTCTTCACCCCGTTCTCCAAGGCGTGGCGGGCGCACGGCTGGCCCGACCCCGCCCCGACGCCGCGCGAGCTGCCGCTGCGGCACGCCCGCAACGACGCCGACGCGACGGCCGCGGTGCGGGCCGCCCTGGCCGCCCCCGACCTCCCCGAGCTGCCGCCCGCGGGTGAGGAGGCCGCCCTGGCGCGGTGGCGGGAGTTCCGCGACGGCGCCCTCACCGGCTACTCCGACGACCGCAACCGCCCCGACCTCGACGGCACGTCCCGGCTCTCGCCCTACCTCAAGCTCGGTGTCGTGCACCCGCGCACGCTGCTGGCCGACCTCGCGGGGGAGCGCGGCACGGGCGCGCACACCTACGAGAACGAGCTGGCCTGGCGCGAGTTCTACGCCGACGTGCTGTGGCACCAGCCCCGCACGGCGTGGTCGGACCTGCGGCCGGAGATGTCGCGGATGCGCTACGACGAGCCCGAGGACGCCATCGAGGCGTGGAAGGCCGGCCGCACCGGCTACCCGATCGTCGACGCCGGGATGCGCCAGCTGCTCGCGCAGGGCTGGATGCACAACCGGGTGCGGATGATCACCGGCAGCTTCCTCACCAAGGACCTGCACGTGTGGTGGCCGGTCGGGGCGCGGCACTTCCTCGACCACCTCGTCGACGGCGACATCGCCTCGAACAACCACGGCTGGCAGTGGGTGGCCGGTACCGGCACCGACGCCTCGCCGTACTTCCGGGTGTTCAACCCGGTCACCCAGGGGCTGCGCTTCGACCCCGACGGCGCCTACGTGCGGCGCTGGGTGCCCGAGCTGGCGCACCTCGCGGGGGCGAGCGGCCCACGAGCCGTGGGACGCCGCCGACGGGTACGCGCACGGCTACCCCGAGCGGATCGTCGACCACGCGGCCGAGCGGGTCGAGGCGCTGGAGCGGCTCGAGGCCACCAAGCGCTGACCCACGTCCCAACTTTCTCGCCCGGTGCGGGAAAGCTCACCTTCGACCGGTTCCGTTCCCTTGCGAAGGTGAAGGTTCCCGCACGAAGGTGCGCGCATCCGACGCCCATCCCGGATGCCGTGTCGAGGGTTGGGCGAGTTTCCACACCTCCGCTTGGGTAATTCACCGTTCGTTGCCTAGACTCGTCGGCACGAGGGGAGTACTTCCCAAGCTCGTGCCGGTCAGTACGTCCGCCCCACGGCGGACCCGGTACGGCGCCACCCGGCATCCGGGCGGTGAAGGAGACCTCAAGACCGCAGTCCTGTCTTGAGGAGACCCATGTCCCCCGTGTCCCTGCTCGCCGCCGCCGAACCGGCCGCGACCCATCCGTCGATCGGCACCCCCGCACTGTGGGCGATCACCATCGGTGCCATCGCGGTGCTGTTCGTCGTCGACTTCCTGATCACCCGCCGGCCGCACGAGGTCTCGATGAAGGAGGCCGTCGGGTGGTCGGCGTTCTACGTCGCCATCCCGCTCGGCTTCGGGGTCTGGATCTGGCAGCAGTACGGCGGTGACCGCGGCCTGGAGTACTACACCGGCTACCTCGTCGAGAAGTCGCTGTCGGTCGACAACCTGTTCGTCTTCCTCCTGCTGCTGACCGCCTTCGCGGTGCCCCGCGAGCTGCAGCAGCGGGTGCTGCTCATCGGCGTCGCCGGCGCGCTCGTGCTGCGCGGGGTGTTCATCGCCCTCGGCGCCCAGCTGATCTCGTCGTTCTCGTGGGCGTTCCTGCTCTTCGGCGCGGTGCTGCTCGTCGACCGCCGTCAAGGTGGGCCGCGACGCCCTGTCGCCACGCCGAGCACACCGTCGACATCGGCTCGATCCGCACGGTGCGGGTGCTGCGCCGCCTCTGGCCGGTCACCGAGTCGTACGACGGCACCCGGATGACGGCGCGCCAGGCCGGTCGTCGGGCCCTGACCCCGCTGGCGCTGGTCACCGTGGCCATCCTCGGCACCGACGTGGTCTTCGCGATCGACTCGGTCCCCGCCGTCTACGGCATCACCGGCGACCCGTACCTCGTCTTCGCGACCAACGCCTTCGCGCTGCTCGGCCTGCGGGCGCTCTACTTCGTCGTCGAGGGCGCGCTGGGGTCGCTGCGCCACCTCGGCCACGGCCTCGCCGCGATCCTCGCCTTCATCGGCGTGAAGCTGGTGCTGCACTGGGCGCACGGCGTCTGGCCGGGCGTGCCGGAGGTGCCCACCCTCGCCTCGCTCGGCGTCATCGTCGGCATCCTGGCGCTGGCCACCACGACGAGCGTGCTGGCGAACCGGCGCGACGCCCGCCTGGCCGAGCCGCGAGCCCGCGAAGGAGCCGGAGTCGGCGTCGACCTGACGGGCGGCCGGGGAATCCGACAGGTGACCCCGCTGGTGGGCGGGCCCCCGGCATCCCTAGGTTGGAACCATGACCGAGACCCTCCCGCCGCCGCGCACCGTCGACAACGACGCGTGCACGGGCGAGGTGTACGACCAGGGCGCCCAGGTGACCCGCTGGGCCCCCGTCGGCTCCGACCCGGTGCTCTACGTCAGCACCGACCTCCGGCTGGCGGCGGGGCGCTCGATCCGGGCCGGGGTGCCGGTCTGCTGGCCGTGGTTCGGGCCGGGTCGCGCCGCCGGGATGGAGCCCATGCACGGGTTCGTGCGCACGGCCCCGTGGGACCTCGTCGAGGTGGCCGGCGACGACGACGAGACGACCGTGGTCTACCGGATCACCTCCGACGAGGCGTCGTCCCCGCACTGGCCGTACCCCTACGCCGCCGAGCTGCGCGCCCGCTTCGGCCGCGCGCTCGAGGTGTCGCTCACGACGACGAACACCGGTGACACGGCCTTCGACTACGAGGAGGCCCTGCACGCCTACCTCGTCGTCGGCGACGTCCACCGGGCGGCCGTCACCGGCCTCGACGGCACGTCGTTCTTCGACAAGGTGACCGGCACCGAGCGGGTGCAGCAGGGCGACCTCACCTTCGCCGGCGAGACGGATGCCGTGTTCCGCACCAGCGACCCGGTGACCCTGCACGACCCCGCGCTCGGGCGCCGGCTGGTCGTGACCACCGAGGGGGCCGCCGACGTCGTGGTGTGGAACCCCTGGGCCGCCAAGGCCGCGGAGGTGCCGGACATCGGTGACGACGACTGGCAGCGCTTCGTCTGCATCGAGGGCGCGAACGCCTTCGAGCACGCCGTGGCGCTCGAGCCCGGTGAGTCGCACACGACGAGCTATCGAGTGGAGGTGCAACCGTTGTGAGCGAGATTCGTTCTGCGGGTGTCGGATCGGTGACCACCAACGACGAGTCACGAGGTGATGCCGTGCTGGCCGCCCAGCGGTCCTGGCTCGACGAGCCCGGCCACCGGGCCTGGCTGCACGCCGGCCTCGCCGACGTCATCACCTTCGCGCTCGGCTCGATCCTCCCCGGCGGCGGGTTCGCCTACCAGGCCGCCGACGGGTCGCCGATGCCGGGCCGTCGCCCGCAGCTCTTCCTCACCGCCCGGATGGCGTACACCGCGGCCCTCGGTGTGCGGCACGGCGTGCCGGGCTCGGGTGAGCTGCTCGACCACGCGATGTCGTCCCTCACCGGTCTGCACGCCGACACCGAGCACGGTGGCTGGCTCAGCGAGCCGGGCACGGTGACCCGCAAGATGACCTACGACCACGTGCACGTCGGCCTCGCCGCCTCGAGTGCCCTCGGCGTCGGGCACCCGGCGGCCGCGGCACTGCTGGCGCAGGTCGTCGAGGTCGTCGACACGCGCCTCTGGGACCCGGACGCCCAGGCGCTGCTCGAGTCGTTCGCCCCGGACTGGTCCGACTCCGAGGACTACCGCGGCGCCAACGCCAACATGCACGGCCTCGAGGCGTTCATCGCCATGGGCCACGCCACCGGGGATGCCGTGTGGCACGAGCGGGGCCTGGCGATCGCCGACCGCCTGATCAACGTCGCTGCGCGCGAACGGGGTTGGCTGCTGCCCGAGCACTTCACGGCCGACTGGCAGGTGCTGCCCGGAGTACAACCGCGACGAGCCGCTGCACCCGTTCCGCCCCTACGGTGCGACCTTCGGCCACTCCCTGGAGTGGTCGCGCTTCCTCCTCCAGCTCGACGCCTCGCCGCTGGTGGGGTCGCCGTCGTGGCTGGTCGAGGCCGCCGACGGGCTGACCCGCCGCGCGCTCGACGGCGGCTGGGCGCTCGACGGCCGGCCCGGGCTGGTCTACACCGTCGACTGGGACGGCGCGCCCGTGGCCGACGTGCGCCTGCACTGGCCGGTCTGCGAGGGCATCCAGACCACGGCGGTGCTGCTGCGGCTCACCGGCGACCCGCACTGGGAGCACTGGTACCGCCGGCTCTGGGACCACGCGGCCCGCTGGTTCATCGACGAGCGCGGCACCTGGCGCAACGAGCTCGACGACGACATGCGCCAGGGCGACAAGGTCTGGCCGGGCCGCCCCGACGTCTACCACTGCGGCGGCGCGCTCACCCTGCCCCTCGACATCTGACCCGCGACGGGGCGGTGACCAAGGTCTCCACCCCGGGCCCTTTCAGCGACCCCGGTCACCGGCGCGACCATCGGGGTGAGGAACCACCGCAGCACCGCTCGAGGTCATCATGGCTGTCCGCGCCCGCCCGCACCCCCGCCCCCTGGTCACCGGTGGTGTCACCGCGACGGCTGCCACGATCGGCGCCTATGCGGTGCTCCACCGCCTGGGTTCGACGTCCGGTTCGACGGCGCAGGAGCGAGAACGCGCCCTGCCCGGTGACGACCTGATCGCGCAGCCGTCGGCGATCGTGCCCGCCGACCACGTGATGACCCGCGGGATGTTCCGCGGGCTCGGGGAGCGGGTGTCGGCATGACGACCCGGCCCGTCCCCACCGGCGCAGCGCCGTCCCGCGGGACGGGCGCGACTGGCGGGGCGGCCGGGCCCCCGGACCGGGAGGGCGCCGCCGCGGCCCGGCCTGGACCGCCCTCACCGTCGTCGAGGTGGCGCTGGCCGTCACGGCGGTGCTGTTCGACCTCCTCCTGCCCGCCGTCGTGCTCACCGTGCTGGCGGGCGTGTCGCTCGCGGTGCGCCGGGAGGGCCCGAGCACCCTGGGCTTCCACCGGCTCAGCCGCCCCGGCCGGCAGCTGGCGCAGGTCGCGGCCCTGGCGCTGGGCTGGACCACGCTGGTCTTCCTGCTCGTCATGCCGGTGACCGAGCACCTCACCGGGTCGACCCAGGACACCAGCGAGTTCGCCGACCTCGAGGGCGACCTGCCGCGACTGCTGCTTTCGTCGCGCTCAGCTGGACCCTCGCCGCCCTGGTGGAGGAGCTCGCCTTCCGCGGCTACCTGCTCACCCGGATCACCGACCTGATCGGCACCTCGCGCGCCGCCCGGGCCGCGGCGGTGGTGGCGCGTCGCGCTGCTCTTCGCGCTGATCCACGGCGAGCAGGGCGTCACCGGCATGGTGCTGGTGTTCGTGGATGCCGTCTTCTACGGCGTCCTGAGGTACGCCTACCGCTCGCTGTGGGCGCCGGTCGTCGCGCACGGGCTGAGCAACACGGTCGGGATGGTGGCGTTCTTCCTGTTCGGCCCCTTCTCCGCCTTGTGGTGAATCCGCCTCTGGCTCAGCGCAGCACGACGAGCGCGTCGAGGTCCTCCACCGGCAGGTCGGGGTCCGAGGTCGCCAGCACGGTGAACGCGGCGGGCTGGCTCGACGCCCCCGAGCGCGGTCAGGATCGCCGTGTCGGCGGCGTCGCGGCCGGTGCCGATGCGCACCATCGAGGCCCGCGGTGCCAGCCGGGTGGCGTCGAACACCCGCCACACCCCGTCGACCGCCACCTCGACCACGGCGTGGGCGTCCATCGGCGACAGGCCCGGCGCGTACACCGAGACGTACCGGGCCGGCATCCCGAGCGCACGGCACATCGTGACCACCAGGTGCGCGTAGTCGCGGCAGACGCCCTGCCCGGTGCCCAGCGGCACCAGCGCGTCGTCGGCCGCGGTCGTCGAGCCCGGGAGGTAGAAGAGGCGCTCGTGCACCCAGGTGACGACTCGCTGCACCGTGGCCGTCTCGTCGCCGACCTGGCCGAACTCGGTTGCGGCGAAGCCCTCCACGCGGTCGCTGGGGCAGTAGCGGCTGGGCAGCACGTAGTGGAACCGCTCGCTCTCGGTCACCTCCACGGCATCCGACTCGCTCAGCGCGACCGTCGCCTCGTACGCCACCGACAGCGTGGCCGACCGGCGCGTCGATGACGTGCACGCGCGTCCCGCGGTCGAGCTCGAGCACGTGATGGGGGATGCCGGTGCCGTCCGGGCCGCTGATCGTGAGCGTCTCGACGGCATCCAGACCGGCGGCGACGGCGACCGAGATGGCGAGGTGGCCGGCCACCTCGACCGGGATGTCGAGGCGCGCGCCGACGGTGGCCGAGGTCGCGGGGCCGCCGAGCGCGTGGGTCGGGTCCGACACGGTGACACCTCCGGGGGGAACGGGGTCGGCGCGGGTGCGCCGGCCGCGGGCCACTCGCGTCGTCGAGGGCGGAACCGCTGGGCAGGACGCTACCCCGCAGCGACCGTACGCTGGCCCGATGGGACTCGTCGACCTGATGGCCGGGCAGCCCGCCGGCCACGCCGCACGACGAGGCGCTCGCGCACGCGGAGCACGGGGTGGCGATCTACTGGCGCCCGGGCTGCCCGTTCAGCGGGCGCCTGCGGATGGCCGTGCGCAAGGACCGCGACCGCATCGCCTGGGTCAACATCTGGGAGGACGACGCCGGCCGCGCCTACGTCGCGAGCGTCAACGACGGCAACGAGACCGTGCCGACGGTCGTCATCGACGGCACGCCGCACACGAACCCCGACCCTGCGGTGGTCAAGGCGGCCCTCGCCGTCGCGCTGAGGCGCGCTCACCCCTCGCGGCGGGCGGCCTCGATGACCGTGGTCAGCCGGTCGCGCAGCTCCTCGAGCTCGGTCAGCCCCATGCCCAGGCGGGCCATCACGGCCGGGGGGATCGCTCGGCCTCGCGCGCGCAGCCGCCGCCCGGCGGGGGTGAGGCCGACCGCCACGGCGCGCTCGTCGTCGGGGTCGCGGCGCCGGGTCACCAGCCCGGCGGCCTCGAGGCGCTTGAGCAGCGGCGAGAGGGTGGCCGGCTCCAGGCTGAGCCGGTCGGCGAGCTCGCTCACCCGCAGCGGCTCGTCCTCCCAGAGGGCCAGCATGACGAGGTACTGGGGGTGGGTCAGGCCCATCGGCTCGAGCAGCGGCCGGTAGAGCGAGATGACGGTGCGCGAGGCCACGGCGAGGGCGAAGCAGACCTGCCGGTCGAGGGCGAGCAGGTCGGGGGCGGCGCCGGGGGCCGGCTCGGGGCTGCGGGATCCGGGGGGTGGCCATGGTCGGAGTCTAGTGCCGAGTGGGCATATAGTTAGGGCACTAAGTATTTGCGTCAGGTCAGGAGCGACCCATGAGCAGGACCACCGAGAACGAGGGGCTCACCCTCGGCTACCGCTTCATGTGGCGCCTGCGCTACGCCGGCCTGCACGTCTTCGGGCCGGCCCAGCTCGGCGACGACCGCGACCCGCAGCGCCGCCTCGAGCGCGAGCGGGCCGCCAAGGTCGAGGCCGCGAGGGCCGCCCGGCTGGGTGGCCAGGACCGCGACCGCGGCTGACCGCGCCCGTCGATCCGCCGCTCCCAGCGCTGCCAGAGGCGCAGGATGCCGCGCGTCCGGCAGCGCTGGAGCCGCGTCGTCGCTCGTCACCGCGGGCGCGCCCGCGGTGGTGAGGGTCACGGCATACCCGTCGAGGTGCCGTCGTTGGACCCTCTCGTGCCCACCGACGTCGACAGGAAGGTCGTCATGACCGACACCACCGCCCAGCCCACCACCGCCCCGCGCGAGGTGCGCCTCGCCGCCCGCCCCGTCGGCTGGCCGACCCACGACGACTTCGCGGTCGTCGAGAGCGAGCTGCCCGAGCTCGCCGACGGCCAGATCCGGGTGCGCAACGTCGTGATGTCGGTCGACCCCTACATGCGCGGCCGGATGAGCGCCGCCAAGTCGTACGCCGCTCCCTACGAGGTCGGCGAGGCGATGACCGGCGGAGCCGTCGGCGTCGTCGAGGAGTCGCGCGCCGACGGGTTCGCCGTGGGCGACCACGTGCTGCACGGCTTCGGCTGGCGCGAGGTGGCCGTCATCGACGCGAGCGGCGCGCGGGTCGTCGACGTGACCGTCGCACCGGCATCCGCCTACCTCGGCGTGCTCGGGATGACCGGCCTGACGGCGTACGTCGGGCCTGACCCGCATCGCGCAGGTCAAGCCGGGCGACGTCGTCTTCGTGTCCGGCGCCGCCGGGGCCGTGGGCAGCGCGGTCGGCCAGATCGCCAAGGCGCTCGGCGCGAGCCGGGTCATCGGCAGCGCCGGGTCGGCCGAGAAGGTGCGCCACGTCGTCGAGGACCTCGGGTTCGACGCGGCGTTCAACTACAAGGACGGCCCGGTGTCGACGCAGCTGCGCGAGGCGGCGCCCGACGGCATCGACGTCTACTTCGACAACGTCGGCGGCGAGCACCTCGAGGCCGCCATCGGGTCGCTGCGGCTCGGTGGCCGCATCGCCGTCTGCGGGATGATCTCGGTCTACAACGACACCGAGGCCGCGCCCGGCCCGCGCAACCTGTCCCGCCTCATCCAGACCCGCGGCCGCATCGAGGGCTTCCTCGTCGGCGACCACTACGACCTGGCCCGCGAGTACGCCGGCCTGGCGGCGCAGTGGCTCGGCGACGGCCGGCTGCAGTCGCGCGAGACGTTCGCCGACGGCATCGACGGCGCGGTCGACGCCTTCCTCGGCGTGCTGCGCGGTGAGAACACCGGGAAGATGGTCGTCCGCCTCTGACCCCTGCCGGCCATGCGCACCGACGGGGCTGCCGAGACCTTCCGCGCACTCCGCACACCTTGCGCTCCAGCGGTTTTCGGGACGTGCTCCCGGGCGCGGCCCACTCCGGACAACCTCCTCGTTCCTCCGGGCTCGGGCGGAGGCCGCCCCTCGCGACAAGCACTTTTGTTGGTGGTACGTTCGAAACGACCCGCTTTTGGGGGGGTCGTGCTCAGGGTCGCCACACGACAGGCTCCCGGATATGTCGTCTGGCGTTTACGACGTAGGAGTCTTCCCATGCGCGTGCGTCACGTTCTCACCATGTTCTCGGTAGCGGCCCTCGCAGCATCCACGGTGGTGGTGGGCGCCGCCACGGCGAGCGCCGCGACCACGGAGGTGGTGGTGCGGCCCGGCGACCTGCATGGCTGGGGCGTGAAGTTCTCCACCAGCTCCGTGCGCCCGGGGTTCGTGACCGGGCCCGCCTCCCCGTCGTTGGGCGAGGGGTCGTTCCGGTTCGACACCGGCGCGCCCGGCGCGGCAGCTGCTGGCTCCAAGGTGGAGTTGAGCAACGGCGGGCTCAACGACCAGCCGGTCGCCGACCTGACCGGGCTGCGCTACGACGTGTACCTGGAGGAGAACGGCACGGGAAGCCAGGGTCAGCCCTACCTCAACTTCAAGGTCGACGCGGACAACAACGGCAGCATCGACACCACCCTGTCGTACGCGCACACCCCGATCCCCCTGAACACCTGGACCGAGGTGGACACCCAGGACGGCAGCGCCAGCGGAAGCACCGGATGGTTCTGCCTGAACAGCACCGTGGTGACCTGCGACGTGGCGGGGTATGACCTGGGCCCAGGTCCTGACGCTGCTGCCCGATGAGGCGGTGTTCCAGAACAGCCTCGGCTTCCCCCGTTCGTTGATCTTCAACGCGGGGCACACGGCCAGCGCGGCCGGCGAGACGGTGCGCGGCGCGGTGGACCGGTTGACCTGGAGCCTGGGTGCCGACGTCGTGCAGAACGACTTCGAGCCTGCCCTGATCAGCGCGGCCGACAACTCCGCCGCCGAGCCGGGCGCCGGTGGCGTGGTCGCCGACATCGACGTGAGCCTCAGCGGCCCCAACGGCTTCTTGTCGAGCGACGCCCCGCTCGCCGGCCGCCACGGTCAGCCGGTCACCGTGAACTACGCCACTGCCAATGGCACCGCGATCGCGGGCGAGGACTACACGCCCACGAGCGGCACACTCACCTTCGACCCTGCCGACCCGGTGACCACACGGTCCGTGGGGATCACGATCCTCGCCGACGCGGTCGTCGATGACGCTGAGACCGTGCTGCTGCACCTGTCCGCACCGGTCAACGGGGTGCTCCAGCGCGCCACCGCGACGCTGACCATCACGGAGACGGCGCCGACCGCCCCGGTCGACCTGGTGGTGCGGCCTGGGGACCTGCATGGCTGGGGGGTGGAGTTCAGCACCGGCTCGGTGCGGCCCGGCTTCGTGACCGGACCTTCGACCCCGCCGTTGGGCGAGGGTTCGTTCCGGTACGACACCGGCGCTCCGGGGGCCGCCGCAGCGGGTGCCAAGGTGCAGCTGAGCAACGGATCGCTCAACGACCAGCCGGTGGCGAACCTCACCGGGCTGCGCTTCGACGCATACGCGGAGGAGAACGACGCGGGCGCGAGTGCCCAGCCGTACCTGAACCTCAAGGTCGACGCCGACAACAACGGCAGCATCGACACCACGCTGAGCTACAACCACACCGCGATCCCGCTGAACGACTGGACCACGGTCGACACGTTCGACGGCACCGCCACCGGGGCGTTTGGCTGGCTCTGCACCTCGACGGTGGTCATCTGCGGGGTATCGGGCATCACCTGGGCGCAGATGGTGGACCTGCTCCCCGATGGCGCGGTGTTCCAGAACAGCCTCGGCTTCCCCCGCTCGTTATCCTCATCGCCGGGGACAGCGGTGTGCCGCCGGCGACACCGTGCGCGGCGCCGTGGACCGGTTCACCTGGAGCTTGGGCGACGCCGTCGTGCAGAACGACTTCGAGCCGCCGGTGGTCAGCGCGGCCGACAACACCGTCGCCGAGCCCACGACGGGCACGGCCACCGGGCAGATCGAGGTCACCCTGAGCGGGCCGAACAGCTTCTTCTCGCTGGACGCCCCTCTCGTTGGCCGCCGTGGCCAGCCGGTCACGGTGAACTACGCCACCGCTGACGGCACCGCCACGGCTGGGGAGGACTATTCGGCCACGCGGGACCCTCACCTATGACCCGGCGACCGGTCAGACGTCGGCGCGATCCCCGTCACGATCCTTGCCGACGCGACGCCGACGACGGCGAGACCGTGAAGGTCAACCTGTCCGCACCGGTCAACGGTGTGATCAAGCGAGGGACGGCGACGCTGACCATCACGGACGCGAACCCCGCGAAGGCCCGGCTATGTGCCACTCACGCCCGCCGACTCCTCGACACGCGCGATGGGATCGGTGCCCCCGCCGGCCCCGCGGCAGCGGGTAGCACGACGGAGGTCCAGGTGGCTGGGCGCGGCGGCGTCGTCGCGACCGCGAAGGCCGTCGCCCTGAACGTGACGGTCACCCAGCCCAAGACCGCCGGTTTCGTGACGGTGTACCCCTGCGGGCAGAGTCGTCCGACCACGAGCAACCTGAACTTCGCCGTCGGACAGAGCGTCGCCAACCTGGCGGTCATCCAGCTGCCGGCCAGCGGCAAGGTGTGCCTCTACACCGATGACCAGACGCACCTGATCGCCGACGTCAACGGGTACTTCTCGAAGGACTCGGACTTCGAACCGATGGCGCCCCGCCGACTGGTCGACACAGGTCCGCGGTGAGCCCGGCTCTCAAGGTGCCGGCCGGGAGCACCCTCCAGGTGCAGGTGACCGCGCGGGTCGGCATCCCTGAGGATGCCGCCGCGGTGTCACTGAACGTCACCGCGGTCGGTGCCAGCGCCAACGGGTTCGTCACGGTCTTCCCCTGTGGCACAACCAGGCCGACGGCGAGCTCGCTCAACTACGTGAGCGGACAGACCGTTCCGAACGCCGTGCTCGCGAAGGCGGGCAGCGGTGGCACCGTCTGCATCTTCACCGAGGCCGCCGCCCACATCCTCGTGGACGTGAGCGGTTGGTTCCCCGCAGC
>CAWAKY010000010.1:0-92362 GCA_963782695.1 uncultured Actinomycetota bacterium | reverse complement strand
ACGCTGCGCGAGCGGGTGCAGGCCTCCGTGGTCATCTCCGAGTCCCTCGACCTGGGCAACCGGCGCACCGCCCGGGTCGTGGTCCGGAAGACCTCACGACCCGCGCCCTGCTCAGCCAGGTGCTGCTCGGGCCGGGGGTGCGCAGCACCGACCCGGGGGTGTCCGAGCAGGTCCGCGCGGGCCTGGCCCGGGTGCGCGAGCAGGTCGGCCTGAGCTGACGGCGGGCCGCGACGACCCGTTTTCGTGAGTGGGTCGCCCCTTTGCTATCGTTGCCGGGCGCTGCTGCGGCGATCCCGTGGCGGCCTTTCCCCTGTAGCTCAATTGGCAGAGCAGCCGACTGTTAATCGGCAGGTTGTTGGTTCGAGTCCAACCGGGGAGCACCCCCGAGGAAGGGCCCGGACCGACCGGTCCGGGCCCTTCCCCATGTCTCGCCGGGCCTCAGGCCCTCGGGTCGAGGTTCTGCACGTTGTCGCCGGCCAGCCCGGTGCTCGCCATCGCACCGGAGCCGCCGGGAGCGCCCGGCATGGCGTTGGTGATCGTGCCGCCCGCGGCGCGCCCGCGCCGGTTGATGCGGCGCTCGACCCGCCCGGCGAGCACGGTCAGCCCGTAGTTGATGACGATGAAGATGAGTGCCACGACGACGTAGGCGGGGATCACGGCCGCGTAGGCGGTGCCGGCGTCGCGGCCCTGCTGGAGCAGCTCGGGGTAGGTGATCGCGGTGCCCAGCGCGCTGTCCTTGAGGATGACGACGAGCTGGCCCACGAGCGCGGGGAGCATCGCGGTGAGCGCCTGGGGCAGCTGGATCGAGCGCAGCATCTGGCCGCGGCGTGAGGCCGATCGAGAGCCCCGCCTCGGACTGCCCGCGCGGCAGCTGGTGCACGCCCGAGCGCACCAGCTCGGCGATGACCGACCCGTTGTAGAGCGTGAGGCCGGTGACGACGGCCGTAGAAGGCGTTGAAGTCGACGCCGAAGACGTTGTTGACCGCGTACACGCCGAAGGCGAAGTACATCATCAGCAGCACCGGGCACGGCCCGGAAGAACTCGACGACGACGCCGCAGAACCACCGCACCGGCGCGGCCCGGGACAGCCGGCCCATCCCGAAGACCAGGCCGAAGACCAGGGCGAGCACGATCGAGAGCGCCGCCGCCTTGAGGGTCTTGATGATGCCCGGGACGAGGTACTGGGTCCACACGTCGCTGGTGAGCACGAACCGCGACCACATCGCCGGCTCGAGCTGGCCCGTCTGGCCCAGCTTCCACAGGACGAGGGCCAGACGCCGAGCCCGACGAGGAAGCCGACCAGCGTGAGCACCCGGTAGCGGGCGCGCGCCCGCGGGCCGGGTGCGTCGAAGAGCAACGACGTGGGCGCTCATCGCTTCACCGCCAGTCGGCGGGACAGGCTGGTGAAGAGCAGCCCGACCGGCAGGGTCAGGATCGACGAACCCGATCGCGAAGACGAAGAAGACCGCGACGCTCGCCGTCTCGTTCTCGATGATCGTCTTCATCAGCGCCGGAGGCCTCGGCGACGCCGATGATCGAGGCGACCGTGGTGTTCTTGGTCAGGGCGATGAGCACCGATGCCGAGCGGCGCGATGGCGCCGCGGAACGCCTGCGGCAGGATCACCTCGCGCAGCGACTGGCCGAAGGTGAGGCCGATGGCGCGCGCCGCCTCGGCCTGGCCCGCGGCACGGTGTTGACGCCCGAGCGCAGCGCCTCGCAGACGAACGCCGCGTGGTAGATCGGCGAGCCCGACGATCGCCCAGCGGATCGCGTTGTCCCGGATCGAGGTCGGGGAGTCGTCGGGCGCCAGCGGTACCTGGAGGATGTAGAGCACGCCCGAGCGACGCAGAAGACGCAGGATCAGCGTCAGCGGGGTGTTGCGCACCGTGTTGACGTAGAACGCCCCGAGGCCGCGCAGCACGCCGACCGGGGACACCCGCATGACGGCCAGGACCGTGCCGAGCACGAGCGAGCCGATCGCCGGCGAAGAAGGTGAGGTAGATCGTCATCCAGAACGCGCGCGAGGACGTCGTACTTGCTCGAGGATGTCGACCCATGTGTCGCCCCTTCCGGGGTCAGCGGGTGACGCACGGATGCCGCCGCGCGCCGCGCGGGCGGACGGCATCCGTCGTCGTGGTCGAGCGTCAGGAGCAGGCGGTCGGGCGTCGGCGGGTTGCCCGCGCCCGGCTTGTAGCCGGCCGGGCCGAGGTTGGCGTCGATGGCCTTCTGCCACGAGCCGTCCGAGACCATCTTGCGTGATCGCGGCGTTGACCTTCTCGCAGGTGGCGGTGTCGCCCTTCTTCAGGCCGATGCCGTAGCGCTCCTCGGAGAACGGCTTGCCGACGACCTTGAACTTGCCCTTGTACTCGGGCTGGGCGGCGAAGCCGGCGAGGATCGTGTCGTCGGTGGTCAGGGCGTCGACGCCGCCGTTGGCCAGGGCCGGGAGGCACTCGGAGTAGGTGGCGAACTCCTGCAGCTGGACGCCCGGGTAGCTCGTCCTTGACCTTCTGGGCCGAGGTCGAGCCGGTGACCGAGCAGAGCTTCTTGCCGTCGAGGCTGTCCGGGCCGGTGATCGAGGTGTCGTCGGCGCGCACCAGCAGGTCCTGGCCGGCGACGAAGTACGGGCCGGCGAAGGAGACCTTCTCCTTGCGGGCGTCGGTGATCGAGTAGGTCGCCACGACCATGTCGACCTGACCGGTCGAGATCAGCGTCTCGCGCTGGGCGCTGGGGGCCTGCACCCAGGTGATGTTCGCGGCATCGCGTGCCGAGCTCCTTGGCGACGTAGGTCGCCACGTCGACGTCGAAGCCGGTGTACTCGCGTGCCCTTCTTCAGGCCGAGGCCCGGCTGGTCGAACTTGATGCCGATCTTCAGGCCGCTCCGCGCCCCGCGCTGGCGGAGGCGCCGCTGTCGGACGCCGGTGTCGCCGGCGTCCGAGCCGCAGGCGGCCAGGCCCAGCGCGAGTGCCGCGGCTGCGGCCGCGGCCCCCATTCGTCGTGTCGCTCATTGGTGCTTCCTCCCTGTGGTGCGGCGGATGCCGGGTGCCCCGCCGGCTGCTGTGTCGGCTGGTCAGTGGGTGAGGATCTTGCCGAGGAAGTCCTTGGCGCGGTCGCTGCGCGGGTTGGTGAAGAACTCCTCGGGCGCGGCCTCCTCGACGATCTGGCCGTCGGCCATGAAGACCACGCGGTTGGCGGCCTGGCGGGCGAAGCCCATCTCGTGGGTGACGACGACCATCGTCATGCCGCTGCGCGCCAGCTCGGTCATGACGTCGAGCACCTCGTTGATCATCTCCGGGTCGAGGGCCGAGGTCGGCTCGTCGAAGAGCATCACCTTGGGCTCCATGGCCAGCGCCCGGGCGATCGCGACGCGCTGCTGCTGGCCGCCGGAGAGCTGGGCCGGGTACTTCTCGGCCTGGTCGGCGACGCCGACCCGCTCGAGCAGCTCCATGGCCCGCTTCTCGGCGTCGGCCTTGCCGACCTTGCGCACCTTGATCGGGCCGAGCGTGACGTTCTCGAGGATCGTCTTGTGGGCGAAGAGGTTGAACGACTGGAAGACCATGCCGACGTCGGCCCGCAGCTGGGCGAGCGCCTTGCCCTCCTCGGGCAGCGGCTTGCCGTCGATGGTGATCGTGCCCGGACTCGATCGTCTCGAGCCGGTTGATCGCGCGGCACAGCGTCGACTTGCCCGAGCCCGACGGCCCGATGACGACGACGACCTCGCCGCGTGCCGACGGTGAGGTCGATGTCCTTGAGCACGTGCAGGTCGCCGAAGTGCTTGTTGACGCCGTCGAGGACGACGAGGGGCTCGGTCATGCAGTGAACCTAGCCACCGACGCGCGCCGATGGTCGGCGCGGTGCAGCCGGGATCGCCGAGTGACCGAAACGAGACCTGATCAGGCGACCCAGATCTTCCGCACCCGCTCGGTCACCGTCCACACGGTGCGCTCGCCGGCGGTCAGCCGCACGGCCACGCCGGGTGCCAGGTCGATCCGCTCGCCGTCCTCGAAGGTCACGTGGCCGCGGCCCGAGACGATGACGAACACCTCGTCGACCTCGGTGTCGCGGGCGGTGCCCTCGGTCATCTCCCACAGGCCCACCTCGGCGCCGCCGACGGTGTCGAGGGTGAGCACCGCCGCGGTGGGTGAGCCGTCGACGACCTCCTCCGGCGGAAGGGGCTCGTGGTCGAGCACCGCGGTGGTGACGTCGGGGCTGAGCAGGCGCATACCGGCATCCTCGCACCCGGCATGATGGGCGCATGACTGCCGACCCCGCCGCCGTGCGGGCCTCCCTCGCCGACGCGACGCCCGACGTCTTCTGGACCGACCGCCCCGAGCGGCCCTCGCCGCGGGCGTCGCTCACCGGGTCCGGGCACCGGGCCGACCTCGTCGTCGTGGGCGGTGGCTTCACCGGGCTGTGGGCGGCGATCCAGGCCAAGGAGGACGACCCGTCGCGCGACGTCGTCGTGCTCGAGCGCGGGCGGTTCGGCGTCGCGGCCTCCGGGCGCAACGGCGGGTTCGTGGCGTCGTCGCTCACCCACGGGCTGGCCCAGGGGCTGGCCTGCTGGCCCGACGAGATCGGCACCCTCGAGCGCCTCGCCGACGAGAACCGGGCGGGGCTCGAGCGCGACCCTCACGGCCTACGGCATCGACGCCGACTACCACGTGCCCGGCGAGATCACGATGGCGCTGACCGAGCACCAGCTCGGGTCGGTGCGCGAGGGCTACGCGCTGCACCGCGACCACGGGGTGCCGGTCGCGTACCTGGATGCCGCGCAGGCGCGGGCCCGGGTCGACTCGCCGCGCTACCTCGCCGGCTTCCTCGACCCCACCATCGGGCTGGTCGACCCCGGCAAGCTGGTCTGGGGGCTCGCCGACGCCGCCGAGCGGCTCGGGGTGCGGCTGCACGAGGACACCACGGTCACCGCGTTCGACCGCGAGGAGGGCGGCGTGGTCGTGCGCACCGAGTGGGGCAGCGTGCGCGCCGACCGGGTCGTGCTCGGCACCGGCGCGTTCCGCGGACCGCTCAAGCGGCTCGCCCTGTGGACCCTGCCGGTCTACGACCACGTGCTGATGTCCGAGCCGCTGTCGACCGCCCAGCTGGATGCCGTGGGCTGGCGTGGGCGCGAGGGCCTCACCGACGCCGGCAACCAGTTCCACTACTACCGGCGCACCCTCGACGACCGGGTGCTCTTCGGCGGGTACGACGCGAACTACCACTTCCCCGGCCGGATCGACCCGCGCCTGGAGCAGAGCGAGTCGCACGACCTGCTCGCGCGGCACTTCTTCGAGATCTTCCCCCAGCTCGAGGGGCTGCGGTTCACCCACCGGTGGGCCGGCGTCATCGACACGACCTCGCGCTTCACGCCGGTCTTCGGCACGGCGCTCGGCGGGCGGCTGTCGTACGCCGTCGGCTACACCGGGCTGGGCGTCGCCTCGACCCGCTTCGGCGCCCGGGTGGCGCTCGACCTCGTCGACGGCCGCGACACCGAGGTCACCCGGCTGGGCATGGTGCGGCGCAAGCCGATGCCGTTCCCGCCGGAGCCGATCCGCTTCGCCGCGGTGCGCGCCACCCGCGCCAGCCTCGCCGCCGAGGACCGCACCGGCCGCCGCAACCTCTGGCTGCGCGGGCTCGACGCCGCCGGAGTCGGTTTCGACAGCTGAGCACCGCCCTCGGCCGTTCGGCCGGTTTCCCGAACCTCCCTGTTGAACGGTCAACCACACGTTAGGTTGTCCGGGTTTCGTCAGCCCACGCAGGGGAGCCCACCACCCATGACCGAGATCAGCCGACGTCGAGTGACCACCGGAGCCGCCTGGACGGTGCCCGTGCTCCTCATCGGGGCCGCCGCGCCCCTCGCCGCCGCCAGCGCCTGCCCGACCCTGGTCACCCCGGTGACCGTCACCAGCCGGACCCGGGACAGCGCCACGGTGCGGCTGACCTTCCGGGCCTCGGCGCTGGCTCCTACCTCCTCAACATCATCAGCGTCTCCGGCGTCGAGTTCACCGGGCCCACCGGCGCGCACACGCTCACCTCGCCGATGTCGCTGACCTTCACCCGGCGGAACAGCTCGAACGACTCGGGCACCGTCACGGTGGCCTACACGGTCCAGCCGTTCCACGGCGCGGTCTGCGGGCAGGGCACCTTCACCTTCCAGTACAGCCGCCCGTAGCCGCCGCCGGCTCGGTCAGCTCGCGAAGTGCTTGACCAGCCCGCCGGTGTTGTTCGCGACGAGCCCCTTGATGGTGCGGCTGCGGATGAAGCCGGGCAGCGGCAGGTTGTGGCTGATCGTCAGGGTGAAGGTGACCTCGGTGTGGTCGTCGTCGAGCGGGCGCAGCACGTACTCGGCATCCTGACCGGTCTGCAGCCGGCCCTCGACGAGGTGCCACGACATCCCGTCGTCGGAGTGCTCGTAGCGGATGGTGTACCGGTCGGTGCCGACGGCGGTGGATGCCGCGACGGCGGCGGTGAGCGGGGTGCCGTCGTCGTTGCTGGTCAGCACCTGCACCTCCTTGATGTCCGACACCCACGCGGGGGTGCCTTCCACGTCGCGGAGGTGTTCCAGCACCTGCGCGAGGGGGGCGTCGACCCGGACGGTGGCGCTGGCGGTGTCGGTGGGCATGGTGACCTCCCGGTCAGACGGCGGCGGCGAGCCGGACGAGGGTGTCCATCTCGTCGTCGAAGGCGTGCACGAGCTTCTCGGGGTCGGTGACCCGCGCGGCATCCGCCTTGAACCCGACGCGCACGATGCCGTCGTAGCTGATGATGCACACGCCCAGGGTCTGGGCGCCCGACCCGGGCACCCAGCCGAGGATGCCGGTGAGCCGGGTTCCGGCGAGGTAGCGCCCGGTCATCGGGCCCGGCCACGTTGGTGGTGACCCCGATCGCCTTCGCCGCGAAGAAGTCGATGACCTGCTTGGCCACGGCGGTGTTCGCGAGCCCGATCGCGGTGAGCAGGCCGAAGGTGAGCACGGCCTCGGGGGAGTGCTTGATCGAGTCCATCCGGCGCTTGGACTCGGCGAGGCGCTGCAGCGGTGCCAGCCGCGACGTCGGCAGCGGCAGCATCACCAGCGCGAACTTGTTGCCGAGCTCGCGGGGGAGCGGCTGGCCGGGGGTGCGGACGTTGACCGGGACCATCGTCGACAGGTCCGCGGGGTCGCCACCGCGGCCGCCGACGTAGTGGCTGATCGCGGCGGACACGGCGCCCACGAGCACGTCGTTGACGGTGGCGCCGGCGGCGCGCCCGACCAGCTTGATGTCGACCAGCGGTCGTTCCTGCGACCAGACCGCGCGCTTGGCGAGGCCGGGAGGGCCGCTCAACGGGGACTCGGGGTTGTGCCCGAGCAGCAGCTTGTCGGCGATCTGCCCGGTCTGCCACGCGGTGGTGAGCGCCTCGACGGCGTACGACGGGTGCAGCGCGGCCGGCACCTCGCCGAGCACGTTCAGCGCACCGCGCAGGCCGGCCGACACCGGGGCGGTGAGCGGGCGGGCGAACCGGCCCGCGACCTCCAGCAGGCTGGTGGGCGGCGGCTCGGGCTCGTCGGCGGGCGGGGCGTGGTGCGGCTCGACGCGGGAGCAGGTCGTCATCCGGCTCCGCGTCGGTGAGCGACAGCAGCACCTCGGCGAGCGCGATGCCGTCGGCGAGGGCGTGGTGGAAGCGCGACACGACGACCGAGCCGCCCTGGTAGCCGTCGATGACGTAGAAGTGCCACAGCGGCCGGCTGCGGTCGATGGGCTCCTGCATCTTGCGCTCGACGAACGTCTGGAGCGCGGCCTCGTCGCCCGGCTCGGGCAGCGTCGCGTGGTGGAGGTGGTGGTCGATCGAGAAGTCCGGGTCGTCCTCCCAGTGCGGCATGCCCAGCACGTTCGACGCCTCGACGACGACCTGGTGGAACACGGGGTAGCGGTCGACGAGCCGGTGCTGCAGGACGTCGCGCCAGCCGCTCGAAGTCGACCGGGCCGCCGAGCGTCATGATGCCCTCGATGACCATGAGGTTCTCGGGGCTGTCCATCGACAGCCAGACGGCGTCGACGGCGCCCATGGCGCGTCGTCCGGTCATCGGATCACCCCTTCAGTGGTCACCCCCAGCCTTTCACCCGGGCGGCTCGTGGGGTTGCCGCTGTCGGCGGGATCACCCTCGCCGGGCGAGGGGTGGGCGACCCGGCATCCAGGCATGACCACCGTCACCACCGGAGGTGACCCGCGGCATCACCGGGCGATAGGAGAATGGCCGCGTGACCACCCCCGCGGCCCGAGTGCGTCCGCAACCCGTCGACCTGAGCCGGTTCGCGTGGCTGTCCATCGCGGCGGCACTGGTCACGATCGCCCTGAAGACGGTGGCCTGGCAGATCACCGGGTCGGTGGGTCTGCTGTCCGACGCCGCCGAGTCGCTGGTCAACCTGGTCGCGGCCATCGTCGCGCTGGTGGCGCTCACCGTCGCGATCAAGCCCGCCGACAAGAACCACCACTTCGGGCACAGCAAGGCGGAGTACTTCTCGGCCGCGGCCGAGGGGATGATGATCTTCGTCGCCGCCGCGGTGATCCTGTTCAGCTCGATCCAGCGGTTCCTGAACCCGCAGGCGCTCGAGAACGTGGGCGTCGGGCTCGCGGTGTCGGTGGTGGCCTCGGTCGTCAACGGGCTGGTGGCCGTGGTCCTGCTGCGCGCCGGGGCGCGGTACCGGTCGATCACGCTCACCGCCGACGGCAAGCACCTGATGACGGACGTGTGGACCTCGGTGGGCGTCGTGGTCGGGGTGCTGCTCGTCTGGGTGACCGGGTGGGAGCGGCTCGACCCGGTGGTGGCCTTCGCGCGTGGGGCTGAACATCCTGGTGACCGGGTGGCGGCTGATCCGCAGTGCGTCGGCCGGGCTGATGGACGTCAGCCTGCCCAAGGAGGACAACGCGGTGATCCGCGAGGTGCTCGGTCGGTTCACCTCCGCCGACGTCACCTGGCACCGGCTGCTCACCCGGGAGGCCGGCAACCGGCGGTTCATGCAGTTCGACCTGCTCGTGCCCGGCGGCTGGACCGTGCAACGCGGCCACGACCTGGTCGAGGACATCACCGACGCGCTGGTGGCGGAGTTCCCCGACATCGACGTGCTCTGCCACATCGAGCCGGTCGAGGACCCCCGCTCCTACGAGGACACCGGGGTCGGCTAGCCGCCGTGCCCGCTGCCCTCGACGAGCACGGTGAACCAGGCGAGCGGGGCGCCGGCCAGGCCCAGGGCGGTCACGGCGACGAGGGCCACGAGGGCGAGCCGCGCGCCGTGGGTCGACGACGGGCCCGCTCGCCGGTCGCTCGTCCAGCCCCGGATGAGGGCGATCGCGAGGACCAGCGTGACGACCTCCAGGAGGCAGGCCGCGCAGTCGGCGAGACCGATCGCCTCCGGTTCGCCGGGCTCCGGGCCGAAGGGGAGGCCCGTGGTGCGTGACCACAGCCACAGCAGGAGCGGGCCGGCCGAGACCGCGGCCGCGGCGAGCAGCGCCGACGGCCGGGCGCCCGAGGAGCAGCCACCCCGCGACGGCGAGCTCGGCGAGCGTGAGGAGCGACGAAGAAGGTTCCCGCGGCAGGCCACTCGGTGAAGTGCTCGGGCATGACGGCGACGTGGATGACGGCGCTGCCGACCAGCCCGACGACCAGCAGGGTGCGCAGCTCGTCGCCGCGGCCCGTGCGGCGGGAGCCGACCGGGCGTGGGGTGCTGACCCTCAGCCGGCCACCCATGAACGCGACGGCCCAGCCCACCAGCACGAGGTTCGTCGCGAGCAGGATCAGGCTGCCCCAGCCGACCGACCGCGCCTGGAGCCAGAAGGCCGCCTGGTCCTGCGCGACCAGGCAGGCCCCGGTGCAGGTCTGCCGCATCGTGCCCATCATCAGGTCCTGCTGCAGCTGCAGTCGGTAGTCGTAGACCGAGCTGGCCGCGAGCACCGCCACCCCGGCCAGGGTCGCGGCCCCGGCGACCAGCAGGGCGGCTGAGCAGCCACCTGCCGCGGCCGGTGCGCGGACGGACCGAACCGGTGCAGGGCCAGGGTGAGGGCGCCGAGCACGGCCAGGACGAAGAGCGGTACGGAGAGCGCGGACTCGCGCAGCCAGCTCGTGAACGGGCTCTGGGTCCGCTCGATCGCGCCGACGGCACCGCGCAGCGAGCCGACCCAGAACACGTCCGCGAAGGCCAGGACCACGGCGAGCGGCAGCACCGTCAGCCAGGGCACGTCCGCCACCGGCTGAGCCTGGTGCGTCTGGTCCTGCACGCTCGGGGCCGCGATGCCGGTCGACATCAGGTGATCTCCCAGCCGAACATCATCGCGTGGTCCTCGTGGGCGAGGTTGTGGCAGTGCGCGACGTAGGGCCCGGTGAAGTCGCGGAAGCCGCGGTAGATGATCACCGACTCGCTCGGGTCGAGCGCCACCAGGTCCTCGCGCGAGACGTCGTCGGGGTGCCCGGGTCTGGACTGGTCGTGACGTCCCGGCCGTTGCGCATCACGGTGCGGTGCTCCTCCATGTGGAGGTGGAAGGGGTGCACCCAGCCGCCGCCGCCGTTGCGGATCTCCCAGAGGTTGAAGCTGTCCTTCTTCTGCTGGGCCAGCGGCGTCTTGCCGGCCGTGTTCTTCAGGCTGGTGGCCACCTTGGCCGGGTCGAACGGCTTGCCGTTGATCAGCCACTCGGTCTCGCCGCCGAGCTGCCCGCGCTGCACCTCGAAGATGAGGCGGTTGTCCATCAGGCTCTGCCAGTTCGACGGCAGCGGGGGCAGTGGCGCGCATCTCGGTGGGGATCTGGCTGTCGTCCGGGGCGTCGTCGCCGATGACGAACTTCAGCACCGGCACCTTGTAGGCGGGGTCGGGCGAGAAGCGCGTGGAGTTCTCCCACATCCGCCCGTTCGGCATCTTCATCACGTCGGTGAGGTAGATGACGTCGCCCTTGGTGGTCGGCGTGCCGTCCATGTACTTGGTGAAGTCGATGATGACCTCGCGCCGCTTGGCCGGCCACAGCTCGAACGAGTCGCGGGTGATCGGGAAGGGCAGCAGGCCGCCGTCGGAGGCGATCTGGGTGAACTTCATGCACTGCTGGCCGTCCGGGATGCGGTACTGCCCCTCGAGCTCGTCGCCGCTGTAGCCGAGCGAGACGGCCGGTCTTCGGGCCCTGCGTCGAGCTCATCAGCTTGAACTCGTAGATGCGGGCGATCGAGGCGTCGAGGAAGCGGAAGCGGTACTTGCGCCGCTTGACCTCCAGCACCGGGTAGGCCGTGCCGTTGACGGTGAAGATGTCGCCGACGAAGCCGTGGTTGGGGAAGTGCTTGTAGAACGTCTTGCCCCACCACTCCGGGTGCGTGCGCGGGTTCTTCGCCAGCGGGAACTCGTTGGCCGTGTCGTGGATGTCCTTGTGCATCGTGACGCCGTCGTCGAGCCGGCAGTCGTAGAAGGCCAGCGGGATGTCGTAGTCGACGTCGAACGAGCCGTCCGCGTGGTCGGTGCGCACGCCCGGGAGCCGCAGGCCCTGGCGCTCGTCGCCCATGTCCGTGCCGCCCTTGTCGCCCATCGGCTTCGGGTCGTAGATCGGGTAGAGGCCGACCATGCCCTTGTAGACGTTGGAGCCGGTGTGGTCCATCCGGTGGTCGTGGAACCAGAAGAAGCTCTGCTTCTCGCGGTCGTCGCCGCCGGCCGGCCAGTTCAGGTAGAGCTGGTCGACCCACTGGCCGCAGCTGGAAGCCGGTGTGCTGCGGGCCCGTAGCGCATCGAGTAGTGCGGGTTGCCGTCGCTCTCCGGCGCGGTGTGGCCGTTGTGCAGGTGGGTCAGGAACGAGTAGTCGGGCGCGCCGAAGTCCTGGCGGTCGAGGTTGAGCTCGGGTTCTCGTCGAGGTGGTTCTCGAACCGCACGAGGGCGGGCTTGCCGTACTCGGCGTTGATCATCGGCCCGGGGAACGTGCCGTTGAAGCCGTAGATCGTGCTCAGCGGCAGGTCGCGCACGGTGCCTGCGGCGTACTGTCTTGCCCGTGGCGTCGAAGGAGACGGTCGGGCTGCCCGTTCTTGTCGATCGGCAGCACCTTGGAGGTGGTGAACGCGTGCTGCGTCGACCTCGGCAGTCGATCTTGTAGACGATCGGGTCCGGTAGGAGTTCAGCGTCGGGATGCTCGGGCAGCGTCCGGCCACAGCTGGTGCCGCTGGTTGCCGATCGAGTTCTGCTGCCCGACACCCGGCCCCGGCGGCTTCGACCAGTGTGTAGTCGCTGTACGGCCTCGGGCGCAGCGCCTTCGGCACCGGCGAGCGCGTCCTTGAAGGGCGTCAGGATCAGCGGGCTGATGGGGAACGCCTCGATGTAGAACAAGGTGTCGGCCAGCCCGGCCGACGTGGCGCCGAAGGCGCCGTCCAGGGAGAGCAGCCCACGCTGCGAGAGGTAGGGAGCGCCCACGCTGGCCCCCGCCAACGCGGCGCCGACGCCGCCGGCGGCCCCCAGTCGCAGCAAGGTCCGCCGCGAAACTCCTCCGGTCGATGTCACGTCGTCATTCATCACTTCGGCTCCTGCCTGGCCAGCTCCTGCATTGGCTGACCCACCGGTGACAAGGGAAACCCTGTGACCTTTGAAGAACCTTTAGTCGCACGTCGGGGGCGCGGTCGGGTTGACGCGGCTGGAACGATGTCGGCATGCGCGAGACCCACGACCTCCCCGCTGCTGGAGCCCGGGTGCTGCTGGTCGCCCCCTCGGGGACCGGCAAGGCGCTCGCCGCCCGTGCGGTGGCGGCGGCCCTCCGCGCCGACCTGCTCAGAGTCGACCTGTCCCAGGTCGTGTCGAAGTGGATCGGCGAGACGGAGAAGAACCTCGCGCGCGGTCTTCGACACGGCCGAACGCACGCAGGCGGTCCTGTTCCTCGACGAGGCCGACGCCCTGTTCGGGACCCGCACCGAGGTCGTCGGACGCGCACGACCGGTACGCGAACCTCGAGACGGCCTGGCTGCTGCAGCGGATCGAGCGGTTCGAGGGCGTCGTGGTGCTGGCGACCTGCCGTCGACCCGTCGACCCGCCGGCGTGGCTGACCGTGATCGACGCGGATGGCGACGACGCGGAGTCATACAACGACTCGGTGGGGCGTGTCGGGCTTGAACCGACGACCGACGGATTATGAGTCCGCTGCTCTGACCGACTGAGCTAACGCCCCTCGCGCCGGTGCCGTGACCACGGCTCCGGGCGCCGCGAGCCTACCGGGGCGGCCCACAGCATCCGGCCGCGACCCACAGGTCGCGGCTAGGTCGCGCCAAAGTGCGGGCCCAGCGTGGCCGGCCGATGGTGGTGGTCCACCAACGTGCAGCACAGGAGACACCCATGGAGAAACCAAGAAGACCATCGCGCTCGCCGGCGTCGGCGTCGCGCGGCCGTCGCGCTGGGCGTCGGCGGGAGCGACCCTCGCCAACGCCGCGGGCGAGGACCCGACCTCGGCAGCCACCTCGCTGCCAGCACCGCCACACCGAGCCCGGGCTCCAGCAGCGGCTCGACGCGGACACGCTGCCGGGCGGCGGCGTGCAGGGCCAGGGCGGCCAGGGCGGTGCCCCCGACGGGATGCCGGGCGGCGGCCGCGGCGGCCCGCGCGACGACGGCGGCAAGCTCACCGCGGCGACGCCGCCGCCAAGGCCATCGCCGCCGCCCAGGCCAAGGTCTCGGGCGGCACCGCGAGCAGCGTGCGCGGCGACCTCGACCGGCACCTACGTCGTCGACGTGCTCAAGAGCGACGGCACCGAGGTGCACGTGCTGCTCGACGCGAAGTTCGCCGTCACCTCGGTCGAGGAGGGCGGCATGGGCGGCCCCGGCGGCCCGCCGCCGGGACGGGCACGGGGCGGCACCGGCTCGAGCGACCCGAGCGACGCCAACGGCACGAGCAGCAGCCACCTGAGCCTCAGCGTGGTCGAGGTCCCGCGACGCGCTGACGGATCCGGCAGGGGATCAGCGGGTCGTGGGACCTCGACGCGTGCGCCCACGTGCCCGCCGGGAGCGCGCGGGACGGACGAGATTCGTGGGATCGCTGGTGCGGCTGGGGCCGTTGGGGCATGATGTGACCCACAACGGCACCCAGACGTGCCCACAGAGCACGGCCGCACGGCATCCGGACCGGGGTAGCACCCCGCCCACCGGCAGATCCGCAGGCCAGACATCGCGCGCACCGGCGTTGGGGAAGACGTCCCTTGCACGCGAAGGAGGCCCGGATGTCTGTCGCGATGCCGCGTACCAACACGCGGGGGTGGTGTTCGTTCACTCGACCCCTAAAGCGCTGTGCCCGCACATCACTCTGGGCGCTCGAGGGGGTCCTCGGCACCCGGGTCTCCGTCGACTGGACCGACCAGCCCGCCGGCCCCGGGCTCGTGCGCACCGAGCTCTCCTGGGCCGGCGAGGCCGGCACCGGCGCCCGGATCGCCACCGCCCTGCGCGGCTGGGACCACCTGCGCTACGAGGTGACCGAGGAGCCCAGCGCCGGCTGCGACGGCTCGCGCTGGTCGCACACCCCGCGCCTGGGCATCCACCACACCTGGACCTCCGCCAGCGGTGACGCCGTGATCAACGAGGACCGCCTGCGCGAGGTCGTGCTGCTCGCCCAGGGCAGCCCCGAGGCGATGCACGAGATGATCGAGGAGCTGCTCGGCACCGACTGGGACGACGAGCTCGAGCCCTTCCGGTACGCCGGTGACGGCGCCCCGGTGCGCTGGCTGCACAAGGTCGGCTGACCGACCCGACACGAACCTGCGCACGACGACGCCCCCGGTGAGGAAGAGGGGGCGTCGTCGTGGGTGCGGATGCCGGCCGGTCACCTCTCGACGAGGCGCTCGCCCAGGACGGTTCGCCACCACGTCGAGTCCGCCGGCACCGAGCAGGGCCCGGAAGATGCGCCCCTCCTGCCCCGTCCGCCCCGCGGCACGCTAGCCGCTGCGCGGACCACCGGGCAGGCGAACGGCGACGCCCCCGGGAGGATGCGGGGGCGTCGGCGTTCGCGCGGGTCGCGCGCGGGTCCTGGGAGGTCGGGCCTCAGACGCTCTTCACGACGAGCGCGACGTTGTGGCCGCCGAAGCCGAAGGAGTTGTTGAGCGCGGCGATGTCGCCCTCGGGCAGCGTGCGGTGCTCGCCGCGCACGACGTCGAGGGCGATCTCCGGGTCGAGGTCGTCGATGTTGATCGTCGGCCGGGGCGAGCCGGTGGTGCACCGACAGGACGGTGAGCAGGCCCTCGAGGGCGCCCGCGGCGCCGAGCAGGTGCCCGGTCATCGACTTGGTGGCGCTGACGCGACATGTCGTCGGCGGCGTCGCCGAACGCCCGGCGGATCGCGTTGGCCTCGGCGATGTCGCCGACCGGGGTCGAGGTCGCGTGGGCGTTGATGTGGACGATGTCCTTGTCGGTGAGCCCGGCCGCGCTCGACGGCCTCGCGCATCGCGCGCGACGCACCGGCGCCCTCGGGCTCGGGCGCGGTGATGTGGTGGGCGTCGGCGGACATCCCGATCGACGGCGAACTCGGCGTAGATCCGCGCGCCGCGGGCCAGCGCGTGCTCGTCGTCCTCGAGCACCATGACGGCGGCACCCTCGCCCATGACGAAGCCGTCGCGGCCGGTGTCGTAGGGCCGCGAGGCGGCGGCGGGGTCGTCGTTGCGGGTCGACAGCGCCTGCATCGCGGCGAACCCGGCGATCGGCAGCGGGTGGATGGCGGCCTCGGTGCCGCCGGCCACGACGACGTCGGCGCGGCCGCTGCGGATCATGTCGTAGCCGCGTGCCCATCGCCTCGGCGCCGGAGGCGCAGGCGCGAGACGGGGGTGTGGGCGCCGGCGCGGGCGCCGAGCTCGAGCGAGACGTTGCCCGCCGAGGCGTTCGGCATGAGCATCGGCACGGCGAGCGGGAAGACCCGGCGCGGGCCCTTCTCGCTTGCAGGATGTCCCACTGGTCGAGCAGGGTCCAGACGCCGCCGATGCCGGTGCCGATGGCGACGCCGAGGCGCTGCGGGTCGACCTCGGGCGAGCCGGCGTCCGCCCACGCCGCGCGCGACGCGATGAGCGCGTACTGGGCGCTGGGGTCCATCCGGCGGACCTCGACCTTGGTGAGCACCTCCTCGGGCTGCTGCGCGATCGTGCGCGGCGAAGTGCACGGGCAGCTCGTAGCGCTCGAGCCACTCCATCGGCGGCAGGGGCCTGGCCCCGGACCGGCCCGCCAGGATGCCGTCCCACGTCTCGGCGATGGTTCCGCCGAGCGGGGTGGTGGCACCGAGGCCGGTCACGACGACGCGTCGCGTCGCTCATGGGTCCTGTCGTGCTCCTTGTGGGAAGGGACGTGGGGCGATGCGCGGTGGCGGTCCAGGTGCGTCCGCCCCCGCCGCCCGTCGTGTGTAGGGGGCGGGGCGGACGACCTGGGGTCAGGCCTGGTTCTTGGCGATGAAGCTGACGGCGTCGCCGACGGTGTTGAGGTTCTTGACCTCGTCGTCGGGGATGCGGACGCCGAACTTCTCCTCGGCGTTGACGACGATCGTCATCATCGAGAGCGAGTCGATGTCGAGGTCGTCGGTGAACGACTTGTCGAGCTGGACCTCGGCGGTGTCGAGGCCGGTCTCCTCGTTGACGATCTCGGCCAGTCCGGCGAGGATCTCCTGCTCGCTCTGTGCCATGGGTGTGCTCCTTCGTCTCTTCGTCGGGTGTGCTGTGCGTGGTGGCCCGGGTTACCCGTCGGGCCCGCGGGAGCTGTGCGTCAGGGGATGACGACGACCTGCGCGGCGTAGACCAGGCCCGGCGCCGAAGCCGATCTGCAGGGCCAGGCCGCCGCTGGGGCACCTCGCCCTGGCGCAGCATCCGCTCCGTCGCCAGCGGGATCGGAGGCCGCCGAGGTGTTGCCGGTGTCGGCGATGTCGCGGGCGACCGGCGACGTCGGCGGGCAGCTTCAGCTGCTTGGCCATCGCGTCGATGATGCGCATGTTGGCCTGGTGCGGGATGAACGCGTCGAGCTCGTCGACGGTGACGCCGGCGGCGTCGAGGGCCTGCTGGGCGACCGGGGCCATGCCCCACACGGCCCAGCGGAAGACGGTCTGGCCCTGCATGCCGATGTGCGGCCAGCCGCAGGTCCTGCTGCGTCGCGCACGTCGATCCAGCTGCTCGGTCTGCGAGATGGCGTCCCACTTGCGCGCCGTCGGAGCCCCAGATCGGTGGGGCCGATGCCCGGGGTGTCGGACGCGGCCGACGACGGCCGCGCCGGCGCCGTCGCCGAAGATGAACGCGGTGCCGCGGTCGTCGCGGTCGGTGAAGTCGGACAGCTTCTCGACGCCGATGACGAGGACGTGCTCGGCGCGTGCCGCCGCGCACCAGGTCGTTGGCCAGCGCGATGCCGTGGCAGTAGCCGGCGCAGGCGGCGGAGATGTCGAACGCCATCGCGGTGCTGCCGAACGCGCTTCGCGACCAGCGGTGCCGCCGCCGGGGTCTGGTAGGGCCAGCTGACCGTGGCGAGCGACGATCGGCGTCGAGGTCGGAGCCCTCGATGCCCGGCCATCTCGAGGGCCGGCGCGGGCGGCGCACGAGCGACATGTCGACCACCGACTCGCCCTCGCCGGCCCAGCGCCGCTCGATGATGCCGGAGCGCTCGCGGATCCACTCGTCGGAGGAGTCGATCCGGTCGACGATCTCGGAGTTGGGCACGATCCGGCGCGGCCGGTAGCCGCCGATGCCGCTGATCCGGGCGTGCAGGCGTCGGGGGCCGACAGGCGCTGCAGCGGCGCGAGGGCGAAGCCCTTGGAGGGATGACGGTCATGCCGAGTGCTCCTTGATCGAGGGTGCGGGCGGCGTCGAGGTCGTCCGGGGTCTTCAGGGCGAGCAGCTCGACGCCCTTGAGCGCGCGCTTGGCGAGCCCGACGAGGGTGCCGGCGGGCGGCAGCTCGATGATGCGCGGTGACGCCGAGGTCGGTGAACCGCTCCATGCACAGGTCCCAGCGCACCGGGTTGCGACACCTGGGCGACCAGGCGGTCGAGCACCTCGCGGCCGTCGGCGACCACGGCGCCGTCGCGGTTGGAGACCAGCGTGACGCCGGGGTCGGAGACGTCGTGGTCGGACCAGTCGGCCTGCAGCTCGCCGACGGCCGGCTGCATGAAGTGGGTGTGGAAGGCGCCGGCCACCTTGAGCGGGATGACGCGGGCCCGGGCCGGCGGGTCGGCGGCGAAGGCCGCGAGCGGCGTCGAGGGCGCCGGCGGCGACGACCTGGCCGGCGCCGTTGACGTTGGCCGGGGTGAGGTCGTGGCGCGCGATCGTGGCGAGCACCTCGTCGGGGTCGCCGCCGAGCACCGCGCTCATGCCGGTGGGGGTGGCGGCGCTGGCCTGCGCCATCGCCCGGCCGCGCTGGGCGACGAAGCGCATGGCGTCGGTCTCGGTGAGCACGCCGGCCGCGGCGGCGGCGGTGATCTCGCCGACCGAGTGCCCGGCGAGGGCGCCGGTGCCGGCGGGGGCCGCGGCGTATCCGCCGTCGCCGGTGCTGCCGGTGAGCGCGCGCAGGGCGAGCAGCCCGGCGCCGACGAGCAGCGGCTGGGCGACCGCGGTGTCCTTGATGGTGTCCTCGTCGGACGTCGTGCCGTGGGTGACGAGGTCGACCTCGGCGGCGTCGGACAGTGCGGCTCAGCTGGTCACGCAGGCCGGGCAGCTCGAGCCACGGGGCGAGGAAGCCCGGGGTCTGGGAGCCCTGGCCGGGGCAGACGATGACGATCACGTGTTCCACCCTGTCCTGTCGACCGTGACCTTCTCGTGACGAACGCGGACGAACCTTGCTCGCCCGATCTGTAGGTTTCCTCCAAAACGAGCGCGAGCCGGATGCCGGTCAGGGTCGCGTCGACGGAGCGCGAGGCGGGGCCGAGCCGGTGGAAGGCCAGCGCGATGCGCACGGTCTGGGCGTCGTGGGCGTCGGTGAGGTCGTAGCCGACCGCCTTGGTGATGCCGGCCAGCCGGTAGCGCACCGTGTTGGGGTGCACGATCAGCGCGCGGGCGGTGCCCTCGACGCCCTGGGCGCCGTCGAGGAAGGCCGCGGCGGTGTCGAGCAGGGTGCCGCCGGGGCTCTCGGCCAGCGGGCGCACGATCCGGGCGATCAGCGCGCCCGCGGGCGGGCAGGTCGCCGAGCAGGGCCCGCTCGGCGAGCAGGTCGTCGGCGTGCACCGGCCGGGGGGCTGCCGGCCAGGCCGGCGCGGCGCTGTGCCCCGAGATCGCGGCCCGGGCGCTGCGGCCGGCGGCGAACAGGTGCGGCACCACCGGGCCGACCACGAGGGGCCCGTCGCCGAGGTGCGGGTCGAGGGCCGCGGCCAGCGCCATCGGGTCGGTGACGCTGCCGCCGATGCAGATGATGCCGGGGCCCGTGGATCGCGACGAGCAGCTCGACGCCGGTGCGCCGGGCCGCGCGGTGCAGGTCGCGTGAGCACCGGTGCGGTGGCGCCGGGCGGGGTCGAGCCGACCACCACCACGACCTGGGTGACCGCGCCCCAGCCGAGCGCGGCCGCCCGCGACTGCATCGACTCGTCGGCCTCGCCGCGGATGACCGCGTCGACGACGAGCGACTCCAGCCGGGCGTCCCACGCGCCCCGGGCCTCGGCGGCCTGCGGCGTAGACCTCGGCCGCGGAGAAGGCGACCTCGCGGCTGTAGCGCAGCACCGCCTCGCGGGCCAGGTCGCCCTCGCCGGGGGCGGCCAGGTCGGCGATCTCGCGCTCGACGACGTTGATGACGGTGCGGATCAGGTCGAGGGTCTGGGCCAGCGAGATCGACCGGGTCAGCTCGCGCGGGGCCGTGCCGAACACGTCGGCGGTGACGGCCGGCTGGGCCTGGTCGCCGCCGAACCAGTCGAGGAACGAGGTGATGCCGGCCTGGGCGACCAGCCCGACCCACGAGCGGTCCTCGGCCGACAGCGACCGGTACCACTCGTGGTCGGTCTCCATCTGCTGCACCGCGGCGGCGCCGAGGTCACCGGCGGCGCGGGCGACCCGGGCGCGGGTGGCCGCCGACGGCATCGGGCGGTGGGCGGACGGCATGCGGCGAGTCTATTTGTATGCCGTGCACAACCGGACCCGGTCGAACGCGCAGGTCAGTCGGTGCCGGACTCCATCGCGGCCCGGTCGAGCGCGTCGTCGTCGCCGCCGTCGACGAGCGGGTTGGCGGTGATCTGGTCGTACCCGCCGGCGGGCAGCTCCCCGAAGAGGGTGCCGTGCTCGACGAGCAGCTGCCCCTGCTCGACCGGCTGCCCGGCGTAGACCTCGAGCTTCGCGCGGCTGTCGGCGATGTCGAGGTTGCGCATGGTCAGCTGGCCGATCCGGTCGAGCGGGCCGAAGGCGGCGTTCTCGATGCGCTCCATCGACAGCTTGTCGGGGTGGTAGCTGAAGTTCTGGCCGCGGGTGTCGACGATCGAGTAGTCCTCGCCGCGGCGCAGCCGCAGGGTGACCTGGCCGGTGACCAGCGGAGGCGACCCAGCGCTGGAGGGCCTCGCGCATCATCAGGCTCTGCGGGTCGAGCCAGCGGCCCTCGTAGAGCAGCCGGCCGAGCTGGCGGCCCTGGGCGTGGTAGTTCGCGAGGGTGTCCTCGTTGTGCATGGCGTTGAGCAGCCGCTCGTAGGCGATGTGCAGCAGGGCCATGCCCGGCGCCTCGTAGATGCCGCGCGACTTGGCCTCGATGATCCGGTTCTCGATCTGGTCGGACATGCCGATGCCGTGCCGGCCGCCGATCGTGTTCGACCTCGTCGACGAGGGCCAGCGGAGCCAGGGTGCGCCCGTTGACGGCGACCGGCCGGCCCTGCACGAAGCGTGATGCGTGACGTCCTCGGTCTCGATGGCGACCGAGGGGTCCCAGAACTTCACCCCCATGATCGGCTCGACGACCTCCATCGACTCGTCGAGGTGCTCGAGCGTCTTGGCCTCGTGGGTGGCGCCCCAGATGTTGGCGTCGGTGGAGTAGGCCTTCTCCTGGCTCGAGCGGTAGGGCAGGTCGCGCTCGGTGAGCCAGGCGCTCATCTCGTGGCGGCCACCGAGCTCGGCGACGAAGTCGGCATCCAGCCACGGCTTGTAGATGCGCAGGTTGGGGTTGGCGAGCAGGCCGTAGCGGTAGAACCGCTCGATGTCGTTGCCCTTGAAGGTCGAGCCGTCGCCCCAGATCTCGACCTGGTCGGCGTGCATGGCGCGCACCAGCAGGGTGCCGGTGACCGCGCGGCCCAGGGGAGTGGTGTTGAAGTAGGTCTTGCCGCCGGTGCGGATGTGGAACGCGCCGCAGGCCAGGGCGGACAGGCCCTCCTCGACCAGCGCGTGCCGGCAGTCGACCAGCCGGGCCAGCTCGGCGCCGTACTGGCCGGCGCGGTCGGGCACGGTGTCGATCTCCGGCTCGTCGTACTGGCCGAGGTCGGCCGTGTACGTGCAGGGGATCGGCGCCCTTCTCGCGCATCCACGCGACGGCCACGGAGGTGTCGAGACCCCCGGAGAAGGCGATGCCGACGCGCTCGCCGACGGGCAGGGAGGTGAGGACCTTGGACACGATGCAAGACTATACAGAACTCTGCATATGCACAAATGTCGGAGCTGCGAGAACTTCTCAGCTCGTCGGCGAGCAGCTCGTCGATCCGGGCCACCTTGGACTCCAGCTGGCCGGTGTGGCCGGGGCGGATGTCGGCCTTGACCACGAGCGAGACGCGCGGGTGGGACGCGGTCATGGCGTCGACGCACTGCTTGAGCACCGCCATCACCTCGTCCCACTCGCCCTCGATGTTGGTGAACATCGCGTTGGTCTCGTGCGGCAGCCCCGAGGCGCGCACGATGCGCACCGCCTCGGCGACGGCGGCGGCGTACGACCCGGTGTCGTCCGGGCCGGCTGGGGCGATGCTGAACGCGACGATCATGTGGTCGAGAGTAGAGACACGCCGCTGGCGCGAAGGCCGGGCGGCGTGTTCTCTACTCTCGACGGGGCGGGGTCAGCTGTCGCCGCCCTCGTTGCCCGAGGAGCCGGCCGTGACGTCGGGCAGCCGGTAGCGCGCGGGCGGCCTCGAGGGGCACCGACGCGGTCGACCTCGCCACCCTCGGCGAGCGACTGCAGCGCGCGCACCGCCATCGACGGGCCGTCGATGTGGAAGAAGCGGCGGGCGGCCGGCGCGGGTGTCGGAGAAGCCGAAGCCGTCGGCGCCGAGCGAGGCGAAGTCGCCGCGGCACCCACTGGCGGATCTGGTCCTGGACGGCCTGCATGTAGTCGGACACCGCCACGACCGGGCCCGGGCGCCGGCCAGCTGCTGGGTCACGTACGGCACGCGGCGGCCTCGGTCTCGGGGTGCAGGAAGGCGTGCCTCGTCGGCAGCGCAGCCCGTCGCGGCGCAGCTCGTTCCACGACGTCACCGACCACACGTCGGCCGCGACGCCCCAGTCGTCGCGCAGCAGCTCCTGGGCCTCGAGCGCCCACGGCACGCCGACGCCGGAGGCCAGCAGCTGCACCCGCGGGCGTCGTCGGCCAGGCCCTCGGTGGACCCGCGGCGTCAGCAGGTAGATGCCCGCGCAGGATGCCCTCGACGTCGACGTCCTCGGGCTCGGCCGGCTGCACGATCGGCTCGTTGTAGACCGTGAGGTAGTAGATGACGTTGCGCGGTCGGTCGCGAGTCGTCGTGCCGTACATCCGGTCGCAGGCCGTCCTGCACGATGTGCGCGATCTCGTACCCGTACGCCGGGTCGTAGTGCACGACCGCCGGGTTGGTCGCCGCCAGCAGCGGCGAGTGGCCGTCGGCGTGCTGCAGGCCCTCGCCGGTGAGCGTCGTGCGGCCGGCGGTGGCGCCGATGAGGAAGCCGCGGGTCATCTGGTCGGCGGCCGCCCAGATCGAGTCGCCGGTGCGCTGGAAGCCGAACATCGAGTAGAAGACGTAGATCGGGATCATCGGCTCGCCGTGCGTGGCGTAGCGACGTGCCCGACCGCGGTGAACGCCGCCACCGAGCCCGGCCTCGTTGATGCCGACGTGCAGGATCTGGCCCGTCGTCGGCCTCCTTGTAGGCCAGCATCAGGTCGCGGTCGACCGAGCGTGTAGTTCTGCCCGTGCGGGTTGTAGATCTTGACCGTCGGGAAGAACGCGTCCATGCCGAAGGTGCGCGCCTCGTCGGGGATGATCGGCACGATCCGCTGGCCGAACTCCTTGTCGCGCATCAGGTCCTTGAGCAGGCGCACGAACGCCATGGTCGTGGCGACCTGCTGCTTGCCCGAGCCCTTCTTGACCTGGCGTCGTAGGCCGAGTCGTCGGGCAGCGTGCACCGGCGCGTGCTTCGAGCGCCGCTGCGGGCACGAACGCCGCCGAGCTTGCTGCGCGGCGCTCCAGCAGGTACTGGATCGTCGTCGTCGTCGGTGCCGGGGTGGTAGTACGGCGGCGGGTACGGGTCGCGCCTCGAGCTGCTCGTCGGTGATCGGGATGCTGCAGGCGTGTCGCGGAAGGCCTTGAGGTCGTCGAGGGTGAGCTTCTTCATCTGGTGCGTCGCGTTGCGGCCGGCGAAGTGGGTGCCCAGGCCGTAGCCCTTGATCGTCTTGGCCAGGATGACGGTCGGCTGGCCGTTGTGCTCGATGGCCGCCTTGTACGCGGCGTAGACCTTGCGGTAGTCGTGGCCGCCGCGCTTGAGCTTCCACCAGATCTCGTCGTCGGTCCAGTCCTGCGACCATCTCGCGGGTGCGCGGGTCGCGGCCGAAGAAGTGCTCGCGGACGTAGCGCGCCGTCGTTGGCGCGGAAGGTCTGGTAGTCGCCGTCGGGGTCGGGTTCATGAGGTTGCACCAGCGCGCCGTCGCTGTCGGCGGCGAGCAGCGGGTCCCAGCCGCGGCCCCAGACGACCTTGATGACGTTCCAGCCGGCGCCGCGGAAGAACGCCTCGAGCTCCTGGATGATCTTGCCGTTGCCGCGCACCGGGCCGTCGAGGCGCTGCAGGTTGCAGTTGACGACGAAGGTGAGGTTGTCGAGCTCCTCGTTGGCCGCGAGCTGCAGCAGGCCGCGCGACTCGGGCTCGTCCATCTCGCCGTCGCCGAGGAACGCCCAGACGTGCTGGTCGCTGGTGTCCTTGATGCCGCGGTTGTGCAGGTACCTGTTGAACTGCGCCTGGTAGATGGCGTTCATCGGGCCGAGGCCCATCGACACCGTGGGGAACTCCCAGAAGTCCGGCATCAGGCGCGGGTGCGGGTAGGAGGGCAGCGCCAGCGGCGCACCGTCGACGACGTGCGACTTCTCCTGGCGGAACCCGTCGAGGCCGGTCCTCGGACAGCCGGCCCTCGAGGAAGGCGCGGGCGTACATGCCGGGGGAGGCGTGGCCCTGGAAGAAGACCTGGTCGCCGCCGCCGGGGTGGTCCTTGCCGCGGAAGAAGTGGTTGAAGCCGACCTCGTACAGCGTGGCCGCCGAGGCGTAGGTCGAGATGTGGCCGCCGACGCCGATGCCGGGCTGCTGGGCGCGGTGCACCATCATCGCGGCGTTCCAGCGCAGGTAGGCGCGGTAGCGGCGCTCGGCCTCCTCGTCGCCGGGGAACCACGGCTCCTGCTCGGGGCTGATCGTGTTGACGTAGTCGGTGGTCGTCAGCGACGGCACGCCGACCTGCTCGGCGCGGGCGCGCTCGAGCATGCGCAGCATGAGGTAGCGGGCACGCATCCGGCCGGGGCCGTCGATGACCGCGTCGAGGCTGTCGAGCCACTCCTCGGTCTCGGCGGGGTCGATGTCCGGAAGGTGCGTCGGGATGCCGTTGAGGATGGGGCCGACGTCGTCGCGGGAGGCCACGCGCTCGTCCTTTCGCCGATGACGGGTCGCGCACGGGAGAGAGCGCGCTTCCGCCCATCTTTCACCCCATCGGCGCCGCTCGCGCAATTGCGTCGACGCTACTGGCGGGTACGTCCGCTACGTCGCCGCCGAGCAGCCGGTCGGGCCGGCTGTAGACCGACAGGTGCGGGGGCCGCGCGAACGCGACCAGGGTGATGCCGGCCTGCGTCGCGAGCTCGACGGCCAGCGAGCTCGCGCGCCCCCACCGCGACGACCACGGGGATGCCGGCCACGCTCGCCTTCTGCACGATCTCGAAGCTCGCCCGGGCGCTGACGACGAGGACGCGTTGCGCTGAACGGCAGCTCGCGCTCGCGGGCCACGGCGCCGATGACCTTGTCGACGGCGTTGTGCCGGCCGACGTCCTCGCGGACCGCGAGCAGCTCGCCGCTCCGGGGTGGCCAGCGCCGGCCGCGTGCACCCCACCGGTGCGGTCGAAGACCGGCTGCCGGGCCCGCAGGGCCTCGGGCAGCCCGGCCAGCACCGCGGGCGAGACGGTGACGGCATCCTCGGCGACGTCGTAGCGGCTGCTGGTGCGCACGGCGTCGATGCGTCGCCGAGCCGCAGACGCCGCACGCGCTCGAGATGGTCTCGGTGCGCTCGCGGGCCGGCCGGTGCAGGACCGCGCCCGGCGCCAGGGTCACGTCGACGACGTTGAAGGTGGGGGAGCCGTCCTCGTCGAGGTCGGTGCAGTGCATCAGGGTGCCGACCTCGGCTCGCCGAGTGCAGCATCGCCTCGGTGAGCAGGTGCCCGATCGCGAGGTCGAAGTCGTCGCCGGGCGTGCGCATCGTCGTCGTCAGCGGCTCGTCCCCGACCCGGATCTCGAGGGGCTCCTCGACCGCGACCGTGTCGGTGCGGTCGACCCGGTCGCCGGTGTCGACGTCGAGCCGCGTGCGGCGCACCCGCGTCGTGACCCGGCCCATGCCGTCATCCAAACACACGGCGCGCACGGGGCGGGCCGTTGCAGGGAGCGGAACGGTGGGGGCGCCGGGCCCGGCCACCGGCATACGGTCCGGGCATGAGCGACAACCCCGAGATCGGCCTGTCCGTCGACGTCGACGGCATCGCGACGAACTACCACCGCTCCGGCTCCGGGCCGGTCGTGCTGCTGGTGCACGGCTCGGGCCCGGGCGTCTCGGCCTTCGCCAACTGGCGGCTGACGATGCCGGGCCTGGCCGAGCGCTTCGACGTCATCGCGCCGGACATCGTCGGCTTCGGGTTCACCGACCGCCCCGAGGGGTTCGACGTACTCGCTCGACGCGTGGCGGGCCCACCTGCTCGGCTTCGCCGACGCGCTGGGGCTGGACACCTTCTCGATCGTCGGCAACAGCTTCGGCGGCGGGCTGGCGATCTCGATGGCGGCGCACGCCCCCGAGCGGGTCGAGCGGCTGGTGCTCATGGGGGCCTGCGGCGTGTCGTTCCGCGATCACCGACGGGCTCGACCGGGTGTGGGGCTACGAGCCCTCGCTCGAGACGATGCGCGGCCTGCTCGACATCTTCGCGTACGACCCCGCCTTCGCCACCGACGAGCTCGCCGAGCTGCGCTACGCCGCGTCGGTGCGCCCCGGGTTCCAGGAGTCGTTCTCGGCGATGTTCCCCGCCCCCCGGCAGCGCTGGGTCGACGCGCTCGCCACCCCGGAGGCCGTCATCGCCGACCTGCCGCACCGCACGCTCATCGTGCACGGCCGCGACGACAAGGTCATCCCGCTCGAGAACGCCTACCGGCTGCTCGCGCCTGATCGACGACTCCCAGCTGCACGTCTTCGGCCGCTGCGGGCACTGGACCCAGATCGAGCACGCCGCAGGAGTTCACCGCACTGGTCGGGGACTTCCTCGCCTGAGGCACACTGGGGGCATGGCCGACCCCCTTCCCGCGACGCCCCTGCGCCCGGCGGAGGTCACCCTGCGCGGTGGCGACCTGCCCTGGCGGCCGGTCTCGCCCGCGCTCACCCGGGTGCGGCTGATCTCGCTCGGCATCGTGCTGGCCCCGTTGCTCGTCGCGACCGTCGTCGTCGGCCTGCTGGTCACCCGGTGGGTGCTGCTCGGCACGCTGGCCCTGGTGCTCGTCGGCGCTGTGGCTGGCCTGGGTCATCGGCCGGCAGGTCAGCGCGATCTCGTGGGTCGAGCTCGACGAGGAGATCGTCATCCGCAAGGGGCGGCTGTTCCGCTCCCTCGTCAGCGTCCCCTACGGCCGGCTGCAGTACGTCGACATCCAGTCCGGGCCGCTCGCGCGCGCCTACGGCATCGCGTCGTGCGAGATCCACACCGCGTCGCCCGGAGAGCGGCGGCTCGCTGCCCGGGCTCCCGGTCGCCGAGGCCGAGGCGCTGCGCAGCCGGCTCGCGGCCCGCGGCGAGGCGCAGCGGGCCGGCCTGTGAGCGAACCCGTCGCCGGAGCACTCGGGGGAGTGGCAGCGGCTCCACCCGCTGTCGCCGCTGCTCCGGGGCGGCGTCGTGCTGCTCGCGATCCTCGGGCTACGCGGCCTCCCAGCTGTTCGACACGTTCCTGTACTCGCTGGGCTTCGGCGACCTCTTCGTGGGCGACGACGGCTCGCCGCTCGACGAGCCCGGCGGTGGTGGGCGACCCCTTCGACGCAGGCCGTGCACCACCCGTTCCTCGCGCTCGCCGGCCTCGTCGTCTTCCTCGGCGTGATCGCCCTGGTCAACTGGGTCAGCTGGCGCTTCTCCCGCTTCCGGGTCGGTGGGGGCCAGGTCGAGCTGCGCCAGGGCGCGCTGTTCCGCCAGCACCGGCAGGTGCGCCTCGAGCGCGTGCAGGCCGTCGAGCTGTCGCGGCCGCTGCTCGCCCGGGCGCTCGGGCTGGCCCGGGTCGTCGTGCAGTCCGCCGGCGGGTCCGACTCCACCCTCACCCTGTCCTTCCTCGACCTCGGCCGCGCCGAGGCCCTGCGCGAGCACCTGCTCGAGCTCGCCGGCCGCACCGACGAGGTGGCCCTGCGGCCCGCCCGGGCCCGTGCGCCCGGTCGACGGCGGACGCCGGATGCCGTGGGCCCGCCGCCGCCGTGGGCCGCGTCGCAGCCGGTGCTCGAGGTGCCGAACGGGCGGCTGTTCGTCGCGACGATCCTGCACGGGTCGACCATCGTGCTCGGCGCGCTCGTCGTCTTCGGGCTGATCGGCGCCGGGGTCCGCAGCGTCGGCCCGCTGGCGCTGGCCGGCATCCCGGCGCTGCTGCCGGTCGCGATCGGCATCGCGTTCAACCGGGTCAAGGAGCTGCTCACCCACGGCAACTTCCACCTCGCCGACGCCGGCACCGGCGTGCGGGTCCAGGAGGGCCTGACCGACCTGCGGGCGACGACGATCCCGATGCACCGCATCCAGGCCCTCGAGCTCGTGCAGCCGCTCTGGTGGCGGCCGCTGGGCTGGTGGCGCATCCGGGTCAACGTCGCGGGGTCCGGCGGCATGGGCGAGGGCGAGGGGCAGCGCGAGACGACGCTGCTGCCGGTCGGCACGCTCGCCGACGCCCGGCTCGTGCTCGCGCTGGTGGCGCCCGGCGTGCCCGCCGGCCGCCTGGGACGCCGCCGTGCTCGGCGAGGGCGGCGACCCCGCGTGGCGCGGGCAGACCGCGACGCGCCCGGTGGCTCGACCCCCTGTCGTGGCGGCGCAACGGCTGGAGCCGACGTCGCCTCGGCCGTGCTGCTGCGCCACGGCCGGCTGACCCGGCGCGCGATCGCGGTGCCGCACGCCCGCATCCAGTCGCTCACCGTGCGCCAGGGCTGGCTCGAGACCCGGCTGGGCCTGGCGACGGTGCACGTCGTCCCGGCGCCCGGCCCGGTCTCGCCGGTGCTCGCCCACCTCGACGTCGCGCACGCCGAGGGCTTCCTCGCGGAGGTGTCCGAACGCGCCCGGTCGGCCCGCCGCAGGTCGGAACCACCGCGCGCCCCCCTTGCACCCGACCCTCCGGGGTTGGTGGACTGGTCCCCGCACCCGCAGGGCACCCCCGAACCAGAAAGGCCGTGACACCGTGAACACCCCCGTCCCACCGCCGAGCGACCCGGGCACCAGTGGCTCCGGCGTCGTCGAGCGCCTCGGGTTCGCCCGCGACCAGGTGGTCCAGGAGTTCGGCTACGACTCCGACGTCGACGACGAGTTCCGCTACGCCGTCGAGGACCACTGCGGCTCCGAGATCGAGGACGAGGACTACACCGGGGGCGCCGACGCCGTGCTCCTGTGGTTCCGCGACGGCGACGGTGACCTCGGCGACGCGCTCGTCGACATGGTGGGGGTGCTCGACGACGGGGGCTTCGTCGTGCTGCTGACCCCGAAGCTCACCGGCGACGAGGTCGACCCGAGCGACATCGACGAGGCGCGCGGTCACCGCGGGCCTGCACACGGCCGGAACCTTCAACGCCGCCGCGGACTGGCGCGCGCACAAGCTCGTCGCACCCCGCACCCGCGTCCGCCGGTGACCCCCCGCGGCTGGCAGGATGGCCGCATGATGACGTCCACCCTGGCCCCGCTCGCCGTCGGCCAGGTCGCGCCCGACTTCACCCTGCGCGACCAGAACGGCGTCGAGGTCTCGCTCGCCGAGCTGACCGCGACCAAGAACGTCGTCGTCGTCTTCTACCCCTTCGCGTTCTCCGGCATCTGCACCGGCGAGCTCGACGAGATCCGCGACCACCTCGAGCGGTTCGTCTCCGACGACCTGCAGGTCGTCTGCATCTCGTGCGACCCGATGTTCTCGCTGCGCGCCTGGGCCGACGCCCAGGGCTACTTCTTCCCCCTGCTGTCCGACTACTGGCCGCACGGCGAGGTCACCCGCGCCTACGGCGTGCTCAACGAGGCGACCGGCGCGCCGATCCGCGGCACCTTCCTCATCGGCCGCGACGGCATCGTGCGCTGGACCCTGGTCAACGGGCCCGGCGAGCGGCGCGACTTCGGCGAGCTGCCGGCCGAGGTCGCCGCGCTGCGCTGATCGACGGCGTGTCGACGGCGCGGCCGCACCTGCCACAATGTCCGCGGTCGGCCGACCTCCACGGGGGAGCCGGCCGTCCGGGGCCTGTAGCTCAGCTGGTAGAGCGCCGCGTTTACACCGCGAAGGTCGTCGGTTCGATCCCGGCCGGGCCCACATGAGCGACGTCGACGACCTGACCCTGGGCGAGGTGCTCGAGGTCGTCGAGCGCCTCTACCCGCCCGCCACCGCGCAGTCCTGGGACCGGGTCGGGCTGGTCACCGGCGACCCGCGGCAGCCGGTGCGCCGCGTGCACCTGGCCGTCGACCCCACCCTCGCCGTCATCGAGGAGGCCCGCGACGCTCGGGCGCCGACCTGCTGCTCACCCACCACCCGCTGCTGCTGCGGGGCGTGCACAGCGTCGCCACGACCAGCGCCAAGGGCGCCAGCGTCACCCACCTCGTCGTCGGCGACGTCGCGCTCTACGTGGCGCACACCAACGCCGACGTCGCGGCCGACGGGGTGTGCGAGGCCCTGGCCGCGGCCTGCGGGCTGACCGCGCACCGAGCCGCTCACCGTCGCCGAGGGCCAGCCGCTGGGCCGGGTCGGCGACCTCGACGAGCCGCTGGCGCCTGCGCACCTTCGTCGAGCGGCTGGCGACCCGCCTGCCCGCGGCCGCGGGCGGCATCCGCGTCGCCGGTCCGCCGGATGCCGTGGTGCGGCGGGTCGCCGTGCTCGGCGGCGCCGGCGACGACCTGTTCGACGCGGTCCGGGCCAGCGGCGCCGACGTCTACGTCACCGCCGACCTGCGCCACCACCCGGCGCTCGAGGCCCGCGAGGAGGCCCGTGGCGGCACGCCGTACCTCGTCGACGCCGGGCACTGGGCGAGCGAGCAGGTCTGGCTGGCCGTGGCCGAGCGCGCGCTGCGTGCCGGCCTCGGGGAGCGCGCGACTAGGGTGGAGACCCACATCAGCACAGTGCGCACCGACCCGTGGACCTTCGTGGTCGGTGCCGACCCCGGAGGTATGCCGTGAACGCCGAGTCCGCCCGCCAGCTGCGGCTGCTCGACCTCCAGGCCATCGACACCCGGCTCGACCAGATCGCCCACGCGCGCACGCCACCTGCCGCAGCTCGCCGAGCTCGACGACCTGCCGGCAAGGCCCGGCTCATCGACGACCAGCTCGTGCGCTCGCGCACCGAGCTCGACGACGTGCAGCGCGAGGTCGCCAAGGCCGAGTCCGACGTGCAGCTCGTGCGCGACCGCGCCGCCCGCGACCAGGCCCGGCTCGACGCCGGCACCGGCTCGGCCAAGGACCTGCAGGCCATCCAGCACGAGCTCGACCTCGCTCGCCCGCCGGCAGAGCGAGCTCGAGGACATCGAGCTCGAGGTGATGGAGCGTGCCGAGGCCGCCGAGACCGACGTCGCCGAGCTCGAGCGCGGCCGCGGGCGAGCTCGACGGCGCGCATCGACGCGCTCGAGGCCGCCCGCGACGAGGCGCTCGCCCGGCTCGACGGCGAGGCCGCCGACGTCGGCGCGCCCGCGCGCCGACCGTCGTCGACGAGGTCGGCGCCGACCTGGTCGCCCTCTACGAGAAGATCCGCGCCGCCAACGGCGGCATCGGGGCCGCCGCGCTGCGCCAGCGCCGCTGCGGCGGCTGCCAGCTCGAGCTCAACCCGGTCGAGATCCAGCGGATCCGCGTCGGCGCCCGAGGACGAGGTGCTGCGCTGCGAGGAGTGCCGCCGCATCCTCGTGCGCACCGCCGAGTCCGGGCTGTGAGCCGCCGGCTCACCGTCGAGGCCGACGGCGGGTCGCGCGGCAACCCGGGGGTCGCCGGCTACGGCGCCCTCGTGCGCGACGCCGACACCGGCGCGCTGCTCGCCGAGCGCGCCGAGCCGCTCGGCAAGCAGTCAACAACGTCGCGGAGTACCGCGGGCTGATCGCCGGCCTCGAGGCCGCGCTCGCGATCGACCCCGCGGCCGAGGTGCACGTCGCGGATGGACTCCAAGCTCGTCGTCGAGCAGATGTCCGGCCGCTGGAAGATCAAGCACGAGGACATGCGCCGCCTCGCGCTGCAGGCGCGCGACCTCGTCGGCGGACTTCACGCCGGGCCGGCGGGTCGGTGCGCTTCACAGTGGATCCCGCGGGCCGAGAACAAGGCTGCCGACGCGCTGTCCAACGTCGCGATGGACGGCCGCGGCGGTCGACCGCACCTTCGGCGGGCCCGTCGCGAGGTCGACGACGGTGCCCGGCGAGCCCGGCCGTGCCGACGACCAGCCGCGCCGCACCGGCTTCGACCGACGTGGCACCGCCGACCCGGGTGCGTGCTCGTGCGCCACGGCGTCACCGACTTCACCGCCAGGGCCGCCTCGACGGCCGCGGCGGTCCCGACCCGCACCTCAACGCCACCGGCCGGCGCGCAGGCGGTGGCCGCCGGCCGGGCCGTGGCCAGCCTCGTGCAGGGCCACCCGACCCGGGTCGTCACCTCGTCGCTGTCGCGGGCGTGGAGACCGGCGCGGCCGTCGCCGCCGCGGTCGGGGTCGACCCGGTGGTCGACGCCGAGTGGGACGAGCAGTCGCTTCGGCGACTGGGACGGCCGGTCCATCGAGGAGCTCGTCGAGGGCGAGCGCGACGCCATGCGGGCGCTGCGCGACGACGCCGCCTACGCCCGCCGGGTGGCGAGTCGCACGACGACCTCGTCGCGCGGGTGGTGCCCGCCGTGGGAGCGGGTGGTCGCCGCAGGGCGGCACCAGCGTGGTCGTCTGCCACCGCAAGCCGATCCTCGTCGTCCTCGCGCACCTCCTCGGCCTGCCGCACGACCGCGCCTGGCGGCTCGCCACGGCCCCGGGCTCGCTGACCGCGGTCGAGGTCTGGGACGACGGCGAGGTCTCGGTCGCCTTCACCAACCGCACCTGAGGCGCGCCACCTGAGACGCACGGCGACGGCATCCGGTCGCGATCTACGCTCGGCACATGACCTACGCAGGTGACGTCACCCCCAGCGAGGCGTATGCCGCCGCCACCGGCCCCGAGGCCGCCCTCCTCGTCGACGTGCGCACCCGCGCCGAGTGGACCTACGTCGGGCGTGCCGGTGCTCGAGGGCGCCGGCCACGACGTGGCGCTTCGTCGAGTGGTCGACCTTCCCCGACGGCAGCGTCAACGAGCGCTTCGTCGACGAGGTGCGCGTCGGCCGGGGCTCGAGCCCGGGCCGCCCGGTCTACCTGCTCTGCCGCTCCGGGGTCCGCTCGAAGGCCGCCGCCGAGGCGCTGACCGCCGCCGGCCTGGGCCCGGCCTACAACGTGCTCGAGGGGTTCGAGGGGCCGCACGACGCCGAGGGCCACCGCACCGTCGCCGGCTGGAAGATCGCCGGCCTCCCGTGGCGGCAGGGCTGACCATGGACCCGCAGGACTGGCACCCGCAGACCCGCGCCGTGCGGGGTGGCCTTGTCGCGCAGCGGCTTCGACGAGACGGCCGAGGCGCTCTACCTGACCTCGGGCTTCGTCTACGAGTCCGCCGAGCAGGCCGAGGCCGCCTTCAAGGACGAGGTCGACCACTACATCTACAGCCGCTACGGCAACCCCACGGTGACGACGTTCGAGGAGCGGATGCGGCTGCTCGAGGGCGCCGAGGCGTGCTTCGCGACGGCATCCGGGCATGGCGGCGGTCTTCGTCGCGCTGGCCGCGCTGTGCGGCGCGGGCGACCGGGTCGTGTCGTCCCGGGCGCTGTTCGGCTCGTGCTTCGTCATCCTCGACGAGATCCTGCCGCGCTGGGGCGTCGAGACGGTCTTCGTCGACGGCGCCGACCTCGACCAGTGGCGCGAGGCGCTGTCGGTGCCGACGACCGCGGTGTTCTTCGAGACGCCGAGCAACCCGATGCAGGAGCTCGTCGACATCGCGGCCGTCTCCGAGCTGGCGCACGCGGCCGGCGCCACGGTCGTCGTCGACAACGTCTTCGGCACCCCGGTGTTCTCGCACCCGCTCGAGCTCGGCGCCGACGTCGTCGTCTACTCGGCGACCAAGCACATCGACGGCCAGGGGCGCGCGCTCGGGCGGCGCGGTGCTCGGCACCGCAGGAGTTCATCGACGGGCCGGTCAAGAACCTGATGCGGCACACCGGGCCGTCGCATGTCGCCGTTCAACGCCTGGGTGCTGACCAAGGGCCTGGAGACGCCTCGACCTGCGGGTGCGAGCGGATGGCCGACTCGCGCCTCGACCGTCGCCCGCACGCTCGAGAGTGGCAGCACGCCGGCCGCGGCGTCGCCCGGGTCGTGCTACCCGTTCCTCGAGAGCCACCCGCAGCACGAGCTCGCCAAGCGCCAGATGGACGGCGGTGGCGGCACGGTCGTCACGTTCGAGGTCGAGGGCGGCAAGGACGGCGGCGTTCGCGCTGATGAACGCCCTGCACCCTGGTCGACATCTCGAACAACCTCGGCGACGCCAAGTCGCTGACGACCCACCCCGCCACGACGACGCACCGCCGGCTCGAGCCCGAGGCCCGCGCCGCCGTCGGCATCACCGACGGCACGATCCGGGTGTCGGTCGGGCTCGAGGACGTGCGCGACCTCGTCGCCGACCTCGACGCCGCGCTGGAGCAGGCCGCCGCCGTCGGGCGCTGAACCGGCTGTTAGCGTCGCGGCCATGAGCGACGTCATCTCCGTGCAGCGCCTGGTCCCGGCAGCCCCCGAGCCGATCTTCGACCTCCTGGCCGACCCCGCCGGGCACGCCGAGATCGACGGCGGCGGCACCGTCAAGGGCGCCCGCAGCGGCGGCCGCCGGCTCGCGCTCGGTGACCGGTTCGGCATGGACATGCACCTCGGCGTCGCCTACTCCACGCGCAACACGGTGATCGAGCTCGACGAGAACCGGCTGATCGCCTGGCAGACCACGGCCAGCGGGCCGCTCGGCAAGGTGCTCGGCGGGCGCATCTGGCGCTACGAGCTCGAGCCGGTCGAGGGCGGCACCCTGGTCACCGAGACCTGGGACCTGAGCCAGGAGAAGTGGACCAGCAAGCCCGTGGTCAAGGCGACCATGTCGGCCTCCACCCGCACGAACATGGAGCGCACCCTCGCCCGCATCGAGGCGCTGGTCGCCACGCGCCGACGACGGCGATCGCCTAGCTCCCCGCGGCCAGCTGGCGCTCCTGCGCCACGCCGGCCATCGCCCAGCGCACCGCGCGGGTGCCGACGTGCCCCGCGCCACCGGCGATCGCCGTGACCGGCCCGCCGGCCGGCAGCCGCAGCGCCCGGCGCGCCCAGCCGGGCAGCAGGGCCACCCCGCCCGAGGCGATCAGCCCGTAGCCGGGGCGGGCCGCCCAGGGCAGCGGCGGGTCGAGCAGCAGGAACCGGGCCGCCGCCCGGGCCTCGTCGGTGGCCTCGAGCTCGGGCCGGTAGGCCGTCAGCGCGTCGTCGAGCTCGGCGACCGTCACCGGCAGGTCGGTGGCACCGAGGCGGCCCGCGACGAGGGCCGACTGCGCCACGTAGGTGTCGGCCTCGCCCGCCGTGAGCGGCTCGAGGGCGTAGCGCTGGTGGGCCGTGAGGAAGCTGTGCGCCTCGGCCACGTGCACCCAGCGCAGCAGCCGCGGGTCGCTGGCGCGGTACGGCCGCCCCTTCGGGTCGCGCCCGCGCACCCGCTCGTGGATGCCGCGCACCCGCTCGATGGTGGCCTCGGCGTCGTCGATGGTGCCGAAGGTGGTCGTCGCGAGGAAGTGCGAGGTGCGCTGCAGCCGCCCCCACGGGTCGCCCTTGTAGCCGCTGTGGCCCGCGACGCCGGCCATCGCCAGCGGGTGCAGCGACTGCAGCAGCAGGGCGGCCACCCCGCCGGGGAACATCGAGGCGTCGGCGTGCACCCGCCAGACCGGGTCCTGCGGGCGTGAACCAGCGCTCGCCCTCGCGGCCCCAGATCACCCGGGCCCGCTCGGCGGCGTCGTCGCCGGCCACCCGGGCGCGCAGCGCGGCCCCCAGCCGCAGCTGGGAGTGGCGGGCGAGGTCGCTCAGCGTGGGCACGGCGGAGGTTCTCCTGTCGGGAGGGGGTGTCTGACGATCCAACGTCGCGGGCCGGTCCTGACGAAGGTGTGTCGAAGGTTCGCCCGGGTGACCTGCGTCACAGTGCGCGCAGGGCGCGGAGTTTCCCCGCCGTCACCGTGACGTCGGGGATGGTGGGGGGTGGCGGGGAAGCTACCCCGACACGGCGGAGCTTCCCCGCCGTCACAGGTGTGTCGGGGAACCTCGGCGTCAGGCGGTCAGCGCGAGGGCGCCCGCGCCGGCGGCCACGGCGAGCACCGCGCACACCGTGCCGGCGGGCACCAGCCAGCGCCACGGCACGACGATGCCGGCGGTGCGGCAGCGCTGCAGCCAGAGCAGGGTGGCCAGCGAGGCCCAGGGGGTGATCAGCGGCCCGGCGTTGACCCCGACGAGCAGGGCCATCAGCCGCGGCGCCGCGTCGGCCGCGACCGGCTCGAGCACCAGGTAGGCGGGCAGGTTGTTCGCGACGTTCGCGACGAGCGCGCCCGTCCCGGCGAGGGCGAGCAGGGCGGCGTGGCCCGTGTCCGGCCGGCACCACCGACGCGATCAGGTCGCCCAGCCCGCGCTGGTGCAGCACCTCCACCACCACCGACACCGCCACGAAGCCGGCCGCCATCAGCCACGGCACCGGCAGCCCCGGCAGCAGCTCCGGGGCGCGCCACCGGGCCACCCCGAGCAGCACCGCCGCCGCGACGAGCGAGACGGCCCACGGCGGGGCGCCCGCGGCGAAGAGCGGGCCGAGGGCCACGCACACCACGGCGGCCCAGCGCAGCAGCACGCGTCGTGCGGGTCGGCCGGGGGGTCGACGGCGTACGACCGGGTGAGGGTGCGCCGGTGCAGCAGGCCACCAGGGCCAGCGTCACCACGATGCAGGCGAGCGCGGGAGCCCACGCGAGCCGCACGTAGTCGGCGTGCCCGAGCCCCTGCCGCTCGAAGGTGTTGCAGCGCCAGCAGGTTCGTCAGGTTCGACACGGGCAGCAGCAGCGAGCCGGTGTTGGCGATCCACAGGGTGGTCACCGCGAAGACCCGGGCGTCCAGGTCGACCTGCCGGGCGACGGCGAGCCCCACCGGGGTGAGCAGCACGGCCGTGGTGTCGAGCGACAGCACGATCGTGCACCCGACCGCGAGCAGCGCGAACAGCAGCCACAGCGCCCAGGCCCGGTGCCGCCCGGCGTGCGCGACCCAGTGGCCGGCGACGTCGAACACCCCCGCCCGTTCCGCGACCTCGGCGACCACGGTGATCGCGAGGAGGAACACGACGACCGGCAGCAGGCGCTCGAGCAGGGCGACGGCATCCGCTGCCGTCACGGGGCCACCACGTCCAGCACCCACGGGGCCCTGGCGTTCGCGGGTTCCTCGAGGTGCACGTCGAACGCGCCGGCCACGACGTCGCGCAGCGCCGGCACCGAGCGCGGGCGTGGCCCCGACCTGGCACAGGTGCCGGGCCACCAGGCCGCGGGTGTGCTTGGCCATGTGGCTGGCCCCCGGAACCCGCACCTGCACCCAGCGGGGGCGAGGTCGGCGCCCGGGCGCCACGCGGCGGCGTACGACGCCGACCGGCAGTCGACGACGACCCCGCGCGCGGCGACGGCGGGCAGCACCTGGTCCAGGGCGCGGGCGCCACACCGCGGCCAGCGGGCCGAGCCCCGGGAGGGTCGAGCCCATCGACAGCCGGTAGGCGGTGATCCGGTCGCCCGGGCGCACGGCGCCGTGCAGGGCCGAGATGACGACCAGCCAGCGGTTCGCCCGGCGGCGCGCGGCGGTGTCGAGGGTGGCCAGGCCGAGGGCGTCGTAGAGCACGCCGGTGTAGACCTCGGCGGCGGGGGTGGCCGGCGCGGTGTCGAGCACCAGGTTGCGGGCGACCTCGTCGAGCAGGCCGGCGGAGACGCCGAGCAGGGCCGGTGCGTCGGGGGAGCGGCTGACCTCGGCGAGCGCGCGCGGCGACCCGGGCGCGGGTCGGGCCGAGCTCGGGGAACGACCAGGTCGACGGGTCGGCGGGCCTGCCGCGCCGCCGGTTCGCCTTGGACTCCGACGGCGGGAGCAGGATCAGCACGCGGGGCAGCCTACGGCGGTTAGGTTGGTCGGCATGCCTCACCCCCGCGTGCGCCTGGCCCCGACCGACGCCGACATCCCCGGTGAGGTGCTGCAGGCCCTGGAGGCCCGCTTCGCGGCGGTGCGCGACGAGCTCGACCTGCCGCTCGACTACCCGGCCGACGCCCTCGCCGAGGCCGAGCAGGTCGCCGCCGCGCCACCCGGGCTGCCCGAGCGTGACGAGACGGCGCTGCCCTTCTTCACCGTCGACCCGCCCGGCTCGATGGACCTCGACCAGGCCATGCACCTCGAGCGCGACGGCGACGGCCACCGCGTCCGCTACGCCATCGCCGACGTGCCCACCTTCGTGCGGTCTCGGGGGAGCGCTCGACCGGGTCACCCGCGAGCGCGGCCAGACCGTCTACTGCCCCGACGTGCGGGTGCCGCTGCACCCCGAGGTGCTGTCGGAGGCCGCCGCCAGCCTGCTGCCGGATGCCGTGCGCCCCGCCTTCGTCTGGGACCTGCGCCTCGACGGCGCCGGGCCTGCTCACGTCGGCGAGGTGTACCGGGCGATGGTGCGCAGCGTCGAGCGGCTCGACTACGCCGCACGTGCAGGCGGCGGTCGACGCCGGCACCGACGACGAGCGGTTCCTGATGCTCCGCGGAGATCGGCGAGCGCCGCATCGCCCAGGAGCGGGCCCGCGGCGGCGCGAGCCTGCCGATGCCCGAGCAGCAGGTGACCGCTCGCGACGGTGGGGGCTTCACCCTCGAGTTCCGGCCGCCGGTCGCGGCCGAGGAGTGGAACGCGCAGGTCTCGCTGCTCACCGGCATGGCCGCCGCCGACGATGATGCTGGAGGCCGGGGTGGGCGTGCTGCGCACCATGCCGGCCCCCACGCCCGAGGCGGTCGGCGTGGTTCCGGCGGGTGGCCCGGGGCCTGGGCGCCGAGTGGCCCGAGGGGGTGCCCTACGGCGAGTTCGTGCGCGGCCTGGACCGCGCCAACCCGCGCCACCTGGCCCTCATCCACGAGGCGACCGCCCTCTTCCGCGGCGCGGGCTACACCGCCTTCGACGGCGAGGCCCCCGCCCAGCCCGAGCACGCCGCCGTCGCCGCGCCCTACGCCCACGTCACCGCGCCGCTGCGCCGGCTGGTCGACCGCTTCGGCCTCGTCGTGTGCGAGGCCGCCTGTCGTGGAGCCGACGTGCCGGATGCCGTGCGCGCGGCACTGCCCGAGCTCGCCGGGCTGATGCGCGACTCCGACCGGCGGGCGCGGGCCGCCGAGCGGGCCTGCGCCGACGCGACCGAGGCCGCGGTGCTGCACGGCCGGGAGGGTGAGTCGTTCGGCGCGATCGTGGTCGACCACACCGACAAGGGCATGGAGGTGCAGCTCGTCGACCTGCCGGTCATCGCCCGGGTCACCGGTCGTCGGGCCGCGCTCGGGGCCCACCTGTCGGTGCGGCTCGACCTCGCCGACGTGCGGGCCGGCGAGGTGGCCTTCTCGTACGAGTAGCCCTGACCCCTACACTGGCGGCGGACGAGTCGGGCGGACGGTCGCGTCGGTGGGCAACCACCGCCGAGGAAGGTCCGGGCTCCGAAGGGCAGGATGGTGGCCAACAGCCACCCGGGGCGACCCGCGGGACAGTGCCACAGAAAACAGACCGCCCCGGTCGCGCAAGCGAGCGGGGTAAGGGTGAAACGGTGGTGTAAGAGACCACCAGCGACCTGGGTGACCAGGTCGGCTCGGTAAACCCCATCCGGAGCAAGCCCAGACAGCGTGCGTTCGAGGGCGGCCCGCCCGAGCACGCGGGTAGGGCGCTGGAGGTGGTCGGCAACGGCCACCCGAGATGGATGACCGTCACCGCGTCACCGGAAACGGCGGCGCGGGACAGAACCCGGCCTACAGCCCGACTCGTCCACCCCACACCCCGGCAGGGCGCGTCCCGGGGAGGCTCGCAGGGCCTCGACCCGGGACGCTTGACCCACGCACCCTTGGGGGGGCCGAGTGGGTGGGTCCGTCGCCGACTCTGGCCGAGCAGCCTGAACGCCGCCCGTGAGGCGGCTGCCGGTCTCCTGAGTGCCTCCGGGCTGCACTGCCTCGGGGCACCCCGGGGGCGGTGACCCTTGGGGCGCGCCCGGGAGACGGCGAGCCTCGACCCGGGGCGCTCGGCCCACGCGTCCTGAGCGGAGCACGCGGGCCTGGTGGTGAGTGTGCCACGTGCGTTTCACCGGGGTCGTCGGGGGGTAGTGCACACCGCGTGGGCTCCCGCGATGCGCCACGCATGTCGTAGCGTTCAGCCGGGTGGCTGCATCCGGCCGCGAGAGGATCCCATGCCCAGTGACCACGGCGTCGACCACGACGCCACCCGCCGCACCGTGATGGCCGCCGTGCGCGACCTCGACGGCCCGACGGTGCGCGACGTGCTGCTGCAGTCGCTGCTGACCTGCGGGGTCGACGACACGGTCACCGAGGTCGTCATCCCCGTGCTGCACGAGGTGGGCGCAGGGCTGGGAGCGCGGCGACCTCGGGGTGCTCCACGAGCACTTCGTCTCCAGCACCTTCCGCGGGGTGCTGGGCGACCTGCGGGTGCCGGTACAGGGTGACCAGGCGCGCACCATCGTGCTGGCCTGCCCGCCGCACGAGCTGCACGACCTGCCGCTGGAGCTGTTCGGCGCCATGCTGCACGCCCGGTCGTGGCGGGTGGTCAGCCTCGGGGCGAACACCCCGATGTCCGCCATCGGCGAGGCCGTGCGCTTCCTCGAGGCCGACGCCTGCGTGCTCGCCGGGGTGCGCCGTTCCGCGTTCGAGTCGAGGCTGTCGTCGCTCGCCCGCCTGGGCGAGCCGCGTGCCGCTGTTCCTGGCCGGCGAGGGGGCCCTCGCCCTGCCGAACCCACCCGCGCGGCGTCACCGTGCTGCCCCGCGACCTGCGCGTCGCGGCGGCCGATCGTCGACGCCGTCGGTGCCTCGGCGTCGCTGGGCGCGCACGACCGCAACGAGCCCGCGGTCGGCTGACCCGGCATACGGTGGGGCGATGCGGATCACCCACCTCGGACACGCCTGTCTCCTCGTCGAGATGGCCGACACCCGGCTGCTCGTCGACCCCGGCACCTTCGCCGACGACCTGGGCGACGTGCGCGACCTGTCGGCCGTGCTCGTGACGCACCAGCACCCCGACCACCTCGACCCCGAGCGGCTGCCGGCCCTGGTCGCCGCCAACCCGGACGCGGTCGTGCTCTGCGACCCGGGCAGCCTCGACGTGCTGGCCGGCCTCGGGGTCGACGCGCGCGCCCACGACGGCTCCGCCACCACGGTCGGTGCCGTCACCGTGACGCCGTTCGGCCGGCAGCACGCCCTCATCCACGACGACATCCCGCGCATCACCAACGTCGGGGTGCGCCTCGACGCCGAGGGCGAGCCGTCGTTCTTCCACCCCGGCGACGCCCTCGACGCCGAGCCCGGCGAGGTCGACGTGCTCGCCTTCCCGCTGCAGGCGCCGTGGCAGCGCAGCCGCGACATGACCGCGTTCCTGCGGCGGCTCGCGGCGCCGCACGCCGTGCCGGTGCACGACGGGCTGCTCCAGGCGCGCGGGCGCGGTCTGTACCTCAACCAGGCCGGCCAGCTCGGGTCGTCGAGCACCCGCATCCACGACCTCGCCGGCGCCGGCGCGACGGAGTTCCGCGCCGGCGAGCTGAGGCCGGCGGGTCGCGCCGGCTCAGGCCTTGTGCCGGCCCCGCGCGTCCTGGGTCTGGGTGGCGAGCACGGCCGCACCGATGATGCCGGCGGCGTTCTCGAGCGACGGCCGGCACGATCGGCGTGCGGAGGTCGAGCAGCGGCAGGAACTTGTCGCGCCTCCTTCGCGACACCCCGCCGCCGACGACGAAGAGGTCGGGCCAGATGAGGTCCTCGAGGTGGCGGTAGTAGCGCTGCAGCCGCTGTGGCCCACTCCTCGTAGCTGAGGCCCTCGCGGGTCTTGACCGAGCTCGCCGTGACGGTCTCGGCGTCGATGCCGTCGATCTCGAGGTGGCCGAGCTCCGAGTTCGGAACCAGCACACCGCGGTAGATGACGGCGGTGCCGATGCCGGTGCCGAGCGTGGTGAGGATGACCAGGCCGTCCTGGCCCTTGGCGGCGCCGAAGTAGAGCTCGCCGACGCCCGCCGCGTCGGCGTCGTTGACGACGACGACGTCGTGCTGGAGGCGGTCCTCGAGCAGCTTCTCGATCTCGCAGCCGATCCACGACTTGTCGATGTTGGCGGCGGTCTTCACGACGCCGTGCTGCACGACCCCGGGGATCGTCACCCCGATCGGCGAGCCGTCGTGCACCTCGTCGAAGTGGTCGACGATCTCGGCGATGACGTCGCACACCGCCTCGGGCGTCGACTCGCTCGGGGTGTCGATCTTGCAGCCGCTTGCTGGGCGAACTCGCCCTTGCTCGAGGTCGACCGGCGCCCCCTTGATGCCGCTGCCGCCGACGTCGATGCCGAGGGGCCTGGCTGGTGCTCATGCTGCGTCTCCCTGGGTGAGGATCTCGGGACCGTGGTCGGTGACGAGGATGGTGTGCTCGAACTGGGCCGACCGCCGGCGGTCCTTGGTGACGACGGTCCAGCCGTCGTCCCACATCTCCCACTCGTGGGTGCCGAGGTTGAGCATCGGCTCGACGGTGAACGTCATGCCGGCCTCGATGACGGTGCTGTAGGCCGGCGCGGCGTCGTAGTGGGGGATGACCAGGCCGCTGTGGAACGCGGAGCCGATGCCGTGGCCGGTGAAGTCGCGCACCACGCCGTAGCCGAAGCGTCGTGCGTAGGACTCGATCACCCGGCCGATGACGTTGACCTCGCGCCCCGGGACGGCCGCCCGGATGCCGCGCATCATCGCCTCGTGGGTGCGCTCGACGAGCAGGCGCGACTCCTCGTCGACGTCGCCGACGAGGTAGGTGGCGTCGGTGTCGCCGTGCACCCCGCCGATGAAGCCGGTGATGTCGATGTTGACGATGTCGCCGTCCTCGAGCGGCCGGCTGTCGGGGATGCCGTGGCAGACCACCTCGTTGACCGACGTGCACAGCGACTTCGGGAAGCCCTTGTAGCCCAGCGTCGAGGGGTAGGCGCCGTGGTCGAGCAGGTACTCGTGGCCGACCCGGTCGATCTCGTCGGTCGTGACGCCGGGGGCGATGACCGCCGCGGCGGCGGCCATCGCGTCGGCGGCGATGCGGCCCGCGACGCGCATCTTCTCGATGGTCTCGGCGTCCTTGACCTCCGGCCCGGTGAACCGCGCCGGCCCGGGCCGGTCGACGTACTCGGGCCGAGGGATGCTCGTCGGGACGGGTCGGCGCGGGGAGAGCGCACCGGGGGCGACGGTTGCGTACGTCAACGGCATACGGTGGAGTCTAGGCACCCCGCCGCGCCCGAGGAGGACACCGATGCCCTACTGGTTCAACGTCGACACCGGACAGGTCGAGACCGACGACGACCGCAGCCAGGACGCCAACGTCATGGGTCCCTACGAGACGCACGACGCCGCGGCGAACGCGTTGCAGCACGCCCGCGAGAACACCGAGCGCTGGGACCGCGAGGACAAGGAGTGGGGCAGCGGCTCGAACTGGGACGAGGAGTCCCAGGAGGACTGAGTCCCAGCGGGTCCCACGCACTGCGTGGGCGGACCGGGTCAGGCCCCGAGGCGGCGGTGCACGGAGACCGCGTAGGTGCCACCGGCCACGAACGGCTGCTCGTCCCACGTCGCGTACCGCGCGATGAACGACAGCCCGGCGGCCTCCGCCAGCCGGTCGTAGACCCGCAGGTCGACCGGGGCCGCCTTCTCGGGCAGTGCGGAGCCCGCCAGCCCGAAGCCGGCGACGAGGTAGCCGCCCGGCGCCAGGTGGGCGGCGAGCCGGTCGAGCACCCGGGGGAGCGTGCCGTCGGCCAGGTAGGGCACCACGTTGCCGGCCATGACGATGCAGGCGAACTCCTGCTCGGTGCGCAGGTCGAGCGTGGAGAGGTCGGCGACGAAGAACCGGGTCTGCAGGTCCTCACGGGCCAGGGCGATGAGGTGCTCGTCGGCGTCGACCCCGATCGCGGTGTGCCCCAACCGGGTCAGCTTGCTCGCGACGCGACCGAAGCCACAGCCGGCGTCGAGCACCCGCGAGGGCGGCGGCACCAGGCGGGTGATGAACCGGGCCTCGCCGTGCACGTCCTCACCGGTGGCCTCGAGGTCGAGGAAGCGTCGCCGGTAGGCGTGCGCCGCCTCCGGGCCGCTCTGCAGGGCCGACCAGCGGGTCGGCGACGGTGCGTTCGGGGTGTCCATGGGCCACATGGCGGTTCGACGTCTCCCTCGGTCCGGTGGTTTCAGGCCTCGAAGGAGTGCTCGGCGGCCGGGAACGCGCCGGAGGCGACCTCCGCGGCGTAGGCGCTCGCGGCATCCTTGAGGTCGCCGCGCAGGTCGGCGTACTTCTTGACGAACCGCGGCGCCCGGCCCCCGCGCAGCCCGGCCATGTCCTGCCAGACGAGCACCTGGGCGTCGCAGTGCGGGACCGGCGCCGATGCCGATCGTCGGGATGCGCAGCGCCTCGGTGACCTTCGCCGCGACGGGTGCCGGCACCATCTCCATGACGATGGCGAAGCAGCCGGCGGCCTCGAGCGCGAGGGCGTCCTCCATCAGCTTGTCGGCCCCGGAGCCGCGGCCCTGCACCTTGTAGCCGCCGAGCACGTGCTCGCTCTGCGGGGTGAAGCCGATGTGGCCCATGACCGGGATGCCGGCGCGCACCAGCAGCTCGACCTCGGGAACCATCGGCTTGCCGCCCTCGAGCTTGACCGCGTGGGCCAGGCCCTCCTTCATGAACCGGGTCGCCGTGGCGAGGGCCTGCTGGGGGCTGGCCTGGTAGGAGCCGAACGGCAGGTCGGCCACGACCATCGCGTGCTTGGCCGAGCTCGTCACGGCCCGGCACAGCGGCACCAGGTGGTCGACCGTGACGGGCACCGTGGTCTCGAAGCCGTAGACGTTGTTGCCGGCGCTGTCGCCGACGAGGAGCACCGGGATGCCGGCCTCGTCGAAGATCTCGGCGGTGTACATGTCGTACGCCGTGAGCATCGCCCACTTCTCGCCGCGCTCCTTCATCTGGAGCAGGTGGGGGATGCGCACGCGGCGCTGCGGCGCCGCCTGGGCGCCGGTGCCGTACGGCGCGGTGCCCTCGGGGGCCGGGGCTGCTGCGGGCGTGGGGGTCGGCGTCGACTCGCTCATGGGGCGATCGTATGCCGAGCGCCCAGCAGGGAGCCCCGGCGGTCGGTGACCGCCGGGGCTCCCGGTGCTGCTGGCTCAGCCGTGCGGCTGGGTCACTTGGGCGCCACCGTGATGTTCAGGTGGCTACCGGTCGTGGCGCCGTTGACGGTGATCGTCGTGCCGGTCTTCGGCACGTCGACGCCCGTCCAGCCCGGCTGGTACCGACCCTGGTGGTCGCCGGTGCAGGCGTGCGTGTCGCAGTCGAACCACCAGCTCTTGGTGTCGTCGAACGTCGGCACGGCCTTCTGCGACGGGATGGTCGCCGCAACACTGTTGTTGTGCAACGTGATCGCGTCGGTCTTCTCGGTCCCGAAGGTCGAGTCGTACGACAGGATCCGCTGCCGCATCAGGTCACCGTTGGGCCAGTGGGAGAACGTCGGGTGTGCATCGACCGGGAGGAGGAGGCCCGCTCCGGGGTGGTCGCCGACGTTGTTGTCGGTGTACGCCTCGTCCCAGTACGAGACGAGCAGGCCGTTCTGGTACGGGTAGGTCTCGACCCGGTCCGGCGTTGGTGTCGACGAACCCGAAGTTGTACGCGGTCTTGCAGCGAGGTGTCGTAGCCGTCGTACTGGCGGTTCTCCAGGACGTAGGCGTTGAAGAACGACTGGGTCTCGGACCCGGTCGTCTCGCGGAAGCCGTCGAACGTCCAGCCGTCGTCGAGCTGGCGTGCCGCCGACGGTGATCGCGATCTGTCGACCTGGAAGCCGGACAGGGCCAGCCGCGCCGTCGGTCCAGTAGCGGAACCGGATGGCGGTGGTGCCGGCGGGCACGGTCGCCGTCAGGTCGACCCAGGCGCCGTCGGCGTGCCGGTGATGCCCGCGCCGCTGGCGTTGTAGCCGCTCTGGTCGGTGTCCGCGGTGGTCGACAGGTTCGTCTCGACCGGGGTCCACGTGGTGCCGTTGCGTCGAGGCCTCGAGGAACGCGTAGTCGAAGTCCGGCTCGATGTCGTAGCGGACCTTGGCCGTCACCGCGCGTGCCGGTCGTGACCGCGTGTGCGTCATCGTGACGTTCGAGGTCGTTGCCGGAGCCGCTGTAGAAGAACGTGCTGCCGTCAGCGCGGGGTCACCGAGGTCGAGCGGCACCACCTTGTCGGGCAGGACCGTGAAGACCGCCTGGGGCGACTTCGTGGCCGGCGCGTTCGGGCCGAGCTTGTGCGTCGACTTCGACCCGGCCGGGCGACCTCGTAGAACGGGCCCTTGCCGGCCTGGGCTCGAGCCAGCCGAGCTGAACAGCTCCCAGCGCGGACAGGTCGGTCGGCGCGTCGCCGATGCCGTCGGGGCCGCCGTTGCCGATGTTGGCGCCGGAGGACATCAGGGTCCAGAACGCCGTGGAGTTCTCGGCGCCGCCGGTGTTGCCGGAGGTGTCGTAGAGGTCCGGGCAGGCCCAGGTCGTGGCGTGTACTCGTGGGCGAAGACGCCGAGGCCGCCGTTCTCGGGCTGCACGGTGTAGTCGCCGAGCCAGACGCCCGTGGGGTTGTTCGGGATCTTGCGTGCTCGACGACGAGGCCGCCGTTGGAGCCGATGTTCACGCCCGGCAGCCCACCGGGGCCACCCGCCTGGAGGGCGGAGTACCAGCGGTGGCTCCAGATGGCGTCGGTGCCCTGGTTCGGGTCGCCCGCCGCCTCGTCGCCGCCCGCGTGGACGATCTGCATGTGGTCGATGTAGCCGTCGGGCTCGTTGAAGTTGCCGTCACCGTCGAGGTCGTAGCGGTCCCAGACGTCGAAGGTCTTGAGGTAGTCGGCGATCTGCGCGGTGGTCTTGCCGCTGTCGAGCTGCTGCTGGACCCAGACGGCCATCGCGTCGCGGGCCAGCGCCTGCGAGGTGTTGCAGACGATGTCGCCGCAGTAGTTGCGGCCGTAGAGCGCCTCGTTGAACGGCACCTTGACCCAGCCGTTCACCTCGCCCTTGACCGAGTAGCGGTTGGACGACTGCGTCTTGAAGTACGCCGCCATCCGGTTGAAGTACATGTCGTTGTAGTGCGCGACGTCGTAGTCCTTCTTCCACAGCGTGGAGTTGTCGAGCTGCGGTTCGGCTCGGGGATCTGGTTGTGCAGCGGCCCGGTCACGTCGGTGGTGCTGCCGTCCGGGGGCGGGCCCTGGAAGATCGGGTTGGGGTACTGCTCGTCGCCGAACTCCACCAGGATGACGAACACGGGGTCGGTGGCCTCGCGCTGCAGCTCGACGTACTGACCCTTGCCGACCTTGGCGACCTTGCCCTGCATCGCCTTGTCGCCCTTGAGGCGCCGCTCGAGCGCGGACTTCTTCAGCGCGGCCTGCTTCTTCGCGATCGGGAGCGGGTGCTCCGGGACGTGGCCGCCCTTCATGGACCGGCCCTTGTCCTTGCCGATGTCGGTCGGTGGTGCGGCCTGGGCGACGCCGGCGGACAGCAGCCCGCCGACGAGCAGTCCGGCCGCCGCGGCGGCCAGCACGCGGCCTCCGCGGTTCGAGGTCAATGGGTTCACGCGCGATCCCCTTGTCTGGGTCGATGGAACAGAGGTGACACCGCAAGAACCGGGGGTGTTGCGAGTGTCCCGATGAATCTCGCGTATGGGATGCATCCGGCGAAAGAGGTGTCGGCACGTTTATCAATTCGTGACCTTGGCGCGGAGCGGTGCCGGGTGGACCTCGCCCGCACGGCCCCAGCAGGGGGCTGACCTGCTGCTCGGCGCCACTCTTACCTTTCCTTGACCAAGTCCAGACGCTCACGTGACCAGAGCCGAGGGGTCCGGGTGATGAGGTTGCCCGGCGACCGCCGACAGGCGGTCGCACCCGTCACCGGGACCCATCCAGGGGCCCGACTCAGGAGGATCAGTGAACAAGCGCCACTGGAGCGCTGCATCGGGGCTGGCCGTCGGGGCGCTCGTCGTCTCCGGCCTCTCGCTCCCGATGCAGGCTCAGGCAGCACCCGCGAGCGGAGCACCGACCAGCAGCGACCCTGCGGCAGGCCTCGCGACCGGACAACCTGCCCAACCCCCTCGCCGACGCCGCAGGCGGCCGAGCGCAAGGACGCCATCGCCAAGCTCGTCAGCGGCGAGGCCACGACGACGACGATCAACGGCAACCGCGTGATCGAGGTCAAGTCCAAGGGCAAGGACGGCAAGGGCAAGGCCAGCAGTCGAAGTACGTCAACTACCCCGTGCAGCGCGAGGAGGACATCTTCACCGTCCTCGTCGACTTCGGCGACCAGATCAACCCGAGCACCGGTGGCACGGCCGGCCCGCAGCACAACCAGATCCCGAAGCCGGACCGCAACTGGGACGGCAGCGCGACCGACGACAACTCGACCTACTGGGTCCAGGACTTCGACCGCGCCCACTACCAGGACCTGATGTTCGGCAGCGGGGAGTCGTTCAAGGACTTCTACCTCAAGCAGAGCAACGGCCGCTTCCTGGCCAAGGGCGACGTGTCCGACTGGGTCAAGGTGCCCTTCAACGAGTCGCGCTACGGCTCCAACGAGTTCTCGGACAGCCCGACCTACTGGCCCTTCATCAAGGACACCGGCAACGCCTGGTACGACGCCCAGAAGGCCGCCGGCAAGAGCGACGCCGAGATCAAGACCTACCTCGCGCAGTTCGACAAGGTCGACCGCTACGACTTCGACCACGACGGCAACTTCAACGAGCCCGACGGCTACATCGACCACTTCCAGGCGATCCACGCCGGTGAGGGCGAGGAGGCCGGTGGCGGCGCCCAGGGCGCCGACGCCATCTGGTCGCACCGCTGGTACGCCTACTCCAACGCGCCGGCCGCGGGCCCCGACGGGCAACCAGGCCGGTGGCACCCAGATCGGGAACACCGGCATCTGGATCGGTGACTACACCACCGAGCCCGAGAACGGCGGCCTCGGCGTCTTCGCGCACGAGTTCGGCCACGACCTCGGCCTGCCCGACCTCTACGACACCGCCGGTGGCGACAACGGCACCGCGCTTCTGGACCCTGATGAGCGGCGGCTCGTGGCTCAACCACGGCACCGACTCGATCGGCACCACGCCCGGCTACATGGGCCCGTGGGAGAAGCTCCAGCTCGGCTGGCTCGACTACACCGACGGTGCCCTTCGGCACCGACATGACGGTCAAGCTCGGCCCGGCCGACCTGGCCAGCAAGACGACCACGCAGGCCGTGGTCGTCCCGCTGCCCGACCGCACGGTCACCACGGAGCACAACACGCCGCACTCCGGCACCGGCGAGTGGTGGAGCGGCCTGGGCGACAACATGACGTCGACCCTGGCGCGCAGCGTCGACCTCACCGGCGCCACCTCGGGCTCGGTCAGCGCCTGGGTGCAGGGTGGCCTCGAGGTCGACTACGACTACCTCTACGGCGAGGTGTCGACCAACGGCGGCTCGACCTGGACCCAGGTCGGCGACGCCGGTCAACGGCATCTTCCCGTGGGCGCAGAAGACCTGGGACCTGTCGGCGTACGCCGGTCAGAACGTCCAGTTCCGCTTCCGCGTCGCGACCGACGGTGGCGTGGCCAGCGAGGCCTTCATCGACGACGTCGCCGTGACGCGTCGGTGGCACCACCACGACGGATGACGTCGAGGCCGGCGCCGGTGCGTGGACCGCCAAGGGGTTCAGCATCATCAACGGCACCACCTCGCGCACCGTGCAGGACATGTACCTCGCCGAGAACCGGGTCTACAGCGGCTACGACGCCACCCTGAAGACCGGGCCGTACAACTTCGGCTGGGCCAACACCAAGCCCGACTGGGTGGAGCGCTTCCCGTACCAGAACGGCATGCTCGTCTGGTACGCCAACGGGGAGTTCGCCGACAACAACACCTCGGCCCACCCCGGTGGCGGCGAGGTGCTGCCGGTCGACGCGCGGCCCGCGCCGGTCGTGCTCGACGGCGGCGTGCGGCTGGGCAACCGGCGCCAGCCGTTCGACGCGACCTTCGGCCAGGAGGCGCACCGACGCGGTGACCTTCCACCGCAACGGTGTGCCGACGACCGTGCCCTCGAGCGCCGGCATCCCGACGTTCGACGACTCGGACGTCAACCGCTACTGGACCTCCGCGAACCCGTGGGCGTCCACCAAGGTGGCCGGCACGGGCACCTCGATGACCGTCGCGAAGACCGCGGACGGTGGCAACGAGCTGCAGGTGAAGGTCCGCTTCCGCTGACCTGACCCACCGCAGCACGCCGGGCCCCCGGGGAGTTCGCTCCCCGGGGGCCCGGTCGCGTCTGCCGGGTGGCCCTGGCGGCCGTGCAGTCGCTGCCGCACCTGGGATGCCGCGCACGGGCCGGAGAACATTCGGGTAACGAGGCCTGTTGTGGCGGGCCTTGCCGTGGTTTCCTGTTCCCGGCCCACCTGCAGGGGGGCCTCACCACTTTCATCTGGAGGACCAGTGAGACCACGCACCATCGCGGCCCTGACCGGGGTCGCAGCAGTGACGTTGCGCCCTCGCCGTCACGGCGCCGGCGCAGGCCCAGCAGGCCGAGCGGAAGCCCGAGCGCGTCCGGGGCGAGCCATCGCTCCGACAACCGGCCCGGCCCGAAGTCCGCCGAGCAGGCGCGGCTGCGCGCCAAGGCGCTGACGATGCTGCAGAACGGCAAGGCAAGCTCAAGGAGCAGCCGGACGGCGGTGCAACCGTCACGTTCGTCGACGGGTGCCGCCGTGGAGTTCCCGCTCGACAAGACCGACCAGATCTTCACCGATCCTCGCCGAGTTCGGCGACTCGGGCTCCGGGCAAGCTCGGCACCACGCCGGGGCCGCTGCACAACCAGATCCCGGAGCCCGACCGCACCAAGGACAACTCGACCTACTGGGTCGCCCGACTTCAACAAGGCGCACTACGAGGACCATGTTCAACGGGCCGGCCCAGTCGTTCAAGGACTTCTACCTCAAGCAGTCCGGCGGCCGGTACACCGCGACGAACACGGTGACCGACTGGGTGCAGGTGCCCGGCAACGCCTCGACCTACGGCGACAACGCGGTCGAGGACCTCGGCGGCTCGTGGGCCTTCATCCAGTGACTCGGCGAACGCCTGGTACGACAGCCAGCTCGCGGCCGGCAAGACGCCGCCGACATCAAGGCCTACCTCGCGCAGTTCGACATCTGGGACCGCTACGACTTCGACGGCGACGGCAACTTCAACGAGCCGGACGGCTACATCGACCACTTCCAGGCCGTGCACGCGGGCGGGGCGAGGAGGCCGGGCGCCGGGCGACGACGCCATCTGGTCGCACCGCTGGTACGTCAACGCCGACCGACTACGGCGTCACCGGCCCGACCGTCGGCAGAACCTGCTCGGCGGCGCCCAGATCGGCACACCGGCGTCTGGATCGGCGACTACACCGTCGAGCCCGAGAACGGCGGCCTCGGCGTGTTCGCACACGAGTTCGGCCACGACCTCGGCCTGCCCGACTACTACGACACCGACGGCGGCGAGAACAGCACCGGCTTCTGGACCCTGATGTCGTCCGGCTCGTGGCTGAACGAGGGCCAGGCCGCGGGCGACGCCATCGGCACCACCCCCGGCTGGTTCGGGCCCGAGGAGAAGCTGCTTCCTCGGCTGGCTCGACTACTCCACCGTGAACGCCGGGCAGAGCGGTGACTACGCTGCTCGGCGCCGTCGCAGAACACCTACGACGGCGCCGACCAGGCCGTGCGGGTCAACCTGCCCAACTCCACGCGCACCGACAACTACGTCACGCCGCCCGCGGGCACCAAGGCCTGGTGGTCCGGGCGCGGTGACGACCTCAAGAACACCCTGACCCGCGACGTGCCCGGCGGCGCACGTCGGTCACCGTGTCGGCGGACGCTCTGGTGCGCCATCGAGGACGAACTACGACTACCTCTACGCCGAGTACTCCACCGACGGGGGCGCGCACTGGACGACGCTCGGCGGCCGCTCACCGGCGACGCGCACGAAGTGGGCGTCGAAGAAGTGGTCCTACAAGCCGGCCGGCGGGGCGGCGAGCCAGTTCCGCTTCCGCTACGCCGACCGACGGTGGGTTCAACGAGGCCGGTGCGTTCATCGACAACGTCGTCGATCAAGGCCGGCAAGACCTACGCGTTCACCGACGGCGCCGAGAGCGGCGCCAACGGCTGGACGGCCAACGGGCTGGACGGTCTCGACCGGCACCGAGGTCACGAACGCCGAGCGCTACTACCTCCTCGAGAACCGGCAGTACGTCGGCTACGACCACACCCTGGCGGTGGGGCCGTACCAGTTCAGCGAGGCCTACACCCGTCCCGACTGGGTCGAGCGCTTCGCGTACCAGAACGGCATGCTGGTCTGGCTCGTCGACCAGGGCTACGCCGACAACAACACCATCGACCACCCCGGCGCGGGCTACGCGCTGCCGGTCGACGCCCGCCCGGACACGCTGACCTACCCGGACGGCACCAGCCCGAGCAACCGGCGCGAGCCGTTCGACGCGGTCTTCGGCACGCACCAGCTCGACCGGTGTGCCTGCACAAGCAGGTGGCGGTCAAGGCCAAGGGCAAGACGACCATCGAGACCCAGGCGGCGTGCAACGACGCCGCCCGGGCGCCGCAGGCGACCTTCGACGACACCAACCCGCGACCGTACTGGGCGAGCCCCAACCCGCTGAACTCGGTCAAGGTCGCCGGCGTCGGCGTCAAGGCCACGGTGACCGCCGAGGCGGGCACGACCTCACCGTCCACGTCACCAACCCGGCCCCGAGCCCTGACCGGCTGACGGACCGCGCAGGGGCCCCGGGACCGTCCCGGGGCCCCTGCGGCATCCGCCCGCGTCCGGTGCATGTCGCAGTTACCCGCAGGAAACACCGGTGCGGCAGGATCGACACATGGACCGTCAGCAGGAGTTCGTCCTCCGCACCATCGAAGAGCGCGACATCCGGTTCGTCCGGCTCTGGTTCACCGACGTGCTCGGCACCCTGAAGTCCGTCGCCATCGCGCCGGCCGAGCTCGAGGGGGCCTTCGCCGAGGGCATCGGCTTCGACGGCTCGGTCATCGAGGGCTTCGCGCGGGTCTACGAGGCCGACATGCTCGCCAAGCCCGACCCCGCCACCTTCCAGGTGCTGCCCTGGCGCGGCGAGAGCCCCGGCACGGCCCGGATGTTCTGCGACCTCACCCTGCCCGACGGCACCCCGAGCATGGCCGACCCGCGCCACGTGCTGCAGCGGGCGCTGCTCAAGGCCGCCGACCAGGGGTTCACCTTCTACACCCACCCCGAGATCGAGTTCTTCCTGCTCAAGCAGGGCTGGACCCCGGGCCAGCGGCCCGAGCCGATCGACCAGTCCGGCTACTTCGACCACGTGCCGCACGGCAACAGCCACGACTTCCGCCGCGCCGCGATCTCCATGCTCGAGACGATGGGCATCTCGGTGGAGTTCAGCCACCACGAGGGCGCCCCCGGCCAGAACGAGATCGACCTGCGCTACGCCGACGCGCTCTCGACGGCCGACAACATCATGACCTTCCGGGCGGTCATCAAGGAGGTCGCCCTCGAGCAGGGCATCTTCGCGTCGTTCATGCCCAAGCCGTTCGCCGAGTACCCCGGGTCGGGCATGCACACCCACCTGTCGCTGTTCGAGGGCGACACCAACGCCTTCCACGAGCCCGGCGCGCCCTACCAGCTGAGCAAGACCGGCCGGCAGTTCATCGCCGGCCTGCTGCACCACGGCGCCGAGATCAGCGCCGTCACCAACCAGTACGTCAACTCGTACAAGCGGCTCTGGGGCGGGGGAGAGGCGCCGGCCCACCTCACCTGGGGCCACAACAACCGCTCGGCCATGGTGCGCGTGCCGATGTACAAGCCGACCAAGGGCAACAGCAGCCGGGTCGAGGTGCGCAGCCTGGACAGCGCGTGCAACCCCTACCTCGCCTTCGCGGTGCTCCTGGCCGCGGGGCTGAAGGGCATCGAGGAGGGCTACGACCTGCCGCCGGAGACCGAGGACGACGTGTGGAGCCTCACCGACGCCGAGCGCAAGGCGATGGGCATCAAGCCGCTGCCGTCCAGCCTCAGCGAGGCGATCGCCATCATGGAGGGCAGCGAGCTCGTCGCCGAGACCCTCGGCGAGCACACCTTCGAGTTCTTCCTGCGCAACAAGCGGGCCGAGTGGGACGACTACCGGAACCAGGTGACCGCCTTCGAGCTCGAGCGCTACCTGCCGCGCCTGTGACGGGCGGGCAGCGGTGAGCTCACGCGGCCCCGGGTCGATCCCGGTCGCCATCGCCCGGCTCGGGTTCGCGGACCCGTCCCGGGCCAAGAGCCTGCTCGACGACCCGGCCCTGGCCGACCTGATCCGCAGCCGCGACCACATCGAGGCCGAGGGGCTCGCCGCGGCGCTGGCCGAGGTGCCCGACCCCGACGGCGCGCTGCTCGGACTGGTGCGGTTCATGGAGTCCGTCGGGCGCGAGCCCGGCGCTGCGCGCACCGGTCACCGCGGCGCTGGGCGCCCCCGGGCCGGCCCGCCAGCGCGTGCTCGCGGTGCTCGGCAGCTCGGCGGCCCTCGGCGACCACCTGTGCGCCCACCCCGAGCACTGGTCGGCGGTCACCGAGGCGACCACGCTCCCCGTCGGCGAGCGGGTGCGCCGCCTCGTGACGGCGGTGACCACCCCCGGGCCGGTCCCGCCCGCCGACGTGCTGCGCACGTGCCTACCGCGAGCAGCTGCTCGGCATCGCCGCCCTCGACCTCACCTCTCCCGACCCCACGGTCACCCTGCCCGAGACGGCCGGGGCGCTGGCCGACCTCGCCCAGGCCGCGCTCGAGGCGGCGCTGGCCATCGCCCGCGACGAGGTGGGGCCGGATGCCGACCGCACCCGGCTCGCGGTGGTCGCGATGGGCAAGACGCGGTGGCTGCGAGCTGAACTACATCTCGCGACGTCGACGTCATCTTCGTCGCCGAGCCGGCCGACGGGGTGGCCGAGGAGGAGTCGACGGCCATCGCGACCGACCTCGCGACCCGGCTGATGCGGATCTGCTCGGCCTCGACGCCGGCCGGGTCGTTGTGGGAGGTCGACCCGGCGCTGCGCCCCGAGGGCAAGAACGGGCCGCTGGTGCGCACCGTCGCCAGCCACCGCAGCTACTACGAGCGCTGGGCCAAGACCTGGGAGTTCCAGGCCCTGCTCAAGGCGCGCGCCCGTGGCGGGCGACACCGCTGTGGGACAGGCGTACTGCGACGCCGTGCAGCCGATGGTGTGGCAGGCCTCGAGCCGCGAGAACTTCGTCGACGACGTGCAGGCGATGCGCCGCCGGGTCGAGCAGCACATCCCCAGCGCCGAGGCCGACCGGCAGCTCAAGCTCGGCGCCGGCGGGCTGCGTGACGTCGAGTTCTCGGTGCAGCTGCTCCAGCTCGTGCACGGCCGCGCCGACGAGTCGCTGCGCACCGGCACCACGCTCGACGGGCTGGCGGCCCTGTCGGCCGGCGGCTACGTGGGGCGCGACGACGCCGCGACGCTCGGCACGGCCTACCGGCTGCTGCGCACCCTCGAGCACCGCATCCAGCTGTACCGGCTGCGGCGCACCCACCTGATGCCGACGTCCGAGAGCGACCTGCGCCGGCTGGGCCGCGCGCTCGGGCACCGCTCCTCGCCGGCCGAGGCCGTCGTCGCGCAGTGGCGTGCCCAGCAGCGCGAGGTGCGCCGGCTGCACGAGCGCATCTTCTACCGGCCGCTGCTGTCGGCGGTCGCGCGGCTCGTCCGACTCCGACGTGCGGCTCACCCCCGAGGCGGCGCGGGAACGGCTTGTCCGCGTTGGGTTTCCGCGACCCCGCGCGGCGCGCTGCGCCACCTCGAGGCGCTCACCGGCGGGCATCAGCCGCCGGGCCGCCATCCAGCGCCAGCTGCTGCCGGTGATGCTCGGCTGGTTCGCCGACGAGGCCGACCCGGATGCCGGGCTGCTCGCCTTCCGCAAGATCAGCGACGAGCTCGGCTCGACGCACTGGTACCTGCGGCTGCTGCGCGACGAGGGGTCGGCGGCCGAGCGGCTGGCGCACACCCTGGCCCGCAGCCGGTTCGCCGCCGACCTGCTCGAGCAGGCCCCGGAGTGCGTGCAGTTCCTCGGCGACTCCTCCGGCCTGAAGCCGCGGTCGCGCGAGGACGTGCTGCGCCGGATGCGGTCGGCCGCCGGGCGCAAGGACGACCCGGCATCCGCGGTGCTCGCCGCGCGCACGATCCGGCGCTCGCGAGCTGTTCCGCGTCGCCGTGGCCGACCTCACCGGCGCGCTGACCCTCGACGCCCTCGGTGCGGCGATGACCGACCTCACCGCCGCCCTGCTCGAGGTCACCCTCGAGGTCTGCCTGCGCGACCTCGAGGAGCGCACCGGGGCGCCGGCGCTCACCCGGGTGCTCGTCGTGGGCATGGGCCGCCTCGGCGGCGCCGAGCAGGGCTACGGCTCGGACGCCGACGTCGTGTTCGTGCACGACCCGGTCGAGGGAGCCGACGAGGGGGAGGCCGCAGACCCAGGCGCTCGAGGTGGTCAAGGAGCTGATCCGGCTGCTCGGGCTGCGCGGCCCCGACCCGAACCTCGACATCGACGCCTCGCTGCGGCCCGAGGGCAAGAGCGGGCCGCTGGTGCGCTCGCTGGAGTCGTTCCGCCAGTACTACGGCCGCTGGTCGCTGGTCTGGGAGGCCCAGGCCCTGCTGCGGGCGGCGCCGGTGGCCGGCGACCCCGGGCTCGCCGAGCGCTACCTCGCGCTCATCGCCCCGATCCGCTGGCCCGCGGGCGGGCTCGACGAGGGGCAGGTCCGCGAGATCCGCACGCCTCAAGGCCCGGATGGAGGCCGAGCGGCTGCCGCGCGGCGGCGACCGCAAGACGCACTTCAAGCTCGGCCACGGCGGCCTCTCGGACGTCGAGTGGGTGGTGCAGCTCGTGCAGCTGCGGCACGCCCACGCCCACCCCGAGCTGCGCACCACCTCGACGATGGCCGCGCTGGAGGCCGCCGAGCGGCTCGGGCTGGTCGGGGCCGAGCACGCCGCCGACCTCGCCGCCGCGTGGCGGCTCGCGTCGTCGATGCGCAACGCCGGGCGTGCTCTTCCGCGCCAAGGCGCTCGATGCCGTGCCCACCGACCCGCGCGACGCCGACGGCATCGCCCGCATCCTCGGCCTGCCCGGTGGCTCGGGGCAGGAGCTGTCCGAGCGCTACCGGCGGGTCGCCCGGCGGGCCCGGGCCGCCCACGAGGCCGAGCTGTACGACACCTGACCGCCCGGGCGGGCCATTCTCACCGCCGGCGACCGCGCGGCGAGAATGGTCCGATGTTCATCACCGGTGTGCACGAAGAGGCCGCGCAGGGCGAGGTCGCCGACTACTACGCGGGCCAGCGGGCGGCCTGGGGCTTCCTCCCCAACTACGCCCCCGCCTTCTCGACCCGACCCGACGTCGCCAGCGGCGTGGAACGCCCTCAACGTCGCCGTCCGTGGCGGCATGGACCGGCGGCGCTTCGAGATCGCCACGATCGCGGCGGCCCGGGCCCGACGGTCGACCTACTGCACGGCGGCGCACTCGGCGTTCCTGCGCGACGTGTGCGACGACCAGGCGGCCGTGGAGGCGATCGCCGAGCACCCCGACGGCGCGGCCCTCTCGGAGCAGGACCGCGCGGTCTACGTGTTCGCCACGAAGGTGGCCACCGACGCCGCGGCCGTCGACCAGCAGGACGTGGACGCGCTGCGCGACCTCGGGCTCACCGACGCCGACGTCGCCGACGTGGTCTTCGCCGCGGCCGCCCGGCTCTTCTTCACCGCGGTGCTCGACGGGCTCGGCACCCAGCTCGACGAGCAGACCGCGCAGACCTTCCCACCGGCGCTGCTGCAGTCGATGGTCGTCGGCCGACCCGTGCGGCGTCAGCCCAGGGAGCGGCGGGTCAGCTGGATGAAGCCGTTCGGGAAGTCGCCCCGGTCAGCGCGAAGGCCGTGAAGCCGCGGGCCGCGGCCGGGCGACCTCCTGACCGACGAACTCCGGCTCGCTGCAGGCGTAGTCGTGCCCCCGCCAGCGGATCGTGCACTCACCGGCGGCGCGCACGTTGCGCACCCAGTCGGTGCCGCGCCCCCACGGCAGGGCGATGAGGAAGGTCGTGTCGGTCGGCGTCACGGCGACGGGCACGACGTACGCCTTCCCGCTCCTGCGGCCGCGGTGGTGCAGCGCCGCCCACAGCGGTACGAACCGACGCCCGGCCAGGAGCAGGGCGACCTTGTTGAACTGCTTCGCGGCGGCGGGGGTCCGGCCATGGGGCCATCCTGCTCCGCGCGTCCGGCTCGCGACGGTTCGGTGCAGCCCGTCTGCCGAGTGGACGACACCGGGCGGCGGCTGGCGAAACCTAGACTCGGGGCATGGCTCCCGGCACCTCCAGCAGCGCCCCCACCGGCGTCATCCCGCGCGTCGACCTGCGCGGTCGACACCTGAGCCTGCGCGAGCTGCGGGCCGCGCTGCCGCGCGCCGAGTTCGACGTCGAGGCCGCGCTGGATGCCGTGCGCCCCATCGTGGCCGCCGTGCGCGAGCAGGGCGCCCCGGCGCTGTACGCCGCGGCCGAGCGGTTCGACGGCGTGCGCCCCGCCGAGCCTGCGGGTGCCCGCCGAGCGTCATCGCCGGCGCGCTCGAGACCCTCGACCCGGCCGTGCGCGCCGCGCTCGAGGAGTCGATCCGGCGGGCCCGCCTGGTGCACGCCGACCAGCGCCGCACCGACACCACGACCAGGTCGACCGACGGCGGCACGGTCACCGAGCGCTGGGTGCCGGTCGACCGGGTCGGCCTCTACGTGCCCGGCGGCCTGGCGGTCTACCCGAGCAGCGTCGTCATGAACGTCGTGCCCGCCCAGCTCGCCGGGGTGCCGAGCCTGGCCGTCGCGAGCCCGCCGCAGGCCGACCACGGCGGCTGGCCGCACCCCACCATCCTCGCCGCGTGCGCCCTGCTCGGGGTCGACGAGGTGTAGGCCGTGGGCGGCGCCCAGGCGGTGGCCGCCTTCGCCTACGGCGTCGAGGCGACGGCGCCGACGTCTGCGAGCCGGTCAGCCTGGTCACCGGCCCGGGCAACATCTACGTCGCCGCGGCCAAGCGGCTGCTCAAGGGCGTCATCGGCATCGACGCCGAGGCCGGGCCCACCGAGATCGCGTCCTCGCCGACGACAGCGCCGACGCCGAGCACGTCGCCGCCGACCTGTGTCAGCCAGGCCGAGCACGACCCCCTCGCCGCCGTCGGTGCTGGTCACCGACTGCCGAGCCGCTCGCCGACGCGGTGCGAGGCAGCCCTCGTGCGCCGGGTCGCCGCGACCAAGCACACCGAGCGGGTGCGGCACGGCCCTGGCCGGCCGCCAGTCCGGCATCGTGCTCGTCGACGACGTCGACGCGGGGCTCGACCTCGTCAACGCCTACGCCGCCGAGCACCTCGAGATCCAGACCCGCGACGCGCGAGCGGTCGCCGCGCGGGTGACGCAACGCCGGCGCGGTCTTCGTCGGTGCCGTTCGCCCCGGTGAGCCTGGGCGACTACTGCGCCGGCTCCAACCACGTGCTGCCCACCGGCGGCTGCGCCTGCCACAGCAGCGGCCTGTCGGTGCAGTCGTTCCTGCGCGGCATCCACGTCGTCACCTACGACGAGCCGCGCCCTGCGCGAGGTGGCGCGGCACGTGGTCACCCTGGCCGGCGCCGAGGACCTCCCGGCGCACGGCGAGGCCGTGCTCGCGCGCCGCCCCGAGATCGACCCGGCGCTGACGTCGAGCGCCGACTCGCCGCTCGACCCGCTCGACGTCGAGGCGATGCTGCGCCCCGACCTGCGCGGCCGCACCGCCTACGGCGCGCCGCAGCTCGACGTCCCGGTGCGGCTGAACACCAACGAGAACTCCTACGCCGTGCCCGCCGAGGTCGTCGACGCCGCCGTCACCGAGGCGGTGGCCGCGGTGGCCGGCGGCCTCAACCGCTACCCCGACCGCGAGTTCACCGCGCTGCGCGAGGACCTCGCCGCCTACCTCGTCGCGACCAGCGGCATCCCGGTCGCGCCCGGACCAGGTGTGGGCCGGCAACGGCTCCAACGAGGTGCTGCTGCACCTGCTCCAGGCCTTCGGCGGCCCGGGCCGCACGGCGCTCGGCTTCACCCCGGCGTACTCGATGCACCCGATCATCACGACGCACGACCGGCACGACCTGGGTCGACGGGCTGCGCGGCGTGCCGGGCGGGGGAGCGTTCGACCTCGACCCGGCAGCCGGCGGTCGACCAGGTGCGGCGGCACCGCCCGCACGTGGTCTTCCTCTGCTCGCCGAACAACCCGACCGGCACCGCCCTCGGCCTCGACGTCGTCGGGGCCGTCTACGACGCCGCCCCGGACGCGATCGTCGTCGTCGACGAGGCCTACGCCGAGTTCGCCCGGCCCGGCACGCCGAGCGCGCTGACCCTGCTCGACGGGCGCGCCGCGGCTGGTGGTCACCCGCACGATGAGCAAGGCGTTCGCGCTCGCCGGCGGCCGGCTCGGCTACCTCGCCGCCGACCCCGAGCTCGTCGACGCGCTGCGCCTGGTGCGGATGCCGTACCACCTGTCCGCACCCAGACCCAGGCGGTCGCGCTGGCCGCGCTGGCCCACGCCGACGCTCATGCTCGACGACCGTCGAGGCCATCAAGGCGCCAGCGCGACCGGATCGTCGCCGGGCTGGCCGACGCTGGGGCTGGAGCCGGTGCCCAGCGACGCCAACTTCGTGCTCTTCGGCGGGCTCGCCGACGCGCACGCGACCTGGCAGGCGCTGCTCGACGAGGGCGTCCTCGTCCGGGACGTGGGCATCGCCCACTATCTTCGTGTCACGGCCGGGCACCCCGCAGGAGACCACCCGGTTCCTCGAGGCCATGCGCCGACCTCGCCCCGACCCACCGCGCAGGAGCCCTCCGCGTGACCGGCAGCCGCCGCGACGGCGCGGCGACCGCACCGCGACCGTGCGCCGCGCCGACGTCCGAGAGCACCGTCGAGCTGACCGTCGACCTCGACGGCACCGGCCGCGTCCGACGTCAGCACCGGCGTGCCGTTCTACGACCACATGCTCGCGCTCGCTGGCGAAGCACTCGCTGATCGACCTCACGTGCAAGGCCGACGGTGACACCGACGTCGACGCCCACCACACCGTCGAGGACGTCGCCATCGTCCTCGGGCAGCGCCGTGCGCGAGGCGCTCGGCGACAAGCGCGGCATCGCCCGCTTCGGCGACGCCACCGTGCCGCTCGACGAGGCGCTGGTGCCAGGCCGTCGTCGACGTCGCCGGACGCCCCTACGTCGTGCACGAGGGCGAGCCCGACCGGCCAGGAGTACGTCGTCATCGGCGGCACGCTACGTCGGCTCGCTGACCCGGCACGTGCTCGAGTCGCTTCGCCTTCCACGCCCAGATCGCCCTGCACGTGCGGGTGCTCGCCGGCCGCGACCCGCACCACGTCGTCGAGGCCCAGTTCAAGGCGCTCGCCCGCGCGCTGCGCGCCGCCGTGGCCCGCGACCCGCGCGTCGAGGGGATCCCGAGCGCGAAGGGTGCGCTCTAGCCCGTGGCTGCCGACGTGCAGTCGGATGCCGGGCACGGCCTCGTGCTCGTGCGCCGGTCACCCGCTGCGGTCACCCGCTGGCTGCGGCGCGGCCTGGTCGCGGTCACCGTCGCGCCGTTCGGGCCGTGGACCGGCATCACCCTCGCCGACGACCGGGCCCGCAGCGCGGCCCCCTACGACGTCGGCCTCGAGGTGCTCGCCGCCCGCCCGGCGCCGTGGCGCGCCCGCCCGACGATCGGCTTCTTCGACGTGCACGGCCGGGCCGCCCTCACCGTGCAGCCCGACCGGGCCGCGCGCGCCGCATCCACTGGCTGGTGTGGGAGCCGCGCCGCGGGGTCGTCGCCGACCCCGCAGCTCACCCGGCTGCACCTGCCGATGCTGCTCGCGGCGGCCGGGGCCCAGGGCCGGGTCCGCGAGGAGGCGCTGGCCGACGTGCTGCGCTCGGGCCACGGCGCCCCGCTCGACCTGCTCGTCACGGTGCTCGGGCTGCTCGGGCTGCCGGGCGCGCGAGCTGCTCGTGCGCGGCGACGCCGAGGGGGCCAGCGACGTCGAGCCGTCGGTGCGCGGCATCCTCGCCTTCGACCGGCTGATGGCCGAGGAGGCCGCCCACCGGGCCGAGACCGCCGACGACCACTGGGGCCGCGTGTGAGCGCCACCGTCGTCGTGCTCGACTACGGCAGCGGCAACATCCGCAGCGCGGTACGGGCGCTCGAGCACGTGGGTGCCGACGTCACGCTCACCGCCGACCCGGAGGCCGCGCTGGCCGCCGACGGCCTGTTCGTGCCCGGCGTGGGCAACTTCCACGCCTGCATGGCCGGGCTGGCCGCGGCCGACGGGCCGAAGATCATCGACCTGCGGCTGGCCGGCGGGCGGCCCGTGCTCGGTGTCTGCGTCGGCATGCAGGTGATGTTCGAGGGCTCGAGCGAGCCGAGCGAGTCGCCGGTCGACGGGCGTGGGGGAGTGGCCGGGCACCGTCTCGCGGCTGGTCGCGCCGGTCGTGCCGCACATGGGCTGGTCGACGGTCGAGGTGCCGCAGCGGTCGGTGCTGTTCGACGGCATCGCGGGTGAGCGGTTCTACTTCGTGCACTCCTACGCCGCGCACCGCTGGGAGCTCGAGACGTCCGACGGGCCGTTCGCGGCGGTCGAGCCGCTGGTCACCTGGGCCACCCACGGCGAGCGCGTTCGTGGCGGCCGTCGAGAACGGGCCGCTGTCGGCGACCCAGTTCCACCCCGAGAAGTCCGGCGAGGCCGGCCTGGCCCTGCTGCGCAACTGGGTCCGCTCCCTCTGAGTCGTCGAGTGCAGGCGACACGCGGATGCCGGCGACCTTGCCCCTGCGTGTTGCCTCCGCTCGACGTGACCCGGTGCACCGGCGTGCCCCGGCGCGGCAGACTTGGGCGTCGAACCCGAGTCGGGTGCTGGAACGGCTGCCCCGGCGACCACCTGAGCACCCGACTCCTCGAGAACCCGACCCCGGAGGTCCCACCCGTGAGCCAGACCGCGTCCGAGCCCCGCCTGGAGCTCCTGCCCGCCGTCGACGTCGTCGAGGGCCGCGCCGTGCAGCTCGTGCAGGGCGTCGCCGGCACCGGCGGGGAGTTCGGCGACCCGGTCGAGGCCGCGCTGGCCTGGCAGGAGCAGGGCGCCGAGTGGCTGCACCTCGTCGACCTCGACGCCGCCTTCGGGCGCGGGTCGAACGCCGAGCTGCTCGCCCGCATCGTCGGCACGCTCGACATCGACGTCGAGATGAGCGGCGGCATCCGCGACGCCGAGACGCTCGAGCGGGCGCTCGCCACCGGCTGCCGCCGGGTCAACCTGGGCACCGCCGCGCTCGAGCACCCCGAGTGGACCGCCCGGGCCATCGCCGAGCACGGCGACCGGGTGGCCGTCGGCCTCGACGTGCGCGGCACGACGCTCGCCGCCCGCGGCTGGACCCGCGAGGGCGGCGACCTCTACGAGACCCTCGCGCGCCTCGACGCCGAGGGCTGCGCCCGCTACGTCGTCACCGACGTCGCCAAGGACGGCATGCTCCAGGGCCCGAACCTCGCCCTGCTGCGCGACGTCTGCGCCCGCACCGACCGCCCGGTCGTGGCCTCCGGCGGGGTGTCGACGCTCGACGACGTGCGTCGCCATCCGCGGGCTTGTCGGCGACGGGGTCGAGGGCGCGATCATCGGCTCGGCCCTCTACCAGGGCGCCTTCACGCTGCCCGAGGCGCTCGACGCGGCGGGCCGCCCGTGAGCGACGACCACCACGACCACGACCACGGCCACGACCACGGGCCGGCCGACTCCGCGCAGGTGCCGTGGGCCGGGCGTGACCTCTCGCCGAGCGGCTTCGAGACCGACACCGGCGCCGCCGACCCCGCCGTGCTGGCCGCGCTGGCCACCCCGGGCGACGACCTCGCCCTGATGCGGGCCGTCGAGGCCAGCCGGTTCGTCGTGCCGATCGTCTCGGACCTCACCGAGGCCGACACCACCGGCGACCTCGCGGTCGAGAAGCAGGTCGACATGGCCGCCGTCACCCTCGTCGCCCCCGACGGCCAGCGCGCCCTGCCGGTCTTCACCGGCACCGACGCCCTGGCCGCCTGGGACCCCGCCGCCCGACCCGTGCCGGTCACCCCGGCCCGGGCCGGCCAGGCCGCGGTCGCCGAGGGCTGCGACGTCATCGTCGTCGACGTGGCCGGCCCCACGCCCCGCGTGCTGCGGCCCTCGATGGTCTGGGCGCTGGCCCAGCAGCGCCCGTGGGAGCCGCCGCACACCGACCCGTTCGTGGCCCGCAGCGTCGCCGCCGCGCTGCGCGACGAGGATGCCGTCACGGCCCACGAGCTCGAGGAGGGCACCCCGCACGGCGAGGGCGTGCTCGGCGTGGTGCTCGACCTGCGGCCCGGGCTCGACCCCGAGGAGGTGCGGGCGGTCGCCACCCGGGTGGGGGAGCGGCTCGCGACCGACGGCGAGCTGCGCGCCCGGATCGACGGCCTGGCCTTCCGCCTGCGCTGAGCGCGCCGCGCGGACGGTCCGGAGCCGATTTCGGCGGATGCCGTCGCGCTGGTAACCTTGCGTGTTGACCGACCGCCCTCACCGGCGGTGTGCAAGAGAAGCCCAGCTTCCACCCGCGTCGACCGCAAGGTCGCCGGGTCCGAACAGGTCCGCGACGCGTTGTCGCGCCAAACCCGCGAGGGTGTGGCGACGGCATCCCGGGGCGGCCCGGTACGGATCGGAAACGTCAGGCTCCTCGCGCTCGCGGCACGAGGAGCCTTTCTCGTGCTCGCGGGTCACGACATCCACGTGACGAATGGAGAAGCACATCAGCGAGCCACGCATCAACGACCGCATCCGGGTTCCCGAGGTGCGGTTGGTCGGCCCCAACGGCGAGCAGGTCGGCATCGTCCGCGTCGAGGACGCGCTGCGCCTCGCCGCCGAGGCCGACCTCGACCTCGTCGAGGTGGCACCGATGGCGAAGCCGCCGGTCGCCAAGCTCATGGACTTCGGCAAGTACAAGTACGAAGCCGCCATGAAGGCACGCGAAGCACGCAAGAACCAGGTCAACACGGTCATCAAGGAGATCAAGCTCCGCCCGAAGATCGACCCGCACGACTACGGCACCAAGAAGGGCCACGTCGAGCGGTTCCTCAAGGCTGGCGACAAGGTCAAGGTGACGATCATGTTCCGCGGTCGGGAGCAGTCCCGCCCCGAGCTCGGGTTCCGCCTGCTCCAGCGCCTGGCCGAGGACGTCCTCGAGCTCGGCACCGTCGAGTCGGCCCCCAAGCAGGACGGCCGCAACATGGTCATGGTGATCGCGCCGACCAAGAAGAAGGCGCAGGCCATGGCCGAGCAGCGTCGCAAGCGTGACGGGTCCGCCACGGGCCACCACGCCGACGAGCACGCCGACCACGACAGCGTCGACCTGGGCACCGAGTTCGACGCCGCAGCCGACCTCGAGGCCGAGGGCTACGCGCCCGAGACCCCGCAGGTGGAGGCCACCGAGGTCGAGACCGACCGAGGTCGAGGCCACCGAGGTCGAGACCCCCGAGGTCGAGGCCCCTGAGGTCGAGGTCACCGAGGTCGTCGAGACCCCGGCCCCGGCCGCCAAGGCTCCGGCCGCGCCCAAGGCTCCGGCCGCGCCCAAGGCACCGGCCGCGCCCAAGGCACCGGCCGCGCCCAGGGCTCCGGCCACCAAGGCCGCGCCCAAGGCCCCGGCCACGCCGAAGCCCCCCGCCTGACCGTCCCCCGAACGCCAGCACCACCGAAACACACAAGGAGATCGGCACCATGCCGAAGAACAAGACGCACAGCGGCGCCAAGAAGCGCTTCCGGGTCACCGGGACCGGCAAGGTCATGCGCGAGCAGGCCGGTCACGTCCACAAGTTCCACGAGAAGACCCCGCAGAAGGCCCGCGCGCTGAACATGGACCTCGAGGTCCCGAAGAACGACCTGAAGAAGATCAAGAAGCTTCTCGGCCGCTGACGCCGATCCACCCCCAGATTTCGCTAGACAGCAAGGAGTACTCACGTGGCACGCGTGAAGCGGGCGGTCAACGCCCAGAAGAAGCGCCGGGTCGTCCTCGAGCGGGCCAGCGGCTACCGCGGGCAGCGCTCGCGGCTCTACCGCAAGGCCAAGGAGCAGGTCCAGCACACCCTCGGCTACGCCTACCGTGACCGTCGCGCCCGCAAGGGTGACTTCCGTCGCCTGTGGATCCAGCGGATCAACGCCGCGGCCCGCGCGAACGGCATGACCTACAACCGGTTCATCCAGGGCCTGAAGGCCGCGGAGATCGAGGTCGACCGTCGCATGCTCGCCGAGCTCGCCGTCAACGACGAGGCCGCGTTCACCGCGCTCGTCGAGATCTCGAAGGCCAACCAGCCGGCCCGCGAGCCCGCCAAGGCCTCGCGCCTGAGCCTGCGCTATCCACCGAGGGGCCATGTGCTGACCAACCCCCGGGCCGACCGGGTGCGGTCGGTCCGGGCGCTGTCGAAGCGGCCGGTGCGTGATCGCACCGGCCGCTTCGCCGTCGAAGGACCCCAGGGCGTGCGCGAGGCGGTGCGGCACGCCGCCGCGCGGGTCCGCGACCTCTACCTCACCGCCGAGGCCCTCGCCCGCTACGCCGACGACATCGTCGAGCCGGCCCGCGCGGCCGGCCTCTGGGTGCACGAGGTGACCCCCGAGGTGCTCGCCGCGATGGCCGAGACCGACGCCCCGCAGGGGGTGCTCGCCGTCGTCGACACCGCCACCGACGACCTCGACGCCGTGCTGGATGCCGGTCCGCGCCTCCTCGTGCTGCTCACCCACGTGCGCGACCCCGGCAACGCCGGCACCGTGATCCGCGGGGCCGACGCCGCCGGCGCCGACGCCGTGCTGGTCAGCGAGGCCTCGGTCGACGTCCACTCCTCAAGGTGGTGCGCTCCACCGCCGGGTCGCTGTTCCACCTGCCGGTCGTGACCGGCCTCGACGTCGCGGCGACGCTGCAGCGGCTGCGGGCGCACGGCATCCGCACCTACGCCGCCGACGGCTCGGGCACCACGCTGCTGCCCGACGCCGACCTGACGGTGCCGCACTGCTGGGTCATGGGCAACGAGGCGTGGGGCCTCGACGACGACGTGCGCGACGCCTGCGACGAGGTGGTGCGGGTGCCGATCCACGGCCGCGCCGAGTCGCTCAACCTGGCGATGGCCGCCACCGTCTGCCTGTACGCGTCGGCGGGCCAGCACGACCGGGAGCGCTTCGGCCGGGTAGCGTGCGCGACATGCCGCAGCCGTTCAGGGTTCCCGACGACCTGGCCGTCAACGGGCTGGAGTTCATCCCCGACGGCCTGGTCGCCGCGTGGGCGCCGGACGCCATCGTGCGCTTCATGAACTCGCGCGCCGAGCGGATCACCGGCGTCGCCGCGGTCGACGTGCTGGGTCGCGACATCCGCGAGGCGCTGCCGCTGCAGGACCTCGAGGGGCAGTCGTGGTGGGAGCGTCACCGACCCGTGGGAGGGCCTGGTCACCCGCACCGGCCACCGCGAGCGGCTGCTCGTGCTGCCCACCGGGCGCGAGCTGCTCGTCACCGCGAAGTACGTGCGCGGCGGCCCGGGCGAGCCGGTGCGCGCCGTCGTGCTCGGCCTGCGCGACGCCGAGGCGCGCCGCCGCGCCGAGGCCGAGAGCGCCGCGCTGCTCACCACCGTCGCGCACGAGCTGCGCTCGCCGCTGACCGGCGTGAAGGGGTTCTCCTCCACCCTGCTGCGCAACTGGGACCGGTTCACCGACGACCAGAAGCGGCTCATGCTCGAGACCATCGAGGCCGACGCCGACCGGGTCACCCGGCTGATCACCGAGCTGCTCGACGCCTCGCGGATCAACGCCGGCCGGCTGACGGTGCACGCCCAGCCCCTCGACCTGCGCCCGCGCCTGGAGGCCCAGGTCGAGCGACGTGTCGCCGCCGGGGCCGAGCGCGACGCGTTCGTCGTCGACGTGCCCGACGACCTCGGCCCGCTGTGGGCCGACCCCGACCGGCTCGAGCAGGTCGTCGCCAACCTGGTCGAGAACGCCGTGCGGCACGGCCGGGGCACGGTGCGGCTCGAGGGCCGCCGGTCCGCGCTCGGCGACCAGCCGGCGGTCGACCTGGTCGTCGCCGACGACGGCGACGGCATCGAGCCCCAGCACCGCGAGCTCGTGTTCGCCCGGTTCTGGCAGGGCGGGGCGAAGCACGGCACCGGCCTGGGCCTGTACCTCGTGCGCGGCCTGGTCGAGGCCCACGGCGGCGTCATCCGGGCCGAGCAGGCGCCCGGCGGTGGCGCGCTGATGCGGGCGACCTTCCCCGACGGCGACTGAGTCGGCTCACGCGCCGACCGCGTGCGAGAGTGTCGCGGTGTCCGCCGTCTCCCTCGCGCCCTACCGGCGTGCCCTCGCGAGCCGTCCGCTGCGGACCATCCTCGTGCTCGGCACGCTCGTGCGCGGACCGGTGTTCGCGAGCGGGGTGCTCATCACCGTGCACGTCGTCACCACCCTGGGCCACAGCTACGCCGCCGCCGGCGCGCTGGCCGCGGCCGCCACCATCGCCATCGCGGTGAGCGGCCCCTGGCGCGGCCGGCTGCTCGACCGGCTCGGGCTGCGCCGCGTCGTGCTGCCCTCGCTCGGCGTGGCGGTGGTCTGCTGGAGCATCGCCCCGTTCGTCGGCTACTGGCCGCTGCTCGTGCTGGCCGTGGTCGCCGGGCTGTTCGTCATCCCGACGTTCTCGATCACCCGGCAGGCGGTCATCGCCGTCGGTGGGGGAGGCCGACCGGCGCACGGCCATCTCGCTCGACTCCGCCGCCGTCGAGCTGTCGTTCATGATCGCGCCGGCCATCGCGGTGTGGGCGGCCGCCCAGTGGTCGACGTCGTGGGTGCTGTTCGCCACCGAGATGCTCGGCGTGCTCGGCGGGGTGCTGATCTGGGTGGTCGACCCGCCGCTGCGCGGCGAGGGGGAGGTGCAGGTGGGCACCGCCCGGGTGCCGATCCGCACCTGGTTCCGGCTGCCCTTCCTCGCCGTCTGCCTCGCCGCCCTCGCCTCGACCCTGGTGCTGTCCGGGTCGGACATCGGCATCGTGGCGACCATGCGCGAGCTCGACGCGGTGGCGCAGATCGGCATCGTGCTGGCCCTGTGGGGCCTGGGCTCGCTCGTGGGCGGCCTGCTCTACGGCGCGATGGCCCGGTCGATCTCGCCGTTCTGGCTGCTCGGCGGCCTCGCGCTCGTCACCGTGCCCGATGGCCCTGGCGGGCTCGGTGTGGGGCCTGGCGGCGTTCGGGTTCCTGGCCGGCCTGCTCTGCGCGCCGACCATCACCGCGACGATCGACCAGGCCAGCCGGATCGTGCCGGCGGCGGTGCGCGGCGAGGCGATGGGCTGGCACGGGTCGTTCCTCACCACCGGCGGGGCGCTCGGGGCGCCGATCGCCGGCCTCGCGATCGACCGCAGCGGCCCGCCGGCCGGGTTCGTCACGGTGGCGGTGGTGGGCCTGCTGGTCGCGGTGGCCGGCATCGCCACGCAGCGCGCGCGGCGCACGGCCCGGGAGCGCCGTCAGCTGTCGCCGCGGTGACAGACCGCCTCGACGTTGTTGCCGTCGGGGTCGCGCACGAACGCACCGAAGTAGCGCTCGTGGTACTCGGGCCAGAGCCGGGGCTCGTGCAGCGACTCGGCCCCGAGCTCGATGGCCGTGGCGTACCAGCGGCGCACGGTGTCGGCGCTGTCGGCGGTGAAGCCGACGTGGATCTCACGGTTGGGGCCGGATGCCGCGTCGCCGCCGGCGATCCAGAAGTCGGGTGTGTCGGTGCCGTAGCCGATGGCCACGCCGACGTCCATCAGCCGTCGGTGGCCCAGCACCCCGAGCACGGCGTCGTAGAACCGGGCGCTCGCCTCGAGGTCGGCGCAGTTGATACCGAAGTGATCGATCATGGCCGCGACGCTACGCTGCAAGGCTTGACCACCGCCGTCCCCCGCGCGCCCCGCACCTAGACTCGGGCGCGCCCCACCCCCGCCCGAAGTGGACACCATGTCTGGACCCAACACCAGCTACGACCCCGTGGAGGTCGCCGTGCTCGACCCCGCAGCGATCGACGACGCCGTGCGAGGCCGCGCTCGCCGCGGCCGCCGCGGCGACCGACGCTCGACGAGCTGAAGACCGCCCGCAGCGCCCACCAGGGCGACAAGAGCCCGCTGGCGCTGGCCAACCGGGAGATCGGCGCGCTGCCGCCGACCGCCAAGGCCGAGGCCGGCAAGCGGGTCGGCCAGGCCCGGGGGCGCGTCGCCCAGGCGTTCGCCGCCCGCCAGGCCGAGCTCGAGGCCGAGCGCGACGAGCGCATCCTCGCCGAGGAGGCCGTCGACGTCACGCTGCCCGCCGGCCGCCGCCCGCTGGGCGCGCCGCCACCCGATCGAGCTGATGAGCCGAGCGCATCGCCGACATGTTCGTCGGCATGGGCTGGGAGATCGCCGAGGGCCCCGAGGTCGAGGCGGAGTGGTTCAACTTCGACGCCCTCAACTTCGACGCCGACCACCCGGCGCGGCAGATGCAGGACACCTTCTTCGTCGACCCGCCCGAGCGGCGGCCTCGTGCTGCGCACGCACACCTCGCCGGTGCAGGCCCGCACCCTGCTCGAGCGCGAGCGTGCCGATCTACGTCGTCGTGCCCCGGCAGGGTGTTCCGCACCGACGAGCTCGACGCCACGCACACGCCGGTCTTCCACCAGGTCGAGGGCCTCGCGGTCGACGAGGGCTCACGATGGCGCACCTCAAGGGCACCCTCGACCAGCTTCGCCGCCGAGCTGTTCGGCGACGGCATCGCGACCCGGCTGCGCCCGTCGTACTTCCCGTTCACCGAGCCGAGCGCCGAGATGGACCTGCGCTGCTTCGTCTGCCGCGGCGCCGACCCCGACTGCCGCACCTGCAAGGGCACCGGCTGGATCGAGTGGGGCGGCTGCGGCATGGTCAACCGCAACGTGCTGCAGCGCCTGCGGCATCGACCCCGACCGCTACACCGGGCTTCGCGTTCGGCATGGGCATCGAGCGGACGCTGATGTTCCGCACACGGCGTCAGCGACATGCGCGACATGGTCGAGGGCGACGTGCGCTTCGGCGCGCAGTTCGGGATGGAGATCTGATGCGGGTTCCCGTCGCTGGCTGCGCGAGTACGTCGACGTGCCCGCCGGACGTCGACCGGCGAGCGACGTCGCGGCCGCCCTCGTCGCGCGTCGGCCTCGAGGAGGAGGGCGCTGCACGGCGGCGACGTCACCGGCCCGCTCGTCGTCGGCCGGGTGCTCGAGCTAGGTCGACGAGCCGCAGAAGAACGGCAAGACGATCCACTGGTGCCAGCGTCGACGTCGGCGACGCCAACGGCACCGGCGAGCCCCAGGGCATCGTCTGCGGCGCGCACAACTTCGCCGCCGGCGACCTCGTCGTCGTCGTCCTGCCCGGCGCGCGTGCTGCCCGGGCGGCTTCGCCATCGTCGGCGCGCAAGACCTACGGCCACGTTCGGCACGGCATGATCTGCTCCGCGCGCGAGCTCGGCCTCGGCGACGACCACGACGGCATCATCGTGCTCGCCGGATGTTCGCGGACGACGCGAGGTCCTCGGCGCGCCTCGTGCCCGGCACCGACGCCATCGCCGCTGCTCGGGCTCGACGACGAGACCGTCGAGGTCAACGTCACGCCCGACCGCGGCTACTGCTTCTCCGTGCGCGGCATCGCCCGCGAGTACTCGCACGCCACCGGCGCGCGCGTTCACGCGACCCGGCCCTGGCGCTCGCCGACGCGGCCCGGCGGCCACCGACGGCGGCTTCCCGGTCGAGCTGCGACGACGACGCGCCGATCCGCGGCCGCGTCGGCTGCGACCGCTACGTCGCGCGCGTCGTGCGCGGCATCGACGCGCCGCGCCCACCCCGCGCTGGATGGCGGCGCGCCTCACCCAGGCCGGGCATGCGCCCGATCTCGCTCGCCGGTCGACGTCACCAACTACGTCATGCTCGACCTCGGCCAGCCGCTGCACGCGTTCGACCTCGCCACGCTCGACGGGCCCGATCGTCGTGCGCCGCGCCCGCGCCGGGCGAGAAGCTGACCGACCCTCGACGACGTCGACCGCGCCCTCGACCCGAGGACCTGCTCATCACCGACCACGGCGGCGAGCGGGCCGCTCGGCCTCGCCGGCGTCATGGGCGGCGCCGACGACCGAGGTCGGCGCGCGACCACGACCGACGTGCTGATCGAGGCCGCGCACTTCGACCCGGTCACCATCGCCCGCTCGGCCCGCCGGCACAAGCTGCCCAGCGAGGCCTCGCAAGCGCTTCGAGCGCGGCGTCGACCCGGCGCTCGCCGCCGCCGCGGCCGCAGCTCGCCGTCGACCTGCTCGTCGAGCACGGCGGGGGAGTGGCCGACGCCGAGCGTCACCGACGTCGGCACCGCCGGCCGCGCCGGCCCCGGTGACGCATGCGACGTCGACTCTCCCGTCGAGGATCGTCGGCATCGTCTACCTCGACGAGCGAGGTCGTCGTCGACCCTGCAGGCGATCGGCTGCGACGTCGTCGACCCGGCGACGGCGACGACTGCTCACGGTGACCGCCGCCGACCTGGCGCCCCGACCTCACCGACGGCCGCGGACCTCGTCGAGGAGGTCGCCCGCATCGACGGCTACGACCGCATCCCGTCGATCATGCCCGACGCCGCCCGGCGGGCGCCGGCCTCACCCACGCCCAGCGGGTGCGGCGCGCTCGTCGCCGACGTGCTGGCCGGGCAGGGCCTGTCCGAGGTGCTGAGCGCGCCGTTCGTCGGCGCCGACCGCTACGACCGCGCTCGGCCTCGACGTCGACGCCGAGGTGGCGCGCACCGTGCGGCTGGCCAACCCGCTGTCCGACGAGCAGCCGCTGATGCGCACCCGGCTGCTCGCCACCCTGGTCGACGCGCTGCGCCGCAACGTCGCCCGCGGCACGCGCGACGTCGGCATCTTCGAGCTCGGCCTGGTCGTCGCGCTCGACGGACCGCAGCGGCTCGGCGCCGACCGAGGACGTCGGCATCCGGCCGTCCGACGAGACGCTCGCCGCCGATCCGCGCCGCCGTGCCGCCGCAGCCGCGCCACCTGGGCCGTGCTGGCCTGGCCGGTGACCGCGGTGCGGGCCGGCTGGTGGGGCGCCGGCCGCCCCGCCGACGGTCGCCGACGTCGTCGACGGTCGCGCGCACCGTCGGCGAGGCGCTCGGCCTCGCGCTCGAGGTGTCGGCGGACGCCGTGGCCCCCTTCCACCCCGGCCGCTGCGCCCGCGTCGACGCTGGCCGACGGCACCCTCGTCGGCCACGTCGGCGAGCTGCACCCCAAGGTCGTCGCGGCGCTCGGCCTGCCGGCCCGCACCGTGGGCGGCGAGCTCGACCTCGACGTGCTCACCGCGGCCTCCGAGGCGACCGTGCAGGCCCGCACCCTGTCACACCTTCCCGATGGCCCAGAGCGACGTCGCCCTCGTCGTCGACGAGCAGGTGCCGGCCGGATGCCGTGCAGCGCGCCCTGCGCGACGGCGCCGGTGAGCACCTCGAGGCCCTGACCCTGTTCGACGTCTACCGCGGCGACCAGGTGGGCGACGGGCAACAAGTCCCTGGCCTACCGGCTCACCTTCCGGGCGCCCGACCGCACGCTGACCACCGACGAGGTGAGCGCCCTGCGCGACACCGCGCTGCGGGCGGCGGCCGAGGCCGTCGGGGCGGTGCAGCGCGGCATGAGCGTGCCCACCGAGGTGCCCGTCGACGACGAGGGCGAGGTCGCGCCGGAGCCGGCGTCCGAGGACGGCCGCGGTGGCCACCCCGTCGCCGTCGTCACCGGGTGCCTCGCGCGGCATCGGGCGGCTCGTCGCCGACGCCCTCGAGGACGCCGGGTACGCCGTCGAGCGCGGGTCGAGCGCCGTCGCGCCGGTCACCGACCGGGCGGCGCTGACCGCGTGGGTCGACGAGGTCGTCGAGCGCGCACGGCCGCATCGACGTGCTCGTCAACAACGCCGGGGTCATCGACACCGAGGTCGACCTGTTCGCGTCCGACCCCGACCAGTGGTGGCACACCCAGGAGGTCAACGTCCTCGGGCCGTACCTGATGACCTGGCTGGTCGCGCCGCACATGCTCGCCGCCGGTGGCGGCCGCATCGTCAACGTCAACAGCGGGGCGGCCCGCGCGGGCGGGCGCCGACGCGAGCGCCTACAACGTCAGCAAGACCGCGCTGGCGCGGGTCACCGGCTCGACCCACCTCGCGGGGTGGGCGCGCGGCATCCGGGCGTTCGACCTGATGCCCGGTGTGGTGCGCACCGACATGACCGAGGCGATGGACGCGCACGTCGGCCGCACCGAGTGGACCGACCCGGCCGAGGTCACCGACCTGGTGCTGGCGCTGGTGTCGGGCGAGCTCGACGCGTGGTCGGGGCGCTTCGTGCGCGCCGGCATCGACACCGTCGCCTCGCTGCGGGCCCGGGCGCGAGGCCGGCCTGGCGCCCGACGAGCGCACCCTCGTCCTCGCCCTGGGCGAGTCCGACCCCCTCACCTGACCCGAGTCCCAACTTTGTCGCCCGATCCCGGAACGCTTCACCTCAGCACCCCTTCGGTTGGGGTGCGAAGGTGAAGGTTCTCGCACCGGGCGAGAAAGTTGTGGCGTGGGGGCCGGGCCGGTGTGCATAGAGTCACGCGAACTCTGTATAGTCATGCACATGAGACGTGTCGCAGTGGCCGGGGCGAGCGGGTACGCCGGCGGTGAGGTCGTGCGGCTGCTGCTCGCAGCACCCCGACCTCGAGGTCGGGGCCCTGACCGCCTCGTCCAACGCCGGGCAGCCGCTCGGCAGCATCCACCCGCACCTGACCCCGCTGGCCGACCGGCCTGCTCGAGGACACCACGCCGGAGGTGCTCGCCGGCCACGACGCCGTCGTCCTCGCGCTGCCGCACGGCCACTCCGCGGCGCCTCGCGGCGCAGCTGGGCGACGACGTGGTCGTCATCGACTGCGGGGCCGACTTCCGGCTCGCCGACGCAGAGCGCCTGGACCGCCTTCTACGACACCGCCGTACGCCGGGTCGTGGCCCTACGGCATGCCCGAGCTGCCCGACCGCCGGACGGGCCCGCAGCGCGACGCCCTGGCCGGCGCCACCCGGATCGCCGTGCCCGGGCTGCTACCCGACCGCCGTCTCGCTCGCCCTCGCCCCGGGCCTCGTGGCGGGCGTGCTCGAGCCCGACGACATCACGGTCGTCGCGGCCTCCGGCACGTCGGGCGCCGGCAGGTCGCTCAAGCCGCACCTGCTCGGCGCCGAGGTGATGGGCGCGATGTCGCCCTACGGCGTCGGCGGCGTGCACCGGCACACCCCCGAGATCGAGCAGAACCTCACCGCGGCCGGCGGCCGGCCCGGTCACGGTCTCGTTCACCCCCACGCTGGCGCCGATGCCGCGCGGCATCCTCGCCACCTGCACCGCCCGGGTGCGTCCCCGGCACCACCGCCGACGCAGGTCCGCGCGGCCTGGGCCAGTGCCTACGCCGACGAGCCGTTCGTCCACCTGCTGCCGCGAGGGCCGCTGGCCGAGCACCGGCAGCGTGCTCGGCAGCAACGCCGTGCACCTGCAGGTCGTGCTCGACGAGCGGGTCGGCCGGGTCGTCGTGGTCGCCGCCGTCGACAACCTCACCAAGGGCACCGCCGGCGCGGCCGTGCAGTGCCTCAACCTCGCCCTCGGCCTGCCCGAGACCACCGGCCTGCCGATCGCCGGGGTCGCGCCGTGAGCCGGATGCCGCTGCACCTCATGGAGCACCCCGAGCAGCGTCTCGGTCGTCCGGCTGCCCGGCGGTGAGCTGCCGCAGTTCGACTGGACCCCCGGCCCGTTCGCGTCGCTGACCCGCACCCCCGACGAGACCTCGGTCGTCTGCCTCACCGCCAACGTGCCCGCCGGGGCGCGCGCCGAGGGCCCGTTCACCCTCGTCGAGGTCGCCGGCCCGCTGTCGTTCGGCGCCGTCGGCGTCTTCACCGAGGTGCTCGACCCGCTCGCCGCCGCCGAGATCTCGGTGCTCGGGTTCTCGACCTTCGACACCGACTGGGTGCTCGTGCCCGTCGCCGACGCGGGCGCCGCCGCCGCGGCCTGGCGCCGGGCCGGCCTCGTCATCACGCCCACCTCGCTGACCGGAGGCACCGCCTGATGTCCGTCACCACCCCGCGCGGCTTCCGGGCCGCCGGCGTCACCGCCGGCCTCAAGGCCTCCGGCCGCCCCGACGTCGCCCTCGTCGTCAACGACGGCCCCGACCACCACGCGGCCGCCGTCTTCACCGGCAACCGGGTCGAGGCCGCGCCGGTCACCTGGTCGCGCACCGCCGTCGCCGACGGCCGGGTGGATGCCGTGGTGCTCAACAGCGGCGGCGCCAACGCCTGCACCGGCGCCCACGGCTTCCAGGACACCCACCGCACCGCCGAGCACGTCGGCGCCGTGCCTCGACGTCGCGCCCGGCGACGTCGTCGTCTGCTCGACCGGCCTGATCGGCGAGCGGCTGCCGATGGACCTGCTGCTGCACGGCGTCGACGCCGCGGCGGCCGCGCTCGCCGGCCGACGGTGGCCCCGACGCCGCCGAGGCGATCATGACCACCGACACCGTGGCCAAGACCGCCGTCGCGCAGCGCGACGGCTGGTCGGTCGGCGGCATGGCCAAGGGCGCCGGCATGCTCGCGCCCGGCGCTGGCCACGATGCTCGTCGTGGTCACCACCGACGCCGTCGTCGACGGCCCGCGACCTCGACGCCGTGCTGCGCGGCGCGACGGCGACCACCTTCGACCGGGTCGACTCCGACGGCTGCATGTCGACCAACGACACCGTCGTGCTGCTCGCCTCGGGCGCCTCGGGCGTCGACGGTCGGCCGCGACCACCTCGCGGATGCCGTGACCGAGGTCTGCGCGTCGCTCGCCCGCCAGCTCGTCGCCGACGCCGAGGGCGCCCACCACGACATCGCGGTCGAGGTGCGCTCGGCGGCCTCCGTCGACGACGCCCTCGAGGTGGCCCGCGCGGTCGCCCGCAACAACCTGTTCAAGTGCGCCGTCTTCGGCAACGACCCGAACTGGGGCCGGGTGCTCGCCGCGGTCGGCACGACCGCGGCGCGCCTTCGACCCGGCATCCCTCGACGTCTCGATGAACGGCGTCAGGTCTGCCGGGCCGGCGGCGTGGGGGAGGACCGCTCGCTCGTCGACCTCGCCGCCCGCGAGGTGCACGTCGTCGTCGACCTGCACGCCGGCGACGCCACCGCCACGATCTGGACCAACGACCTCACCCACGACTACGTCCACGAGAACTCCGCCTACTCCAGCATGACGAGCCGACAGGACGACCGATGACACCCCCCGAGCAGGCCCTGCGCGGCGCGATCGACGCCGCCGCGCTGCGCGTCGCCCAGTCCAAGGCGATGACGCTCGTCGAGGCGCTGCCCTGGCTCGAGCGCTTCCGCGGGGCCGCTCGTCGTCGTCAAGTACGGCGGCAACGCGATGGTCGACGACGAGCTCAAGGCGCGCGTTCGCGCAGGACGTCGTCTTCCTGCGGCTCGCCGGGCTGCGCCCGGTCGTCGTGCACGGCGGCGGCCCGCAGATCACGGCGATGCTCGACCGGCTCGGCCTCGACAGCGAGTTCAAGGGCGGCCTGCGGGTCACCACCCCCGAGGTCATGGACGTCGTGCGGATGGTGCTCACCGGCCAGGTCGGGCGCGAGCTCGTCGGCCTGCTCAACCAGCACGGCCCGATGGCCGTCGGGCTCTCCGGCGAGGATGCCGGGCTGTTCGGCGCCCGCCGTCGCGGCGTCGTCGTCGACGGCGAGGAGCACGACATCGGCCTGGTCGGCGACGTCGTGCGAGGTCGACCCCGACCGCGGTGCTCGACCTGCTCGAGGCCGGCCGCATCCCGGTCGTCTCGACCATCGCCCCCGACCTCGACGTCGACGGCCAGGTGCTCAACGTCAACGCCGACACCGCCGCCGCCGCGCTCGCCGTCGCGCTCGGCGCCCGCAAGCTGGTCGTGCTCACCGACGTCGAGGGCGTCTACGCCGACTGGCCCGACCGCGACTCGCTGCTCTCCGAGCTGCATCGGTGTCGGCGCGCCAGGCGAGCTGCTGCACACCGTGGATGCCGGGATGATCCCCAAGCTCGAGGCGTGCGTCCGCGCGGTGCGAGGCGGGCGTGCCGCAGGCCCACGTCGTCGACGGCCGCCAGCCGCACAGCCTGCTGCTCGAGGTCTTCACCTCCGAGGGCATCGGCACGATGGTGCTGCCCGACGCCCGCACGAGGAGGCCCGCCGATGAGTGACCCGGCGATGACCGAACGCGGCCTGGCTCGACCGCTACGAGGGCGCGCTGCTCAACCTGTTCGGCCGCCCGCAGCTCGTGCTCGAGCACGGCGACGGCGCGTGGGTCTGGGACGTCGAGGGCAGGCGCTACCTCGACCTCGTCGGCGGCATCGCCGTCAACGCCCTCGGCCACGACCACCCCGCCCTGGTCGCGGCCGTGTCGAAGCAGGCCGGCCAGCTGGTGCACGTGTCCAACTTCTTCACCTCGGTGCCCCAGGTCGAGCTCGCCGAGCGGCTGCTGTCGCTCGCCGGCGCCCCCGCCGGGTCGACGGTGTTCTTCTGCAACTCCGGCGCCGAGGCCCTCGAGGCCGCGCATCAAGCTGGCCCGCCGCACCGGCCGCACCGGCATCGTCGCCGCCGAGGGCGCCTTCCACGGCCGCACCACGGGCGCCCTCGCGCTGACCCACAAGCCGGCCTACCGCGAGCCGTTCGAGCCGCTCATCCCCGGGCGTGACCCACGTGCCGTGGGGCGACGTCGACGCCCTGCGCGCCGCCGTCACCGAGCAGACCTCGGCCGCTCGTCCTCGAGCCGATCCAGGGCGAGGCGGGCGTGCGCCCCGGCAGCCCGGACTACCTGCGCGCCGCCCGCGAGATCACCCGCGACGCACGGCGCGCTGCTCGTGCTCGACGAGGTGCAGACCGGCATCGGCCGCACCGGCATCGTGGTTCGCGTTCCACCAGGCCGGCGTCGTGCCCGACGCGATCACCCTGGCCAAGGGCCTGGGCGGCGGCGTGCCGATCGGCGCGCTGGTGACCTTCGGCCCCGACGTCAGCACCATGCTCACCCCGGGCATGCACGGCTCGACCTTCGGCGGCAACCCGCTGGCCTGCGCCGCCGGGCTCGCGGTGCTCGACACCATCGCCGCCGAGGGCCTGCTCGACCACGCCCGCGAGGCCGGCGAGCACCTCGAGCAGCGGATCGGCGACCTCGACCACCCGCTGGTCACCGGCATCCGCGGCGCCGGCCTGCTGCAGGCCATCACGCTGGCCGGCGACCACTCCGCCGCGGTCGCCGCCCTGGCCCGCGACGCCGGCTTCATCGTCAACCCGGTCGCCCCGGACGCCATCCGGCTCGCGCCCGCCGCTCGTCGTCACCACCGCCGAGCTCGACCTGTTCGTCGACGCCCTGCCCGGGCTGCTCGACACCGCCACCGCCGACGCCACACCACGAAGGACGCCCGATGACGCTGCGCCACTTCCTCGCCGACGACGACCTCACCGCCGCCGAGCAGCGCGCCGTGCTCGACCGCGCCCTGGCGCTCAAGGCCGCGCCGTTCTCCGACCGCTGCCTCGAGGGCCCGCGCACCGTGTCGATCCTGTTCGACAAGCCGACCCTGCGCACCCAGGTGTCGTTCGTCGGCGCGGTCGCCGGGCTCGGCGGCTTCCCGATGGTCGTCGACGGCCGCCTCGCCGGCGTCGGGGTGCGCGAGTCGGTGGCCGACGTCGCCCGCATCCTCGGCCCGCAGTCGGCCGCGGTCGTCTGGCGCACCTTCGCGCAGGCCGCGCTGGAGGAGATGGCGGCGTACGCCGGGGTGCCGGTGGTCAACGCGCTCACCGACGACTACCACCCGTGCCAGATCCTCGCCGACCTGCTCACCGTGCTCGAGGCCAAGGGCAGCCACCGCCGGGCTGACCTTCGCCTACGTCGGCGACGGCGCCAACAACATGGCGCACTCCTACCTGCTCGGCTGGCGCGCTCGCCGGCATGCACGTGCGCGTCGGCACCCCGGCGTCCCACCCGCCCCGGGCCGACGTCGTGGCCCGCGCGCAGGCCATCGCGGCCGAGCAGGGCGGCTCGGTGCTGGTCACCGACGACCCGGTCGCCGCGGTCGCCGGCGCCGACGTCGTCACCACCGACACCTGGGTCTCGATGGGGCTCGAGGCCGAGGCCGAGGCCCGCAAGGGCGCCGACAGCCCGTTCGCCCCCTTCCGGGTCACCGACGGCGCTGATGGCGCAGGCGGCCGCGGATGCCGTGTTCCTCCACTGCCTGCCGGCCTACCGCGGCTACGAGGTCGACGCCGAGGTGATCGACGGCCCGGCATCCCTGGTCTGGCAGGAGGCCGAGAACCGGCTGCACGCGCAGAAGGCGCTGCTGTCCTGGCTGGTCGAGCAGCACGAGACGGGGGAGACCCGATGACCGTGTCCACCTCGCGCGCCGCGCGCCAGCAGCGGATCGTCGAGATCCTCGCGTCGACCCCGGTGCGCTCGCAGACCGAGCTGCTCGACCACCTCGCCGCCGACGGCATCGAGGTCACCCAGGCCACCCTGTCGCGCGACCTCGTCGACGTCGGGGCCGAGCGGGTGCGCGTCGGCAAGAACCTCGTGTACGCCGTGCCGGGGGAGGGCGGCGACCGCACCGTGCGCGCCGCGCCCGACGGCGAGGAGCGGGTGACCCGGCTCCAGGCGCGCTGCCACGAGCTGCTGGTCTCCGCCGAGCACTCCGCCAACCTGGTCATCCTGCGCACCCCGCCCGGCGCCGCGAACTTCCTGGCCTCCGGGCTCGACCACGCCGGCCTCGAGGGGGTGCTCGGCACCATCGCGGGCGACGACACCATCATGGTGGTGACCTCCGGCGCCGAGCGCAGCGCCGCGATCGTCGACCGCCTGCTGTCCTACACCCGGAGGGACCTCCCGTGACCGACCCCACCGTCCGCAGCACCGCCCTGTGGGGCGGGCGGTTCGCCGGCGGCCCGGCCGACGCGCTCGCCGCCCTGTCGAAGTCGACCCACTTCGACTGGCGGCTCGCGCCGCACGACCTCGCCGGCTCGCGGGCGCACGCCCGGGTGCTGCACGCGCGCCGGGCTGCTCGACGACGCGACGCTGGCGGCGATGCTCGACGCGCTGGAGCGGCTGCGCGCCGACGTCGAGTCCGGCGCGTTCACCCCCGACGAGGCCGACGAGGACGTGCACTCGGCGCTGGAGCGCGGCCTCATCGACCGGGCCGGCGCCGACGTCGGCGGCCGGCTGCGCGCCGGGCGCTCGCGCAACGACCAGGTGGCCACCCTGTTCCGGATGTACCTGCGCGAGCACGCCCGGGTCGTCGCCGGCCTGGTGCTCGACGTCGTCGACGCCCTCGTCGACCAGGCCGACCCGCCACCTCGGCGTCGCGATGCCGGGCCGCACCCACCTCCAGCACGCCCAGCCGGTGCTGCTGTCGCACCACCTGCTGGCCCACGCCTGGGCGCTGCTGCGCGACGTCGACCGGCTGCGCGACTGGGACGTGCGCGCCGCCGTGTCGCCCTACGGCTCGGGCGCGCTGGCCGGGCTCCTCGCTCGGGCTCGACCCCGAGGCCGTCGCCGCCGACCTCGGCTTCGACACCTCGGTCGAGAACTCGATCGACGGCACCGCGAGCCGCGACTTCGTCGCGGAGTTCTCGTTCGTCGCGGCGATGACGGCCATCGACGTCTCCCGGCTGGCCGAGGAGGTCGTGCTCTGGGCGACCAAGGAGTTCTCGCTTCGTCACGCTCGACGACGCCTACTCCACCGGGTCGAGCATCATGCCGCAGAAGAAGAACCCCGACGTCGCCGAGCTGGCCCGCGGCAAGGCCGGCCGGCTGGTCGGCGACCTCGCCGGGCTGCTCACCACGCTCAAGGGCCTGCCGCTCGCCTACAACCGCGACCTGCAGGAGGACAAGGAGCCGGTCTTCGACGCCGTCGACACCCTCGAGGTGCTGCTGCCGGCCTTCAGCGGGCATGGTCGCGACGATGGTCTTCGACACCGAGCGGCTCGAGTCGCTGGCGCCGCAGGGCTTCTCGCTGGCCACCGACGTCGCCGAGTGGCTGGTGCGCCAGGGCGTGCCGTTCCGGGTCGCGCACGAGGTCGCGGGCGCCTGCGTGCGCGAGTGCGAGGGCCGCGGCATCGAGCTGTGGGACCTCTCCGACGACGACCTGGCCGCGGTCAGCCCGCACCTCACCCCGGGCGTGCGCGACGTGCTGTCGGTCGAGGGATCGCTCGCGTCGCGGTCGGCCAAGGGCGGCACCGCACCGGTCCGCGTCGGTGAGCAGCTCGACCGGGTGAGGGCCACGGCATCCGGCCACCGAGCCTGGTCGGGGGTCCTGCCGACGGTGCGGTGACCGGAGGCGAGCACACTGGTGCACGTGCCTCTCGCCAAACCGCTCCCGCATGGAGTTCTTCGCCCGTGACCCGCTGCGTGTCGCGCGCGACCTGCTGGGATGCCGGGTGAGCCACGGCGGGGTCACCGTGCGGCTCACCGAGGTCGAGGCGTACGGCGGTGCGGCGGACCCCGGTTCGCACGCGTTCCTGCGGCCGTTCGCCGCGCAACGACGTCATGTTCGGCCCGGCCGGGCACCTCTACGTCTACTTCACCTACGGCATGCACTTCTGCGCCAACATCGTCACCGGCGTCGAGGGCGAGGCCTCCGCGGTGCTGCTCCGGGCCGGCGAGGTGGTCGACGGCCACGAGGTCGCCGCCGAGCGCCGCCCCGGGTTCCGCCCGCGCGACCTGGCCCGCGGCCCGGCCCGGCTGGCCACGGCGCTGGCCCTCGGGCGCGAGCACAACGGCATGCCCCTGGTCGGCGCGCGCGCCGGCGGGCGCGTCACGGCCCCCGAGGTGCTCGTCGAGCCGTCCGCCGTGCGCACCGGCCCGCGCGTGGGCGTGAGCGGCCCGGGCGGCGACGGCCTGACCTACCCCTGGCGGTTCTGGGTCGACGGCGACCCGACCGTGAGCGCGTACCGCCCGGGGCGCCCCGGGAACGCGACGCGCAGCTGAGGCGTCCCAGCGGGATGACACCGCCGTCCGCCCCGGTCCTGGCCGCCCCGCTGCTCGCCGTCGCGCTGCTCCTCGGTGGCTGCGGCTCGACCCCGTCGACGCCCGGCAGGTCCCGCCCCGGCCACCTCGGCCGCCCCCACCATCGCGCCACCGGTCGCCGCCGTGCCACCCGCCGACGGCCCCGTCACCGGGCAGGGCACCGTGCTCCAGACCCCGGACGGGCCCCCGCAGCTGTGCCTGGGCGCCGTCGCGCGAGTCCTGGCCGCCGCAGTGCCGGGGCGTCCCGCTCGTCGGCTGGGACTGGGCGACCGCCGGCCCGCACGAGACGGCCGACCTGCAGGGGCGCGACGACGCGCTGGGGCACCTACGCGGTGACCGGCCGGTTCGACGGCACGACGATGACGGTCACCGGCTCGGTGCCGCTGGCGCTGTACGACGTCGCGGCCGAGCCGTCACCGCGGCCCTCGGCGCCGCCCACCCTGAGCGCCCAGCAGTGGGATGCCGTGCAGGCGGGGCTGCGGGCCGCGCCCGGTCTGCTGACCGCCGACGCGACCCGGTGACACCGGCCCGGTGCAGGCGCTCGTGGTGCACGACGACGGCTCGATCCAGGCCTGGGCCGACGCGTCGTTCGGCGCCGGCGCGGTGCTGGTGACGTCGGCGCTGCGCTGACCGCAGGGTCAGCCGCGCGGCGGCCGCCAGGTGCGCGCCGATCTCGTCCCGCACCCGGGCCCTGACGTCGTCGGGCGCGAACGAGGCGTCGACGGCCGCCACCGCGAGGTCGGCGACCCCGGCCTCGTCGAGGTCGAGCAGCCCGGCCGCGATCTCGTACTCCCGGTTCAGGGTGGTGCCGAACATCGGCGGGTCGTCGCTGTTCACCGTCACGACGACGCCGGCATCGCGCATGGCCCGGATCGGGTGCTCCTCGATCCGCTCGACGACCCGGGTCGCGACGTTGGACGTCGGGCAGACCTCGAGCGGGATGCCGTGCTCGGCCAGGTGCTCGAGCAGCGCGGGGGTCCTGCACCGACGACGTGCCGTGGCCGATCCGCTCGGCGCCGAGCAGGGTGAGGGCGTCCCACACCGACTGCGGCCCGGTCGACTCGCCCGAGTGCGGCACCGAGTGCAGCCCGGCGGCCCTGGCGGCGGCGAAGTGCGGCGCGAACTGCGCGCGCGGCACGCCGATCTCGGGGCCGCCGAGGCCGAACCCGACCAGCGCCTCGGGCCGGTGGCCGCAGCGCGTACGACAGGGTCGCGTCGGCCGACTCGAGCCCGGACTCGCCGGGGATGTCGTAGATCCACCGCAGCACGACGCCGTGGTCGCGCTCGGCGGCGACCCGGGCGTCCTCGATCGCCTCGGTGTACGCCTCGATCGGGATGCCGCGCACCACCGACGTGTACGGCGTCATGGTCAGCTCGGCGTAGCGCACCTGCTGGGCCGCGAGGTCGCGGGCGACCTCGTAGGTCAGCATCCGCACGTCCTCGCGCCGTGCGCAGCAGCCCGACCGTGGCGAGGTAGACGTCGATGAAGTGGGCGAAGTCGGTGAAGGTGAAGAAGCGCGCGAGGGCCTCGCGGGTCCTGCGGCACCGGGCTGTCGGGGTGCCGGCCCGCGAGCTCGGCGACGATCCGGGGCGAGGCCGACCCCACGTGGTGCACGTGCAGCTCGGCCTTGGGCAGGCCCGCGATGAACGAGGTCAGGTCGGGGCGCGGCGACGCGTCGGTGCTCATGGCGGGCCAGTGTGCCGTAACCCGGTGGCGGAGCGCCCGCGCCTGCCGGTAGGCAGGTGCCATGACCCGACCCGACCTCTGGCCACGCCGCACCGAGCGGCTCGAGCTGCGCCCGCCCACCGACGCAGACCTCGACGCGGTGGTCGCCTGGCGCACCCACCCGGAGGTCAACCGGTGGCTGCTGAACACCGAGGTCGACCTGGAGGCGTACCGAGCGCTGTGGCGTGTCGGGGGCGGACGACCCGTTCGACCACCACGTCGTCGGCGTGACCGACGACGGTGTCGTGGTCGGCACGGTCTCGGTGATGGTCAGCGACGGGATGGGCCAGGGCGCCGAACTCACCGGCGGTCCGCAGCGAGGGATCCCTCGGCTACCTGCTCGACCCGGCGCACCACGGCCGCGGCTACGCCACCGAGATGGTGCGCGCCGTCCTCGACCTGGCCTTCGGCGACCTGGGCCTGCACCGGGTCACCGCCGGCTGCTTCGCCGACAACGTCGCCTCGTGGCGGGTGATGGAGAAGGCCGGGATGCGCCGCGAGCAGCACGGCGTCCGCGACTCGTGGCACGCCGAGCTCGGCTGGGTCGACGGGTACACCTACGCCGTGCTGGCCGACGAGCGGCGCTGACCGGCCCGGTGTCCGCGCGTCAGGCGGCGCCGCACCCGCCGTGGGGCGGCGTGGCAGGCTGTGGCGGGCACACGGCATCCGGCGTCGTGGGCACCGGGAACGGCGAAGGGAACACCAGTGGGCGACATCCTCGACGAGCTGCAGTGGCGAGGGCTGGTGGCGCAGACCACCGACGAGTCCGCGCTGCGCACGGCACTCGCCGACGGGCCGATCACGGCGTACTGCGGGTTCGACCCGACCGCCCCCTCGCTGCACTTCGGCAACCTCGTGCAGCTCGTCGTGCTGCGCCACCTCCAGCGGGCCGGGCACCGCGTCATCTGCCTCGTCGGCGGGTCGACCGGGCTGATCGGCGACCCCCGGCCCACGGCCGAGCGGGTGCTGAAGACCAAGGAGCAGACCGCCGAGTGGGTGGCGAACATCCGCCGGCAGGTCGAGCCGTTCCTCGCGTCCGACGGCGAGAACCCGGCGGTGTTCGTGAACAACCTCGACTGGACCGCGCCGATGTCGGCGCTGGACTTCCTGCGCGACGTCGGCAAGCACTTCCGGGTCAACCAGATGGTGAAGAAGGAGGCGATCGCGGCGCGGCTGAACAGCGACGAGGGCATCTCCTACACCGAGTTCAGCTACCAGCTGCTGCAGGGGCTGGACTACCTGCAGCTCTACCGCGACTTCGGCTGCACGCTGCAGACCGGCGGCAACGACCAGTGGGGCAACCTCACGGCCGGCTCCGACCTGATCCACCGGGTCGAGGGGGCGTCGGTGCACCTGCTCACGACGCCGCTGCTCACCGACTCCTCGGGGGAGAAGTTCGGCAAGAGCGCGGGCAACGCGATCTGGCTGTCCGCCGAGATGACCAGCCCGTACGCCTTCTACCAGTACTGGCTCAACGTCGAGGACGCCTCGGTGCTCACCCTGCTGAGGGTGTTCACCGACCGCACCCGTGACGAGCTGGCCGAGCTCGAGCGCCAGGTGGCGGAGGAGCCGTTCCGGCGGGCGGCGCAGAAGACCCTCGCCGCCGACGTCACGACCCTGGTGCACGGGGCCGCCGCGACGGCCGCGGTGCAGGCCGCCAGTGAGGCGCTGTTCGGCAAGGGCGACCTGCGCGGGCTCGACGCGCGCACCCTCGCGGACGCCACCGCCGAGCTGCCCGGGGGAGAGGTGCAGGTCGGGATGAGCGTGGTCGACGCGCTCGTGGCCGTGGGCCTGGTCGAGTCGCGCAACGCGGCCCGGCGCGCGATCGGCGACGGCGGGGCCTCGGTCAACGGCGTGAAGGTGACCGACGTGGAGCGCCTCCTCGAGCCGGGAGACGTGCTCCACGAGCGGGTCGTCGTGCTCCGGCGCGGCCGCAAGGCACTGGCCGCCGGGCGCCTCCCGGATGCCGGCTGAGCGCACCTCCGCGCCACGTGCAGACGTTCTGATGACGAAACCCGCTGTGCGACAGCGGGTTTCGTCATATCCGGCCTGATGCGACCCGCCGGCGGGGGAGCCGATTTGTGTTCTGCGCCGAACGTCATCTAATGTTCTCGACGTCAGCCCGAGAGGGAGGAACGGACGCCAAGCGGATGGGTCACCACCCAGCCCCAAGCAGGCCGGTCCCGCGAGCTGATTCCCACTCCCAGACAGGGACCCACAGCCACTTCGGTGGCCACGGAGACCGAGTTGGAGCCGGCGCCCCAGGGTGCTAGAGTGGGCGCCCCGCAGAGATCCAAGCGCGATCATGGTCCGGCCGCTCAGTGAGCGGATCACGGATTTGACGCCCAAGCAAGGACGCGGGTAAGTTAGAACAGTTGCCTCGCGCAAGGAAGCAGCACGGATACCAGCCCCGACGACGAGCTCGATGAGCGAATCGTTGGTGCGCGTCCGAACCTTGAGAACTCAACAGCGTGTCAAAAATCGATGCCAAGTAATACCTCGTCGCGTCGAGACGAACCGGCCACCAGGCCGGCAGATCGAGACGCACGAAAATCCTTTGGTTGACAACGAACAACAGCGAGAGCTGGTTGTTCGTGCTCAGCCAGTGAAACAACCCTCCAAGGGTAAAAGATCTATCGGTTCGCCGGTAATCAGATTTCTCGGTTCGCCGAGAGTCAAACATCAACGGAGAGTTTGATCCTGGCTCAGGACGAACGCTGGCGGCGTGCTTAACACATGCAAGTCGAACGGTGACCTCGAGAGCTTGCTCTTGGGTGATCAGTGGCGAACGGGTGAGTAACACGTGAGTAACCTGCCCCAGACTCTGGAATAACCCCGGGAAACCGGAGCTAATACCGGATACGAGACGGAGCCGCATGGCTACCGTTTGGAAAGTTTTTCGGTCTGGGATGGACTCGCGGCCTATCAGTTAGTTGGTGAGGTAACGGCTCACCAAGACGACGACGGGTAGCCGGCCTGAGAGGGCGACCGGCCACACTGGGACTGAGACACGGCCCAGACTCCTACGGGAGGCAGCAGTGGGGAATATTGCACAATGGGCGAAAGCCTGATGCAGCGACGCCGCGTGAGGGATGAAGGCCTTCGGGTTGTAAACCTCTTTCAGCAGGGAAGAAGCGAAAGTGACGGTACCTGCAGAAGAAGCACCGGCTAACTACGTGCCAGCAGCCGCGGTAATACGTAGGGTGCGAGCGTTGTCCGGAATTATTGGGCGTAAAGAGCTTGTAGGCGGTTTGTCGCGTCTGCCGTGAAAATCCGGGGCTCAACCCCGGACTTGCGGTGGGTACGGGCAGACTAGAGTGTGGTAGGGGAGACTGGAATTCCTGGTGTAGCGGTGAAATGCGCAGATATCAGGAGGAACACCGATGGCGAAGGCAGGTCTCTGGGCCACTACTGACGCTGAGAAGCGAAAGCGTGGGGAGCGAACAGGATTAGATACCCTGGTAGTCCACGCCGTAAACGTTGGGAACTAGGTGTGGGCCTCATTCCACGAGGTCTGTGCCGCAGCTAACGCATTAAGTTCCCCGCCTGGGGAGTACGGCCGCAAGGCTAAAACTCAAAGGAATTGACGGGGGCCCGCACAAGCGGCGGAGCATGTGGATTAATTCGATGCAACGCGAAGAACCTTACCAAGGCTTGACATATACCGGAAACACTCAGAGATGGGTGCCCCGCAAGGTCGGTATACAGGTGGTGCATGGTTGTCGTCAGCTCGTGTCGTGAGATGTTGGGTTAAGTCCCGCAACGAGCGCAACCCTCGTTCTATGTTGCCAGCGCGTAAAGGCGGGGACTCATAGGAGACTGCCGGGGTCAACTCGGAGGAAGGTGGGGATGACGTCAAATCATCATGCCCCTTATGTCTTGGGCTTCACACATGCTACAATGGCCGGTACAAAGGGCTGCGAAATCGCAAGATGGAGCGAATCCCAAAAAACCGGTCTCAGTTCGGATTGGGGTCTGCAACTCGACCCCATGAAGTCGGAGTCGCTAGTAATCGCAGATCAGCAACGCTGCGGTGAATACGTTCCCGGGCCTTGTACACACCGCCCGTCAAGTCACGAAAGTCGGTAACACCCGAAGCCGGTGGCCCAACCCCTTGTGGGAGGGAGCCGTCGAAGGTGGGACTGGCGATTGGGACTAAGTCGTAACAAGGTAGCCGTACCGGAAGGTGCGGCTGGATCACCTCCTTTCTAAGGAGCACTGGTCGCGATAGCGATCCAGAGCCTGGTCTGACCGCGAATGTCGGTCAGCAGGTGCTCAAGGGTGGAACATCGATTATTTGGCACCGAACCTGGTTCGGCTCGCAAGTACAGCTCCGTCTTGCGGAGAGTGGAAAGCGGACCGGCGACGGGGACGGTGCCTGACACGTTGTTGGGTCCTGAGGGCTCGGACGAAAGCTCCCACCTCAGGCCGTGTTGTACGGCCATGGACCCTCATCGCGGACGAACCGCCGAGCTTGCTCGGTAGGCGCGCGGCGACCCGGTGAGGGCCCGCCCGTATGTTGAGAACTACACAGTGGACGCGAGCATCTTAAAATCTTTGTGCATCAAGTTTTTAAGGGCAAACGGTGGATGCCTTGGCACCAGGAACCGAAGAAGGACGTAGGAATCTGCGATAAGCCTCGGGGAGTCGATAACCAGACTGTGATCCGAGGATTTCCGAATGGGGAAACCCGGCTGGAGGCAAGTCCAGTCACTCCCGCCTGAACACATAGGGCGGGTAGAGGGAACGTGGGGAAGTGAAACATCTCAGTACCCACAGGAAGAGAAAGCAACCGCGATTCCGTGAGTAGTGGCGAGCGAAAGCGGAAGCAGGCTAAACCGATCATGTGTGATAGCTGTCAGGCGTTGCATGGTCGGGGTCGTGGGACTTCTCAGTCGGATCTGACAATCCGGCATGGAGTCAGAAATGCGCGTCATAGTCGAAGGGCATTGAAAGGCCCGGCACAGAGGGTGCGACCCCCGTAGACGAAATGGCGAGCACTCCAGAGAATCATCCCAAGTAGCACGGGGCCCGAGAAATCCCGTGTGAATCCGGCGGGACCACCCGCTAAGCCTAAATATTCCCTGGTGACCGATAGCGGACAAGTACCGTGAGGGAAAGGTGAAAAGTACCCCGGGAGGGGAGTGAAATAGATCCTGAAACCGTTTGCCTACAATCCGTTGGAGCCTCCTTGTGGGGTGACAGCGTGCCTTTTGAAGAATGAGCCTGCGAGTTAGTGCTCAGTGGCGAGGTTAACCCGTGTGGGGAAGCCGTAGCGAAAGCGAGTCCGAATAGGGCGAATTAGTCGCTGGGTCTAGACCCGAAGCGGAGTGATCTACCCATGGCCAGGTTGAAGCGACGGTAAGACGTCGTGGAGGACCGAACCCACTTAGGTTGAAAACTGAGGGGATGAGCTGTGGGTAGGGGTGAAAGGCCAATCAAACTCCGTGATAGCTGGTTCTCCCCGAAATGCATTTAGGTGCAGCGTCACGTGTTTCTTACCGGAGGTAGAGCTACTGGATAGCTAATGGGCCTCACCAGGTTACTGACGTTAGCCAAACTCCGAATGCCGGTAAGTGAGAGCGTGGCAGTGAGACTGCGGGGGATAAGCTCCGTAGTCGAGAGGGAAACAGCCCAGACCACCATCTAAGGTCCCTAAGCGTGTGCTAAGTGGGAAAGGATGTGGAGTTGCATTGACAACCAGGAGGTTGGCTTAGAAGCAGCCACCCTTTAAAGAGTGCGTAATAGCTCACTGGTCAAGTGATTCCGCGCCGACAATGTAGCGGGGCTCAAGCACACCACCGAAGCTGTGGCATTGACACATTGCCCGGCCACGACTCCTGAGGGATCGTGGTCCAAGCGTGTTGATGGGTAGGGGAGCGTCGTGTGGCCAGGGAAGCGGCGGAGTGATCCAGTCGTGGAGGCCACACGAGTGAGAATGCAGGCATGAGTAGCGAATGACGGGTGAGAAACCCGTCCGCCGAATAACCAAGGGTTCCAGGGTCAAGCTAATCTGCCCTGGGTAAGTCGGGACCTAAGGCGAGGCCGACAGGCGTAGTCGATGGACATCCGGTTGATATTCCGGAACCGGCGAAGAACCGCCCATGACGAACCTTCTGATGCTAAGCGCCTGAAACTTGTTCACCAATCCTTCGGGAGAGGGCTCAAGCGGAGCGCGCGACCCGAAGTAGTAGTAGTCAAGCGATGGAGAGACGCAGGAAGGTAGCCTCCGCGTGGCGATGGTAGTCCACGTCCAAGGGTGTAGGGAGTGACATAGGCAAATCCGTGTCACACATATCCTGAGACCTGATAGTGACCGCGAATGCGGGAAGCAGGGTGATCCTATGCTGCCAAGAAAATCTTCTAGCGAGGTTCGAGCCGCCCGTACCCCAAACCGACTCAGGTGGTTAGGTAGAGAATACCAAGGCGATCGAGTGAATCGTGGTTAAGGAATTCGGCAAAATGCCCCCGTAACTTCGGGAGAAGGGGGGCCCAGACCTTGAAGGACTTCACGTCCTAGGGGAAAGGGCCGCAGAGACCAGGGAGAAGCGACTGTTTACTAAAAACACAGGTCCGTGCGAAGTCGCAAGACGATGTATACGGACTGACGCCTGCCCGGTGCTGGAAGGTTAAGAGGACCGGTTAGACCTTCGGGTCGAAGCTGAGAATTTAAGCCCCAGTAAACGGCGGTGGTAACTATAACCATCCTAAGGTAGCGAAATTCCTTGTCGGGTAAGTTCCGACCTGCACGAATGGCGTAACGACTTCTCCACTGTCTCAACCGCGAACTCGGCGAAATTGCACTACGAGTAAAGATGCTCGTTACGCGCAGCAGGACGGAAAGACCCCGGGACCTTTACTATAGCTTGGTATTGGTGTTCGGTACGGCTTGTGTAGGATAGGTGGGAGACTGTGAAGCATGCACGCCAGTGTGTGTGGAGTCAACGTTGAAATACCACTCTGGTCGTTCTGGATATCTAACCTCGGTCCGTGATCCGGATCAGGGACAGTGCCTGGTGGGTAGTTTAACTGGGGCGGTTGCCTCCTAAAAGGTAACGGAGGCGCTCAAAGGTTCCCTCAGCCTGGTTGGCAATCAGGTTTCGAGTGTAAGTGCACAAGGGAGCTTGACTGCGAGAGAGACATCTCGAGCAGGGACGAAAGTCGGAACTAGTGACCCGGCGGTGGCTTGTGGAAGCGCCGTCGCTCAACGGATAAAAGGTACCCCGGGGATAACAGGCTGATCTTGCCCAAGAGTCCATATCGACGGCATGGTTTGGCACCTCGATGTCGGCTCGTCGCATCCTGGGGCTGGAGTTGCTCCCAAGGGTTGGGCTGTTCGCCCATTAAAGCGGTACGCGAGCTGGGTTTAGAACGTCGTGAGACAGTTCGGTCCCTATCCGCTGTGCGCGTAGGAAACTTGAGAAGGGCTGACCCTAGTACGAGAGGACCGGGTTGGACGAACCTCTGGTGTGTCAGTTGTCCTGCCAAGGGCACCGCTGATTAGCTACGTTCGGAAGTGATAACCGCTGAAAGCATCTAAGCGGGAAGCACGCTTCAAGATGAGGTTTCCATGCCCGTTAGGGTCCAGAGGCTCCCGGCTAGACTACTGGGTTGATAGGCCAGATGTGGAAGTGCAGCAATGCATGTAGCTGACTGGTACTAA
>CAWAKY010000009.1:0-39607 GCA_963782695.1 uncultured Actinomycetota bacterium | reverse complement strand
GACGGTCTCGAGCGCCCGGGGCACGGTGGAGATCGGCTTCATCGCCGCGCGGACCCGCAGCACCCCGCCGGCGGACATGCCGCCCTCGGTTCCTCCGGCCCGGCCGGTGCGGCGCTGGATCACGCCGTCGGGACTCCGCTCCATCTCGTCGTGGGCGGCCGAGCCCCGGCGGGCGGCGGTGCGGAACCCGTCACCGACCTCCACGCCCTTGATCGCCTGGATCCCCATCAGGGCCCCGGCGAGCTTCGCGTCGAGCCGGCGGTCCCAGTGCACGTGCGAGCCCAGGCCCGGCGGCAGCCCGGTAGGCCACGACCTCGACCACCCCGCCCAGGGTGTCGCCGTCCTTGGGGCCGCCTCCACCTCGGCGACCATCGCCGCGGACCCCTCGGCATCGAGGGCGCGCACCGGGTCGGCGTCGAGGGCCTCGACGTCGTCGGCGGTCGGCAGCGCGGCGTCGTCGGCCACCGAGGCCCAGCCGATCGCCACGGTGTGCGACACCAGCCGGATGCCGTAGGCCTGCTCCAGGAAGCGCGCGCGACCCCGCCGAGGGCCACCCGGGCCGCGGTCTCGCGGGCCGAGGCCCGCTCGAGGACCGGCCGGGCGTCCTCGAAGCCGTACTTCTGCATGCCGACCAGGTCGGCGTGGCCGGGCCGCGGCCGGGTCAGCGGCCGGTTGCGGGCGACTCCTTCGCGGCGTCCACGTCGTCCGCGGCGGCGAGCGCGTCGGCGTCCACGGGGTCGGGGCTCATCACGGTCTGCCACTTGGGCCACTCCGTGTTGCCGACCCGGATGGCGATCGGGGACCCGAGGGTCAGCCCGTGCCGCACCCCGCCGAGGAACTCGACCTCGTCCTGCTCGAACTTCATCCGGGCGCCGCGCCCGAAGCCGAGCCGGCGGCGGGCCAGGCCGGCAGCGACGTCGGAGCTCGTGACCTCGACCCCCGCCGGCAGCCCCTCGATGGTCGCCACCAGCGCGGGCCCGTGCGACTCACCCGCGGTAAACCAACGCAGCATGGCTGGAATCCTGCCACGCGGCCCTCGGCGCCACGGCGAGCCAGGTCAGACCTGGACCGGGAAGACGAGCGCCACCCACGCCCCCGGGCACATCGCCGGCCGAACGCGATCGAGGACTGGCGCGACACCCGGCGCAGCGCCAGCAGCACGACCGAGACCAGGCCGCCGAGCACGAACGCGGCCATGACCCCACCACGACCGGCCGGCACCGAGCCAGCCGAGCAGCATCCCGAGCACGAGCGCGAGCTTGACGTCACCGCCGCCCACCCCCCGCCGGGCAACACGACCATCAGCAGGAAGTACCCCGGCGAACAGCACGACCCCGGCGAGCGCGGCCCGCCGAGCGCCGTCCCAGTGCCGCCCAACGCCGAGGGCGAGCAGCAGGACCAGGCAGCCACCGAGTGGCAGCACCAGCACGTCGGGCAGCCGGTGGACGTCCAGGTCGATGGAGGCCAGCGCGACGCTCGAGCCACGCGAAGAGAGGTGCCGGCAGCGCGGCCCAGCCGCCCCGGTCGCCGACCGACCAGGTCAGCGAGCCCCGCGCCAGGGCCGCCGCGGCGGCCCGGGCCACAGTGGTGCCGCGGCGCGTGGTCGGACCGTCGCTCGTCGAGGTGGCGGTAGCGCCCGTCGGCGAGCTGAAGGCCGCGACGTGCCCACCGCGCCCATGGCCAGGGCCGCGCCACGGCGACGACCCAGACGGCAGCGTCACGCCTGCCCCAGCGCCGCCGCCCCGCGGCGCCATCGCCGCGACCGGCGCGGCGTGCCCGGTGATCAGCTCGACCTGCCGCGCGGCCTGGTGCAGCAGCATCTCGAGGCCCGCCGACCCGGTCATGCCGGACTGCGCGAACGCCCGTGCCAGCGGGGTCGGCCACCCGGCGTAGACGACGTCCAGCAGCACGCCGGTGCGCGGCGGGCACGGCGTCGCCGAGACGGCGCCCGCGCACCCGGCAGCGTCGACACGACCACGTCGTCCGGGAGGGACCCACGGCCCCAGCCCGGCACGCACCCGTGCGGATGCCGGTGCCCAGGTCGCGGGCCTGGGCGACAGGTCTGCGGCCCGGCCGGTGGCGCGGCCGCGAAGGTGAGCGTGGCGGACGCCCGAGCGCGGCCAGGGCCAGCACCGCCGAGCGGGCGGTCGCCCCCGAGCCAGCACCAGCGTGCGCGCCGGCGCCGCGGCCTGCGCCGCGAGGCCCGCGTCATCCCGTCCACGTCGGTGTTGTGGCGTCCCACCCCCCGTCGCCCCGACGCACCAGGGTGTTGGCCGCCCCGGCCTGGCGCGCCAGGGCACACCGGGTGCGACGGCGAAGGCGGCCTCCTTCAGCGGCATGGTCAGCGACAGCCCGGCCCACTCGGGCCCGAGCCCGGCGACGAAGCCCGCCAGCCCGTCGGCGTCGACCTCCTGCGCGTCGTACGTCCAGTCGTGCAGGCCGGCCGCGGCGTAGGCGGCGCGGTGCAGCGCGGGCGACAGCGAGTGCGTGATGGGCGAGCCGAGGACGGCCGCCCTCACTGACCGCAGTCCTGCGGTTTGGCCTTGCAGTAGGCGTTGAGCTCGGCCACGTTGGCGTTGTGCTCGGCCAGCGGTCGTGCCGTACTTGGTCTCACCGGTGATCGGGTTGACCGCGACGAAGAACAACCACGGGCCGTCGGCCGGGTTGGCCGCCGCGTCGATCGAGGCCGCACCCGGGTTGCTGATCGGGCCCGGCGGCAGGCCCGGGTGGATGCGGGTGTTGTAGGGGTTGCTCGCGTCGTTCAGCTCGGCCTTGGTCGGGAACAGCGAGCGACGCTTGGCGCCGTACGACACCGCGGCGTCGGACTGGATCAGCCCATAGGCCGGGGGCCCGTCGGTCTCGACCCGGTTCAGGAAGACCCGGGCGATCTTCGGCCGGTCGACGTCGAGCTTGGCCTCGGCCTCGACGAGCGAGGCCAGGGTGAGCACCTTCTGGCGGTCCTCGCGGCGACACCGGCCTCGTCGAGCACCTTGACGGTCTGCGCCACCATCGCCTTGAGCTGCTGGGTGGCCGTGGACTTCTCGCGGAACTCGTAGCTCGACGGGAACAGCCAGCCCTCGACCTTGCCCTTGGCCTCCGCGGGCAGGCCGATCGCCTCGGTGTCCTTGGCGGCCTTGACGTACTCCTTGACCGGGATGCCGGTCTGCTTCGACAGCAGCGCGTAGGTCTCGCTCGCCCACAGGCCCTCGCGCACGGTCGTGCGGTTGACGTCGCGGTTCGCGGGGTCGGCCAGCATGTCGAACGCCGCCTGGGCCGTCATCCCCTTGAGCAGCACGTAGGTGCCGGGCTGGATGGCGGCGGCCCGCTTCGGGTCGCCCGCGGCCGACCTCGAGGTAGGCGCTGCGCGACTTGACCACGCCCGCGTCGCGCAGGGTCGTGGCGATGTCCTCGCCGGTCTGCCCCGGCTCGACGACGATGTCGACCTCGCCCTCGCCCGGGCCGGCGAAGTCCGTCGCCTCGCTCGGGGTGAACAGGCCGGACGACCATCGGCGACAGCACGCTGTACGGCGGCGTAGCCGGCGCCCACCGACCAGCACGATCGCGAGCAGCGAGGACGCAGCCAGCGGCGGTTGCTGCGGCGCGGCGGGCGGTGCCGGTGGCGGTCGCGGCGGCGGCGGAGCGAGCGGCGGCGGTTCCCCGAAGATCGTCTCGGTGAAGTCGTGCTGCTGGCGTCACGGCCTCGTGTCCTTCGTCCGGGGCTTGCGCCGTCCTGGCCCGACCCGCTCCCCGGGAGGGGCGCCGGTGCTGCGCTCGCGGTCGAGGGCCGTCTGCAGGATCAGCACGGCGGCGGCCTGGTCGACCACCGCGCGCTGCCGCCTGCCGGCGACCCCGCTCTCGCGGAGCGTGCGGTGCGCATCGACACTGGTCAGGCGCTCGTCGACGAGACGCACCCAGACCGGCGCGATGCGCGCCGCCACCACGGCAGCATACTTGCGCGCCCGCGCCGCGGCGGGGCCCTCGTCCCCGGAGAGCGATCGGGGCAGCCCGACCACGACGCCGACGGCGGCGTGCTCGATGCACCAGCGCGGCGATCGCCTCGACGTCGGAGTCGCCGGCGGCCGGCTCGCCCTCGGCGGTGCGGGCCACGGTCGCCACCGGCGTCGCGAGGATGCCGTCGGGGTCGCTCAGCGGCGACCCCGACGCGCACCGATGCCCACGTCGACGCCGAGGCGCGCACCGCGTTCGCGCGGCGTCCGGCATCAGCCGGCGAGCTCCCCGACGCGCCACTCGACGGCCGCGAGCGCCTCGCCGACCTTCGACGCGTCCTGGCCGCCGCCCTGGGCGATGTCGTCCTTGCCGCCGCCGCCGCCGCCGAGGGCCGTGGCCGCCACCCGCACCAGCTCGCCGGCCCGGATGCCGCGCGCCGCGCGCCGGCTCGTTGGTGGCCACGACGACGACCGGGCGGCCCTTGGCCGCGCCGGTGATCGCGACGACGCTCGGGCCGCTCGGCGCCGAGCCGGCCGCGCAGGTCGAGCACCAGCGTGCGCACGTCGTCGGCGCCGGCCTCGCCCGCGTCGTGACCGAGGTAGGTCACCCCGTTGACGTCGCGGGCCTGCTCGGTGAGGTTGCCCGCGGCCGCCTGCACCTGCTCGCGCCGGGCGCGCTCGAGCTCGCGCTCGGCATCCTTGAGCCGGGTCGACCATCGCGCCGACCCGCTCGGCGAGCTCCTCGGGGCGGGCACCTGACAGGCCGGTCAGCTCGGCCACGATCGCCCGCTCGCGTGGCGAGGTAGCGCAGCGCCTCCATGCCGACGAACGCCTCGACCCGGCGCACGCCGGAGCCGACCGACGACTCGCCGATCACGGTGAGCGCGCCGATCTGGCCGGAGTGCTGCACGTGGGTGCCACCGCACAGCTCGCGCGACCACGGGCCGCCGATCTCGACGACGCGCACGTCCTCGCCGTACGTCTCGCCGAACAGCGCCATGGCGCCGATCTCGCGGGCCTGCGGCAGCGGCATGTAGGTCGGCCGACACGGGCAGGTCCTTGCGCACCGCGAGGTTGGCGACCTCCTCGATCTCGCTGCGGGTGCGCCGGCGACAGCGCCGGCCCCAGCGCGAAGTCGAGGCGCAGGTAGCCGGGCTTGTTGTAGGAGCCGGACTGCAGGGCCGTCGGGCCGAGCACCTGGCGCAGCGCCGCGTGCACGACGTGCGTGCCGGAGTGCGCCTGGCAGGCCGAGATCGCGCCACTCGCGGTCGACCTCGGCGAGCACCGTGCGCGCCCGGTGCGCAGCGCGCCGCTCGACGCACCTCGACGGTGTGCACGATCAGGCCCTTGACCGGGCGCTGGACGTCGAGCACCTCCAGCGCGCACGCCGTCGGCGGTGATCACGCCCTCGTCGGCGACCTGGCCACCGGACTCGGCGTAGAACGGCGTGCGGTCGAGGACGACCTCGACCGTCGCTGGCCCGGCTCGATCGTCGGTGACGGTCTCGCCGTCGACGACCAGGCCGACGACGCGTGGCCTCGGTGGTGAGCTCGCTGGTAGCCGGTGAAGTCGGTCTCGCCCGATCGCGCCGCAGGTCGCGCGTACACCGTCGGTGTCGCGCGTGCCCGGCCTTCTTCGCCCTTCGCGTCGGCCTTGGCCCGCTGGCGCTGCTCGGTCATCAGCCGGCGGAAGCCCGTCTCGTCGACCTGCAGGCCCTGCTCGGCGGCCATCTCCAGGGTGAGGTCGATCGGGAAGCCGTAGGTGTCGTGCAGCGGAACGCCTGGTCGCCCGGCGAGCGTCGGCGCCGCCGGACTGCTTGGCGCGCGCCACCGCGGTGTCGAGGATGGTCGTGCCGGCGGCGAGGGTGCGCCGGAACGCCTCCTCCTCGGCGTAGGCGATCTGGCTGATCCGGTCGAAGTCGGTCTCGAGCTCGGGGTAGGACTGCTTCATCCGCTCCAGCGACGACCGGCAGCAGCTCGGGCAGGCACGGGTCCTCGTACGCCGAGCAGGCGCATCGAGCGGACGGCGCGGCGCAGCATCCGGCGCAGCACGTAGCCGCGGCCCTCGTTGCCCGGGGTGACGCCGTCGCCGATGAGCATCAGCGAGGAGCGCACGTGGTCGGCGATGACGCGCAGCCGCACGTCGTCGGGGTGCGCTGCGCGCCGTGTGCCCGGAGTGCGCCGTAGCGCTTGCCGGTCAGCTCGGCCGCCCGGTCGAGCACGGGGTAGACCTCGTCGATCTCGTAGAGGTTGTCGACGCCCTGCAGCAGGGTCGCCATCCGCTCCAGGCCCATGCCGGTGTCGATGTTCTGCTTCGGCAGCGGCCCGAGGATCTCGAAGTCGTCCTTGGCGCGGACCGCGCGCCGAGCTCGTACTGCATGAACACGAGGTTCCAGATCTCCAGGTAGCGGTCCTCGTCGACGGCCGGGCCGCCCTCGGGGCCGTACTCGGGGCCGCGGTCGAAGAAGATCTCGCTGCACGGGCCGCCGGGGCCGGGCACGCCCATGTGCCAGTAGTTGTCGAGCTTGCCGCGGCGCATGATCCGCGCCGTCGGGCACGCCGTGCGCGTCGCGCCAGATCGCGAACGCCTCGTCGTCGTCCTCGTAGACGGTCGCCCAGATCAGGTCGGCGTCGAGGCCGTAGCCGCCCTCGGCCTGGCGAGGTCGTGACAGCTCCCAGGCGAGGGCGATCGCGCCCTCCTTGAAGTAGTCGCCGAAGGAGAAGTTGCCGTTCATCTGGAAGAACGTGCCGTGCCGCGCTGGTCTTGCCGACCTCCTCGATGTCACCGGTGCGCACGCACTTCTGCACGCTGGTGGCCGCGGGTCCACGGCGGCGGTCTCCTGGCCGAGGAAGTAGGGCTTGAACGGCACCATGCCGGCGTTGACGAACAGCAGGTTCGGGTCGTCGTGGATCAGCGGCGCGGAGGGGACGACGGTGTGGCCGTTCTTCTCGAAGAACGCCAGCCAGCGACGCCGGATCTCAGCGGTTTCCATGGAAAATCAGTCCTCGGGTGTCATGGGTGCCACCGGGCACGGGCACGCGACATCGTATGCCGGTCCGCGCCGGTGGTCGGTCGGGTCAGGGCGGGGTGCGGGCGGTGGGAGGGGTGGGGGCGCGCCGGCCCCTACGGAGCTCGCTCGCCGGTGGGGTCGAGCAGCAGCGCCCGGGCCTCCTCGGGCGTCAGCGAGCGACCCGGGTCGTCGGCCCCCAGGGCGGATGCCGGGGTGGCCGCGCCGCGCGACCGGCTGCGGTCCCAGCCGGCCTCGACGTCGAGGTCGGGGGTCTCGGCCCACGCCGCGTGGCGGGGGGCCCGGCTGGTGGCGTCGGTCTCGACCGCCACCTCGACGGCCTCGCGCAGCTCGGCCTCGCGCCGCGCCGAGGCCTCCTTGTAGGTCGTGACGAAGCGCTGGGTGACCGGCAGCTTCCACAGGGCGTAGCCGACCCCGACCGCCGCGGCGGCCAGCAGCACGGTGCGGCCCCTCACGACGGGTCCTTCCGGCTCAGGCCGCGCACCGCCGTGCGCACGCCGTAGCTGAACGCCGCGACCTTGATCAGCGGGGTGCCGATCGTCGCCGCGGTCAGCGAGGTCAGCGCCGAGGCGTTCGTCGTCATCGTCGTCACCGAGCTGGTGATCGAGTCGACCCGGGTCAGCTGGTCGTTGGTCAGGCTGACGGTGTCGGTGAGGCCCTTGAGGGTCGGCTGCACGTTGTCGCTCGTCGTGCGCAGGCTCACGGTCGTCTCGTCGAGGATCTGCCCGGCCTTGCCGAGCAGCCCGCCGAGGCGCACCACGAGGTACGCGAACGCGAGCGCGGCGATCAGCCCCGCGATCCCTCCGAGCGTCACCGTCATGCGGGCGAGCCTAGCGTCCGGGCGGCGGTCGATCCTGCCGGTATACCGCCGCGCCGGGCTCAGCCGCGGCCCAGCCGGCCCTTGAGCCAGGTCCACCGCTCCTGGAGCCGGGCCTCGAAGCCGCGGTCGGTCGGGCGGTAGTAGTCGGTGCTGCCGGCGAGGTCGTCGGGCAGGTACTGCTGGGCCGCCACGGCATCCGGCTCGTCGTGGGCGTAGACGTAGCCCTTGCCGTGCCCGAGGCGTGTCGGCCCCGGCGTAGCCGCTGCCGCGCAGGTGGGGCGGCACCGGCCCGCCCTTGCCGGCGCGCACGTCGGCGATCGCCTCGTTGATGCCGGTGTAGGCGGCGTTCGACTTCGGCGCGAGCGCGTTGTGCACCACCGCCTGGGCCAGGATGATCCGCGCCTCGGGCATGCCGATCTGGGCCACCGCGTGCATCGCCGCGACCGCGGTCTGCAGCGCCGTGGGGTCGGCGATGCCGACGTCCTCGCTAGGCCGCGATGACGACCCGCCGGGCGATGAACCGGGGGTCCTCCCCCGCCTCGAGCATCCGGGCGAGGTAGTGCAGGGCGGCGTCGACGTCGGAGCCGCGCATCGACTTGATCAGCGCGCGAGGCCACGTCGTAGTGCTGGTCGCCGGTGCGGTCGTAGCGCACCGCGGCGTGGGCGACGGCCTGCTCGCTCTGCGCGAGGGTGATCGGCACGGCATCCGGTCGGTCGGCTCCGGGCGCGACGGAGTCGTCGGCGACCCCGGCCGCGGCCTCGAGGAAGGTCAGCGCCCGGCGGGCGTCGCCGCCGGCCAGCCGCACGAGGTGGTCGCGGGCGTCGTCGTCGAGCGTGTACGCGCCCGTCGAGCCCGCGCTCGTCGGTCGAGCGCGCGCGGTCGAGCACGTCGGCGACGTCGTCGTCGGTGAGCGGCACCAGGGTGACCAGCATCGAGCGCGACAGCAGCGGCGCGATGACCGAGAACGACGGGTTCTCGGTCGTGGCGGCGACCAGCACGACCTGGCGGTTCTCGACCCCGGGCAGCAGGGCGTCCTGCTGGGCCTTGGTGAAGCGGTGGATCTCGTCGAGGAACAGCACGGTCTGCCGGCCGTACATGTCGCGGGCCCGGTTGGCGTGCTCCATGACCGCGCGCACGTCCTTGACGCCGGCCGTCACCGCCGACAGCTCGACGAACTCGCGGTCGGCGGCGGTGGCGACGAGGTGGGCCAGGGTCGTCTTGCCGGTGCCGGGCGGGCCCCAGAGGATGGCCGAGATCGGGCCGGCGGCTCCCGCGCTGCCCTCGATCAGCCGGCGCAGCGGGCTGCCGGGGCGCAGCACGTCGCCCTGGCCGCGCACCTCGTCGATGCTGCCGCGGCCGCATCCGCACCGCGAGCGGGGGCAGCGACGACCCGCCGCCGCCCACGCCGTCACCGGCCGACGCGGCCGCGCCGAACAGGTCGGTGTCGTCGAGGCTCACGGTGGCGAGGCTATCCCGAGGCGCCTCGCCGACCGAGTGGGCATCGCCGTGCAGCGACGGTCTTCACCCCGTGCTAGAAGTAGCCGGTCTCGCCGTCGAGCTTCTCGCGGATCAGGTCGAGGTGGCCGGCGTGCCGGGCGGTCTCCTCGAGCATGTGCAGCAGCATCCAGCGCAGCGAGGCCGCGCCCACCGAGTGCAGCGCGGTGCTGCCCGGGGCGTCGAGGTCGTGCGCCGCGATCGCCGCGTCGGAGCGGGCGCACTCGGCGTCGTACTCGCGCGAGCAGCTCGCCAGCGGCATGCCCGTGCACCCGGAACTCCGCGTCCTCCACCTCCTGCGCGTCCGGCCCGAACCCGCGCCCCGAGCCCGGCTCGCCGAGCAGCACCTCGCGGAACCACAGCTCCTCGGCCCAGCGCAGGTGCGACAGGATGCCGGCCACCGTCATCAGCGGCGAGGTCGGCACCACGACGCGGTGCGCGTCCTCGTCGGACAGCCCCTCGCACTTCAGCCGCACGATGCCGCGCTGCAGGTCGAACCAGCCGAGCAGCTGGGTGCGCTCGTCGGCGGTGCGGTCGGGTCGGGTCCTCGTGGCGGCCATCACCCCACCGTGGCAGCAGCGACGGGCCCTCGGCAACGGGAATCCGGCGCCTCTGGCACGCTGGCCCCATGACCGAGCACGACCCCCGCCACGGCGCCCTGCCTGCGGCGCTGGGGTTCGCTCGTCGCGCGGCGGGCCCGGGCCGTCGTCGTCGTGTGGGCGGTGCTCGTGGTCGCGGGGTTCGGCCGTCGCGCTGGGGGCGTTCGGCACGCCGAGCCTGTTCGACCGGCTCGACAGCGGCGAGATCGTCGTCGACGGCGAGAACCAGGCCGGCCGCGACCTGCTCGCCACGGGTGGCGGCAGCGGCTTCAGCACCTACACCCAGACCCTGACCGGGGTCGACCTCGCCGACCCGGCGGTCGCCACGGCCGCGGCCACGGCGGTGCAGGACCTCACCGGCGATCGAGCACGTCGAGTCGGCCGTGAACCCGTTCGTGGTGCCCGGGGGCCCGACCAGCCCGCAGGCCCTGCGCTTCGTGCTCGACGGCGACCCGGCATCCGGCGGGTTCGCGACGGTCGTCACGTTCGACGCCGACAACACCGCCGAGGAGGAGGCGACCGCCACCGAGGCAGGTCGACGAGGTCTTCGACCGGCTGGCCGAGCAGACCGGCGCCACCGGTGACCAGCGCGGCGGGCTGCGCAGCCTGGTCGACCGGATCATCGCGCAGGTCAAGATCGACGGCCAGCGCGGCGAGGGCATCGCCCTGCCGGTGAGCTTCGCCGTGATGGTCGTGGTGTTCGGCGGCTTCGTCGCCGCCGGGTTCCCGGTCATCGGCGCGGTCGCCTCCATCGCCGGCGCGCTGGCCTCGCTGCTCGGCTTCTCCTACCTGCTCGACCTCGACGCGACCGCCGTCAACGTCGTCACCGTGCTCGGCGCTGGGGCTGTGCATCGACTACGGCCTGCTCATGGTGTCGCGCTTCCGCGAGGAGCTGCGCGCCATGCTCCAGGGGGCCCGGTCTCCGAGCTGACCCGACGAGCAGGTGGCCGAGGCGACCGCCACGTCGATGGACCGCGCCGGGCGAACCGTCGTGTTCTCGGCGCTCACCGTCGCCATCTCGCTGGCGGGCCTGATGGTGCTCGAGATCCCCTTCATCCGGGCGATCAGCGCCGCCGGGGTCTCGGTCGTGCTCGTCGCGCTCGCCGTCGCGCTCACCCTCATCCCCGCGCTGTGCGCGCTCGGCGCCCGGCGGCTGCTGCGCCGCGGCACCGAGGTCGCCGGCGACACCGGCGTCTTCTCCCGCCTCGCCGAGGTCGTGCACCGGATGCCGTGGGTCGTCATCACCGTCGTCGCCGGCCTGCTCGTCGTGCTCGCCGCTGCCCGCGCTGCGGATGGAGCTGACCTCGTCGGGCCCCGAGCTGCTGCCCAGGGGCACTCCGGAGCGCACCTTCTACGAGGACTTCCGCGAGGGCTACCCGCTGCTCGCCGGCGCGGAGGTGCTCGTCGTGACCACGGCCCCGGCCGACCAGGTCGAGGCGTGGGCCGCGACGGCCGCCGACCGCCCGGGCGTGCAGTCGGTCGACCCGGTCAACCACCTCGACAACGGCGTGAGCACCGTCGGCTTCCAGACCGGCGACAACGGCACCGGCGACGCCTCGCGCGCCCTCGTCGACTCGCTGCGCAGCGACCGGCCACCGTTCGACGCCAAGGTCGTCGGGCAGGCGTCCGGCATCGTCGACTTCCGAGCGACGCGTGGCCGAGCGGGCGCTCGTGGGCGATCGGCCTCGTCGTGCTCGCCACGCTGGTGCTGCTCTTCCTGATGACCGGCTCGGTCGTCATCCCGGTCAAGGCCCTGGTCATGAACGTGCTCTCGCTCGGGGCCGCGCTCGGCGTCACCGTGTGGATCTTCGAGGACGGCCACCTCGAGAACCTGCTGCGCTTCACCTCGGCCGGCGCCGCTCGAGAACACCATCCCGCTGCTCGTGCTCGCGTTCGGCTTCGGCCTGTCGATGGACTACGAGGTCTTCCTCCTCTCGCGGATCGTCGAGCTGCACGAGCAGGGCCACGACACCCGCGAGGCCGTGACGCTCGGGCCTGCAGCGCTCCGGCCGGATCATCACCTCCGCCGCCCTGCTCATGGTCATCGTCTTCGCCGGCTTCGCCGCGGGGGACCTGCTCGTCATGAAGGAGATGGGCGTCGGCCCTGGTGCTCGCGATCATCATCGACGCCACCCTGGTGCGGATGCTGCTGGTCCCCGCCACGATGTCCGTGCTCGGCTCGGCGAACTGGTGGGCCCCCGGCCCGCTGCGCCGGCTGCACGAGCGGTGGGGCATCACCGAGTGAGCGGCGTGCGCGTCCTGACGACCAGCGCCGCCGAGCTCGCCGAGGCGACCGGCCGCCACCCGGTCGCGGTCCTCGACGTGGGCGCCGGCTTCGTCGCCGCCGGCGTACGCCGTGGGCTCGCCTCGCCGACGGTGCCGTCGCCTTCCACCGCCGTTCCGACCACGGGGTGCCGGGGTCGGCGGCCCTCGGCACGGCATCCGGCCTCGCGACCCTGCTCGACGACCCCGCCGTGCGCGCCTGGGTCACCGGCGGCGGCAACCGGCACCTCAGCGTGCCGCGCGGCCTGATGCCGGTGGTCGCGCAGCGGCTCGACCTGGGCAGCCGCGGGGGCGAGTGGGACTGGATGTGGACCCGCGCCGCGCCCCCGGTGGTGCCCGGCGAGGAGCACGTCGAGGTGCTCGACCCGGCCGCACCGCGACGGAGGCCGAGGCGTTCCTCGACCGAGCACAGCCCGCGCACCCACGGGCAGCCGTTCGCGCGGCCCGGGCAGCGCTGGGTCGGCCGTGCGCGACGCACGACGGGGCGCTCGTCGCCCTCGGCTGCAGCGAGCCGTGCGCCGCGGGCACGCCCACGCTGGCCGGCATCGCGGTCGACCGCCGGCCGGCGCGGCGAGGGCTGGGGCGCCGCGGTCACCGCCCACCTCACCCGGCTGGCGGTCGACGAGACCGGCGCCTGCGCCCTGGGCATGTTCGCCGACAACGACGTCGCCCGGCGGCTCTACCACCGGCTGGGCTACACGACCGGGATGGAGTGGACCTCACGCTGGTTCGGCGCCTGACCTGTGCCTAGGGTGGGAAACGTCCCCACCGAGCGAAAGGCCGATGATGTCCACGATCAGCAACGGGTCCGTCAACCTCCACGTCGAGGACACCGGCGGCGACGGCCGCCCCGTCGTCCTGGTCCACGGCTGGCCGCTCAGCGGCGCGTCGTGGTCGGCGCAGGTGCCCGCCCTCACGGAGGCCGGCTACCGCGTCGTCACCTACGACCGCCGCGGCTTCGGCGAGAGCGACAAGCCCGGCGAGGCCTCGACCTACGACTACGACACCCTGACCGGCGACCTCGCCGCCGTGCTGACCGGCCTCGACCTGCAGCGACGTCACGCTCGTCGGGTTCTCGATGGGTGGCGGCGAGGTGGCCCGCTACCTCGGCAGCCACGGCGCCGACCGGGTGCACAGCGCGGTCTTCGCGGCCGCCATCCCGCCGTGCCTGCAAGCTCGACGGCGACCACCCCGACGGCGCCCTCGACGACGACACGGTCGCGGCTACCAGGCCGGCTCGAGGCCGACCCGCGCGGCTTCCTCGACGGGTTCACCCGCAACTTCTTCAGCGCCGGTGGCGAGATGAAGGTCAGCGAGGCGCAGCAGCAGGAGGCCCTCGGCGCTCGGCCTGCAGGCCGACGTGCACGCCGCCCGCGAGTGCATCCGCTCGTGGACCACCGACTTCACCGCCGACCTGGCAACGATCACCGTGCCGACCCTGGTCATCCACGGCGACTCCGACGCGATCGTGCCGTTCGAGAAGTCGGGCCAGCGCACCCAGCGAGCAGGTGGCCGGCAGCGAGCTGTACGTCGTCGAGGGCGGCCCGCACGGCATCAACACCTCGCACACCGAGGAGTTCAACCGCGAGCTGCTGGCGTTCCTCCAGCGCTGACCGCGCCCGGCGGTCCGCCTCGACCATGGGTGGGTCAGGCCGGGTCGGCCTTCGGCTCGGATGCCGGGGGCCGGCTGTCGATGCCGGCCTCCTTGCGCTGCTGCGGCGTGATCGGCGCCGGGGCGTCGGTCAGCGGGTCGTAGCCGCCGCCGGACTTCGGGAACGCGATGACGTCGCGGATCGACTCGAAGCCGCCGAGCAGCATGACGATGCGGTCCCAGCCGAAGGCGATGCCGCCGTGCGGCGGCGCGCCGAACTGGAACGCGTCGAGCAGGAAGCCGAACTTCTCCTGGGCGTCCTCGCGCCGACAGGCCCATGACCTTGAAGACGCGCTCCTGCACGTCGCGGCGGTGGATACGGATCGACCCGCCGCCGATCTCGTTGCCGTTGCAGACGATGTCGTAGGCGTAGGCCAGCGCCGGGCCGGGGTCGGTGTCGAAGGTGTCGAGGAACTCGGCCTTCGGCGAGGTGAACGCGTGGTGCACGGCGGTCCACGCGCCGGCGCCGACGGCGACGTCGCCGGCCGCGACGGCATCCGCGGCGGGCTCGAACAGCGGCGCGTCGACGACCCACAGGAAGCTCCACGCCGACTCGTCGATGAGCCCGCAGCGCCGGCCGATCTCGAGCGCGGGCGGCGCCGAGCAGGGCGCGCGAGGCTCTTCGTGGCGCCGGCGGCGAAGAAGATGCAGTCGCCGGGCTTCGCGCCGACGTGCTCGGCCAGGCCGGCCCGCTCGGTCTCGGACAGGTTCTTGGCGACCGGGCCGGCGAGCGTCGCCGTCCTCCTGCACGAGCACGTACGCCAGGCCGCGGGCGCCGCGCTGCTTGGCCCACTCCTGCCAGGCGTCGAGCTGCTTGCGCGGCTGGCTCGCGCCGCCGGGCATGACGACCGCGCCGACGTACGGCGCCTGGAAGACCCGGAACGGGGTGTCGCGCGAAGTACTCGGTGCAGCTCGACGAGCTCGATGCCCGAAGCGCAGGTCGGGCTTGTCGGTGCCGTAGCGGCGTCATCGCCTCGGCGTAGGTCATCCGCGGGATCGGGCGTCGTGCAGCTCGACGCCGATCAGCGTCCAGATCTCGCGGACGACGGCCTCGCCGAGCTCGATGCACGTCGTCCTGCTCGACGAAGCTCATCTCGATGTCGAGCTGGGTGAACTCGGGCTGCCGGTCGGCGCGGAAGTCCTCGTCGCGGTAGCAGCGGGCGATCTGGTAGTAGCGCTCCATGCCGGCCACCATGAGCAGCTGCTTGAACAGCTGCGGGCTCTGCGGCAGGGCGTACCAGGAGCCGGGCGCGAGGCGCGCGGGCACGAGGAAGTCGCGGGCGCCCTCGGGGGTCGAGCGGGTCAGGGTCGGGCGTCTCGATCTCGACGAAGTCGCGCTCGCCGAGCACCCGGCGGGCGGCGGCGTTGACCTTGCGAGCGCAGCCGGATGGCGTGCCCGCCGAGTGCGCGCCCGGGCGGCGCAGGTCGAGGTAGCGGTGCTTGAGGCGGGCCTCCTCGCCGACGGTGACGCGCTCGTCGATCTGGAACGGCAGCGGCGCCGACGGCGTTGAGCACCTCGAGCGCGTCGCGACGACCTCGACCTCGCCGGTGGGCAGGTCGGGGTTGACGTTGCGCTCGTCGCGGGCGGTCGACCTCGCCGACGACCTTGACGACGTACTCGTTGCGCAGGTCGTGCGCGGCCCGGTCGAGCACCTCGTCGCGGACGACGACCTGGGCGACGCCGGAGGCGTCGCGCAGGTCGATGAAGGCCACGCCGCCGTGATCGCGCCGCCGCGCCACCCACCCGGTGAGGGTGACGGTCTGGCCGGCGTGGTCGGCACGCAGGGTGCCGGCCTCGTGGGTGCGGAGCACAGGTGGTCCTTCGAGTCGGGGTGTGGGACGAGTGCGGATGCCGGTGGCGCGCCGGCCGCGGCGAGCCGCCGGTCCCTCCGGACCGGCCCAGTCTACGGAGGTCGGGCCGCTGGTCCGAACGGGTTACCGCTGCGTCACCGCGCCGGCAGCAGGCAGAGCTCGTTGCCGGACGGGTCGGCCATCACCCGCCACGTGCAGCTCGCCCCAGCCGGGGTCGAGCGCGCGGCCCCCCGCTCGACGACCCGGGCGGCCACGGCATCCGCGTCGTCCTCCCGCTCGAGCCGGAGGTCGAGGTGCAGCCGGTTCTTGGCGCCCGGCGCCTTGGGCGCCGGCTGCGGGCAGAGCTCGAGCAGCACCCCGCGCCCGGACGGGTGGCGCAGCGCCGCGGGCATCGCCGACGACACCGGCTGCCACCCGGACAGCTCGGCCCAGAAGGCGGCGTCGCGGGCCGGGTCGGCGCTGTCGAGCGGCAGCGCCGCGATCGGCCCGGGCGGCGTACTCGGGGCGCTCCTCCATGACGCAGAACGGGTTGCCCTCGGGGTCGGCGAGCACCACCCACGGCACGTCGCGCTGGCCGATGTCGAGGTGGCGTGCGCCCGAGCTCGAGCGCCCGCTGCACCACCTCCGCCTGACGGGCCCCGCCGCTGAGGTCGAGGTGCAGCCGCGGCGGTCGGGTCGCCGGCTCGGGCACCCGCTGGAAGCACAGGTCGAGCACCAGCCCGTCGGGCACGGTGAGCCGGGTCTCGAACGCGTCGGGCTCGTCGGTCAGCGTCGGGCCCGCCGCCGAGCAGCGCCTCCCAGAACCGGCCCAGCGTGCGGGGGTCGTGCGCGTCGACGACGAGGTTCTCGAGGTACATGCCCCCGTTGGTACCACGCACGACGACCGTCATCGGACTCGCTCGTGCGGGCGATGTCGTGTCAGGCTTGACGACCACCATGACCTTCCCCCTCCCACGGCGCACGGCGCTGCGCTCCGCCGCCGCCGTCATGGGGGTGGCGGTGGTCGGCGCGGTCGCGGCCTGCACCGGTACCGACCGGGATGCCGGGGACGCCACCGACGGCGGGCGCCCCGGGAGCACCCCCCAGCGCCACGCGCGTCACCCCGGGCCGGGCCGACCGGGCGGGGACCCTCGACCCACGCACCCGCGGGGGCGACGCCGCCGCCACGCTCGCGGCGTCCCGCGCCCTGCTCGAGGCTGCGAGCGTCGTCGTGGTCACCTCCGACGAGCCCAGCCGACCTGGCCGCCGGCACCGCCGCGGCGCGCGGCTCGGCATCCCGCTGTTCGTCGACGGTCCCGGGCTGGCCGACGAGCTCGACCGCCTCGGCACGCGCACCGTGCTGCGCTGGTCGGCCAGCGCCCCGACCGGCGTCGCCGTCACCGTCATCCGGTGCGCCTGGCCACCGGAGGGCGCGAGGTGATCGCCGCGACCGACGTCGACGACCTGCCCGAGCTGCCCGGCCTCCCGCTGCAACCGCCCCGCAACCGCGCCACCCTGCTGCTGCGCAAGGGTGCGAAGGTGCCGGCCAGCCTGGCGGCCACGCTCGCCGCCGTGGGGGCCGACCGGGTGACGGTCACGGGCACCGACCCGCGCACCGCGGATGACGCCCGCGACGCCCTGCGCACGGCCATCGACACCGCCGTGCTGGCCGTCGGTGCCGGCTTCGGCGCGTCGGCGCGTTTCGCCCACCGGGTGCGCACCGCGCGCCACGCCCACGAGCTGCCCGGCGGCGGCCTGCTGCCGTTCCCCGCACGCCGGATGGTGGCCCTGTACGGCCACCCCCAGACGGCCGCGCTCGGCATGCTCGGCGAGCAGTCGGCGCAGGCGTCGGTGCGCCGGGCCGCGAGGCTGGCCGCGGCAGTACGCCGCCCTCGTGAAGGAGCCGGTGGTGCCGGCCTTCGAGCTGCATCGCCACGGTGGCGGCGGGTGCCCCGCAGAAGGACGGCTCCTACTCGCGCCGCACGCCGGTGCGCGTGCTGCTGCCGTGGGTGGCAGGCCGCCGAGCAGGCCGGAACCTACGTCGTGCTCGACCTGCAGCCGGGTCGCGACGACTTCCTCACCCAGGCCAAGGCCTACGAGGAGCTGCTCCGGCGGCCGTGGGTCGGGCTGGCGCTCGACCCCGAGTGGCGCCTGCAGCCCGGCGAGAAGCCGCTGCGCCAGATCGGGCACGTCGGCATCGACGAGGTCAACGCGGTCGGGCGCCTGGCTCGCCGCCCTGGTGCGCGAGCACGACCTGCCCCCGAAGGTGCTGACCCTGCACCAGTTCCGCCCCTCGATGGTGCGCGACCGCGACCGGCTCGACACCTCGCTCGACGAGGTGCAGTGGCTCGTGCACGCCGACGGCCAGGGCGGCCAGAACGCGAAGCAGGGCACCTGGTCGGCGCTGCGGCGCGACCTGCCGGAGGGGGTGTGGCTCGGCTGGAAGAACTTCGAGGACGAGGACACCCCGATGCTCACCCCGGAGCAGACCGTCGCGCAGGTGCACCCGACGCCGTACTTCGTGTCCTACCAGTAGCGGCGGGTCACGAGGCGGCCGCGGCGAGGTCCCACGTGGTGAGCACGACCGCGAGCGCGAAGAGCGCGACCAGGGGCGGCATTCCGGGCAGGTCGGCGGTGGCGTCGCCCTTCCACAGGCTGGTGCGCCGGATCGAGCCGGTGGGCTGCCCCCCGACCTGCAGCTGCTCCTTGGAGCGCCACAGGGACGCCCGACGGAACTGGTAGGTGGTGGCGCCGGCCTCGACGGTCCAGTCCTTGCGGCCGAGCCGTGCCGCCGACGCGACCAGGACGCCCTCCGCGTCGACCATCGTGTACGAGGTCGCCCACGGGTTGGACCGCACCTCGAGGGCCGCCCGTCGACGTGCAGCACCCCGCCGCCGCGCCACGACGACCTGGCGAAGGTGGCGACCGACCGGTCGCCGTCCCACACCTCGTAGTCGCCGCGCCATGCGCTCGTCCTGCGCGCCTCCATCACGCCCACCACGGTAGCGGGGGACGCGCACTACTCGGCCTCGACGTAGACCCAGCGGCCGCCGCGTCGGACGAACCGGCTGCGCTCGTGCAGCTCACCGCGGCGCACCGGGCCGTCGTCGTCGCTGACCCAGCGGGCGCGGAACTCCACGACCCCCTCGGCGTCGTCCGCGCCGCCGGCCACGACGTCGAGCACCTCCAGGCCCGTCCAGCGCACCCGCGGGTCGGGGGCGGCGTCGTCGGTGCGGGTGCGCGGGTGCCAGGTGCGGAACAGGTGGTCGCCGTCGCCGAGCGCATAGGCCGTGTAGCGCGAGCGCATCAGCGCCTCAGCGGTGTCGGCGAGCCGCTCCCCCGACACCACCGGCCCGCAGCACGCGTTGAGCGTGGCGCCACGCGGCACCCCACCACACGGACAGGCAGACGACCGATGAGGTGGATGCCGTTGCGCCGGAACCGAACCCGCTCACCCGGCGCTGCCGCCCGGGTCGGCGGCCGAGCGCCCGCGCGAGCGCGTCGGCCACGGCTCGTCCACGGAGCGCAGCCCGGCCCACCCCCGGTCGCGCAGGCGCGAGGCGGCCAGCACCGCGATCATCAGGGTGCCGTTGTGCACGTCGCCGGCGAGCGCGGCCTCGACGACCTCGTCGAGCGGCACCCGACGCACCGGCATCCCGAGCTCCTCGCCGTCGCGCTCGTGGCGCTCGTCCTCGGGCACGTCGTGCAGGTCGCGGGCGAGGAACACCCGCAGTGCCTCGCTCGACCCGCCCGGGCTGGCGTAGTGGTCGAGCAGCAGGTGCCACTCCCCCGCGGCTCGAGGTCGGCCTCCTCGTGCAGCTCGCGCGGCCGCCGTCAGGTGCGCGGGCTCGCCGTCGACGTCGAGCAGGCCCGCGGGCAGCTCCCACTCGAAGGCGCCCGACCGGGTGCCGGTACTGCTGCACCAGCACGACCCGCTCGCGCCTCGTCGAGCGCGAGGATGCGCGACGGCGCCGGTGTGCTGGACGAAGTCGCGGTGCACGACGCCGCCCTCGCCGAGGTCGACCTCCTCGGTGACGACGTCCCAGACCCGCCCGTCGAAGGACCGCACGGCTCGACAGCACCGGGCGCGGGTCGAGCCGGTCGCGCAGCGGCTCAGGCATGCGCCTCGACGGTCTCGTGGTGGCGGGGGCGCTCGACCTCGACCAGCCGCGAGGCCCGCTGGGCCTCGATGGCCGCGCCGATCAGGCCGGCGAAGAGCGGGTGCGCCCGGGTGCGGGCGCGACTTGAACTCGGGGTGCGCCTGGGTCGACACGTAGTACGGGTGCACCTCGGCCGGCAGCTCGACGAACTCGACGAGCCCGAGGTCGGGGTGGGTGCCGCTGATGACCGAGCCCGGCCTCCTCGAGCGCCTCGCGGTACGACTCGTTGACCTCGTAGCGGTGGCGGTGCCGCTCGTCGGCGGTCGTCGCGCCGTAGGCCGTGGCGACCACCGAGCCCTCGACGAGCTTGGCGGTCTGGCTGCCCAGCCGCATCGTGCCGCCGAGGTCGCCGGCGCCCTCGACGAACGCCTTCTGCTCCTCCATCGTCGCGATCACCGGGGCGGGCGTCTCGGGGTCGAACTCGGTCGAGCTGGCGCCCGTCGATGCCGGCGACGGTGCGGGCGTACTCGATGACCATGCACTGCAGGCCCAGGCAGATGCCCAGGGTCGGCACGAGGTGCGTGCGGGCCCAGTGCAGCGCGCCGACCTTGCCCTCGATGCCACGCACGCCGAACCCGCCCGGCACGAGCACGGCGTCCACGCCGCCGAGCGCCTTCTGGGCGCCCGCCTCGGTCTCGCACGAGTCGGACGGCGACCCAGCGGATGCGCACCTTGGCGTCGTGGTGGAACCCGCCGGCGCGCAGCGCCTCGGTGACCGAGAGGTAGGCGTCGGGCAGGTCGATGTACTTGCCGACCAGGGCGACCTCGACCTCGTGCTCGGGCTCGTGCACCCGCTCGAGCAGCAGGTCCCAGTCGGTCCAGTCGACGTCGCGGAAGGTGAGGCCGAGCCGGCGGATGACGTAGGCGTCCAGGCCCTCGCGGTGCAGCACCTTGGGGATGTCGTAGATGCTCGGCGCGTCGACGGCGGCCGCGACGGCCTCGACGTCGACGTCGCACATCAGCGAGATCTTGCGCTTGATCGAGTCGGGGATCTCGCGGTCGGCGCGCAGCACGAGGGCGTCGGGCTGGATGCCGACCTGGCGCAGCGCCGCGACCGAGTGCTGGGTCGGCTTGGTCTTCAGCTCACCGCTCGGCGCGAGGTAGGGCACCAGCGAGACGTGCAGGAAGAAGACGCTGTCGCGGCCGAGGTCGTGGCGCACCTGGCGGGCCGCCTCGAGGAACGGCAGCGACTCGATGTCGCCGACCGTGCCGCCGATCTCGGTGATGATGATGTCCGGCGCGTCGGCGTCGCTGACCCCCGGGGAGCCGGCGGCCTGGGCGCGCATCCGCTCCTTGAGCTCGTTGGTGATGTGCGGGATCACCTGCACCGTGTCACCGAGGTACTCGCCGCGCCGCTCCCGGGCGATCACCCGGTTGTAGACCTGGCCGGTCGTGACGTTGGCGCTGCCCTTGAGGTTGACGTCGAGGAAGCGCTCGTAGTGACCGATGTCGAGGTCGGTCTCGGCGCCGTCGTCGGTCACGAAGACCTCGCCGTGCTGGAAGGGGTTCATCGTGCCGGGGTCGACGTTGAGATAGGGGTCGAGCTTCTGCATCGTCACCCGCAGCCCGCGCGCTCGGAGCAGGTGCCCGAGGGAGGAGGCCGTGAGCCCCTTGCCGAGCGAGGAGGCCACGCCTCCGGTCACGAAGATCTGTTTCGTCGTCTGAAGCACCACGGGCTTCAACGATACGTCATGCCGGGCCTCCGCCCGACCCGACACGGGTGCGCGACTCGCCGGTTCCCATCCCTCGGACCGGTGTTCAGGCCTCGGACGCCGCCGGGAGCACCGAGCGGTAGGCCTCGAGGGCGGCCGCCAGGGCGTCGGACTCGGTCGGCAGCTCGCCCGCCCGCTCGACCGCCGCGCGACCTGAGGTTGTCGCGCACCGGCCCGTGCACCACCACGTCGCGGATCGCCCGGGACAGCGAGACCGGGTCGTCCGGGGGCACGAGCAGGGCGGCGTCACCGACGACCGCACCGGTGCCGCCGACGTCGGTGGCGACGACCGCGGCGCCCGCGTGCAGCGCCTCCTGGATGCCGACCGGCTGGCCCTCCCACACCGCGCTCGACACCACGACGTCGGCGGCGGCGAGCAGGTCGGGGACGTCGTCGCGGTGACCGAGCAGCCGCACCGGCAGGTGCTCGGCGTCGATCCGCGCCTGCAGCGGCTCGCGCAGCGGGCCGTCACCCGCGACGACGGTGACCAGGTCGAGCGGCTCGCCAGCGGCCAGCTCGCGGTGCGCGTCGAGCAGCAGGTCGAGCCCCTTCTGCGGGGCCAGCCGGGCCACGACGACGGCGAGCGCGGTGCGCGGGTCGAGGCCGAGGTCGGCACGCACGGCGTACCGGTCGCGAGCGCGCGCTGCGGCGCGGGGGCGCGGCCACGACGGCGAGCCCCGTGCGGCGGGCGCCGAGCCGCCGCATCCGGTCGACGAGGTCGGCCGAGACGCCCGAGCACGAGGGTGCTGCGCAGCGCCACGACCCGCTCCAGCGCGGCGTACACGGCACCGGTGAGCGCGCCCGAGGGCGCGGCGTTGTGCAGGGTCGCGACCACGGGCACCGGCGCGCGCCCGACGGCGAGCACCGCCACGGCCGCCGCGCGCAGGCCGTGGGCGTGCACGACGTCGGCGCCGCCGACCAGCCGGCCGAGGTCGCGCACCGCCCGAGCGTCGCGCGCCGGGTGCGGGCGGTCGGACAGCTCGAGGGGCACCACGGTGGCGGCCACCTCGTGCAGGGCGAAGTGGGCGTCGACCTCCGGGGGGCAGGCGACGACGACGTGGTGGCCCGCGTCCGGTCAGCGACCCGACGAGGCCGTGCACGTGGTTGCCCACACCCCCGGCACTCGTGCCGAGCACGACGAGCACCCTCATCCCTGGCTCCCTCCACGCCGACGGGCCCGCCCGCGCTGGAGGACCTGCGACATCATCTCGCGGTCGCCGATCGACAGCGCGACCACCCCGACCACCAGCGCGACCAGCGCCGGCCGCGACGCCGACGAGCACCGCCTCGAGCAGGTTGTCGATGGGGCGGCCGTGGGTGACGAGGTCGCCGACCGCGACCGCCAGCGGCCACCGCGACGACGAGCGCCCCCGTGGTGCGGCCGGCGCCCCGGGTGACCTCGGTCGCCCCAGGTGCGGCGCACGAGCAGCACCAGCGCGATGCCCGACACCGTCATGCCGAGCGTCGAGCCGATGCCCGAGCCAGCGCAGCGTGCTCGCCGGGCCCTGCCCGCCCGCCAGCACGACGCAGCGGCAGCAGGGCGGCGAGGCCCAGCCCGAGCGCCGCGGCGATGCCGGCATCGGTCGGCCGGCCGCGCACGTACAGCGCCCGGGTGAGCAGCGCGGTGAGGCCGAAGCCGACCAGGCCCGGGGCGTAGGCGGTGAGGGCGCCGGGCAGGGCCGCCAGGGCTGCCGTGCTCGTGGCCCTCGTCGCCGCGGCGGGCGTCGAGCAGCGAGAAGAAGGCGCCGACGGCCGGCGCCGCGGCGACGAGGACGCCCGACCGACAGCCCGGTCAGCACGAGCACGGCGCGCAGCGTGCGCTGCGAGCGTGGCCGATGACGTCCTCGCCCGCGCCACGTGCGCGCGGCGAGCGCCGGGAAGGCGCTCGTGGCGACCGGCACGGCCAGCACGGCGTAGGGCAGCAGGTAGACGGCCTGCACGTAGGGGTAGACGGTGAACGTGCCGCGGTCGCCGGATTCGCTTGGACAGCCGCAGGCGTGACCATGCACGGCGGCCTGCTGGGCGACGCAGCGCGAGGATACCGGCCGCCGCCGAGCGCGCCGATCCGGCGGGCGTCCTCGGCCGGCATCCGCAGCGCCGGGCCGCCACCGCCAGCCGGTGCGCATCGCCGGCACGACCAGCGGCACCGACAGCACCACGACACCGAGCGTGGTGCCCCAGCCGAGCACCCGGATCGCCTCGTCGCTGACGCAGCGACGGGGCGACCTGCGCCGTCGACGATCGAGCCGTACCAGAGGTAGGACGCCAGCACGACGATCGAGGAGGCCAGCGGCGCCAGCGCCGCCGCGAGGAAGCGCCGGTGGGCCTGGAGCATCCCGGTGAGGATGATGCCCAGGCCGTAGAGCGGCACCTGCACCGCGAAGATCCGCAGCAGCGTGGCCGCCACCTCGGCGGCCCGCGGGTCGCTCTGGACGACGACAGCACGACGAGATCGGCGCCGCGAGCAGCCAGAGCAGGACCGACAGCGGCACGAGCACCAGCGAGCGTCCAGGAGAGCAGCACGGATGCCGTGTGGTCGGCCCGGTCGCGCTCCCCCGCGCCCAGCCGCTGGGCGATGAGCGGGACGGCCACCGCGGCGAGGATGCCGCCCGCCGCGACCTCGAACATGACGTTGGGGATGGCGTTGACGCTCTGGTAGATGCCGGCCGACGCCACCGGTGCGCACCGACGTCGGTGAAGACCAGGATCCGGGCGAAGCCGGCGATCCGGGCGAGCAGGGTCGTGACCGGCGATCAGCCCGGCGGCCCCCGCGATGCCGGAGGCGAAGCGTCGACCCGTCATCGTGCGGGCCGGCCCCAGGCGTCGAGCTCGCGCAGCCCCGGCGTCGACTCGATGACCCGGGTGAAGCGAGACCTTCTCCGAGGCCAGGGTCAGCGCCGGCGAGCACGACGAGCGCGGCCAGCCGGCCGCGCACGGCCGGTGCGCGCCGAGCAGGGCGGTGCCCACGAGCGCACCGGCGGCGTTGGCGCCGGTGTCGCCGAGCATCGCGGTGCCGGCGAGGTCGGGGCGCAGCACGCCGAGGGCGGCGCCCGCCGCGGCGGCGGCGCGGGGTGCCGGCCGGCTCCCCCGCGGCCAGGAGCAGCGGCAGCGGCAGGCGAGCACGGTGACCTTGAGGGCCCGGCCGGGGCGCAGGTCGAGCAGGTTGGCCAGGTTGGCGGCGCCGGCGACCACGGCCCCGCCGACGAGGGTGTCGAGGGCGCCGACGTCGTCGCGGCCGCGGTCGGCCAGGGCCGCGGCGACCAGGCCGGTGGCGCCGATGCCGACGATCTTGACCAGCCCGGTCGTGACCCGGCCGTGGGCGGCGGCGCCGAGGTGGCCCTTGCAGCCCCTTGCTGGCGCCGTCACCGGCGAGGTCGTCGAGGGCGCCGAAGGCGCCCGGAGCCCAGCGGCGGCCACCACCCCGGCCGGCCCGCTCGTGGCCGCGCCGCAGCGCGGCACCGGCGACGTAGGCCGGCCCCTCGAGCAGGGTGACCGGGGTCACCGGCGTGGTTGGTGCGCTGCCAGCGCGGCGAGCCGCACCCGGGCCGTGAGCAGCGCGGTGCGCGGCGTACGAGCGCCGGCGCGCCGGCGAGGGCGTCCCGCCGCGAGGGTCGCGACCCGGCTCACGACGCCGGGAGGGGTGCGTAGGGTGCGTCGGCTCCCGGCGGCCAGGCCGTACTGCCCGACGTCGCCGGCCGCCTGCTCGCTCAGGGCGTGCACGACGCTCGCCTGGCCCATCGCGCCGCCCGCGTTGTCGACGGTGGACACCCCCTTGGTGGCGGTCGCGTCGTTGCGCACGGTCTCGATGACCGACACCGCCGTCGGCGGCCGTGGTCGCCTCCGCCGCCACGAGCGGCTCCGGACGACGCGGGTGTCGAGGGCGATGACGAGGTCGACCCAGCCGCTCGGCCGCCTGCTGCCGGGCGTCGCCGTCACCCTGGGTGGTCACGCCGGACACCACGACGACGAGGTCGGCGAGCTCGAAGCCCTCGGTGTCGATCTTGATCAGGTCGGCAGCGGCGAGGGCGTCGAGGGCCTTCTGGGCGGTGGCCGGCGCGATCGCCGGCGACGGGTCGTCGGCCGGCACGGTGAGCAGGCTGGCGAGCAGCACGTCGCGCGGGGCCACCGACCCGCTGTCGGAGACGTCGACCCCGGCCTCGGCCGGCGGCCGCTGGTCACCGCGGCGTCGCGCGAGGCCGCGGTGGCCTCGTCGGGGTCACCCAGTCCTCGCTCACCGAGGTCGTCGACACCACGGTCGCGCCGGAGGAGCGCAGCGTGGCGGCGGTCGCCTCGGACACCGCGGCATCCGCGCCGGGGAGCACGACGAGCGCGACCCGGCGGTCCTGGAGCACGCCGGCGAGCATGATCGGGTTGGTCTCGGCGATGTAGGAGTCGCGCGCCTCGGATGCCGGCGTTGGCCTCCTGCAGCTGCTGGTTGAGGTCGGCCTTGTCCTGGCGCAGCCCCGCGACCTCCTTGTTCAGGGTGTCGCCGAGCTCGCCCTTGAGCGGCCCCGCACCCAGCACGATCCCCACGGCGAGGGCCAGGAAGATCGAGACGATGGAGACGAGGTGGTAGCGGAAGTCGATCAACCGAACACTCCTTGGATGGACGACCACAGGTCGTCGATGCGGGCGCCGAGCACCTGCAGGAGGGCGCGGCCGCCGTCCGTGGACCACAGGGCGGCGCCGAGGGCGAACAGCCCCACGATGAGCATGAGGACGAGGCTGAAGGCTGGAGATGCGGGCCCGGTAGAGCCGGCTGACGCCCTTGGCGTCGACGAGCTTGCCGCCGACCCGCAGCCGGGTGAGGAAGGTGCTGGCCATGCCGGAGCGGCCCTTGTCGAGGAACTCCACGAGGGTGACGTGGGTGCCGACGGCGACGATGAGCGAGGCGCCCTTGTCGTCGGCGAGCAGCATCGCGACGTCCTCGCTGGTGCCGGTGGCCGGGAAGACCACGGGCTCGACCCCGAGCGCGCGCACCCGCTCCAGGCCCGGGGCCCGGCCGTCGCGGTAGGCGTGCACGACGATCTCGGCGCCGCAGCGCAGCGCGTCGTCGGAGACCGAGTCCATGTCGCCGACGATGAGGTCGGGCTGGTGGCCGGCCTCGATCAGCGCGTCGGCGCCGCCGTCGACCCCGATCAGGACCGGCCGGTACTCGCGGATGTAGTGGCGCAGCGTCTGCAGGTCCTCCTTGTAGTGGTAGCCGCGCACGACGATCAGGGCGTGCCGGCCGTCGAGGTCGGTGCGTGATGTCGGGCACGCCGACCCCGTCGAAGAGCAGCTCGCGCTCCTTGCGCAGGTACTCCATCGTGTTCTGCGGCGAACGCCTCGAGCTGGTCGGACAGGCCCGGCCCGGGCGCAGCGTCATGGCCTCCTGGACGGCGTCGTTGTCGAGCACCGTCGCGCGTGGCGACGGTGCGTCTCCGCGGTGCGCACCGCGCCGCCCTCGAGGGTGAGCTCGGTGCCGTCCTTGATCGCCATGACGTCGGGGCCGGCCTGGTCGATCAGCGGGATGCCGGCGGCGACCAGGATCTCCGGGCCGAGGTTCGGGTAGCGCCCGGAGATCGACGACGACGCGTTGACGACGGCCGCGGGCCGGCACGCGACGAGGGCCTCGGCGCTGACCCGGTCGAGGTCCTCGTGGTCGATGACCGCGATGTCGCCGGGGCGCAGCCGCTTGGTGAGGTCCTTGGTGCGCCGGTCGACGCGCGCAGGACCGCTCAGCCCGGGTCGGGGGCCGCGGTTGCTGCGGGCGGGAAGGCGGATGGACATCTGCACCATCGTGCCACGTCGGGCTAGGCCCGGGCGCGCGCCATCAGGTCACGCGCGCGTGCTCCAGCTGCGGCGTCGGTGCCCGGAGCCCGCCGAGCATCCGGGCCAGCTCGGCGACGCGCTGCTCCCCCTCGACCTCGTGGACCCCGCTGCGGGTGACGTGCCCGTCGTCGGACCGCTCGACGACCAGGTGCCGGTCGGCGTGCGCCGCGACCTGCGCCAGGTGGGTGACCACGACCACCTGGGCGTGCCGGGCGAGCGCCGCCAGCCGGGCGCCGACGTCGAGGGCGGCGCGACCGCCGACCCCGGCATCCACCTCGTCGAAGACGAAGGTCGGCACCGGGTGACCTCGGTGGCCGGTGGCGACCTCGATCGCGAGCATGACGCGGGACAGCTCACCGCCGGATGCCGCCTTGGTCACCGCCCGCGGCGCGGTGCCGGAGCCGGAGGCGAGCCGGATCTCGATGTCGTCGCGGCCGTCGGTGGTGAACCGCCCGGAGTCCTCGACGGCCACCGACACCGTGGCCGAGCCCATCGCGAGGTGGCTCAGCTCGTCGGTGATGCGGGCCCCGAGGGCCGCAGCGGCGGCGGTGCGCACCGCGGTGAGCCGGCCGGCGGCGTCCTCGCGCGCGGTGGTCAGGGCCACGACGCGCTCGCTCGAGCTCGCCGATGCGGTCGCCGGTGCCGTCGAGCTCGTTCACCCGGCGGGCGGCCTCGCGCGCCCCAGCCGAGCACGTCGTCGACGGTGGGGCCGTAGAGCCGGGTGAGCTCGCCGAGCGCGGCCCGGCGCTGCTCGACCTGCTCGAGGCGCGCCGGGTCGATGTCGGCGTCGGCGAGGTAGGAGCCCGAGGTCGGCGGCGACGTCGGCGGCGAGGTAGCGCAGCTCGTCGACGCGGGTGCCGATCTCGGCCAGGGCGGGGTCGCTGCCGCTCACCGACGCGAGGCGGGACGACGCGGTGGCGAGCGCCTCGAGCACGCCCGGCGACGGCATCCCGGCGTCGTCGTCACCGGCGAGCGCGGTGTGGGCGTCGCCGGCGCCGGCGCGCAGCTCTTCGGCGTGGCCGAGCCGCTGGCTCTCGATGCCCAGTGCGGCGTCCTCGCCGGGCTGGGGGTCGAGCGCCTCGATGCGCTCGAGGCCGACCCGCAGCGACGTCGGCCTCACGGGCGCGCTCGGCGGCCGCGGTGCGCAGGTGGGCGAGCTCGGCCTCGGCCGCGGTGAGCTCGACGTGCAGCGTCGCGGTAGGCCGCCAGCGCCGTCGGCGACGCTCGCGGCCCGCCGAACCCGTCGAGCACCTCGCGGTGCTGGTCGGCGCGGCGCAGCCGCCACTGGTCGGCCTGGCCGTGCACGGCGACGAGGTGCTCGGCGAGCTCGGCGAGCACCCCGACCGGGGCCGCGCGGCCGCCGACGTGGGCCCGCGAGCGGCCGTCGGCCGACACCGAGCGCACGAGCACGAGGCCGTCGGCGACGTCGGCGCCGGCCTCGGCGGCCCGCACGAGGGCCGGGTGGCCCGGCGGCAGGTCGACGACACCCTCGACGACGACGCGGTCGGCGCCGGCCCGCACCAGGCCGGAGTCGCCGCGGCCGCCGAGCAGCAGCCCGAGCCCGGTGACGACCATGGTCTTGCCCGCGCCGGTCTCGCCGGTGAGCACGGTGAGGCCGGGGTGCAGCGACAGCACCGCCTCGTCGATGACCCCGAGGTCGCGGATGCGGATCTCCTCGATCACGGGCGGCTCGACCCGGTCGGCGTCGGACATCATCGCCCCGGCGCGGCCCGCGCCAGCCCTGCACCGGGAGGCCGGAACTTCTCGACCAGCCGGTCGGTGAAGCCGCCGTGCGACAGGCGGGCCAGCCGCACCGGCTGGTCGGAGCGGTGCACCTCGATGCGCGCGCCGGGGGGCAGCTCGACGGCACGGCGCCCGTCGCACCACACCACGCCGCCGCCCTGGGTGCGGGCCAGCACCTCGACGACGAGGCGGGACTGCGGGCCGACGACCACGGGCCGGGCGAACAGGGCGTGCGCGCTGATCGGCACGAGGAGCAGGGCCTCGACGTCGGGCCACACCACGGGCCCGCCGGCCGAGAACGCGTAGGCGGTGGACCCGGTGGGGGTGGCCATGACGATGCCGTCGCAGCCCCAGGTCGACAGCGGGCGGCCGTCGATCTCGACGGTGAGCTCGAGCATCCGCTCGCGCGACGCCTTCTCGACGGTCACCTCGTTCAGCGCCCACGACGAGAACACCGCGTGACCGTCCTCGTAGGCGTGCACCTCGAGGGTCATGCGCTCCTCGACGGTGTAGTCGCGCGACACGATGCGCTCGACGGTGGCGTCGAGGTCTTCGCGCTCGGCCTCGGCGAGGAAGCCGACGTGGCCGAGGTTGACCCCGAGCAGGGGCACGCCCGACCCGCGGGACAGCTCGGCGCCGCGCAGGATGGTGCCGTCGCCGCCGAGCACGCAGACCAGCTCGCAGCCGGCGGCGGCGGAGTCGGGGCCGTCGGAGGCGTCGCCGGCGGCCGAGGCCTCGACCCCGGCGACGTCGGCGAGCGGGGTGCCGACGAGCTCCTCGGGCGGCGCGCAGACGCCGACCCCCGAGGCGATCAGGCGGGTCGCGACGTCGGCGGCCAGCTGCTGGGCCTCGGGCCGGCCGACGTGGGTGACGAGCAGGATGCGGCGCGACGGCGTGGTCGTCATCGGCGTGCTCCGCTCGCTGGGTGCGTGGTGGCCTCGCGCACGGCGTCGCGGACCCGGTCCTCGCTCATTGTGTCCGACGGCACCGACCGCGCCCACAGGAGGTACTCGGTGTTGCCGCTCGTGCCGCTGATCGGGCTGGTCGCGGATGCCGTGCACGTGCAGGCCGTGCTCCCGCCACCGCGGCGACGACCTGCGCCAGCGCCCGGGTGCGGTCCTTGGGGTCGGTGACCACCCCCTGCCCGTTGAGGCGGCCGCGACCGACCTCGAACTGGGGCTTCACGAGCACGACGAGGTCGGCGTCCGGGCCGAGCAGGCCGGCCAGGTCGCCGCATGACGAGGGTCAGCGAGATGAACGACAGGTCGGCGACCACGAGGTCGGCCGGCCCGCCGAGGTCGTCGGCGGTCAGGCCGCGCACGGTGGTGCCGCTGCGCTCGACGACCCGGGGGTCGTCGGCCACCTCGGGCACCAGCTGGCCGTGGCCGACGTCGACCGCGACGACCGTGCTCGGCGCCGCGGGCCAGCAGCACCTGGCTGAAGCCGCCGGTCGAGGCCCCGACGTCGACGCAGCGCCGCCCGGCGACCGCCAGGCCCTGCGGGCCCCAGTCGTCGAGGGCGGCGACGAGCTTGTGCGCGGCCCGGCCCACCCAGCGGGGGCCGTCGCGAGGTCACGGCGATCTCGTCGGTCGGCTCGACCGGGTGCGCCGGCTTGGCGGCCGGTGCTCCGCCGACCGTCACGAGCCCGCTGGTCACCAGGTCGCGGGCCTCGCCCGCGCGAGCGGGCCAGGCCGCGCCGCACCAGCTCGGCGTCGAGGCGGCCGATCTCAGCCGCCGAGGTCGGACAGGCGCGACTGCAGCGTCCGGTGCACCGCCTCGCCGGCCTCGAGCTGGGCGTCGAGGTCGTCGTCGGGTGCGGCGGCGAGGTCGCGCAGGGCGGCGTCGATGACGATGTCGCCCGTCTCCGGCGGCGCCCCCGCGGTGGGGGCGCCGGCCGGTGGCGTGGGGACGGGCGGCTCGTCGGGAGTGGTGCCGGGGTGCTGCTCGGTCACGCGCCGGCCGCCGGGGTGCCGGTGGCGGGCGTGGACGCGGCCGGCGTGGACGCCGTCGGCCGGGCGTGGACGCGGCCGGCGTGGGCCGGGACGCGGCCGGCGTGGACGCGGCCGGCGTGGATGCCGTGGACGTCGCGGCGTGCCTTCGTCGCCGGCGCCTTGCGGGCCGGGGCCTTGCGCGCGGTGGTGGTCTTCGCGGTCGTCGTCTTCTTCGCGGCCGTCGACGTCGTGGCGGCCTTGGTGGCGGGCGCCTTCCTGGCCGTGGTGGTCTTCGCCGGTGGCGCTCTTGGTCGCGGTGGCCTTCGCCGCCGGCGCCTTCTTCGCGGGAGCCTTCGTGGCCGGAGCCTTCTTGGCGCCGTCGGCGGGCCTTCTTGGCCGGAGCCTTCTTGGCCGGAGCCTTCTTGGCCGGAGCCTTCTTGGCCGGAGCCTTCTTCGCGGGAGCCTTCTTCGCGGGCGCCTTCTTCGCCGGAGCCTTCTTCGCCGGGGCCTTCTTCGCCGGGGCGCTCGAGCGGGCGGCGACCCGGGCCGGCTCGGGCCCGAGGTCCACGAGGGCGTCGGCCACCGGGCCGGGGGTGCGCGCCTGCATCCCGGTCGCGGAGCGGGCCAGGTCGTCGACCTGCGAGGCCAGCCCCGCCACGGTCGCCGCGAGGGTCTGCACCTCGCTCGGAGACCTTGTTGACGTCGAGCTTGGCCACGGCCGCGTCCACCTCACGGCGCACCAGGCGCACCAGCGCCTTGCGGTTCGCCTGCGCGGCGTGCAGCAGCTCGTCGGCCAGGCCGCTGACCTGCTTGGCCGCCTTCTTGCGCGACGCGTCGGACCCGGCCAGGGCGAGGATCTCCGCGGCAGCCTCCTTGGCGGCGCTGCGGGTGAGCTCACCGAGCCCGGACGCGAGCTCGACGTAGCCCTGGATGGAGCGCTTGGCCATGGGTCCTCCTGACATACGGCGGCCCGGTCGGCCGCCCTCCGGGCCCACGCTACCGGTGAGCGGCGGCCGCGACCACGCTCTCGGCCCGCGCGACCAGTGCGTTCACCTCGTCGTTCGGCGCCCCGGCGTCGCGGGCGGTGTGCACGGCACGCACCGCGTCGGCCAGCGGCCACGAGCCCGTGCTCACCGTCGTCGGGGTCGGCCAGCAGGGCGCGCAGGTCGGGCGCGACCCAGGTCGGGCGCCGCTGCGGGGGCGCGTCGAGGCACGCCCGCAGGTCGTCGACCCCGGTCAGCACGAGCAGCGAGTCCATGCCCGCGGCGACGGCACCCTCGATGTCGGTGTCGAGCCGGTCACCCACGGCCAGCACCCGGTCCACGGGCAGGTCGAGCCGCTGGGCGCACAGCAGGTACAGCGGCGGCGCCGGCTTCCCGGCCACGAGGTGCGGCGGGTGGCCGACGGCGCGCTCGACGGCGGCCACCAGCGACCCGTTGCCGGGTGCCACGCCGCGGTCGGTGGGCAGCGTGCCGTCGGTGTTCGTCGCCACCCAGGTGGCGCCGCCCTCCACGGCGTAGGCCGCCTCGGCGAGGTCGGTCGGCCGTCACCGCCGGGCCGTAGCCCTGCAGCACGGCGTCGACCCGCTCGCGAGCGGCCTCGGCGGGCAGCACCGGTCGCAGCCCGGCCTCCCGCAGGGCGGTCGCGACGCCGGCGCCGCCCACGGCCAGCACCGGGCTGCCCGGCGGCCAGCCGGTCGGCCAGCAGCCAGGCGCCGGCCTGCGAGCTGGTGGCGACGGCATCCGGGGTGCAGTCCAGGCCGAGCTCGCGCAGGTGGGCGGCCACGTCGTCGGGCGAGCGCGAGGCGTTGTTCGTGGCGTAGAGCACCGGCACGCTCGAGGGCGCCGAGCACCTCCACGGCGTGCGGCACCGCCGTCGGGCCGCGGTAGACGACGCCGTCGAGGTCGCAGACCACCGCCGTCGTAGCGGGCTGACGAGCGCGCCGGCCGGGGTCACTCCCCCGGCTCCGCGGGTGCCTCGGCGCGTCCGGAACCTCGAGCTCGTCGTCCTCACCGAGCTCGAGCGCGATGCCGTCGAGCTCCTCGAGGCGCTCGACCGCGTCGGTCTCGCCCTCGGTGTCGCCCTTCATCGCCTTGACGAACCACTCGCGGGCCTCGTCCTCGCGGCCCAGGCCGAGCAGCACGTCGGCGTAGGCGTAGTGCAGGCGGAAGACCCCCGCCGTGGGGCTGCGCTTCAGGGCCGGGATCTGCAGCGCGAGCAGCGCGGCATCCTCCTGGCCGAGGTCACGGCGGATGCCGGACACGACGATCGCGAGCTCGATGCGCTCGGACTCCTCGAGGCCGGCGGCCTCGGGGGTCGCGGCCAGGTCGAGGGCCCGGCCCTGCCGGCCCAGGCCCCGCTCGCAGTCGACCATCAGCGGCAGCAGGTGCGAGGACCCACTGAGCCGGCGCACGGTGCGGAACTCGGTGAGCGCCCGCGCGAAGTCACCCTGGCGGTAGGCCACCATGCCCAGCGCCTCGCGGGCGGCCGGCACCCGGCCGGCGCGGCGCACGGCGGTCTCGGCGTGGGCCAGGGCCGACTCGAGGTCGTCGGCCTCGAGGAACGCCGCGACCATGACCAGGTGCTGGGCGACCCCGTCGGCGTTCTCCTTGGACAGCGTGCGCAGCTGGCCGTGGATGGACCGGTCGAGCTCCTTGCCGGTGACGCCCTCGGGGATGCGCGGCTCGGGCAGCCGCGGACCCTTGGGGGCCAGCCGGGAACCGCCCCGGCTCTCGCGGTCGTCCTTGCCGGATGCCGTGCCCGGGCGCCCGCTCGAGGGTCGCCCGTCGCGGCGCGCCGGGGGCACCACCGCGACGGTCACCGCCGCGACCGAGCCGCCCTGGCCGCGCGGCCGGAGCCGCCCTGGCCACCGGAGCGGCCACCGGGTGCGTCTCGCCGCGGCGGGCGCCCACCGCCACCGGACCCGCCGGCCGGGCGACCCGCGCCTGCGCGACGATCGCTGCTCTCCTCGGCCACGCCATCAACTCCTGAAGTCGGTGCTGCTCGCTGCGGTGCACCCGCCTGGCGGGACACCGTCGCTCAGTGTACGGATGGGCACGACGCCGGTGGCCGGCGGTGCGGTCTGTCGGGCGGCGCATTCATGACGATGCACCAGATGAACCCGACAATGAGAAAGGGCCCGCCTAAATAGGCGGGCCCTTTCTGGAAAGTATGTCCGGCGGCGTCCTACTCTCCCACACCGTCACCAGTGCAGTACCATCGGCGCTGAAAGGCTTAGCTTCCGGGTTCGGAATGGGACCGGGCGTTTCCCCTTCGCTATGGCCGCCGAAACTCTATGGAGATATCGACGGTCTTCCCGACCGTATCTCGGGAACCGCACAGTGGACGCGAACACGCATTGAATCTTTGAGTGTGTATCAAGTTATCGGCTTATTAGTACCGGTCAGCTTCATGCGTTGCCGCACTTCCACATCCGGCCTATCAACCCAGTAGTCTAGCTGGGAGCCTCTCGGGGAAACCCCATGGAAATCTCATCTTGAAGCGGGCTTCCCGCTTAGATGCTTTCAGCGGTTATCCCTTCCGAACGTAGCTAATCAGCCGTGCTCCTGGCGGAACAACTGACACACCAGAGGTTCGTCCATCCCGGTCCTCTCGTACTAGGGACAGCCCTTCTCAAGTTTCCTGCGCGCGCAGCGGATAGGGACCGAACTGTCTCACGACGTTCTAAACCCAGCTCGCGTACCGCTTTAATGGGCGAACAGCCCAACCCTTGGGACCTACTCCAGCCCCAGGATGCGACGAGCCGACATCGAGGTGCCAAACCATGCCGTCGATATGGACTCTTGGGCAAGATCAGCCTGTTATCCCCGGGGTACCTTTTATCCGTTGAGCGACGGCGCTTCCACAAGCCACTGCCGGATCACTAGTCCCGACTTTCGTCCCTGCTCGACCTGTCAGTCTCACAGTCAAGCTCCCTTGTGCACTTACACTCGACACCTGATTGCCAACCAGGCTGAGGGAACCTTTGAGCGCCTCCGTTACTTTTTAGGAGGCAACCGCCCCAGTTAAACTACCCACCAGGCACTGTCCCTGATCCGGATTACGGACCGAAGTTAGATATCCAGAACGACCAGAGTGGTATTTCAACGTTGACTCCACCGACACTGGCGTGCACGCTTCACAGTCTCCCACCTATCCTACACAAGCCGCACCGAACACCAATACCAAGCTATAGTAAAGGTCCCGGGGTCTTTCCGTCCTGCTGCGCGTAACGAGCATCTTTACTCGTAGTGCAATTTCGCCGAGTTCGCGGTTGAGACAGTGGAGAAGTCGTTACGCCATTCGTGCAGGTCGGAACTTACCCGACAAGGAATTTCGCTACCTTAGGATGGTTATAGTTACCACCGCCGTTTACTGGGGCTTAAATTCTCAGCTTCGCCTTGAGGCTAACCGGTCCCCTTAACCTTCCAGCACCGGGCAGGCGTCAGTCCGTATACATCGTCTTGCGACTTCGCACGGACCTGTGTTTTTAGTAAACAGTCGCTTCTCCCTGGTCTCTGCGGCCTTCACGCTCTAGGAGCAAGTCCCTTCACGCGTCAGGCCCCCCTTCTCCCGAAGTTACGGGGGCATTTTGCCGAGTTCCTTAACCACGATTCTCTCGATCGCCTTGGTATTCTCTACCTGACCACCTGAGTCGGTTTGGGGTACGGGCGGCTAGAACCTCGCTCGATGCTTTTCTTGGCAGCATAGGATCACCCTGCTTCCCGCATTCGCGGTCACTATCAGGTCTCAGGCTATGTGAGATCGCGGATTTGCCTACGATCTCGCCCTACACCCTTAGACGTGGACTACCATCGCCACGCTCAGGCTACCTTCCTGCGTCACCCCTGTATACGCTTACCTACTACCGGCTCGGGTCGCGCGCTCCACACGGCCCTCTCCCGAAGGGTCGGTGAACGGCTTCAGGCACTTAGCATCACCGGATTCGGTCATGGGCGGTTCTTCGCCGGTACGGGAATATCAACCCGTTGTCCATCGACTACGCCTGTCGGCCTCGCCTTAGGTCCCGACTTACCCAGGGCAGATTAGCCTGGCCCTGGAACCCTTGGTCATTCGGCGGACGGGTTTCTCACCCGTCTTTCGCTACTCATGCCTGCATTCTCACTCGTGTGGCGTCCACGGCTGGATCACTCCGCCGCTTCACTCGCCACACGACGCTCCCCTACCCATCCACACGCCTGGACTCCCGAAGGCTAGCCGGGCAATATATGAATGCCACAACTTCGGTGGTGTGCTTGAGCCCCGCTACATTGTCGGCGCGGAATCACTTGACCAGTGAGCTATTACGCACTCTTTCAAGGGTGGCTGCTTCTAAGCCAACCTCCTGGTTGTCATGTGCAACTCCACATCCTTTCCCACTTAGCACACGCTTAGGGACCTTAGTTGGTGGTCTGGGCTGTTTCCCTCTCGACTATGAAGCTTATCCCCCACAGTCTCACTGCCGCGCTCTCACTTACCGGCATTCGGAGTTTGGCTGACGTCAGTAACCTTGTAGGGCCCATCGGCCATCCAGTAGCTCTACCTCCGGCAAGAAACACGCGACGCTGCACCTAAATGCATTTCGGGGAGAACCAGCTATCACGAAGTTTGATTGGCCTTTCACCCCTATCCACAGCTCATCCCCTCAGTTTTCAACCTAAGTGGGTTCGGTCCTCCACGCCGTCTTACCGTCGCTTCAACCTGGCCATGGATAGATCACTTCGCTTCGGGTCTAGACCATGCGACTGAATCGCCCTATTCGGACTCGCTTTCGCTACGGCTTCCCCACACGGGTTAACCTCGCCACTTACCACTAACTCGCAGGCTCATTCTTCAAAAGGCACGCTGTCACCCCTGCTAAGGAGGCTCCGACGGATTGTAAGCACACGGTTTCAGGTACTATTTCACTCCCCTCCCGGGGTACTTTTCACCTTTCCCTCACGGTACTTGTCCGCTATCGGTCATCAGGGAGTATTTAGGCTTATCAGGTGGTCCTGCCAGATTCACACGGGATTTCTCGGGCCCCGTGCTACTTGGGATACTCTCGGGAGTCCACGCCATTTCGTCTACGGGGGTCGCACCCTCTATGCCGGGCCTTTCAATGCCCTTCGACTATGACGCGTTTCTGACTCCCTGCCAGATCGGCAGATCCAACTGAAAAGTCCCACAACCCCGACCACGCAACGCCTGCCGGCTATCACACATGACCGGTTTAGCCTGTTCCGCTTTCGCTCGCCACTACTCACGGAATCACGGTTGCTTTCTCTTCCTGTGGGTACTGAGATGTTTCACTTCCCCACGTTCCCTCCACCCGCCCTATATATTCAGGCGGGAGTCACTGGACATGACTCCAGCGGGGTTTCCCCATTCGGACATCCTCGGATCACAGTCTCGCTTATCAGCTCCCCGAGGCTTATCGCAGATTTCTACGTCCTTCTTCGGCTCCTGTGCCAAGGCATCCACCGTGTGCTCTTAAAAACTTGAACACAAAGATCAAAGATGCTCGCGTCCACTGTGCAGTTCTCAAGGATACGGGCGGTCCCACTCCACCGGCGCCTACCCGCGCACGACCCGCAGGCACATGCTCGGCGGTGGCTCAGTCCAGACGAGTCGAGCCGGCCACCCAGCAGCAGGCCCGTAGCAGACCGGCCTGAGGTAGCGAGCTTTCGCCCGTCCCTCAGGACCCAACAGCGTGCCAGGCAGCCGACCCCGTACTCGGTCGCTGTTCCACTCCCACCCGAAAGCGAGCGTACTTGCGAGCCGGCGACCAGGTACGGCGCCAACTAGTCGATGTTCCACCCATGAGCACCCGCCGACCCACACGTTCGGCACGGACACGAGCCACTGCGCCACCAGACCGCAGACGGCTGCCAGATGCTCCTTAGAAAGGAGGTGATCCAGCCGCACCTTCCGGTACGGCTACCTTGTTACGACTTAGTCCTAATCGCCAATCCCACCTTCGACGGCTCCCTCCACAAGGGTTGGGCCACCGGCTTCGGGTGTTACCGACTTTCGTGACTTGACGGGCGGTGTGTACAAGGCCCGGGAACGTATTCACCGCAGCGTTGCTGATCTGCGATTACTAGCGACTCCGACTTCATGAGGTCGAGTTGCAGACCTCAATCCGAACTGAGACCGGCTTTTTGGGATTCGCTCCACCTTACGGTATCGCAGCCCTTTGTACCGGCCATTGTAGCATGCGTGAAGCCCAAGACATAAGGGGCATGATGATTTGACGTCATCCCCACCTTCCTCCGAGTTGACCCCGGCAGTCTCCTATGAGTCCCCACCATTACGTGCTGGCAACATAGAACGAGGGTTGCGCTCGTTGCGGGACTTAACCCAACATCTCACGACACGAGCTGACGACAACCATGCACCACCTGTATACCGACCTTGCGGGGCACCACATCTCTGCGATGTTTCCGGTATATGTCAAGCCTTGGTAAGGTTCTTCGCGTTGCATCGAATTAATCCGCATGCTCCGCCGCTTGTGCGGGCCCCCGTCAATTCCTTTGAGTTTTAGCCTTGCGGCCGTACTCCCCAGGCGGGGCACTTAATGCGTTAGCTGCGACACGGAACCCGTGGAATGAGCCCCACATCTAGTGCCCAACGTTTACGGCGTGGACTACCAGGGTATCTAATCCTGTTCGCTCCCCACGCTTTCGCTCCTCAGCGTCAGTTACGGCCCAGAGACCTGCCTTCGCCATCGGTGTTCCTCCTGATATCTGCGCATTCCACCGCTACACCAGGAATTCCAGTCTCCCCTACCGCACTCTAGTCTGCCCGTACCCACTGCAGGCTCCGAGGTTGAGCCTCGAGTTTTCACAGCAGACGCGACAAACCGCCTACGAGCTCTTTACGCCCAATAATTCCGGACAACGCTTGCACCCTACGTATTACCGCGGCTGCTGGCACGTAGTTAGCCGGTGCTTTTTCTGCAGGTACCGTCACTTTCGCTTCTTCCCTGCTAAAAGAGGTTTACAACCCGAAGGCCTTCATCCCTCACGCGGCGTTGCTGCATCAGGCTTGCGCCCATTGTGCAATATTCCCCACTGCTGCCTCCCGTAGGAGTCTGGGCCGTGTCTCAGTCCCAGTGTGGCCGGTCGCCCTCTCAGGCCGGCTACCCGTCGTCGCCTTGGTGAGCCATTACCTCACCAACTAGCTGATAGGCCGCGAGTCCATCCCGACCGAAATTCTTTCCACACCATACCCATGCGGTTGGCGTCGTATCCGGTATTAGACCCCGTTTCCAGGGCTTATCCCAGAGTCAGAGGGCAGGTTACTCACGTGTTACTCACCCGTTCGCCACTGATCCCCAGGCAAGCTCTGCTTCACCGTTCGACTTGCATGTGTTAAGCACGCCGCCAGCGTTCGTCCTGAGCCAGGATCAAACTCTCCGTAAATGTCTTGCCCACACCCGAAAAGGCGGCGGAAAATCTACTTTACCCCGGAAGGGTAACTGATACTGGCTGAAACAAGAACAAATCACTCTGATTGTTTCTTTGTCTTCCAAAGGATTTTCGCGGTTTGCCAGCGCTAGCCTGCTGTAAGACGGTGATCTACCGAGCCCGCAGCGACGAGGTTTTTGGCATTGATATTTTGCACGCTGTTGAGTTCTCAAGGTTCGGACG